>CAMYJT010000013.1:43743-82589 GCA_947258785.1 uncultured Gammaproteobacteria bacterium
GAAGGCGCGGAAGCACCGCCTCCACCACCGCGCGGCCGAGGGACAGGCCTTCCACCCGTTGTTCAACCCACTCCATGGCGATGTCCCGGCAATCGATACCCCAGACCTTTTCGCTGTAGTCTTTGAAGTACAGGGAAAACATCCGGCGTCCAAACTGCCGTACAACCCAATCCTCCAGCGATACCGGCGGTTTGGCCGCGACACGGGCTTGGACACGCCCGATGAGATAGTCCAGCATGATCTGCGCGGTGGTGACCGCGCCGAAGCCGGTGAGCGCGTTCATGGGTTTGAGCGGGTAGTCGAACCACTTCTGCTTGAGCAGGATGCGGCTGGACCGGGTCACCTCCAGGAAGTCGCCATCGAGCAAGTCACGGACGAATGCGTCGATGCCGGCCTTGCGGGTCAGGAATCGATGTCCACCCAGGTCGAAGCGAAATCCCCGCGTCTCGATCGTACGCGCCAGGCCGCCAGACATGCTGCCGCGTTCCACCACGGTGACCGGGCGATGGGCCTGGTTGAGGGCGTAGGCCGCGGCCAGCCCGGCGAGACCACCGCCCAGCACTGCGACGTCACAGCGGGGACCGGTTTGCTCGTCCACAATAGGTGGCCCGCGGTCTGAGGAGCAGTGGGTCGAGGAGCTTGTTTGGCATGCCGTCGGCGCTATTCGAGAAGTTTCTTGTAGTAATCCTCCATCTCCCGGCTGAGGTTGTCGCGGCCTCCGTCCCCCCCGCCCGGTCCTGCGCCGTAGCCTCCCGCCTCCGGCAATTCAAAGAAACCGGGTTCGACACCGGTGTTTGTCGAGATCACGAAGCCGAACAAAAATCCAACGACTGCGGCGCCCGCTGTAACTGCTGCCCAAAGACTGGTTCTCAATGTGGATCGCCTCCCCCGCATCGCTTGAAATGGGTGTTGGGGTTCATGTTTGTCATGATGGGAAGTACGCACTCAGTCGGGATCGGTAAGTTTGGAATAGTATTCCTGCATGTCTTCACTGACCTCCGCCTTGATTCCGGCCGTACCGGGCGCTCCGCCGATCATGCCCGACTCGATCATCGGGGACAGGCTGTAGCCCATCAGAAAACCGATGAATCCGGCCACCAACACGACGACTGTCCACAGACTGCTCTTCATGATGCCCTCCCTATGCCTTTTCGATGTCCCACACGAATTGGCCGCCGTCGTGCTTTTTGGTCAGGATCTCGTCGCCGGTGGTTTCGCACATCGCCGCGATGGATTCTCCGGATGATGGATTGTCAAAAATCACTTCAACCACATCGCCGGGTTGCACCTTGGACAGGGCCTTCTTGGTGTAGATCTGTGGATGCGGACAGACGTAGCCCTTGACATCCAGCACGTAAACTCCGTCGTCGCGCTTTTCGAATTTCATAATGATGTCCCCTCTGCAAGTGAGTCTGATAGTGTGGGCGGCCGGTAGCAAGTCTCTGGATGCCACTCAAAGGTCACAAGTCGCACGATGCAAACTCTTTGGCCATACGCCGTTCCGTCCACCAGTTGAAGAATTTAACACCGATGTAGGCACCGCCAATCATACCGAGCCCGAACAGCCAACCCGAGGTGTCGCCCTGCGCAACCCGCACGAAGAAGGCGCCCACGTTGCAGCCGAGACCAAGGCGGGAACCGATACCCATCAGCGCACCACCGATCATCGCCCACACCGCCAGTTCTAGGGTGGGTTTTTTGAATTTAAACTCATTGTGCAGCAGTGCCATCACCGCGGCGCCGCCGATCAACGCCAGGGACATCCAGTCCGCGGGGTTAACCGCCGGGTTTGGAATGCCGTTGACGAATCCGAAGTAGATGTTGTCCATATTGTCGGCGCCAAATTTGTTGAATACCCAGCCCACCCACTGCGCTTCCTGGGTGGTGACGTACCAGTATCCCGGATCGAACACCGTGTTGTTGATGGATATGCCGTAGTCGAACCCCAGGCGCTCGAGCAGGGTGCCGGCATTCTGAATGCCGAATTTCACCCGCAGACCCTGGGTGACCAGCATTTGCAGGCCGCAGAAGATGCCGAGCAACAGACCCGCGATGGCGGTGCGTCTATTTGCCGTAATCATCGCCCAGTACCCGGCGAGTTCATCCCGGAAAGTCGAGTGGCCTTTTTCCTTGACCCGTCTACGGAGGAAGGCGCGCCGGGACCAACCGAAGTAGACGATGACCAGCAACAGCGCGGCGGGGAACAACACGCCCACCAGCATGTTGCCGAGGAAGGCGCCGGCGATCGATTCGTCGCTCATGCCGAACAGGGTGGCGAAGGTCAGCACCGGTTGGTTCCACACGTAGCCGGCCAGATACTGATCGACCCAGCCGTCCCCGGCATTGATGGTGTCCGGCAGGCCCTTGGCCACTGCCGATTCGTGCCAGGCGTCCGGCACTAGGGCATTCGTCCAGCCGGCCATATCGGCGAACAACGCCTGCGTGACACTGATCGACAGAATGACCAGCAAGGCACTCATGTTGCCTTCACCGGTCTTGTACAGCGATCCCGATGCGCAGCCCCCGGCAAACACCATCCCGACGCCGAAGATGAGGCCGGCAATAAACGCGTGGATGCTGGTCGGCGCGGCGTGGAAGGTGCTCAGGCCGGTGGAGGTGATGAATGCGCTCACAGCGGCAAACAGCACCGTGGCGATCATGATGCCCACCGCCATGCGCGGCACGCCCACCGCAAACAAATCCCGAAATGCCGATGAAAAACAGAATCGCCCATACTGCAGGCACATGCCGTAGATAAATCCGAACCACAGGTACACGGACAGGTAGATGTAATACTCGCTGTACAGGAATGTGCCGATGCTGATCAGCGCGAAGAACACAGTAACGCCGTAGGCCCAATAGCGCTTTTTCCTCAAGTCTTTTTCGAGCGCACTATTGGATGCTTCAGTGGTGGCGATATCGATTGCTGTCGTACTCATGTATCGAACTCTCTTTGTGCGTTGGGTTTGGGCTGATAGATCCGCACCATCGTGCGATATCTGAACACACCGCTCAATTTACGAAATTCCTGGATGAGTTGATAGTCGGCAAGCCGATCGGCCAGCGCCTCGGGCACCGGCTGCGCCGGGTCGCTGTGTATCACCACGACCACCTGGGCGGCGCTTGCATCGTTGCCGCTCAGAAACGCCGGAACCGGAACCTCCCAGGTAAAGCGCAGGGCCGACGTTTCGATCTGTGATGGTGGCTCGTACTCCGCCGGGTTCTCCATCCGCTGGTAATGGATGGGCTGACGGGTGTACAGGTCAAGGATCGGCACCGACACGGCGGGGTTGATAATCGAGTAGCGCTGCGGCAGGGTCAGCACCTCGATCCGGGATTGATCGAGGCCGCTGAGATACGCCCCCGCCCGCGCCAGGTTTGCCGAGCTGGTGTTGTTCAGGAAACTCGAGTAGCCGACACCGGCGATGACCAGCGACGATGCGACAGCCGCCAGGACCGTGAACCGTCGCACGAATTGGTCGCGGATCCCGCTCAGACCGTAGGCCGCCATCAAGGCCAGCATCGGAAAAACAATGACGGTATAGCGGATACGCTTAATTTCCAGCACCAGGATCAGGGCGACCATCCAGGCGGCGATCAGGAATTTCGGATCTTTCCTGACCATTGCGACCACTATGCCGGCGAGGGCCAGGGCCGTGACAAAGGGATGGAGTTGGAACAGAAACGTCGAAACGAAGCTCTCTCCCCAACGGTATAAGCCCGGCAGTTGATAGGCGTGCAACAGGCCCAGTTGATCGACCAACAGCTGCCGCCGCCACAGCAGCACCGGCGCCAGGAACAGCGCCAGCCAGCCGGCCAGCGCCAGCAGTCGAACCGCCACCCGGGAGCCCAATCGGTGGGCCTGCACCAGCCCGATGACCGGTACGACGCTGAGCATCAACCAGGTGGAGTATTTGGTCAGCATCGCCAGTCCGATGCTGAGGGCCGCCGTCGCAATCCACCAGGTACCGCCGTGTTCGAGCGCCTTGAGTGAGACCAACACCGCCAGCGTCAGGAAACACATGCTCGGTACATCCACCATCGTCAACGGGACCTGGGTCAACAGGTACGGCATCGCCAGCAGCAACATTCCAGCGGTGAGGCCGATTTCTCTGTTCCACAGGTGACGGCCGATCTGGTAGGTCAACACGGCTGTCAACGCAAATGCCACCGTAGTGACAAGCTGGATGGCAAGCCGTGATTCGCCCAACCACGACATGGCGACGCCGAACAGCGCCGGCACCAGGGGTAGATCGGTCCATACCGCAATTTGCTGCCCCCACTGTGAAACGAAGAAGCCGACCCCATACAGTTCCAGGTGTTTGGCTTGGGCGAAATATCGTGCGCTGTCAACGATGACCTCGGGTATCGGCCAGAACAGGGAGGCCGCGCCGAACGCGAATATAAACAGCAGCCAGGGGCGGTCGAATACCGTGTCGTAGACAAAGGTGAACAGATAGGCCATGGCCAGGGCCGCCATCAAATTCACGCCCAATGATGTGACGTCGGCGTCGGCAAACACCCACTGCCAACTGGTGAGGCGGTTGTCATCGAATTCGCGCAGGGTGAACAACAGTAAAAAAACCGACAAAGCGAGCAGTGCTACGAGCGCGCAGCGCAGCGCGGTGTCGGGACCGGTCCGCACGGTGGTCCATATGGAGCGCGCTGGGGACGAGATACCGCCCTTGGGTGGCCGGTCCGGGCGCAGTGTCGCCAGCCCGGCGCTGCTTGTCGGTAGCCTTGGCATGGTTGCGGTCTATTTCACTCCGGGCAGCGGTTCCACGACACGACGTGGTCACAGCCTTCGATCTTGCTGACCAGCGCCGGGTAGGAGACCTCACCGGAGGACAGGTCGACGACCTCGATGTCGTGCCCGTCCCGGTTGGACTGCGCATCGATGATACGCTCGGCGGTCTCGCTGGGTCCATCGTTCAATATGTGCAGGATCTTCACGCCACGTTCTCCGTTATCGTGTTGCCTATTTCAATCACGGTTCACCGGTCGTTTCACCGCTGTGCAGTGACATCCGGCTTACAGCACCAGGACGCGGTCCGCTTCGTGAGCCATCGCCGCATTGTTAAATTGGCTGCCGCAAACAATGTCCTTGGGGATACCCTCAACGTCGATGCCATGCTCCTCCGCACTGTGGCGGCACAAGCTGATGGTAACCCTGGGTAGACGGCACAGTTCCACGAATTCCCGGTGCTTGGTCAGATGTGTGCCACGGTCCATCGCGAAGATGACGACTTCGTGGCCCTGGCCGCTCGCCGCCCGGGTTAGGCCGGCCAGGTGTTCCAGGTGCAGATCCGTGTTTACCAGTATTCCGAATTTCACCGCTCCTCCTCGATTTGGCGTGGGATCGGTGCCGGTGTCGGCACAGCGCACCCTGGCGATGCTTGGGCAGACGCATGGCCCGGCGTTATGGACTGGTCGCCCCCGCCGGATTGGATGGTACGAATCCGCCGCCGATGCATGAAATGATGTAATTGCATCACTCGGTGACCGGCCCGAGGCGCTTCGGCGACTTCCGGTCCGGTCCCAATTACGGTCGCCAGGTCCAATCGCTGTGTTCGGAGTGCCGGACGCGCGTCGCTAATAGGGCAGCACATGATCGTATGTGAGCAGGCGTTCGGCAATTTGGTCCATCGGCAGATAGTCGGCCGCGGCATCGTTTTTGATACTCGAATACACGGGGACCTCCAGCTCGCGGATGGTCTCCAGGTGGAGCGCCTCTCTGGGCGCCAGATCACCGCCGAGCACGTAGACATCAATTTGGTCATCCAGCAAAGTCAAGCCGATGGACATCCTCAGCGCCTCGTCTTGCCGATCGGTGACCACTACGGCTATTTTTTTTGCCATGATTTCTCCCCAATTATGCTACCACGCAGGGTGGTGCATTGCTGTCCACGCGCCCGCTGTGTCTGCGCTTTCCCCCCGCCCACCGGCCCGACGCGGGCGTTGGCCGGCGCTACACCAGCTTGTGGCGGTACGCGTACGCGACCGCCTGAATCTGGCTGTGCACACCCAGTTTGTGCTGAATACGCTGCAGGTGGTTGCGCGCCGTGCTTGTTTGAATCTCCAGCCGCTTGGCGATCGCTGCGCCACTCAAGCCCTCAGCGAGTAACTGCAGCACCTCCTTCTCACGAGTCGTCAGGTAGGTGCCGTGTCGCTGCGAATTGTCGTAACGCCCTGCACATCGGCTCGTGGCCGCCGGCGTGTCCCTATGAAGAGCATAGCGGATTGACGTCAGCACGTCGGGTTGCTGCTCGACGTGCAACAGGTGCGTCACGTGCCAAGTATCTTTGCACACCGAGGGCACCAGTACGATGTTGACGCTCAGGCGCAGCGGATCGTCGCCGTTGTGACCGTTTACGTGGAGTGAAAAGCTCTTCGGACCGCCGTTGCCTCCGCTCAGTTGTGCAACGCAACATTCGGGCTGACAGAACTGTGCCCCGGTAGTGGGGTCACGCCCCTGCAATACGTCGCAACAGCGACGCCCTAGTACCCATTTTGAGCTACAGCCCAACAGGTCCTCACAGGCCGGATCCCAGTAGATGATTCGTTGCTGGGCGTCAACCGCAAAGGTGCCGTCGACCGCGCGATGAAAGACCTGACCTAATGTCGGCATAATGGGCTGCCCCCGGATTGACCGTAAAACGGCAATGAACTCGCTGATACCGCCGGGAAGTCCACGCACCGCTATGAACGGGCGGCGGCTAACCAGTATTAGATATAAACGCAGCAGACTACTGTTTTATTCCGATCCGGTCGACGCCGGCCGAGGTTTTCCACGGTGGTATGCGCAGCGGCTGTGCCGCGACACGGGGCGGCGTATAGCGTCCCGGCGGGATGACGTTATAATGGCCGGCGCGTCCCAGTCTTAAAGATATCTTGATGAACGACGATTGTTCGCGGCTGCCGCCGCCGTCTCGCCAACGCATTGAGTCGTATCTCGACCGCCTGTTCGGCTATGCCTACAGTCTCACCAGGGACCGGGACAGCGCTCAGGATCTGGTCCAGACCTGCGCGGTCAAGGCGTTGGCCGCCGAACGGGTGCCGAGGGACGAACCCGCCTATCGCGCCTGGTTATTCGAGATCCTGCGCAATCTGTTCATAGACAGCGTCCGTAAGCAGCGTATGCACCCCCAATCGTTTGACGAAGAGGCGGAGAACCTTGAACAGAATCGGAATAATTCATCTACGTCATACGTTTCTGCTATAGATCAAAGGCTGATCAACACCCTGTCGGTGCGCGAAGGACTATTACGTATGAGCGTCGACCACCGCGAGGTAGTGGTGCTTGTTGATCTCGTCGGGTTCAGTTACCGGGAGACCGCTCGTTTTCTGAAGGTGCCAGTGGGTACGGTGATGAGTCGCCTGTGCCGAGCCAGACAGGTTCTGATTCACGAACTAAGCAAGAAACATGTTAAATCTTCGCGACTTAAGATAGTGAAATTCAGGAAATGAAAGATCCGGTTACATGGGAAACCGTTAACTCCTACGTCGACGGCGAGTTGTCGGCCACCCAAGCGGCCGAGGTCGCCAAGGCAGTGGCCATAAACCCACGGCTTGCCGATCGGGTGGCGATGTTGAGCTCCTTGAAAGCGGTGATTGCCCACTCCACCGACGGGTTGAGGCGGGACATCAAGTTCGACGGGACCAAGCCTGCGAGGTCGTGGGCCCTCTGGGCGGCCGGACTTGCGGCCGTACTGGTTCTCGGCACGCTATTCTCCGTGCTGGTCATGAGGAGCAGTTTCGTCTATCCGGTCTCCGGGGTGCGGATCGCCGGCTTAGTGCACACGGAGTGGCTCACCTCGCAGACCGTGCCCCGTGGCACGCAACACCCCGAGTTTCTGCAGACCGCACTCGACGGGATATACGTCGACGCCTATGTGCCGGACCTCTCCAAGGTTGATCTGACCTTCAGCGGCATACGCCGGCTCTCGGCGTCGGACATCGAGGGCTTACACGTCGGCTACGCGGGACCGCGCGGTTGCATGGTGAGCCTGGTGGTTATCCGTAATCACATCCAGCTGTCGAGCCGCCTGTCGCTATTTCAGGACAACGGACAATCGGTCTACGGTTGGCGGGTCGGTACCACCGGGTTCTACCTGCTGGCGCACAAGATGGACCCGCAACGCTTGGCCACGGTCGCAAATGTGGTGCATGGCCTCACCAGGAGTCGTCTGCCCTTGGACTCCCAGGCGGTGATTGTCCTCAACGACGCCCGTGCGTCCAGTCAGCCCTGCGTCGCCTGACCCGGTCGCACATTGCCCGCGCCTGGTTTTCGCCGGTAACGGCAAGCCCCTATCCCCAGCGCTCCCGGCACAGGTCAGCGGTTAACCGCCGGTGGTGAAGGTCAGCACCAGGGCCAGGAGAACGCCGTGGCCGAGGGCGCTGGCAATCGTCATCTTGATCGCTGCGAGCAGCTGGGCCGGTGCGTTGGCGCGGTCGATCAACACCGCAGCGGCGCGGACTGCCAAGCCCAGTGGAATAAGCGAAATCAAGGCCCAAGCGGACAGTAAGCCGGTGGTGACCGCGGCCACCAGCCCAAGCAGGGCCAGCCCGACATTCGTGGCATAGACCCACCGCCCGCGCCGCGTGCCGAGACGCACTACCCAGTGATGCTTGCCGGCGGCGGCATCCGCGGCGCGATCTGGAAATTGATTGATGTAAAGGATGTTAGTGACCAGCAGGGCGTAGGGCAGACCGATAATCAGCAAGCGCCAGTCATACACCTGGCGCTGTACGAAGTCGGTCCCCATCGGGATCAGTATGCCAAAGCCGACGGCGACGCAGACTTCTCCCCAACCGCGGTTGTTGAGCTGCACGGGTGGTGCGGAATACGCCCAACCGATAAATATCCCGACCACGCCCAGACCGGCGAGCCACCAATTGGTCAACATCGACAGCAGTAGGCCGATACAGACCCCGCCGGCCAGCAGGCCGAGCCCGTAGCGCAGCGTGAGCAGTTCTGTGAACACCCCGTTCTGGATGAAGCGGCTACCTCCGGTGAACGGAAATAATCGTTCTTCGTTGATGGCATCGGTGCGATTCAGGGAATCGTAGTAATCGTTCAACACGTTTACCGCTGCATGGATCAGTACGGCGCCGAGCAAAGTCAGCGCGGCGGTTAATCCATTGAGCGAGGCGCCTCGGTATAGCGTGTAAGTCAAACCGATGCCGAACCCGGCCAGGGTCACGGTCAGGAACGGAGGCCGAACGGCGAGCCAGTAGCGCCGCAGCGGATTGGTCATGGTCAGCGGCGTCGGTTCACCGGGGCGTGGGTTCAGCGCCAGCCTCTCCGACGGGTCGTGCGTATTCGCTTCCATTATGACAATCGATCCGGGTTTCGGGTGAATGAGGCTGTCATTATTCTTAACCTAGCTAAATACTCAAGTGTGACGAACTGGTTCTAGCGACCAGGGATTTGGGTGCGCATCTGGTCGCGCAGACGGTTTACGCCCATGAAGAACTCGCGCATCATGAGCACCCAGTAGTATCTGCCTTCAGGAGTGACCCGGTACTCCTGGTCGGTCTCCACCAGCGCGCCGAGCAGTTTGAACAGGAGTAACCCAGTGCTCAGAGCGCGCCGGTAGTTCGGGCCGTACTTATCGGACATGAACGTCTTGTCCATGTGCAGGCCAAACAGGCGCATGAGAAAATCGTAGCGTATCTGCTCGCGCAAGCTCAGCGCTCGATAGGCCGAGACGGCGGGTTGACTGCGCGCCGTCAGCTCGAGATAACGTTCCATCGAGAAGGTGTTGGCGAACATCACGCCATTCAGGTAGCTGAACGAACCGCTGCCGATACCCAGATACTCGTCATGGTCCACGATGTATTCGTCGATGGGTGCGATCTGGCGAGAAAAGCACCAGGCCGAACGCGGTTGATAGTCGGGCATGAGGGCATCCATTACGGTGTGGTACATAGCGCGTTCCCGATTGAACTCCACCCGGCCCATCCGACTCGAGATCGGAGCTCCCGCACCGGTCGCGGGCATGATCGGGTAATAGGAGATCTGGTCGACCGCTAAATCCTTGAGGGTGCGAAGATCGTGGCGAAGCGATCGCATGGTCTGGTGCGGAAAATTGAAAATCATGTCCACATTGAAGGTGTCGAAGCGCCCGAGCGCCGACTCTACACGCTCCAGGATGCTCGCTGAGCTGCCGTAGGCACGAAGCCGTTCCATCTCATCGAGCAGCCGGTCGTCGAGGCTCTGCACACCGACCGAAAGCCGGTTTACGCCGGCCTGCTTGAGCACCTCCAGCGTCGGCGGACAGAGGTGGTTGGGATTGGTTTCCACGGATAGCCGGGAAATCCGAAACCAGTGCCTGACCAGGTCCAGTGTGACGCCGAGTTCGTCCGGTAATACCGTCGGCGTGCCACCGCCGACGTAGACCTCCGCAAAATCGAATCCCGCGTCCCGATAATACTGGAGTTCCCTCTTGAGGGCCTTGAAGTAGCGTTGGGCCAGCTGCCGCTCCAGCGACCGACGGTGAAAGGTACAGAATGGACACAGCGACTCACAAAATGGCACATGGATGTAGAGCAGATAGCGCCTCGCCGGTGCGGGCGAGGGATGCATTCCAAACCCGCTCCGCAGCCGCATTTGGCTACGGTGATAACGGCGCAGATACCGGGTCAGTAGTAGATCGCCGAGATGCAAGAATCTGCCCATGTCGCGCGCTGAAATGCCGGTTTACGATATCGCGCAACGCACAGCCGATAGCTTCGCGACACGAAGAATCGAAACCGGTACCCTGAGGCATCGGCCACCGAGTATAGTGAAGCGCCGCGACGTCGTGCGCAGATCACGGCTGGTTCGGCGGGGTGGGTCGACCCGACCGTTGTTGTCCCGGTCATCCCGGCGTCGTTGTTGCCTTGGTCAGCGGCCAAAAGTCCGCAAATGTTTCGTCGATGATTTTCGTGAAGTGCTCATCCAGCCGAGTCTGATCGGCCGCCAGCTCCATTTCTGCCGTGTGTTTCAGTGCGTCCGCCTCGGCCTTCAGCAACGCGGTGTGGTGGGCCTCGAATCGCCCGATCGCATCCTGGGTCCTGGCGTCATTGCGGGCGAGGATGGCCTGGGCCCGCTGGCGCGCCTCCGCGATGGCGGTTTCGACGTGCTGCCTGGCCGTTTCGAGTTCCTGCTGCGCCACCCGCTCAGCTTGGAGGACCTGTTGTATCGGATTCGTCATGCGTGATACGAATTTTGTTCTGACCATACCGACAATGCGGAGTTTCTGCCGGAGATCCCGGCTGCTGCCACCATAACGCCGACCGTGGCGCCCGGCTTTGATTTGGATCAAACCCGCCATGCTCCCATGAGCTGTCAGCCGGCGCAGTCCGGTGGCCGCCCTGACACCAACTCTTGACCTCGATCATGCGTAGTTCCACGGTGGATCAATACAATTATTTTATCGATCGACAGGGGATCGCAGTTTGATGCGAGGTGGGCGAATATTACAGTACGCAGAAGCCCAGGCCCGGATTCGTGCGCGACTCGCTGCGTTGCCGACGATCAATCACTGGAAGCAGATTGCCGATGCATCGGATCTCGACAACCTGATCGAACGGATGCGGTCGGCTGGCTTGAGCCACTGGCTCATGTCCTTACCTCGCGCCCCGGATGCCGTGACCGTCGAGCGTGCCTTGTTCGACGCCCTCACCGATCTTGTGGCGTCCATCGGCCGCATGTTGCCCAGACGCTGGCAGGGGGTGCGTCGCTGGATGGAGATCGGCATCGGTGTACGCTCTGTCGCTGATCTGTTGTCCCCCCAGCAACTGGAGATCCCCGCGGGCCTGGACGCAACACTGCGTCCAATCGCCAAGCTGCCGCGGGATCAACGGCTGGCCGCGCTGCAGACGACCCGCTTTCACAGCTATGTGGACCGTGACGAGCCACCCCTAGAGTGCTGGCTTCGGGAATTCGAGAACCGGTGTCCGGCACTGCGCGGCACCGAGCGCTACATGATACATCGCATCACGGCGTCGATTCGCCGGCATCATGCCCAAATACGCGAGTGGCGCGAACGGATTCAACACGGAGAACAAACTGCCCAGCCCGCAGTACAGTGGCGGTTGCGGGGAGATCTCGAGCTTGAGTTGCGGAACTTGCTGTCCGGTGATCCGTTTCATGCGGGACTGATATTGATTTACGGCCTCTTGGAGTTGATCCAGTACGAGCGATGCCGCGCCCTGCTCATCGCCAGTACCCAGGGTTGGCCCATCTACGGTCTGCTGCGGGGATTGGGCTGATGTTCCGTCCGGCGACCATGAACTGGGTCGATTTGCTGGTCGACCGGGACTCTGTTTCCAATGCGCTCGATGTCTTGGCGCGCCTGCGCATCATCGAACTGCGTCAATACGACCGCGGGCGGGCCCCGTTCGAAGTCTCACCCGACGAGTCGGTGACCGGCCGCCTGGCAATCCTGCAGCGTGAACTGGAGAGCGCGCGGGACTATCTGCCTGCGCCGGATCCGGAAACGGTTCCGCTCTCCCGGCGCCACGCCCAGACACACAATCTGTTGCCGGAATTGGAACACGCGTTGCGGGGCTGGATCAACGAGGCGACGCCGATCATTGCTGAACTCAATCGAATCGACAGCCGGCTCGAGGAGCTGCAGTTGCTGAAGGTTTGTCTGGACTCGGTACCCGAGGGGGAGTTGGATCCCAGCCTGCTGTCCGACGAACCGTCCAGGTGGTTCACACCGTTCCTGGTCATCGCCACCGAGGATGAGTTGAATGCCCTGGGTGCTGATGTCGGCAACGTCGTGCTCCACACCTATCCGGTGCAGCGTGACAATCGGGACGACGGTGGCCCGAAGCAGGCGGTACTGTTGAACGGGGTAACCGAAGCCAGCGAGGTCAAGGCCCTGGAACGGCGCCTGCATGGTCTGGGCATGCGTTTCGTTCGCGTCCCCGCGGGTTTGGACCCAAATTCCAGACAGGCCGCACGGCAGGTGCAGACCTGGACCGAGAGAGAGGAGGCCGAACGTGCACGCTTGCTTGCGGCGCTGAACACGCTGAATCAGCGTAGTCAGACCGCCGGTTGGGTGTGGTTGCTCAACCGGCATCGATGGGTCAACGAGGCATTGGCAACCTCGTTGCTCGGTCAGCGTTTCGTGTGGTTGGGAGGGTGGGTACCGGCCGCCCGGTACCCGGAACTCGTTGACGCGCTGCAGAGCTCCGGGATCCCGTTCCTGGTTAACAGCGAGGCCGCAACCGGTCATGGAACGCCGCCCGTAAAGCTTGACAACCCATCGTGGGTGCGGCGATTCGAGGCGTTCGTAACGGGTTTTGGCGTACCCGCCGTAAACGAAGTTGATCCAACGCCAATGCTTGCGATCCTGGCGCCGCTGATGTTCGGGTATATGTTCGGCGATGTCGGCCAGGGTTTGGTGCTGGCCGTGATCGGCTGGGTCTTACGGAACCGACTGCCGGTGCTGGGATTGTTGGTGCCAGGCGGGATCAGTGCGGTACTGTTCGGATTTCTCTATGGCAGCGTTTTCTGCGACGAGCACCTGCTGCAACCGATCTGGTTGCGTCCTATGGACGAGCCACTCTCCATGCTGCTGTGGCCGATGGGTTTTGGTCTGGCCGTAATCTTCCTGAGTATGATCCTGGGAGCGTTCCAGGCGTATTGGCGTGGTCAAAGGGGCCAGTGGTGGTCGGCCGATGCGCCGGTGGTCGGTCTGTTGGTGGGCTTGAGCCTTGGCATAGTGTCGATCCCCGCAGCAGCGGCGGTCGGTCTCGCCAGTTTGGTGTGGTCGGTAGCGGCAGCCGGTGTGCGCGGCTATCGCCGACACGGGGCTGCCGGTCTACTGTCGGGGGCCGCAAAAAATCTCGTCGAATTGATCGAGATCACCGCTCAATTGGTGATCAATACCGTATCCTTTGTGCGCTTGGGGGCGTTCGCGCTGGCTCATGCCGGTCTGGGTGCCGCGGTTATTGCGCTGAGCGCGATACCAGACCATTGGTTGATCAGGATCGGGGTGTTTTTACTCGGCAACCTGGTCGTCATCACCTTGGAAGGCCTGGTGGTTGCGATACAGACCACGCGTTTGGTGATGTTCGAATTTTTCCGGCGCTTCCTGATCGGCAGCGGCCGGCAGTTTCGGCCCCTGGAGATGCCGGACGGAGGAGATTGCCGCAGTCATAGCGGATCGTCCGCGGTATTCGCCCGCATGGCCAAGAAACGGGGGTAATGGATGATGACGGGGATGCACCGGAATCGCCGCGTATCGGTACGGAGTGCATGAGCGGTCCCCGGAATGGGTGCACGACAGTACTGGCAGGCCGGCGGCGCCTGCGGATATCGTCGGTCTACGTCTCGCTAATGAATTGGGAGCTTTGTCAATGATGAAGAAGAGATTGTTTCTGGTACTGGGTGTGTGCTGCACACTTGCCGTAACGGCGACACTGATTTATGCGGCGCTGCTGTTATTCCCACCGGTGGCGTTGGCCGATGAACTTGGTGGTGTCATTGACCCGTCCGTGTTGGGTTGGGGTTACATGGCTGCAGCCCTGGCCACCGGTCTGTCGACCGTGGCGGCTGGTATCGCGGTGGCTGGGGTCGGGGCGGCGGCGGTGGGTGCGATTGCCGAGAAACCCGAATTGTTCGGAAGAACGCTGGTGCTCGTTGGACTTGCGGAGGGCATCGCTATTTACGGTTTGATCGTGTCCATCATCATCTTGAATCGTCTTGGGTGAGACACAGTGGCGTTTCGAGTCAGTTACGTCGGGGAGCCGGTCACCGCCGCCGGATTGACGCTCGGCGGCGTGCGTTGCCTGCAGCCGGACGCCGATGCGACGGCGGTATGGAGGGCGATACTGGATGCCCGCAACGGTGCCGATCTCGTGCTCATTGATCAAGACCGCGCAAGCGCCGTGCGGGAACGTCTCGGGGCGTTAACGCAATCGTCGCCGGTACCGCCGATGCTTCTGATACCCAGCATCGAACGCGATGACCAGCCGTCGCGCGACACCATTGCCCTCGCCCGGCGTGTACTGGGCTTGGATTGACCCCTGATCCGGTGTTCACCATGAATCGCCGAACGCCAATCGATTTTGAACCGCGAGATATCGGTGCGTTTCTAAAAAAAATCGAGCATGACCGAGACCAAGAGCTGGCACAGATCGACTTGCGCAGAAAATCCGAAGTACGGCGCATTCTGGGCAACGCCTATAAGGAGTCGCACCGTATCCACAAGCAAGCGGCGCAGCAACTGCGGGCCCGCCGCCGGCTCGAGCGCGATCGATATCTGGCCGGAGTACGTGCGGATTTGAGACGGCGGCGCTGGAAAGTGTTGACGCGGGTCCAGCAGCGCGCCGCCGACGTCGTCTGGAGGCGTTTGCTGCGCGCCTGGCTGGATCCAGACCGCCAGTGGACATGGTGCCGGATGTGGTTGGACGCCGCCCTGCAACTTGCGGAACCCGAGCAGCCATTGGAAATATGTCTTGGCCGTGGGATCCGCCGCGAGGTGCAAACGCAGATCGAGACCACCGTGTCCGCTTACGGGAGGCGGTGGCGGTTGGCCCTGGACCGCGAATTGGGTCCCGGTCTGGTGATACGCTGGCAGGACTCCATGCTGGACGGAAGGCTGCGCTCCCAGTGCCCCGACGTGGCTGAAACTCTGCTGCAGCGCATCGCCAGGGTGTTACACAACCCCAATCACGACGAACCAGCATGAGCCGCGCCGAGGTGTTTTGGCTGAACGGGCCAGTGCTCAAGGCACGGGTGGACGGTGATTTTAAAATGAAAGAAGCGGTCTTCGTCGGTGATGACCGGCTGGCCGCCGAGGTCATCCGCTTGGACGCGGAAGCGGTCACCGTTCAAGTGTTCGAAGACACCACGGGTCTACGGCCGGGAGTCGAACTCGTCGGCAGCGGACTGCCCATGGCGGTGGAGCTGGGTCCGGGGATGTTGGGCAACATGTTCGACGGTATACAGCGCCCTCTCGAGTCACTCGCCGTAAAGCAGGGCGACTTTGTCACGACCGGCATCAACGTGCCGGCTTTGGACCGTCAGCGCTCGTGGGAATTCCGGCCGTTGGTGCAGGTGCCGGCATCCGTTGCGGCCGGTCGAGTTCTGGGTGAGGTTCAGGAGACGCCAGACCTGACGAACCGCTTGCTGGTGCCGGCGGGAACGGGGGGCACCCTGGAGTGGGTGGCGGCGGCCGGCTCGTACCGCATCGATGAACCGTTGGCGCGCATCCGCACGGACGGCGGCACTCAAGAAGTCGCTTTGATGACGCGATGGCCGATTCGAGTCCCACGCCCAACCCGTGCGCGACGGCCCATTGAAGAACCGCTGCTTACCGGGCAGCGAATCATTGACACCCTGTTCCCGGTAGGTAAAGGTGGGGCCTGCGCGATGCCGGGTGGATTCGGCACCGGTAAAACGGTGCTTCAACAGACGCTCGCCAAATGGTGCGACGCTGACATCATCATTTACGTCGGCTGCGGGGAACGCGGTAATGAAATGGCCGGAGTTCTGGAGGAGTTTCCCGTATTGGACGATCCGCGCACCGGCCGCCGCTTGATCGAGCGCACTGTGTTGATTGCCAACACATCCAACATGCCGGTTGCGGCGCGTGAGGCGTCGATCTACACGGCTATTACCATTGGCGAGTACTACCGCGATCAAGGCTACCACGTTGCTTTGTTCGCCGATTCGATTTCGCGGTGGGCGGAGGCGCTGCGGGAGATTTCCGGGCGACTCGAGGAACTGCCGGCGGAGGAAGGCTACCCGGCCTACCTGCCCAGCCGTCTCGCCGAATTTTTCGAGCGCAGTGGGCGGGTCACGACCCTGGCCGGGACGGACTCCTCGTTGTCCGTGGTCGGTACCGTGTCGCCCCCGGGTGGCGACTTTTCGGAGCCGGTGACCGCACACTCGCGCCGCTACGTCAAGAATTTTTTGGCCTTGGACCGCGAACGCGCTCAGGCGCGCTTCTATCCAGCCATACACCCCTTGCAGAGCTACTCCGAATACACTATCAATACCGCAAAATGGTGGCGGCAGCATGGCGGTGTGCGCTGGGAAGAGCGCCGGGGACGTCTGCTCGCACTGTTGCAGGAACAGGCGCGGCTCGAAAAAATGGTCAAGATTGTCGGCCGTGACGCACTGCCGCCGTCGCAGCGCCTGGCGCTGTTTTGCGCTGAGATCATGGTGGAGGGCTTTCTGCGTCAATCCGCGTTCTCCGAAGTCGACCGCTTCTGCGCGGCCGAGAAGCAATCGGCAATGCTGGCCTTGATCGATTACTTCATCCAGCGGGCCGGGCGAGTGGTGGACCGGGGTCTCGATCCCGACGAACTGGTGGCGTTGCCGGTAGTGCGCCGCATCCAGCGCATGGGCGAGGACATCGCACACCATGAAATGGATCAGTTTGAGGCGCTGACCAAGGAACTGGACGCGGCGCTGGACACCCTGGAGGGAAGGGGAGAGGCTCGCGATCATAGGTTGATGCCGAGATGATTGATCCGAAGCGATATCTGTTGTCCACCGGAGTGGCGAGTATCCAGGGACCCTTGGTGTTCGTTCGCAACACCACGGGCGTCGGCCTCTTCGAACGCGTGCAGATCATGACTCAGGAAGACGCACCCCGTTTGGGCAGGGTGGTGTCCATCGCGGATGACAAGGTCGTGGTGGAAGTGTTTCAGGGGACCGAAGGATTGTCGCTGGGTGGAAGTCGGATTCGATTCCTGTCGGAACCGATTGTGCTCGATGTCGGACCGTCGATGTTAGGCCGGGTTTACAATGGGGTCGGCGACCCCATCGACGGGGGTCCCAGAATCATTCCGCAGCGCCGGCCGCACATCGACGGGCTTGCGATCAATCCGGTGCGACGGGATGTGCCGAGAGAATTCATTGAGACCGGAGTGTCTTCGATAGACGCGCTGAATTCGCTGGTTCGCGGTCAGAAGCTGCCGATTTTTTCGGGCAGCGGACTCAGCCACGATCGGCTCGCCTCGAACGTCGCCCGATTCGCACGACTGCGCGGGGCGCGGGCGGAGGAATTTGCGGTGGTGTTCGCCGCCATCGGTGTCACCTTTGATACGGCGGAGCAGTTCCGGCGCGAGATGAACGAATTCGGCGCCCTCGGCCGCATTGCATTGTTCTTGAACCTGGCCAGCGATCCCAGCGCTGAAAGACTGGTGACGCCGAGAGTCGCACTTACCGCTGCCGAGTACCTGGCGTACGAGGAAGGTCACGGGGAGGTACCGAGTCGCAAGGGCTATCCGGGGTACATGTATTCGGATCTGGCCGCTATCTATGAGCGGGCCGGGCGGATCATGGGCCGGCCCGGTTCGATCACCCAAATGCCGATACTGACCATGCCCAACGACGACATTACCCACCCGATTCCGGACTTATCGGGTTACATCACTGAGGGCCAGATCGTTCTCGATCGCGATCTGGAGCGGCGCGGTATTTTTCCGCCGATCAAACTGCTGCCGTGTCTGTCCCGGCTTATGAACCACGGCATCGGGGACGGCATGACTCACCGGGATCATCCAGCGTTTGCGCAACAGCTGTACTCCTCGTACGCCCAGGCCCACCGTCTCAAGCTGCTGTCCAGCGTCGTCGGCGAGGAGGGATTGTCGGATGCGGACCGTCAGCTGTTACATTTCGGAGACCGTATGGACGATGAATTCATTCGTCAGGATGACCAGCGCCGCAGCCTGGAAGACACCTTCGATATCGGCTGGCGATTGCTCGCCGAGCTGCCGGATGAAAGCCTGATCCGGCTGTCTGACGAGCAGATCACCGAACATGTTGCCGCGCATCGCCATGAGCAGTGAGGGCGTATCAAAGACGGAATTACTCGAGCACCGCCACGAGCGTGATCTCATGCAGGAGGGCAAGTCCGTTCTGGAGGAGCGGCGGGACCTGCTGGCGCACTTGATACTGGCGCAGACAGCACGCGCGGAGGAATTGATGGATGAGCGGGACGAGATCTTCCAGTTGACGCGCGAGCACGTCCGCGCCGCGATCATGCGGCACGGCATCCAGGGTCTCACGCGGTTTGCCGCCACCGGGTCGGGCGGGATGGAATCGGCATGGCTGGTCAGCAATCGTTTGGGTGTTCATTGGCTGGAGCCCACGGAATCGCCGACGCCCACCCCACGTGAGCTGCCGGATTCGTGGGAAGTTTCTTTGGAGCTCGAGGCGTCCCTGGCGCTGGTACACGGTCTATTCCGGGTCCTCACCGAGTTGGCGGGAGTCGAAACCAATTTGTTGCGTCTGATTACGGCGTTTCGGACAACCCAACGCCGCGTCAACGCCCTCGACCACGTGCTGTTGCCCCAAGTGAGTCAAACCATACGGCGCATGGAGGAGACTATGGACGAAATGGAGCGGGATGACCTGGTTCGATCCCTGCTGATCAAGCGCCGGCAGGCAGTAATGGGCTAACCTGCATATTGCACCAAGGCGGCGAAATAATGGTGTATCAAGTTGATTGTGTTCAATGATTCGGTCTTAGTTGATTCGTACAGTTTGTGCTTCTGCAATCGCCTATCCCGGCTCTGGCTCGATCTCGAATGTCTGCACTTGCGCTTCACTCAACCCATAGCTCGCCATGGGTTTCGTTCCAGCGCGGCGTACAGACGCCCGATCTCTTCGCCAGCTTCCGGGATCCTTGGTGCAATATGCAGGTTAACCCGCATTCTCCGGTTTCTGTTTTTCATCGGCCCGGTAAGAGCGCTCAGTTACACGAGTCCTGCGTCAACATACAGGATCCTGATGGGACATGCGGGCTAACCCGACGCGACGCTTCAGCGCGTCGCGATGCTGTCGATCTGCGCGACGTTCGTGGTCTGATGTTCGCCGGGTTCGGTGTGTGTACGGCTGGTCTCCGCGATGGCGGGTGGCTGCTCGGCGACGGTGCGGGCGGGCAACACTTTGTGAAACTGCGTCGCCTGGCGCAGCAGGGGTTCCTCGAGATTCATCGGACTGACTCTCGCCCAGGTCTCGATCTCCAACAGCAACGGATCCTGTCCTGCTGAGGCCGTGGCGGCGAGCGTATCCAGTATTTCAATACTGTCGATGGGGTGGTATGTCCCTTTGTGGACAGCGCCGGTTATGGTCTTGACGTCCAACTGGACCGGAAACACGAGTCCGCCGGTACTCACGATGGTTTTTTGCGAGCTGGCAATATAGGCCATGTGGGCCGGACTGAGACTTTTGACCTGCGTAATAACCGGATGTTGATACTCGCCCTTGATCGGATCCTCCTCGGTCCACATTTCGAGTGCCAGTCCTAAAAACCCGTCGTAGTGTTCGGCGCTCGGGGCTTCTTTGTCCCGCCAGCCATCCGCCAGAGTGATGTCCGTGGATCGAGCGCTGCCGTCTCTGATGAAGTGAATTGTTAACGTCTCACCGGGCCGGCGGGCGTTAATCAGCCGGATTGCCTGGTTGGCGCTGACCACGGGGATGTCGTCCAGCTGATATATGACGTCATGGGCAATCAGCTTGTCTGCAATGGGGCTCTCCTCGGGCATTTCGGTCAACACCAGAGCGGCGTGACCGTCCGGGACGTGGAACACCGCCGCCTCGTCGATTGACAGCTCGGTAATCAAACCGCTCAATCCCGCATTACCCCAACTCGGTGGACCGTTGGATAGCGAAGTGGCTTCCTGTTTGACCAAATTGATGGGCAGGGCGTAACCGATGCCCGTGCTCTTCCCCTGTTGATTGAACACGACCGCTGTATTCATGCCGATTACTTTCCCGCTATCGTTGAACAGGGCTCCGCCCGAGTTGCCTCGATTGATCGTGGCGTCGGTCTGTAAATAACCGATACCGCCGTTGGCGATACGCTTGGTGTGGGATAGGATTCCACGGCTGATCGAGTCCGGATTCAATCCGAGGGGATTTCCGACGGCGTACACTTCATCGCCCGAGTGCAGAGTATCGGAATCGCCCAGCCGGGCTTCGGACAGGCCGTCGCAACTTTGCATTCGCAGGACAGCGATGTCCGAGCGTGGACTGGAATTGAACACTTTCGCGGGGATGCCGGACGTGGCTGACCACCGCCTGGGATGGATTTCAATGATGGCTGCATTGGCCACTACGTGGTGATTGGTCCACACTTCGCAGTTCCGCTTGGAAACAAGAAAGCCCGAGCCTACCGCAGGCTCCCAGACTGAATCGCCCACTGCGTCGATGCGCACATGAGAGATGGTTTTTATCGACACCGAGGCGTCCAGCATCGACTCGGTGTTCATGGGCGGGCGGATCTGATACCAGTAAACGCTTAATGGCACGACTGCAACCAGTATGGCGAACAAACCGGTTCGTCGTGGTGCTTTCGTCTGCTTGGCCATGGTGTTTTCCGCCCGGCAACACAGGCATCCATTGCCCGGGCAGCCCTTTGTATATCGACACGTCTCGGCTTACACACGTTGATTTCAGCGCCCGCGCGAGTCCCGATGTTGCCGATGTCTTCGGCGGTTCCGGCTCAGGTGAGCGCCCCTATTCTAAGTTTAGCCTACGCCGATGAAATTACCGCTTGGAAATCCCGGTCCGGGGCGTTGATCTCCCCAATCCGCTCTGGAGGTGACAGTCGTGGGCCGGGGGACGGACAGGTTCCTAGCGGATTGGTGTAACGGCGTGCAGTGTGCGTGGCGAGATCAACTCGGAGATAGGTCTTGGTTGGCCAATGCCGTAGCCTTGGGCGTAATCCACACCAAGCCGCTGCAGCTCACTCAATATGAGGGGGTTCTCGACGAACTCAGCGATGGTCTGCTTACCCATTACGCGGCCGATCTCGTTAATCGATTTCACCATTGCCAGCGCGATGGGGTCATCGACGATATCGCGGACAAACATGCCGTCTATTTTTAAAAAATCAACGGGCAGGTTCTTGAGGTAAGCGAACGAGGACAGACCGCTGCCGAAGTCGTCCAGGGCGAAACGGCACCCACGCTGTTTAAGGATCTTGATAAAGTGATTGGCGCTGTCCAGGTTTGCGATCGCCGCGGTTTCCGTAATCTCGAAACATATCTTCTCCGCTACGATACTGCGATGGTCGAGCTGTTCGATAATGAACCGCAGGAACTCCTTGTCGCCAAGGGAATGCCCGGACAGATTAATGGAGCAGAGGAACAGCTCGTGGTGGTGACGTGGATGCTCATTCAACCACGCCAACGCCGTTTCTATCACCCATCGGTCCACCCTTACTGCGAGATTATAGCGTTCGGCGGCGGACAGAAAGACATCCGGCGGCACGACCTCGCCGTGCTTATCGCGCATTCGGATCAGCAACTCGTAGTGTTGACCGATCCTTCGCGTCTCGTCCAACGGCACAATGGGCTGGGCGACCAGATAGAACAGGTCTTCTTCGAACGCCACGTTGATCATTGATACGAGCTGCATCTCTCCATGACGTTTGACGAACTCGCTGTCCGTTTCGTGGTAGACGTGAATGCGATTACGGCCGGCGTCTTTCGCTGCGTAACAGGCGGCGTCGGCCAGGCTCAGTAAGCCGGTTACCGATTGACCGGTTCGGTTGATGGGGACCAGGCCGATACTGACGCCGATGGCGAATATTTTTTCTTCCCAGACGAAGCGAAACGCGCGAATCACGTTCTGCAGAGTTTCGGCGATAGACTCGGCCTGTTGAAGTGAGCAGCCTTCCAAAATTACCCCGAACTCGTCCCCTCCCAATCTGGCAAGAATGTCCCGTTTTCTAATTTTTTCCTTGAGCACCTTACCGAGTTGCCGCAGCAATTCGTCGCCGGCCACGTGACCGCAGATGTCATTGATTACCTTGAATTGATCCAAATCGAGATAGCAGAGCGCGTGCTCCAACTCGCCTTCGTTGGCACTGTCCAACAGTTTCGTCAAGCGATTTTCGAATTCACGGCGGTTCACCAGTCCGGTCAAGGAATCATGACTCGCTTGATAAGCAAGCTCCTGGGACAACTTATGCGATTCGGTGATGTCCTCGCAGACCACGAGCACGACCTGCTGATCGTCCACATCTTGAGTCGAGCGCGCCGTATAACGCAAGCGTAACAAGGTGCCGTCGTTGTGGTGGACTCGAGTCTCACAGCGGTGTACGCCGTCCGGGTCACTCGTAATAGTCCTGATGTACTGATCGATAACGCCCCGGTCTCCTTCGTGAACGATTTGGGTCAGCGGGGTCCCGATCAATTGCGAAACCGCATAGCCAAGCTGTTTGGCGCCGAACAGGTTGACCGACACGATGGCCCCGTCAGGAAGGACCGTGAAGTACATGGACGGATTGTCGTCGTACAGCGCTCGGTAGCGCTTCCGGCTTGCCTCCAGGGCCTTTTCGACCCAACGCTGATCGGTAATGTCGGAACCGGTCCCGCGATAACCGAGAAACTGTCCTTCCTGGTTGAACAGCGGCTTGCCGCTGATCTTCAGGTACCGCGTTCCCTGCGGCAGCCTCATCTCGTAGACGAAGTCGCGGAACGCGCGCTGGGCCTTGAGGTCGGCGAGATGCTGTTGGCGCGCCACCCCATCCCAGTTGCCATTCATGAGTTCGTCCCGAGTTTTACCGACAAAAAATTCAGCAGGGATTCCGGTTGCCTGTTCAATGCGGCCGGAAAAGTACGTGAAGCGGAGATCGGGGCCCATCTCCCAGATCCAGTCGGATACGGCGTCGGTAACGTCCCGCAGGCGTTCCTCGCTCTCCCGCAAGGCATCTTCCACCTTTCGTTGCTCGGTTATGTCACGGCCATCGACCACTACACCGATAACTGAGCCGCTGGTGTCGATGTATGGATCGTAGTAGATGTGCATGAATCTCCGTCCATACACCGGGTAGTCGAACCAGGTCTGAAAATTTACGTGTTCGCCAGCCAGGCAGCGATCGAGATTGGGTTTGTACATGGTTTGGAAAACTGCTTCGCTCACCAGCTCGGAAACGTGATGACCGACGATCTGTTCTTTGGTCTTCCCGAAAGCTTCGAGATAGGTGGCATTGACCGCTCGGTACACGTATTGTGAATCGATGAACGACATAAAATCCGACGTCGCGGAGACGATGCGTTCGTATTGCTGCAACGCTTCCACCGCACGGTTGCGCTGGGTGACGTCGATGACCGTACTTTGGATGGCCGGTTGGCCGTTCCAGTCCACCGTACGGACAACATTTTGCAGACAAACCAGACTCCCGTCCTTCCGGACCGCTTCGTATTCGTACTGTGTCGGGGCATTTCTCCCGCGCATGCGCTTCTCGGTATAACGCTGCAGGCGCTCACGCTCGTGTGGAGCGACACAAGGATCTATCTTTTCCATTGCCAATATTTCGTCCGGTGACGTATACCCGAGCATGGCGGCGAAACTCTGGTTCACAAACAGCGGTTTGCGCCACTGATCGATGAGAATGCCCTCAATGGATCCCTCGATCAGGTTGCGGAACCGTTCCTCGCTGTTCTTGAGATTTTCTTCTATGCGCTGCCGGGTGCGGATGTGCCAGACGAGGAAGCTAATCAGGCCGACCAGCGATACGATGATGATCAGCCCCGTGGCGATGAGCCCGCCGTAGCGGTCGATGGTGCTCGTTGGTATGTTTAAGACGATGCTGTCCGGGGGTAGATTGGTGTGGCGGATGTCGAATCGCCGCAACGCAGTGTATTCGAAGACCGGATGGTTTGGGCTTTGGCGTATCACCGGAATCGCCGAGATCGGTTCCCCCCCCAGCACGCGTTCGGCAAGCAACGCGGCCTGGCGCCCTTGCTCGAAATGACTGACGACGACCCCGCCCAAAGCGCCGGCACGCACCTCGTTTTCGCGCAGGGCGAACACGGGCACCGTCGAACTGTTGGTGATGGTCCGGACCGCTTCGGTGTAGTCGAGGACCTGGCCAGTCTGGTCGCGAAACGCGACCATGCGCAGCACGGCGGTGTTGGGTCTCAGGTGGCCCAACCGGCGGCTCAGCTGGACCCAGCTCATTTCACCCAGGGACAGCATCTGGAATTCAATTGCCGAAAATTGCCGGGCCAATTGCTCGGCAATGGCACGATCGGCCAGGCCGCTGGGCGTTGCGTCGGTCACCACGGTGATGCGCTCGAGCTTTGGCAGCAATGAGTGCATCATCGCAACGGTGGCCGTGTAGGACACCGCCTCGACGACACCGGTCACCCAGGGCTCGCGGTCGAGTTCGATGGCACGGGCCTTGTCGTTGACAGCCAGAAACACCAGAGGGACGTCGGCAAACAGGTGTTCCCGATGGGTTACGGCAAACTCCAAGGCGTTGTCATCGGACAACAGTATCAGGTCATAGGGTGCGCGATTCGCAAGCTTGAGCGAAAACACCTGCAGGAAATTGGCGCGGCTGGTCGCGTCGAAGCCGCGCTTGCTGTCCATGTACTCGATGTTCAGGGTCAGCCCATGCCGGTCGAAGACCGACCGGACGCCCGCCAGGATCTGTTCTGAGCTGGGAAAGCTGGGGTGGTAGGCGTACAGGAGCAGGACCCGTTTGCCAGCCAGATCGGACGGCCGCTCAGCGCCCGCCGCGTTGGCGGCCACGGCCGCGAGCAGCAGCAGGCCAGCGGCCAGACGCAGCTTACACCGCCACCGAGTGCGGAACAGGCGGTCCCCGCGCATTATCGGAACCTATTGACCACCTGCGCGGCGGTGGACCAGGGCCCGGCCAGCGGCTCGACACGCCGGACCTGTTGGGGGACAGCGGTCAGCCTCGCTGATACGTCTCGGGTGTGACGCCATGGCGACGTCAGGGACCGTTGTGCTCGGACAACCATGAGTCAGACCCTGTATCTATACAATTCAGCTGCGGTACTTTACGCTCGGCATGAAAAATCTGTTTTCGTCTGGTGTGGGCCAGGCCGTCCGATAGTCTATGGTGGCCGCCGAAGATCCGTCTCCGCACACCGTCGGCTCAGGCAAATGCCCGATCCGGCGGCCGCGACCACAGGCGGCGGAGCCGCCCGGGTATGCGCCTGACTATATAGTGTAGTTGACGGTGTGGATAAATAGATACGTCAGGCGCGGGATATCGGTAAGATTAATCGGCAACCCGCTGCGTCGGGGTCGGCCGCAAGCGTCCGGCGCACGCCGGATCAGCCCGCGACACGCCAAGCTGGTTGATATGAGAGATCTACAACACACCCTGGGGCCGGAGTTATCCACCCCGGCCCCGGCTCAGGGACCGTTACCAATGCCGGCCTGGAATCGCCGCCCGAAGGCGAACATGAGCCGCATGACCTCCTGGTTGTCCTTGTCGCTCATCAACCGCCACATGCCGCCGAGTCCGCCGGATGCCGGCTGACCGCGCGCCGCATCCGTGGCCGACTGATCCAGCGCGTTGAGTAGCCCCTCCACGTGTTCCAGCCGGTCGAGCAAAGGCGGTAGGTTCTCCGTGAGCTTCTCCAGCGATCCGCTGGCCTCCAGGCGTTCGAGCAGATTGATCATGCGGTCGATACCGCCGTAGCGGCACATGCGGTCGAGCATGCAGATACCGTGGCCGAAGGTCTGGGCGAGCCGGTTGACCATGTCGTCGGTCATGGCGTCTTGCGCCGAACTGATCAACTGGGCGAGGTCGGCGATTCGATCCAGATCGCCGTTGTCGATTAACTTGGCGAGCGCCGGAATCGCGCGGTCCAGTCCGGCGCGGTTGACGCGATCCAGGAAATCCATGCTGCTGGCCGTGGTGTACGCCAAGCGATCCACCATGTCGTCAGTCATGGCGTCCTGTGCAGAGCTGACCACCCGAGCGAGTTCCACCAAGCGGTCCAGGTCGCCGTTGGTGACCATCTTCGCCAAGGCCGGAATGGCGTCGGCGAGACCGCTGCGGTCAAGCTTGTCCATCAGGTCCATTGCCCCAGTCAGGGTCGCAGCCAGCCGCGCGACCATGTCGTCGGTCATCGAATCGCGTGCGGCCTGGACGACTTGCTCCAGTTCGTCACCGGTCGTCATCGTCGTACTCGTCGCTAGATCATTCATGACGCGGCCTCCGTTCACAGTAAACCGCGGGCCGAGGCCCAGTACAGTTGATTGTAGGCGACCTTGAACCAGTGTACCGTGCGGGTGGGCGGTTTCGGATCCGGGGGGTTGAGATAGTCAAAACTGGCGTAGGTTGCACGGTTCTTGCCGGCCTCAATAAAGCAGAATACCTTACCGTCGTAGTCGCGCACGGATTGCCCGATCTTCACCATCGAGGCGATGTTTTCGCCGAGTGCTTCGGCCTCAAAATGTGCCGTGGATCCGGCTTTGCTGATCGGCAGGTTGGTGGTGTCACCGATGGCAAACACGTTGTCGCGCCCCTCCATATTCAGGCGCAACCGGTCGATGGGGATCCAACCGTTCTGGCCGAGGCCCTGATTTTCCACGACCTCCATGCCTTTGTGAGCGGGAATGGTAACAAGTAGGTCGTATTCAAGTTCCGAACCCTCTTCGCTGCGCAGGATTTTATTGTCGCCATCGATTTCCTTCATGTTGAAGAAGGTTTCATATTTGATCCCCAGTTGATCGAATTCCGGGGTCGCCCACTTAGCGACGTTTTCCAGACTGTGAATACGGCCGATCGGATAGGTGTAATACAGCTCGACTTTGTCGAGGATATCGCGTTCTTTGAAAAAATCGTGCAACATGAAGGTGATCTCAAGCGGCGCCATCGGACACTTGTGCGGCACACCGACGGTGATTACAACTCTGCCACCTTCGAATTCCCGCAGGCGCGCCAACATTTTGAGCGCGCCCTCCTCGGTGTAGAACATCTCGGCGTTTTCCGCGAGACCCGGAATCTCTTCCATATACGGCCGCGAACCGGTGGCGATGACAAGTATGTCGTAATCGTAGGTGGTGCCGCTTTGGGTCTTGACCTGGTTGTCGTCGAGTAGGAATTCCTCGACCGGGTCGACATGAAAGTCGATGCCGGGCTCCAACAGGCTCGCCTGATCGCGGTAAAGCTCATCCGGCATCATCGCACCGACCGCGAGATACAACAGGCCGGGTTGGTAAAAGTGCTTATCCGAGGCGGACAGCATGGTCAATTGAACCTTGCTCGCCTTGATCTCCTGGGCCAGTCTGCGGGCCAGATTGTTTCCCAAAATGGTGCCGCCCATGCCGCCACCGACGATTAGAATCTTCATAATATCCTCCTCGAGTGTAGGGGGTTGAACGCTTTACTTCATTTTGCGCACCGTGATGTGCCAAATACCGCGTTCTTCGCGGGACTCGACTATTTGATGCCCGGCCTTTGCAATCCATTCCGGGATGTCCGTGGCGGAGCCCTTGTCTGAAGAGAGGACCTCCAGTTCGTCGCCGACTTGTGCGGATTTCAGCTTGGCGATGAGTTCCATTAGTGGTCCCGGACAGAAGCTGCCCCGCGCGTCAATCACTATTTTTTCAGCCATATTCAACTGTCTCCATCTTCCATGCCCGTTCAGAACGACCAGACTTGGGCGTCCGCGGCGTCAATTAAAAATTTTGTGAGCCCCAGGGGTTGTCCCAGATATGAGACCAGATCGGCCGGTTCCACCGCCATTACGTCCATGGCCATTGAGCAAGGATGGATCTTGGCTTCACCCAGTTCTGCAGCCTGCTGAAACAACTGACGGAACGGTGGCACGTTCTTCTCGGCCAGCAATGTCCCCATATCGCCCTCACTGGGGACCTGCTTGGGGGGGTCTTTGAGAAATTGATTGAGCGCATTCATCGAAAGAAACACCGTGACGTCGTTACCGCTGACTGCGCCCACCGACGCCATCATTCCCGCCATTTGCAGGCGTTCCCGCGTCCCGGACACCACGACAATACAGATCTTATTCGAAGCCATCCCGCCTCCCCCCGCTGTTCTGATGGTTGAAAACTGGGCCAAATTGTCTAATCAAAGCGTATATTCATTCATTGATCTGGCTCATGGAATACACTTACCCGGACACGCCGCGACTGATTCGGAATGGATCGAAGTCCCGGCTACCGACCGATTCCCGCTGTGCTACTATGGCACGAGCGGCGTCACGAGTCGGCAGTCAGACCCAGTTCCTTGACCGAGCAAATACCAAATAATCCGTTCACTCACGCATTGCGCGCGCGCACAGGAACTTCCTTGCGGGGTCCGCAGTGGACGCGGAGAGCACCCATTCACGCCCCGCCTCACCGGCCGGTGCCATAACCGGATCGCGGATCACCGCGGTGTCAAGGATTCTGCAAGCCACCAAGCATCGATCGGTCAGTCTGCGCGGCTTGTTGTGGTCATTATTCGCCGCATCGGTGCTGGTGATCTGTGTGCTGGTGTTGATTGCATCGGGTTGGTTGAAAAAAGCCGCCGTCGAGGACCTGGCCGAGCAGCACGGTCAGGAGTTTGCCGAGCTTGTGTTTCAGAACCTCTACCTGGTCATGAGTGGCGGCGGCGACCGGTCTGACATCGAGGAGGCGATCCAGGAACTGCGCCGTGCCAAAGAGAATCACATCATCAGGATTGTCCCCGGACCGCCGATAATCGAACAATACGGCGGCGACACTCCAGAGGAGGCCCTGGGCGCAATGGATCCATTGTTGCGAAGCGCTATGGAGCGGGGCCGCGAGGCCGTGGTGATCACGGATGACAACATTCGATATTTGTTTCCGGTGGTGGCTGAACCGCGGTGCCTGGTGTGTCACCAATCGGCCGAGGCCGGCGATGTGAACGGGGTGATTGACATTGTCCACCCGGTCGAAGACGTTCATGTTCCTCTCAATTTCATGCTCACAGTCGCTGTGTTATTCGGTGTCGTGTTTTCCGGCATCCTGTTGTTCACTATCCATGCCAATCTGCGTTTTTTTGTCGTCGGGCCGCTGCAGACGATGGATCGGGTCATACGGGATATCATCACTGACACGAACTTGACCCGCCGCGTAGAAAGCAGCAGTCAGATCAGCGAAATCGGGGGTTTATCCAGCTCCTTCAACCAGTTACTCGAATCCATCGAGGATTACAATCGCCAGCTCGAGACGCTGAGCAGTAAAGACCCACTGACCAAGCTCAATAACCGGGAGAAGTTCCTGCAGGACATTACGGCGGAGATTCAATACGCCGAACCGCTAAGCAAGCCGTTTGCGGTCCTAGTCATCGACCTCGATCACTTCGGTTTCGTAAACGACACCCATGGGCACCCGCTGGGCGATCTTATCCTGATGGAAATCGCGGATCTGCTGAGACAGCGATTGGTGGAACAGGAATCCATCGCACGCATCGGCGAAGATGAATACGGAGTGATCCTGCCCGGATTCACCCTGCGCGACGCACGCCGTACGGGCGTAACCTTACGCGACGCTATCCATGACCTAGAATTTCAAACCGATGATGGTACCGTGCGGGTCACCGCCAGTGTCGGGGTGGTCTGCTATCCTCGCCACGGAACAACAACGGCCAGCCTGATCGCGGCCGGCGACGTCGCCATTTACAAGGCCCGAAAATTGGGTCGCAATCAAGTGATCACCGTTGAAAAGTCCGAAGTCAAAGACGTGGCCAAGATTCATGGGAGAGATGTCTGGCTGCGCCAGGCCATTGCCGACGGCAAGGTGGAGCTGTTTGGCCAATCCATCGTGGACCTGAAGGACAACCGAGTAATGGGGATCGAGGTCCTCACGCGGGTGCGGGATGGTGACCGGCTGGTGAGCCCCGCGGGTTTTATCTCCGACCTCGAACGATACGGACGCGTAGAGGAGCTGGATCGTTACGTGCTCGAGACTACACTGGACGCCAAGCGGCGAGTGCGCGGACTGGACGGCATAAAGGTATTCGTCAACTTGTCGGCGGCCACTGTCGAGGACCACGTCTTCATGGACACCCTGACTGACTTGCTTGACGAAAGGGGCGTCCGAGCGGAGGAGCTGGTCCTGGAGATCACCGAACGCCAGGCACTGCGCCAGCTTGCCACCATATCGGGGCTGATCCGCCGACTCAGATCCCAAGGGATCGGTTTTGCCTTGGATGATTTCGGCAGCGGGTTCAACTCTTTTCTTTATCTCAAATACTTTCCGGTGGACTATGTGAAGATCGAAGGCAGTTTTGTCCAACAAGCCGCGATCAGTCGCCGCGACCGGCTGATCGTTGAGCACATTCATCGGGTGGCCCGGGCCATGGGCGTGGAGACCATCGCTGAACGCGTGGAAGATGAATCCGTTCACGAGTTGATGCGGGGGCTTGGCATCGAATTCGGTCAGGGATATTACTACCGCGCACCCCGGATGTTGGACGAATTGGTGCAATCGCTGCCGCTCGTCGAGCCGGGGGTGGATTCCAGCACGTGATGAGTGTGGTACGCGGCTTGCGCCGACAACGGGTTGCCCAGTGCGACACCACCGGGACGTCAATGGTCCCCAGCAGTGGCCGTGGGAGCCGCTGCAGTTTCAGCGGGGCGCTCCGGCCCCACCGCGGCGTTCAACCGGGTTTGCGGTTCGGCGTCCCGGAGCCAAACTGGTGAAATCCGCCGTTTGTTGTCCTTGGGACAACTGGTATCATTCAAAAGGCGGGTACTTGGGCACAAGCGGCGGCAAGCGTTTGCGCCGTACCGAGAAGAATCGGGCTTCTGCCCAAGATGCCGTGGACTGAAAAGGGCCGATTATGTACGAAATAGTTGCGCGCGAGGATTTCTCTGACAGCACTTTCTTGCTGGAAGTCCATCACCCGCTGCTCTCCAAAGCTGCGAAGCCCGGGCAGTTCGTGATCGTCATGTCACATGCGGATGGTGAGCGCATCCCGCTGACGATCGCTGATTTTTCCCCCGACCGCGGCACGATCACACTGGTCATTCAGGCGGTGGGAAAGACGACCCGGGAGATGCAGCAGAACAACCGCGTCGGCAGCGGGCTCTACGCCTTGGTCGGCCCCATGGGCGTACCCAGTCACATCGGCGATGCAGGCAAGGTCATATGCGTGGGCGGCGGCCTAGGGGTCGCGCCGGTCTATCCGCAGGCGCGGGCCTTCAAGCAGCGCGGCGCGTATGTGATCGGCATCGTCGGATTCCGTAACAAGGATCTGATCTTCTGGGAGGACAGGTTCAGGGCGGTGAGTGACGAATTGATTATTTGCACCGATGACGGTTCCGCGGGCATCAAGGGACTGGTCACCGACGGCATTGAGCGCGCGATCCAGGCCCACTCGGACATTGACGAAGTCATCGCCATCGGTCCCCCGGTGATGATGAAATTCGCTGCCGAAGTGACCCGCCCTTACCAAATTAAAACCCTGGTCAGCCTCAACCCTATCATGGTGGATGGTACCGGGATGTGCGGGGGATGCCGGGTGTCGGTGGGTGGTGAAATGCGGTTCTGCTGCGTCGATGGGCCCGATTTCGACGCTCATCAGGTCGATTTCGACGAATTAATGAGCCGTCTTGCCCGGTTCAGGAAGGAGGAGCGCCGGGCGCTGGAGCGATGGGACCGCTCCGACAACTGCCGCTTGTTGCAGGAGGATAGGGACGTTTCAGACTGAGTTGAACTAAACTCAGATCAGGTTTCGCAACACGCCGAACCGTGGCCCACAGCGAGCCGGAGGTATCCCACGTGGCGAAGAAGACAATCAGAACCATCCCGCAGCAGCGTACGCCGATGGCGGTCCAAGACCCGAAACAGCGGGTCGGCAACTTCAACGAAGTCGCGCTGGGGTACAGCGTCGAGGACGCGCTGAACGAAGCCGAGCGGTGTCTGATGTGTCCCAAAGAGCCGTGCGTCCAGGGCTGTCCGGTGGGCATCGATATTCCCGGCTTTATTCAGAAGATCTGCGACCAGGATTTTCGCGGTGCCTATGACGTGCTGGCGGAAGCGACACTGCTGCCCGCCATCTGCGGTCGGGTCTGCCCCCAGGAAGATCAATGCGAGAAGGTATGCGTTGTCGCGGAGCACCTGGAACCAGTGGCCATCGGCCGCTTGGAACGCTTTGTGGGCGATATGGCCGTTGCGGAGGGTTGGGCCAACACGCCGGACATCGATCCAAATGGTTATCGGATCGCGGTGGTCGGGGCGGGACCCGCCGGCATCGCGTGCGCCGCGGACATGGCGAAGGCCGGGTGCGAGGTGACCATTTTCGAGGCCCTGCACCGGCCGGGCGGGGTGCTGACCTACGGCATTCCGGAATTTAGACTGCCAAATCAGTTTGTTGACGCTGAATTCCAGAAGGTGCTCGAACTGGGTGTCAAGCTCGAGGCGAATACCCTGGTCGGGCGCCTGTTCACCATCGAACAGCTTCGAGACGAGATGGGTTTCCACGCGGTGTTCATTGGAACCGGAGCCGGTTATCCCGCTTTCATGGGCATACCCGGGGAGTCGTTGAACGGTGTGTTATCCGCCAACGAGTTCCTGACCCGTTGCAATCTGATGCGGGCCGGCGATTTCCCCACCAAGGATACTCCGTTGGGTCTCGGCCGCAAGGTTGCCGTCATCGGCGCCGGCAACACCGCGATGGATGCGATGCGCGTGTCGCTGCGGATGGGCGCCGACGAGGTGCACTGTGTATATCGCCGCACCAAGGCGGAGAGTCCGGCGCGGGTCGAGGAGCTTCACCACGCCCATGAAGAGGGTATCGTCTTTCAGTGGCTGACCGCTCCCGTTGAGATCCTCGGCGACGAGCACAATCAGGTCCGTGGATTACGCTGCATCCGAATGGAACTCGGCGAGCCCGATGCTTCTGGGCGGCGCCGGCCGGTGGCTATACCGGATAGTGATTTTGAATTCGAGTGCGATACAGTCATCTATGCCATCGGCACCAACGCCAACCCGATCATCGGCCAGACCTCCAAGCTCAAGCTGAACAAGTGGGGCTATATCCAGGCCGACACCGACCAATGCACGTCGCTGGCCGGCGTGTTTGCCGGGGGCGATATCGTCACTGGTTCGGCGACCGTCATCCAGGCCATGGGCGCCGGGCGCTGCGCGGCCCGGAACATCAAGGCCTACCTGGGTATCAATGATACTGTGGACATGGATATTTCGGATGCCGACCGGTCGCGGATCTTTGGAATCGATGCGAGGCAGAAAAAATTCACCCGCGTACGCCTGCCGGGGCAGGAGCATTCCGCCGGCCCGGCGTGACGCCCTGGCGTTACGGGTCAGTTGAAGGCGCTGGCCCGCTTGAGCAGGTCATCCAGACTGGGTTCGTCTTGGTTGAGCGGACGACCTGGGTGAATGATGCACACGGGGCAGTTTTCCGCTGCCTCCACCAACTCACGAAAGGTGCCGGCGCTGGCGTCTTTGATATAGGCCTGCTTGACTTCGTTATAAGCGAACAGCATGCCGTTGCGGTCGGTGCAGTCGTTACAGCTCGTGCAGAGATCGGTCTCGATATACGCCTGATCCGCCGCGGCGGTTAATGCCTCCGCCTCGGCTTCTTCGTTCACCGCAGTGGTGCTTTCGCTGGTGTCGGGAGCCGCTTCCGCCCTCGGCAGGTCCGTTTCCTCAACCGTTTCCAGCGATTCGAGCTGGTGGTCTCGAATCGAGGCGGCGCGTTCACGCTCGGCTTCGAGAAGCCGCAACGCATGTGAGTTTCGAATACCGCCGAGTTCTTGCAGGTTGCGCCACATGTCATGGCAGCGACGCGCCGCCATGATTAGTCCGCGGCGGACGATAACCCGGCGCAGGACGTCGTCTGCGTCTACCGTCCACAGATACGGCACCTTGCCGAAGGTGTGCCGCTCACTGAGCGATAGATACTCGCCGAGGGAGACCATGTTGGGGTGCCAGGAGTCGCTGGGGACCGTCACGTATTGGCCGGCGAAACGCGGATCCATGAACAGAAAGTCGAGGGCGGTGAAGGCAACCTCATCGGACATGGCCCGGCCCTCGGCGTCCTCGTAACTGAATTCATGCATCGGCCAGGATTCTTCCGGCTGCGGGTTACCCATAATTTGGAAGCGTTGCGCGCATTCCGGCCCGCGTCCGGGATCGTGGACGAAACACGGAAAGACACGGCTCTCCAACGCGCTGGCGCAGTGCAGGTAACGTGGCACGAGAGGATGCTCCTCGGCCGGGCCCGAGTAGACGCTGAACAGGGCGGGGCCCTCGTAGCGGAGACCCGCGATGATCTCCCCGGCGAGACGCGGCAAATTGGCGGCCGTCGTCTGCAGGACGTAAGCGGTGCGCAGCATCACGGCCATGCTGGCAAGACTGGTCCCCCAGCCGCCGAAGCCTCCCGGTCCGGCGGTCATCGGAATGCCGTCGGGGATCGTGCGCAGTTCCACAAGGACTTTGATAGGCAGGTCCGATGACAGAATCTCGATCAGCGCGGTCCGGTTCTCTGCGTCCAGGGCGTCGGTATCGAGGTGGACGAACAACGGCGGCAGACCGCGCAGCTCTTCGGGGGTGAGCTGATCGACGCCGAAGGCTTCGAAGAAGCTGTCGTGCCGCGCCTCGTCATATCGATTTTCCACTTCCAGCCGCGCGATTCGCAGCGCGCGGAACAGCTCGACCAGGTGTTGCACGGCTCCCCGCAGTTTCTCCAGGGCGGCTACGCAACTCGTCTCGATGGTTACGGTCGCCGGGCGCCGCCGCGGCGATTTTCCTTTGCCGGACTGCGATCTCAGTCGATTGCGCTCGGTTTTTAGGGCCTTGAGAACACTGCGCACCCGCTTGCGGCGGCTGACCGTCAGCGGCCGTTGGTGCTGGCTGCTGCGTAACACCGAAGACAAAATCTCGAAATTGATGCCGCCGGCGTGGGTGTCGCCCATCGATGTGCGCAGCGCGTCGGCGGTGGTTGCGCGCGCCGAGCGCATCCGATCCGATTCGAGGATCGCCCGAAGCTCAGCAATGAGCTCGTCGAGGGTTCCACGGGCCTGACGCCCCTGTTCCGATTGGATCAATTGTCCCGCGTGGGCAAACAAGCACCGGCTGATCTGGGGATCGCAATCGGCAATCACACCGTCGCCCTCGATTGCGCCGCGCGCCGAGTTCAGGTTTTCGCGCATGACCTGCCGGCGCCGGGCATCCTGGGCAGTGGCCAGACACTGGCGGGCCGCCGTATCCCACAGAGTCGACAGGCGCTGCTCGGTTCCCTTGGCCGCCACCTGCTTGATGTTGGCCTCTAGTTGGTAGAGATCCCGACAGTATTGTTCACCGCCGGGCTCCGACGAGTTAGCCGACCGGATCAATTCGCCAATGATGTCGGCCAGAGGAACGGCGCAACGATCGGCATCGTGGTCCAGAAGTACCACCGGGTAGTCGTAGCGCAGCGCCGCCAGGCCCCGGTAATGGCTGAACAACGCGGGGGCTAGGTCGGAGGCGCTGGGTTCGGCTCCGATACTGGGCGCATCGGGACGGCCCAGGTGTATGCGAAGGAGTTGTTTGAGCCGGCCGTCTTGACGGACGGCAGCCAATTCCTCGCCGTACTCTTCCATCCTGTTCACAGTTGGCCTCGATTTCGCAATGTGCCGCCGTCACGGCCAGCGTTTACCGTCATGTCTTTATCCCTGGGGCGATGCGGCATCGACGGTGAATTTGTCGAACTCGCGCTCGAGGGCGGCCATTCTTTCCGCCACCGAAAGGTGCTCGACACCGCTCCGCACGTCCTCGTAGCACAAGACCTCCGGGTTGCGATACAAGATCCCCAGCGGTATTCGATCGCGAGGCATCGACAGCTCCCTGGCTCGGTCGAGGTCTGCGGGATCGTGTTCCTCGCGATGTTTGAAACGCCGGGCGATGGATTCTTCGACCTGCAGGCCCCGGGCATGAGTGAGCAGCACCAAGCGGTCCGGGTTTTTGATGTATTCCTCAAAGTGATCGGGCAGATAATTGGGACACCGCTGCATGATGCAGACAAAGGACAGCCCGCGGTGGTGGAACGCCTGCTCGATGACGTCGTACAACACACTCGGCACCCAATCCACCGCCTGGGCAACGAAGGAGATGTTGGACATCCCAAGAGTGGCGGCGAGGGGATTGAGCGGATCGAGGGAGGCGCCGTGCGGGCTGGTGTTGCTCACCAAGCCGCGGGGCGAGGTTGGCGATACCTGGTTCTTGGTTAGCCCATAGATCTGGTTGTCGTGCAGCAACACGGTGATGTTCATGTTATAGCGGATCGCGTGCAGCCAGTGGCCCGCACCGATACTGCAACAATCGCCGTCACCGGTGGTCACGAAAACGTGCAGATCGGGCCGGCGGATCTTGATGCCTTCGGCCACCGGCAGGGCCCGTCCGTGCAGGGCGTGAAACCCGTAAGTTCCCATATAATGCGGCAATCGGGAGGAGCAGCCGATCCCCGACACGAATACGGTTTTCTCCGGCGCCAGTTGTTCCTCGGCGCAGAGTTTCTGCACCGCGGTGAGAATCGCGTTGTTGCCGCAACGCTGACACCAGCGGGAATCCACCCCCAGGAAATCCCCCAAGGAGTAGGGATCTGCGTCGATATCGGTAACGCTCCGAATCAGCGTCTCGATGGGATTAAACACGGGCTACCCCCTGCTTCAGTTTGTTACGCATGGCTTGAGCGACGGTGCGCGGCTTTAACGGCTGTCCCTGTACCTCGCTCCAGCAGTCTACATCGATCAAATAGCGCGCCCGCAACAGCCAGGCCAGGTTCGAATACCGGCGATTGTCCAGTGTGGTCTGCGACGTCTCGACACTGTCAGACCAATTCATCTCCACGCTCAATACCTGACGAAAACGTTTGAGAATCTCGCCGATCCCGGAGGCCATGGGTTGCAGGTAGGTGAGATGCAGGGCGCCGACGCGCCGGCCCTCGCTGCGCAATTGCTCAACCGCTTCTTCGATGACGCCCTTGGTGCTGCCCCAGCCGACCACCAACAGATCGCCGTCGGGATCGCCGAACACCGCCGGGGCGGTCAGGGTTTTCTGAAACGCGGCCAGTTTGAGGCTTCGATGCCGGAGGCCATCCTCGTTGCTGGCCGGATCGTAGGCCACGCGGCTGTAACGATCGTGGGCAAGACCGGTGAGCGTGTGCATGCCACCCGGCTGACCCGGGGTAAATCTTCGGCGCAAGCCGGTGGTCGGGTCCCAGTCGTAGGGGCGTTCGCCCTCGGGAATGGCGCTCTGATCAATCGGTGCGGCGAACCATTCCTTGCGCAGGCGTGGCCGTGTAAAGGGCTGCTGTGCGGTGGCTAGATTGGCGTCTGTGAGCAGGATTACCGGGAGGTTGAAGGCTTCGGCGATTTTTCTCGCGGCAATCGGTTGGTAAAAGCAGTCCTCGACGGTGGCGGCCGCCATTACCACCTTGGGCGCGTCGCCGTGGGTGCCGAACATCGCCTGGAGCAGATCGCCCTGTTCGACCTTGGTCGGCAGACCCGTGCTTGGCCCGCCACGCTGGACATTTACGATAACCAGTGGAATCTCCGCCATCGCCGCCAAGCCAATGAGTTCTTGTTTGAGCGCCATGCCGGGACCGGAGGTAATGGTGACCGCGCATTTTCCCGCATAGGACGCACCGATGGCGAAAGCGCATGCCGCGATTTCATCTTCGGCCTGATGCACCATCCCCCCCACGTTTTCGAACATTTCGCTGAGATAATGTGACGCCGAGGTGGCCGGGGTGATCGGGTACATGGCGCAGATTTCCATGCCGGACGCCATGATACCCAGCGCCAGCGCGGTATTGCCGTTGACCACGATCTGGGCCTCTTCCCGAGGGGCGCTGGCAATCTCGAACCGGAAGTCCAAGTTCTGGCCGCTCCATTCGTGGCCCGCTTCCAGTAATTGGAGATTGCGGTTGAGGATGTCTTTGCTTTTGGTTCGAAAGGTGAAGGATACTTGTTCGCGCGCCAGATCGAGGTCCTGACCGTACAGCCAGCCCAGCATGCCCAGCACGAACATGTTTTTACCGCGCTGGGGATTCGTGGTGTACTGCAGGCAAATCTGCTCCATGGGAATTTCGTAGACTCGATAACCTTCGGCCACCAGTTTGTCGTGGGTCGTCGTGTAG
>CAMYJT010000013.1:82731-162637 GCA_947258785.1 uncultured Gammaproteobacteria bacterium
AATAACCAGGTCGGCCTCGTCGCCCCCGTTGGTGACGTAGAACGAACCGAGTCGAATTCGGTTACCGCTGGCTCCCTCGATGCTCCGTGCCGGTGGCTCGATCTCCGCCGGGATGATCTCAACGGTCCAGACACCGTGTCCCATCTTCGCCGCGATGCTGGCGAACGACTGACCGCATTTCTGGGCGCCCTCCCCGGAGTCACTGATGATCTCGACAACGTGATCGCGCAACTGGAGCGCCGTGGGGGGCTCCTCGTGGGCCGGCTCGGGCTGGGGAATGCTAGCGGGTTGTGGTGTTGAAAGCGTGGTCAAATCGTCCATTAGCGTGAGCACTTCTGGTCAATCCGGCTGCGGTTCCGGGTTCATGATATGGATGGCGGTGCGGGTGTGTTTGCGGTGTCCGGTTCTATGGGCCACGTGTCTTCAGCCGCCGCGTGCAACGGCAACGGTTGGCGTGTCGTGGATCGTTGGGCGTACCATCCGCTCTGGCCGCCGGCGGCGCGCAGCGGTGTTGATCTCGGTTCGGCCTTTAGACTGAAACCCTTAGCCACCTTACTATGGGTATGGTCGAACACCATGACGGTCCGGCGTGGTGTGGGTCAAATCAGCTTTGTGTCAATAAAAATTATAGACCAAGTAACAATATCTATCACTAGTTATTGCTTAGTTTTAATCCTCATTGGTGGATCCCGTTCCAGCGCCGGAATTGTTCAGGGAACACCTGGATCAGAGATCCTGTCACACTCGGGTCTGCGCTGAGTTGACGGGCGTCAAGTTCAATGCATCCAGATACTCCGCCAAACGCTCTTATACCGGGCCGCTGTGTCACGATATAGTCTCAATACTTGCGCCCGGGGCGGGGCTCGCCGCCATGGTGCGATCTGCGGACTGGAGCGTCCGAGCAGGGTTCCGGTAGACTCTGCGAAACCGACCGGCGACGACGGGTTCATCTGCCGGTTGCTCCATCCGATGACTGGTGCGGGCGTTTGTTGCCGGGTGCCGGAACCGTATTAGGGGCCGTGGATGTTTTTATGAAATTTGAGCCGGGAACCAATCGATCGTGCGGGTAAACGGCAACAGTTGTCGCACGATTTGGCCCGACAGCGGTGACCGGGGTCTGGTGCATATCATTGATCAACGCCAACTGCCGCACGCGTTCGTGGTGGAGGGTCTGCGCTGTGTCGCTGACTTCGCTGGAGCGATTCGGGACATGCACGTGCGCGGCGCCGGGCTCATCGGGGCGACGGCCGGATTCGGGATGCACATGGCCGCGCACACCGCGCCGGAGGACAATTTTGACCGCCATCTGCGCAAGTCTGCGGATTTGCTCCTGGCCACCCGGCCGACGGCCCGCAATCTGGCGTGGGCCGTGGAACGCCAGTTGGCGGCCATGGCGGCCGTGGAGTCGGTAACCGAGAAGCGCGATCAGGCGTTTCGAACCGCGTGCGCGATCGCCGATGAGGACGCGGAATTTTGTCGTCGCATCGGTGAGCATGGCCGCCCGCTGCTCGACGCCATCAGTCGCACCAAGCACGGGGAGCCGGTGAATGTCCTGACCCACTGTAACGCCGGCTGGCTGGCGTTCGTCGATTATGGCTCCGCTACCGCTCCCATCTATGCCGCACACTCCGCCGGTGTGCCGGTGCATGTCTGGGTCGATGAGACTCGCCCCTGGAACCAGGGCGCCAAACTGACCGCCTGGGAGCTAGGCCAGGAAAGTGTCCCGCACACTCTGATTGCCGACAACACCGGCGGTCACCTCATGCAACACGGTAGGGTGGATCTGGTGATTGTCGGCACCGATCGAACCACGCGCACCGGAGACGTTGCGAACAAGATCGGCACCTACTTAAAGGCCCTGGCCGCCCGGGACTGTGGTGTTCCGTTCTATGTCGCGCTCCCCGCTTCGACGTTTGACTGGTCCATGCGGGACGGGGTGCGCGAGATCCCAATCGAAGAGCGCTCTGGAGATGAACTCAAATATATCTCCGGACGTGCCGCCGGAGATCGGGACGTCAGGGTGCTGATTTCGGCACCGGAGACTCCAGCGGCGAACTATGCTTTTGACGTGACCCCGGCGCGTCTGATCACCGGCTTGATCACCGAGCGTGGTGTCGTTAAACCGGAAGAAAATGCCATCACTGCGTTATATCCGGAGCACCGGACTCGGCCAAGCTAGTCCGCAACAGTGAGTAGGGAACACCCGGCGGTTGCGCTGAGGGCGGGGTCATACGCCTTCGAAGTCGGTCAGCGCATAATACGGATAGCCCTTGTCGCGCAAGGCCTGTGCGCCACCGACATCGGGCAGGTCTACGACGAAGCACATTTCTGCGACCACCCCGCCGAGTTTCTCGACCAGCGACGCTGCAGCGAGGGCGGTTCCGCCGGTGGCGAGTAGATCGTCCACCAGCAAGATGCGTGTGCCGTCGCCGAACGCATCGCTGTGCATCTCTATACTGTCGGTCCCATATTCGAGTTCGTATTCCTGAGATACGATCTCGGCTGGCAGTTTGCCTTTTTTTCGGATCGGGACAAACCCCTTTCCCAGGGTGTAGGCCAGTGCCCCTCCGAAGATGAAACCGCGGGACTCTATGCCCACGATCATGTCGAATTTCACGCTTCCGTGTATGTACCGTTGAGTGAAGCTGTCGATAACCAACCTGAACCCCACTGGATCTTTGATGAGCGTCGTGATGTCCCGGAACATAATTCCTTTTTTCGGATAGTTTGCCACGGTGCGTATCTTCGATTTGATTGGCACGTTCACTCTCCTCAGGATATGGATTGATCTTCCGTCGCTTCAGGATCGGTCTGAGTCACACTGCCGGCGGGTTATGCTCTGGCGCTGCGACACTCGCAGTCAATGTGTTTGATCTTAGGGATGGACTTCACGATGAGGCGCTTTACCTTGTCTGCGTTCTCAGTCATGCGCTGCACGATCATGTCCCAAGTCACCGGGTCTTCCTCTTCTTTCCAGCAGTCGTAGTCGGTGCTCATGGCTATGGATTGATAGCAAAGGCCAAGCTCACGGGCAAGGACGACCTCGGGGACGGTAGACATATTGATGACGTCCGCTCCCAGCAGCCTGAACATGCGCGACTCGGCCCTGGTGGAAAACCGCGGACCTTCTATCGTTATTACAACGCCTTTCATGTGATGCTTCAGTTTAAGCGACTTGGCAGTTGCCGAGAGGGTGGCCGCGAGACGCTTACAAAAAGGTTCGGCCATCGGCGTATGGATCACTTGTTCGTCGTGAAAAGTAAGCGGTCGATGCCTGGTGTGATCGATGAATTGATCGATGAACACCAGATCACCCGGTCGGATTTTTGACCGCAGTGACCCCACTGCGGTGGTCGCGATGATGTGCGTACAGCCAACTTCCTTGAGCGCAAACACGTTTGCACGGTAGTTGATGCCGGTGGGATAGATAGCATGATTCTTGCCGTGGCGAGCGAGTACGATAGTCTCGACGCCGCCGATGTTTCCAATTACAAGCGGGGATGAGGGTGTTCCATAGGGCGTTGTGACGCTCCTCTCCCGAATGTCCGTCATCAGCTGCGGATCGTCGAGCCCCGAGCCACCAATTACCCCAACTTTAATGTTGTTCATTGTCTAGTCGTCCCCGATTACACCAAATTCTTCGATGTTGCCGCATAGCGGCGTTAGACTAATGGCAGTAATCGGAGACGGTCAAGGCGCGGTGCTAGCCTGCACAACGCACCACGGTGCCCCGCCTCTATTCGTGCCAAGCTGCCTGGAGAATCGAATGACGCTATTTATTGGAAGAGACGCTGAGGATCTTTCCGCCGCAGACCATCGAGTGAGGCGGCACTATCCCGGCGCTGGCTTGTTGTTGAACACGTGCACTTGCGCTTCACGCGACTCACAGCCGCGGCTATGTGTTTCGTTCCAGCGCGGTGTCCAGTTGCCCAAGCCCTGCGTCATCACACGGAATCCTTGATGCAATATACCGGTTAGGGTGTGGTTGTTACAGCTGGAAAAAGATTGGGATGATATCGACGTTGTTGGCGATCGCAGTGCTGATAGTGGGCGCATGGTATTGGTTCGAGTCCATGCGTGCACGGGAGACTGCGCTGTTCTGGGCTCGTGCCCACTGCCGGCGGTACGGGGTCCAGCTGCTCGACGACACCGTCGTCATGGGATGGCGGCGAGTGCAGAGACATGGGGGAATTATCGGATGGGCGAGGTTGTATGTCTTCGAGTACGCGACCACCGGAACGGCAAGATATTACGGTTATGTGGCCCTGCGTGGCCGGACGTTGCTGCGTGTAGAACTCCAACACGAAGGCATGCCGGTGGACGAAACGAATGATTAGCCTGATCGGTAACTCGCAGCCCGTACCGAGACCGGGGCAGCGGCTAAACCGCAAAATGCGGCAACGCATCCCACCCCGGGCTCAAATTCAACCCCCTGGAGTGGCGCTTCTTCCCATGGCAAACGGGGTCGCCGTTGTCCACTCCGGCGGCTGGTTATTCTGCCAAGGTGATGGCGAATCCGGTTAAACCGACGCGGCTTCAAACCGATAGCCTGCTGGGCACTTCAATTCTGCAATCCCACCTTCCCAACACCAAACAATTCAATTGTGCGGGCCTGCGTTGTCTGCAACGCCGACCGGCAGAGTGCTGGCCGGAGGTGCCGGACCCGTGCTAGTGGTCTCCGTCAGGCCAAGGTGCTTGAGATTTCATTGACATCACCGGACCGCAGGACCGCGCGCAGCGCCTCATCATAACGCCGCAGATCTCTGGCCAGCTGACGGGCCACCAGGCCCTGAAAATGCAGGGCGATCGGTGCATGGGTGTCGAGCAGCAACTCGAACGCACTCTGCGGGAGCGTCGCGACCTTGGCCTCGGTGGCTCCGACAGCGGTGGCGCTGCGCTTGGCGTTGTCGATCAAGGACAACAGCCCGAACATCTCACCGCTGTGCAGCGTGGTCACGAGCGCGTATCCCGCCTTGTGTTGCCGCCGGCGTTTGATATGAATCTCACCGCCCAGGATGAGGTACAAGGCGTCGGGGTGTTCACCATAACGCATGAACACATGATCAACCGGATAGGTTTCCACCCGAAACGCCTTGTCGAGGGCGCTCAACTCGGATTGACTGAATTCGGCGAACTCGGGGATGGTCTGGAAGAACTCCATTAGCGATGTCATCCGTCAGTTCCCCCGAGCACCCGTCAGTTGTTTCGCCAACAAACGGACCCACCGGCGTTTGGGCAGGCTGACCGCGGGTTCCTGCTCGTCTCCAGTCACGACATCGAGCAACAGTTTGTCGGACGCGCGCAGACGCGAGGCGAGTTCTTTGAGGAGTTTTTGCAGCATCAGACTGGCAATTATAGGGTGGTTGGCGACAAGATTTGTCAGTGCGTCGGCGGACATGCTGAGTAACACGGTGTCCTCGACGGCCTCCACGGTGGCGCAAGCCGGGCCGGGATCTATGAGGCCGATCTCCCCGACCCAGGCCCCGGGTCCGACGGTGCCCAGTGTCAGCGCTTCCTGATTTATTTTTATCAGTACCGATAAACGGCCCTTGGCCACCAAATACATCGTACTGCAGGGCTCACCATCGGTGATGATGCGCTCCCCAGCCTTGAACGTCGTTGCCTCCAGGTAACCGAATAAAATGCTCAGTTGTTCCGGAGACATATGCCTGGTCAACTCCGGGAAACACCTGCCCAAGTCTGTAGACGTCATGGTCATAACTCGCTTACCTAATTGACACGTTTCGTCGATTCTCCAGAACTACAACACTGTCGCCGCCACATGTGAATGATGCAAATCAATAGACGGGCGCGGCGGCAACAGTACCGCCGGCAGGCCGGTCGGGTCGGTGCGCATTATCCGTGAGATTGAAGACCAATCACAAGCCGGTTACCGCCGCGGTCAGACCATGCCCATTACGCGACGGCAAAGCCGTGCTCATTCGAGAGGCCAGAGGGGAACTGCTCGCGGATGGTGGCGAAGTCGGCAATATGCGCAAGAAAGACCTGGACAACGTCCGGATCGAAGTGCCTGCCGCGTTGGCTCGAGATCCAATCGACAGCACGTTCCAACTCCCAAGGTTCTTTGTATACCCGATAGGATATCAGTGCGTCGAAGACATCGACCAGGGCAACGACGCGTCCGTAAACATGAATTGCCTCGCACTTCAGTCCCTGAGGATAGCCGCTCCCGTCCCACTTCTCATGGTGCTGGAACGCGATGATGCCCGCCGCGCGGAGGATGTCTCGCTTGGAGTGTTTGAGCATCGAATAGCCGATCTCGGTGTGGGTCTTGACGATCGCGAATTCTGCTTCGGTGAGCTTCCCGGGTTTCAGCAGAATCTCGTCGGGTATGCCCAGCTTGCCAATATCGTGCAGAGGTGTCGCCGCGGTAATGATCTCAACGTCCCGCGCCGAGAGTTCAAGTTTATGCGCCAGCAGCTGACTGTAGAGCGTTACGCGTTTGGTGTGGTCCTTAGATTCTTTAGATCGCCTCTCTTCGATGACCCCCATGGTGAATACGGTTTCGCGCAGGGTGCTCTCGATTTCATCGTTCAGGGCTATAAGGGTTTTGTTCTTTTTCTGCAGCAGGTCTCGATGAACAAGTACTTTGGTATCAAATTGATTGATCTCTTTGGCCACCTCCGTGAATTCCTGGGTGGCGAATCGTTCGATCCTTACTGGCTGGTGGTTAAGTTAAGCGGTCTTGGTGTTATTAATCAGGTCCTCCAGCGGCGACTGCACATGCCGCTGAATGGTGCAGGAGGTGTTTATAGCGATCAGAATTAAGAAGATGACGGAAGCAACAAAAAGACCGGCCAGCACGATCAGCGAGCGGCGCTGATAACTGGTGACGTCCAATTCGATGTCTACTGCCCCCAGCACTGTACCTTCGGCGACGTTGTGGCAGCTCAGGCAATTAAGGTTGCCCTTACTGCTTGCGACGTAAGAAATGATCGCCCTCACCGTCGGGCGCATTGTCAATTCGTTGAGCAGGAACACCGGCTGCCCGGTGGTGAAGGCCTCACGGATCACCGGGCCCGTCAGTTTCTCAACCAGATTGCCGGTACCGAACTGATCCGTGATTGCCGCGCCCCGAATGATATGCAGCATGTTGATGTTGTGTAGTCGCATGATCTCGGTCAGGTAGTAGTCGCGCCGGTCCATGATCCCCGCCTTCAATGTGGGCGGTCAGGCCCGATTTGACCAGCTCGGCGTGGGCCAGGGCCTGATTCCGTATCGCGTCCGTAGACAGACCGCGAAAATTAATCGCCGTGACGATAACCATTGTGGTCGCCAGGATCAGCAGGAAGTTAATCAGATTCCTGACCGTAACGGTCTGAATACTGGGTTTAATCATGGACGTCTTGACCTTGGGTAAGGAAGGGGGTCAGCGTGCCCCCCTGACAACGGTATAGGATAAAAAATATGCGGGCTAGTGATGACGGAGCGGGACGCCGGGGGCGCGACGAGGTCGTCAGCGTCAGTTGAAGCTGACGGCGGCACCATCCGGCAACCGGAGTAAATAGGCGTATCCTCACCTACGCTGCAGCAGGCGGCGCAACTCAGCCGAACCAGCGATGTGGGCCGGGGGCTGATTCCACCGTGGGATGAACGCTGTGGCCGTACGGCGCGCTACTCTACGCCAATGACCGTGATTTCAAAGTGTAGAGTTTGACCGGCGAGCGGGTGATTGTGATCAATCACAATCTTGTCGTCATGCACTTCGTGGACACGGACATGCCGTTCGTTACCGGCACCGTCCCGGCCCACCAGGATGGTGCCGACCTGACGCGCGTCTTCCGGTACCGCAGCAAGTTCAACCGCGACGAATGCCTCTTCGCTGATCTGCCCGTATCCGTCCTCGGCCGGCAGAGAGATCTTTTTCTGGTCTCCAGATTTCATACCGGTCATCGCGTTTTCGAGCGCGGGCAAAATTTCGCTCTCGCCCTGGGTGTAGGTTAGGGGGTCCTGGCCGACGTTGGTCGATGCAACGGAGCCGTCGTCGAGTGTCAAGACATACTCGATGGTTACGGATCGGCCTTTTTCGATCACAATCTCCTCCTGTGCATGGATGTTGGAATTGAACGTGAGTAAGCCGCACGCAAGTACCGTGGACCAAATAGTCGGGTTCCAGGAAAATTTCATGGCCGTAACTCAATTACGTAAATCCCCGCCTGAATCGAGGGACTTACTTCGGGTTGACGTGTAAACGTACAGCATGGATCTCGAATCTACAATTAAGAGAGCGAGATGCCAGTAATGAAAGGATATCAGGTCAAAGAGGCGCAGAGACTAAGTCATACCCGATGGGATTGCAAGCACTGGACTGTCTTTCATTCCGGAGTGCAGGGACAAGCAAATCTTCGCTGCGCGGTGCCGGTATTTTAAGGAAAATAGTTCGTGGTTTCGCAGTGCCCAAGCGATCGGCTTGGTCAACGACATGCGCTCGGGCTTATTAAACAGAAGCTGCAACGATTGGTCGCAACCACTGGATGACCCCGTCATAATGCGAAAGAGCCTGCGTCCGGGTCAGCACCTTGTTATTCGTTGACCGGATGCGGGACCACGTCGAACGATGATCTGAATCATCGGATTCCTCGCCTGCGGGTGTTAGCGTGGGGTCGACGAATCCCTTGTTGGTGACCTATCTGGAGGCTGAACCATGCGTAAAATTTTTCTAGCACTGACTCTGGCGCTGTTGACGACGGGTGTCGACGCCGACACCGTAAAGTTAAAGAGTTACCAGGACCTGCTGACCGAGGCGAAGTCCCGGACGCGTTCTATCGATACCGGTCAACTGCAGCGCTTGCTCGACGACAACCCGGAAGTGATTTTGATTGACGTCAGAATGCCGGGTGAAATCGAGAGCATGGGGTACATCGACGTCCCCCAGCAAACTGTGATTCCACGGGGCTGGTTGGAGATGCGGATTGCCAATCATGTCCTTGAACGCGATACCACGATCGTGACCTACTGCGGCGCGGGACTCCGCAGCACCCTGGCCGCGGATGCGCTGCAGCAGATGGGTTTCGCGGACGTGTGGAACTACGAGGAGGGGTTCCTGACCTGGAAGCAGCGGGGCTTGCCGGTGGCGGCGGGGAACTGACCGCACCCCGCAACCAGTGGTAAACGAAATCACGCACGCCAGTAGCTCGTTTGCTACCGTTGAGCGGGAAATGGCCTCCCTTGGCCTAATCGGGGGTTGGGCGGCTTTACATAGGAATTAGAATTCGTTAATATTCGAACTAATTAATATACTGTTGATTAAGTCGGATTTTATCTACCAACAATACTTGAGAGGAGTAAGGCCTATGTACAAGAAAGCTCTGCCATTCATCACGTTAGCGGTGAGTCTGTATCTGCCGCAGGGGTTTGCCGCCGAGCCGCAGACGCAGCAGGCGCCGGGCTATTCGGCACCGGCGGTCAACCCGTTCGATCCGTCGGCTTGGATGAGCGGTGGCCAGCCAACTGGCGGCGGCGCGTTCAACCCCTTTGATGCGTCGAGCTGGGGCGGGGCCATGGGCACGCAGGCCATGGGCGGCATTGCTCCGGGTCAGCTCAATCTGGCGCATCCCGCCGGTTGGGCGACGTTTATGAACCCAGGCGCCTACGCCGCGTTCATGAATCCCGCGACCTACGGCCAGTTCCTGTCGCCACAGTTCTACATGCAGTTCCTTAATCCCAACAACATGATGGCATGGATGAATCCGGCAGCCTACGGCCCGTGGCTGAATCCGGGCACGTACATGCAGTGGATGAACCCGGCCGCCTACATGCCGTACATGAATCCCATGACCTACATGCAAGCGATGAATCCGGCCAGCTATATGGCGTTCATCAATCCCATGACTTACATGCAGTGGATGAATCCGGCGGCCTATGCCGTTCCGGGTCAGGCCGGCGCCAGCGGTGGGACTAATTGGTTCGACCCTTCTACTTGGAGCAACTTGATGCCCAACCCGCAGCAACCACAGGACAAGTAGCCCGCTTTAGCGCGATCTGGTCAATCATCCAGGGCCGGCCGACGCTGGCCCTGTTGCTTGCGGATCAGCCCGCAACGCCGGCGCGGTCCCGCGCGCGGCCAGCACAGGTTTGGTTGCATCGAACAATGAGGTCGGCGTTTCGAATAACATCGAACAAACAGTGGAGCCAGTTATGACCAATCCGTTTTTCCGTACTGTCATCGTCACCGGTGTACTTGCCTGGTGCCTTTTAGGTTCGATCGCCCATGCGCAGGGACCAATGACGCCCCCGATGGCGGCACCCGGCATACCGCTGGGGGTTGGGCCCGGGATGGGCATGCCCATGGTTCCAGGCATGTACCCGCGAAGGGCCATGAATCCTTTGGCCACTTTGGACCTCACCCAGGCGCAACTCGACAAACTCGACGCAATTGGTAAACAGGCCCGGGCGGCGAGTGTGGACCTGATGACGAAGATTGGCGACGAACTTGTCGAGCTACGTTCGCTGATTGCTGCGGCGAGCCTCGACCCTGAAGAGATTGGATCGACGTATCAGAAGATCTTCAATATCCAGCGGCAGGTAATCGAAAGTTCGGTCGCCAGTTACAACAAACAGGTGGCAGTTCTCAATCCCGAACAGCTTAAGAAATGGAACGCTTTCCGGCAGCGGATAATCGCCAGGTGGCTGCCTCCCGCGGGATCCCCTGCGCAGAACTAGCCTGCTGAGCCTGACCTGCCTGGCGGGTATACGTGGGTTCATCAGCGCCCTGTGCGAGACATGCGGTCTTCAAATTGTGTGTTGGCACGGTTTGTCAATATATCTGCACCAAGCGCGGCGTATTGGTGCTGCCTGCATCCACCCGCAACACCACCAAACGATTACGGCCCCGGCGGAACGCGTGCTCCGGCAGCAGCGCTGAGAATTCGGCGGGACCGTCTGCGGTGTTTCGGTAGCTGCGGGTCACGGCCTCGATGCGGTCGTTGAGCGCCACGGCCAAGGTCTGATCGGCGGGGCCAGACACTCGGCCAACGACATGCGCGGGCACAAAGGTTTGCGGTTTGACGTCCTTGTACAAGTTCGCATTAACCACGTCGGCCGTTGGGGTACGCTGCTGTTCGATGTTCAGGTCTGTGAGTCGTTGACCCAACAAGCGCTTTGCCGTCAGCTCCTTGCCCGGGTCAGTCCGCCATTGACTGCGCGTGTGATTGCCGGGCACCATGAGGTCGGCCGGAAATTGCCACTCACGCCATCCGTCGAAGGCGAGTTTTTCTGCTTTCTCAGGACCTCCAAACGGCGACCGCCCGTCCACGAACCCGGGCGAGATACCTCCAATGACATCGACGATCGCCGGGAGGACGTCAATCAGTTCTACGTTGCGATCGCTGATCACGCCACGTTCCTGTCCGGGACGCTTGACGAACAGTGGCACACCGACGATATCCCGCTGGTTGGTGTGGGTAATGCCGCGACGCAATTCGTTTTCCCGGATGGCGACACCATGATCTGCAGTAATGATGATCAGCGCCTTGTCGTATAGGTTCTGTCTGCGAAGGCGCCCGACAAGATCGCCCACGATGCGATCCACGAACTGAACTTGAAGCACAAACCGCTGCTTCGCTTCCGCCACGGCCAGAGGATCGTCAGACCACACATCCAGATTGTTGTGTTTGTTGATGCCCCGGATAATGGCATGACGGTAATAGATTGTCCCGGATGGAAAATACTCATATGGCATGTGCGGCAAATTGGAATGCATGAAATATAGTGTCGGCTCCGGAGAAGCCTTGATCGATTCAATAAACTCATTCGCCTGCCGGTGGCGACCGTATTTGTCCAGATCTGCTGCCCGTTCATCTATTCTGAATATGCCGAAGTCAGCCCACGCCTGGTTGATGGGCGGCAGTTTGGCGCGCCACAGTGGAGGCGTCGCAATATGCATGTAAACGCTCGCCAAATCCAAGATCAGGCGACGCACAGCCTTTAAGGTAGTGCCGTGCGATGGCCGCGAACAAACATCCGCAGGGCAAAGATCGGTGAGTGGTTCGGAAACACGCATTTGGTACCAACCCGACAACAGCGTGAACAGGTTGTCCGGGTATTCCTTTGCCGTCGGAGCCCGCACCCGGCCGGGTTCCTTATAGCGTCCGGTCAGGATAGCCGGCAGTGCCCACTCGGTTCTCGTGTCTACCGTCGTGGTGTTGCGAAACCAGTAGCTCCCGGCAGCCAGTTTCGAAAAATTGGGAAATCGGTTGGCATCAATCGATTCCCCGCCATCGGTGAGTACCGAAGTCGGCAACTCATCGAAGACGACCATCACGATCGGAGGTGGCGGGTGAGAAAACGTCTGTGTGAATTTTGAGATCTTCGCCGGTGGATTCAGAAACTTGGACACCGGTTCGGTGAACAGGAATACCGCTGGAAAGATCACAATTGACGGGACCAGAACGGTCACCACCGATTGTCCAACTCGAGTCTTCAGGTATCCCCATAACAGAGCGGACCAGATTAATAGGCCTGCGGCCCCGGCCGTGGCCGATGACACGCCCCCCACTCGCCAGACGGCCGCGAACACGGTAAGCGCCAATAGCGCACCGGCGAGGAATTGATGAAGCACGGCCGCCGTGCGTCGGTGGCATGCAGCTACCAGCCACTCAAATCCCCACAACAGGGCGGGGAGGCCCACGCTCAATAGCACTGCCAATATGACAATCTGTGGGCCGGTGAGGTGATGGGCGGACAGGAATGTCGGATAGCGGCCGATCAAGTCGTAGAGCGGTTGCGCAACCGCGAAGCCCCACAAAACACAGGTGTGCAGCCCGAGGGTCGGTTTCATGAGTGGAACGGGACGACGGATAACATTTGGTGTTGATTTTACAAAAATATTACAATCCACCGTGTCATTGCCAATCCACACCGTTTGGGGAATCCACGCCAATGAGTTACACACGAGTATTGATGCCGGTCACCGTGATGATCGCCCTGTTCAACGGGCCCGCCTGGGCTTATATGGATCCGGGCAGTGGCAGCCTGTTGCTGCAGATCATACTCGGTGGGCTCGCGGGCCTGGCAGTCGCCGGCAAACTGTTCTGGCACCGGATTCTGGTGATGTTTGGTGTGCGGCGGGAACGACGGGAACTGGACTCCGAACCGGCAAACGCCGACGACGCTTGACTGACCACGGACCGCCTCACCGGTTCCGCTGTCCCCGCCGATGAAGGAAATGCGCGCGGAACCCGGTTCCTTCCGGGACCGGCAGGGGCGTGTTTTTTACATTGGCAACCAAGTTTTCCGCGGTTTGAGCCCAACAGCCCTGGCGGAGTGGGAGGCCCTGTCACGCACCCGGTTTTTTAATGTGGCCATGTCGCAGGGCCATGTCGTGGCGACGGAGCGTGTCGATCCGGATCGGTTTGCCTCGGCCCCGCGGGACCTGCAAGGCTGGGCTGGTTATCTGACCCACACACCCATTTCGTTCGTGAGTTACCCGTACGAATGGTCGTTCAGCATGTTGAAGGACGCGGCCCTGCTGCATCTGAACCTGCTCGCCCAGGCACTGCAGGAAGAGTTCATCTTGAAAGACGCTTCCTCATTCAACATCCAGTGGCGGGGTGCGCAGCCGGTCTTCATTGACATCCCGTCATTCGAGCGCTGGTCACCGGGTGAACCGTGGTCGGGATACCGGCAGTTCTGCCAATTGTTTCTTTATCCACTGATGCTGCAGGCATACAAGGACATCAGCTTTCGGCCGTGGTTGCGGGGACGCATCGACGGCGTGGAGCCGGACACGATGGCCAATCTGTTCCACGGCTGCGCCCGGTTCAAGCGGGGCGTACTCGCTCATGTGGTCCTGCAGGCGAAATTGCAGGCCAAGGCAGGTGACACGAAACGTAACGTCCGATCCGACCTCAAACGTGCGGGATTTAACAAGACGATGATCGAAGCCAATGTCAAGCGGCTGCACCGGTTTGTGGAGCGGCTCACCTGGCGGGCGTCACGATCCCAGTGGTCCCACTACACCGATCTTGACCACTACGCAGGGCAGGAAAAGCAGGCTAAGGCCGATTTCGTCCGCCGAGTCGCCGCCACCAAGCGCTGGGCGATGGTGTGGGACATCGGTGCCAATACCGGTGAGTTTACCCGCCTGGTCGCCGAGTACGCTGACTGCGTCGTGGCCATGGATGCGGATGAGCTGGCCATCGAGCGCTTGTACGGGGCGCTGAGAGAGCAACGCGACTCGCGTATTCTTCCGCTGCTTGTCGACCTGGCCGACGCCTCGCCGGCCCTGGGTTGGCGAGGCTTGGAACGTAAAAGCCTCACCCAGCGGCGCTTGCCCCAACTGACCTTGTGTCTGGCGTTGATCCACCATATCGTCATTGGCGCAAACATACCGTTGACGGAATTCATCGGCTGGTTGGCGGGGTTGAACAGCGCGCTGATTATCGAGTTCGTGGATAAGCAGGATCCAATGGTGCAGCAGCTGCTGCGCAACAAGGATGACGTCTACGACGACTACGATGAAGACGTTTTCAGGACGGCGTTGGCCGGTTCGTTTAAGATTGCAGAGACACAAACGCTTGGCACCAGCCGAAGGACGCTGTACTTTGCGAGACCGAACCACGGATAGACGGCTTTCCCACCCGTTTCGTTCGCCGCTATCCAGGGTCTTTGATGCAATGTTCGGACTGAGCGAGGGTCACGTGTACGCCAAATAGATTCTGACACTGAGTTGACGACGAGTGACCGTCTTCGCGGGCAATTAAACCGGCACACACCTCGAGGCAAAGTTGTTTGCGCTCACCTCGTTCGAGCAGTTCGTCCACTATGCCGTGGATCGCAATTCCGCCGTCACGGCAGCGGGGATTAAAGCACGGGATAATCTTATCGATGTAGTCGTTTAGAATATACCGCCGCTGGGAACTCGGTCGGTTCGTTCCGGGACCGCCTTCCCGGATGTCGACGGTCACGACGATCGCCTGGAGCCGGTTCGGGGGTGGTTCCGGCTGCTCGCTACCGCCGGGCAAGGGACCTCGACGTCTTCCTTCGGGCCAAGCATCTTCAGCCATTAAACGTTTCCTCAACCCCATAGCACGTACCCGACTACAAGCCCCGGCACGAAGCCGATCGAGAACAGGAAGCTGTAATAGACAACGCTCCGCAGGACGGAGTCCTCGCCATACGCACAGGAACTCGTATTCATGGCCGCACCCTCTTATCCAATCAGTTGGAGAAATTGCAGACTATGGTCCCACGTATGTGGTTGAGGATTAGTTTAAAGTCTCAATATTAAGGGACGATTAACCGGCCCACGCCGCAGCGACAGGACGGTCGTTGTTACCGGCGTCGGCCAACGTGCGGCCGGCCGTTTTGCCGGGCCCGGAAATACAGGCCGGCAACGATACCAGAACGCACAGACCGCTGTGTTCCGCAGGCTGGTCCATGGAGATTGCGCCGTCGTGCAAGTCGACGACGCGTTTCACGATCGACAATCCAAGGCCGGTCCCGTAGGTGTCCAGTTTGGAACGCCGGTGAAATCGGTCGAACACCCGGTCCTGGTCGGCGATGGGGATACCCGGTCCCTCGTCCGTTATCGTGATAAACCATGTGTTCTGCCGTAGCTTGAGCGCCACCGATACCTTGGTGTCAGCAGGACTGTAACGGATTGCGTTGTCAACGAGATTACGGAACAGGATATAGATGGCCTCTGCATTGGCGTGGGTCGGGCAATTCCCATCCATCCCACCCGCCGACACAAGCGTGATGGATTTTTCTTTGGCCGCAGGACACAGATCGGCCAGTACGGTGCGCAGAACGTCGCCGAGGTCCACAACCTGATCGGCGACCAGCGCGGATTCGTCCAGCCGTGACAGGGTGAGTAATTGATTGACCAGGTGACTGGCGCGATCAACTCCTTCGACGATATGGGTAAGTGCGCGCATGCGCTCGCCCCCATTGCGCGCACCGATCGCCACTTCGGCATGCGCCCTGAGGCCGGCCAGCGGTGTGCGCAGTTCATGGGCGGCGTCACCGATGAAACGCCGTTCGGTGTCGATCTTTTGCTCGAGCGTTTCCAGCAGGCTATTCAGCTCCCCGATTAAAGGTTTCACTTCATCGGGGGCGTAGGGGGCGTGGATTCGCGTCAGATTCTCCGGGTCTCGCTCGTGCACCTGGGACGCCAGGCGGCGCAGCGGGGTCAGGCCCCGCCCGACGGCGATCCAGATCAACAACATAACGACCGGCAATCCCAGAATTACGGGGTAGAGCGTTTTCACGATGACGTGCTGGGTAAGATGGTCCCTGGGCCGGTACGGCTCTCCCGCTCGGATCGTCAGTCCCTGAGATTCGTCTACGAAAGAATAGGTACGCCATGCCTCGCCGTTCAAGAACGCGTCCGTAAATCCATTGGTTTGTTCGGCGAGAGGAAACAAGGGCGCGTTTTTCGAGTGCAGCACCAGCTCACCGTCCTTGTTCCAGACCTGCACGACCAGGTTTTTCTTGTACCGATCCTGCTGCGCCTGCCTGTCGCCGCTTACCTGTGGCGAGGCACGCTCCGGCCGCGCGTCGGCGAACGGCACTCCCAGCAGTGTGCGTGCCGCCACGCGGGCTGATTGTTCGAGCTGGGTGTCGAACAACGCGCGTACTTCGTATTTTGCACCGTAATACGTAGCCCCGATGACAAGTGTCCAGATGACTACAATGGCGAGTGTCAACACCAGTGACAGGCGCAGGCGTATCGAACCGCGCCTACTGGTCTTTCTGGTCGATGATGTATCCGATTCCCCGGATGGTCTGTATAACATTGTGGCCGAGTTTCCGTCTTATGTTGTGTACGTGTACCTGAATGGCGTTGCTGTCTACATCCGTCTCCCAACCGTAGACATGCTGTTCGAGTTGTTCTTTCGACATGACCCGGCCACTCGAGCGAAGCAAGGCATGCAGTACCTTGAATTCGCGGGGCGACAGGTCGACTTGTTCAGAACCCAGACTTACCTTGTGGGCGTGCGGATTCAACTCCACATCCGCGATCCGTATCACTGAAGTGCTGCGACCTTCTCGACGTCGGAGCAGGATGTGCAGCCGGGCGGCCAGTTCCCGCAGGTCGACCGGTTTGATCAGGTAATCGTCCGCTCCGCCCTCGAGACACACCAGCTTGTGGCCGATTCCGTTGCGGGCGGTGAGGACCAGTATCGGTATACTTCCACCCCGGTTGCGGTACTCGATCAGCAGATCCTTGCCATCCATATCGGGCAGTCCAAGGTCCAACACCGCCGCATCGAATTGCTCGTGCTGAAACGCGTGCAATGCCAGGCGGCCTTCCTGCAACCAGTCGGCGGTAAATCCGTGCTGAGACAAGCCGGCCCGCAACCCTTCACCGAGCAGGGAGTCGTCCTCAATAATCAGGATCCGCATTGAAGTGGCCTGACATCAATAGGCGAGCTCGAAACCGAGATATGCGCCCGCCGACGTCTTAGATTCGGCTGTCCGTTTGCCCGAGACCGCCGGTGATGACTGGCTACTCATCTCACGGTCCAGTGTGACGGCGCCCCCAAACAGCCAGCGCTCGCCGAACGGCACCAGAAATCCGGCCTGGGTGTGGGCCGACAAACGCTGCAGCACATCCCACTTGACGTCGAACGGATTGTCACCACCCAGATCGTGCGTCGAACCGATGGTCCAGAACCACCGGACTCTGCGCAGGTTTACCACCGGGGGATTGGCCGCGCCAGGGGACCGAGTCGATAAATCGTACAGACCGAACGGCGGCCGCCACTTGTCCAGCGGTCGCCAACCGCGGGTGTGGTCGGCCAAATCGACAGGCGACACGCCGAGGCTCATGCCCAGAAGCCAGTCGTTGTTGAGTTGATAGCGAAGGTGGCCGTCGTCGGTCCGGTAAAGTTCCAGAACCGGTGACCCGTTTCTGGTATTGGCTTGGTCATTGCCCGCATTCTGCGCCGCCTGCGCGCCGCTGACTACGACCAAAGTCATTGCCAGTCCGATCGGGACGAATCGTGGTTTCAGCATGCCAGGTTACTCCGGTTGTCTTGCGCCATTCCCGATCTACGTAATCCTCCAGAATGCAGGATAGCTGCGCTACCTTAAGATTGGATTAAGGGTGCGCACGTTCGGGTGAGTGCCCGCTTCGCCGGCCCCATTCTCCCGTTAAAGCGGTCGGCAATACAATGGAGATCGCGCCGACAGAATCCCCTGTCCGGAATAAGGGATCGGGCGAGCACGCCTGCCATCCAATCGGGTGCTGTCACCCGGTATTGCGCATGCCCGCCGCGATGCCGTTAATCACGATCAGCAATGCATCGTCAATCTCCGGGCCGTGGTGCTGGCGGCTGCGCTGAAGTAATTCGACCTGCAGCAGGTTGAGCGGGTCGATATAGGGGTCCCGCACCTCGATGGGCAGGCGGATGATCGGCTGGTGCTCCAGCAGTTCCTGGCGTCCCGCGATCTCCAGAATCACCGCCCTGGTGTTGCGGAATCGCTCGCGCAGGTCCTCACCGATGTCGTGAAGCCGTTCGGGAACCAGTGTTTCGTCGTAGCGGGCGGCCACGTCGGGGTCGCCTTTGGCGAGCACCATTTCGATCAGTTCCAAGGTGGTGGTAAACAGCGGCCATTCCCGCTGCATTTCTGCCAGTTCGCGGCCGAGGCCTTCATCCAGTGCGGTGCGCAGGGCTTCCCCTGCGCCCAGCCACGCCGGCAGCATGAGCCGAATCTGGGTCCACGCAAACACCCAGGGAATGGCTCTCAGCGTCTCGATGCCGCCTTGCCTGCGGCGGTGGGCGGGCCGACTGCCGATGTGCAGCTTACTGAGTTCGGTCTCCGGTGTCGCGGCGCGAAAGTAGTCCACGAAGCGCGGCTCCAGCTGGACGATTTGCCGGTAATTCGCGACCGCGACCGTACTCAAACGGTCCATCACCTCCCGCCACCTCGGCTGGGGTTGCGGAGGTGGTTTCAGTGACGCTGCAAGACACGCCGCAGTGTAGATCTTCATCGTCCGCTCGGCGATCTCCGGCAAGGCGAACTTGTGCTGAATGACCTCGCCCTGCTCGGTAACCCGCATCGAGCCGTTCACGGAACCGGGCGGTTGGGCCAGAATTGCCGCGTAGGTCGGACCGCCGCCGCGGCTGATCGTACCGCCGCGGCCATGAAACAAGGTGAGCCGCACACCGTGTTGCCGGCACACCTCGACGAGACTCTCCTGGGCATGGTACAGCGCCCAGGCCGCCGCCAACTGGCCCGCATCCTTGGCGGAATCGGAATAACCGATCATGATTTCCTGCCGGCCGTCGATGTGCCGTTTGTACCAAGGGATGTCGAGAAGTCTCTCCATACAGACGGCCGCACCATTCAACGCTTCCAGACGTTCGAACAATGGCACGACGCGCAACGGTCGCCGCACTCCCAGCTCTTTTTGCAGCAGCGCCACCACCAATACGTCCGACGGCTGGCTGGCCAGTGAGATCACGTAGGCCCCGAATGATTCGGACGGGATTCCGCCCAACATGCGAATGGTGTTCAACACATCGTGAACCTCATCCCCGGCCGGCAGATCCATCGGTACCAGCGGCCTCGGGTTTTCCAACTCCCGGACCAGAAAATCGATGCGCTTGGACTCGTCCCATTCGGCGTACGAACCCAGGCCGATGTATTCGGTTATCGCGTTCATGGCGTCGGTGTGGCGGCCCGCTTCCTGGCGAATGTCCAGTTTCAGCAAGGTCAGGCCAAAGCACGCCAGCCGGCGGAGGATATCCAACAGCCGTCCGTCCGCGACCAGACCGGCGCCGCAGCGGTGCAGCGAGTCATAACAGCGTTGCAGCGGTTCTCGAAGTTGCTCAATACCGGTGTAAATGGCGCCGGCCGGCGGTTCGCGCTCTTCGAGTTCCGCCTCAATCCACTGTTTGGTCGTATCCAGGCGCATCACGACTTCCCGCAGCAAAGCTCGATACGGCTCATGGGCGTTACCGACCATTTTGCGCAGCATCTGGTCACAGTTGTTCATGGACAACTCACTGCGTAGCTCGTGGATTTCTTCGCGATACAGGTGGACGGCCATCCAACGGGACAACAGGCACACCTTGGCGGTCACCGCAGGGGTCACATTCGGATTGCCGTCACGGTCACCACCCATCCAAGAGGCGAAACGCAGCGGTGCGGCGTCGAGTGGCAGAGATTTACCGGTAAATTCGCGCAGCGTGGTTTCGAGTTCCCGCACATAACGCGGTACGGCGTACCAGAGGCTCTGTTCGACCACCACCAGCCCCCAGCGCGCCTCGTCTACCGGTGTTGGGGTGGTGCGCCGTATTTCGTCGGTGAACCAGGCCGCCGTGATCTCCCGCTTCAGATGTTCGACAATGTTGGCGTGTTCTTCGGATCCTTCGTCGACGTGGTCTCGGCGGTCCAGCGCGTCGGCGATGCGGTTGAACTTTTTGAGCAGCGTCCGGCGGGTGATTTCGGTCGGGTGCGCGGTGAGCACCAGCTCGATGTCGAGTCCGGTAACCGCCTCGTGCAGTCTGTCCGGAGCAATGCCGGCGGCCGACAGCGCCTCGAACGACGCCCGCAGGGAACCCTCTTGGGGCGATCTCACTGGCGCGGCGGTGCGGCCCCGGCGCACCCGATGGTGCTGTCCGCCGATGTTGGCCAGATTTAAAAAGAAGCTGAACGCGCGGGCAATGTGCCGGATCTCTCCAGTGTCCAATCCGCGCAGCTCCTGTTCGAGCGACTCCCGGTCGGCGGGACGCCCCGCCCGGGCCCCCTTCGCGGACAGGCGGACGCGCTCAACAGTGTCGAAAAACTCCACGCCGACTTGCTCCTGCAGGATATCGCCCAGCAGGCGGCCAAGCAGGCGAACATCGTCGCGCAGGGGAACGTCGATTTCATCGAACGGTTTTTCGAAATCGGTCGGTTCCACTTGGTCTGCGGTCGGCGGCATGTTGGTCGATAGCGGGATGTGTTGATGTGCACGCTACTGAATTACCCGAACCGGCGCAAGCCGGACCCCGGCGATGGGCGGTTTTGCAAAGTACACGGCACCACCGGACATCGATTGTGACGGACGCTGAATTCGACGTAGTGGCGGGAGGTTCTGGGGCGGGCGGTGGATTCTATGCCATAACCCTGGACGAACTCGGCCTTCGCGTTCTGGTGCTGGGGCGCGGCCGCCGTTTTGATCATCACCGTGACTATGCATGGATGACGCGCTGGTCAACCGTTAAGCCAGCAGATAGTTGCCCCGTTCGGCGGACGCGCAGACCGCTATAGGTTACGCACAGTCCGAAGCGAACAGACTCAAGCGGTCGATTTGAATCGGGCCGCTTCGCTGTTGGCCGCGAGCGCTGCCGATTAGAGTATGTCAATCAGACCCGTGGTGACGAGAAATCCGACGACAATGAGAACCACACCTATGAACACAAACTGCTTCAGGTATCGGTCCTCCGGGACCTCGACCCCCCATTTCTTGTAGAGCGTCGTCATCTTGCGTGCAGCGCCTGCCCTGACGGTAATCAGGAATGCGCCGAGTGCTATAAATGCCATTCCTAGAAAAGTTAGCGACTTCATGAATCGGAATCCCGTTCGTCCCCGTTATTGTGCCGCCGAAGGTGTTCTAAGAACACTACGTAGTTGCAGAGGTTGGCGTCGACGTCTCCTTGAACATAATTTTTTACACAGCTGCTATGGCAACGTTGTCTCTCCGTGTGCCGGGGATGCTACTTACGTCGTGAGGTAAAGGGAATATTGCCGGTGACGGCGACGTATCCGGCAATCACGCCTAATGACAGGGGGAACAGTATGCGCAGGACGTTTACGAAGTTTTCGGCACCGGACGTGTCTATACCGAGCACATACAAACTGTAAACACGAAGCACAACCAAAAAGAAACATGCCAAAGCCAATGTACCGCCGACAACGCGCAGCGCAATTGATAATGTCCTGTCGTCGATGTTCATTTGCACGAGGAATAAAAAGGAGTAATTCTCTATATGGCGAAACAGCTGTCGATTTATTCCGCCGACCAGGGAAGAAGACTTCCGATCGTCGACGAACGGTGAGCCAATATCAGGCGTTTAGTTTGGTTTGTTGAGATTCGAGCTCCTGCTTAATGGCCTCGAGCCATTTTTCCAGCCGCTCTGTCAGCTTGGCCTCCATCCGTGCCTCGTCATCGCGTGTCGCATCGGGGTCCTGCTGTATGGCATCCCGGTTGCCGAACATCAGTCGCAGCAGCCTGCCCCGCCATCCGTCTGCTTTGGGCAGCTGGATGTGTATCCGCTGCATTGTGAAGGACTCCGTTTGCGTCAACAGCGCGCCACGCGCTGACGGTGTTACCGTGACCCGCACCGTGAATGGTGGATCCGAATCCGACAAGGTCTCGATCATCTGTCCCGGTACAAAAGCGGTGCACTGGCTGTGGTAATCGGCGATCTTGCCTGCCACTACCAGGCGGTAGTGAAATGTCGTGCCGACAGCCACCGGCCCTTCGGTTTCTTGCACCACGCCCAGCACCTTGGCGTTGGGATCGAGACGGGCTTTTCTGGGTATGTCCGTCACCAGTGCGAACACCGTTTCCGGATCCGATTCGATCTCGACCGAATATTCCACATCAACCATGCGATGGCCTGGCCCCGTCTACTGAAACGATTAACTTATCACATCAGCCTGGGAAGATGCGCAAAAAAAGAGAGACCGCGTTACCGCGGTCTCTCAAGTGTGGCGTCATTGAAAAAACGCGTCGTTGTCGTATCAACCCGCTACCGTTGGCGGCACCATACCGCGATGGAAGATCCATGCCACGAAATACGCGATGGGCGCAATGACCGCAAACAGCGCAATCGCGTATAACGCGGTCAGCCGGCCCATGCCCTTCAACTTACCGAAATCGGTGATGACGCCGATGGCGACGAAGGTCAGCATGAACATCATCTTGCGCATCGGGCTCTGCACCACGCCGGCCCCGGAGGAGGCGGCCTTGATGGCGTCCGGGAACCACACCGCGATCGCCACATAGGTCAACCAGGCGATGAAGTAGCCGATCACGAATTTCGGGAACCGGAACCAGATCTCCGATGCCCCGACGTGCTGCTGATCTGGTTTCCGTTCCACCTTGTAGACCCAGATCAGTGCGAGGACAAATGCCCATACCCCGATGAACACGTCGATCCAGATCTTGGTGAGGATGGCGGCGCTCAGGATCCAGTCCGCCTCCCAGGTCTCTCCCGTGGTCCGGTAGTGGTTGGCCACCATCATCTCGTCGAGGATGGCGCCAGCGGCGGCGTCGGCGCCGTCGGTCTTCACCGTCATGCCCATCGCCGCGCCGTTCACGATAGGCGCATCCGGTGCAACTGCGGCATAGAACGTCGGCAGGACGACCAGCTCGATCATGGCAAACACCACGATCAGCATCGACACCGCGATCGGCAGAATCGGTTTGGCGCGGATCGCGCCGGCGGTGGCGATCGACGCGGACACCCCGCAGATGGAGATGCCCGACGACAACACCGCCGAGGCGTCGCGCCGCAGCTTGAACAGCTTACGCCCCATCCAGTAGACGATCGGCCAGAACAGCAGATAGGCCACGAAGCACGCCGCCGCGCCCGCCAGCGCCAGCTCCAGGGCAAAACCGGCGGCCTTCATCGACATCAAGCCGAGCTTGATGCCCAGATAGACGATGGCGGTCTTGATGAACCACTCGGGTTTGGCGCCTTCTCTCAAGAAGTTGGCGAATCCCTTGAATAAGTTACCGATGATCAGGCCCACCGCCAGCGCCAGCATATATGAGAATCCGCCGCCCAGTTGCAGGCCCCAGGACATGCGTATCGAGTTCTTGGATTTAGCCACCGCGGCCGCCGCCTGCTCCTTGGTGGGATCCTGTCCCGCCATCACATCGATGCCCATGCCTTTGAGCGCCTTGTTGATCTGCGCCGAGCACTTGTTGACCTTGGTCGTGCAGAACACATTGTCGCCGTAGATCTCGGACTGGGTGATGGACTGCCCGGTTTTGAGCGCCTTGAAGTGGGCCTCGTGGCCGATGATCCACGCCGCCCAGGTGATGAAAAAGATGCACGTGAAGCCTAGGAAGAACTTCTTGACGTCGAGCTTCTGGAAGTAAGCGCCGATGCAGGTCAACACGGTGAACACGATATAGGTTGCCAGCAACGAGCCAAAGCCACCCAGCCCCTCGTAGGCTTTTCCTGCCTTCCCATGCGCTGCCGCCAGCAGCTGGTTGAAGGATGGATCACTCCAGAATTTGCCCCATTCCCAGGTTTTGGTCTTGGTCATCCAGCCGACGAGGTCAACGCCCCATATGGTGAACAATCCTGCAAGGAACATGAGCAATCCCAGCCAGACCGCCCACCAGTCCTCGGTGTGAAGCATCCCATCGGTCCATTTTCTATTTATAGTCGCCATAGGTTTCTCCTTACGTTACCACTGATCAGTGGTAGTCGTTTTTGATTGTCGTACTCACAGATTTACAGTGATGTAACGGTTGAAGTAATGCGTGTGGTATTGCCGTAACCATGTCGGGATGGTGTCAAAATCGAAGCCCATGAACACCGTCACCGACGAACCCAGTGGAAAGGCGCCGGAGTCCCTCAAGGCGTGTGTCACACCTTCGTCCACCTCGTGCAGCGTCTCGCCGACGGCAACCACCGTACCGCCACGGGCAATCCACTGCTCGCCGTCATGAACAAGATGCATCTCGACATCCGCTTTCATGGAATTCCTCCGTAGATGCGCTGTTCGCTCACAGCGAAATCGTTGCAATGGACGGGTTACGGCAGGATAAACGCATTGATCAGAAAACCAAGAACTACCAGACCGGCAAGTCCAATGCCTATGCTCCATCCCACGAGTTGAGTTTCCCAATGCTCCCACGGTTCGGCTTCTCCAAGCAGGGCTTGGGCGGATTTTTGTTCCTGTTCGCCAGGCATCGCAGTCTCTACCATCTCGTTACCCTCTCGTCGTTTTATTGTGGATTTCAGGACCGATACGAAGCAATCCATTGGCAACGCACCAATTACAGAGGAGAAAACGCATGACAGTGTGGGTTTATTCCACGGCACCCCGAATCATGTGCCCCGGCACCAAGGCCACGGCGGTTGCGATGCTCCGCGTCGGCGGCCTGGAGGCTTGGTTGTGGATAGTGGGGCGCGACCGTCCCCCCTTTTGTAAATCCTGTGTCGGCATAGATTTAGCTTTTCCCGTCATGCTATTCCCGTCACACTCATAGGTCCGTTAAACTGCACAGTTTGCAATCGCCCGATAGGCCCTGCGGGACGCCATGAGCACGGTACTCCACGAGCAAGCGACAACGCTCCCCCGGTATTTGCCGCAGGGCAATGAGCGGGAAGTTTTCCGCTCGGCGTACCACCGTCAGCTTCCGCTGCTGATCAAGGGGCCTACGGGTTGCGGCAAGACCCGTTTCGTGCGCCATATGGCGGTGGAGTTGGCCCGACCACTTTACTCCGTGGCCTGTCACGACGAGCTGTCGGCGTCCGATTTAATGGGACGGTTTCTCATCCGCGGTGAGGAAACGGTTTGGCAGGACGGACCGTTGACACGGGCCGTGCGTGAGGGCGGTATCTGCTATCTGGATGAGGTGGTCGAGGCGCGCAAAGACACTACGGTGATTCTGCACCCCCTCACCGATGACCGCCGTGAGATCTACCTGGAGAAGACCGGCGAACTGGTTAAGGCGCCGGCCGATTTCATGCTGGTGGTTTCGTACAACCCCGGCTATCAACACCTGTTCAAGAATCTTAAACCGAGTACGCGGCAACGATTCGTGGCGTTGACGTTCGATTTTCCCAGCCCCGAGAAGGAAGCGGAAATTATCGCCTTGGAGACAGGGCTCGATGCCGCAGGAGCGCGCCGGCTTGCGGAATTGGGCCAACAACTGCGTACTTTGGAGGGCCACGATCTGGAAGAAGTGGCCTCCACCCGGCTCCTCATCCATGCGGCCAGTCTGATGATGGACGGATTGACCCGGAGCGAGGCCTGCCGTGTGGCGTTGGTGGAGGCGCTGACGGATGATCCACTGATCCAAGAGGGGCTCTCGGAAACCGTGAGTGCCTGTTTCGATAATTGAAGACAGGCCGGGGCACTCAATGCATGTCGCCGCCAATCTCCGCTTCGACCTGGCAGTGGGTCTGCGCCGCACGACCAGTTATCCGGATGCGGCGGTCGGACTTGTTGATGTGCAGCGGGGTCTGCACGTGTTTCTGCATGCGCTTGCCGGATCGTGCCGGCTCGAGATCGTGGCCGCCAGCGACAACTCGCGGCATGGCCGATTTCGGCGCAGGGTGTCGGCGAAACGTCACTGGCGCGAACTCGCCTGGCAGAATGCGGACTACGCGTACTTGCCGGAAAACATCGCACGCTTTCCCGACCGGTCCCTGAATCGGGACCTGTATTACTGGTTGGCCGCCTATCTGGCGTTCGAGCAGGAGATTCCCACAGACTCAAGGTTAAGGCCCGGTTTAGAACACTTGCTGAGAGGCGTGGCAATCAGTGAACTGCTGGTGCGTCAATATCCCGGACTGCGCAAGCGATATGCGCGACTTTGTCAGGCATGCCTCGAGCAACGAGATGCGCATAACGACGCGTTGCAACGCCATCGCGGCACGGGTTTTGCACTGGTGGAGGCCGGTATCCGGCATGGCCTGGGGGATTCCCAACCCGTGCATCACCCATGGCTCACCCGCGCGCTCGAGGCCGCCCGACGCGGTGAACTGCTGGACGATCCACCGGCAGCGTTGGCGTCCGGGCCGCTGGCGTTCTGGCCGGCCGCGGTCTGGGGTCATCCGGCGCCACCGGATGCGCGGCCTGCCAAGCCGCTGCCGGACTATGTGGACCCCGAGCTGCTGAACGACTCTCCGGCCCCGGGGTACCGCACCGACGAGCCTGTCGAGGATCAGGCGTTTGATCCCGATGCCCGCGACACCGTTGAGGACGGTGAGAGATTGACCGGCGCGCTGCTGTATCCGGAATGGCACCACCGGCGCGGTGAGTACCTGCTGGACTGGTGTCGTGTCTTCGAGCAGGTGCCGCCGGCCGCCGGCACTAAAATACCCAACCAGGAGTTACAGCAACTGGCCGCACGTGTACGCCGCCGTTTTGAGGCGTTTCGCATGCAGGACCGCTGGCAGCGCCGTCTGATCGACGGCGAGGAGGTGGATGTGGATGCATTTGTCGAAGCGTCGACAGAACGCCGCGCCACCGGTTATAAGAGCGACCGGCTGTATCGGCATCGCGTTCGGAACGAAAGGGAACTTTCAGTAGCCGTGTTGCTCGACGTATCGAATTCGACCCAGGGCCGCGTTGACGGTCTGCACCGGGTCATCGATATCGCGCAGCGCGCGATGCTGGTGGTTGCCGAGGCGCTGCAGGGCCTGCAGGATGAATTTGCGCTCTACGCCTTCTCCAGCTTCAGCCGCGCGTATGTTGATTGCCTGCGCATCAAGGGCTTTACGGAAGGCTACAGCGATACCGTGCGCCAGCGGATTCTGACGCTCGCGCCGGAGGGGTCCACTCGGATGGGCGCCGCCCTTCGTCATGTCGGTGGTGTTGTCGCGAACCGACCGAGGCGACACCGGCTGTTGCTGGTGCTGACCGACGGGCGCCCATACGATCCGGCGGATCGGTACGCAGGCCGTTACGCCCTGGAGGATACGCGCCGGGCGCTAATTGATCTACGCAAGTTGGGAGTGTTTCCGTTCGGGTTAACCATTGACCAAAAAGGACAAGAGTATCTGCCTCATCTGTTCGGGGTGGGCCGGTATTTCGTGCTCTCCAATGTGGCGGCGCTGCCCGAAGTGCTGCCGCGTGTGTACGCGCGCCTCACCGGCCTGGAAAAATAGCCGGCTTTCACCGGGGTCAAGTCATCGCTCTTGGGTCTAATGATACGAAAGTGCAATCAATCAGACTTGCAATCGATCTATGACATCATCAACGATGCAGCGCAGGCGTACCGGGGTGTCATTCCAGCGGATTGCTGGCGTGAACCGTATATATCCGTGGAAGAAATTGAACAAGAGATTGAAGATGACGTCGTTTTCTGGGGACTTGAGGCAGACTCAGAACTCGCGGGCGTCATGGGTTTGCAGAACAGGGGCGATGTCCACCTTATCCGGCATGCGTACGTCATAACGCGGGCACAACGGCAGGGTATCGGGACGAGGTTGCTGCAACACCTCGAGTCTAATGCGGATAAGCCTTTGTTAGTCGGAACCTGGGCCGATGCGCGCTGGGCCATTGCTTTTTATAAAAACCGCGGATACCGGCAGGTGGGGAGATCGGAGAAGGACCACCTACTCGGCAACTACTGGAATATACCCCAACGTCAGATCGAGACTTCTGTTGTGCTGGCTGATAAAAGGTGGGGGCATGGCCGACGCGGCCTTTGAAACGCCGCGGATCCCAAGTCTGTGAGCAGCGGAAGTATAAAGACCGCGTACCGGTCCCAATGGACCCCAAACATCATCGCAATCCGCCTATTGCACCAGGGCGTTCCGCCTTAGTTTCGGGTACACAATTGGAGATATCCGCAGCGTTTAGTCCCGGAACTGACAACATTCGACTTGCCAGGTGTCCTGGCAAGAAGTCAGGACAGGACTATCCCGGTACTGGCTCGGTCTCGAACGTCTGGGCTTGCGCTTCACGCAATGCATAGCTGCGGCTATGCATGCCGTACCAGCGCAGCGGTCTTACCGCCCGCCTCTGCGACTACGCGCAGGACAAGTCCCTTCGGCATCATCCGGGATCCTTGGTGCAATATGCGGGCTAAATCGTTCCGGAACATATTGAATTCTTGAGCGAGCGTTGTCGATCGCCAAGATGCGGGGAGACCGGTTTTGATACCTTGCTGGTTGTTTGTGTATTATCTGGGCGTATGGCGTTTATGAATTGGGATGAAGAGGTTACGTTCGATGTGTCCTGGCTGGATGAAGAGCACAGGGCGTTGGTCGATTTGCTTAACGAAATTCATGCAAACGTCCAAGCCGGAGAAAAAAACTTTCGCCTGCACTATTTGCTGGACCGCCTGATCTCGTGCACGGAATCTCATTTTGCGGAGGAGGAAAGACAAATGCTGCGAATTGGTTATCCCAACCATGAGAATCATCGGCTGCAACACAAAGTCCTGCTCAATGAGATCCGGTCTTTACAAACGGCGTACCGGGAGGATTATATATCGCTTTCGTTAGATGCATTGACGCAGATAAAGTCCTGGTTGACTAACCATGTCGCGAATATGGACAGTGATCTTGCACGATTCGCGAAGCGTTTTTCAGAACTTAATCCCGCCACGGACGGCCCGGCGGATCTCTAGCCCGGACATTGCACCAAGGCGGCGAAATAATGGTGTATCAACATGATTGTGTTCAATGATTCGGTCTTAGGTGATTCGTACAGTTTTTGCTTCTGCAATCGCCTATCCCGGCCCGGGCTCGATCTCGAACGCCTGCACTTGCGCTTCACTCAACCCATAGCTCGCTACGGATTTCGTTCCGGCGCGGCGTACAGACGCCCGATCTCTCCGCCAGCTTCCGGGATCCTTGGTGCAATATGCAGGTTAGTCGTTTATAAAAACAACACACAACGAAGGCAACGAATCGGTAGCGGACAACCGGAAGGTTCAGTTTCGTATCGGGGGTGAATCGCCTACGCCGAGCTTGGTCACGGTGCGTCGCTCATATAGACCGCGAACTGGTTGAACCATGTCGAATATGTTTGGCAAAGCCCAGTGTGGCGGCTCTCGATACACGCGGGCGATGTGACGCTTGCGTTCAAGCCGCTAACCGTTTGCTGTGAACATGTAACAGTGGCCCGGCGCTGTGTCCGGCGGCAGCGCCAGCGGCCGCGAGCCGCGGAACCGCATCTCTCTCCGGTTGGCGATAACAATGCCGCCGGGTTTAATCAGTTCCGGTATCCAGTCGGCCAGAACTCGAGCCAGCGCCGCATTGTCTCCGTAGTTTCCGGTGCCGATATCGGCGTGTATTAAAACTACACGCTTGGCAAAGCGGTGCGCCAACCTAGGGAGCAACTCTCGAATGTCCCCCGTTACGAGATGATCGGAGTCCCGTACAGAGGCGGATTGCGCGTTGGCCGAGCGCTCGAACACGAAGATCTGACGATCCGGCAACCGCTTTCTCAGGTGGTCATAGGTCCGCCCTTTACCGAGGCCGAACTCCAATACCGGACCCTCGATCGAACCTACGGCCCCCACCGCGTAATCAATGCAGTTCCGCTGCGCGATCAAGCGCTCAAGCATCGTCTCAAATCTACTCATCGACTGCATTTAAAACCTCCGCTGAGCCATCTAACCGATGGCGCGCCTGTTCAACATGAACCACGATTGATCGCCTCATGCCGGACCCATCCATTGTAGTCGTCGTTTAAACTGCAGACAGCAGCAAGTCGGCGAAACGAGAGGTTGACGCTCTCGCGGCACACGGCCGATCTCCGTCCATCCCAAATCCGCCCGCATACAGCTGTGGCAGGTCGAGGGTCATGATGTGTGGCCGGGGTCGTCATACTGGGCCGATCTTTGTCCGTCAGAGACGCTCCGGTCCGGCCCCTTGGGAAGTCGTGCCCACCGGCATGCGAACGCAGCGCGATTAACTGGGTCAGCAAAGATTTTTCGGGTCAATTAGAATCTTCCGGAGGCCAGTGATGACAAACAGCACCTCAAGACATCGACCCAGCCAACAGGCTCGACCGGCGTTTGCACGCAAGTCCGGCTTGCCGTCGTATTACCGCTGACGTCCTCCGGTCTACGCCAAGTCCGATGACCCGATATTTCAGGCAATGCGGCGCAGCAGCAGAACATTGACGGGAGACCCAACCGGTTGGTCATGGAAGTGGCTGGAGCCGGTATCGGCGGCGGGTCTGGTGTTGGCTGTGCTGTTGTTCGGGATGCTCAAGCTCTATGCCATAAACTTTGTGCGGGGCGATGAGCACATGTTTAACTATATGAGCCTGCTCATCCTGGACGGTCTAGTCCCTTATCGTGATTTTCACTACTCCCATCCGCCGCTGCCGATTTATCTCACGGCCTTGATCTTCTGGCTCGGGGGCTACTCGCTGTTGGCCGCCAAGCTGGTTCCCATCTTCGCGGCGATGAGCTCGGGCTGCCACATTTATCTACTCGGCCGCCGCGGCTTTGGGGCCGTGGAGGGTCTTATCGCGGCGGTCCTGTTTCTCTTTACCTTTGACGTATTACGTGGATCGAGCCACGCCACCGGCGTAAATCTCACTCTGGCGTTCATGATGGCGGCGGTCTATCAGTCGGTACTGCGGAGACCGGTGTCTAGCGGTGTATTGCTGGCCTTGGGGGCGTTGTGCGGGGTATACGCCGTGCCGTTGTTTCTGATGATTGCAACCCTTACGCTGCTCCGGTCTTTTCGCGATGCGACGCGAACAGTCGCGGCGTTCGTGTCGGTGTACGCGGTGATCTTCATCATTCTTCTTGTCCTCACCGGCGCGGCTGTCATCGACCAGGTCTTCGTGTTCAACTGGAATCGCGCGCCGATGCCGTACACCTGGTGGGAGAAATTTCGTCACGTCGTTTTTCTCAATGTTCCGCTGATGGTCGGATTCGTCCCGGGCATCGTGTGGGGACTCGCCCGCTGGGGTCTGGCTGGGCGGGTGCGCGGGGCCTTGGATGTCGAACCGCGACTGCCCGCGGCAGCCGCCCGGTTCGCACGATGGTCCGCGCCCTGGGCCGGCGACCGTCCGGGCTTTGCCCTGCTGATCACGACCTTTGCCCTGGGTTATCTGTTGTTCTACGCGAATCTGCAGGTGTATCTGTCCTACTATTTCCTCTTGGTGATGCCTTTCATGGCATTGATTACGGCGTATGTCCTGGTCGACCCGATCCGGCATGGGCTCAAGTGGCTGATCTTTGGAGGCGCCCATCGTCCCTCGGGGGCGGAGCTCAATGACCACAACGGGCGTGGCACCGCGACCGCCCCGTCCACGAAGACCGACGCCTGGCCCACCGTGGTTGTGCCCGTGTTGCTGGCGTCGCTCGCATTATGGGGAACGATCCGCTTCGTACACGCGATCGGTGACGAGCGGATAGCCAGCCGGGATTGGGGTGTCAGCAGCTACACTTGGGTTCCGTCCCGGTATCTGAGTGACGGTGTGAATCGCACAGTCCGCGCGCTGTTCTGGGTGGGCGGGCGCGATCCCCGCCGCCCGGTGCGGGGAATTGGCCGGTATCTGCAGCACGAAACCCGGCACGCACGGACCATCGACCGGTTTGTCAGCGCTGTGCGCGGGGTGTGCCGGTCCGGCGAATCCCTGTTCGGCGAGTACTCGCTGGGACCCTTCGGCGCCTCGGTGTCCGATTGCCGGGTCGCGGCAGACCTGGTCGACACTAATTACACGCGCATTCTCGCTGGGGAGAGCACGGCTGCCGAATGGGTAAGGGCGGTCGAAAGTGACGGTCTCGATATCGCCATCTGGAGGGTGCCGTCAATCTTCGCCCGGGATCCGGTCATGCGCCGTTATGTCCTGGGCACCTTCTCCCGTGTATTGTTCCGCTGGCGCGACCCACACATGGGAACCGTCGAGCTTCGGCGGCGGCGCTGATGGTCGAGATCCCTTATGCACCTGGGACAGCCGGACAACGCCGTGGTCAGCGTTTTGCGAATCGGTAATAGAACAGATAATACAAGAACTCAAATATGGTGGCCGGTGTGATGAACGTGTGCCGCCGTTCGTTTCTGCCAAACACAGTGGACACGTGGCAGACCTTCAGCCGGAGACGCAGGGCCTCGATCATGACTTCGGCGTCGGTAAACCATCCGTTGGACGCCAGCCGCATCTGGGTGTAGGCCGCTCTGGTCATCACCTTCGGTTTGGCGTTGATATCCAGGGCCGGCTCGCGAATTTGAAACAAGAGCCGGAACAGCAGGTTGTACACCCATGAAATCAGGCGCCGGTACGAGCCATCGTGACGAACCGTGCGGAAGGTCTTGACCAAATCGTAGCGGCCCAGTTTGAGTATCCGGTAGGTCACCACGATATCGCTGCTCGGCATCTGGCCGTCGCCGTCGATGACCGCAAGGTGTTTACCTGCGCAGGCGCGCAATCCAGACCGCATATCCCAACCCATCATGCCTTCCTTTGCACGCGACACAACGGTGCAGCGAGGCTTGTGCAAAGCCAGCGACTTCACGATTTCCGGTGTGTCGTCCGGCTCCCCCGGCTGGAAATTGGCGACCAGCACCATCTCGTAATCGATCCCTTCGGTGTTGAGTTCTGTCTCGAGCTGCGTGACAAACTCCCGAACGTAACTGCCCGCTCGGTAGCAGAGTACGACGACGGAGAGTTCAGGGATGTTATTCACAACCGTACGCTCTGTGTCTGGTCGGTGTGGGAGGTAAACAGTATGCCTCAAACCCGTCGCCGCGGGTCGCATTCGGCCGTGTTTTGCAGGCGGTTATGGTCCGTTACCCGCCTGGGCGCCGCCATTATTGATCAATATCTAATGAATTGTTTACCGTTTTCTTGATCGCCGGGTTGGTCTCCGCCATACTGCGGTTGGCGGTGTGGGCGCCCCGCAAGAGGGGGATGCGCCCTTTTCACGATCCCTTTTCGTGAACTTGAGGAGGACGATCAATGCGGGAAACCAAACGTAACGCGATGCGGTTGCCGGCGGTGGCGCTGGGCTTGTTGATGGCGGGTATGGCCGCCGGACAGATCGACATCGAGAAGGCCACCAACGGCGAAGACGCGGACGACCCGCCGGGCCCCAGCATCCCTGTGGGTGATCCGGTCTCCTGGACCTATGTCGTCACCAATACATCAGCTGCGACCGGGGTGTTTCACCCGCTGCGAAATGTGGAGGTGACCGACATGCCGGGGGGTGTGGCCATCAACTGCACGTGGCCGGAAGCGAATCTGCCCGGCGTCTTGCTTCTTGGGGGTGACCAAGCATTTTGCACGGCCGGCGGAACGGCGGTAGCGGGCCAGTACAAAAATCTCGGTAAGGTAGAGGCCTGTGACGACGGTAACAGCGAGGTCGGGGTTGGCTGCCAGCCGCCGCCATTGGGGAGGATCTGGTCTGATGAGGACGCCAGCCATTACCTGGGCTTTGCCCTGTTGACCGATATCGGGGATTTCGTTTGGGACGACATTAACGGCAACGGGATTCAAGACGGCGGCGAACCGGGCGTCGACGATGTCGTCGTTAATCTCTTGCAGCCCGAGTTGAACGGGATTTGCGGCTCCGGTAACGAGACCTTGGTCGACTCGACAATGACCGGCGACAATCCGGCAACGCCAGAGACCGAGCAGGGCTTTTACCTGTTCGGCAACCTCGTCCCGCTTCAGTCCTATTGTGTGGAAATCATCAAGCCGGTGGATTTCGATTGCACAAACGACAATCAGGGCACCGACGACGCGCTGGACAGCGACTTCGTCGACCAGGATGACGGAACCTGCCTGACCGCCGATCCCGATCAAAACCCAATCAGCCGGCCCGATCTGAACTGGGATGCAGGCCTGCTCCGCGCGGCGGGTGGCGGTGGCGAGGGTTGCACCCCCGGCTACTGGAAGCAACCGCATCACTTCGGTTCGTGGACCATTTATGCCCCGGACGACGCGTTCTCGGTCGTGTTCGGGGTCGACTACGACAAGACCCTGCTCGAAGCCCTCTGGACCGGCGGCGGCGGAAAGAAGGCGCTCGGCCGCCACGCGGTGGCGGCGTTGCTCAATGCCACCTCCGACGGCGTGGATGCCGACTTCACCCCATTCGAAGTGATCGGCCTCGTCCGGGACGCCTGGGCCAGCGGTGACTTCGAGGGTGCCAAGAATCAACTCGCAGCGGCGAACGAGCAGCACTGCGACCTCGGCCGCAATCCCGGCGACAACGGTGGCAAGAAGCCGAAGAACAAGAAAAAGAACAAGAAAAAGAACAAGAAATAAGAATAAGAAGTAGTCGGGCGAGTCCCGGGCGTGGCGGCCGGCTCGTTGAGTCAACCCGGCGCCCGTACCGCCCGTTGCCGACGACGTTTGACTCATCGTGCGGTGGTACCGCTCAGTCCAGCGAAATTCGACCGACGCCGTTAGAACGAATCGATGCACCGCCTCGACCGATGTACGGGGTTGCTGGGTAGGACACAGAGGCCAATCCGAATAGAATAATCGATTCCATCAATCTGTATGGTGTCAGCGTCCAGCAAACAACGGCGATAATCGCCTGGAAGCAATCTACCATGACGGATGTCCGCACAGTCAGCACAACTCCGTTTCAGGATCAACGGCCCGGTACTTCGGGTTTGCGCAAGAAAGTCGATGTGTTTCGCCAGCCTCATTACTTGGAGAACTTCACGCAGGCCCTGTTCGACACCCTTGGCGACTGTCGGGGCGATACGCTCGTCCTCGGAGGTGACGGACGCTACTACAACGACGTAGCCATCCAGACGATTCTAAAGATGGCGGCCGCCGCCGGTTTCGGCCGCGTACTAGTCGGCCGGGACGGCCTGCTGTCCACGCCCGCGGCCTCTGCCGTGATTCGCCGGCACCGGGCGTGCGGGGGCATCATCCTCTCGGCCAGCCACAATCCCGGCGGCCCCGCCGGCGATTTCGGCATCAAATACAACACCGGCAACGGCGGTCCCGCGCCGGAACAAGTCACGGAGGCCGTTTTTGAACGCAGCCAATCCGTCGACGCCTATTGCATCGTGGACGGGGGCGACATTGCCCTGGACCGGCTCGGCGCAACGCGCCTGGGCAACATGGCGGTCGAGGTCGTGGATCCCGTGCAGGACTACGCGGCGTTGATGGGGGAATTGTTCGATTTCGACCGTATTCACGAACTGTTGACCTCGGGCCGGTTCACCATGCGCTTCGACGCCATGCATGCCATAAACGGTCCCTATGCCCGCACATTACTGGTGGACCGGTTGGGGGCTGCCGCCGACACCGTGATGAATGGCGAACCGTCCCCCGACTTCGGTGGCGGCCATCCCGATCCCAACCTGGTCCATGCCCGGGAACTGGTGGAGTTGTTGGATCGGGATCCAGGGCCTGATTTCGGGGCCGCCACCGACGGCGACGGTGACCGCAACATGATCCTTGGCCGCGGTGTATTCGTCAGCCCCAGCGACAGCGTTGCGATCCTGACGGCGAACGCTCACCTGGTCCCCGGCTACCGCGCCGGCCTGGCCGGGGTGGCCCGTTCCATGCCGACCAGTCAAGCGGTCGACCGCGTTGCGGCGGAGCTTGGTATCGCCTGCTACGAGACCCCGACCGGCTGGAAATTCTTTGGTAATCTGCTTGACGCCGGTATGGTCACCCTGTGCGGGGAAGAAAGTTTCGGTACGGGATCTAACCACGTGCGCGAAAAGGACGGTCTGTGGGCAGTGTTGTTCTGGTTAAACATCCTGGCGGTGCGCAGACGATCCGTCGCGGAAATCGTGCACGAGCATTGGGCGGAATTCGGGCGCAACTACTACTCGCGCCACGACTATGAAGCCCTGGACGGTGACCCCGCGCAAGGCATCATCGAGCATCTGCGCGCAGAGTTGAATGGATTGCCCGGCAAATCATTAGGCGGCCGGCAAATTAACCTCGCGGACGATTTTACGTACACCGACCCTGTCGATCGCAGCGTCAGCCAGCATCAGGGCATCCGCATCGGATTCAGCGACGATTCACGAATCGTCTTCCGGCTGTCCGGTACGGGCACGGAGGGAGCGACGCTGCGCGTCTATGTGGAACAATACGAGGCGGATCGCGCCAGGCTGCATCTGGACACACAAGACGCATTGGCCGAGTTGATCGCTGTTGCGGAACGGCTGGCTGAACTCAAGCTGCGCACCGGGCGGAACGCGCCAACGGTCATCACCTAGCCCGAATATTGCACCAAGGCGGCGAAAATCAGCGCTATCGACATAATTGATATAGCGAATTTACTCAAATGCGTAAGTGACACTTTGTACCCGGGCAATCGCCTATCGCGGCCCTGGCTCGATCTCGAACGCCTGCACTGGCGCTTCACTCAACCCATAGCCGGCTATGGGTTTCGCTCCAGCGCTGTGCGCAGCTGCCCGATCTCTTCGCCAGCTTCCGCGATCCTTGGTGCAATATCCGGGCTAGGTGCTCGTCCCGGTGTTTTTCTGCGCCATCAGCGCCCGGATGCGCGGTGGCAGCACCAGCTCCATAGCCAGTCCCATCTTGCCCCCCGAGACCACAATCGAGTTGGGGCGGGACATGTATGAGTTGTGCAGCATCCGAAGCAAATACGGAAAGTCCTGGTCGCCGTGTTCCCGAAATCGGATGACTACGGCACTTTCGTCGGGCGTGGGGATGTCGCGGGCGATAAACGGATTTGACGTATCCACCAGGGGTACGCGTTGGAAATTGATGTCGGTGCGCGAGAACTGTGGGGTGATGTAGTGGACGAAATCGTACATACGGCGCAGGATGGTGTCGGTGACCTGTTCTGCCGCGTAACCGCGTTCGGCGGTGTCGCGGTGAATCTTTTGTATCCATTCCAGGTTGACGACCGGTACCACGCCGATCAACAGATCGACATGCTGGGCCACATCGATGTCTCCACACACCACTCCGCCGTGCAGTCCCTCATAGAACAACAGGTCGGTGCCTTCCGGTATCGGGGTCCAGTCGGTAAAAGTACCGGGTGCCTGATGGTACGGTGCTGCTTCGTCTTCGCTGTGCAGATAACGCCGGATTTCACCGGTCCCGGACTCCCCGTAGCTCCGGAACAGATTTTCCAGTTTGTCGAAAAGATTGGCATCGGGACCGAAGTGACTGAGATTGAAGTGCTTTTTTTCATGCTCCTGGATGACCGCCTTCATTTCCCGGCGGTTGTAGCGATGGAAGCTGTCGCCCCCCACGATTACCGGATTGATGTGCTCGCGGCGGAATATGTGTTCCATCGCCGTCTTCACGGTGGATGTGCCGGCACCCGACGAACCGGTAATCGCGATGATGGGATGCTGTTCTGACATGCCTTTTTATCATTCCCGGCGGCGGTCTCCGGCCGGCCGGTGAAAACTCTACCTCCTCATGCTGGCCGTTTCATCCCACCAAAAGAGTCAAGAACCAAGAAAACATCACGTAAAGCGGGGCGCCAAAGCCTACTAACCCCAATATTGCACAAGGTTGGCGACAAGAGCTAGTACGTTGTTTGGCATAAGAAATGCGATCAATGCGTAAGGCTATGCATTTCGTTCCAGCGCGGCGGTCTTACCGGCCGAGCCTGCGACGACGCGCGGGACAAGTCCCTTCACCATCATCCGGCGCGTTTTGTTTATCGACGATCACCCCTTGTTCCGAGCCGGGCTGACCCAGCTCATCGAATCGGCCGGCGATGAATTGGAACTCGTTGGAGAAGCGTCGAGCGGGGCGGATGGCATTGCCCGAGTCGAGCAGCTCCGTTCCGATCTCACCCTCCTCGACGTCATCATGCACGATATGAGCGGTGTCGAAGTCGCGACGTGGGCAGTGGCGCGAACGTAAATCACTTGATCTACACCTACCGAAAGAACCGCTGGCCCACATGAAAAATCGGAACTGACAGGACGCCGGCTGCTTCCGCGGGTACGGGCTGGTAAAGCGGTGTTCAAGGTCTACGCTATGGGTAACGAGTGGGCCGGCGCACAGCCTCAACGAGATGAAAATACCTGTCCTCACCATGGGTGTTCTTGCCCTGCTGACGATCGGGCCCGCGGCCCAAAGCGAGATTTCCTGCAGGGACTGCGGAGACTCGCCGATTTTCGGCCCACAAGCTGCACATGGCTGTTACGGGTGGCGAACCGGTATGCGGGCGGATGACGGGACCGGCTCTGTGCAGCCGATATGTTTTGATCTGGATTTTTCCAATGACATCGGCGGTTTTCACACGCGGGGCGGCACAGGGATTCTGTTTCCAGCGTATTACGTGAGCGGGGCATTCTCGCCCGGGGGATCTGTGTCGGATCTGGTGAGCCGGACCGCCAGGGTGCGCGACCGTTATCTCGAAGCATTGAACGATACAAAGAGTTTCAAAGGGGTATACGCCACGGCGCAGCTGGAACGCTCTGCCGATGACGGCGGCGACGAGAGTTTGCTGGCCTTGGAGTGGGAGTTGTTCGACGAAGGTTGGTACGAGGCCAACAAGGACCTCGACAAAAAGAAAATCGAGACCAAGGTCCAGTTTTTTCAGATGCTGAGAGATTTGCGCATCCACGAGCATAATGAACGAACCCACAGGCTCAAGGTCTTGGGAAACACCGTGCATTTGTACCAGGCACAGAAAAGGCACAAAATTCTTGAGCGCCTGCTTCCCAAGTATGCGCAAAGACTGGAGAGCGGTTACGCAACGATGGCGGAGTTTCAGCGGGTCGCTTATCAGTATCGACGCTCCAGAATCGACCTGACCCATTATTCAGGTCTCACCCGCAGTAAACTCTCCCCGACAGAATTCACTCTGCTCAACAACATCGAACGGTTTGCGCTCAAGGACAACCGGGCGCTTGCCGAACTGGCAATGTTGAATTCCTATGACCTGGCGCTCCAGGATTTGTTCATCGACCGCAGCGAGTTTTTTCCAAACTGGCTGGACGATCTTTCCGTACGCCTATACATGGAATACGATGAGAATCCCGTGTCCCGGGATCGGGAGAACATCTTCGGCTTGCAGGTGCGCATCCCACTCAATTTAGACCGTGGGCGCAACGGCTTGATCGATATTGAAAAAGCGGCGTACCGGGATCAACAACGAGCCATCAAGCTTCGTATCGGTCAGAGGATCGATTCGATATCCGAATCGTTCCGTTTCCAGCAAAAACGCATCGAGTCGATTTCGAGCGAACACCGTTTTCTAAAGACACAATGGAAACTTCAGGAAGAACGCGCGCGTCATACCCTGGCCGCATTGCCTGCGGTGCCGGAAAAGACCATTGAGGTGCTCGAATTAGAACTCAACCAAAAACAGGAAGACGTATTATTGGCGCGGCTGAAGGCATACGCAGAATTGCTGACTCTGGAGCACCTGGTGGCGCCGGAATCGCTGCGCGACTTAGTCCTCGACTAAGACGCGATTATCGCCGTCCGGAGGCGCCCAGTGGGCGTCGGCAGGAGTCCGCACCACGCCGGTCCAAGGGTGCCGTTCCGGGATGGAAAACGTCACCTCCGCGATCTCGTTGTCGTGGGTGTAGCCGCCATGGAGATTGATGTCTACGCCCGAACGGATGCTGCGAAGAGTGTTGAACGCGGAACTCCATTGCAGCACGATGTGGCGTATATGAACTACCTCACTGTCCTCGAACCGGCTGTGATAGGTGCGCGATAGTTTGATATAACCATTCCCGCCCTTGCCCTTGTTCCAAGCACCGTTCACAAACAATTTGCGGGCATCACACGCATACACCTGGTCAAAGGCAATCGGATGACGGCCGCTGTTGAAAATGTGTACATTGTTGATCACACAATGGGTAGCCAGCTTGGCGCTGATCGCATCGACGGCGTATTCAGGGTAGGGATTCTCATAAAGAAACTGCACTTGTTCCGGGTCCACCGTGCCGATCCGTTGCTCGATGCTGAAGTCTCGCAACTGGACGTGCGATACGGGCGTCAATCTGAGAATCCGGGTCGTGCCGGCTGCGAGGTGTAATCCAATGGGATGGAGTATATCCACGCCGTTCTCGTACATACGGGTCACCTGTACCAGCTTTTGCCGCAGATACGGATATTCCCGTTTCCACACCTGGGCGCCGATGTCGGTCAAGAATCGGGGATCATTGGGCGCCTTCACCAGAAGAAAATCTCCAGGCCTGACGTGCAGGGTATCAGAGAGGCGCAGGGAACGATCTCCGGGGCGGGCATCCCGGGCGAGGCGGGTCCGTGATTCGTCGTTCAGTTTGCCGTGCAGGGCGATGACGGCGTTATGCGGGCGTTGCAGGTGTGATACCAGACGCGTTTGGTCGGGCCCCTTTCCCTGCAGTACTACGTGGCTTTTCAGCCGTAACGGCTGAAAAAGATCGATATGTCCCGCCGGCAGCCGCACGAATGAATCCCGGTCATCCGGTAGCCGGTCAATCGCGTACTGTAATGCCGCGGCGTCGTCCTGGCCGTCATCGGGAACCACACCGTAACGCCGAGCATCGGCAAACGCCCGCGCATCCGAGAGACGAAAAAATTCCAGATCGGGCACGGTTATGGCGCCTTCGGTAAGCGCCAGGGTAAATAGAAACATGCCGTACGAGGCGATCATCAGATAGGAAGGCAGCCATCTGGCAAACGGATGCTTGATTTCGGCAACGCTGTTATCGCTGCTCTGCTTGTCGCCACCCTTGGACCATTTTTGATCCGAGAGATGGAAATACGCCCGGATCTTGATGATCGCCCCCACCCATTGGTTATACAGCATCAACGGTATGGTGAGCATACTCACCCGATGCCCGCGGAAGGCGATGACGAGCATCTGAATGACCCGCACCATGAACACCCAGGCGATGTAGAAGGGCAGATAGATGAATGACTTGAAGATGGTCAGTATGATCGCACCGGTAATCCCCACCAACGACGTCCACATGGATAACCTCTGATCGAGGATGGCGATCCAGATAAACAACCCGGTGGTCCGCCAGCCCAGTGCAAGCGCGCGGTCGTTGTTACGCAGGGTGTTGCCGTACCAGCGGTACGGCAGAGACGTGCTTACCGAAAGAAAATTGGCGTCCCGGCTCTCCAGAGAGTAGGTCGTTACGTCAGGGATATACAGCATGTTCCATTTATTCTTGAGCAGGTAAAACCAGGTACTCTTGTCGTCGCCCATGAGAAATCTGAATTTACCGTGACGCCAATGCGTGATGACATCCTGCTCGATCATGTGGATAAAGTCTTCCTTGACGATAATCGAGCTGCGGATGATCGAGAATCTGCCGGTCAGGGTGAGCACCTTATTGGCTAGGGCCTGTGACTGAAACAACACATGCCGTTGACCGAACTTCAGGTTGAACCAGTCCTTGTACCACTGCGAGCGCGTATTGATGTAAGCGACCTCGTTCGTGGTCAACGCCCCCAGGTCCCGAAACACAGAAAAATAAGGAATGGTCTTCCGCAGTGTGTGGCTTTCCAGATAACTGTCTCCGTCCATGAAAATAGTGACGCTGTTGGGCTCATCATTGTACCGCCTAGCGATCGCGCGCAAGGCGTGCCCCATAGCGATGCGTTTGCCTTGACTCTGGCGCTGCAGGACGAGTTCCACCTTATAGCGGACGGGATGCGCATCGTACACGGCGCTGATGACCGCATCGTCCTGATCCGACCCGGTTGCCACGACGACGGTGGCGCGGCAGGGGATCGTGGCGAGTTCGGAGAAGATCGATTGGAAGGCCTCGACGGACACCCAAGGCTCTTCCTTGAACGAAGGGATCATGAAGAAGATGTGCTCCGGATACTTTTCGGCTTCCGGCCACGACTTCACCTTACGTTGCAATTTGGGGTAGCGGAAAGAGGCATAGATCAGTGAGCGTACGTAATGGGTCACCTGCCAGCCATAGCGCCACATCGCGAACAGACCCAGGACGATAATCGTTTCGTTTTTGACGTAATAAAAATACGGCCACATGGAATACGCGAGGGCGAAGGCAATAAGAAAATAGCTTATGCCCGGGGTGATGAAGGAGATGAGTCCTTCTTTTCTGCCATACCGCTTTATCATGGCCTGACCTAGAAAGTCTTTATCCAGACCTTTACACGTGTGTTGGGAGGCAGCCGGACGTCGTCGTTGGTGAACTCGAGCCGAATCAACGTTTCGTTGAGACTGGCCTCCTGGGTGACTGTTGCGTTGCTGTTCGCAGAGGAGTAACCGACCGCCACGACCCTCGCCTCGTAGTCCGTGTCCGTGGAGGGGGCGTACACTTTCGCATCCATACCAATTTTTATCTTCAATGCATCTTCAGCCAAGAGCTTCAGGAAAACATGCGGAGAGCTGTTTTTTTCAATTAGAATCATGACGTCGTTCGGTGTGACGTAACTCCCCACCGATCGCTGCACATGGAACACCCTGCCTCCGATTGGGGCGGAAACGTTTTGTTGGGACTGCCGTTCAGCCAGCACGTCGCGCTCGTTTTGCAGGCTGCTTTTCTGGCGATCCAGGACGTCGATCTTTTGGTTGATCAATTCCCGGTCCTGTTGTGATTCGTCCAGCGCCCGTTGATAGTTGATCAAGGCCTGCTGGTACTGGTTTTCGACGAAACTGAAGTCTTTGATGGATATGATTCGTTTATAAAACAAACGTTGTGCGTTTTGGTATTGAAACTCTTGTTTATACAGTTTTTGTTTCAGAGTCGCGACCAGAACCTCATTGCCACTTGCACGCTGCAGTTTTAAAGACTGTATTTGTTGTTCGATGGCCTGCAGAGACTTGTCGATGTTGGTCAAAGAGATCGCCACCTCCGGGTTCTCAATGATAAATATCGGCGTTCCCGCATCTACAAAAGTGTTGGGCTCAACATGTACCGCCTTTACTACGCCCCGGGCATTGGCGGTAATTTTTTCTATGTTGCCGGTCACTACACCGGTTGCGTGGATGCGGTAGACGGTGTTGTAAAACAACACAGCGATGACGAACACGACGAACAGCACGCCAATGGACAGGGATACATAGCTCTTTGCCTTAAAGTGCCTGGTCAGGCCCTCGGCCTCCAGATCCGTGAGGGTTATGGCGTCTTCGATGGGAGTCGCGACCCCAGGCGTGGTGACCACCGAAACGAGGTCTTCGACATTGCCGATCTTGCCGTCAACCGCGTGTTCGATGTATTGGCGCAGAACCCGCTTGTTAGGTCTCGACAGATTGTGAAACTCGAACCCGGCTACATTTCCGCGCCGGGACTTGAACTGCAGCTCGACCTTCAAACTGAAGGAGGAGTCCGGCATCGGGATGACGCACTGGGCCGGGATAATCTGGTCGCGTTCGAGGTCCATGTCGAAGGCCTCTACCCCGATGCCGATGATGGACCAATCCCGCGCGCGGTAAGGTTTGCCATCGATCTCCAACAACAGGGGAAGATCCACCCGGTGGGCCTTGCGCTTATAATTCGCTTCTCTGATCGGGACCGCGAACATAATCAATCACGTACTCTGGACGAACAAATTGATTCGCCACACTGCTCACCAGTGCGCAAACCCGGACACCCACCAAGACGGCTTTTTATCGCTCGGTTCTCTACTACTTACAAAGATAGACGGTAACCGCTTTTTTTCAACGAGCGCTTGGCATAACATGCTGATTATTAATACCTTTATTCGGCGCCCCGCAGTTGCAGCGATGTGCCGATCAAGGTAGACGATGCCGCTGAAGCGCATGGCTGGGGAGAAGGCCGCGCCCGGAGGCACCCGACCGGGGCGCAGGCGCCTTGTAAACAAGCAGGGAGGCATTATTCTTGAGTCATAGGGCTGTTTAATACGCAGATAACTCAGGGGGGTTCAAAACCATGAAGGTCACTATATTCGGAAGCGGTTACGTGGGCTTGGTTACCGGCGCCTGTCTGGCCGAGGTGGGAAACGAGGTGGTATGCATGGACGTTGATGCGTCCAAGATCGAAAAACTCAACAACGGCCAGATTCCGATCTATGAGCCGGACCTCGATCAGCTGGTGAAGAAGAATATGGTTGCCAGCCGCCTGCGGTTTACCACGGACTCCAGGGAGGCGGTCGAGCACGGGTTGTTCCAGTTTATCGCCGTCGGTACCCCGCCAGATGAAGACGGCGCCGCCGATCTGCAGTACGTGCTCTCCGTGGCGGATACAATCGGCCAAGGTATGCCCGACTATCGCATTGTCATTGACAAATCGACGGTGCCGGTGGGCACCGCCGACAAGGTGCGTGCGAGGATCAACAACGTCTTGGAGCAGCGTGGAGCGAACCTGGAATTCGACGTGGTTTCCAATCCCGAGTTTCTCAAGGAAGGCGCCGCCATCGACGACTTTATGAAGCCGGATCGCATCGTCGTAGGTACCGACAATCCGCGGACTACGGAGCTGCTGCGGGTCCTCTACAGTCCCTTCAACCGGCACCGAGACCGGTTCATGACCATGGATATCCGCTCCGCCGAGCTGACCAAGTACGCCGCCAACGCGATGCTGGCGACCAAGATCAGTTTTATGAATGAACTGGCGAATTTGGCGGAACACCTCGGCGCGGACATTGAGCAAGTGCGTAACGGGATCGGCTCCGATGCCCGTATCGGCTATTCCTTTATTTATCCAGGCTGTGGCTACGGCGGCTCTTGTTTCCCCAAAGATGTGTCTGCGCTCCAGCGCACCGCTCTGGAAGTGGACTACAACGCGAAGCTGCTGGATGCCGTAGAGGGGATTAATATGCGGCAGAAGCGCCGATTGTTCGAGAAGATCCAGGCGCATTTTTCGGCAGGGCTGGAGGGACGCACTATCGCCGTCTGGGGTCTGGCCTTTAAGCCGAACACCGATGACATGCGGGAGGCCCCAAGCCGGGTGCTGATGGAGGCGTTGTGGGATGCGGGGGCCAGGGTGCGGGCCTATGACCCGGGAGCCCTCGACGAAGCCCGGCGGATCTATGGGGATCGAGACGATCTACACCTGGCTGACGATCCGGAAGCCGCCCTGGATGGCGCCGACGCCCTGGCCGTGGTTACCGAGTGGCGGGTCTTTCAAAGCCCGGATTTTGAGCAGGTAAAGCGTCTACTGCGTACACCGGTTATTTTCGACGGCCGCAATATCTACGATCCGGAATTTCTTGCCAGCCGGGGCTTTCGGTACTACGGCATCGGGCGCAGTGTCTTACCCCGCAACGTGTCTGTAAAAGAAGTGTCCCGTACCTCCGGGCAGGATGACGTTGAGCCCGGTATGCACGAATCCTTCGCCGAGGATCAATCTTCGCGGAGGAGTGTGGCCTGATACCGCTGATCGGCGTTCGAGCCGTTTTCCACGCCGGGGACGGCCCCGTTGCCCCGCGCGGTGTCTATATTCTTCACGGTGGATTGCGCGACGTGGGTGCCAGGATTGTGAAGTTCGCAGACCAAGCGAGGTGACCGCAATATGGATCCGCTTCCCACAGCCGTCTGACCCGCGTATTGCACCAAGGATCCCGGATGATGGCGAAGGGACTTGTCCTGCGCGTAGTCGCAGGGTCGGGCGGTGAGGCCGCCGCGCTGGAACGAAATACCTAGCCGTAGCAATGGATTGAGTGACGCGCAAGTCCAAGCGTTCGAGACCGAGCCAGTGCCGGGATAGGCGCATTCTCCGATGCAAAGTGTTGCCTTGGGCATGGATCGACTTCACTTAGTGCAAACAGTTTGTTAGCTCCTCTTTTCGCTGCCTTTGTGCACTATGCGGGCTAACCGGGCACCGCCGATGCGGAGTTGTCGATGTTTGATCCATTGGGCGCAGCAGTGCTGGACAGTTTGTTCGCGCGTTTTCGTCACAGGCAGCCTGCAAGCCTGGTGTGCCGTCCTGACAATTAGCAAAAGCACTCCGTAATCAATCCGCCGCCCAGCTGTTACACTTGAAGACCTGATGGCCTCGAAACGTAGAATCTTCCTGCCCATGGCCGTTCTCGCGGTCGGCGTGGGGACGTTTGCGTACCTCAAGTCCACTGCCCGCGAACAACCGGCGGCGGAAATCAAGGAACGCGTCTGGCGGGTGGAGGTGCAGGAGATCACGCTACGGACACTCATGCCCACGTTGACTTTGTATGGCCAGGTCGAAACACCGAGGCGATTGAAGGCCGCCGCGCCGGCGGACGCCGTGGTCGAGGATGTGCTGGTCAGGGAGGGCGACCGCGTCACCAAGCACCAGTTGTTGGTCCGCCTCGACGAGCGCGATTTCCTGCCGCGCTTGCGCCAGGCGCGCGCCGAGGCTGAAGAACTACGCGCCCAGATTACCAGTGAGAATAACCGCTACCGGTCGGACCAGAACGCTTTGCGTCATGAGGAAAAGCTGCTGGCGCTGGCACGTGCCGAGGTGAAGCGCAACCAGGCGCTGCAGAAGCGCCAGCTTGGTGCCGAATCGGCCCTCGACCGAGCGCGTCAGGACGCCGCGCGGCAAGCACTCACCGTGACCGCCAGGCGCTACAGCATCGATGATCACCGCGCCCGGCTCGAGCAACTCAAGGCGCGGCGGGAGCGCGCCGAGGCCCGGCTGCAGGAAACCGCGTTGGAGCACGAGCGCAGCAGTGTGCGGGCCCCTTATGACGGGATTGTCGCGGCGGTGGCGGTCGCCGCCGGCGACCGCGTCAAGCGCGCCGACATCCTGCTCGAGATGTACTCGGTGGAAGATCTGGAAGTCCGTGCCCGTATTCCGGCCCCGTATCAGCAAGAGCTGTTGCGCGCGCAGAACGACGGCAAGCGGCTGCCCGGTAGTGCCGAGCGAGGCGGCAGTCTGGTCACGCTGCATCTGGACCGCATCAGTGGTCAGGCGAGTTCCAGTGGTGTCGACGGCCTGTTCCGCATCGACCAGGGGGCGGAGTTGCTGCGCACCGGTCAGGTGCTGCGTTTTCAGCTGCAGCGCCCGGCCCAGGACAACGCCGTCGCCGTTCCCTACCAGGCGGTCTACGGTGGCGACCGGATCTACAAGCTGGTCGAAGGCCGGATGGAAGGGGTCAAGGTCGAGCCCCTCGGCGGCTATTTCGATGGCGAGGAGAAACTGCTGGTTCGCAGTGAAGCCTTGAGTACCGGCGACCAGATCGTGATCACCCACCTGCCCAACGCCATCGGCGGTCTGCGCGCAGAGGCCGCGCCGTGAAGGGACACAAGACCGACCTGCTCGGGATTTTTGCCCACCATAAGGTCGCCGCGAACCTGTTGATGCTCATGATGCTCCTGTCCGGCGCATTCGCTCTCGATCGCCTCAACGTGCAATTCTTTCCGAACTTCGCTCTGGACTTCGTCACCGTGCGTGTGGTGTGGACCGGCGCCAGCGCCGAGGACATCGAAGACGGCATCACCAACCCGCTGGAGCAGCGACTCAAGAATATCGACAACCTGAACAAGATCACTTCGACTTCCTCGCAGGGCATTTCGTCCATCACTCTGGAGTTCGTGGAGGGTACCGATCCGCTGATCGCCCTCGAGGATACGCGGAGATTGGTGGACGAGTTCCGCAATCTACCCCAGGACGCGGAGAAACCGGAGATTGCCAATGTGACGCGCTACGAACCGGTAGCGCGCCTGTTGATCACGGGCACGGACAATGCGGCGGAGTTGCGTCAATTGGCCCGCCGGTTCGAGTCCGAACTGCTGGCGCGGGGCATCGACAAGGTCAACGTCAACGGTTTGCCGGAGCAGGAAATCGCCATTGAGATCGACAGCGCACGGCTGCAGGAGCTGCAGCGTTCGCTCGATCAGATTGCCGACCGCGTCGGCGACCTCAGCCGCGATCAGCCTGCTGGGGTTCTGGGCAAAGGCCAGGCGGCACGCGAGCTGCGCAGCCTGGATCAACGCCGCGACGAATGGGGGTTCTCACGCCTGCCCGCGGTGACCGAAGGCACCCAGCGCATCGACCTCGGCGCCATCGCCGACATCCGCCGCCAGGCCCGCGAGGGTCAGCCCACCCTGACGATCAACGGTGAGCCCACGCTGGAAGTCGTCCTGCGCCGGGCGGAGAGCGGCGATTCCCTGGAGGCCGCCAACGTCCTGGAGCAGTGGCTGGAGGAGACCCTGCCACGGCTGCCCCCCGGCATCGAGGTGACGGTGTACGACGAGTCGTGGCAGCTGATCAAGGAACGCATCATGTTGCTGCTGAAAAACGGCGGCGGCGGCTTGGTATTGGTGGTCGCAATCCTGTACGTATTTCTGACCGGCCGGGCGGCGTTCTGGGTGGCGGTGGGCATTCCGGTGTCGTTCGCCGCCACGTTATTCATTCTGTATCTGGCCGGTGGCAGCATCAACATGATCAGCCTGTTTGCATTGATCATGGCACTCGGCATCATTGTGGACGACGCGATCGTGGTCGGTGAAGATGCGCTGACGCATTATCAGATGGGGGAGGATCCGCTGCTCGCGGCCGAAGGCGGCGCCCGGCGGATGCTGGCGCCGGTAACGGCCTCGTCGCTGACGACCATTGCCGCGTTCATCCCGCTCACGCTGGTGGGCGGCATTATCGGCAACATCCTGTTCGCGATTCCGCTGGTCATCATCAGCGTCATTCTCGCGTCGTTGCTCGAGAGCTTCCTGGTGTTGCCGGGGCACCTGCGCCATTCGTTCATGCATTTGACGCACGGCGAGCCGAAGGGCCTGAGGCGGCGGCTCGATCATGGCTTCCAGCGTTTCCGGGACAGCGTGTTTCGGCCGCTGGCGGTGGTGGCCCTGCGCAATCGCGGCACCACCATCAGTGTGGCGGTCGCCATACTGCTCATCTCCTTCGGGCTCGTCGCCGGAGGACGCCTCAACTTTGTGTTCTTTCCAACTCCGGAACCGCAGGTCATTTTCGCCAACGCGACCTTTGTGGCGGGAACGCCCAGGGACCGGGTCGATGAGTTTTTGCGGCATTTGTACGAAACCCTGTACCAAACCGAACAGGAGCTGGACCAAGGTCAGCTGATCAATCTCGCGGTTACCCGGCACGGCGCCTTGAGCGGCGACGATCCGCGTAGTCTTGCTTCCGGCGATCAGCTCGGCTCCATCCAGATTGAGCTCGCCGAACCCGACGCGCGTGAGGTGCGCAACGAACAGTTCATCCGCGCCTGGCGGCGGAATATCCGCATGCCCGCCGGGATGGAGAACTTCATCATCACTTCGCGGCGGGCCGGTCCACCCGGGCGCGATCTCACCATCCGCCTGACCGGGACGGATGCGGACTCAGTCAAGGCCGCGGCCCTGGAACTCCTCGAGACCTTGAAGGGCATCGCCGGGGTCAGTGAAGTGCAGGACGACATGCCATACGGACGCGAACAGCTGATCTATCGGCTCACGCCCGAGGCCGAGGTGTCCGGGCTCACCGTGGCCGATCTGGGCAGGCAGCTGCGCACCGCCTTCGACGGTCGCCTGGTGCAGATCTTTCAAGACGGGCCCGACGAAGTGGAGGTCCGGGTCAAGCTGCCGCGGGAAGAACGGGACCGCTTGGGCAGTCTGGAGCGCGTCAACATCCGCCTGCCTTCGGGTGAGTTCGTGCCCCTGTCGACCGCGGTCCAGTGGACCACCAAGCGCGGATTTGAGGCGCTGCGCCACGCCGAGGGACGGCTGGCGGCCGAGATCACCGGCGATGTCGAAACCAGTGTGACCAACGTCGACGGGATTCTGGAGGCGCTGGAGGGGTCGACGCTCCGTGAATTAGCCGGCAAGTACGGCATTGATTACTCGTTCGAAGGGCGCTCCGCCGACCAGCGCGAGACCTTGGCCGACATGCGCGTCGGGGTGGCCATCGGATTGACCCTCATCTACCTGGTGTTGGCCTGGGTGTTTGCCTCCTACGGTTGGCCGCTGGTGGTGATTGCCGCGATTCCCTTCGGGTTCATCGGCGCGTTGCTGGGCCACTGGCTCATGGGCCTGGATCTGACCATCCTGTCGATGTTCGGCCTGTTCGGACTGTCGGGGATTCTGGTCAACGACTCGATCATCCTAGTGACCTTCTACAAACGCCTGCGCGATCAGGGCATGACGATCGACGAGGCACTGATCGAGGCGTCCTGCCAGCGCCTGCGCGCGGTGCTGTTGACGTCGCTGACGACCATCGGTGGCCTGTTGCCGCTGCTGTTCGAGACCTCGTTTCAAGCCCAGTTCCTGATCCCCATGGCGACATCCATCGCCTTCGGCCTGGGCTTTGCCACTGTGTTGATTCTTTTCGTGATCCCCTCCTTGTTGTCGGTGCACGAAAGCATCCACGTCCGTCTGCGCCGCTGGTGGCGCAGGGCCGAGCCGCTGCCAACAACCTGATCCGTCTTTTCTCCGCGTCGTCTAGGTATGCTACGAAGCGCGCGAATCGCTGATCAGTGTGGACAGCCGGTTTACGTCATTGATGACGAGTGAGCGTCCTTGTTTTTCAATAAAGCCTTTTTTCTCCAGGGCGCTGAGTTCGCGCGACACCGCCTCACGATGCGTAGCCAGTCGATTGGCGAGCTCCTGATGAGTCGGCATCTTTGGGATCATTGCGCGCTCGGGATTGTCCACGTCCCCCGCCGCTAAGCGTATCAATTCCGCGCGAATCCGGTCACTGACATCGAGTGCCCCGAACTCGTAGACGCGGTCGCACAAAAATCGGACGATTCTGGCCACCTTGTGCAGCGTTGCCTGGGCGACTTCGGGATATTGCATGACGAGTTCGGCAAATCGCGCACTCGGCATCGACAGCAGGACGGATTCCTGCAAGGCCACGACGTGAGTCGAGCGGGGCATTTTATCGATGGCGGACAATTCCCCGAACATGTCCCCCGCGTACAGATCCTGATACGAGACCTCCCGGCCGCGCTTGGTAAATATTGTCGCCCGCACAGATCCCGAAACGATAAAAAATACGTCGGCAGAATTATCCTGGTGGGCAATGACGACATGTGATTTGGGATAGGTTTTCGCAACGCAAAGCCTGGTGATCTTCTCGCGACCGGGGCGATCGAGCGCTGCAAAGGCGTCGATTACGGAAAGCGTGTCGGCAGTGACACTGATCATCTTCTTTTAACCGTGCTGTTCCACGTGGCATTGCATTGTACCCCAAGGGCCAGAATTCCTTGCTTCCTGACATCAAGGGGTGTCGCATAGACCGGGCAAACTTCACGTTTACCGGTGGATCGCACCAGGATCTTTCACGTTTTCGCTGATGGCTCGCCCGCACCCCTTTGCACCGGTCTCGAACCCATCCAGCATAGGCTACTGAACGGCCATCTACCGGGGTATCGATAGAGGTAACGTCGGATCATCATCTGCCCTGGCGAGCTACACAGGAACACGGATCCGATACCGGACCGTGGGGCGTAGAGCCTGCCGGAGGGGAGAACCAAAATGCAGGCGAGCGGACGGCAGCGCGGGGTTCGGCAGCGTGTGAAGCGGCCGGTCTCGGCACGCCGCCGCCGGGTTGGCGAGGGCAACACTACGTCAACGACGGCCTTAACAGCCCAGTTTTTGCCGCGTGAATTCATTCTGGAAGACGCCTTTGGGGTCGACGGCTAGACACTGCTCGCGGAATTCGGCGAGCCGTGGATAGAGCTCCTCGAGTTGGCCCGCGCCGAGCGGACAGATCTTACCCCAGTGCGGCCGGGCGTCGAACAGCTTGGCCATGGCGACGGCCAGGAAGCGGCACACCGCAAGGAACGGGTAGTGGTCGCTGTCGTAGGTGATCAGGCTGATCGCGTAACGCGCCTTTTTTTCGTCGCCCTTATCACCGCCGGACATCGAGATCAGCGTCTCATCGGGCAGCACGTGGCGGAAGGTGATCAGATAGTCGTGGACGTATGAGTTCCGCAACCTCTCGAGTTCTGGCCGGCCTCCTGTTTGCTCGAGTTTCTCTCGCAATGAGCTCGGCACTTTTGGAAGTTTACTGCCGCAGTAACGCAAGACTTCTTTTACGAACTCGGCCGCGTCCCCCACGTGCTCGGCCGGCACAAACAGTTCCATCTCGAGATGCTGGAACAGATCGTGACTCAAGGTCAGCAGCCGCTCGGCGCGGTCGGTGACCTTCAGTCCTTTCTTCAGGAACGAAAGCGTTAACACCGGGAACACCCAGCGATAGAGGGCATACATGGCGGCGCGTTTCTTGAACGGCAGCTTAGTCAGCCAGGTCAGGATTTTGTGGAAGACGACCTCCACGACAATGTAGCGGTACCACCGATACACTCCGGCGTACCAGCTGGCATTGCGGCCCTCTTCGGCGCGCCGTCTGCACTGCGCCAACCACCGCCATGACCACGGCACGAGGTAGAACTGCTGGAGCGGGTACTCATCCTGTTTTTTCAGCGCCTCTGAAATACTCTCACATTTCTGCAACTGTTCTTCGAGCAGAAAACGCGGCTCCAAGTCGAAACGCAGCGACAACAGAAGTCCCATACAGCCGAGCGCGCATCGCGCCGCCTGCAGCTCGATCCCGTCGTTCCATTCGTAGATTCTGGCTTCGTTGCGCGCGGCGTCATAGGCGGCGGCGCGGACACCGGTGACGTAGTGCGCCAGGCTCGCGCGTCCCGAGCCATGGGTTGCGGTGGCGACCGACCCGGCGATCGACAGTGCGTCGAGGATGCCATAGGCCGGGAGTGTGTAGCCGCCCTGCCGGTCGAGTTCACTGAGGACTTGTTTGACTCGGCCGTTGGCGCCAATCTCGGCCCAGGCCTTGCCACCGGCCTCATGGTGAACATGCACACCTGTGTCCAAACCCCCCAGATCGATAAGCACGTCGTTGCAGGCCACCACCTCACTCCACGAGTACTTTGCGCCCAGCGCACGCACCGACCGGTCTGGATTGTTGTGCTTATTGAGAAACGCGAGCAATTCCGCTTCGGTGGGGGGCTTGAACACCTCTTCCGGCGTAAAGCGGACATTCCGGCCCCAATTCTCTATCGTCTCCGGCATTTGGCACCTCCCGGTGACTGGTCGCCGCTTATCGTGACAGCTCGGCAGTCCGGATTCTGTGAATTATGTCACAGAATCCCGGGAAGAGCCGGTGTACGCTGACTGCGTTCGGCACAATCGGGACGCCGAACCTTGTCAGGTCCCGGATCAGCACGTGCCGTTGAGCGGGGCGGTTGGGTTGCGCCCTTATTCGGTGTAGCATTTCACCAAGGCTATCGTTTGCGCCACGAACATGAAAACACTGCGCGGGTTTCTACGAGGACGCAAATACGAAGGCCCACCACCGCAGATCGTCATCGGCCACACGACTGACAGGTCGGTGAAGGTTTGGGTGCGTGGTGACGCGGCCCATCGCTCGGTACAGGTGACGGTCGACGAAAACGCCGCGAGCGCGCAGGCCGGCGAACGCGAACAGAAGCTTGAGCTGAACAAGGACGACGATTTCACCGGCGTTGTCCAATTCGAGGACTTGGTTCCACAACTCGGCTACAGCGTAAAGGCACACTTTTCTCGGTCTGGCGCCGGTTCAAACGGCGATGTTGTGGTCACCGTGGAGGGCCGTTTTCGCACCTTCCCGCGGAAAGAGGCGGCGTTCAGCTTTCTGCACGGTAGCTGCAATCTGTCGATAGTCACCGTCAACAATACGCTCGCCCTGGCCGCGGGGGCGTCCGGCACCAAAGCGATCCGGGCGTCGCTCGAACGGCCGCCTACCCCGACCGGAGATTGGAAAAGGCTCAAGAGATTTCTGTTCAGGTGGCGCGGGTACGCGGCGGTCGGACACCTAATCAAGATCTTATTCGATCTAAGCCTGTGCCTGACCGATTGGCTCAAACAGCCGGGCGAGCCAAAGTTGAGAAGTCCATTCCTGCGGCTCTCGGGTCAGATCGAGACCTGGACCCTCGCTTTCGAGGCCGGTGAGGAGGAGCCCACCGCGGGCAGCGCCATTGTCGGCGCCAGGTCCCGGGCCACCGGCTACGTGTTCCACCGCCCCGAGGCGTCGGGGTCGTGGACCGACAAAAATGCCGCGGGATGTCTCGAGCTGTCGCAGGTCGATGGCACCTTTGAATCCAGCGAGGCCCTGTGCATCGCCCCCCGGACGGCGGCCGTGGCGGTTTCCGATGCAGTTGTAAAGAACCACGCCTGCACAATCGCTTTCGAGGCCGGTGAGGACGAGCCGTCCAGGAACAGTCTCATATATGGCGCGAGCTCCAGGGCCACCGGACGGCTAGACGGATGCCCCAAGGTTGCGGGTGCCTGGGCCGACGGCGATGCCGCGGGGTCGTTCGAGCTGTCGCAGGTCAACGGTGTCTTCGAACCCGGCGAGGCCTTGTGCGCCTGCAGGACGATGGGCAGAGCGGCCGCGAAGTCGGTCGAGATTCGCGGCACGTGGTCCATCGAGTTTAAGGCCGGTCGGGGTGATCCGCGCGTCGGTGACACGGTGACCAGCGAGACACCCTGGGCCACCGGCATACTGGCCTACCCGCCGACCCTGACCGCGGGGTTGTGGGCTGATGGCACGGCTGTCGGGGTGCTCGAGTTGGTGCAGGTCGAAGGGGTGTTTACGTCCGAAGCCATGATCAGTATCGGTTCCAGCACGAATGCCAAGACGGGTTGGGTTCACGGCATGTGGTCCATCGATTTCGAAGACGGCGGACTCAAGCTGGATCCCGGTGACGAGATCTCTGGTGAGACTAGCGGGGCCACCGGCACTCTGGCCTACCGCCCCGAGATTAATGGATCCTGGGAAGGCGGCGACGCCTCAGGGTCATTTATGTTGACCGGGGTCAGTAAGGAGTTTGAAAAAGGCGAGTTCCTGCTGTTCGGGGAACAGAAAGCGGCCCGGAGCACCTCGAAGGCGCGCGCCCTTGAGCCGGTCGAGGACGTACCGGCGTTCATGATCCATGCCGGCGATCAGATTTATTTTGACTTTCCGTTCAGCGATAGGCGCCCATCGCTGGACGAGTACCGGATGGCCTACCGCGAAGCGTGGTCCGAGGACATCGCGCTCAGGGCGTTTCTGGCGCAGTGCCCACACTATATGACCCTCGACGATCACGAGATCGTCGACCAGTTTGCGGTGGACAACAATTCGCACAAGTACCCGCCCGACGTGTATCTGCGTCATGCCAGGGCCGCGTACCGGGAATATGTACACAAACGGCACCCCGGCGAAAAACAAAACGCGCTTTACTACGAATTCCAGTGCGGAACTGCCCGTTTTTTCGTCATGGACACGCGTACCGAGCGCTGCCGTCAAAGCGGACGGATGATCGGCCCTCAGCAGCTCGAAGACTTCAAGCAATGGCTGCAAAAGTATCCCCATGATCTCAAGTTCGTAGTCTCCGGCGTTCCGTTTGTCGGTGAATTGCGGGACCTGCCGCCGACACCGCCACCGGCGGATCCGGGCCAGCGCCCGCTGGTGCCGGACACCCGGGATCGGGATGACAAGTGGTGTGGTGAGGGTTACCGGCGTCAGCGCGAGGAAATCATCGATTTCATCGGCGAATCGCACAAACGCGCAAAAGCCAATCAAGACATCAGGCGGCTGATATTCCTGGTCGGTGACACGCACTGCTGTTACCACGCGACCATGGACATCGGCTACCGGCCCGCCGCCATCCACGAACTCGGCGCAAGTCCCGTCTATCAACTCGAGTTCAGCCGCCGCGACCAGTTTATCCGCCTTTACCGTGGCACGATTGAAAGGAAGGGTAATAAGAAGGCAAGAACCTATCGGATCGAGCTGCGGCAGTTCGACAGCAGCGCCGCCGGCATCATAAAGCTGCGGGTGCGCTGTTTGCCCGGCCAATTCAATGGTCATGCGACGAGCACCCAGGAAGTAGCGTGGCAGGTGATCCGAACCCTCGGTGATGCCGAAGCAATTGGTGGCCGCGTCCGCTCGAACGAACACGGCAGTTTGCGTGGCCGCATCCACTTCTGGGAGTGCCACTCGTGAGCCAAATCGACGCCATCGTGATCGGCACCGGCTTCGCCGGGGCAGTGACCGCCTGCCGCCTGGTCCAGGCCGGTTTGCGTATTTGTGTGTTGGAGCGCGGACGCCGCTACGAGGCGGACGACTTCCCGGTCTATCCGGCGGACGGTCTCGGCGACACAGACGTCGACGGGCAAAGCGCCGCGCCATCGCCGAGCTTCTCGCGCTGGCGCTGGGGGTCGGATCACGGGCTGTGGGACGTCCGTAAGCTCGACCAGGTCATCGCCGTGCAGGCCGCGGGTTATGGGGGCGGCTCGCTGGTCTACGCCAATGTCCACCTGCGCGCGCCGCCGCCTGTGTTTGACACGAATTGGCCTCCCAGACCATATCGCCGAGGTCCAGAGGGCCTGGACCCGTATTACAACTTGGCCGCCTACATGCTCGATGTACAGCCGCTGCCCGACAGACATCCGCTGGCCAAAAGCGCTCAGCTGCAGCGCGCGGCGCACGAATTGAATCGGCGCAACAACGGCGAGGCAAACGGCAACGGCGATGTCGTGAGCTGGTTCAAGCCGCCCTTGGCCGTAAATTTCGGCGAACAAGATTCCCCTCGTTTTATTAGAAACAGACACAAGCGAACACAGGGAACTTGCCAACTGATTGGGGACTGCTGGCGGGGCTGCCCGATTCAGGCCAAGAACACCCTGGACCTCAATTATCTCGCCGAGGTCGAGGACGCGCGCGACTGCAGCGACAATCCGCTTGCCGACATCCGCACCTTGGCGGAGGTCACCTCAATCAAATACACCGTCCCGGACACCGGCAAGGAACCCTATTATACAGTCGAGTACACTGATCATCTGCTCAACGAAACGGGAAAAACCGTACAGGCCGGATATGTTTTTCTCTGCGCCGGCGCGGTCAACACCACCGAGCTGCTGTTGCGCGACTCGGAAAAGGGGAATCTGCCCACTGCCAGGCGTGATTTGATCGGCAAACGCTATCACCTGAATGCCGATTCCCTGGCCGCGGTGTTTGATTGCGACGAACCGCACAGGGCGGATCGAGGACCGACGATCACCGGTGCCCTGCTCTATGATGCGACGGCCGGGGAGGGCCAACGTCAAGGCGCGGCGACGGACGGCAAAGACGGGCCGGTGTGGTTCCTGATTGAGGACGGCGGGTTCCCCGAAGACATGGAGCCGCTGCTCGGGATCTTCCGCAGCCCGTTGTGGATGCGCCGTAACCGCTACATCGAGTCGCCCGCAACCCGGGCCCGCCAGCGCGGCCGTTACCGCCGGCTTCCCCCGGGTTTCGCCAGGGAAATCGTCTCCGGTGTGTCGGCCCGCATATTGACGACCCAGGGGCGGAGGCCGAAAGACGCGGTCACGGATGGCTGGCAAGTCCCCGGGTCGCTGCGCGAAACGGCCGCGGATAACGGCCGAGAGGACCAGGACGGCCTGGAGCCAGCGGGCTTTGACCTGTGGCCGGTGTTGCCGGACTGGCTGGCGCGGGCGCTCGAGGACGACCGCGATCAGCTGCTGGAGTACCTGGGTTGGCTTGCCGAGTCGATGATCAACGAGCTGCTCGATCAGGTCGACAGACGCATCACCCGCGAACTCGACATCGAAGCCCTGGTCGCCTCGTTCAAGCTCACCAGTTTCGACCCCGACGATGTCCAGCGGCTCTCGCGGGGGCTGCTCAGGCTCGCGACACAGGTGATCTGGGGCAGCGAAGCGGACATGGCGCGGCACGCCGCCGAGGTCCTGCTCAACAGGCTCGTGCCCGGCGGTACCCAGGACTTCGTCCAGTTGTTGTCCAAGCTGCTGGTCTGGGCCCTGGATTACCGCACCGGTGACGGCTATACCGGATTGCTCCTGACGATGGGCCGGGATACCGTTTCTTACCGCTTGGGGCTCGAACCCGGCAGGCGGGGCAAGGGCGCACCACGATTGTGGGCAAGGTGGGATCCGCAGCCGGATGCCGGCGCCCCCGTGACCATCCAGCCTATCACCAAGCAACAGATCCTGGACGACATCGAGCAGGCCTGGCAGGACGACCTTCCACCGGACCAGTTGTGGCCGTTTTTGTCCTCGCAGTTGGCAAAATATGGCCCACACGTCTCCACGGACGCAGACGCTCCGGCGTCCGCCGAGCGCACCAAACAGCAGCAGATCCTGCGCGATATTGCCAAGGCCTGGCAGGGGGAGCTGCGCACCGACCCCATTGAGCCGTTCATGCAACGCCGCTTGACGGTCCATGGCCAGGGCGGTTGCCCGCTGGCAGAAGACGAAGACAGCGGCGTGACCGCCCCCGATGGTCGGGTCTTCGGCTGTCCCGGTCTGTTCGTGATGGATGCGGCGGCTTTCCCCACACCGGTCGGCGTCAATCCATCGGCCACCATTCTCGCCGTCGCAGAGTACAAAATCGAGCAGTTCATCAAAACGCACGTCAAGGACGAATCGTGGCGTGCCAAGGAGTTCGAGAAAAGTCAGCAATGGGCAAACGACCAGCTTGACAAGCTCGATCCGATCGCCGCGCTGAACACCAAGCAGAGCAAGGCGCCCAAATCCCGGCCGGTCGGACTTAAGTTCAGCGAGTGGATGGAGGGGTTTCACTCGGATATGACGGAGGAAATGCGCCGCAAATTTGTAGGGCGACAGAAACACCTCCAAGGCTCGCAGCCAGACTACCGGCACACCATCGCCGTTTTCCGGGAAGCGGACCTAGAGGGAGCCGACAGCTATCGCACCATAAACACCGCGCTTCATGCCGAGATAGACGATCTGACCGAGTATATGAATTCACACCCGGCGCACCAGACCGGCACCGCGGGGCCGGGTGCTCTCAATTCGGTTGGTTCTGCGGGGCCGCAACCAGCCACGCCGAAGATCAAGTTGACCGGCACAATCGCCATCTCCGGTTGGCCGGAGCCCGGAGATCCGCAGTGGGAAACGGATCTGGAAGACGGTAGCGCGTTGTGGTTGTTTGCCGAGCATGGTGGCACGACGACATTCAACTACCAGCTGAATTTTAAGCATGAAGGCCGGCCGTATTACCTTTACGGCTTCAAGCATATCCACGACGACCCCGGACTGGACGTGTGGAAAGACACGACGACACTCTATTTCGGGCTCTTCGAGGTCAAGAATTCCGATGACCAGAACCAAGATAAATTGTTGAACCTGGGGATCCTGCGTGTCCCGGCCAGCAAATTCTTCAAGGAGCAGCTGAAATCCATCGAGGTCACCGGCACCCAGGACCCGGCGCGCCAGAGTTGGACACTCGGGGCGTTTGCCCAGTTTTTCTTTGGGCGCCTGGTGGATGTCTACGTGCCGGAGATCGATGAGGTGGTGAACGTTGTGAATAACATCGTGACACGCACCCATGATTGAACGCGATTCCCACATCGACCGTACCGATGCGTGCCGGGGACACCCATTGTACAAACACCCTTTGTATGAGAACGGTAAGCTCAAGTGTTATCCACTCCCAGCGGGTGGTGTCGAGTTGTGTCTCTGGCGGTGGCGCAATGACGGCAAGATGCCCGTGTTGTTGTTGCACGGTGCGAGTGCCGGCGCCCAAACCTTTGTTATTCCGAAGCAACGATCATTGATGGACCGGTTGCACGAGGAGGGTTACGAGCCCTGGCTGCTGGACTGGCGCGGGAGCCTGAACGTGGCGGAGCGGCTGGGCAGCGACGGACTGCTCGACAACCGCGACACGCTCGATTTCGATCACACCGCCGAGCACGACATTCCGGCCGCCCTCGACAAAATTCGCGAGCTGCGACCGGACGCGGACCAACTCGGTGCTGTGGGCTTCTGCATGGGGGGCGGGACGCTGGCCCAGGCCATCGCCGCTGGTTATGTCCAGGAGCGCGACCCGCCGCTCACCCATGTGGTGCTCATGACCCTGGGGCTGTTCTATAAGACGCCTGCCGTAAGCCTGCTCAAGGTCCAGGACCATCTGCTGGAGCGGTTGCGGGGTCTCAATCGGGGCGACGCTGGCGGCGAGGTGTTTGCGATCGATCCACGTGTCGACGATGGACGCTACCGCAACGAGCCCGGTTGGAGTTGGCCGGAACCGCTTGAGTATCTCTACCAGAACTGGCCCGGCCGGCTGCAGCCGTTGCACGACGTAGGGGAAATTAGGGATCTGCGTAAGGACGAGCGAGCCATACTGCGGATGTGCAACCGGGTGAGCTTTATGTTCGGCGACCCCTACCGGGAAATGAACTTGGTCCCGGAGCTCCACGATAGCGAGCTGCCCAATCAGTTCGGGGCTATTCCGATCCGCATGTACGCCCACGGGGCCAAAAATGTGCGCCGGGGCTGGGCCGCTGGGTTTAAGGCGATCGATGTTGCCGGTGCGTCGGGCAACACCGAGAGAAAGGTTGGGGACCGGCATCCTTTGCGATTCATGCGTGACCAATGTCGCGATTGTTTCAACGAGTTAAAGCGGGTCACGCTGATCACCGGCGCCATGAACCGGCTCTGGCACCGCGACAGCATCGATTGCATGTACGAGTGGCTGGTTCACCGACACGCCCGGCCGGGTGAGCGTGTTCGCAAGGTGATATTGGATGAATACGGCCACCAGGACCTGCTGTGGGGCGAGCAATCGCCCCGAGACGTGTTCCCCAAAATCCTGGACGGTCTTCAAAGTGACAACTCCGCCAGGGCCTGAGCGCAACGGGACTCGTAGTTGACCATGCCGAGCCGCATCGCCGCGTCCCGGCCGCAGCGAAAGCAGCGCGCAGCCAGCCACCGCCGCCCACTCAGCGCCAGATACCGGCCGCGCCACAAATGGTAGTAGGGTTCGCCGATCGGAAAGGCGTAGCGATAGCGGCGGAGTCCGCGAATGGCGCGGCGCGCCTCGCGCCGCCAGTACGGGGCGTCCAGCGCCTCACCCCAACCCCCGAGAGCGACCTCGGCCAGGGCGGCATAGCCTTCGAGTGTGCTGTGGATCAGCGGCAGCTTTACGCCACTGACCAGCTCGAGGCCGCGCCGGGCGGTGGCGCGGCCCGCGCCCACCCGGCCCATGTGCAGGCGGGCCAGGGCGAGGGCGCCAAGGGTTGGAATCTGGTCGTTGCGCGCAGCGGAATCGCCGAGGCACTCCAGGGCGATTTCGAGCCGCTCAACCGCCGACTCCGCTGCCTGCCGACGCAGATCGCACAGGGCCAGAAATCGCAGAGCCCAGGACTGATGCTGCCGATTACCGGTTTTCTGCGCCCGGTCCTGTAACGCACGGGCCACCGACTCGGCGGCTTCGTTGCGGGCCTGGTGGTGGTTCAACCAAAACCGGACCGCTTGTGCATTGCCCCAGTTGACCCAATCGCCGAGCGGCACAAACAGGCGCTGAGCCAACTCGGCGCTGCGCTCCCCGATCCGCCAGTTTCCCACCCCGACGGCGTACAGGCTGTTGATCGGGTGCGCGTAGGCCTCGGCGGGAGACGCGCCCGATGCTTCGCCCACCTCTATCGCGCGCCTCAATAGGCTCTCGCCGATCCGGCGTAACCCCGCGATGCCGAGCAGGCCGCCGAGCTCTGCGTAGGCGCCGGCGAGGTCGGCGGACGGCGCCACTGTCTGCGCCTGCTCGATTGCGGCGACGGCGTCACACATCATGGCGACCGGGTCGTTGGCGAAGAAACAGGCCGCCGCGCTGTGGCGATGGGCGCGCGCCAAGTCGCCCGCAAGCGTGTGGTCGTTGGTGGACTCCCGGCGGCGCGTGCCGTGCACATAGGCCTTTACCGCACGGATACCGGCGCGGCTCAACAGGCCGGCGCGGCTGTGGACGGCCGGCGAGCGCCAAGGCTTCGCGCGCCTCGATGCCGCGCTCCTCGACCCGGCCCAGGCCCTCGCCGGCCTCGGCGAGCGCGACGTGCCAGTGGATCAGCCTCGGTGTTTCGCAGGGGACCCGATGCGTGCGCTCGGTGAGTTCGAGACATACGCGCAACAAGCGATCGGCTTCCAAATAGGCGCCGGACGCCAGCGCCTGCGACGCCGCCAGCTCCGCGTACCGCACCGTCGATACGGGGACGTCGGCCTTCGACCAATGGTGGGCCAAGGCGGCGTAGTGGGGCGGCAGATGTCCGGCGTGCAGCACTTCAATGCCATCGGCGGCCGACCGGTGGACTGCACGCGTCTGACTTGGGGTAAGCTGAGTGTAGGCCGCCTCACGGATCAAAGTGTGGCAAAACGCGTACGATCCGGACTCCCCGGTCGCCCGGATGAGTTGATCCCTGACCAAGTGATCCAATACGGCGTCGAGGCCGTCGGGGTTCTGTAGGTCAGGGAGCAGCCGTTGAAGCAGGGCCGCGTCAAATCGCTCGCCCAGTACGCTGGCCGCTTTTACCGCCAACTCATTTTCTGGAACCAGGCTGTCGAGCCGGCTGGCGACGGTGCCCTTGACCTTGTCGGTCAACGGCATGTCTTCGCCTGCGCGATCCGTGAACGGCTCGGAGGATGCCAGCCGCCACTCGCCGTCACGGTTGGTGATGCGCCCGCTGACCTTGCAGATTTGCAGATTTGGGGTCAGGTCTTGCAATGCCGCAATGGATACACATGGCAAGACCTGGCCTCATATTCATATCCCAAAGTAGACAAACAACAAGAAGATAACCGCAGCAACGAGCCATGCGGCTATAACATCCCGGCGAGTGATGATTCGGTCTTGGGGATTGTACGTAGTCATGACTGTGGACCGTCGTAAAACAAGCATGGACAGAAGGCTACAGAACGGCACACCAACAAGCTGTGGTGTTTCTCACAAAGTGCATGAACTGGTCGACGGTAAGCGCCAGCCGAACATCAACCGGGTACGGCGGCGTAGAGGAGCTGGAAGGAAATTTTTTGCCGAACCCCGTCACGCATCGCCGAACAATCAATAACGCCATTACCTGGTTCTCGGGTAGGAAAAAGCCTCATCGCCGCCGGCTCAGACTTTAGTCATGTTGCGAGAGGAAGCACGTATCGCGGCGAAACTTCGACATAGTGATTTAATGCGTCCTTTTGGGACCAACAGGTCTTTGTAATCGAAAACAATGCAATACAGGAAGCGCGTCGATACGGTACGATAGTAGTGTTGCCGGAGGGGATGGCGATTGCAGGACGTTGAGTGACCGGCGGTCGTGATCGTTCCCTTGGATCGATCGACGTGGCGTTCTTTATTTTCTGAACCGGTTTCAGCACAAGTCACCTATGCAGAATTCGCCTGGCTAATATGAAGAAACTTCAGGGTGTGAAGCCTTCGGTGTGGCTCGCCTTAAGTGTGATCCTGGCGGTGACTGTTTGGTTGATTTCCGGACAGTTCAAGCCCGCGCCAACACAGGCCGGTAACGACGCTCAGGCTATACAGCGGGACACACTGACCAAAGTTCGTGTCCGGTCGCTGACGCCGCGCAAGATCCGTCAGAAGATCGTCATCAATGGCCACACCGAACCGGCCCGGGCCGTCACGCTGCGCGCCGAAATTGAAGGGCGTGTAACCCGCGTCGGCGCTGAAAAAGGCGCGGAAATCAAAGCCGGAGAACTCATCGCGCGCTTGGACATACGGGATCTGGAGGCGCAACTCGAAGAAGCGAAAGCGATACTCGTACAACGCCAGCTCGAGTACCAGGCCGCAGCGGACTTGAAACGCAAGGACCTCCAGTCCGAGATTCAACTGGAACGCGCCAAAGCCACGCTGGCGTCCGCGCAGGCAGCGGGCAAACGCATCGAAGTCGCGATCAGCAATACGGTCGTGCGTGCACCGTTCGATGGCGTGTTGGACGATCGCCCCATTGAAGTCGGCGCCTATGTGCAGCCGGGCGACGTCGTGGCGCGTATCCTCGATCAGGATCCGATCCTCGCGGTTGGATCGGTAACGCAACTCGAACGCGGTGGATTGGTGCTCGGTGATCAAGGCCTGGCGCGCTTGATAACCGGGCAGGTTGCCGAGGGCAAGATCCGTTACATCGCCGCCGAAGCGGAAGAAGCGACCCGGACCTTCCGCGTCGAACTCGAACTGGCAAATCCCGACGCGACGCTGGTCGCCGGGATCACGGCCGAAATCAGTATCCCGGTGCGCACCGTCACGGCGTACCGCATTTCCCCGGCGCTGTTGTCCTTGAACCGCAGCGACGTACTGGGCGTCAAGGGGGTGGACGACGGCGATGTGGTGCGGTTTTACCCGGTGCAGATTGTCCGGGCGACTGCCGATGACCTGTGGATCTCCGGGCTTCCCAAAGACGTCCGCGTGATCACGGTGGGGCAGGGGTTTGTCCAGGCCGGTGAGCGGGTCACGCCGGTCGCCGGCAGCCCGGCGGTGGCTCCCGCCGTCGCCCACGACGCCGACACGGACCGGTGAACGCCCTGATCGATGCGGTGTTGAACCGCACGCGGCCGGTGTTGCTGATTCTCGGCCTGATTCTGGTCTCCGGCTCTGTGGCCTACGTGTCCATTCCCAAGGAATCGGACCCCGACGTCGCCATCCCGATCATCTACGTTTCCATCCACCATGAAGGCATTTCACCCGAGGACGCGGAAAGGTTGTTGGTGCGTCCGATGGAGAAGGAACTGCGGGCCATCGAGGGCCTCAAGGAAATCCGCTCGACGGCGGTGGAGGGTGACGCCTCGATCATTCTTGAATTCGAAGCCGGTTTCGACAGCGACGAGGCCCTCAACGACGTGCGGGAAAGGGTGGACGTGGCCAAGGTCGAGCTGCCGGCGGACAGCGATGAACCCTCGGTGAACGAGGTCAACGTGGCGCTTTTCCCGGTGCTGGTCGTGACCCTCTACGGCGACATCTCGGAGCGCGTGCTGGTCGCCAAGGCGCGGGATTTACGCGACAAGCTCGAGGCGCTCCCGGGCGTGCTCGAAGTGGACATCGCCGGCGACCGCGAGGACCTGATTGAGGTCATCATCGATCCGGCGCGGCTGGAACATTACAACCAGTCCCAGGAAGAACTGTACCAGCTGATTTCACGCAACAACGAACTGGTGGCGGCGGGCGCCCTGGACACCGGACGTGGCCGTTTTTCGGTCAAGGTACCGGGCCTGTTTGAAAGCGTCGAGGACGTGCTCAGGCTGCCGATCAAGGTCAGCGGCGACACCGTGGTCACGTTCGCCGACGTTGCGACCGCGAACCGCGTGTTCAAAGACCCGACCGGCTTTGCCCGCGTCAACGGTCAACCCGCCGTTGCGCTGGAAGTGTCCAAACGCATCGGCGTCAACATCATCGACACCATCGCCGACGTGCGCCGCTTGGTCGAGCAGGAGAGCGCTGGTTGGCCCAGCGGCCTCAACGTGGCTTATTCCCAGGACAAATCCGAGGACATCCGCGACATGCTGCGCGATCTGCAGAACAACGTGCTTGCCGCGGTGTTGCTGGTGATGACTGTCGTGCTCGGCGCGCTGGGGATGCGTACCGCGGGGCTGGTCGGCATCGCAATTCCCGGCTCGTTCGTGACCGGCATTCTGGTGCTGGCCATCGCCGGTTTGACCGTCAACATCGTCGTGCTGTTCTCGTTGATCATGGCCGTCGGCATGCTGGTGGATGGCGCGATCGTGGTGGTGGAACTGGCAGACCGCAGGATGGCGGAGGGCATGAGTCCGCGGGAGGCCTACGCCGCGGCCAGCAAGCGCATGGCCTGGCCGATCATCGCCGCCACGGCGACCACCCTGGCGGTGTTCATGCCGTTACTGTTCTGGCCGGGCATCGTCGGAGAATTCATGAAGTACCTGCCGATTACGCTGATCGCAACCTTGAGTGCATCGCTGTTCATGGCGCTTATCTTCGTGCCGGCCCTGGGTTCGTTGATCGGCCGTCGCGCGCCCGACAGCGGGCCCCGGTCGGCGGCGCTGGTGGCCGCGGAATCGGGGGATCTGTCCAAGATCGCGGGTCTGACCGGTGTCTACCTCAGCGTGTTGAACAAGGCGCTTCGCCACCCCGGAAAGGTGGCTCTGGCTGCAGTTGGCGTCTTGCTCACGGTTTATGTCCTGTATGCGCAATTTGGCCGCGGCGTCGAGTTTTTTCCGGACATCGAACCGGAGAACGCGGTGCTCAACATACGCGCCCGCGGCAACCTGTCGATTGAGGAACGCGACGCGCTAGTCCGGTCGGTCGAAGTGCGCATCCTCGACATGGAAGAGTTTTCCACGATCTACGCCCGCAGCGGGTCCGGCTTCCGGGCCGAAGTTGCGGAAGACGTTATCGGTATGATCCAACTGGAATTCACCGACTGGGAGCAGCGCCGGCCCGCTGCGGCCATCCTGGCCGAGGTGCGGAAGCGGACCGCGGATCTCGCTGGCATCCTGATCGAAGTGCAGAAAGAGGAATCGGGTCCGCCGGTGGGCAAGCCGATCCAGATTCAGCTCAGCTCGAGGTTCCCGGAACTGCTGCCCGAGGCGGTGGCCCGGGTGCGCGGAGGGTTCTATGAGATTGGCGGATTTACCGATATTACCGACAGCCGCCCGATTCCGGGCATCGAGTGGCAGATCAAGGTGGACCGGGCCGAGGCGAGCCGTTTCGGCGCGGATATTCTGACGGTCGGCAGCGTCGTCCAGCTGGTGACCAACGGCATTCTGGTCGGCTCCTACCGTCCCAACGACACCGACGACGAGGTGGATATCCGCATCCGCTATCCGCGGACTGAGCGCAGCATCGATCAGTTGGACCGGCTCCGGATCCCCACGCATCAGGGAGCGGTGCCGATCAGCAACTTTGTCACGCATGAGGTGTCGCCGCGGGTGGGATCCATCAAGCGCAGCGAAGGCCGCCGCGTGTTGACCGTCGAAGCCGATCTGCCGGAGGGCGTGCTCGCCGCCGACAAAGTGCGCGAGATCCGTGACTGGCTGGCTAAAGCCGACCTGGATCCACGCATTGAGCTCGAGTTCAAGGGCGAGGACGAGGAGCAGCGCGAGGCCGAAGCGTTTCTCATCCGGGCGTTCGGCGTCGCCCTGTTCGTCATGGCCATCATCCTGGTGACCCAGTTCAACAGTTTTTATCAGGCCCTGCTCATCCTGAGTGCGGTGGTGCTCTCGACCATCGGGGTGCTGCTCGGGCTGCTCATTACCGATCAACCGTTTGGCATCGTCATGAGCGGCGTGGGCGTGATTGCCCTGGCCGGAATTGTCGTCAACAACAACATTGTCCTGATCGACACCTTCAATATTCAGCGCGCCAAGGGCGTGGACACGGTGGAGGCGATTCTACGCACCGGGGCGCTGCGTTTGCGCCCGGTGCTGTTGACCACCGTCACCACCATTCTGGGACTGATGCCGATGGTGCTGGGCGTCAGCCTCGATTTGATCGGCCGCGAGATCAGTATCGGCGGCCCGTCGACACAGTGGTGGACGCAGCTCGCCAGCGCGATTGCGGGCGGGCTGGCCTTCGCCACGCTGTTGACCCTGCTGCTGACCCCCTGCCTGTTGTTGCTGGGAGACCGCACGCGGCGTCGGGTCGAGCAACTCGGTCCCGAGAGGGCCCCGAGCACTCAGGGGTCAGGTCTTGATTTAACACATACGTGACTTCGAATCCTTATGAATCCTTGCCGTTAACGGCAAGGAGCAAAGACCGGTCATAAAACGAGCCTGTCTTGCCAGTACTCATCCTCACAGAATGCTCTTGACATCCATTTCGCGCCATCGAAGTTGAGTTGCTCGTCGGGCGGAAGTGTTATCATCGGAACTTTCACATTCAGAGAGTGCCAGTTTGTGATTCAGCTGAACATTAATGATCAACTCTACGAGCTCGATGTAGAAAAAGATATGCCGTTGCTTTGGGCAATCCGTGACGTGTTGGGTTTCACTGGAACGAAATATGGGTGCGGTATCGCCCAGTGCGGTGCCTGTACGGTGCACATGGACGGTGTGCCGACTCGTTCCTGCGTCACGCCTGTGGGCGTCACGCAAAATAAAAAAATAACCACAATAGAGGGGCTGAACAGCAAGACATCACGAGCGGTGCAGGCGGCGTGGGAGCGGCTCGACGTGGTCCAGTGCGGATACTGTCAATCGGGCCAGATCATGGCCGCGACGGCGCTGCTGGAGGCGCAACCCGATCCCAGCGATGAACAGATCAATGCGGCAATGTCCGGCAATATCTGCCGCTGTGCGACTTACGTGCGTATCCGTGCGGGAATCCGGGAAGCGAGCCGGGCTTTGGTCTAGAGAGACATGACTATGGCTACCGATCGAATCGTCAACGTTTCCCGTCGTCAGTTCCTGAAGGTCGGTCTCGCCGCCGGCACCGGACTCACCTTGGGGGTCTATCTCCCGACCCTGCGTTCAGCAGGAGCGGCAGCCGGTCCCGGCAAAGCGGGGGGTGCGATGTTCAAGGCCGGCACTTTCGAGCCCAACGCCTTCGTAAGCATCGGCGCTGACAACAGCGTAACGGTGATCGCCAAACATTTGGAAATGGGTCAGGGCACCTACACCGGCTTGGCGACACTGGTCGCCGAAGAACTCGATGCCGCGTGGTCGCAGATCACGGTCAAGCCGGCCCCGGCGGACGCCAACCGGTACAACAATCTGCTTTGGGGGTCGACCCAGGGTACCGGTGGCAGCACCGCAATCGCCAACTCCTTCGTGCAGATGCGCAAAGCGGGCGCCGCAGCGCGTGAAATGCTAGTCGGCGCAGCGGCAGAACAGTGGGGTGTCAGCACCAGCGATGTAACGGTACGTGATGGTATCGTGCGGCATCAAGCGACGGAACGCAGCGTGACCTTCGGCGAACTGGCCGAGCGCGCCGGGCGTCAACCGGTCCCCGTGGAACCGTTTCTAAAGGACCCTAGTGAGTTTCGCCTGATCGGCAGCCATGTGCCGCGTAAAGACAGCAGAGACAAGACCCACGGTACCGCGATTTTTACCCAGGACATCCAATTGCCCGGCATGTTGACGGCGTTAGTCGCCCATCCGCCGCGTTTCGGGGCAACGGTAAAATCGTTGGACGCGAGCGCGACGAAGCGGGTGAAAGGTGTGACCGACGTGGTGCAGATTCCCACCGGGGTGGCGGTGCTGGCCAAGGATTTCTGGAGTGCCAAGCGCGGCCGAGACGTGCTCCGAGTCGATTGGGACGAGAGCAAGGCGTTTACGCTCGGCACCGATGAGATCCTGACCGAGTACCGCGCACTGAGTAAAAATCCTGGCGCCGTTGCCCGTAAAGAAGGAGACACCGATCAGGCTATGGCGCGCGCGGCGCGAGTCATCGAAGCCGACTACGTGTTTCCCTATCTCGCCCACGCGGCACTGGAGCCGATGAATTGCGTGATCAAGGTTTCCGGTGATGGTTGCGAGGTCTGGAACGGCGAACAATTCCAGACCCCCGATCAGATGGCGGTGGCGAATGTGCTGGGGCTCAAGCCGGAACACGTCAAGATTAATATGCTGTATGCTGGTGGTTCGTTCGGCCGCCGTGCTAATCCTCAGTCCGACTACGTGGTGGAGGCGGCCAATATTGTCAAGGCGATCCAGGGTAAGGCGCCGGTCAAGCTGGTGTGGACCCGCGAAGACGATATGCGTGCCGGCTACTACCGGCCGATGTACTTTCATCGCATGAAGGCGGGGCTCGATGACGCCGGCGACATCATCGCATGGCAGCATCGCATTGTCGGTCAGTCGATCATCGCGGGCACCGCCTTCGAGGCATCCCTGGCGCAGGACGGTATCGACCAAACATCGGTCGAAGGTGCGGCCAATGTGCCGTATGCGGTACCGAACATCACCGTTGACCTGCACTCGCCAAAATTGCCGGTCCCGGTGCAATGGTGGCGGTCCGTCGGTTCGACGCACACCGCATTTGCCGTTGAGACCTTTATCGATGAACTCGCCGTTGCCGCCCGACGCGATCCCGTCGTGCTGCGCCGTACGCTGTTGAAAAATCATCCGCGCCATCGCGGTGTTGTGGGTTTGGCCGCTGAAAAAAGCCGGTGGGGCGAAACCCTGCCTCCAAACCGAGGTCGCGGTATCGCTGTGCATGAATCGTTTAACAGCTATGTGGCACAAGTGGCGGATGTGAGTGTTGACAAGGACGGTTCGTATTCCGTTGACCGCGTGGTGGTGGCGGTAGACTGCGGGATTGCAGTCAATCCGGACATTATCCGCGCACAAATGGAAGGTGGCTTGGGCTTTGGACTGTCAGCAGCCTTGTCGAGCCAGATCACTCTCAACGCGGGTCGTGTGGTGCAATCCAACTTCCACGATTACACCGTGTTGCGGATGAGTGAAATGCCGGACGTGGAGGTGCACATTGTCCAGTCCACCGAATCTCCGACCGGCGTCGGCGAACCGGCGACCCCGGTCATTGCCCCAGCGGTTGCTAATGCTTTGGCCGCGGCCACCGGCAAGCGATTCTACGAGCTTCCGTTGCTGGTCACCGGTTGACGGCTCTGCAATGACACTCTACGGGTCCGATCGAGACATCGTACACACCGCAATTGAATGGTTGGATCATGGGTTCCCGGTCGGACTGGTTACCGTCGCCAGGACCTGGGGCTCCTCACCGCGTCCGGTTGGTTCCCTGATGGCGATTCGTCACGACGGCATTCATGCCGGTTCGGTTTCGGGTGGCTGTGTGGAAGAGGACTTGGTTGTTCGGTATCGTGACCATCAAATTAGCGAGCCGTTTCCGAGCATTATCGATTATGGTGTCAATCGGGACGACGCGAACCGCTTGGGCTTGCCCTGCGGGGGGCGGCTCGAGCTGGTCGTCGAGCGCATTGAGGACACCGGCAAACTCCGAGCTTTGCTGGAAACAATGCATGCCGGGGCGTTAATCGCGCGGAGAGTCTGTTTGTCGACCGGAGCCGCCACGCTGCATCCCGCTCTGCCCACTGATACGTTTGCCTACGACCAGAACACGATGCAGAAAGTGTTTGGACCAGCCTGGCGAATGATCTTGATCGGCGCCGGCCATCTGAGCCGGTATGTCGCGTCGATGGCGCTGATGCTCGACTATCAAATTATCGTCTGCGACCCGCGTGATGATTATGCGCGTGCCTGGCAGATCGAGGATGCCAAGTTGCTGCGTTGTATGCCGGATGAGGCGGTCACCCAATACGTAGACCATGAGCGGTGTGTGGTCATCACATTGACCCACGATCCAAAGCTCGATGATTTGGCGCTGCTGGAGGCGCTGGACTCCAAGGCCTTTTACATCGGCGCCTTGGGTTCCAGGCGCAGCAACGACAACCGGCGTAAACGACTGCTCGAACTCGGTGTTGACAAGACCAAACTCCGCCGCCTTCACGCTCCGGTCGGCTTAGCCATCGGCAGCCGAACGCCGGCTGAGATCGCCATTGCTATTCTGGCCGAAATCACCGCCACACGACATGACATTTCCAGCTCGGCAAAGCAGCTGGTCGGCGCCGCATGACAGAAGGCGTCGTTGGTGTACTGCTGGCTGCGGGATACAGTACACGATTTGGCGGTAACAAACTCTTACAGCCTCTGCAGGACGGTGCCTCCATTGCTGTAGCCTCGGGACGCAATCTGCTACCCGTTGTCGACCAAGGTGTTGCCGTTGTGCACGCCGGCGACGAGCAACTGTCGTGTTTGTTAGCGCAGTGCGGTTACGCCATCGTTGTCAACAAACGCGCAAAGGAAGGAATCGGCCGCAGCATTGCGTGCGGTGTGGCGGCCACCCGGCATGCTCGCGGCTGGCTCATAGCGTTGGCGGACATGCCGTTTATATCCGTTGCGATCCATCAACGTGTCGCCGATGCCATGGACGATGGTGCGGCGATTGCGGCCCCCAGGTATGGCAATTCGCGCGGTCACCCGGTCGGATTCTCGGACACGTTTTATGCCCAACTCACACGACTCCGAGGTGATGAGGGCGCACGATCGTTGCTCGAACAGTACGCCGATGTGTTGACCCTGATCGATGTAGACGATCCGGCGGTCCTTACCGACATTGACCGTGCAAGTCAGCTTGAATAATAAGCGTACAATCTACTGAAACATCGAAAATTCTTATGCTGTGGAACCTAATGATTCATGCCTTAATGGGATGGCTTGGCCTCCATTTTTTTGTGTTGACTCCCTCAGGCATTGGTATGGCAATTTTGGCAGTATGCGTCACACAGGCTGTCGATCAACTCCGGATCAAAAAAGAAAAATTGGATGCCGTCGAGCAGTTACCGAAGAAAGAGCGGGAAGCGGCGGCCAAAGAGCTCAACGCCAACATTAAAAATATCTTGGCTAAGACCTATGTCCAGAACGTGCTCATCTATTCGGTCGTGGTGCTGGCCACGGCGCAGGTCGCCCGGACGTATGGTTGGTTGTGACGGTAAACACAAAACGCGGTCCGGCAGGCGAGGACGGTTGTAGATAACGGACCGGGGCACCGCGTGTCAGATAAATTCGATCACCTCCCGCATTCTGCGCCGGGTTTCCGCATCGGGGAATCGGCCGTGCGCGGTGCCAAGGTTTTCCAGCAGGTGCTTGGGCTGGGTGGTTTCGGTCAGCACGCAGGTGACCGCGGGATTGGCAAGAATGTACTTCAGTGAAAACTGCGCCCAGCTGCGGCAGTCGAATTTTACCGCCCATTCCGGCAGTGAAACGCCCCGTACCCGGGAGAAATAACTGCCGTTCATGAATGGACGGTTGACCAGCACCGCGATCCCCAGATCCGCGGCCAGCGGCAGCACCCCGGACTCAGCCTGGGTTTCCACAACCGAATAATTCACCTGGATGAAATCCGGCCGCTCACCTCGCATGAAATGCATCATGGCCTCATGGTCGTAATCGGATGACACCGTTGCGCCGATATAGCGCGCCTTGCCCGCGGTCTGCCACTCCTTCAGGATCGGCCACTGGGTCTCCAGGTCCCGCAGACTGATCACCTGGATTAAATCCGATGTTTTGCCGAACAGCCGCCGCGTGCGATCGAGCATTGCCCGCCCGGCCTTGGCCCCAACCGCATCCACCTTAGTAGCCAGGAACAGATCCTTCACCATGCCCTCGGCCTGCAGCGCTTCACCGGTCAGCCTGTCCAGCGCGGCGTTGCGCGACCAGGTGTCCACCACCGTTCCACCACCATCGAGCAGGGTTCGCAAAAGCAGCTTGAACCCGGCGGTACCACGCTCGGCGAGTTGCGACACGGCCTTGGTGGAACCCAGCCCCACCACCGGCAATCGTTCACCGGTTTTTGGGATGGGGCGCGCCGGATAGGCGGCCTGTCCGAACGCGCTCGTGGGTAGAAACGGTGCGGCAGCGCAAAATGCGGTGTGGATTAAAAAATTGCGGCGCGACAACAAAGCATTGGGGCCCTTGCGCATCGTTTTGCCAACCGAGAGTGAACCGTTTATCCCCACATGATACACAGAAAGGCCGGACCGGAGTGAGCCAATCGTCCCGGCCCGAATGTTTCGCTTTTTAGCCCCGGGGAACGCCGCATCCAGTGCTGATGGGCCAAGCAAGGCGTAGCGGCCTGCCGTGCGGCATTGCCTGATGATGTTCGTACCGCGCGCCGGAGGACGTGTGGACGAGCGGTTGGCGGCCGGTGATGATAGGGCCGGATTGCGGTCGGGCTTCCATGCCTTTGGTCGGGAAAGATTGCCAGGTTTTGCGCTTTCGAATTAAGCTCCATCCCGCCGCTCGTCCTTGGAACGCACGCCAGAGCGCCACCGTCAGGGTATCTGATATGAACGAATTTAAGCGTACTGCAACAATCGTCGACACGTCCCGGCGGCACGCCCTCAAGGCCCTTGGCCTCAGCACTATCGCGCTGGCCGCCCCCGGGCTATTGCGCAGCGGCCCGGCACTGGCCATACCGGCAGACATCGCTATGAAGGTAATCCCGCGCACAGGCGAGACAGTGCCGGCGGTCGGGATGGGCACCCACATGACCTTCGATATCAAGCCTGGCAAGCCGCGCGAGCACTTGCGGGAGGTGATGAAAATTTTCTATGACGGCGGAGGGCGGGTCATCGACACCTCCCCGCTCTATGGCTTGGCCGAAGTGACCATCGGCGATTATGCCACGGCCCTGGGTATCACCCGGGACCTGTTTTTGGCCGATAAAATCTGGGTCACGGGGGAATGGCTCGGCGACGACAGCCACGCGCAACGGCAATTCCAACGCTCAAAGGAGCGGCTGTGGCGCGACCAGATCGACCTCATGCAGGTTCATAGCCTGGTGAACGCGCGCACCGTTATCCGGGCCATGCGGGAGTGGAAAGAGGACGGTCAGATCCGTTACCTGGGAGCCACGCATCACTTGCCGTCCTACTTCCATTTGATGGCGCCGTGGGTGGAAAAGGGGGCCCTTGATTTCGTCCAGGTGCGTTACTCGCTGGCGACGCGGCTTGCCGAGGAACGCATTCTGCCGGCCGCACTCGACACCGGTACGGCCGTGATGGTGAATATGCCCTTCGAAAAGGCACGACTGTTCCAGATCGTAAAGGGGCGGCCGCTGCCGGACTTCGCGGGCGAGATCGGTGCCGAGACCTGGGCCCAGTTCTTCCTCAAGTGGATCATCTCGCACCCGGCGGTGACCTGCGCGATTCCCGCGACCACCAAACCCAAACACCAAGCAGATAACATCGGTGCCCTCAAGGGACCGCTGCCCGACAAGGAGATGCGCAGCCGAATGCTCAAGCATATGGAAACTATCCCGGAGTTCGACAAGGTAGCGAAGATGCCCGCTTATCCCGGGAAGACGTTTGACGGTGTCGTGAAACGAGGCCCGCGCTCACCGGGCAAGCGCAAGTGAGTAGCCGACGGTTCACGGCGCCTTTTCCGGCCTGGGTTGTTGGGCTGGAAGCGCTCGAGTTCCTTCGGCTGTTGCCGGCCAATGAAAATCGGTCTGCCCCAGCGTCGAACGCGGATTCGACAAAAGTTGCCGGGCCCTATTGATTTCAGATGACGTGCTGCGTCCGCAGAGGTTTGTGGACCCGGAATCACCCCACGCATATGCAAAGACATGACTGATTTGACTGGCCACGAACTATTTACCAGAATGCTGTCCAGGATGGTTTACCTGACGTCTAAACCAAAAACGACCTGAACCACCGCTTTGTCCGACTTCGAGCCATCTCGTCCTTCGACCCTGTTCCTGAGTTCATCGTTTCTTACCCGGCGTGAGCGTTAGCCGTTGCGAGGGGTGCAGCTGCTTGACACGGTGCTGACCGAGTAACTGCTGGAGCGGGGCGTCTAGTGGAATCCACCTGGGACAGGCGGCTGCGCCAACGGATGGATTTTGCCGGCGCCACGCTGATCCGCACACCGAGTCTGGTCAAACCGGTGTGGAACGCGCTCGTTGCCCGGGGACGTGTGCTGAAGGAAAATTACGACGCTATGATCGGGGGCAACCCGTCGCGAGGTTTCGCGCCGTTACTGCGCGTAGCTCGGCGTCGCGGCGTCGTCAAACGGTGCACGCTGCTGGCGCATCGAACGGTCCGTTCGCGTTTTGCGCGATTGCTCGAAGGTGAGGGTGTGACGGTGGTTTGTGTGAACGGCGAGATTGCGCAGCAAGCGAGTTGGGTCTTGCCCGATGCGCGGGTGGTGACCCATTATGGCATCCCCGACGCCGACCGCTACATACCGCGCACGACAGTACGCCGCGATGGTGAACCTGTACGAATTGGCGTGCTGGGTAAACTGAACAATCAGTGGACCGGCGCCGGCGATGCCATCGAGGCGTTCAGGTCGATGCCTGATGCGCTGTGCCGGCGTTGTGAGCTGTATCTGGTGTCGTAGAGCGCTCCGAAAACAAGCCCAGGCTCGACGAGGCACGGATCATCGCGTCCGATTGGCAGGGAGCGTTCCGGCAAAGAGGCGAAAGACACGCTCCTGGTACGCCCACGACTTTGCGGTGCGCAGGTGCGGCGGGTCGTTCAGGGCGCCGCACGCGGAGAGTACGTGTTCGCCGAGTGGTCGATTCGGGTCGTCGGTGAGGTGGCGTTTAAAAGCGATGTTGCGACCGTCGCGCGGACGAGGTGAACGTAGCGTGCGTTCGGAAAGGCGCGTTCGACAACCGGCCCTATTAGGCAGGTTCGGGGAACTTCCAACTCCATTGCGCCAGCGCCGGGCCCGGACGCTGCGCGCTGAACGTAACATATTTGTCAATAAAGGCCCGATTCGCCTTGCCGGCAAACCAACGTTTATACCTATACGCGGTTATAAGTTTCCGTAACGGCATATTACTCCGTTAATTTCTCCCTCCAATCCATAAAACGCGGGCTGTTTTACGCAGGCCTGAAATCGACTCAGTGCGTCCCGATCAAAGCAACTACCTTCAAAACGAGTCATTCGAGTGTGTAAATCAACATGTGTCACACGGACAGACTACTCTTGTCCCGCTAGAGGATCCGTAACCTGTACCAAGCAAAAGCAAAATCATTGGAGCCCACAATCCCAAGACCAGTCAAGTCGGAAGAGGTACGCCCGGGAGGCAGGCTGTATTTGTAAAGCGGCCGGTAGTTGTCCAGGTCCCGACTCGTGCCTGAACTGACCATGCCGTCGGTGTACCAAACGTAGACGTGGTCGTTGGAGCCGGCAATGCCCATGCCCACGATGTCCTTTGGAGTTTTCCCGGGAGGCAGGCTGTACTGGTAAGGCGATCGGTACGCATCCAGGTCCCAACTCGTGCCTGAGCTGACTGTACCGTCGACGTACCAAATGTAGACGTGATCATTAGAGCCGGCTATTCCCATACCGACAATGTCCGCGGGCGTTTTCCCGACGGGTAAGCGGTAATTGAAAAGCGGCCGGTACGCATCCAGATCCCAACTCGTACCGGCACTCACTAAGTTGCCCTCTCGGTATCGCGGATCGTTCTCTACCTGGTCTCTGATTCCGGCGATCCATGAGTAGACCTCGGACACGGGGCGATAGGTACTGACGGGACCCCCGGGGCTGTGAGAAGCGACACCAACAATTAAGCCCCGTGCGTTGATGGCGGGGCCGCCGGAATCTCCTCCACAGACATATATCGAATTATTTCGAAAACGGATGGCATCCGGAACCACCTCATCGACTTTCAAAGTGACCTTTCGTTTGCCCGCTGGCGGAGAGCCGCACCCGGCTCCAGTTCTTCCATATCCCACAACGGTCAGTTTGTCGCCATCTTTCACGGGTGTGTTATCCATAAAGATCGGCGGGATACCCTTAAGTAACTCAAACACCGGTTGATCCAGCGTAATGACGGCAAAATCCCTGCGTAGCCAACCTTGCTGCGTATACGCTGGATGGACGTGAACATCGCCCCCGATACTAATTCGGGTCCGCGTTGTCGATTCGTCAACAGGGGTTGCTGGATTGTCAATGGGGAACACATTGTCCAATATGAACTGACCGCGTGTTGCACAGCCGATCGAGTTGGTTTCACTTGGGCAAACGCAATGCGCTGCGGTCAGCACTGTTTGCCAGGAGATGAGGGTGGCCGTGCATCCTGGTTCTCTTCCCACGGCTTCCAGTTCCCCCACGGCAACAGGCGACGCTTGTGCAAGCTTCGTCTGAATTTTTCCGATCTGGGAATACGATACGCTGACAGTTAAAGCCAATAGTACGCCCAAAGTCCCTGCAGCTTTTTTTGGAAAACATTGTACACTCGACATTTGTTCACCTCCTTTACTGCATCAGGTGCTTACCGCAGGCGTCTTAGTGTTTCTGCTCGCCCAAAAAAATAACCTTAGCAGATTTAGGATGGTGTTGTATTGTTCCAGATCATTAAAACGGCTCGCTAAAGAGATCGATTCGGAGTTACCTCAGGCGGCGGACTGACCCGCAGATTGCATCATGACGGTGGAAAGAGGCGTTAATAATTTGTTTGCAGTCCGGTACGACCCTGTCGGGTATGGCACGATTTTGTCACGTTACACTGATGTGTCGAATTGGCGTAATTCGGAGAACTATTAAAGTTGATCACTCGATATCGACACCCGGTGGTCATGGTTTTACGACCTTCAACGGAAAGTGCCTTTGTATTGGCTCAAAATCTTTGTCGTTATGTAAAAGTCGGCAATGATGTTCCAGAACGGTGGCGGCGATGATGCAATCGTTTGATTTGCGGAGGGTGATGCCCTTTTTACGTAGCTTACGGTAGATGTCCGCTGCCTTGACAAAAACCGCATCCGTTATCGGCAACATAACCAGCGGAACGAGGTACCGCCGAACGCGCCGGTAAGTTGTATTATCGATAATGCCTTGGAGAATCTCTGTAAGCACGATCCCGCATAGCGCAAGATCTTCGTTGTTGAGGATGAGTTCTTCTAGTCTGGTGACATGGGGCAAATCACGATCGAGGGTAGTCAGTGGGCCGACTACAATTTCAAGGCGCGGGATGCGGATCAGCGACAGATTAGCGACCGGCGACTAGCGAAGTTACTTGAACCGTACGAAGTAAGGCCCGAAGGCATACGGATCGGCGATACCGTCCGCAAGGGCTACAAAATTGCCAAACTGAAGCCGGTTTTTAGCCGCTACCTGGACTCCACCCCAAATCTAGCCGTTACAGCGTTACAAGCTAATAACCAAGCAGCTTTCAGCCCGAAACCATCTGTTACAACATCGGAGAATATAACGGATGAAAATCGGCGGAAACACAATAACCGCACGGGTTGTAACGGTGTAACGGCTGTGGAACCCGAAACTGATGAAATCGATCATGATCGAGTGCGGGAGGCTATATGAAGGTCGTCGAAATTTTGGAGTACGCGCATAAGAACGACATCCGGCTATGGGCTGACGGTGATTTGCTCCAAGTAGATGCGCCTGGGGAAGTTATGACGCCAGAGTTTAGAAACAACCTCAAGCAGCATAAACCCGAACTGATAAAGACGCTGACAGACACATCCGAGACGACTCGCATAGTGCAGGAAAACCTGAGGGACGGAACCCCCACTCTGGTTGAAATGGGCGGTGTTGGTAGAGCTTACTGGGTGGGGGACGGGAATCAGTGCAAGCAACTTCAGGCGGAGCTATCAGCGAAAGGCGACGCTACCCCGGTTTTTTCTTGGGGGGAGCTTGTATTGATCAAGGATTGGCCGCGCAAAGGCAAGCAAAATATCTACGAGCTTAAACGGCGATTTCAGGGCTGTATTTCAAGACAGTAGAGCATGAAGCCCGAGAAGTCTGATCTGAACAGGTGTAGATCAAATGGCTAGATTCGCAAAAGGGCAAAGCGGTAATCCTGGTGGGCGACCGAAAGGCATTCAGGATAAGCGTGTCGTGTTGCGGGAGCTGCTTGAACCGCACGCCAAGGTGTTGGTCAAAAAGGCTGTTGATCTGGCTTTGGAAGGCGATACAACGGCTTTGCGACTTTGTCTGGAGCGACTCATCCCACCCAAAAAGGCCAAGGACGATCCGGTCAGAATTGATGGTTTGTCTGGAACGCTAACCGAACAGGCGACCAAGGTGATTCAATCGATGGCCGAAGGTGACATAACTCCGGCAGAGACGGCTGCAGTGATCCAGGCGATAGCGGGACATGCGCGGATTACCGAGATCGACGAACTTGAGCGGCGGATTGTGAAGCTGGAGCACCGCAATGTCACGTAAGCAGCGATTGTCGAGGCTGGAAATGAAGGAAGTGAGTTTGACCCGCCA
>CAMYJT010000014.1 GCA_947258785.1 uncultured Gammaproteobacteria bacterium
GCCCATTGGGCGGCGCAGTGCACCCGTTCCGGACCGTGGTCGGCGCCGGTGGCCCGGGATCGATGGGTGTCCCCAATAGCACTTGAGAAGAATTCTCATGTGCCGGCGACCCCGGTCCATGGATTTAGGGCGAGTCGGGTAAGGGAATGAACTCGGTATCGCCGGGGATGGGAGTAAACCGGCCGGCCTGCCAATCGGTTTTGGCCTGCTCGATTCGATCTTTTGAGCTCGACACTAAATTCCACCAGATGTATCGGTCGCCGACGGGGTCACCACCGATGACCATGACGTGGCTGTCGGTGAGTGCGGACAGCGACATGGCCTTGCCGGGAGACGCCACCGCCATGACGCCGCTCGTATAGGTGCGCGCATCGATTTGGACGTCGCCGGCGACGATGTATGCAGCCAATTCCGGATACGATTCGGGCAGCCGAAGTTCCGTGCCCTGAGGCAGTCGACACTCGAAACAAAGTGTCGACGTATACGTTTGCACTGGTGAAGCATGCTCATACGCCGCACCAATGATGAGACGCACCGCAACTTCTCCGATCTCAAGCTCTGGAACATCACCGGCTGAATAGTGCACAAACGCGGGCTCGCATTCTTCTTGGTCATCAGGTAACGCAATCCAGGATTGAATGCCGTGAAGCCTGGATGGTGAGTTGAGATCTTCGCCGGCTCGCTCCGAATGCACGATCCCCCGGCCGGCCGTCATCAGATTGACCTCACCGGCCTGGATCCTCTGCACGCAGCCGAGGCTGTCTCGGTGCATGATTTCGCCCTCGAACAGATAGGTAATCGTGGCGAGACCGATGTGCGGGTGCGGGCGCACCTGAATTCCCTCACCAGGTGGAAATTCAGCAGGACCCGCGTGATCGAAGAAGACAAACGGACCGACCATTCGCCGTTCGCTGGCGGGCAGCACCCGGCGAACACTGAATCCGCCCAGGTCTCTTTGTCTCGACTCGATGACGAGTTCAATGGATCCGACTGTGTCGGTGCATTTGGGGTTGAGCGCGGTGTGATAGCTGATGATCAGATCCTCCTCATGGCAATGATTGAAGGTCTACCTTAACAGCGTCCGATCGTATCACCGAACGAGCCCCTCCACGGGGCACCGGGGCCGAGGCCAACCGGGCAGATTAGAAATATGCAGCAAAATCTTCGCGGTGGCAGCAAATCTATGGGTGTCCCTATATTGCCTACAGTGGCAACAAATCGATAGGTGTTAGGTGTCCCAATTAACACCAATTAACACTCTAAATTTATGGGTGTCCCAGATTAAGACCGAGCTATAGTCGAATCTGGTGTATGACCGTGAATCAAGCGGCGACCTGGTCAGGGTCGAACCGTGGGGTCGTCGAACCGTGGGGTCAGGTCTTGTATTGCCACATCGTGCAATTACCCGGACTTGACCCCTGCTAATCGTGTGTTCGCGTTGCAGGATTATTCGTCTCTGGCCGATGTTTTCGAAGACGGCCACTGTCAGGATGTCGGCACGCTCGACGAGCTGTTGCTGACGCAAATTAGGCCGGTCCACGCTTTCTTTCTCCGTGTGACCTGTTGGAGGCAGTCCTCGTGGATCAAGTTGATCACCATCTTTACCGATAGCCCAGTAGCGGCGGCGGTGCCGTCGGTGAAGCCGATCTACGTGCCGTTTGACGGCGTCAACGGTAGATCCTTGGCCTGCGTGTCCGGCAAATCGAGGCCAAGGCCGTGCCTATGTCCACGATGGATGTGGTGTCAAAATTTTTTTGGTCCAGGTGTGGTCACCGAATTTCCATACTGCGGAGATGCCAAAGGGTCTTTATAAAGTACATCGCGTTATAGGCGATTACACGTGAAGTGCCGAATGCGGTGGGTTCAGTTTTGAAGTGAAATCTTTCGTTTATGCTTCTTCTGTTCATACATAAATTTATCGGCCCGGGATAACAGATCGTTGAGTGAATGAGGCGATTCCACATTATATTCAACCATACCTGCGCTGATCGATATCCTGTAATTGCGGTCTGAGTTCGTGTTATACGTGTCCACGCTTTCCTGCAACCGCGCATTCATTGCGTCCTCGGTATTGTCTGATGATCCCATGTTCAACACTACGAATTCATCTCCGCCGATGCGAGCAATGATATCGCAGTCCCGAAACGTTGATTGAAGGATTTTGGCAGTATCGACCAACACAGCGTCGCCTTCTCTATGACCGAACGCATCATTAACCTCTTTCAGATTATCGATATCCGCAAACAGTAATAACAATCGTCTCTTCTCACGATTGGCGTCTTTCAACTTATGTTCGGCAATGGTAAAAAATCCTCGCCTGTTGTAGACGCCTGTAAGTTCGTCGGTCAATGACAAATCCTTGAGTTCCGCTTCCAGTCTCTTACGCTCGATTATTTCGCGTCTCAGTAACTCGTTTTTTGTTGATAATTCAGCCGTGTTTCTTAATTGTTGATTCATGAGCAAAGCTACAATCGTCGCCACCAAGATTATAATTGCCACTTCCAATGAAATATGGCGTGGCGATAGCCAGCCATTTTTTGGTGCAATGAATAACGTCCAGCGTCCGTTTGGAACTTCGACGTGCATGCTGACCGGATCTTGAAGCTGCCCTTGATTCGATTGTGCGAAAACAAACCTCTCATTGCCATCAGGATTGATCCTTGATAGTTCGTAATTATATCCATCGGCAGTCAGCTGACTGATATTGCTTGCGTGAAGCAACCCGGGAAGTCTAATCAGAGCTATGGTAAATCCCCAGAATGTTTCCTTTCCAGAATTCTCATCAGAATAAAAAACAGGATACCTTCCAATTACCGCTACCCCACCCTGAATGAGGTTTAGCGGCCCCGCAAGCGTCAGTGTCTTGGATTTAATGGTTGCCAATGCTTCAATTCTACGATTCGAATCATTCAGTAAGTCATGACCAATTGCAGCTTCATTTCCCGCTACAGGAAAGATTTGCCTTACCACTGCATCCGGAGCTAGCTGCAAGCTGCTAATCCCTCCATAGCGATCAATCATATCTGCGGCAAGCGTATCGAAATTATCGATCTTGCCATACTTCTGTATAAGTGAAGCCAGAGCGTACGTCGCAGAAAGTGACCGATCCAATTGCCTTGATATGGAATATGCCTGAGCGGCAGCCACTTCTGTGACTATCTTACGTAACGCGGACATCCCTTCTTGTTGTTTTAAATATACGAACACCAGACCAAGACTTACGGTCAAGAAAAAAATTATTGTTGTAATAATTAGTCTTTTAATTAGACCGCTCATGGATTTCCGAATTTCTCGGTTAAATTAATCATCGGCATGTTATTTACAGAAATTATAGGATATTAGGGCAGGAAAAAAAGTTAAGCCGTCCCGATATCTGCCCCTGTTCAATTGCCATTTCCCTACCCATCAGTAAGCATTCAGGTCTTACATCGCCACGGCACGCTTGTGTCGAGGGGGTAATAGAACTGCCCACCATGCAGGTTGTGCAACGTTTCGCCATACGGTCCCGGTGGCGGCACGTCGACCACCGTGTTGGTCTCGTCGGGCGCGGTCCGAAAATCGACTATCTCAGCAGCCGACGGTCGCTTCGGGGCCCTAGGGGCTTGAGCATCTTTTCGCCAGCACATCGATTCGGCCCAAACGCCACGCCGGACGGGGTAGTTCGTGTCCACCGCCGACGATTGCCGCCTTCGGTGCCTTCATCTTCCATGTGGGCTGTGTGCAGCTCTCTGTCGCACCGGCCATCGGAGTCCATGGCGCACACCCCCCACAGCGTTTTGCAGCCCGAGGCCGAACGGGCGGACTGACATTATGCAGTAAAATCGTTTGTACCGATCACAATTTAATGGGTGTCCTCAATTGACGAAGTATGAGTACTTGTTTGTGTACGGCACCTGCGGCGGATTTCATCGGGAGACTTTTTGACATCGACGATGGAATCAACCCCTGCATTGCAAAATCGTGCAAAATACCGGACCTGACTCCGGCCAACTCTCAGACTTGACGCCCGATGCTCTTCATTGATGCCGAACGTGTGCACGAGTTGCTGGATTATCCATCGCTGGTCGATACGTTCGAAGACGCGCACCGCGAGGACGTTGACGCGCTTGACGAGTTGTTGCTGACCCAGCCTGGTGGTGGGTCTGGCCAATCCACGCATTTTTTTCTCCGCGCGGCCTGGCAGCGGCAGCGGGCCTTGGGGGCCAAGTTGATCACCATCTTTCCCGGCAATGCGACGGGGACGGCGAACCTGCCGTCGGTCCAGGCGGTCTACGTGCTGTTTGACGGCGTCGACGGCAGGCCTTTGGCCTGTATGGACGGCACGGCGCTCACCTACAGGAAAACCGCCGCTGACTCGGCGCTCGGTGCAAGATTCCTGGCGCGCAACGACAGCCGGACCCTGTTAATGGTCGGTGCCGGTGGCCTGGCGCCGCATTTGATTGCGGCCCATACTGCTGTCCGGCCTTCGATTCGCCGTGTACTGATCTGGAACCGCTCGCCCGCCCGTGCCGATGCGCTGGCACGCACCCTGAAACTTAAAAACATCGAGATCACCCCGACTCGCGACCTCGCTAGCAGCGTACGTGAGGCCGACGTGGTTTCCAGCGCCACCATGAGCTCGGCCCCGCTGATCAAGGGCGATTGGCTGCAACCGGGGACGCATCTCGATCTGGTCGGCGGCTTTAACCGGGAGACACGCGAAGCCGATGACGAGGCCGTGCGGAAAGCCATGGTCTGTGTGGATGCCCGCGACACGGCCGGCCATTGCGGCGACATCTCCGCGCCCATCGATGCCGGTGTCATGTCCACCGAAGACATCGCCGCCGATCTCTTCCAGCTCTGTCGTGGTGAACACAAGGGCCGCGATCAGGCGGAAGCGATCACTTTGTTCAAAAATGGCGGCGGCGGGCATCTTGATCTCATGACAGCGCGCCTCCTCGTTATGCGTGTAACACACAGTGGGAAGTGAACAATGATGTCGCGTTGTCTGGTCTCGGTGGCTGAGGGGATAGCTCAGGAATGATTGGCGCAATTGCCGGGGATATCATTGGCTCGGTTTATGAGGCCGCCCCGATCAAATCGACGGACTTCCCGCTCTTCGGACCGGGATGCCGGTTTACGGACGACTCGGTGCTGACCATTGCCGTCGCCAGGGCGATTCTGGAGGACCGGCCCTATGGAGCGTCGATCCGCGACCTTGGACAGCGCTATCCCCGGGCCGGTTACGGGTACAGCTTCTACAACTGGCTGACGAGTCCCGATCCACGGCCATACCACAGCTGGGGGAACGGTTCGGCGATGCGTGTGAGTCCTGTCGGATATGCGTTCGAGACCAGGCAGGCGGTGCTCGACGAGGCGAAGCGATCGGCCGAGTGCACGCACAACCATCCGGAGGGTATCAAGGGCGCCCAATCGGTTGCGCTGGCCGTATTCCTGGCGCGCAAGGGCGTAGACAAAGAGCGGATCCGTACCGAACTGGAGCGACGGTTCGGTTACGACCTGCGGCGCACGCTGGATACGATCCGCCCCCTATACACCTTCGACGTGTCCTGCCAGGGCTCGGTGCCCGAGTCGATCATTTGTTTCCTCGAGGGGCGAGACTGGGAGTCAACCGTGCGCAACGCAGTGTCGCTGGGCGGCGACACCGACACCATGGCCTGTATCGCGGGCGGTATAGCCGAGGCACTCTATGGTCCAGTCGCCGCTGAAGTCCGCGACCGGGTGCGCAACGCTCTTAGCGACGAGCTCTGGCAGACCGTAGATTGGTTCTGTCGTCGGTTCGTCCAGACCCGGTAGGGCGCATCGTGCACTACGGTTGAGGAACTTAGCGGGGCAGCGTTACCGTACCAACGTAACATGCGGGCGGGGTCGGTCTGGCGTATGATGAAACGACGGCGATTTCTGGGCCATGTGGTCGATGCCTTGCTCGTGTTTGCCGCCCCGAAGCTGATCGTGTCACGCGCCGCGGAGAAATCCGGGCGGCGGTTCGCACCCATTACACTGTTTCTGTGCGGTGATGTGATGACCGGGCGAGGCATCGATCAGGTTTTGCCGCACCCCAACGATCCGGTCCTCTACGAGCCGGTTGTGCGCAATGCAAAGCAGTATGTAGAGCTTGCCGAAGCCCGTAACGGCCCGATACCAGCTCCCGTGGACTTCGCCTATATCTGGGGCGATGCGCTGGCGGAGCTGCAGCGCATGGCGCCGGATGCGCGCCTCGTCAACCTGGAGACCAGCGTAACCACAAGCGAGGATTTCTGGCCGGGTAAGGGCATCCACTACCGAATGCATCCGCGCAACATCCCATGCCTCACCGCGGCAGGGATTGATTGTTGTGTGTTGGCCAACAACCATGTTCTTGATTGGGGGTATAAAGGCCTCGAGGAGACCTTACGCACCCTCCAGGCTGCCAATCTAAAAACGGCCGGGGCCGGGCACAATCTGGCCGCAGCCCGGGCACCGACAGAGATTACTGTGCCCGGCCGGGGAAGGGTGCTGGTGTATTCGTTCGGCTTGGAGTCGAGTGGCGTCTTTCCTCAAATGGCCGCTCACGCTGACCGGCCGGGCGTGAACATGCTGCCGGATCTGTCGGACAGCAGCGCTGGGCAAATCGCAAAGGCGGTGCAGACCGTAAAACGCGCCGGTGACATTGCCGTCGTCTCGATTCACTGGGGTGGCAACTGGGGCTATGTGATCCCCGCTGCACAGATGCACTTCGCACACCGGTTGATTGACAGCGCTGATGTTGATGTTGTGCACGGTCATTCGTCGCACCACGTCAAAGGCATCGAAGTCTACAACGGCAAACTGATTCTTTACGGTTGCGGTGATTTTCTGACGGACTACGAAGGTATACGCGGTCGTGAGGAGTACCGGGCCGATCTCGGGCTTATGTACTTTGTGCAGCTGGAGCCGGGGAGTGGTAGCCTAGCCGGTTTGGAGATAGTGCCGATGCAGACCAAGCGTTTTCGATTACACCGGGCATCGGAAGGTGACCGGCGTTGGCTGCGGGATGTATTGAACAGAGAGGGCCGGCTTTTCAGAACCCGTTTCGAACTGGGTACAGCGCAATGCCTGCTGCTCGCGTCCGGCTGATACCGGCCAGCTCGGATGATCTAGGGCGGCGATTGGCCTGAAGTGTCCAGCCGCCTGTCACTTGGCACGGGGGCGTAGTCACGGACCGAGTATCGCGATAAGCTTGGACTGGATGCTCAGACGCTTGGGCGTTGACCGTGCCGGCAGACCATCGGTAAGCATCCAAGGCGGAGGCGTTTATGAGCGCACTGGTCGGGCGGGATTACTGCGTGAAACATCCGTTAGAAATTACACGGCTGTTTGGCGTTGGTGTTTGGATCAGCATGCTTTTGAATCGAAGAGCGAGCCTTCTGGAACAGGTGGTCGAATCCTATTCCAGGCGTGCGTTTCCGATGCCGGGCTATTTAGGCCGTGCATACAAAATCGCGGCTTTGATTGAGCTTCGGGTCGCACGCATCTACGCAAGAATGGCCGAGCGGTTCAGCGATCACGCCGAGGCCCGGGAATTCTTCGAGGACCTGCGATACGAGGAGGAGGAGCACAGCCGCCTCATGACGCTTTGCCTGTACACCGTGAAGCTCAGACCGTCGGTGACGTTCATTCCTCAGATCAGCGATCCGAAAGTACGGGGCTTGTTGCAGGAACTGCGCGGTGTGTATCGGGGGATTGATGAACTGGACCTGGATGCGGCGCTCCGAATCACCGAAAAGCTGGAGCAGGGCGAGGTGAATGTCATCTTCGACAGGATGTTGAGACAGAATCCCGACACGGAGAGCCACTTTTTCGAAGCGCAGATGCAGGCGGTGGAGGGACACAGCGAATCCGTACCGCGGCGCATCAAGGCTTTGCGAGCGGCGTAGCCTGAACACCGATTCGATGGGGTGACCAAGCCACAAATTCTCTTGCATACCGGCGCCCCGGGTATCGGTGTGACGGATATGATTGGCCGGGTCTTTGGCGTTCTCGAGGGTACGCGGTGTGGGGGTTTCTGCGCCGAACCGTTGCGCTGCCAGGGGCTTAGGTTTCTGAATCGTTCACGTATACCGTGACTAGAAGGTGGCAGACATGAAGCTTTATCTCGTACAGCATGGTGAGGCCTGTGCAAAAGACGTGGACCCCGATCGGCCATTGACCGACCAAGGCAGGCAGGATGTCAAACGGCTTGCCGCATTTCTTGAACAGGCGGGTGTTCGGGTTGTCCGCGTGATCCACAGCGGCAAGCTCCGAGCCGCTCAGACTGCGGAGCGTCTCGCGAACGCGCTTGCACCGGGTGTGGAGCCGGAGACCAGCGGACTCATCAATCCCAACGACAATCCCAAGGCATTCGACTGGCAAAGCGAGAGCTGGGACAAAGACACTCTCATCGTCGGTCATCTGCCATTCATGACCAGATTGCTCTCACATCTGGTGGTCGAAGATGAGGACATGTTCATTACTGCCTATAAACCAGGGAGCGTCGTCTGCCTGGAGCGCGGAGACGATGCACACTGGCATATTGATTGGATGATCAGGCCGGAATTGCTTAGTCGGAGTAGCTAAACCGCGAATCGCATCCGGAGCGTCTGTCGTCCGCCCATTGGCGCCCTGGAGCGCCGGGCTATGGCCTGCGAAGGGGGCCGTCTCGCTCAGCGTAAACGGGGCGCGAGTCCGGGCACTCAGGGGATGATGAGCACCATGCCTTCGAATATGAGGTCGGGATTGTCGCCGATCATGAAGCGGTTGGCATCCATGATGCGCGACCAGTAATTGCCGTCAAAGTAAAAGAAGGCGGCAATCCGGGACAAGGAGTCGCCCTCCTTGACGGTGTAGATGCCACGCGCGCTGGTGAGGCGCGCGACATCACGTTGAGCTTCCTCCAGCGTCACGCGGATCCGCTCGATCTCGGCTAGCTTGGCCTCGTTGAGCTGGCCGAGCCTCGTCTTTTCGCTGAGCAGCTTCTCGTACTGTGAAGTGAGATCGGACGCTTTGGATTGCGCCCGCTCGAGTTCTCCGGCGGTCGTGGTGAGCCTACGCTCTAGACTAACGACTGTGCCTTCGAGTTCACCATGCCGAAGTGCCAGGTGCTCCCGATCGCGCTTCAACGCCTGGAGTTTGGTGCGCAGGTCTGCATGGCTGCGCTCAAGGGCGTCGAGCTTTGCTGCGAGTTCGTGGTTTTGGATCTGGATGCGGTCCTTTTCGGTACGCTCGCGTTCGAGTTGTACGGATAATGCCGCGACCTCGTCGCGCGCCTTGGCAAGTTTGCTGCGGGCACCATCGAGTTCCTCGTTGGTGTGTGCCTCGGTGGCTTCGAGCTCGCTAGTGAGGCTGTGTAGCTGGTCTTGCTCAACACGCAGGTCTTTGTGTGTGCGCTCGAGGGCGTTGAGCTTCGCCAATAGTTCGCGGTTTTCGCTCTGGATACGGTCCTTGTCGTCGCGCTCGCGTTCGAGCTGTGCGGTTAATGCCGCTGCCTTGGGTGTGTTGGCGGGAGTGCCCAGCGGCTCTTGATTGGCGCCGCTTGCCGTCGGGGTGGACTGCAGCTCGGCAGCGAGCCGGTTACTCTGAAGCGCTAACTGGTCCCGCTCACTCAGAAGCGCTTGCGTCCGCTTGTCGAGCGCCGAGTAGTCTGCCGCAAGCCTCTGCGCGCGTTCGGCGGCTGTGTCGCGGGCGCTTTCAGCCTGCGCGAGCGCGTCCTTTGCCTCCTCGAGCCGCACCTGCAGGTCTTCGCCCTGTTTACGGGCACGGTCCTCGATTGACATCTTCTCACGGCCGACGTCCGCCAGGCGCCAGCCCACGACTATCAGCAACACCGCAAGCACTACCAGCGCCGCGTTCTTCATACCTGCTGCACCCATCAGACCAACCTCACCGTCAACCCGAGACCTATTGTGCCAGGATCGACAAACTAAACAAACTAAGGACATCCATCGAGTTGGCAAACTGGGGACATCCATGGATTGTCGATACAGACCCACCAATTCTCAGACCATTTAGTCTGGACCCGGGTGGCTTTCGGCCGGGGCTATTCCGTATGTAGAAGGACGCGGTGACTGGATCGCGTCGTTTTCACGGGACGAAAGCGTGGTACCGACGAAACAGACGATAGGGCGCCGTTTACGGGAACCACAGAATTAAAGCAGGGGGTGGTAGGAATCAGAGTGTGGCTGCGGAGGAATACAACCGTCGGTTCGCCCCAAGGCCGCACAGCCAGTGCTGGTTGAGCCGTTGGCACAAGGAGTGGATGCGCTCCAGGGGCCCGATGACTCGATAGAATCCGGTCTCAAAATCCCGCAAACACTTGAGCCAGGTTTCGGACGGCAGCGCTAAACGTTCCAGATACGTTGGGTGGTCTTTGGGAATTGAACCCCGTTTGCCGTCGCGAATGGCTCGGCCGGTCCAATCGACGAGCGCAAGGTAATCGGAGAGAACGATAGGAATCGGGTCTTCGTGTCGCCGTCTTTTGTCCAGAAAGGGGCACACCACCGGAGTCAGCCGCCCCTGAATCCGTTGATGCACGGAGGTGAACGTCGAGGTTTCTGGGGTTTCGGCTAGGTTGGCCCGGATCGGATTAAGATCGACATAGGCCATGGCCGTAAGAAGTGCCCTTTCATCCAGCAGGGCCCGGGACCGGAACCGGCCCTCCCAGAAGCGCCCGGTACACTCGTCCTCGGCATTGGCTCGGCGTGCTAGATACTCGTTCAGGCAGCGCATGAACCAGCTTAGATCACACAGCCTTTCCCGCCAACTCTCAATCTGTTGGGATACTGCATCCTGTTCCGGTGCGGACAGAGCTGCCCCTTCCCGCCAGCGCTCGATTAACCGTGGTAAATGGAACAGCTTAGCCCATCGGTCGGCCACCGCCTCCGCGCCCCAATACTGAGCACGCACGGGGGCGAGCCTGAGTACTAAATGTGTGTGATTGGCCATGATACTGTAGGCACACAGGTCGATGGCAAACACTGAGACCAAGGTGGCCAAGCGGTCGCGGATCCATACTTTGCGGTGTTCGAAGGTTTTTCCGGAGTACTGGTCAAAGCCGCACAAGAACGCCCGGCGGACACAGCGGGAGACCACGTGGTAGTAGGGGGTATCAGCAGCGCAGACGAGTTCCTTTCGCGGACGGGTCATCTTTGAACCTCCATGTTCGATCGTCCAGCCACGCTACTTACCTGTGCCGAGCTTGTCAAGCAAATTGATGGGTGTCCTCAAGTTGATGGTCAAGGAAATTGATGGGTGTCCTCAAGTTGATGGTCAAGATGATGTTACGGGGGTTGGCCAAGTCTTTCTCGGGCCAACGGGATGTTGGTAAATTAGCGGCCGGTATGTACTGATATTGGCGCATTCGGTGGGCGGAACCGGGAAGCGACACGAACCGTATCCATATGGCATTGCACGAACTGATCCCAATTGCAATTAACATTGTGCTCGCCGCAAGCCCGATGTTCCCGGCGTTTGCCGACGACGAGTTGGACGCATTGATGGAGATTGCCGATGAGGCGTTCCGCCCCGTCACCCGCCCGCTCGACCGGCCGGTGTTCCTGCACAGTAAGGCCTTGAAAGTGACGCCGGAGTCGCTGAACGGCGGCTGGGTCCGGAATTATCAATGTCATCGGCATTTCGCCACGACGCCCGCCCTCGAGATCGTGTTTCCAGCGGGCGCCATTCGCGATATTGAGATTGTCGAGTCGAGTGCGCTGGGCCACGTGCAGGTGGACGGACCGACCGTCCTGCTCGAAGGTGTGCAGGGCAACTCGACACTGTGCTTTCGCAGCGAGAACCGCTTGCTGGAAACCGCGGATGCGGGAGCGTACCGTCTGCGGGCCGGTCCGTTCTTTCACCGCTTTCTAGACGGATACTTCCCGATGGACGTCGAGCTTACGGTGACGTTCCCCGGCCCGGTGGAGGTGCTCCACGTGTCGCCCCCGGCAGCGCCGGGTATCGACGTCACAATCTCCGATCGTAAACTGACCCTGCGCAGCCGCTTCGAGGGCACATTGTGGGTCGAGATCTTATTTCGAAAAAGAACGGAGTCGGGGTCGTGACTTGCTAACGCCGGGGTCGGAGTTGCGGCTCTAACCGCCGGCAAACTTGAGCGTCTGCAACCGGCTTGCTACCGGAAGGCAGTACCCAGATCCAAGTGGACCCACCGTCCCCGCCGCGGTCCACCGCCGCAACCCGTGTCAGGAATCGTTCCCGGTTTCGGCGCGGACAGCCGTGGCCATCGCGCCCATGGTCGGGAACAGGAAATCCGCCTCCGGGGCCTGTTCGACCCGGGCGGTGGCGCCCCAGCTGCCGCCCTTGGAGAGCCCCTGCCGGTCGATCCAGGCCCGGGCGAGCCCCGCGTGTTTGGCGGGGACGTGATCGTGAAACATACTTTGCGCGGTGTGCAGGATCTCGCCCGGCGCGGCGCCGTGCTCGCGGTCGAGGTGATCCAGCAGGTACTCAAAATTGCGGGCTGCGGGTTTGTAGCTGCCAATGTCTTGAGCCGTGTAGACGGCGTCGAAGACCACGCCCAGTTTGCGATTCGACGCGGCGAAGCCATCCCGGTTGACGTTGGACAGAATCACCAGCTTGAACTGCCGCTTCAGAAAGCGCAGCGCATCGGCAGTGTCGGGAAATGCCGGCCAATGCGGGATGGAGGCGCCGAACACCGCGTCCAGCTCGGGGGTGCTGTGCAGATCGAAGCGTTCGGCGAGCCGTGCGTGGACGCGGGTGAGCAGATCCGGGTAGAGCATGTCGGGGGTCTCCGACTCCTGGGCGTTTTCGACTTCGGCGAACGCCGAGAGCGCAGTGTTGCGCGACACGGTCTCGCAGCCGTTGATCTGGATGAGCGGCTGCAGAGCATCCCAAATGCCCGTCTCCCAATCGATCAGGGTGCCGTAGCAGTCGAACGTCAGCACCGAGAAGTCCGCTAATCTTTTACTCATAATCTTTGTCTCCGCAATAAACGAACGGGGGCCGCTCACGGCGCGTCCAGCAGCCGCAGCGCATCCCGGAATAGAAACACGGCGAACGCCGTGAGCGTAACGGCCAGACCACGCATGAGATAGGGATACGGTGTTCCGGTCAGCAGGCCGCGGTAACGCGCGACCATCAGCGCGACGACGATTTTGGCCCCGACGAGGAGAAGATAAAAGACCGCGATGAACAGCCACGGCGCAGCCGGGTGACCGACTACCGTCCGGAGCAGAAAGGGGGCGCCAACGGTGCCCCAGAACACGTAGGGATGGGGGCTGAGCGCGTTGACGACGACTCCCTTGCGCAGTGAGCCGGGCGGCACACCGGCGCCGCCGCCGTCCGGCGGACGGGCCCGCCAGGTCTGGTAGGCGAGGTACAGGATGTACACGCCACCGATCGCGCCAATGGCCGCGAGCGCGCGCTCGGAATGCGCAAGGGTCCGCAACATGAACAGTGAGACCAGGATGATGGGAGCGTCGGTGAGCAGCGGAGCCGCGGCAACCAGTAACCCCTCCCGCACGCCGTGCTGCAGCGTCTGCGCAACGACGAGCGTCATGAGCGGCCCGGGCGCGATGCCCGCCGTCAAACCGAACATCACGCCTACCGAAAGAGCGGTCACGACCTCTCCCATCGCTCAGTACGATCCGCTGTTCATGACTTGTCGGTGAAATCCTCGACAGTTTCCGGTCTGCCCGGTGGATGACGTATCACCCCCGGCCGAGGCATCATAGCCCGAACCGAACATGGGGCGAAGGCTCGACTCGGTGCCCCGGGCCACCGCCCGGCAGGTTTGAACTGCCGCACCGACCGTATGAATGGTATTCTTGCGCCGGCTCATTCGGATTGAGACTGATCAATCGTCCAACTGACCTGAAGCATTGTCGTGATCGCTCTATGAACAGAATCTTGCTTACCGTCGCACTCGTCTCAGTGCTGATTTCCCCGTCCTCGGCTCAGGTGGTGGGGACGCAAACCACTCGAACCTCTACCGGGGTGGTGATGGCGGATCGCAGTGTGACGCTGGCGGCGAAGGTCGTTGGCCGCATAGCGGCGGTCAAGGTGGAAGAGGGGGACCGCGTGAACGCCGGAGACATTCTCATTGACATCGACGACGCCGAACTGCGCGCGGAGCTTGCGGCCACCGAGGCAACCGTCGATCAGGAGGAGGTCAACCTGTTGCACATGAGAAAGTTGGATAAACGGTACCAGAGCCTGTCCAAGCAAAAATCGGTGTCCGCCGACAAGGCCGATGAAGCGGCGTTCAATTACGCGCTCGCCCGAACCCGCGTAAAACGCGCCGAAGCCGACCTGGCGAGGGCGCGGGCCATGCTCGGGGAAACCAAAATTACGGCGCCCTTTGCCGGCGTCATTACCGAAAAGCGCGCCGAGGTCGGCCAGGTGACCGCGACGGGTGAGCCACTGCTGGTGCTGGAGGATCAGAGTACACTCAAGTTCCGGACCTCCGTCAAGGAGCAGGACGTGCCCCACATCGAAAAAGGCGACAGGATTACGGTAACCATCGACGCCCTGGATGACTTGATCCTCGAGGGTGCGGTGACCAGGATCATTCCTTCTGGAGACACCTCCACCCATGAGTTTGTCGTCGAGGCGGCCTTGCCCGCGCAGGACAAACTGTACCCCGGGATGTTCGGCAAGGCGGAATTCGGTCGTTAACGGCGCGGGGCGGCCCGGCTTTTTCACCACCGCCGGTGTCGGACGGCCCACTGGACCACATGATAGGTGCCCTGGATGAAAGCCCTGATACGCTTTTTTGCTGAGCGGCACACGCTCGCCTACGTCATTACCTTCCTCATCGTGTTTCTCGGCTTGAGCGCGCTGACCGTCATACAGCGCGACAATTTTCCGAGTGTGGATCTTCTCGAGATGACCGTCACGACCCGATATCCGGGGGCGTCGCCGGAAGACGTCGAGCTCAATGTGACCAACAAGATCGAGGAGGAGCTCAAGGAAGTGGACGGCATCGACAAGTACACCTCCTTCTCGATGGAGAATATTTCCGTCATCCACATCTGGCTCGATCGGGAGGCGCGTGACACCGGGAAGGTCAAGACCGATGTGCGCGACGCCGTGTCCCGGGCCTCCGGGCTGCCCGTCGAGGTGGATGAGGCACCTCTCATAGAAGAGATCACCACTTCAACGGCGATTCCGATCATCGAAGTTGGACTTACCGGCGATGTCCCCTACGCTCAGCTGCGCAATCTGGCCAAGCGCGCCGAGAAAGAACTGCTCGCGGTGCCGGGGGTGGGCAGCGTCACCAAGTACGGCTACCTGGATCGTGAGATTAAAGTGGAGGTTGCACAGGACGCCATCGAAAAATATCAGATTCCCGAACACGAGATCGTTCAGGCCATCCAGAACCGCAACGTCCGTGCGACTGGGGGGTCTTTCGAGTCCTACACCAGCGAGAAAAACATCGTCACACTGGCCGAATTCACCGATCCCATGGAAGCCGCGGAGGTTATCGTCCGGGTCAGCGCAGGCGGTTCCACCATCCGGGTGAAGGATCTCGCGGTTCTGCGGGACGATTTCGAGCCCGCCAAGGTGTTGTCGCGCATGAACGGCACCACGGCGATCTCGTTTCTGGTGTTCAAGAAGGAGTCCGCCGACATCATCCGCACCGTCGACGCGATCAAGGATTTAGTGGAAAAGAACAAGCACCGGCTGCCCCGGGGCGTGAGCATCGAGTACTCGAACGACAAGTCGCGGCTGGTTCGCAATCGGTTGAAGGTGGTGATGTCCAACGGCCTGTTTGGCCTCGCCCTGGTCATGTTGATGCTCACCCTGTTTCTGGATCTGCGCTCGGCATTCTGGGTGGCCTTGAGCATTCCGGTGGTGCTGCTAGGTACGCTGTTCATGCTGCCGATATTCGGTGCGTATCTGGATTCCATCGCGTTGGGCGCGATGATCCTGGTTATCGGCATCATCGTCGACGACGGCATCGTTGTCGCTGAAAACATCTGGCGATATAGGGAGATGGGCGTGGTACCGCTGGAGGCCGCCGTAGACGGCACCCACACGGTGTTCCAGCCGGTGCTGACTACGATAGTCACCACGGCGCTGGCGTTCATACCGATGTTTTTCATGATCGGGACGCTGGGGGACTTTATTTTCGTAATTCCGCTGGTGGTGGTGATTGCACTGGTGCTGTCGCTGTCGGACACCCTGTTCGTCATGCCCGCCCATCTGATCACGGGGGTCAAGGCGGAGGCGGATCCGGCAAGCGTGAAGACGGGCGAGTGGTTCGTTCGGTTTCGAGAGCGCTTCGGGCGCGCCCTGGAGCTGATGTTGCGTCATCGCTACACAGTGGTAGCGGTGTTCGTATTGCTGATGGTCGGCGCGTTCTGGTACGCGGGCAGATACATGGACTTTATTCTGTTCCCGACCCAGTCCGCCGACGAGTTCTACATTCTCGCGGAGTTGCCGAGCGGCTCTTCGCTGGAGCACACGGCGGAAAAAATGGCAGAGGTGGAGAAGATCATTGCGACCCTGTCCGATCAGGAACTGGATTCCTACATCACCCGCGTTGGCACCCACGGTCAATTCAATCTCGGTGAGAACGAAAACTGGGCCCTGGTGGGCGTTTACCTGACCCCGTTCGCCGAGCGTGAGCGGAACGCCGACGAAATCGTCGAAGTGATGCGGAAACAGACCGACGGCTTGCCGACGTTCACGAAATTTACCTACATCATCGAAAGCGGCGGTCCGCCGGTGGGGCGGCCGATCACCCTGCGCGTTGTGGGCAGCAATGACGAACGGCGGCGTGCCCTGGCCGGTGTGGTTGTCACCCGCTTGAGCGAAATCGACGGCGTCAAGGACGTCGAGCGCGACGACAAGCCAGGCAAGCAGCAGATCAAGGTCGATCTGGATTACATCCGGCTTGCCGAGCAGGAATTGAGCGTGGCCGATGTGGCGAAAAACATCCGCTTGGCGTACGACGGAGAAATCGTCACCTCGGTGCGCTACGGCGACGAGGACATCGACTTCCGGGTCATCCTCGAGGAGAAGGCCCGCGGTTCCGCCGAGGTGCTGGGCAATCTGATCGTGCCCAACCGCGGCGGCCGGTTTGTCACGCTGCAGGAGGTGGCCGACTTCCACGTGGATGCCGGCCCATCGAATTTCTATCACTTTGACAACGAGCGGACGATTACCGTCACCGCGGATGTCGCAAAGGGCAAGACGACGCCGTTGCTGGCCACGCAGGCGGTGCTGGACGCCATCGACCTGGACCGGGATTGGCCGGGCATGCGCATCGTAGTGGGTGGCGAGACCGAGGAGACCCAACGGTCGATGGGCAGCCTGCTGGTGGCGTTTGCCGCCGCCGCGGTGGGGATCTATCTGGTCCTGTTGCTGCTCTTCAGCTCCACGGTGCAACCCTTGGTGGTGATGTTCGCGGTGCCCTTCGGACTGATCGGCGTGATCTTCGCGTTCGCGCTGCACCAGCAGTCGTTGGGTTTCCTGGCCATGCTCGGGGTCATCGGTTTGACGGGGATCGTCGTCAACGACTCGCTGCTGCTGGTCAATCTCGCCAATAATCTGCGCCCGGACAATCAGGTCGAGCCCACCAGCCGCGTCATTGTGGAGGCGACCAAGCATCGCCTACGCCCCATTCTGCTGACCTCGGTGACTACCGTGGCCGGGCTGCTGCCCATGGCGTACGGCTTGGGCGGTTCCGATCCGTTTTCGGCTCCTATGGCGCTGGCCATGGGCTACGGAATACTGTTCGCCACCCCGCTGACTCTGATTCTCCTGCCCTGCCTGCTGCGGATACATGGAGACCTGGCCGGATTATACGCCGGGTTGGCCAGGCGCTTGTTCGACCGCCGGGCCGCCACATGACCGAGTTCGGCCCTGAGTTGCTGCTTGATGGCCGACCAATTCGTACTATCTTTTCTTCAATAAACGTCTCGAGCAATTGATATTCCCTAGGACCTCGAGGAAGTCGTCTACGTCAATGCCGAGGACGTTGCCGCTGGTGGCGTACAGATGGGACGGGCGCGGTACGCGTTATTGATCCGCGACAGTTCCGATCTGTACCGTCTGGTCGTTCCTGCGGGGGACGATCAGTCTGTCGAGCACAAATTACCGTTGTCGGCATGTCGAGTTGCCTGGATCGACAACGGTCAAGGCAGCACCGTGGTACCGGGTATGGTCCGGCTCCACCCTGACGGACGCAGTCACTACGCGTTCAAACTGTCCACCTGGTTCGGCGCCGGGCGGGAGCCGGGCGCGTGTCCACAGCCAGGGCCGGCGCAGGCGGGTCTGGATCATGACCGCCCGCCGTGATCGTCGAGGTCAATGGTGGGTTCTGAACGCGGACGCCGGCATGACACGTGCGGAGGTGATGGTCTTCGATGAGGACTTCAGCCGTCCAAGGCGCGTGGACGTGGGGGACCGGGCCGATCCCCTGTCATTGCTGGTGCGCCAGGAGGATGTGCTCATTACCGACACGCGCGGCAGCGCGATTCTTCGAGTCAGCCTGGACGGCGAGCGGCTCGGGCGCTTCGGCGATGCGCGATTTCAGGCCTGGATCGAGACGCAACGAGCGCGCCAGCGGCGCCTGGAGTGGTTAAGGATCGGCAGTATCACCGGTCTTCTCGCGTTGTTGGCAGCGGGCTTGCTGGCACTCGGCGTCTGGCGTAAACGGCGGCTCGGGGAGATAGTTGCCGCGGATCCGGCATTTGAGGCTGACGCTTAGCCCGCTTCTCGTCTCGATCTGGGGCCGCGGTTGTTCGCGCCGGTCCCGCGCCACCCGGTCGCCGTCAAATATTGTATATTTCGCTGATGTGTCAGGAATCGGCCACACCTTGTCGTAACCCTTCGTCCTGATGGCCATCGTGGATACCTCGCGCCGGCGGTTTTTAAAGGCAACGGGTTTGGCGCTGGCGCCCGGGCTGGCCTGGTCGCGCGTGATCGCCCGCCCGGAGTCCTCGACCCACATCCACCTCGAGCCGACGACCGGCACGGCGTACCTCCTGGGTGCACCGTATCCGTTGACACCGGTGTGGTGCTACAACGGGCGCATCCCCGGTCCGGTGATTCGGGTGCCCCAGCACTCGCGGTTGAGGATAGTGGTCGACAATCGACTCGATCAGGACACCACTGTGCACTGGCACGGCATTCGTCTGCCCAATGGGATGGACGGCGTGCCGGGTTTGACGCAGGCGCCGATACCGCCGGGCGGGTCATTTGTTTACGAGTTTGAGGTGCCCGATGCCGGCACGTTCTGGTATCACCCGCACTTCAACAGCTCCGAACAGGTCGGCCGAGGTTTGTCAGGCGCCCTGATCGTGGAGGAGGTAGATCCCATTGCCGTGGACCGCGAACTGCTCTGGGTGCTGGACGATTGGCGGCTGGACGGCGCGGATCTGGTCCGGGAAGACTTTGGGCAGATGCGTGACAAGAGCCATTCGGGCCGGCTCGGCAACACGGTCACCGTGAACGGCCGATTAACGCCCGAACTCGCCGTCCGCAGCGGCGAACGGGTCCGTTTGAGACTGATCAATACCGCCAATGCCCGGGCGTTTGCGCTCGACTTCGCCCCCCACCGCCCGATTGTTGTCGCCATCGATGGGCAACCCGTCACCCCGCACGAACCCCCCGACGGATTGGTGGTGTTGGGGGCGGCCATGCGGGCGGATCTGATCTTGGATTTGATGCAGTCACCGGGAACGGAAGTCGTAGTGACGGATCGCTTCTACCGCAAACCGTACCCGCTGGCCCGCTTGGTTTATACACACGCGCCGGCGTTGCGCGACCGGCCGCGGACCAGTGAGGTCCGGGACCATGACCGACACCAAACCGCTGTTGACCGTCAATCGCGGCGAGAGTGTTGTGCTGCGGCTGCGCAACAAGACTGCCTTTGCACACCCGATCCATTTACACGGTCACTCGTTCCGGGTCGTCGCGCGCGATGGTGAACGAACGGCACATAGACCGTGGCAGGACACGGTCCTGGTCGAGCGCGATGAAACCGTCGACATCGCGTTCGTTGCCGACAATCCCGGCGACTGGATGTTCCACTGTCACGTCCTGGAACACCAAGCGAGTGGCATGACCGGCTTCGTACGCGTCACATAGATTATGACGACAGACAGGGGTCGGAGTGCAAAACGCCCACCCCATTCCCGTCGGGAATGTCTCAGTGCCGTGCGCCCTCGCCAAAGGATTCAATCCGTGTCCGGTGCGACACCGTGTGCCGGGATCCTTGGTGCAATATGCGGGCTAATCAACGCGCTGGTGTCGCCGCGCCCGCGCTTTAGCGGCAATTAGTTGCTTGTGGGGGATGTAGAGCAGCGCGCCGATTTTTCTCATCAAATGCAGTTCGTGGGCGTCGAGATGGTTGTCGGCGTAGGCCACCCGCCACATGAACTCAACCAGCCGGGTCCGTTGTTCCAGCGGCCAGTGCTGGTTGATCAATGACGTGAAGCTGTGCAGACTGGTGGCCTGCTCGACCTGCTGTTCGGCCAGGCGGGTCAAAGTGTCGGTCTCCTGGTCGGTGAGGCCGAATTGGGCGCGGACCAGGTCGCGAATCTTTTCGCGTTCCGCATCGCCGACCGAGAAGTCGGCCCGGCTGACCTCGAACAGCAGCGCGGCGGCGGTCAGCTGCAGCTCGTGGGCCGACGGCTGACCGTCTTCGGCCGCCAGCCTGGTGTCAAAATATTTTTTTATGGCCTCGATCATACGACAGCGCTTGATTCCCCACTCATCATACCGGCCTCGAATGCGGGTGAATATGGCGCCGCCGACGGTGGGTGGGCCACTGTGCGCGGCCAGGCCGTGGCCGCATCATCCGAGCCGGAAGACTTCCCGGTAGCGGAAGCAATCGGTGGTGTGGTCGTTGACCAGCCCGACCGCCTGCATGAACGCATAGCAGATTACTGACCCCGCGAATTTGAATCCCCGCCGCTTGAGGTCTTTGCTCAAGGCGTCGGAGAGCGACGTGGCCGCCGGGACCTGTGCCGGCCGCCGCCATTGGTTTTGAATCGGTCGGCCATCGACTAGGCGCCACAGGTAGGCATCGAAAGAGCCGAATTCGGCCTGCACCTCGACAAAGTGTTGCGCGTTGGTGATGGCGGTCTCGATCTTGAGGCGGTTGCGCACGATGCCTGGGTCGTTGAGCAGCGCCGCGACTCTGGCTCGGCTGTAGCGGGCGACCCGGCCCGGCACAAAATTGTCGAACACCTGCCGGTAGCGCTGCCGTTTGCGCAGGATCGTGATCCAGCTCAGCCCCGCCTGGGCCCCTTCGAGGACCAGGAACTCGAAGAGCGTGCGGTCGTCGTGGACCGGTACGCCCCATTCGTCGTCGTGATACGCGAGGTACTCAGGCTGATCGCCGACCCAGGCGCAGCGGGCGCTCATGCGCGGACCGATGCGCGGCAGTCGACGGCGGCGGGTCGGCCGGTCATCTTGCTCGGCGTATTCTCCGGTGACGATCGTCTCGGTGTTGGCATGCGGGTCAATCTTCCGGTGGTACCGTGGCGGGCGCCCCATAGCGCCGGTCCAGGCCCGCGTAGGCGTCGATCCGCCGATCGCGCAGGAACGGCCAGACGCGCCGGACCTGCTCGGTGCGCGGGCGGTCGATCTCGACCATCCCTAGGGTCGGTGCGTCGCCGGCGCGCCACAGGATCTCGCCCTGAGGCCCGCAGCCGAAGCTCGACCCCCAGAACTGAATCGTCCGGGCGACGCCATCCGCGGACGCGGGTTCGGTGCCCACCCGGTTGGCGCACACCACCGGCACGCCGTTGGCGATGGCGTGGCCGCGTTGAATGGTGATCCAACTGTCGAGTTGCCGTTGCCGCTCCGGGAGGTCGTCGGCGGTGTCCCAGCCAATGGCGCTCGGGAACAACAGGATCTCTGCGCCGGCCAAGGTCATCAAGCGCGCCGCCTCGGGATACCACTGGTCCCAGCACACCATCACGCCGATGCGCCCGAGCGAGGTGTCGATGGGTACAAAGCCCTGGTCGCCGGGGACAAAATAAAACTTTTCGTAGTAGCCGGGGTCGTCCGGGATGTGCATCTTGCGGTAGGTCCCGGACAAGGCCCCGTCGCGGTCCAGTATCACCGCGGTGTTGTGGTGCAGCCCCGGCGCCCGGCGCTCGAACACCGAGCCGACCACGGTGACGCGGCAACGGCGAGCCTCCGCGGCCAGCGCCTCGGTGGTGGGGCCGGGGACTGGTTCGGCCAGATCGAAGTGCGCGGGGTCCTCGGTCTGGCAAAAATACCGGTGCCCGTGCAGTTCCGGCAACACGACCAAACGGGCGCCGCGCTCCGCGGCCTTGCGAATGCCGGCCGTTGCTAATTCCAGGTTTTCGGCTGGGCGTTCGTGGCAGGGGTGTTGCACGACACCGATCACCAGGGTTTCGGGCCCCGTCATCGTGTTAAGCCACCTTGTGTTGTCCTGTGCATCTCAGTCGCTTGCGTCCATCGTTTGCCAACGCGGCCCAGCCAGGGGAATCCCGGCGGCGACCTGCATGGAGGCACAGTGAATACTGCCGCGTTCCTGGATGAGGGGCAATGCGTCGAGGGTCAGCACCTCGCGGTCCGGGAAGCACGCGCCCAGGGCGGTGCGGGCGGTTTGGTCCATCGGGTCCCCGTAGCCGGGCACGACGACCGCGCCGTTGACGATGAGGAAGTTGGCGTAACTGGCCGGCAGCCGTTCGCCAATCGGGCTGCGGATCGGCCGCGGCAGGGGCAGCGGCACCAGCCGGTAAGGCTGGCCGTCGGGCCGGCGAAACCCGCGCAGCTGTGCCGCCATGGCCCGCAGCGGTTCATAGTGTTCGTCCCGCGGGTGCAGCGCCGTCGCATAGGCGATGGTGGCGGGGTCGCAGAAGCGCGCCAGCGTGTCGACATGCCCATCGGTGTCGTCGCCGGTGAGGCCCCCGCCATCCAGCCACAGGATGCGCTCGATTCCCAACGGCCGGCCCACGCGCTGTTCGACCCGGTGCCGGTCGGCGCGGCCGTTGCGGTTGTCGGCAAGCAGACAGGAGGCCGTGGTCAGCAAGGTGCCGCGGCCGTCGGTGTCGATGCTCCCGGCTTCCAGTACCCAATCGTCGACACTGCGCATCGGTGTGCCGCCGAACACGCCGAGGCCGTGCAGGCGTTCGGCAACCCGACGGTCCTGGCCCGCTTCGTAGCGCTCGCCCCAACCGTTGAACGCGAAGTTGATCAGCTGCGGCACACCCTGATGCTCGATGCTGAGCGGTCCGTAGTCGCGAATCCACGTGTCGTTGTAGGTCAGCGTGACGATCGACACCGGTGCGGATGCGGCGGCCTGCCCGGCGAGCCGTGCCCGGACCCGATCGCGGTGCGTACGGTCGCGGCATACGATCACAACCGGCTCGTGGCGCGCGATGGCGGTGGTTAACTCGGTATACACACGTTCTATCGCATCGAGGATCGGGCCCCAGTCGCTGTCGGGGTGCGGCCAGGCGAGCAGGACACCGGCCTGGGATTCCCACTCGGCGATCAGCCGTCGGTTGGCGCGTGCCGACATCGGGTCGACGGCGACCGCTCAGTGGGCGTCCAGCTTGGCCAGTTCATCCAGGATGGACAGCATGAGCGACCGGCTGCGGGCAGTCATGCCTTCGGTCAACCGTTCGGCGTTGCGTTCGCCCTGGGTGAGCTGCCGGAAACGCCCGGAGATCTGGGCCATTTCGCCGCCCACGGCGGTCATCTGTTCGCCGATGTCCGCCAGCGTCCGCAGGGCCTCTACGTTGCCGCGGCCGGCCATGGCGATGAAGCCAGCCAGTCCCGGCGCTGCGAACGAGGCGTCTGGCTGGGCATCGATGTTGGGGAGTGTGGCGGGATTCTGCAGGCCCTCGAGCACCCCCGAGATGATGGCGCGGTCTTCGTCGTCGAGGCCGGCGAGTATGCTGGTGCCGCGGCGGCCGTTCAGGATCAGGCGCACCGATTTGACTACGTCCGTCCAACCGTTCGCCTCGGCGGCGGCCAGCGTCTGGTCGAGTTCGGCGCGGTCTCCCGGCTGTCGGACCGCCCTCACCACGGCGTGGATGAATCGGGCATGCACCTGTCTGATCTGTTCAATCTTGTCTTTCACGGCATGAAGTATTTGTAAAATTTTGGCAACCTGGCTTGAAGTCGTATGACTTTATACACATATTACGTCCGACGCTTAAGCAGAGGTTGGGTCTCATGAAGCGAATTTTCCTCTTCGTCACCACGAATATCGCGATTCTGTTGGTCCTCAGCGTTGCCGTCCGCGTACTCGGTATCGAGCCGTATCTGAATCAGGGCGGCATGAACTACCAGTCGCTGCTGATTTTTGCCGCCATACTCGGGATGGGCGGGTCGTTCATCTCGTTGTTGATGTCGAAAATGGCCGCCAAGCGCATGATGGGCGCACAGCCGATCGAGCAGCCCCGCAACGGCACCGAGCAGTGGCTGCTGGACACCGTGCGTCGCCAGGCCGAAGCCGCAGGCATCGGTATGCCGGAGGTCGCGATCTTCGACTCACCGCAGGTCAATGCGTTCGCCACGGGCGCGCGCCGCAACCAGGCCCTGGTGGCGGTAAGCAGCGGCCTGTTGCAGTCGATGAGCCGGGACGAGGCCGAGGCGGTGCTCGGACACGAGGTGTCGCACGTCGCGAACGGTGACATGGTGACCCTGGCGCTCATCCAGGGCGTCGTCAACACCTTTGTGTTTTTCCTGTCGCGGGTGATCGGCCAAATTGTCGACCGTGCGGTGTTCCGCTCCGAGCACGGCCATGGCCCGGGATTCTGGATCACCAGCATCGTCGCCCAGGTGGTGCTGGGAATTCTAGCCTCGGTCATCGTCATGTGGTTCAGCCGTCAGCGCGAATTCCGCGCCGACTCCGGAGGCGCCGCGCTGGCCGGCCGGGACAAAATGGTGTCGGCCCTCGAACGCCTGAAGCAGGCCCACGAGGCGCCGCTGCCGGATCAACTGGCGGCGTTCGGAATAGCGGGTGGCGTCGGCGCGGGGCTGAAGCGTCTGTTCATGTCGCACCCGCCGCTGGACGAGCGCATCGCGGCGCTGCGCGCCGGCGCTTAGGTACTGCGCGGTCCCCGGCGGCGCGCCGGGAACCGCTGGCGGTGTCAGCGTCTGCGTGCAGGACTCGTTGACATCTGCATGGCCTGCTGCTGGGTCTTCGCGAGCGTCGAGAAGAACAGGCCTACGGCGAGGCTGGCCGCGATGAAGAACACGGAAAGCAAATAGAGCAGCCCCACCGACCCGACGATCGGCACATAGTTCAAATTGACCTCCGCATTGATGGTTTCGCCGTCCCCTTCGAGCCGGAAGCTTGGGTTCTTGGCCAGGTCGGAGCGCAGGAAATGGATGTCCTCGCTCTCGACCTGGGCGATCGGCGAGTAGGCCAGCATACCGCTCACCGTGAACTTATCGTTGAATTTGTAGTAGCCGTCCACGCCGATGAACAGCGAATCCCAGTCCACGTCGTTCTCGATGACGTCGGTGTTTGCAAAGCCGGCGAAACCCACCGGCTGGCACAGTCTTGGGGTGGTGCAGACGATCTGCCGCACGCCAACGGCGCGGGTTTCTTCGGTCCACACTTGGTACTTACCGAACAAACCGATCCCGCCGCGCCGATCCTGGCTGCGGAAGACATCGCGGCCGAGTTTGAGGCTGTAGTAATGCAGCCCGTCGTCGTTGACGTCGCTGTGGGTGCGGGAGAACAGGTGTTCGCCGCGCCGTGAGGCGCCGAAAAACTGCGCCCCGACGGCGCTGAGAAAATCGTCGTCGACCAGTGTGCCTTCATCGATGTCGCCGGAACCCCACACCAGCTCCAGATAAAATCGTTGCGGCAGCCGGATGTGACCCATGATTTCCGCCACCGTGCTGTCGATGTCCTGGTAGGTGAGCCTGGAGGTGGGGTTGCCAAATCTGGAGTCCACGGCCGAGGCATTGTGGTTCCAGGTCATGTCGCCCTGCGACGCCCAGATCTTGATGCCCAGGGTGACATTGGGGCCGGCCTTGATGTCGGCGCTGCGTTCGCCGGCAGCCAGGGCAGGTGCGGCCATCAGCAGGCCTGCGAGTGCCAAGCCCACGCCGGCCCGCGCCGGTGAGCGTGTCCGTATATTCATGATTAGTCTCTCCCGGTCGGTCACGCAACACCAGTAACCATAGCACAAGCGGTCATGACCGCGTAGGCGTGCAAGACCGTCGCACAGCGACGTGGCCGCCGCATCGTTGTGAAGCGGGTCTGTGTTCCGGCGTTTGACGACGGCCCGTTTGTTGTATTGAATGTGGCGTTTTGCCGCAGCGGTCAGGAAATCATGCCCGTAGTCAAACCCTTCGCAGGCCTGCGCCCCAATGCCAAGTTTGCACAGGAGGTCATTGCCCCGCCTTACGATGTCTTGACTACCGAAGAAGCACGCTCGGTGGCCGCCGACCAACCGAACAACTTCCTGCACGTTTCCAAGCCTGAGATCGATCTGCCTGCGGACGTGTCTCCCTACGACACGCTGGTCTACGACACCGGTGCCGAGAACCTGCGCCGCTTAGTCCGTCGGGGGGTGTTGATTCAAGACCCGCGTGAGTGTCTCTATCTGTACCGGATGCAGACGGCGGCACACGCGCAAACCGGCGTGGTGGCGACGGTGTCGGTGACCGACTACCACGCCAACCGCATCCGCCGGCACGAACTGACCCGCCCGGACAAGGAGGACGACCGGGTGCGGCACATGGAGGCCCTCAACGCCCAGACCGGACCGGTGTTGCTGGTGCACCAGCACGACTCCGGTGTGGCCGAGCGCCTCGCCGGCCTGACCCGGCAGGTGCCGCTGTACGAGGGGCTGCGACTGAATGACGTTGAGCACACCCTGTGGGCCATCGAAGATCAGGCGGCCGTCGATGCGTTGCGTGCGGCGTTCAACGAGATGCCGGCGTTTTACATCGCCGATGGCCATCACCGTTCGGCGGCCGCCGCACGAGTCGCCGAGCGCCGCGGGCCCGAAGACCGGAACGCCAACCACTTCCTGGCGGTGCTGTTTCCCGCCTCGGAGGTGCGGATCCTCGACTACAACCGCGTGATCAAGACGCTGAACGGACGCACGCCAGCCGGCTTTGTGGATCGTGTCGCCCGGCGGTTTACGGTCACCGAGGCGGCGGGACCGGTTCGTCCGCAGCGGCCCGGTGAGTTTGGGATGTGTCTGGCCGGCCGGTGGTACCGGCTCACCGCCCCGGCGTCGCAGCTGCAGGCCGATGATCCGGTCGCGCGTCTGGACGTCAGCATTCTGTCCGAGCAGGTGATCGAACCGCTGCTCGGGATCCACGACATGCGGCGGGACCCGCACATCGATTTTGTGGGCGGCGCCCGTGGCTTGCGCGAACTCGAGTGCCGGGTGGACGGCGGCGACGCCGTAGCCTTCTCAATGTATCCGACTCCGCTGTCCGCGCTCATCCAGGTGGCGGACGCCGGCCGGGTCATGCCGCCGAAATCGACTTGGTTCGAACCCAAACTGGCCGACGGGCTGGTGTCTCATTTGCTGGGTCGGTGAGGCCGCCGCCCGGCAATTTCGCCACCCTGTGTTAAGTCACGGGGCCGGAGTTGTTCACTCTGGCCCCAGGTTCTTCGAGACGGGGATCAACCGCCGTCGAGGCAGGGCGGCGGCAGGTAGCCGTGCTCCTGCTCGAAGCGCTGACACAATGCCCGGCGTCGCGGCGGCGGCAGCTGCCGGAACTCATACGCCCGCCGCCGCAGGCGCTCCAACTGCTGCGGCTCCATTTCCATCAGGCGGCGGGCCTGCCCGCGCAGCCGGTGTCTGACCGACGGCGAATAGCTGTTCCAGCGCTCCGAGTGGTGCTTCAAAAACTGCTGTTCCGACGGGCCGAGTTCATTCCAGATGCGCGGCGCGCCCGGGCGCAGCGGCTCATCCGCCCGCACCGGTGCGCCGACGATGACCGCGCCGGTCAGCCAGCAGGCGGCCAGCAGGGGAGGCCATCTCACAATGCGGGTGGCCGGTGGCATCCGTCAGGTCCCATTCCCCGGCGCGGTGCGTGGCGCGCCTTGCCGCTCCAGCCAGACGTAAAAGTCCAGGTTGTCGGTCAGATCCGACAGGACTTCCGGGTTGCTGCCGGCGGCCGCGGACACCGTGGTGCCGGGGTCGACGAAGGCGCTTCGTTCCGGCAGCCCCAACCAGGCCAAGCCGACCGCGAGAGCGGCGGCGGCCGCGGTCGACGCCGCGAACACCGGGAAGCGGCGGCGCATCTTCGGTGTGTGACCACCCACCACTTTCCGGCGGCGCCAACGCAGCTGCCGGTTGACCTCGTCCGCCCGTTCCGCCGAATCGTTGAGTCCGTCGATGATCCGCTCCGGCGCCCGGAACTCCCGTTGCGCATGCGCATCGGTCTTCAGGATCTGCTCCACGTGCGCCTTCAAGGCACGCCGGTCGTCGAGCAGGCCGGCGCGCAAGCGGTGCAAGAGGTCGGTCAGCTGTGCATCAGTCATTGTTCCACACCTCGGTCAATTCAATGCGTAACGCCTGGATGGCGCGATAGTGATGTTGTTTGACGCTGCCTTCTGAGCACCCCAGGATCTTCGCCGTGTCCCGCACCGAGAAGCCCTGCCATTCCCGCAGCAGGAACACCTGCCGTTGCCGCCTGGAAAGACGGTTGACCGCAGCATCGATTCGCTGCCCCAACTGCGAGTTCATAGCCTGTCTGTCGGGCTGATGGCGCTCCGGGCTGGCCTGGACCCCGACTCCGCTGTTCAGTAGATCGCGTTCGTTGCCGTTGTCGGGGCTCGTCCAAAACAGCGACACCAGCCGGCCGCCTGCTTCGCGCAGCCGTTTCCATCGGTGGACGTCGGTGATGCGGTGATGGAGTATCGTAAAAAACAACGCCGGCCACTCGCCTTGGGGTCGGTCCGAATACTTCTCGACCAGCTTCAGCATGCTGTCTTGCACCACGTCCAGGGCAGCCTGTTCGTCGCCCAAGGCGTAGTAGCCGATGCGGTAAGCCCGGCGTTCGACAGCGGCCAGAAATTCATCGATGTTGTCGAACGATGGAGCATCTGCCGCCGCGGCGGCGCCGCCCGCGTTGCGATGCTGGGTTGTGTTACCACGATCCAAACCGGCCGCTACCGCTGATTCCGGGGGCCTACTGGCAAGCCCAGGGAGCGTATCCACACCGATCACCCGGCCGGCCGGGCGGTCCCGCTTTGGGGGTGCTCGGCGGGTGGCCGTCGGTGGGTGGCATCCGTGATCCTATCCACACGGCCGGCGGCAATGACGGTGGACGCACCGGTGTTCGCCGTATCCGATTCTGGGTGGGGCATGGTCGCTCAAATAATTGGTTTGGTCTTTGTGCTGAAGGTCGTTTGCGGTCGCCTGATCAAAAAAACGTATTGCGGGCCGGAAGGTTGACATTCAGCCGTCTCCGAAGCGCAGGATGAGCCGGTCCAGCCAGCGGTCCGGCAGCCATCGTTTGAAGCGTGACATCAGGTGGGCCGGCACAGTGACCGGATATCGGACGCGAGGCCTGGGGCTCTCCAGCGCGTGCAGGATTTTGTCGAGCACCGCTTCGGCGGGTAAGGTAAACTGGACGCCGCCTTTGCTTTGCAAACGCTGCTCGACCCGTCGATAGGCTTCCCGGTGCACGCTCCGATCGGGATCGATGTGGGTGTGGTAGTGTTGCAGTGCATTATCGCGGAACCGGCTGTCGATTGGACCGGGTTCGATCAAAGAGATGTGGATGTGCGTATCCCGGAGTTCCAAGCGCATGGTGTCCGACAGCGCCTCGAGCGCGTATTTCGATGCATTGTATGCGCCCCGGAACGGCAGACAGACCAGGCCCAGGATCGAGCTTATTTGAATGATGCGCCCCTGGTTTGCGCGGCGGAAGACCGGGATTAGTCTGGCAGTCAGTTCGTGCGTGCCGAATAGGTTGATGTCGAACTGGGCCCGCAACGCCTCACTCGACAGGTCCTCCACGGCCCCGGGTTGTCCGTAGGCCCCGTTGTTGATCAAGGCATACAACTTGCCGTCGGTGCGGTCTAAAATATCCCCAACCGCTTGTTCGATGGACGCCGGCGCGGCAAGATCGAGCCGCCGGGTATCGAGACCGAGCTGTGTCAAGGATTCGACATCACGGTCCTGCCGAACCGTAGCGAAGACGCGATATCCCCGTTGCGCTAGGCCCAGCGCCGCGCAGCGGCCGATCCCGGAAGAGCAGCCGGTGATGAGCACGGGGCGGTCGGGTGAGGTTGACATAATCGATTCCAGATACGCAAGTCGTCGAGCGCCCGGGAGTTTAACTCGAAAGCTCCCTGCCGAGACAGGTTGTTGGAGGCGGGCGGTGAGGCGGTTTTGTCATTTATAATCAACGCGCACTCCAGCGACGCGTCGTTGTGCCACGAAATCGGAGCGTCTCGGATTGTACCGCCATCAGGATTTGATGGCTGTAGTAAAACGTAAAAGTCTCATGTCAAATTGTCTGCGAGTCGGGGTCATCGGGGTCGGATACCTGGGCCGTATCCACGCCGGGATCTACGCCCGGATGCCGGACGTGGAGTTGGTCGGCGTGGCGGACATCAATCCGAACACCGCGGGCGAAATCGCCGGCTGTTACGACTGCGCCGGCTATCAGGATCCCTACGCCTTGGTGGACAAGGTCGATGCGGTGAGCATCGCCGTGCCCACCAGCGTGCACATGGACGTCGCGCTGCCGTACCTCAATGCGCAGGTGCACACCCTGCTCGAGAAACCGATTGCCCCCACGGTTTCCGAGGCGGAGACGATTGTTGAGGCGGCGGAGGATTCCGGTGTGATTCTGCTCATCGGGCATCTGGAGCGATTCAACGCGGGCATCATAGCGCTGGCGGATCGTGCCGCAAATCCGAGATTCATTGAAGTTCACCGGCTGGGGACCTTTGTCGAGCGCGCCGCGGACGTCGATGTAGTCACTGATCTCATGATCCACGACATCGACATCGCCTTGTCGTTGATTCGCTCTGAGCTGACCTACATCTCCGCGGTTGGTACGCCGGTGGTCACCGACCACGTGGACATCGCCAACGCGCGACTGGAATTCGCCAACGCAGCGGTTGCGAACGTCACAGCGAGCCGGGTGTCGAACCGGAAATTCCGCCGCATCCGCGTGTTCGGGGACGACAGTTACCTGGCCTTAAATTTCATCGACCAGCAGATCGAGGTCATCCGTACCACCAAGCCGGCGCTGGGCGCCAGATATCCCGACCTGACGATGGAGAAGATTCAAGTGTCGCCACGCCCGCCCCTGGACGCCGAGCTCGAACATTTTGTCGAGACCGTCCGCGCACGGGGCCGGCCGTTGGTAAGCGGAAGCGACGGCTTGAAGGCATTACGTGTGGCGGAACAGGTGCAGCACAAAATCCACTCGGGGTTGGCGTGATGGGACGGGGCTTGAGTTGGGCGCGGGTGATGACGGCCGCGGTGGCGGTGCAGCTGACCGGACCTGCGCTTGCAGCGGACTGCCGGCTGACGACACCGGAGTTGGAGGCCATGCACACGGCGGAGCTGCGCGTATCTGGCCGGGACGGGGCTGTCGTCGAGTTCGCGGTCAAGGTGGCTGACGATGCGCACGAACGGGCTGCCGGATTTCAACATGTCTGTCCGGAAACCATACGGCGGACACCGATACTGTTCGTGTTCAAAAGACCCGTCATGATTATGTTCCACATGCAGAATGTGCGCGCACCGCTGGATATCGGTTTTATCGACCCGTGGGGGCGGTTGGCTGAGATATTGCCGATGATGATCGATCAAGCCGGCGCGCGCCGCTACTATCGTCCTTCGGGTCCGATCCGCGCTGCGCTGGAAGCCCATGCGGGATTTTTTGCCAAGCACGGTATGTCGGTCGGGCATACCCGGATCGATGCGTGGCCTTGAGTCAAGGTGTCGTCGAACACGGCGGGATTCCGGCTGAGTCGCCGGCAACCGATCCGGTGCCCGCAATGCCCCCGGCCGGAGTAGGGACGCTGAGCCGGGTGCGCCGAAGACCGTGGCCGGGCCCGCCGCCGGCTTGGGATAGGGCACCGGTGCTTCGCCGAGGCTCAGGATCGATGCCGTGACGAGGCGCGTCGCGCCATACGGCACTTGGTCGAGTCCTTTGGACATCACTGCGCTTTTCGAGCGGCAGGCGTCCCCGGCGTACCCCGACATGTACCGCGGCGAACGGTACTGGCTCGAGACCAAGGCGAAGGAAGGCGGGCGGCTGGCGCTGATGCGGAAGGCAGCGGACGGGCGTCTGGCCTGCCTCACACCGACCGGCTTCAACGTTCGCACCCGGGTGCACGAGTACGGCGGCCGGTGTTTTGTGATCGGCAACGATCGGGTGTATTTCAGCAATTTTTCCGATCAGCGGCTCTATGTACAGGCGCTGCGGGAGGACGCTCGCCCACGGCCGCTCACCCCAAAGCGGCAGGCCGACGGGTCAACGGGCATGTATGCCGATCTCCAATTGTCTGCGGACGGCAGGTGGCTGATCTTCGTCTGGGAGAGCGACTGTCCGGATCGTGAGAACCGCAACGCGCTCGGCTATCTGGCCTTGCCGGGCGACGGCGAGTCGGTGCCCGGCCTGCTCGTCGACGGCTGTGATTTCTATGCCAATCCGGTGTTGGCCCCGGACGGCCGTCGTCTGGCCTGGATTCAGTGGCGTCATCCGTACATGCCGTGGGATCAGACGGAGTTGTGGTTGGCGGATCTCGGGCACCGGAATCGAGGCCTGACGCTGATCGAACCCCGCATGATTGCCGGCGGTGAGCGGCGCTCGATATGTCAGCTGGTGTTTGGCCAAGAAGGCACGCTGTACTTCGCCATGGACGGCGATATGGCCGAGGCACCGGCTGGGGCGTTCTGGAATCTGTATCAGTACCGACACGGAGCGGTGTCAGCGCTGACCGCAGACCGGGCGGAATACGGACAGCCCCACTGGGTGTTCGGCGAATCGCGCTGCGTTCCATTGTCGGGCCGTCGCCTGCTGGCGGTGCGCACCTCGGGTGACGGTGATGAGCTGGTCTTGGTGGACGTTGCGAGTCGGAGCGTCAAGCCGATCCGATCGGCGTATCAGGGCTACGCCCATCTGTCGCGCGCCGGCGAGCGGGACGACGTCCTCATGGTCGCTCGTTCTGCGCGGCACGCGGGCCGTATCGTCCGGTGCAGGGACGGCAGTGAATCGCTGGAGGTCTGTGACGACTTGAAACCGTTGTTATCGGAGTGCGACATCAGCGTCGGCAGGGCGATCTCGTATCCGACCCGCGACGGCGCCATCGCCCATGCCTATTTCTACGCGCCGAACAACGCATGCTTTATCGGGCCCGATACGGCCCGCCCGCCACTATTGGTGATGGTGCACGGCGGACCCACCTCCCGGTGTGCGCCAAGCTTTGATCCGGCCAAACAATACTGGACGACGATCGGCTTCGCCGTTCTCGACGTCAATCATCGAGGCAGTACCGGATACGGACGCGCCTATCGCCAGTCGCTGCTCGGGCACTGGGGCGAATACGAAAGCATTGATATCGTTGACGGCATTGAGTACCTGATCCGGCAGGATTTGATCGACCAACAGCGCGTATGTATCCGCGGGCGCAGTGCCGGTGGCTATACTGTGCTGCGCGCGCTGACCGGGTTTCCGCAGTATTTTGCGGCCGCCGCCTGTTATTTCGGGATCGGTAACCTGGTGACCCTGGCCGAGACCACCCACAAGTTCGAACGTCATTACACGGACAATCTGATCGGAGAGGAGTTTGATCCACAACATGCGCGCCGGGTGACCAGTTTGTACTACCAGCGTTCGCCCATTCACTTTGTCGATCGGATCGGCAGCCCGACGATCATTTTTCAGGGTGTGGAAGACAAAGTTGTGCCGATGTCCGTGTCGCGGGAGTTGGTGATCGAACTCCAGCGGCGTGGGATCGATCACGAATACACGGAGTATCCCGGTGAAGGGCACGGTTTCCGGAGCAGCCAAACCAACATCGATGCCTTGACCCGGGAGGTAAAGTTCTATGTCCGCGTCATGGGGTTGGACCATTAGCCCGCATGTCTCACCAGGATTCCACATCCGGCCGCGCAATGTCTTCGCCATGGTCCGGGATCCCTGGGACAATACATAGACTGGAAGTTGGAGCGCCGAAGTGGGAGACGAAATAGACCGGGCCGAATTTTCCCTGACCGATTTTGAATGGTTTCAAGAGGCCCTGCTGCGCGAGACCAACGAGCTGAAGGCCTGGTTCCGTGACCATCGATTCGACAACGCTCCACCTGCTGTGGGTTACGAATTAGAGGCGTGGCTGATCGACGACGAGCTGCAGCCGGCCCCGATCAACGAGGAGTTTCTGACCCGCCTGGATAATCCAATGGTGGTCCCGGAACTGGCACGATTCAATGTGGAATTGAACGCGCCATGGGAGTTCGTTCAGGACGATTTTCTGGAACGCCTGCGGTCATTCCTCGAGGACACCTGGGCGCATTGCACGCGAGTGGCGGCGGAAATGGACGCGAGCATGGTGGCAATCGGCATCTTACCCACCGTAGTTCCGCAGCACTTGGCCATGCAAAATATGTCGGGACTGCAACGCTATCGGGCGTTGAATGAACAAATTCTGCGTCTCCGCCACGGTGCCCCCATGCAGCTCGAGCTCGACGGCAGTGAGCGCATCCGCATCTCCCAGGACAACGTCATGCTGGAGGCGGCGGCAACGTCGTTCCAGCTGCATCTGCAGGTGCCGGAGCTGGACGCGGCACGGGTATTCAACGCGGCACAAATCGCATCCGGCCCCATGGTTGCGGCGACGTCCAACTCGCCCTTTCTGTTTGGAAAGGAGCTGTGGTCGGAAACGCGTATCCCCTTGTTCGAGCAGGCCGTTAACGTACGTGACGACACCTTTCAGCGCTATCGCATACCGCCTAGGGTTTCGTTCGGTGACGGCTACGTCAAGACCTCGCTGTTGGAGTTGTTCTTGGACAATCTCGAACAACACCCGGTGCTGCTGCCGAGCCGATTGTCCGGTGATCTCGAGCAACTGGCGCACCTGCGTCTACACAACGGAACGATATGGCGTTGGAACCGTCCGCTGATCGGTTTCAACGAGGCGGACCGGCCGCATCTGCGAATAGAACACCGCGTGGTGCCGGCGGGGCCCAGTCTGGTGGATCTGGTGGCGAATCTCGCTCTATTCGTGGGCGTCGCCCGGGGGCTCGCCACGTCGGAGATCGATTTCGAGTCGAAACTGCCGTTTGTGAAAGCGCGGGAAAACTTTTACCAGGCTGCCCGCCGTGGCTTGTCTGCGGAAATTTCATGGTTTGACGGGGTGCAGATCGCCGCCGATGTGCTGATCTTGAAACACTTCATTCCCCTCGCCGAGCATCAGTTGAGTTTGCTGGGCGCGGACCGGGATCAAGTCCGTTATTATCTCGACGTGATCAAACGCCGGGTGGGCGCGCGACGCACCGGCAGCGACTGGCAGCGCGCATTTGTCGCCGACCACGGACCGGACATGGCCGCGTTGCTGGCGCAGTACTGTGAAAATCAACAATCCGGGTTGCCTGTTTGTGATTGGGAGACGCGATGTTAAGGATCTATGAGGAATTGCCGGAGGGACTACTGCAAGCGCATCCGGCGGGATTGAAATCCCTGCTGCAGGGGCCGGCGTTGATTCACCTGCCCGGTGAACAGCGGCGGCCGGTGTTCGTCTCCATCCTGCTGCATGGTAACGAAACGACCGGGCTCTCGGCGATTCAGACTCTGCTGTCACGCTATCGGGATCGGCCGCTGCCCAGAGCCCTGTCGGTGTTGATCGGCAATGTGGAGGCGGCAAGGGTAGGGCGACGGTTGCTTCCCGGGCAGCGGGATTATAATCGTATCTGGATATCCGGGCATGGCGCTGAGCAGCAAATGGCGCAGCAGGTGTTGTCGGCAATGCGTGCGCGCGGCCTTTTCGCTAGCATCGATATCCACAACAACACCGGACGGAACCCCTATTACGCAATCATCGCAGAGGCCGATCATCGGCATCTGCGGTGCGCGGCGTTGTTTTCCGACACGGTGGTCTTTGCGACCTATCCGGACACCACCTGCACCGTCGCGTTTTCCCGACTGTGCCCCGCCGTCACGTTAGAGGCCGGCTTGCCCGGTGAACCGGAAGGTTTAAGGCAGACGGTGGCGTTCCTGGAGGCCTGTATGCGGCTGAAGGACTTCGATATTCCGGTGAGCAACTCGCTGAACCTGTTCCACACGGTTGCCGTGGTGAAGGTGCGGCCGGACTGTTCTTATGGATTTACCGGTGAAGACGTCGATCTCCAGCTCGTCGATGATATTGACCAGTTCAATTTTCGTGAATTGCATCCCGGTTCCAGTCTCGGCAAGGTTCGGCGCCACGATCCACCTTGTCTGCACGTCTTGCACATCAGTGAACGGGAGGCATACGCGGACTATTTCTATGTCGATCAGGGTGAGCTGAAGATTGCGCGCCCGGTCATGCCGGCGATGTTGACCACGAATCGAGATATCATTACTTTGGACTGTCTGTGCTATTTAATGGAGCGTCTGCCGATCTCCTCACTGCATGCGGAGTTGGCGCGGTAACGCATGAACAATACCGAGCGCGACAGAACACTTGCGTTGGCTGGGGTGTTCCAAGCGGCCAAGCTCGCCCAGCAACTCGCCCGGAGCGGCCATGCCGACGACCACGCTCTGCAGACCAGCGTTCGAAGCATAGTCATCACCGACTCCATCAACACCATCTCGGTGTACGGCGGTCTCAACGGCTTGACCGTGGGACTGACGATCCTGCATAAAAAAGTGGCGACTGCGGTCGGCAAGACCGCGGACGTGGAGATTGCCCGCTACGTGCTGAGTCTGATTCAGCTAGCCCGGCAGCTCAAATCCAACGACGACCTGGCGCGGACCATCGCCCAGCGCATAGACGATATCAAACGGGAGTTTTCGAGTCATTACAGCGAGTTGGACAACGAAGGCGTCTATGCCCAGTTGGCGCAACTGTACAAGGACACCCTGAGCACACTGCGTCCGAAGATCATCGTGCAGGGTGAGCACGGCCACCTGGCCGATGCAGTCATCGTCGATAAAGTCAGAACGGTGCTGCTGGCGGGGGTGCGCTCCGCGGTTCTGTGGAGACAATTGGGCGGCAGCCGCTGGCAATTGATTTTCAAACGCCGTGCGCTGTTGGCGAACGCCGCCGAACTCATGGACGAGCTGGACGTGTGATCAGACGTGTTGGACCGGACCGGGCGGTGTCACGGCCGGTGCCGTGTGGCCCAGGCCCGCGCTGTCGCTGGCCACCGCGGCGGACAGGGTTTTGATCTTTTCGACCATGGCGTAAACGCCGACGTGCCGGGTCGGACTCAAATGGTCGTAGAGACCCAAACGGTCGAACACCTGGTCGGCGTCGATGGCCGCGATCTGTGACGCTGTGTGACCCGAATACAAAGCAATCAGTAACGCCGCCAGCCCCTTGACAACGGCGTTGTCGCTGTCGCCGTGCAGAACCAGCCGCGAGCGGTCCTGCTCATCCGGTGTCACGGTGAACCACACCTTACTCATGCACCCGTGGACGCGGTTATCGTGGGTCCGGTGACGGTCCGCCAAGGCAGGCAGCCCCGCGCCGAGTTCGACGATGAACTGGTAACGGTCCTCCCATTCGGTCAGGACCTCGAAAGTCTCTTGGACGGCGTCGATCGTGAGCGGTGGCGGCATTGCGCTAAGATAGAAAATCCTAGTAATTTAGTCAAGAATAACGGTACACCGGCTCGGCCCCTGCGGCGCCGGGGTGAGGGTGAAAACTCCGACCGAGCTGCCGGGCTAGGCGATTGCAGACGCACAAACTGTACGAATCAACTAAGACCGAATCATTGAACACAATCAAGTTGATACACCATTATTTCGCCGCCTTGGTGCAATATGCAGGCTAGACACCAGTGGCGTTGCGAATTATGATTCAAACGAACGTATGTATTAAAAGCATGACCGCTAACCAGGGCACTAAGCAACGGATACTGGACACAGCCGAACGGCTGTTTGCCGACCAGGGATTCGGCAACACCTCCTTGCGCTGTCTGACCTCGCAGGCCGCGGTCAACCTCGCCGCTGTGAACTACCATTTTGGGTCAAAAGACGCCCTCATTGAGGCGGTCATCGCGCGGCGCCTGGTGCCCATGAACGGGGAACGACTGCGCCGGCTGCGCGCCCTCCAGGGCCGCCATCGCGGCCACCCGGTTCCGCTGGAGTCGTTGGTCGCGGCGTTTATCGGCCCGGCCCTGGAGTTGAGTCAGGACACCTCCCGTGCGGGGTCGCAGTTCATCAGGCTGCTGGGGCGCGGGTTTGTCGAGTCGCCGCCGCAGTTGCAGGACCGCCTGCGGCCGATGTACCGGGAGGTCATCGACCATTTCAAGCGGGCCTTCGCCGCAGTGTTACCGGAGCTGAGTGCGGAGGAACTGTATTGGCGTTTACACTTCTTAGTGGGCACATTGGCGTACTGCATGTCCGGTGCCGACATGATGCGGGTGGTCGCGTCGTCCGGAATGTCGGCACCCCTGGACATCGAAGTCGTGACGCAACGTCTGACGGTGTTTCTGACCGCGGGACTGCGTGCCCGAGAGCCCGTCGCGGAGGCGAATGGGTTTAAACGGACCGCCCGGGCCTGATAGGACAATGGCCGCCGGATTCTGCACGGGCTGGTTTTTTATCACCTGAAGGGGGTTGATTATGGGCTTGATTTTCACGGTGGTGATTATCGTAGCGGTGCTGGTGGCGATCGCCCGGTGGCGGGCGTCGCTGCAGACGTGGAGCGTGGTGATCGGTGTCGGTCTCTTGTTGTGGACGGTGTTCGGCGGGTTCTCCGCGGCCGTCGGTGTGTTGTTGTGGGCGGTATTCCTGGGCGCCGTCTTGGTGCTCAATGTGCCCGGCTGGAGGCGCCGGCTCCTCAGCGATCCGATGTTGACATACATCCGGCGGACCTTGCCGCCCATCTCCGATACGGAACGTGAAGCGATCGAGGCCGGATCGGTGTGGTGGGACGCTGAGTTGTTTTCGGGCAACCCGGACTGGCAGCGGTTGATCAACTTTCCCGATCCGCGCCTGAGCGATGCGGAGCAGGCGTTTCTCGACGGGCCGGTGGACGAACTGTGCCACATGCTCGACGACTGGCAGATCACCCACGAGTTGAACGACCTGCCCACGAATGTCTGGGAGTTCCTCGCTGAACATCGCTTCTACGGATTGAACATCCCGGCCAAGTACGGCGGCCACGAGTTCTCACCGCTGGCGAACTCCGAAATCGTCATGAAAGTGTCCAGCCGCAGCGGGACCGCCGGGGTCACGGTCATGGTGCCGAATTCTCTGGGCCCCGCTGAGTTGCTGCTGCACTACGGCACCGAGGAACAGAAAGACTACTACCTCCCCAGACTGGCCGATGGACGGGAGATTCCGTGTTTCGCACTGACCAACCCGGAGGCGGGTTCCGACGCCGGTGCGATCCCGGACTACGGTATCGTATGCACGGGCGATTACCAGGGCCAAGAGGTTCTGGGTCTGCGGGTCACGTGGGAAAAGCGTTACATCACACTGGGCCCCGTTGCGACCCTGCTTGGCTTGGCGTTCAAGGCCTACGATCCTGACCGGCTACTCGGTGACGAGCCGGATTTAGGAATGACCTGTGCTCTGGTCCCCGCCGGCACCCCGGGTGTCGTCATCGGTGACCGGCATTATCCACTGAACGCCGCGTTTCAAAACGGGCCCACGTCCGGGCGTGACGTTTTCATTCCGATGGAATGGGTTATCGGCGGCCAGGCGTGGGTGGGCAAAGGTTGGCGCATGCTGATGGAATCGCTGGCCGCGGGACGGGGGATCTCCCTGCCGGCCTCGGGCACCGCGGCCGCCAAGGTGGCGGCCCGCACCACCGGGGCGTACGCCCGGATCCGTGAGCAATTCAACCTCCCCATCGGCAAGTTCGAAGGGGTGGAGGAAGCTCTGGCGAGGATCGGCGGCATGACTTATATGATGGATGCCGCGCGCCTGTTGACGACGGCGGGCCTGGTCCTGGGAGAAAAGCCCTCGGTCATCTCCGCAATCGTCAAATACCATCTGACTGAGGGGGCCCGCCAGATCATGAACGATGCGATGGACGTGCACGGCGGGCGCGGTATTTGCCTGGGACCGGCAAATTATCTCGCCCGCGGCTATCAACAGATTCCCATCGCCATTACGGTGGAAGGCGCGAACATATTGACGCGGAGCATGATCATCTTCGGCCAGGGGGCGATGCGTTGCCACCCGTACCTGTTGAAGGAGATCACAGCGGCGGCGGACGACAGCCCCAGCGGTCGCGAGACCTTTGACGAGGCTCTGCTCAATCATCTCGGGTTTACCGTCACCAACGCCGCTCGATCCTTCGTATACGGTTTATCGCGGTGGTTCGCACCCTCACCGGCGACCGGATCGATGGCCAGATACTATAGAGAGTTTTCACGTTTCAGCGCCGCTTTCGCATTCCTTGCCGATGCGACCCTGTTGATTCTGGGCGGCGCATTGAAACGCAAGGAGACCCTGTCCGGACGCTTTGCAGACGCCTTGAGTCATCTGTTCATCGGCTCTGCCGTGCTCAAACGTTTTACAGCCAGCGGTCGGCCGAACGCGGACGTGCCGTTCGTCGAGTGGGCGTGTGAATACTCCTTGTTCCAGATCCAGCAGGCGTTGGACGGGGTGCTGCGCAACTTTCCGCAGCCGATCCTCGGTTGGGTACTGCGGGGGTTGGTGTTCCCGCTCGGCCGCCGCCGCCACATGCCGGGCGATGCACTGACCCATCGGGTTGCCGTCTTGTTGCAGTCGCCGTCCGAGGCGCGGGATCGGCTCACCGCGGGGATTTTCCTGCCGGACGACCCCGTTGACGTCATCGGCTGCCTCGAGCATGGCCTGCAAAAGGTCCTGGCGGCGGAGCCGGCCAAACGAAAACTGCGTGAGACCCGGCTTATACCGCCGCCACAGCTGTCTTTCGTGGACTGGCTTGACCAGTTGGTTGCCGATGGTCATCTCCAGCGCGACGAGGCGGATACCTTGCTCGAAGCGCGCCGCGCCGCCGAGACCGTGATCAGAGTCGACGATTTTGCGCCGGGTGAGCAACAGATTTCGGTCTCCACCGAACGCGCAGCCTAGCCCGACGTGGACGAAGGGCGCTTTGTGACCGAGAAGTCGGCAACGGTCTACCCCGAGGACGCGCTGACGGGCCGTGATGATCTGGACGTCATCACCCCGGACGTGGCGCCAACCTTGGACGCAATGTTTCGTGAACGGGTCCAGCGCAGCCCGGACAAAATCGCTTACACCGAATTCGACCCCGCCGCTCAACTCTGGTGCGACTACACCTGGAGCGACATCGACGCAGAGGTCCGTCGCTGGTGCGCGGCATTTCGGCGTCAAGGGCTCGAAAAGGGCGACCGGGTGGCGCTTCAGCTGCAGAACGGCCGGCATTGGGTAATCTTTGACCAGGCTGCGCTGAGCCTGGGATTGGTAGTGGTCCCCTTGTACGTGGCCGACCGGCCGGACAATGTCAATTACGTGCTCCATCATTCCGATGTGCGACTCCTGCTGGTGGAGTCCCAACAGGCGTGGGAGGAACTGCAGCAGGCTGGGGGTGAGTTGCCGCACCTCGAGCGCGTGGTAACGCTGCACGAGGTTGACGACGATCAGCGGGGGCTGGTGGCGAGTGTCACAGATTGGGCCGGCCGGGAAGGCGACGACATCGAACCGGACAGCGCGCAACCGGACGAGCTGGCAAGTATTGTCTACACCTCAGGTACGACGGGACGACCCAAAGGAGTGATGCTGTCGCACTGGAACATGCTTGCCAACGCCTATGGCGGGCTGCGCAGCGTGGCCATCACGCGGCAGGAATTGATGCTCTCGATATTACCATTGTCCCATACCCTGGAGCGTACCGTGGGCTATTATGTCCCGATGATGGCCGGCGCTCAGGTTGCCTACGCACGATCGATCTCTGATCTGGCCGAGGACCTGACGATCATCCGCCCCTCCGGCATTGTCAGTGTGCCGCGGATCTTCGAGCGGGCGCTCAGCCAGCTCAAGCAAGGCATCGCCGACGGTCCGATTTGGCAGCGATGGTTGTTCGATTGGGCGGTGGCAGTCGGTTGGGCCCGCTTCGAGTATCAGCAACAGCGCCGCCGCAGGCAGTGGTCGCTGGTATGGTTTCCGCTGCTGGACGCGCTGGTGGGCCGGAAAGTCAGGGCACAGTTCGGCGGCCGCATGACGCTGGCCGTCGTCGGTGGGGCGCCAATGCCGGTGTCTGTCGCCCGCGCCTTCATCGCTCTTGGCGTGAACGTATTGCAGGGCTACGGCCTCACCGAGAGCAGTCCGAGCATCAGTATTAACACACTGAAGCGTAACCGACCGGAGACCATCGGATTGCCGTTACGGGGCGTCGAGGTCAGGATCGGCGATCGCGATGAACTGTTGGCCCGCGGCCCGAACGTCATGATGGGTTATTGGAAAGATGTGGAGGCGACGCACCAGGCCCTGGATAAAGACGGTTGGCTGCACACCGGCGACCAGGCCGGCATCGACGACGGTTACCTCGTCATCACCGGCCGGATCAAAGAGATCCTGGTGCTGGCCAACGGTGAGAAGGTTCCACCCGCCGATATGGAATCGGCCATCGCGGAGGACCCGCTGTTCGAACAGTCGCTGGTGATCGGCGAACAAATGCCGTTTCTCACCGCCTTGGTGGTCCTGGACCGGCGGCTGTGGCGGGAACAAGCGGGTGAACTCGGAGTCGCCGGCGATGACCAATCGGTATTGGACAGTGAGCCGGTGCAAGAGCTGCTGCTGGAGCGTATCCAAAAACAAATCTATGAGTTCCCAGGCTATGCGCGTATCCGCAAGGCCACGGCGCTGCTGACGCCATGGACGGTGGAGAACGGCTTGCTGACGCCGACTTTGAAGCTGCGGCGGGCCAAGATTCTGGAGTCCTTAGAGAAGGAAATCGCCGCCATGTATGCTGGGCACGCGGTGTACAAACAGACCGCCAGTCCCTCGACAGAGAAGCGAGAAACACCGTGAGCACCGTCCTTGTTGAATGCGCCGATCACGTCGGCAACGTCATCCTCAACCGTCCGGATGTTTTAAATGCCTTGAACAGTGAGATGGCGGCCGAATTCCACGTCGCGCTGGCCCGGTATGCACAGGACAGCGCGATTCGTTGCATCGCCGTTCGCGGTGCAGGGGAAGGCTTCATGGCCGGGGGCGACATCGGGTTCTTCCAGCGGCATCTGACCGGGCTGGCGGCCGGTAATCACGGGGCCTTGCACAGTGTCTTCGATGACGTGCACGGTGCGATACGGGTCATGCGCGGAGCGCCGAAGCCCATCGTCGGCGGTGTCCACGGGGCGGTTGCCGGTTTTGGGATCAGCCTGATGGCCGCATGCGATCTGGTGGTGGCCGCGGACGATACGGTGTTTACACTCGCCTACAGTCTCATCGGCGCGACCCCCGACGGGGGCGCAACCTTCGCGTTGCCGCGGATGATCGGGCTCAAGCGGAGTATGCAGCTTGCGCTGTTGGGCGAGCGCTTTGATGCCCAGCAGGCGCTGGCCATGGGGCTGATCAATCAAATCGTGCCGGCGGCCGAGTTGGCGGCCGCGAGCCACGACTTGGCGCGGAGACTCGCGGCCGGCCCGACTCGAGCCTACGCTGGCACCAAGCGGTTGTTGAATGCCTCGCTGAATAACGATCTGAACCAACAGCTCGACGCCGAGCGGTCCGAATTCCTTGGCTGTGCAACGACCGGGGACTTCGCGGAGGGCGTCAACGCCTTTTTGGCCAAGCGCCAACCGCGTTTCGTCGGCCGCTGATCGAACGCCGACCCGGCTGCATTTCCGTGTCGAGTGTCGCGTCCAAAATTCTGTTGTCCTTGGTGGTAGAGACTGCAATCGTGGCCTGGTTGGGCGTGCGTTGGCTGGAGCTGTCCCTCGGGGCCGGTGTTGCGCTGGCCTGGGGTGTAATGCTGTTGGTGCGCACGGCCCTGACCATACTCAGTTTCGCGCTCTCTGAAGCGTATCGTGGCGAACGCTCTCCATCGGCGCGGATCGGCATCGGTGGCTGGGTGCGCCTGTTGTGCGCCGAGGTGTGGGCGGTGCTGCGGGTCTTCTTTGTGCTGCATCCCTTCGAACCCTGGTTGAACAGGGCCGAGCCGCAGGCGGTCACCAACGACATGCCCACGATACTTGTCCACGGGTTCTTCAGCAACGGTGGATTCTGGTGGGGGATCAAACGGTATTTACACCGGCATGGAATTCGAAACCTCTACACGGTCAACCTGGAGCCTCAGTTCGCGGACATCGACGAACTGGCCCGGCAACTCGAGGCCCGCGTCGATCAGGTCTGCCGCGCCACGGGCCACAACACGGTGATTCTGGTGGGGCACAGCATGGGTGGGTTGGTCTGCCGCGCCTACATCCAACACCTTGAGGGCGCCCGGCAGACGGCCAAGCTCGTCACCATTGGTACCCCCCATCACGGGACCGTGCACGCTTGTGTGCTGCCGGGCCGTAACTTGCGGCAGATGCGGCCCGGCAGCGGGTGGCTGGACGCGCTCAACCGCGGCTGGACCTCGATCCGGTTGCCCACGGCGTGCGCGTACAGCTGCCACGATGAGATTGTTGCACCGCAGGATAGCGGAGCCCTGGCCGGCACTCGAAATATTCCGCTGGCGGGGATCGGTCACCTGGAAATGGCCTTTTCTGCGCGGATCAGAGGATTTTTATTGAGAGAAATTGAACTGGCATGAATTGTGCCGAGCAGGCAGGGCGCGGGAGTGCCGGCGCTTGACAAACGTAGTCTATCGGACCAAGGTTTGAGGGCAGGTGAGACGATGGGATGACAACAATTCATCCACGGTTCATCGGGCGACACAGCCGCCAAGAAACAAAAGACGAGGCGTGCCCGGACAAGAGGAAAAATAAGATGATTAAGCAGAATCGTCACCCAAAGGAGTTTTCCACCTTGATGGTCGACAATTTCACTTTTCGTTACGCGTTGTCTCAGTCAGGAGCAGTCTAATGAAAACCAACACTTCCCAACTGCAAACGGTTTGGCAACAAGCGGGCGTTCTCGGCGCGGCATGTGCGACCGTATTGGCTGTGTCGGCACCCAGTCACGCGGTGCAGTTTCAGACCGAGACGGTGACCGGCAGCCTGGATACGACCATTTCTTACGGCACGACCTGGCGGGTCCAGAGTCAGGACAAGAACCTATTGGGAACGGCTTCGACGACCCAACCCAATGGATCGCAGCCGCCTCGGACTCTGGGCGGGCGCGCGCATTCCGTCAACACCGACAACGGCAACTTGAATTATGACACCGGCCTGGTGAGCAATGTGCTCAAAATTACCAGTGAGTTGGGGGTCGACCATGATTCCGGGTTAGGCGTGTTCGTCCGCGGTACGGCGTTCTATGACTTTGAGAACGAAGACGGAGACCGCGAGAAGATCGACTTGACGGATGGGGCCTTGGACCTGGTGGGCAGCGACGTCGATCTGCTCGACGCCTATGGGTACAGCCAGTTCCAGCTCGGACAAATGCCGGTGGAGATCCGGGTCGGTGATCAGGTGGCCAGTTGGGGGGAGAGTACCTTCATCCAGAACGGCATCAATATTATCAATCCCATCAATGTCGCCGCAATCCGGATCCCCGGCGCCGAGGTGCGGGAGGCGCTGCTGCCCGAGGGCATGGTCTGGGCCAACTTCGGCATCCGCGACAACCAGTCACTGGAATTGTTTTATCAGTACGATTGGGACGACACCGAGCCGGATCCCTCCGGGTCCTACTTCAGCACTCAAGATTTCGTCGGCAAGGGCGGTGATCGCGTCATGCTCGGTTTTGGGTTGATCCCGGACACCATCCCATTCGGACCGGCCGCTGCGGCCGCGATCGGGCAGAGCCCGCAAGGGGTGGCAGTTCCCCGCGGGACCGACAAGAGAGCGGACGACGGTGGGCAATACGGCTTTGCATACCGTTTGTTTCTGGAGCAGCTGCACGACACGGAACTTGGTTTCTACTTCATTAATTATCACAGCCGGCTGCCTTTGATCAGCGCGTTGACCGGATCGCTGGCTGGTTTGGCGGCCGGAGACTACGCGGGCAGCGCCCGTTACTTCGTCGAATACCCGGAAGACATCCGATTGCTGGGCACGAGCTTCAACACTCAGTTGGGCACCACCGGGGTCGCGTTGCAAGGTGAACTGTCCTACAAATTTGATGCGCCCTTACAGGTGGATGACGTGGAATTGCTGTTTGCCGCCCTGTCGCCTCTGGCCATTGCCGAGGCCCGGGCCGGGGCCCCCGGTTTGGGCAGCTTGCTCGCCCGCACCAATCAGGTCGTACCGGGCGGCGCTGGATTCGACACCGTCATCCCGGGGTTCATCGAACGCGACGTGGTGCAGCTGCAGACCACGGCGACCCAGGTGCTCCCCAACGTGTTCGGCGCCGACCAGTTGGCATTGGTGGGTGAGGTCGGGGTCACCCACGTACGGGACATGCCCGACCGCAGCAAGCTGCGTCTCGAATCCCCCGGCACCACCACCTCGGGAAACCCCGTCCACACGGCGCTGGGTGTGCAGCCCGCCACCGAGTTGTCCTCGCATTTCGCGGACCAGACTTCGTGGGGTTACCAGGTCCGCGGCCGGTTGACCTATAACAATGCGTTCGGGCCGTGGGCCCTGCTGCCCAATTTTGCCTTTCGTCACGACTTCAGCGGCAATACACCGCAGCCCTTGGGTAATTTCCTGGAAGGTCGTAAAGCGGTCACGCTGGGGCTGACGGCAAACCTGCGCAATGAGTGGGAGGCCGGTGTCAGCTACACGAGCTTCTTTGGCGCCGGGCGGGTCAATTTGATCAACGACCGGGATTTCATATCGTTCGTCGTCAAATATTCAAAATAGGCGTACGGGAGAGAGCATCATGTACACATTAAAGGTCAATGCGAGTGTCGCCGTATCGCTGTGGGTGATGATTGCGGGCGTTGCGTCCGCAGCGCCGAGTCCGGAGGAGATAGCGCGCCTGGGTAACGAGCTGACCCCACTCGGTGCGGAAAAGGCGGGCAACGCCGACGGCAGTATTCCGGCCTGGGACGGCGGAATCAAGCGGCCTCCCGATGCCGGCTTTGTTCCAGGGGGACATCATCCGGACCCGTTTGCCGACGACGAGCTTGTGTCCACCGTGACGAAGTCGAACGCAGATCAGCACGCCGGCAAACTCACCGTCGGGCACAAGGCCATGCTCGATCTGTACGGTGACTCGTTCACGATGAAAGTCTATCCGACGCGGCGCTCGGCGGCTTATCCGGAGTCCGTCTACGAAGCGACCAAGCGGGTCGCCGCAACCGCCAGCTTGTCGGAAGGCGGTAACGGAGTGACCGGTGCCGTCGTCGGGATTCCGTTTCCAATCCCGAAGTCCGGTATTGAAGTGATCTGGAACCACATACTCCGCTACCGGGGCGAGAGCGCCAGGCGTATGATCGGCCAGGCGGCAGTCACCCGCGGCGGCGCCTACACCATGGTGATGCTCGAGGATGAGTACTTCGCGCCGTACTCGCTGGTGAATGCCACGGAAGCGGGTCTCAACAACGTCATCATCATGTTCAAGCAGCGGGTGAAGGCGCCGGCCCGTCTGGTTGGTCAGATTCTGTTGGTCCACGAGACCCTGAACCAGGCCAAAGAACATCGCAAGGCGTGGCTGTACAATCCCGGGCAGCGACGGGTCCGGCGCGCCCCCAACGTCGCCTTTGACAATCCCGGTACGGCCTCGGACGGCCTGCGCACCAGCGATCAACTGGACATGTTCAACGGGAGCCCCGAACGCTACGACTGGGAATTGGTGGGCAAAAAGGAGATCTACGTGCCGTACAACTCCTACCGGTTGCACAGCAAGGAACTCAAATACAAAGACGTGCTGCAACCGCTGCATCTCAATCCCCAGCATTTGCGCTACGAACTGCATCGGGCCTGGGTGGTCGAGGCGAATTTGAAACAAGGAACACGTCATATTTACAAGCGGCGGACGTTTTACGTGGACGAGGATTCGTGGCAGGTGCTGGCCGTGGACCAGTACGACAACCGGGATCAATTGTGGCGGGTGTCGGAAGGGCACGTCATCAATTACTACGACGTGCCGACAGTGTGGACCACCTTGGAGGTGCATTACGACCTCCAGTCAGGACGCTATATTGCGGTCGGGCTGAACAATGAGGAGCCCATCACCTACGATTTCTCACCGCAGCTGGCGATGCGGGACTTTTCCACCGGATCGTTGCGGCGGGCCGGACGGCGGTAAGCGTTTGACCTGAGCGCGGCTGAATCAGAGCCTCGGCCCGCGTGTCGTCCGCATTGTCCACGGGGATTCGGCGCAGGCTGTCCGCTCTGTGTGTACACCTGGGTGGTCGGCGGCTGGCCGTCGGTCTGCTGTTGACGCTATCGCTTGCGACTCTGTGGACGATTTCGGCGGTCGCCGGGGAGACGCAGTCCATTCCTGCGAGGCTGGCTGCAAAGTCCCTGTTGCTGGATGCGGAGGCCGCCGGGGAGCGGATCGTCGTCGTGGGAGAGCGCGGGCATCTGCTGGTGTCGGACAGTGGGGGAGACGACTGGCGGCAGGTAGTGGTACCGACCCGGGCGACCTTGACCGCAGTGCGATTCTTTCAATCTCGACTCGGCTTGGCCGTGGGCCACGACGCGGTGATTCTGCGCACGCAAGACGGTGGCGACAGCTGGGCTCGCGTGCATTACGCACCGCAGGAAGAGCGGCCGTTGCTGGATGTGTGGTTCCGCGACGCGGAGCACGCCGTTGCGGTCGGCGCCTACGGTTATTATCTCGAAAGCCGCGATGCGGGGCGCACCTGGACGCCGCGGGACATCAAGACCCGGGTCGTAACGGATGACGACGACGCGCCCGGATTGCCGGCCGACGAGCTGCCCGACGACTATCATCTCAACCGGATCGCGTTCTCGGAAACCAGGCGTTTGTACATGGCGGCGGAGGCCGGGAATTTTTACCGATCCGAAGACCTCGGAGCCACCTGGACGCGCCTGCCAACGCCGTATGAGGGTTCGTATTTCGGTGTTTTGCCGCTCGACGGAGACGTCCTGCTGTTATTTGGGCTCCAAGGGCGGCTGTTTCGATCGGCCGATGCCGGAATAAGCTGGCGGCATATCGAAACCGGCACCGGCGCCGCATTGACGGACGGTATCCGCCTCAGTGACGAGTCGATCTTGCTGGTGGGCTTTTCGGGAACACTGCTGATTGGTGGCGGAGACGGGAAAAAGTTTACCTTGCGCCAGCAAGGTGGTCGTGCGGCCATTGCCTCGGTGGTCGAGTCCGCCGACGGCCATGTGATTTTCGCGGGCGAAGGCGGTGTTCGCCGCATCGGGCCTGAGGACTATCGCCCGAGCCCCTCATCCTAGCCATGTCCGACTCGACCTCGATCGCCCGGCTGGAACAGTTCGTTTTCAGCCATCGTGCCTGGGTGATTGGCACTGTTTGTCTTGTCACGGTCTTGATGGCTTGGTCGGCGACCAAATTACGGATCGACGCCGGTTTTGCCAAGTTGTTGCCGCTGCAGCACGAATATATGAAGAATTTTGTGAAATATCGCGAAGAATTCGGCGGCGCGAACCGGATCTTAATCGCCATTATGAGCCGTGACGGCGATATGTTTACCCCGGAGTTTTTCAACGCACTGAAGCAGGTGACCGACGAGGTGTTTTTTCTGCCGGGTGTGGACCGCAGCCGGGTGAAGTCCTTGTTCACCCCGAACGTGCGGTACACGGAAGTCGTGGTGGGTGGAATCGCCGGTGGCAATGTCGTGCCGGCGGACTTTCAGCCGACGGCGGAGGGTCTGGCCCGGGTCAGGGAGAATATTCTCAAAGCGGGCATCGTCGGGCGTTTGGTGGCCAACGACTTCAGCGGCGCCATCATCTATGCCGAGTTGTTGGAGTTCAACCCGAACACGGGTGAGCGCCTGAATTACGTCGAGGTTTCCCATGAATTGGAAGACAAGATCCGCAAGCGGTTTGTCGAACAATTCGACGTGCACATTATCGGTTTCGCCAAAGTCATCGGTGACATCGCCGACGGGGCCGGGCGCGTCGTGCTGTTTTTCGTGGCGGCTTTCTTGATCACCGCGGCACTGATCTATTTGTATACCACGTCGTTTCGGATCACCATGATCATGCTGGTGTGTTCGCTGTTGGCGGTGGTGTGGCAGTTGGGTCTGCTGCCGCTGCTGGGTTTCGGTTTGGACCCGATGTCGATACTCGTACCGTTCCTGGTTTTTGCGATCGGGGTGAGTCATGGCGTGCAAATGGTAAGTGCGGTGCGCGCCGAACTGTACCTGGATCCGGATGCGGAGGCAGCGGCCAGGGCCGGTTTTCGGCGTCTGTTGGTGCCCGGCGCGGTAGCGCTCGCCAGCGACGCCATTGGTTTCATCACCATCCTGCTGATCGACATCGGTATTATTCGGGAAATGGCGATCACCGCCAGCCTGGGAGTCGGGGTAATTATAGTGACCAATTTGATCCTCTTACCGGTGCTGATCTCTTACCTGGGGCGGTTGGACCGATACCGGGATAGGTTGCGGCGGCGTGGCGAGAGGCTGCTGCCGTATTGGCGCTCGGCTTCGGCCGTGGCGCAGCCCCGACCGGCCGCAGCTATACTTGGCTTGGGCGTGATACTGCTGGCGGTTGGCTTGTGGAAAGGGACGGATGTGAAGATCGGGGATCTGCACCAGGGTGTGCCCGAATTGCGGCCGGATTCCCGTTACAATCTGGACACTGCTGTGGTCAGCGAACGGTTTACGATCGGAGTGGATGTGTTGACGGTATACGTGGCCACACCGCCGGAGAGCTGCATCAAGTACGACCACATGACGGCCATCGATGAGTTCGCCTGGTACCTTTCGAATATTCAAGGCGTTCAATCGACGTTGACCTTGCCCCAGTTGGCCAAGATCATCAATGCCGGGTGGAACGAGGGCAGTCTGAAATGGCAGGTGTTGCCGCGCAATCAACACGCACTGGTCCAGGCGACGATTCCCATCGACACCAGCAGCGGTCTGTTGAATCGGGACTGCAGTGTCATCCCGGTGCTGGTCTTCACCACCGATCACACGGCCGAAACGATTGCGCGCATCGTCGGCGCGGTCAAAGATTACACCCGCGAACACGCAAACGAGGCCATGCAATTTCAACTTGCCGGCAGCAATGTAGGTGTGATGGCGGCGACGAATGAGGCCGTGGAGGCGGCACAGTTTCCGATGCTGTTATACGTGTTTACCGCCATCGTCGCACTCTGTCTGTTGTCGTTCAGAACCCTGGCCGGGACCCTGTGTATCGTTGTACCTCTGGCGCTGGTGTCGCTGCTGGCCTACGCATTGATGAGCTGGCTGCAGATCGGCCTGAAGGTCAACACCTTGCCGGTGGTCGCCCTCGGAGTTGGCATTGGGGTGGACTATGGCATCTATATCTTCAGCCGCTTCCACAGCCTGCTGCAAGAAGGCCTGGACCTGACCAAGGCGTATTTCAAGACCCTGGCCATCACCGGGGTGAGTGTGATATTCACGGGATGTACCCTGGCTGTTGGGGTGGCAACGTGGATTTTTGCTCCGTTGCAGTTTCAAGCCGACATGGGGATTCTGCTGACATTCATGTTCCTGATGAACATGCTCGGCGCCATCGTCTTGCTGCCGGCTCTGGCCAGATGGTTGTTGCGTGGGCCGGCGGCGCAACGTCCTGCGGTTGGCACGGTCCGCTCAACCTCATGAGCCGGACGCCATGACCGATTCGACATATGCGGTGATGCGCGAGGACATGGTGCGCAGGCAGATCCAATATCCCTGCGACGATCGGCCCGCGGTGACGGATGCGGGCGTTCTGTCGGCGATGCGCACCGTCCCCCGTCACCGGTTCGTGTCACTGGATCTGGCATCGGCCGCCTACGACGATCGGCCATTGCCGATTGGCTACGAGCAAACGATCTCCCAGCCGTACATCGTTGCCGTGATGACCGAGCTGCTGGCGCTTGAACCGAACGATACGGTGTTGGAGGTGGGCACAGGCTCTGGCTACCAGACCTCAGTATTGGCGCAGATCGTACGCCGGGTCTACAGCATGGAAATCGTTGGCGCTCTGGCCGATGCCGCCCGGCAGCGATTGACGGAGCTGGGCTACGACAACGTGGAAGTCCGAACGGGAAACGGCAACTTGGGTTGGCCCGAACACGCGCCGTTCGATGCCATTCTCGCTACTGCCGCGCCGGTGGACGTGCCCAGAGCGCTGCTTGACCAATTGCAGCGCGGCGGGCGTCTGGTGTTGCCGTTAGGGCCGGTCTGGCGTACTCAGAAACTCATTCGGATCGACAAAAAGGCAACCGGTGAGACATCACAGCGTCAGATCATGACGGTTGGATTCGTACCCATGGTGAAAGAAAACCGGGCTGTGACCGAGCCAACTGGCGGCGATCTCGGTTGAGGTGATATGTTTGCCTGGCGGGGTGGTGTGCTTGGTCTACGGTACACCCTGGTTGTCGGGCCGGCGGGTGTGATGGCAAGTTACCCGCAGAGTCTGGCGTGTTGTAAACACTGGTCTGATGTACGTCATAGTGAATTCAAGAAAACATCGCATTGAACGTGACACCATGGGTGAGGTTAAGGTCCCCGTCGACGCCTTGTGGGGGGCGCAGACGCAGCGCAGCCTGGAGAATTTCAAGATCGGCGCCGAACGGATGCCGCTCAAGCTCATCCATGCGTTCGCCCACCTGAAAAAGGCCTGTGCCGTAGTGAATCACCAATTCGGAAAACTCGACCCGAGCCTTTGCGGTGCGATCGTTCGGGCCTGTGTGGAGATATTGGAAAACCGCCATGACGAACAATTCCGACTGTCGGTCTGGCAGACCGGCAGCGGCACCCAGACCAATATGAACTGCAACGAGGTCATCGCGAACCGGGCCACCCAAATTCTGGGCGGTGACTACACCCGGGAGAAGTTGGTGCATCCCAATGACCACGTCAACATGTCGCAGAGCTCCAACGACACGTTTCCAACCGCCATGCATGTTGCTGCGGTCATCGAAGTGGAAGACGTGTTGCTGCCGTCAATCGAACGGCTGCGCAACACGCTTGCCGCCAAAGCCGATGAGTTCAGTGGGATCGTGAAGATCGGCCGCACTCATCTGCAGGATGCGACGCCCTTGACCTTGGGCCAGGAGATCAGCGGCTGGGTTGCCATGCTGGACACCGGTGCCGAGCAGACGGTCCAGGCTCTGGAACATGTTCGGGCCCTGGCAATCGGTGGTACCGCGGTGGGTACGGGTATCAATGCCCATCCGGAATTTGCAGCGCGCGCCGCGGCAGCGGTTGCCGACTCGACGGGAAAACGATTTGTGTCCGCGGCAAACAAATTTCACGCGTTGACCTCGCACGACGCCGTTGTGCATTTGAGTGGTGCGCTGAAGGCGCTGGCCGCCAACCTGATGAAAATTGCCAACGATGTGCGCTGGCTCGCCAGCGGCCCGCGCTGCGGCATCGGCGAGATCTCGATCCCGGCCAACGAGCCGGGGAGCTCCATCATGCCGGGCAAGGTCAACCCCACGCAGGCCGAGGCCCTGACCATGGTGGTGTGCCAGGTGTTCGGTAACGACACCACGATTGCGTTTGCCGCCAGCCAGGGCAATTTTGAATTGAACGTCTTCAAGCCGGTAATCGTTTACAACCTGCTCCAATCCGTGCAGCTGCTTGCCGACGCCACACGCTCGTTCAACGACAACTGTGCTGAAGGCATTGAACCGGTCATGGACACCATCGAGAAGAACTTGAACAACTCACTGATGTTGGTGACCGCCTTGAACCCCCACATCGGTTATGACAACGCGGCAAAGATCGCCAAGACCGCTTTTGCCGAGCACATCACGCTCAAAGAGGCGGCGATCAAGCTCGGTGTGTTGACCGCCGAGCAATTCGACGAGTACGTAATCCCGGAGCATATGGTCAAGCCGGCCGGCGGACCGCGGTAACCACCATCCGGGGGCCTTGCAGCAATACCCGGGAGAGATGCTTTCCTCAGGCTGCCGGGAATACCAATCAGTGTTTGCACGAGCGCTTCCTCCGGGGTTGGTGTTTTAGACCGGAGCCGGAGTTTACACCAGTGCCCTCGGTGCAGTATGCGGGTCGGTGAGCGGCCTCGTCCTACACGGTGATTGCACCGCTGATCCCGCTTGGAGTACAGTTGATCTCGAGTCAACCAGAACCGTTCAGCACGCCATGTCCTCCCAATCCGGCCCGCGCCGGTCCATCAACATCAATACCTTCAAAAAGATGAAAGAGGCGGGAGAGAAATTCGCCAGTTTGACCGCGTACGATTACTGCACTGCCTTTGCCGTCAGCAGCGAGGGCGTGGAGATCATTCTGGTCGGCGATTCCTTGGGCATGGTTATTCAAGGGCACGACAGCAGCCTGCCGGTTACCGTAGAGGATGTCGCTTATCACATGCGCTGCGTCAAGAGCGGCAATCAGGGCGCGTTTTTGATGGCGGATCTGCCGTTCATGAGCTACTACTCCGAGCTCAACACGCTGGAAAATTCGGCCTGCCTGATGCGCGAGGGCGCCCAGATGGTCAAGTTGGAGGGCGGCGCCTGGTTGGCGGATTCCACCCGGCTGCTCGTTCAGCATGGGATTCCAGTCTGTGCACACATGGGGCTGACACCGCAATCGGTGAATCACCTCGGTGGCTATCGTGTTCAAGGCCGTGACCCGCAGAAGGCCAAGACCATGATCGAAGAGGCCCGGGTCCTCGAAGACGCCGGCGCCAGCATCCTGTTGTTGGAATGTGTACCAACCGCATTGGGGCAGAAGATCACCGAGAGTCTGGAGATCCCGGTGATCGGTATCGGTGCCGGTCCGCACACCGATGGTCAGATCATGGTGCTGCAGGACATGCTCGGTCTGTACCCCGGCAAACCCGCGAAATTCGTACACAATTTCCTCGCGGGGGACACCGGGGGTGTGCAGGGCGCCATCCGGGCCTACATCAGCGCGGTTAAATCGGGCGCCTTTCCCGCGCCCGAGCACTGTTACAGTTGAATTGACAAAGAAAACGGCATCGGGGTGAACAGCTCCGACCCCATTTTCTTCCGCCTTTTTGTTTCGCCCGTCAGGGCACGCTCTGGGAGATCAATACGTCCACGCGTTGTTCGTGGCCAGTGCTCACCGGCGACACTTCGCCCTTGAAATCGCCGCTTTGCGGAACGGCGTTACCGGTCTTCGAGATGCGGGCACCGACTTTCACTTGTTTGAATTTCGACAGGCTCATCGCTGGCATCATGGCGTCGCTGTCATTGAGGGTGACCGTGATGGGAAGGTCGGCAACCTGTTTGCGCACAACGGCCAACGGCATCGGCGGGCCGGACAGTGCCCGCGCAAAAATGAACACCGTGTCGGTCGGGGCCACTCGGCCGTTCAGCGAATTGTCCAGGGACACCTGAACCGTGATGGACGAGCTGTCGACCGCCGCCACCGGCGCGGGGGCGGGCGCCGGCGGGGCTTCGGCAACCGGACCCGCGGTCGTGGGCCCGCCCAAGCGCTGTTCCGCGTCTGCGATGAGCCCCCTGAGCTCGGCCTGAGACTTCGAATCCTGACTCAACATCGGCTCTGCTTTGCGCCAGTAATCCAGGGCGGTCTGCAAATCATTGTCCTGCTTGGCGGCCATACCGGCCATCCACAAGCCCTGGATCAGGTTCGGGTCTTTTCGCAGGGCCAGCTGGACCAGCTTGAGCGGTTCACCGGCCAGTCGCCCACCGTGCACCATGGCCAGTGCATCGGCGTAGACCACCAGCACATTCGGGTCGTCGCCAACCAATTCGCGCAGCTTGGCCAGCGCCTGCGCCGCGTCCCGGTAACGTTTCATCGCCATGTAGGTCCGCCCCAGGATCGACCAGCCGCGGGCATCGTTCGGATTGTTCTGCAGCCGGGCGGAGAGGTCCATCGCCATCTGCTCCACGGAGGTGGGGTGCTGACCTTCGGCCGCGAGGTTCGGGGACGGGGACGGCGCGCCGGTCACGCTGGCCGGTCTGCCCAGACCCAGATACAAGGCCCCCGCGAGCAGCGGGACACTGACGCTGACGATCACTCCCGCCCAGTGTCCGCGCGGAGCGGGCTCAGCGGCCGTCTTGTCGGCGACGGGCTCCAGGTCATCTGCCAGGTTCCGTTCCAGCTCTTCACGCTCCATTTCATACTCCGCGGCGGACAGGTCACCGACGTCAACGGCATTCTTGAGATCCCGCAGCCGCTCGCGGGCGATGGCGAGATTCTGGGCGGTGCGATCCGTGCCCACACGCAGCCCGCGTCCGAACAGCGGCGGCAGCAACATGGCCAGCACAATCAGCGCCAGCGCGACGGCGATCACAAAGAAAACTATCGTATTCATAATCCGGTCGTCTGCCTATTCTTCCGGTTCCAGGAGGCGCTTCATCTGTTCACGCTTGGCGTCGGTGAAAACGTCGGCCTTGGCCCGCCCGCGACGGCGGATAATCAGATACAGAACGGCCAGGGCGACGGCCATCAGGAAGAAAGGACCGATCCACAGAAACATGGTGGTCGATCTAAACGGTGGCCGGAACAGCACGAAATCGCCGTATCGGGCAACCATATAATTTACGACCTCCTGCTTGCCGGCGCCGCTGCGGATCATGTCGTAGGTCTGTTGGCGGAGATCCTTGGCCAGGTCGGCATTGGAATCCTTGAGGTTCTGATTCTGGCAGACTAGACAGCGCAGCTCGTCGATCAGCTCGTCGTACAGGCTCTTCTGCTCCGGGTTGTCGAACTCCAGCAACTCGACGCTGGCCTGTGCGGTCACAAAGACCAGCAGCAGGCTACAGCCCAGTGTAAGGATCCGCTTCACGCCGCTGTGCTCTTCAAGGTCTTGATCAGGGGAATGATCTTGTCGTGCAGGTCTTTCCCTGTAATCGGTCCGATGTGCTTGTACCGGATGATCCCCTGGTGGTCGATGACGAAGCTCTCGGGTACGCCGTACACGCCCCAATCGATGCCTACTTTGCCGTCCAGGTCGACGACCGAAGAGGCATAAGGATCGCCCAGGCGGCGCAGCCAGTTTCTTGCGTCCGCCAGTTTGTCCTTGTAATTGAGCCCGATGATGGGAACGATCTGCTGCCTTGCGAGGTCCTTGAGCACCTCATGCTCGGCCCGGCAGGCGACGCACCAGGACGCCCAGACATTGAGCAGCCAGACCTTGCCGGCGAGCTCGCCGGCACTGAGCGTGATGCTCGCGTCGTTCAACGTCGGCAGCGCGAATCCGGGCGCCGGTTTGTCCACCAGCGGAGACGGAACTTTTCTGGGGTCCAGGGTCAGGCCGATGCCGAGTATGGCGACCATGGCCGCAAATACGACCACAGGAATCACAAAACGCGCCTTTGTCGTGATCATCTGTCTCAGGTCGTGCCGAGAGTCGCGCCCGGCACCGGTTCCGCGGCCTGCGATCTTCGCGCCAGGGTACGATACCGGCGATCCGACGCCCCCAACCCGCCGCCTATGGCCATGAGCAAAGGACCCAGCCAGACCCACACGATAAACGACTTGTAGTAGATGCGCAGGGTCCACGAGTCCTGGCCCAACGATTCGCCGAGCGAGACGTACAGATCACGCGTCAAGCCGTAGTCGATGCCCGCCTCGGTCATCGGATTCTGGTCTACCCGGTAGATTCGCTTCTCGGGCTTCAGCGTCGCCACGAGTTGATCGCCCCGGTGGACGACGATCTGGCCCTGCCTGGCGTTGTAATTGGGCCCCAGCACCTGGTTGACGCCGTCAAAGCGGAACGAATAGCCGGCTACTTCATAGCGGTCACCGGGCGCCATGCTGACGTCCTTTTCCACCGAGTAGACGCTGGTCAGTGTCACGCCGACAATAAATACGGCAATCCCGAGATGGGCCACGGTCATGCCGTAGAAGCTCCTCGGCACGTGGGCGAGTGCGCGCAACGGGTGTGTTTTGTTAGCAACTCGTCTGAACACGCCCTGGATCGTGGTCACCGTGACCCACACCGCGAGTATCAGGCCCGACGCGGCCGCCCAGGAGTAGCCGCCGTGAGCGAGCAGCGGTAAGGTCAGACCGGCTGCCACGCTGACGCCGAGCGGAACGGCGGCACGGCGCAACAGGACCATCATTTCGTCGCGCTTCCAGCGTGCCATCGCACCGATTCCGACGACCGCCGCCAGCGGTACCGTCAGCGGTATGAAGACCGAGTTGAAGTACGGGGGGCCGACCGATATTTTGCCGAGCCCCAGCGCGTCCAGCGCCAGTGGATATAGGGTGCCCAGAAGTACCGTGGCGGCGACTACCACCAGCAAAACGTTGTTGAGCAGTAGGCCGGACTCGCGGGACACAAGGGCGAAGCTGATTCGGCTTCGAATCTGCGGCGCCCGCCACGCGTACAGCGACAACGACCCGCCGATGACGATGGCCAGGAATGCGAGGATGAAAACGCCCCGCGCCGGGTCAGTGGCAAATGCGTGCACCGAGGTCAGCACACCGGAGCGGACCAGGAATGTCCCGAGCAGACTGAGAGAGAACGTGAACACCGCCAGCAAGACGGTCCAGGCCTTGAAGGCCCCCCGGGATTCGGTCACCGCCAGTGAGTGGATCAACGCGGTGCCGACCAGCCAGGGCATGAACGACGCATTCTCCACCGGGTCCCAGAACCACCAGCCGCCCCAGCCCAATTCGTAGTAGGCCCACCAGCTGCCGAGGGCGATGCCCAGGGTCAGGAACAACCAGGCCACGTTGGTCCACGGACGGGACCAGCGTGCCCAGGCGGTGTCGAGCCGGCCGCTCAACAGCGCCGCGATGGCGAAGGCGAAGGCCACCGAAAATCCCACATAGCCCATGTACAGCATGGGCGGGTGGATGGCGAGTCCGGGATCCTGAAGTAATGGATTCAAATCACGACCCTGCAGCGGGGCGGGGTCCAGCCGCTCGAAGGGATTGGACGTGAACAGCAGGAACAGCAGGAAGCCGATCCCCACCAGACCCATGACGCTCAGCACCCGCGCCAGAATGTCCTCCGGGACACTACGGCTGAACCAGGTTACCGCGGCGCCCCACAGGTTGAGGGTCAGGATCCACAACAACAGCGATCCCTCGTGGCCCCCCCACACCCCCGAGATCCGGTAGATCAGCGGCAGCTCGATGTTGGAGTTTTGGGTGACATAGGCCACCGAAAAATCGTTGACGACGAACGCGTAGGTGAGACAGGCATAAGAAATCGCGACCATGTAAAACTGAGCCCTCGCCGCCGGGCGGGCGACCGCGATCCAGCTGCGATTGCCCTGGGCCGCACCGGCGAGCGGGAAGACCGCCTGGACCAGGGCGATGCACAGCGCAAGCATAAGCGCATAGTTACCCAGTTCTGGAATCATCGGTACTTCTCCTTAAATTTTTCCGGCAGGTTCTTGGCCTGTTGCAAGGCGTCGGCAACCTCCGGAGGCATATAATTTTCGTCGTGTTTGGCCAGCACCTGAGACGCCATGAAGGTGCCGTCGTCGGTGAGTTTACCGTTGGCGATGATCCCCTGTCCCTCGCGAAACAGGTCCGGCAGGATGCCGCTGTACACCACGGTCACCGCGTTGGCGGTGTCGGTGAGGTCGAATTGCACCTGGATGCCGTCCCGCTGCACCGTGCCCTCGACCACCAGCCCCCCGACCCGGAGCAGCCGTTCCTTGGGCAGTTCGGTGGTCTTGATTTCAGTCGGTGTGACAAAGTAGAGCAGATTCTCTTTGAACGCGAGCAGGGTCAAGCCCGAAGCTATCGAGATGCCGACAAACACCACCGATACCACCAATAATCGTTGTCTTTGCGTTGGAGTCATGCTGATTTCCTCGACTTTTCCCGTACCAGGTCACGTAGCAATCGACGTTTCCGCAAAATCGGCGCGACGATGTTGTACACCAGCACCAATAATGCCATTCCGTAGGATGACCAGACATAGACGGCGTATCCGCCCATATGAAAGAACTCACCCCAGCTCATAGTTGCTCCAGGTATTCGTTCACCCAGGTACTCCGGCGTTCCTGGTCAAGGACCTCCCAACGCGCGCGCGCCAAAACGGTGGCGGCGTAGAATAGCATGAACGCCGCGGCCATAATCAGCAGCGGAATCAGCATGCTTAGATGGATGGAGGGGGCGCTGAATTTGGTCACGGTTGCGCCTTGATGCAGGGTGTTCCACCACTGTACCGAATAGTGAATGATTGGTATGTTGATGACGCCGACCACTGCCAGAATCCCGGCGGCCTGTTGACCGCTACGCCGCTCCTCGAACGCGGCGTACAACGCCATAATACCTAAGTAAAGGAATAGCAGAATTAACTCGGACGTCAATCGTGCATCCCATACCCACCAGGTACCCCACATGGGTTTGCCCCACAGGGAGCCGGTGATCAAGGCGAGAAGCGTGAAAGAGGCCCCGATTGGCGCTGAACTCATCGCTATGACGTGAGCCAGCTTGATTTTCCAGATCAATCCGACGGCCGCAGCGCCAGCCATGGACATGTAGACGAATAAGGACATCCATGCCGCCGGTACATGGATAAAGATGATGCGATAACTCTCCCCCTGTTGATAGTCTGCGGGGGCGACGAAGAGTCCCAGATAGAGTCCGACCACGATTAGGATCAGGGTTGCGCCGCCGAGCCACGGTACCGTGTATCCCGCGATGCGGAAAAACTCACGTGGTGACGCGAAGCGATGAAAAAAGTTCATATCTACTCCAGTGTTACCCGCAATGCTATGGCGGTCGCAAACGGGGCCAGAGTCAGCGACAAGACCAGCATGGCTGTCAACAGGTACAGCTGACCGGCTACCTCCAGGTCGGCTATCGCCATATCAACGGCGCTGGCGCCGAAAATCAGAATCGGTATGTACAGGGGCAGAATCAACAGCGCCAGCAGAATTCCACCCCGCCTTAACCCGACGGTGAGCGCTACCCCGATGGAGCCGATCAGGCTTAAGGTGGGGGTGCCCACGATCAAGGTCAAGACCAAAGCGCCGAGCTTGTCCATCGGCATCGCCAGCGATACGCCCAGCGCAGGTGACAGCAAGGTCAACAACAGCCCCGTGGTACACCAGTGGGCCGCGACTTTGCCCATAACGATCACCGGTAACGGGTGGTGGCTCAACGCAAGCTGCTCCAGGGACCCGTCTTCATAATCGGATCGAAAAATACTCTCTAAAGAGAGTAAAGTCGCCAGCAACGCAGAAATCCACAATACCCCGGGTGCAATCCGCAGCAAGGTCGGTGGATCCGCCGACAGCCCCAGTGGAAACAGGCTCACCACGATGACAAAAAACGCCAGGGGATTGATGAGTTCCGCACGGCGCCGCAAGGCCAATTTGAGGTCGCGCCGGAATATGGCGATAAAGGCAGAATATACGCTGGATTCGGTGTTTTCCATTAACAATTTGTCACAAAGACACGGTGATGCAGCATTCCCTCAGGCGTGGGTGGGACACAGGTTGGTGACTGGTCAGGACGACCATGCCACCCTGCTCGAGATGGCTGATCAGGTGGGCCTCGACCACGTCGCGCCCCTGGTCGTCGATCGCCGTGAACGGTTCATCGAGTATCCACAGGATGGCGTTTTTGACCAGTAATCGGCCCAGCGCCAAGCGCCGGCGCTGTCCGGCGGACAATTGTGCGACCATCAGATCCTGGCACTGTCGCAGACCCAGAACCCGTATGCAGTCGTCGAGGGAGTGGTTGATCCCGCCACCGTACAAGCGGGCAGCGATGTCCAGATTCTCCAGCGCGGTAAGTTCCGCCTTCAGTCCGTCGCGGTGTCCGACGTAGGTGCTTTCCATGCGGTACTGCGTCGGGACCTTGCGGATGTCCCGGCCCCGCCAACGGATTTCGCCCCGTTCGGGGGACAGCAGACCGCAGACGATGCGCAGCAAGGTCGTTTTGCCGCTTCCGTTGGGGCCGGTAATATGCAGGAATTCGGCGGGCCGCAATCGAAACGACAGATCGCTGAACAGCACCCTGTCTCCGCGCGCGCCCTGTAGATTGTGGACAACCAGTTCGGCCACATTGTCTTCCTTCGGCTGGGTCATGAATTCCGGAAAATCCTGGGGGGTCGATCTACAAACTGCGTCGGATGTTTTGTCAGTGCGTGTTAACAACTTAGCATGACATCGCCTCAGCGTCATGGCCGGAGCGGATGATACTGGTTCCAAACAGCGTTTGGAACTGTCCCGGCGCCGGGCTATGTTCCGCCGCGGGGTTCGATACGTTGATCTGGATCAACTCCAGGCCAGGGTTTTTTTGACAACATTCCGGGTCCATCTACGGGTAGTGAGCATGCGTGCGGTACGGGTTGCGATCGTGGATCCCTATGAAGAGGCGCTGAACCGGTTTGAGCAGTTGATTCAGACCGCAAAAAAAACCGAAGTCCGGGCGCCGTTGACGATGACCCTGGCCACCGCTGACCATCGCTGCCGGCCATCCGTCCGCACAGTGGTCGTCAAGCATTTTGACCGGCGCGGGTTTGTGTTTCTGACCCATTGCGGGAGTCGCAAGGGAGTCCAACTTGCCGAAAATCCCTTCGCGGCCTTGTGTTTTTATTTTCAGCCGCTGTTGGAGCAGGTGACTATCGAGGGGCCTGTGGGTGTCGTGGAATCCGAAGAGACCGACGGTTACTGGGCCGGCCGCGCGCGGGATGCGCAGTTTGCCGCCTGGGCGTCCAGGCAATCCGAGCCGCTCGATCACCGAACTACTCTCACCAAGCGCCTCTCAGAATTTCAGAAGCAATTTGCGGATCAGCGGGTGCCGCGTCCCAGTGAATGGATCGGATACCGCATTGTCCCTGAACGGATCGAGTTCTGGCGGGCAGGCTGGCGCCACCTGCACGAACGCGTCTGTTACACCAAGACCCCGGCCGGGTGGCGTGTCGAGTTATTGTGTCCATGACATAATCGGCGCGTAAGTCTCGGCGCCGTACTCAGTTCGAGATGCCTGTGTATCGGTGGCCGATCGAAGCAAACTGCAAAGATAGTACGGTAGCCCGCAGAGGAAAATTTATGGCCATCAAAAACATTTTGCTGCACGCCGATGAAACCAATCCCGGTCAAACCCGTCTGGAATTTGCCGTGCAATTGGCTCAAAGCCATGGTGCACACCTCACCGGCCTGTATCTGCTGCCGAAGTGGACAGTGCCCGCGTACGTCGAGGGACAGATACCGTTGGAGGTTTTCAAGGTCCAGGAGACCCGGTTACGGGATGCCGCCGGTCGTACGAAGCAGCGTTTCGAATCCTCAGTGAAACGCGCCGGGTTGCTGGCCGAATGGCGGCAGGTAGTGGGCAACCCGGTCGATCAATTGATACTAAATGCCCGTTACACGGACCTTGCCGTCGTCGGCCAACCGGACAACGAAATGCCGGATTACATCGATCTGGCGTACGCGGACAAAGTGGCGCTGGAGTCCGGACGGCCGGTATTGGTGGTGCCGTCCATCGGTGTCAGACACACGGCGTTGGATCGAATTTTGATCGCCTGGAACGGCAGCCGGGAGGCGGTACGGGCCATCAACGACGCCCTGCCGATCCTGAAACGCGCCAAGCAGGTGTTCGTGGAGACCATAGATCCTGCGCAAACGGGCCAGGAAGGCCATATCCCGGGCGCCGACATTTGCCAGCATCTGTCCCGTCACGGTGTGGTCGCGGAGGCTGAGTCGATCCAAAGTGCCGAATTGGCGGTCGGGGATGTGTTGCTATCCCGGGCGGCTGACAAATCCGTGGATCTCATTGTGATGGGCGCCTATGGACGTTCCCGGTTTCGAGAAATCGTGCTCGGCGGCGCTACCCGGCACCTGTTGGAGCACATGACGGTGCCGGTGCTGTTCTCACACTGAACAGCGGAGGGGCGCTCTGGTGTAATGTGCGGGCTAGAGCCGCCTGGTCACATTGAAGATTGACGGCCCCGTCCGGGCTGCGTTCGAGATCGCACCCCAGCCGATCTACGAGGTTGAGCATCTCGCTATTCTCCTGCAGAACCGTGCCCTCTGTGCGCCGGATCCCTTTTTGTTTGGCGATGCCGATCAGTAAGTTCAGCAGCTGCGCGGCCAGCCCTTCGATTCGGTTGATTCCCATCAATGCAGCACCGGACCCGTCGGCAGTACACTTGTGTCACGTCATGAAGCGGAGTTGATCGGATGAACAGGCGTAACGTGTTCCAAGGGTGTGCGCTGGCGGTAGTATCGCTTGTGTTGGGGATCAACGGCTGCGGCTTGGTGAGGAAAGTGACGTATCCAGTGGATTTCGTATATCTGGACGCAGCACAGATCCGGAGTTCGATGGCTGACTTCAGCGTGGACGTCTGGCGTATTGACGACATCCTCGCCCACGCCGAAACGGTCATGCCCTACCAGCGGGAAGAGATCATTGAGCTGCTCAAGCACATGGAGAGCACCGCTGACGGCCTGGGTGCGGGCATCAGGGAGACCAACCACCTGCTGATCGATACCAACATCGATCAATTCCGGTCGGATGTGATTGCTGCGCGCATAGCTGTCGAGTCGGAGCCGCCGAATTACTACCGGGCGGGTCGCTTGTCCGGCGGTTGTCTGGCCTGTCACGTCCTGCGCTGAGCCGCAAGCTCGCGGGCAAGGCCCCCGCTCCAACGAATCTCATTGTCACCAAGCGGCCCGGCGGTATCCGCATCAGGGGTTGTTGCGTACAGACAACGGGCGCTGCCGGGTGCTCGATACCGAGATCTGTTGACCTGAATCAAACCCCGTTCCCCGCACCGTCAGTTACAGTTGAAAGCGATGGATCAAGCGTGTGGCGTCGGGCGCTGGAAAATGTGGTAAGCGCGAAACTAGCTATGGGCACGCCGGGAAACCGGTTGTCAGTGCCCGTACCAGAGCGGGGATGGGCTATGACAACTTGGTTATTAGTGGCGGATAGCGTGCGGGGAAGAATCTTTCGGACGGATACGCCAACCGGGCCCATCAGTGAGTTGACTACACTCGCGCATCCGGAGGGGCGACTCCACGAGCAGGCACTGACGTCTGATCTGCCGGGACGCACCTTCGATCGGCAGGGCTACGGCCGGCATGTCATGGAAGACCGCGTCAGCGCAAAACAACAGGACAATGTCAAGTTCGCACAGCGTATCGCCACCTACCTGGAAACCATGCGCATGCGCAAGGAGTTTGAACGACTTGTCATCGTCGCACCTCCGGATTTTCTGGGCCTGCTGTCGGGCAAGCTGAGCGCGGAGACCCGCAAGCTGGTGATCTTGAAGGTGGACAAAAACCTGGCGCAGAAGTCCGCCAAGCAGATCCGCAGCCACCTTCCCGACAAATTGTGGACGCTGATAAGATCCTGAGTCTGCATAGCCTTTGCGCAACGGTGGAGGACCGCAACGAATACCAATGGCGTTTCCGTCGCGTTGCTAGGGACATCGGTATCGACACCGGAGTCCGCCCAGAGGTTGGATACTGTGCGCAGCCTGTCGTGGTTGATCGAAGTCAAAGACGGTTTCCCGAGATGTTGGTATTAATGGGTTGTGGCCGGCGGGCCGGTGGTATTGCGAGCCGGCTCAAGCCCGCCACTGTCTACACTCTTTGGCGCGCAGCAGTCCACCGGCTGGGTCCAGCAGCTACCTCAACCGGCCGGGGCATCGCCGGGATTTGTCATGGGAGTCGATGAAAGCATGAGCACAGAAAACACATATAACTACCGCGTCGTGAGCCAGTTCGCCATCATGACCGTTGTGTGGGGGGCCGTCGGAATGCTAGTGGGTGTTTTCATCGCCGCCCAGATGGCCTGGCCACAATTGAATTTCGACGTGTCGTGGCTGACCTTTGGACGGCTGCGTCCGCTGCACACCAATGCCGTGATTTTCGCCTTCGGTGGATCGGCGTTGTTTGCCACTTCTTATTATGTTGTGCAACGGACGTGCTACGTGCGCCTGTTTTCCGACAAGCTGGCGGCGTTCACGTTCTGGGGCTGGCAGGCGATCATCGTGCTGGCCGTCGTTACCTTGCCGCTGGGAGTGACAACTTCCAAAGAATACGCGGAGCTCGAATGGCCGATCGATGTGTTGATCGCGGTGGTTTGGATCGCCTATGCGATTGTCTTTTTTGGCACTCTCATCAAGCGGAAGATCAAGCACATTTACGTCGCCAACTGGTTTTTCGGTGGTTTCATTCTCACTATTGCGATTCTGCACGTCGTCAACAGCATGGCTATACCGGCCAGCTTTACAAAATCGTATTCGATGTTCGCCGGAGTCCAGGACGCGATGATTCAATGGTGGTACGGACACAACGCGGTCGGTTTCTTCCTGACGGCGGGGTTCCTGGGCATCATGTACTACTTTATCCCCAAGCAAGCGAACCGCCCGGTTTATTCCTACCGTTTATCGGTGGTCCATTTCTGGGCGCTGGTGTTCACGTACATCTGGGCCGGTCCCCACCACCTGCACTACACCGCACTGCCGGACTGGGCCCAGTCGCTCGGGATGGTGTTTTCAATCGTACTGTTGGCGCCTTCCTGGGGAGGGATGATCAACGGCATCATGACCTTGTCCGGGGCCTGGGAGAAGTTACGTACGGACCCAATCTTGAAGTTTCTCATTGTGTCGGTGTCATTCTACGGCATGTCCACATTCGAGGGACCGCTGATGGCGATCAAGACCGTCAATGCTTTATCGCATTACACCGACTGGACCATTGGACACGTACATTCCGGGGCGTTGGGCTGGGTCGGATTCGTGTCGATGGGAGCGCTCTACTACCTGATCCCGCGCCTGTTCAACCGCGAGATCTACAGTCTGAAACTTGTCGAGGCCCATTTTTGGGTCGCCACCATCGGCATTGTCTTGTACATCGTTTCGATGTGGATTGCCGGGATTATGCAAGGACTGATGTGGCGGGCGGTGAATCCGGACGGGACATTGACCTACACGTTTGTGGAAAGCGTTCAGGCGATGCATCCGTATTACATCATCCGGTTCCTGGGCGGTGCGATGTTTCTAGCCGGAATGCTCATGATGGCGTACAACCTGTATCGGACGGTGGTCGGGGCGAAACCGCACGAAGCGGCGATCCCGGCAGCCGCACATTGAGGTAACTGGTCATGGCGTTACAAGAAAAGGTGGAGCAGAATGTCGGCCTGCTGATCGTGTTGGTGTTGCTGGTCGCCAGCGTGGGCGGGTTGGTACAGATTGTACCTTTATTTTTCCAGAAATCCACAACGGAACCCGTACAGGGCTTGCAGCCCTACACGGCACTTCAACTGACGGGTCGCGACATTTATATCAGAGAGGGCTGCTACACCTGCCATTCGCAGATGATTCGGCCGTTTCGGGCCGAAACCGAACGTTACGGGCACTATTCCGTCGCCGGAGAATTCGTCTACGATCGGCCGTTTCAGTGGGGCTCTAAGCGCACCGGACCGGACCTGGCCCGGGTGGGCGGCCGCTACAGCGACGACTGGCACCGGGTACACATGATCAACCCGCGGGATGTGGTGCCGGAGTCGATGATGCCCGGGTACCCGTGGCTGCAGGACACGCCGGCGGATCCGTTCCATATCCGGGACAAAATGAATGTGCTGCGGATATTGGGTCACCCGTATACGGACGAGCAGATCGAGGCCGCACCGAAAGAGCTGGGTGGCAAGACGGAAATGGACGCCATGATTGCCTATCTCCAGGTGTTGGGTATCAATATAAAGACACGCAGGTAGAGCGATGGGTGTGTGGCACGGAATTTGGACGTTGATATTGCTGATCGTCTTTCTGGGCATCGTCGCCTGGGCGTGGAGCGCGAAGCAGAAGAAGCGTTTTGACGAGGCGGGGCGGTTGCCCCTAGACGACGATAAGACACCGTCGACGGCGCAGCGTAATCGAGTGGAGAATGATGATGGCTGATTTTGTAAGTGAATTCTGGCATTGGTTCATCGTGATCCCGACGCTGGTGGGTCTGTTGGCGTTGTTTCCGTTGGTGATCCTGAACAAGGGTTCGAAGCCGAGCGGTGATCCGGAAACCATGGGACATGTCTGGGACGAGGACCTGGAGGAGTACAACAACCCTTTACCCCGGTGGTGGCTGAACATGTTCTACATCACCCTGGTCTGGGGACTGTTGTATCTGGTGTTTTATCCGGGACTGGGTACCTACGCGGGTATTCTCGGGTGGGCGTCCAAAACGCAGTACGAAGGAGAAATCAGCGCGGCAGAGCAGGCCTTCGGCCCGCTGTACAAGAAATATTCAGAGATTTCGATTCCAGAACTGGCGAAAAACGCCGAGGCCATGAAGACCGGCGAGCGTTTGTTTGCCAACTATTGCACGACGTGCCACGGTTCCGATGCCCGCGGTGCACGCGGTTTTCCAAACTTACGGGACGCGGACTGGTTGTACGGCGCCGATCCCGCCCAAATCGAGGCCTCCATTTCGAACGGCCGCCGGGGCGCGATGCCGGGATGGGAGGCCGCCTTGGGTGAAGACGGTGTCGACAAAGTGACCGAGTTTATCCTCAGTCTGAGCCGTTCGGAAGGAATCGATCTGGTTGCGGCGAGCATCGGCCGGGAGCATTACAACAAGATGTGTATAGCCTGTCACGGACCCGACGGTAGCGGTAACAAGGCGCTGGGTGGCGCGAATCTTGCCGACAAGGTCTGGCTGTACGGCGGCTCCCGCAAGGCAGTGAGACAAACCATCGCCAAGGGGCGGCAAGGCAATATGCCGCCACACTTGAATTTTCTCGGTAAGTATAAGGTTCATCTGCTCGCGGCCTATGTCTACGGTCTGTCCGCCGATCGGCGTCCATGAGCAATGACGAAAGGGCGGTAAAGCAAACGCTGGCGGCCATACTCTGGCCGTCGTTTCCGGTTGCCGGGGGCGCGAACGCCGAGCACACCAAAGCAAAGAGATGATGGTGCGGTGCTGCAATCGGTCGGGCGCAGCACTGGATCATGCAAGCCGCAGAGACAGGCACCCGGTGTAGTGGCACTGAAAATGGCCGATACACAGCCGCTTGACATCGAGCAGGAACTTTACGCCAAGCGGCAAAAGATCTACGCGCGCGAGGTCCACGGAATATTCGCGCGCTTGAGACTGCTCGGTTTCGCCGTCCTGATGGGGGTGTACTACGGTTTGCCGTGGATCAGTTGGGGCGACCGCCAGGCGGTGCTGTTTGATTTGCCACAGCGTAAGTTTTATATCTTTGGCCTGATCTTTTGGCCCCAGGATTTCATCTATCTCGCGACTTTGTTGATCATCGCGGCGTTGTCGTTGTTTTTCTTCACCGCCCTCGCCGGCCGGCTCTGGTGCGGTTACGCCTGTCCACAGACGGTTTGGACCGAACTATTTTTGTGGCTAGAACGCAAAATAGAGGGTGACCGGCCGCAGCAGATTAAACTCGATGAAGCGCGGTGGAGCACCCGCAAGTTGGTCATCAAGGGCGGCAAGCACCTGGCGTGGATCGCCCTCTCGCTGTGGACCGGCTATACCTTCGTGGGGTATTTCACCCCCATCAGAGAACTCGCTGGATCGATATTGGCGTTGGGCACCGGCCCTTGGGAAACGTTCTGGATTTTATTCTACAGTTTCGCCACTTATGGCAACGCAGGGTGGCTGCGCGAACAGGTTTGTATATATATGTGCCCGTATGCTCGATTTCAGAGCGCGATGTTTGATAAGAATACCTTGATCATCTCCTACGACGCCAAACGAGGTGAGCCTCGAGGATCCCGCAAACGCAGTATTGATCCCCGGACTAAGGGGTTGGGCGATTGCATCGATTGTACGCTTTGCGTTCAAGTCTGTCCCACCGGCATCGACATCCGCAATGGATTACAGTACGAGTGCATTGGATGTGCCGCCTGCATCGATGCCTGTGATGACATTATGGACAGAATGAGTTATTCGAAGGGACTCATCCGTTACACCACGGAAAACGTACTGGAAGGGAAAACGACCCGCATCATCAGACCCCGTGTGATTGTTTATGCTTTTGTATTATTGGGTATGCTGGCGGCGATGAGTTACTCCATCGCAATTCGAATTCCTGTCGCACTGGACGTAATTCGTGATCGGAATGCTTTGTATCGGGAGGCCGACGACGGCTTGGTGGAGAATGTCTATACCTTGAAGGTTATAAACATGGATGAGCGCGATCATGAATATATTGTGAACGCCGGTGGCCTGGAAGACCTCGTCCTGGCGCTGGACATGGAGTCTTTCGTGGTGGCTGCGGGAAAGGTTCGGGAAATCTCGGCTCGTCTGCGTATCGATCCCGTCGATTTGACGCGGCAGAGCAACGACGTCTTCTTTGATCTGCGCGCGGTGGATGACGAGCGATTATATGTGCGGGAGCGCGCTCGATTCCTCGGACCCGTCGGGAGCCGTTGACGTGGGTGGCCGTCGACCAGGACGCTGCTGGTATCGGCAACCCATGGTCTGGTTGTTGATCGCCATTCCAGCCTCCGCGGTATTCATGGGTGTAGTGATCACTACCGTTGCCTTGTGGAGTTCCGATGGCCTGGTTGCGGACGACTACTATCGGCGCGGCCTGGAAATCAACCGTACCCTGGATCGGGATCGGGCAGCGTCGCTGCATGGGCTGAATGCTTCGGTCAGCCTTGACCAGGGTGGCGCGAGGATATCGGTGAAACTGATTGCGGCTCCGGGTTTTGCGGCGCCGGATCGATTGCAGCTCAAGCTGTTTCACGCCACCCGCGATGGTCTTGATCGATCGGTGGTCCTGGACCGGGTCGGTACGCTTGGGTATGCCGGTGTATTGCCTGAACTGGCTGCCGGACACTGGGATTTGGAGCTGTTCGCGGACGATTGGCGGCTCAACGGACGCATCCGGTATCCACGTCAAATCCGGTTTCGGTTGAACAATGATCCGTCACTGGCTCCTCGCACGCTCGACACGGGCCGGGACCATGTTTCCGGTTGAAGTGACTTTTCTGTCGGCCCTGCTCATCGGCTTTGTCGGGTCGTCGCATTGTATCGGGATGTGTGGGGGCGTTGTCGGTATGCTCACCGTCAGCGAAGCCGGGGAGGACGACTTGCGGGGGCCGGGTGCCAGCTTGGCGCGCGTCATTGCCTACAATGTGGGACGAATTTCCAGCTATGTGGCCGCGGGTTTGTTGATCGGCGGACTGGGGGGTGGTGTGTTCGATCTGTTGCCCCAGGCGACCGCGAGGGGGTTGGGCGCGCTGCTGTCCGCGCTGTTTCTCATAGCACTGGGCTTGTACCTTGGAGGCTGGTGGCCGCTGCTCGCTATTCTCGAACGGCAAGGCGCACGACTGTGGCGAGTCATAGAGCCCTTGGGCCGGCGGTTGCTGCCGGTTCGCAGTCTGCCACAGGCGCTGATGCTCGGTCTGGTTTGGGGTTGGCTACCCTGCGGTCTCGTGTACAGTGCGCTGGCGTGGTCACTGGCCAGCAGCAGTGCCGAACAAGGAGCGTTATTGATGTTGGGTTTCGGTCTTGGCACGCTACCAGTGCTGGTGCTTCTCGGCACGCTTGGATCCGCCGTCAAGCGATTCTCGCAACTCCGACTGGTGCGCCAGTCCGCCGGAGCGGTGTTGATCGTTGTGGGCATGTTCGGGCTGGTCACGTTGCTGACCGGGCAGTCTCAGCATCCGTATCGACACGCCGACACTGGTCATCTCGCTTGCCTGTCGACGTTCTCGGATCATGCATAGGTTATGCTGTTGGATGTGGCGTTGGGTTGTACGCGGCTTGGCCGCGTTGGCGGCCCGATCTGGGGCCAGCCGGCAGGCTGGTCGTTGACGCGCTGACACCCTATAATCCAGGCAATCACCAAACAATATGCAATTTCGAATCTTCCATACAGCGGTCTCGGTTCAGGGAAGTGACCAATAAGGGTACTGGAGTGCCAACAAATTTGTACCGCTGCCGTTGATATCCAGGTTACTCAGGGCACGGGGTATGGCGAATCTGATCGACCAAATTCACACCGACCATCGTAATATGGCTCGCTTGTTGAGTCTTATCGACGAAGAGATAGACAAGTTGATAGCCGAGAAGCTCCCTGATTTTTTGATGTTGGAGCATGCAATGCGCTACATGGTCAGTTACGCGGACAAGGTACATCACCCGAAGGAGGATGCACTGTTCGAGCGCATGGCAACTACGGATTCAAGACTGGGTGAGGCGGTCGACGGATTGACGGCGGAGCACCGCCACATCGTCAGCCTCGGGGAGCACTTCTACGATCTCATCCGTGCCGCTCAGACCACGGATTTTGTGCGCCGCGACGACATGATTTCCGAAGGCATCGAGTACGTGGCGGCCTTGCGCGCCCACATTCACAAGGAAGAGGCCGACCTGCTAAAAAGAGCACAAGCGCTGTTTACGGTCGAAGAACTGGAGGACGTGGACAAGGCGGTGGAATCGGCTCACGACCCCTTGTTCGGGCAGGTAGTTGAGCGCGAATATAAAGATCTGTTCGCATACATCATCGGGCAACAGGCAGACAACAATCGGGCGCCCCCGGACTGAAAAACAAGGGGGGCGGAGTGATTGACTCCGACCGCCATGTTCTGTTGTTGCCACCGGTTACTCCCGGCCCGTGTCGGCATAAACCGGTGCGGGCCTGACAATTCCACGGCGGAGCGGGAAAACAACGGGCCCCGAAGGTGCTGCCTTGCCTGGGTCTTCAACCCTCGGCTCGGTCGTCGGTGGGATCCGGGGCCGACGCCGGCATCTGCGCTGGCGGTTCTTCCTCGTCGTCCATCAGGATGCGGTAGGCCGGTCCCTCGAGGTCATCGAACTGTCCGGTTTTCACCGCCCACAGAATAGCCCATACGATCAGTCCGACCAGCAGCAGAGACAGCGGGATCAACAGGAGCAGGATGTCCATCAGACACTCGCCGTTCCCGAGCCGCTGCGAGACGGTGCCGTTGCCGGTCGACCGAGCCGCATTGCATTGCCAACCACCAGCAGCGAACTGACCGACATTCCGAGCGCCGCGAGCCAAGGCGGCACCAAGCCAAGTACCGCGGCGGGCAGCGCCGACAGGTTGTAGGTAATGGCCCATACGATGTTTTGACGGATGACCGACAAGGTGCGCCGGGCGAGGGCCAATCCGTCGACGAACGTGCTCAGTTGATTGTTGAGCAGGACGATATCCGCATTGATCCTTGCGAGGTCGGCACCCTGACCCATGGCGACGGACACCTGTGCAGCCGACATCACCGGGGCGTCGTTGATGCCGTCACCGATCATGGCCACCACCCGACCGCCAGCCTGCAACGCGTTGATCCTGGTGAGTTTGTCGCCGGGTGTCAGAGAGCCCGCGAAATCGCGTATTCCCAGCCGTCCGGCGACGGCCGCCACTGCTCCAACTTGATCCCCCGAATACAGGGCGACCCGGAGCTTGGAGTGCAACAGCGCCTGGGTTGCCGGAACCGCGTCCACCCGCAGGCGGTCGGTGATCCACAAGGCACCGCAAACCGCCTCATCGTCGGCCAAGAGAATGTGTGTTGCCTCGGTCGCTTCGTAGCCGTCCGGCACCGCGGCCGCGTGTTTCAGAACGTAGCCTGGATGTCCCAGGTGGTAAGGCGTTCCGTTTACCGACCCAGATACCCCGCCTCCGGGTTCCACGGCCACGCCTTCCGCCCGCAGGACCTCGACGCGTCGCGCCGCATCGACCACCGCCCGGGCCAGGGGATGTTCCGAGTGGGCCTCCAGCGCGGCCGCCACGGACAGCACCCGTTGCTTGGTCCAGCCCCGGTATGGGCGGATCTCGGCGACGCTCATCCTGCCTTCGGTCAAGGTGCCGGTCTTGTCGAAGACCACCTGGTCGATGCGGGCAAGCCTTTCGATGGCGTCACCGTCCGTAGCGATCATACCCCAACGGGCGATCGTGTTCGCTGCAGCGGTGAGGGCAGTCGGAGTCGCCAGGGACAATGCACAGGGGCAGGTGATGACCAGTACCGAAACCGTCACGCCCAGCCACTGATCAGGCGCCTGGTGCCACCAGTAGGCACCCACGGCGACGGCCAGTCCCAATACCGCCACCACAAAGACCGTCGCCGCGCGATCTGCCAGTTGGGTCATGTGCGGTTTGTAAGACTGGGCATGTTCAACCAGCCGCACGATTTGGGAAATCACGGTCCCGTGATCCACGTCAGTCACCTCGAGTTCCATCGGCTGTTCGAGGTTGACGGAACCTGCGAGGACGACATCGCCGATACCCTTGCGATGGGGAGTACTCTCGCCGGTCAGCAGGGTTTCGCTGACACTCGACGCACCGACGACCACCAGACCGTCCGCTGGCACGTTCGCACCCGGTAACACACGTATCCGGTCTCCAGGGTTGAGCTCGGCCGCGGCCACCGTCTCGGTACCGCCGGGGACAATGCGAACTGCGGTGTTCGGAACCGCTTGAGTCATGGCATCCAATTGCCGGCTACTCCGCTGACGTGCCAGCAATTCAAAGTATCGGGCCGTGAGTAAGAACAAAGTGAACATTGCAACCGACTCGAAGTACACCTGCCCGTGGCCCCGCAAGGTCGACCAGACACTGCCGGCAAACGCAACGGCCAGTCCCAGCGCCACGGGAACATCCATTCCCGGCCGCAAGCGTTGCAGATCCCGCCACGCATTGGCGAAGAACGGCCGCGCCGAGTACATCAGCACCGGTATGGCCAGAATCAGGCTGACCCAGCGAAACAGGGCCTGATGGGCGCTGTCGATGCCAAACCAGTCACCGAAATACAAGGCGACCGCAATCATCATCAACTGCATCCCCAGGGCGCCGGCTACACCGATTTGTTTAAGCAGTTGCTTGCGTTCGATTTCCAGGATCTGTTCACGCCGATCTGGGTCGTAGGGGTAGGCAGCGTAACCGATGGCCTGGACGGCTCGCAGAATGTCGCTGAGTCGAATCTGCTCCGGCCGCCAATGCACCTCCGCCCGGTGAGTCGAATAATTTACCCGCACCTCGGTGACACCCTGCAGCGAGCGAAGATGGCGTTCATTGAGCCAACTGCACGCAGCGCAGGTTATTCCCTGTAAGATCAGCGAAGCGACACGCTCACCGTTGTCCTGCTTGCGGACGAAGGTTTTCTGAACGGATTCGTTATCGTAGGCGTCGACGTCGGACAGGAATTCAGGGATGACTGCGCTTGGATTTTCCGCGGTCCGGGTCCGGTGCCGGTAATAGTTTTCGTAGCCGCCGGCCACGATTGCCCGCGCGACCGCCTCGCAACCCGGACAGCACATGGCGCGGTGCGAACCGTCTATGTCGACCGAGTACCGGGTGCCCGCAGGAATAGACAGGCCGCAGTGGAAGCACAAGTCAGTGCCGGTTTGCTCAACGAGAGGTGGTGTGTCGGCCGGCGTGTACGTCGCGGGGTCGCCCATTGAGGAGGTCGGCTCAGACGCCTGCCACCGATCGGGACCGCTCGGCCGGCGGTATCATGAGGCCGGTAACGGCCTCATTACACGGACGGCGCACTACCGCGAGGCTGCCTGTCAACCCGTCGTCTGTATCGTAGCTAACCGCCACCTGCGTATTGTACCGAAAGTCTGCCACCGGGAATAAAGCGGCCCCAGCAGAACAGTCAAACCGCCACAGCCCGGCGTCCTTCGCATCTACGCCTGCAGACCCATCACCCAACAACCGCCTTTGCTAGATGCGCCGGGTCCATACAGACGAGCTAGTGGATGGCGTCCGCCGTGAACTGTTCATTCACGGCATTGCCGGCCAGGGCGCAAAGGCGTTCCCGGTCGCGGATTTCCACCGCATTACGTTGCACGTCAATAATCGTTTCGCGCTGCAGACGCGTCAATGTGCGGCTGACGGTCTCCACCGCCAGACTCAAATAGTTGGCGATGTCCGTGCGCGACATGGGCAGCGTAAAACTGTTCGGCGAGTAACCATGGTTGGTAAAGTAGTTGGACAAGGTCACGAGAAACGACGCAAGTCGTTGCGTGGCATTTTTGGTGCCGATCGTAACCAGAAAACTCTCCTCACGCGTCATCAGTGCGCTGAGCCGCTTGAACATTGCTTCCTGAACGAGCGCTGAGCGCATACACAGCGAGGTCAAGTCTTCAAATCGGATGGCACACACGCTGGTGGTGTCGAGGGCGATGGCGCTGGCCGTATAGCAGCCGCGCGCGATCGCGTTGAATCCGATGAGATCACCGGGCAGATGAAAGTCGATGACCTGTTCTTCTCCATCCGGAGTGATTTTGAATGTCTTGACCGCGCCGGAGCGCACTGCATATAGATGATTGAAGGGTGCGCCTTCACTGAACAATTCTTGACCGCGCTTCAATAGTCTTGGCGACGCAGAAATGTTCAGCAGCTTGTGTATAGCGTTGCGCGACAGCCCTTGGCCCAGGCAGTAGCCGGATCGGTCGCATCGCTGGCATTGTCCCGATTGGCGGGGAAATTGGACTTCATGTGAATCGCGACTCATGGTGAAACCTCCCTATTGATCCTTGTGCGGTATTTTTATACCGCCCGTGGTGGATGTCCTACAGTCGCGGTTCTACGTACGTGTTTTTACGTATTGCTTATCGGCTCAGGCCTTCGCGGCCATGGCCTGATTGACCTGTTCGACCAGAGAATCATTGCGGAATGGCTTGGTCATAACCACGTGCGCGCCGGCAGTCTCCGCGCGGCGGACCAGCGGGTCGTCACGGTGAGCCGTGATCACGACAGCGGGTATGGCGTGACCCCGTTTACCCAACTCCTCCAGAAGTTGCGCGCCGTTCATCCCCGGCATACGCAGATCCAGGATCAGACAATCCCCCGTAGTCGGTTGATAATTCGACAAGAATTCCTTGGCGGAACCATAAGGATAGGCGCGCCATCCGAGGGAATACGCGAGCAGGGCGATCGCCGACCTGACGGCATGGTCGTCGTCCACGATGTAAAGGGTGGCGGGCGCCATTTGAGGTTCGGTGGAATACTCAGACATCGGGCAGGGTGCAAACGACGGAGATTTTCATGGTGGACTAGTAGACACCAATCGGGGCCTGAGAGTATTGATGAAGATCAATGACCCTCCACCTGAGGAACGTCGGCGTCCGGCTAGTCTTGTAAACTGACCACGAGTTGGGTCAGCCTCACCGCGTTTCGCACTCCCATCTTGTGCAATATTCGCGATCGATGCAGTTCGACGGTACGTTCACTGATACCGAGGTCCGACGCGATCACCTTGTTTGCGGTGCCGCCCACAATCATACTCATAATTTCACGCTCTCGCGCGGTAAGCTGGTTCAAGCGCTGTTCAATGCTGGTTTTTCGAGCCGCCCTGGAGCGTTCATCACTGTCTTGAACCAGCGCCTTGCGTACGCAGGCCAATAGAATCTCACGGTCAATCGGTTTTTCGATAAAATTCATCGCGCCGTCCTGAAGTGCCCGTACGGCGTCGGGGACGGTGCCGTGACCGCTGATGAAAATTATCGGTAGTGTAATACCACGTTCGTTGATCTGCCGCTGTAAACTCAATCCGTCCATGTCGGGCATCTGCAGGTCCAGAATGACGCAACCCTGACACCTACAGTTGACGGGGCAAGACTCCAGAAACTCGCGAGCCGACGCAAACCCCTGGGTTTGAAAGCCTTCAGTTTCCAGTTGCAGCGCGAGCGCGCTGCGCACGGCATCGTCATCATCAACGATATATACGATGGGCGGTCTGTCCGTCATTCGATGTCATCCGCGGCAGGCAGGGAGAACCAAAACGTGGCGCCGCCGTCATCGTTGGAATTCGCCGACAGTGTCCCGCCGTGGGCTTCGATGATCGAATAGCTGATCGACAGGCCCAGGCCGGTACCCTTTTCTTTGGTGGTGTAAAACGCTTTGAAAAGATTTTCAGGAGCCGTTTCTAGACCGCAACCCGAATCTTGAATGCGGACCAGCATCTGGTTGTCGTCTTCGGTGCTTTCGATCAAGAGGCCGTGTTTGGGACTATCCTCCATGGCCTCGATGGCGTTACGGACCAGATTCAACAGTACCTGTTCGATCTGCAGCTTATCGGCCCAGACGCTGGAAAGATACTCCTTCAGCCGAAGTTTCACATCCACCTCGTTGAGGTGAATTTCATGCGCGACCATCGCCAGCACGTCGTTTATCAAGGCGTTTAGATTTACGACTTCCCGGTCCAGTGTGCCGGTTCTTACGAATTGACGCAGGCGGCGGATGATGTCGCCAGCGCGGACACCCTGCTCGGATATCTGAGCCAGCGCATCGCGCATAATGTCCCGCGGGATTTCCTCCTTGTCGATAAGATTTCGGCATGCGTCGGCAAAACTTACGATTGCCGCCAGCGGTTGATTCAACTCGTGTGCGATGCCCGAGGCCATTTCACCCAACGCCGCCAGCCTGGCGGCGTGCGCGTGTTCGGCCAGGCGCTGGCGTTCGCGCTTTTCAATGAGTTGTCTGTCTGAGATATCGCGCACGATTCCGGTGAATAAGCGCTTGCCCGGCAGGCTGACTTCACTGACCACCAGATTTATCGGAAAGATTCTGCCGTCCCGGCTCAGGCCCCGGACCTCGCGGCCGATGCCGATGATTTTCGCGTCTCCGGAGTCCAGGTAATCGCTGATGTAGCGGTCGTGTTCTTCACGGTAAGGGGCTGGCATGAGAGTTGAAATATTCATGCCGATCAGTTCATCCGCCGGGTATGCAAACAGCCGCTCTGCAGCTGGATTGACGGACTCGATTATGCCGCGTTCATCGATCGTTATAATGCCATCGACGGCGGTTTCGACCACCGCCCGCAGTTTGGCGGCCTGTTCCTCAAGCTGATTTTGTACCCGTTTTTTTTCCGTTATATCCAAACCAGTCCCGATCACCCAACGCACCTCACCACCGGTGCCAAGAATCGACGTGTTGGACCAGTGGATACAGATGAGCTTCCCGCTGTTGGTCAACCAATAGTTCTCGTGCTCCTGGACACCCGGCTGTCGAACCAGGTCGTGGAACACGTTCTCGACCGCCTGGCGCTGTTCGGGGACGATCAGTTTGTCCCAGACGTAGGTGCCGACCATCTCTTTGGCGGTGTAACCGGTGGCGTGTTCACAGGTCACGTTGAAATAGGTGATCCGGCCGGTCGGGTCCAGAACCACGACGAAAACCCCGGCCACATCCAGTACGGACGCCGACACCTTCGGATCGTCGGCGAACGGATCGGTGTGTTGTACTTTGTTGGGGGACGTTATGCCCACACCTTGGTCCGAAATGCGTTGGGTCACAGGGGCGTAACCATACCTGAAAGTCAGTTAAAATCCCAAGAAAAAGTACGGGTTTTGCTGTCTCCGGGGCCGCGGTTGGTCACCGGTTTGGGTTGCAGCGGACTGTTACATTAGTATATTATTATTAGCTAACTTTTAAGTTGTCTGAAGCCCGATGCCGGAAACCGGGATGCTTTAGGCCACTGTTCAACGGCTAACACAACAATGACAAACTTTGGCGGAGATCGAGTAATGAAACTGAGCACAATTGTGCTGTTACTGGTGACTGGCTGGCCGGTGTTCGGAGTGGCAGAGACCGTCACGCTGGAGCAAGCTGTACAGCACACCATGCGGGAGAACTTCGGCCTGCGATCGGCGGCCCAGGCCATTCAAACGGCCCAAGCGCAGACTCAGGTCGCCGAATCGGCACGTGATCCACAGATCGCGCTGCGTTACTCAATGCTTGCCAGCGACAATCCCCTGGACGCGTTCGCGGAGCGCTTGAACACACGCAGCGTGCGGCTGCAGGATTTCGAACCGGATCGATTGAACAATCCCGAAATCAGCACCTTGTTCCGCGGCGGTGTGGTGCTCAATTACCCGGTCTACACGGGAGGGCGTACGCGGGCGGAGATTGACCGCGCCGAGGGTAACACCGAGCTCGCACGAATGAATTACGAACGCACGCGCCAACGTGTTGCGTTCAACACCATTCGTGCATACTACGCCGCCCAGGCCGCCGAGCGGGGGGTGCGCATCGCGCAGGATGCTGAAGCTGCCGCCAAACGCCACGCCCGGACGACGCGGCGCTTGGTTCGAGAGGACCGCACGGTTAAGTCGGATCAACTGACTGCCGAGGTCAATTTGTCGGCATTCAAGGGCCAAACCATCCGGGTCATGACCCACGCCAAGCTCGCGTACAACGGACTGAAGGTGGCCATGGGTATGGTGCAGCAAAGCGCTGTGTCCGTGCTCCCGATGGAAATGGGTCCGCTGCCCGCCGATCGGCGGGGTGTCGAGGCGCTCGAGCAGTTTTCGCTCAGCGCGCGCTTCGACCTCAAGGCACTGCAGGCGGCCGCAGTGGCCGCACGCGCGGCGGTGAGGGCCGCCGAAGCGGGTTTGAAGCCAAGCGTGGACCTGTTGGCGGACGCGAGTCTGTACGAGGACCATCCACTCGTCAACGAGTATTCGTGGCGTGTGTTTGGCGTAGTACGTAAAGATCTTTACACAGGTGGCAGGACTCGGGCGGAAGTCGCGGCCGCCAGATCTTACGTCGAAACCATTGATTTCCAGATCGAATCCCTGCGGCAAGCCGTCCTCAGGCAAGTGCGAGACGCCTACGACAGCATTCATGAGTCACGCGGGCGCCTCGAGATCGCGCAGGGCAACGTCGCCAAGGCGCGGCGCAACGTTGCGCTGATCGAGGAGCGTTACGGACAGGGCCGAACCTTGTTGATCGACCTGTTGGGTGCGGAGCAGCGGCTGGTTGAGGCTCGCAACGAGGAGCTGGACGCACGGTTGTCTCTGTCGACCAGCGTCGCCGCGCTGCATCTGGCCGACGGCAGCCTGAACCCCGATGACGTATCCGCTCTCCAAGGCGGCGTCTTGTGAGTGCCCGATGGCAGTATTTCGGGCTGGTCGCGGCGAGCTGGTTGATGGTCTCCTGCCAGCCGCCCCCGGTGCCTTCCCCCGTCCTCGATCGCCCAATGTTGCAGCGTCCCACAATCAATTTAAAGGCCAAGGATAAGGGTGAGGTGCTGACGATGCCGGCACAGGCGCTGGTTGAGCGCGGCGGCATCTCAGGGGTGTTTGTCCTGCTCGCCGGTGAGGCGCGGTTCCGCATGGTGAAAGTGGGACGTGCCGACCGGCGCCGTGTCGAGGTTCTCAGCGGGCTGCGCGGTGACGAGACGCTGGTGGTGGGAGACCTTACCGAGGTGCTCGACGGCTCCCCGATCACACCGGGCGGCTGAATCCGATGGCTCAGCAGGGACCCGACTACAGCGACCCACCGTTGAACGCCGCCGGTCGCACCGCTCGACACTTTATCGACAGTAAACTCACTGTGTTGCTGGTCGTGTTTGCATTCATTGCCGGCGTGCTCGCTTTCCTGGTGACGCCGCGCGAAGAGAATCCTCAGATCATCGTACCCGCCGCCAACATCCTGGTGGAGAAGCCGGGGGCATCCCCGAAAGAAATCGAGCAGTTAATAGTCAAACCCCTGGAGGCTATTCTGCAGGGGATGTCAGGCATTGATCACACTTATGGATTGGCGCTGGATTCGCTTGGGGTCGTCAGTGTGCAGTTTGAGGTCGGCGAAAATAAGGAAGATTCACTGGTCAAACTGTACGACCGCATCATGAGCAACCTGGATCGCATTCCACCCGGCACCGGACAGCCACTGATCAAACCGGTCGACGTCGACGACGTTCCCATCCTGGTGATCTCGCTGGCTTCGGACAAACTGGACGACATGCGGCTGCGGGGTATCGCCAACGACGTGCTCGAGCGCCTGCGTCAAGTCGACGGCACGTCGGTGTCGTTCGTGCATGGAGGCCGTCGGCGACAGATCAACGTTAATCTCGATCTACGGCGTATGCGGCAGTTCAACGTCACGCTGGTGGACATCCGTCGGGTGCTGGAGGCCACCAATATCGATATCCCGTCGGGGACCTTGATCAACAGCGGCATTGAAGCCAAGGTCCGGTCCGGATCCTTTCTGCGCAGTGCCGAGGAGGTCGGCGATGTCGTCGTCGGTGTGGATCGCCATCAACCGGTTTATCTGCGGCAGATTGCCGACATTCGAGACGGACCGGGTGAGATCCAGCGCGTCCACCGCATCGGATTCGGCCCGGCCCATACCGGCGCGCGGCCGGGTGACTACGAGATCCCCGCGGTGTCCATCGCCATCGCAAAGCGGTCCGGTACCAATGCTGTGGCGGTGGCGGACCGCGTAATCGAAACGCTGGACCGGATTCGTCAGGACGAATTGCCCGGTGGCGTTATCGTCACGGTGACCAGGAACGACGGTGATCGTGCCCGCGATGCCGTGAATACATTGATGGAACACCTCGGCATCGCTATCGGCACGATCATTCTGCTGTTGGTGATTTTCCTGGGTTGGCGCGCGGCCGGGATCGTCACCATCACCATACCGCTGATCCTGTTCATTACCCTGGCGGTCGGATTTGCCGCCGGACAAAGCATCAACCGGATCACCCTGTTCGCCTTGATCCTGTCGCTCGGCCTGCTCGTCGACGACTCGATCGTGGTCATCGAAAACGTATACCGTCACTACAGCCGGACCGGCGCAGACCGCCTGAAGCAGGCGGTGATCGCGGTCAATGAGATCGGAAAACCGACCAATCTGGCGACGTTTACCGTTATCCTGGCGTTTCTCCCCATGCTGTGGGTCACGGGGATGATGGGGCCGTACATGGGGCCGATTCCCTTCAACGTGCCGTTGGCCATGATCACCTCCCTGGCTATTGCATACACGGTGGCCCCATGGGCGGCCTACCGCTGGTTACGAGTCAAAGGCGGCGGCCACCAACACAAGCCTGGTGTACTCGAACGTGCTTATGCCGCAGTTATGGGCGGATTGTTAAAGAGCCGGATCGCCCGGTGGCTGTTCTTCGCAGCGGTGCTGTCGATGATGGGCGCGGTACTGGTTATGCCCAATTTTGACCTCGTGCGCTTCAAGATGCTGCCGAAAAACAACACCAATACCTTTAACATCACCATCGATATGCCGGAGGGGACCTCCCTGGAGGAGACCGACCGGGTGGTTCGGCTGGTCGGAGACGTGGTGCGCGGGCATCCGGAGGTGGAGACCTACGAATCGACCGTCGGGCAATCCGGGGTGGTCGATTTCAACGGTATGCTGCGCGGCAGTGTGTTGAAACAAGGGTCCCATGTGGCAGAAGTCCGGGTCAATCTCCGCAACAAGCACGTCCGCAAACTGAGTTCCATCGACATTGTGTTGCAGCTCCGTGCTCCGATCGCGGAGGTGGCGGAGCAGACCGGCGCCAGCATTAAACTGGTGGAGGACCCGCCGGGTCCGCCGGTGCGGGCGACCATACTCGCCGAACTGTATGGCCCCGACTATGAGCAACTGCGATCAATCGCCGAACAGGTCAGGCATAAGGTGTTCGCCAAGACCTACGATGTCGTCGATGTCGACGACTCCGTCGGCGCAGAGGTTCGAGAGTACAAAATCGTTGTGAATCGAGAGAAAGCGGCCCTCGCTGGCATCCCGCCCATCGATATTGCTCAGACCCTGCGCACGTTCCTTAACGGCTACAACGTCGGTACCGTGCACCTGGAATTCGAAAAAGAACCGGTACCGATCCGCTTCAGGATCCCGACCGCCGATCGGCGTGTGGCGGCCGATCTGAACCGGGTGTTTTTCACCACTCCCCAGGGTCGCCAGGTGTCCCTTGACCGAGTTGCCGAGGTGATCGAAATTACGGCTCCCAAACCGATCCTGCACAAGGACCAGCGGCCGGTCGTTTATGTCACCGGCGAACTTGGCGCGAGCAGCCAGGTGTACGCGGTGCTGAACATGTGGAATTATCTGAGTAACAACCCGTTGCCCGATGGAATTCAGCTCAAGCAGTACTTCATGAGCGATCCGGATACGACGTCTTGGAGTCTGCGGTGGGATGGGGAAATGCGCTTAACCCTGGACGTGTTTCGAGACCTTGGAGCGGCATTCGGTATCGCTGTGTTACTGATTTACCTGATCCTCGTGGGGTACTACCGGTCTTTTATCATCCCGATGGTTGTGATGGGGGCGATTCCGCTGACCATTGTCGGTGTCTTTCCGGGTCACGCGCTTATGGGACAGCACTTTACCGCGACGTCGATGATCGGTGTGATTGCCCTGGCCGGTATTGTGGTCCGCAATTCGCTGCTGCTCATCGACTTTATACTCGAGTACCGACAACAGGGTAATTCTTTGCACGAGGCGGTGCTGCAGGCCGGGATCACACGATTGAGACCGATAATGTTGACCGCCCTGGCGATAATTCTCGGCACCTTAATCATGATCGTCGACCCCGTGTTCGGTGGACTCGCCATATCATTGATATTCGGCACTTTTGCGTCGACTGCCCTGACGCTTTTTGTCATACCTCTGCTGTATTTCAGTGTCGAACACCGGCGGGCGAGTGGTGCCGGATAGCTCGTATCTTTCATTGCTCCGGGTACGGTGCCAGTTCGCGTTGGGCCGCTTCAGTTCCGTTGCGTGGCCGCCTTGTAATGAGCCTGGCAAACCGTGCCGGCCGACATTGACGCACCGATTACGTTAAACTTGGCTAATTCGACCGCGAGGTGAAGCCAATGCCTATGCGTATGCGCCGGATATTCGTGCTGACTGCGATATTGGGCTCGATGGACGTCAACGCCCTCCTGTTTACCTGCAAGGATATTCCCTTGAAGGGAAAGAAAAGTGTCGCGATCGACACCTTCTATATCGTTAAAACCAGAATGCTCGAGGAGATCCCGGAACATCAGGAGATCGTGATATCCGAGTTTATTACGTCCGGAACTAAGGTAATCACCTTTCAACCACTGGAGGGATCACCGGGATTCTTTTCGGTGACCATGAACAACAATCCTCAGGAGCTGTCTTATCTTCTCGGTTGGGTGAGTAACCGCGAACGCGACGGTGTCTGCGCCATTGAATTACAAGGGTATCGCAACGGCAGTATCACCCGTGAGTTTCTGCAGATACTGGCGATTTATCCCGATAGCACACTGGCGGTGGGATTGCCCAACACAACCGACCGGCAGGGTTTAATCCTGATTAAGAGCGACCTCGACATTTAAGAACAGCGGGACCGGGTGGGCAGCTCCGAGCCCGTTTCTCACGTGGCAAGATTAGAGGCGCGGCGCCTCGGCGCAATGTACGGCTAGCCTGCATATTGCACCAAGGCGGCGTACAGACGCCCGATCTCTTCGCCAGCTTCCGGGATCCTTGGTGCAATATGCAGGCTAGGTCGGTGTCACTCCAGCGAGCCGACCGTACAGTTTCTGATATAAGCCCTGGGTGTTGATCAGCTCATCGTGGGAACCGTGTTCAATTATGTGACCGTCCTCGAACACATAGACCCGGTCTGACTGTTTAACCGCACTCAGTCGGTGCGCGACGATTAGTGTTGTGCGGCCATGCAGGTGCCGGTTGAGTGCCTCGTGCAGGTCGGCCTCCGTTTCGTTGTCCAGCGCCGAGGTTGCCTCGTCCAGAATTACCACCTTAGGATCGGACAATATCATGCGCGCGATTGCCAGTCGTTGTTGTTGTCCTCCCGACAGGCGTACGCCGTCGCGGCCGATCACTGTGTTCAGGCCCTCGGAAGTCTCGCTAATGACATTTTTCAGTTGTGCGATCTCCAGGGCTTGCCATAATTGTTTGTCGTTAATCGTGCGCCCCAAAGTCAGATTGGCGCGCACCGTGTCATTAAACATCGCGGGATGCTGCAGCACCGTGGCGACATTGTCGCGTACGACATCGAGGCCGATCCTGGTCGCGGGCACACCGTCAAAATACAAAGCACCGCTCTGTAGCGGGTACATGCCCAGAAGAACTTGAACCAACGTCGATTTTCCTCCGCCGGAGGCACCGACCAATGCGATTTTTTCACCCCGCTGTATCTCCAGGTTGACGTTTTTCAAAACCGCTTCACCCTCTCCATAGGCAAAGGTTACATTTTCCACTTTGATGCTGACTGTTGCGGATTCCGCGAACGGGTTTTCGGCATGCGGATACCGCGGCTCCCGGCGCAGCTCCAGGAGTTGATTGATGCGGCCGAGCGCCGCTTTGGCACCGAAATAGGCGTATTGAATGTTTAATACCTCCTGTACCGGCGCCATCATGAACCACAGATACGCGAACACCGCCAGCATTTGTCCGACGGTCAGGTCGGAGAACACAACCATCAGCATGCTGATTGCCCGGAACACGTCGAAACCGATCAGGAATACGCCGAACGAAAACCGATTGGCTGCATCGGACTTCCACGAAAATGCTGCGGAATGTGTTTTGACGTTTCCCGCTTTCTTGATGACTTCTCGAATGTAGTGATTTTCACGATTACTGGCGCGGATCTGTTGGATGGCATCCAGGGTTTCAATCAGGGCCTGCTGGAATAATTCGAAGGCACTGTTCTCTCTCCGCTTCAGCGTCTTTACCTTGTTGCCCAGCGCCACGGTGAAATACACCACCAAGGGGTTCATGAGCAGTATGAAAAGAGCCAACTGCCAATGCATCAATAGCAGGATAATGGTGACCCCGATGAGGCTGAGTACTGCCACCAGGAGCTTGCTCACAGATTGACCGACAAATTCATCGACTGCGTTGATGTCGGTGACGAATCTCGATGCGACTCCACCGCTGCCGAGTGTTTCATACTCGGACATCGAGACGCGCTCCAGGCGCCGTAATAAATCGCGCCGCATCCGATACGTGACTTCTTTGGAAATCAGGGTGAATTCTTTGGTCTGCCAGACATTGAGCAGAATAGAAATCACACGCAGGATGATGGTGGCAATCAGAATGGTGCCGACGTAAAGCACTGCACCGTGCCAGTCCGACGGAAACAAGTCGTCCATGATGCCGACGAGGGTTCCGGGCTGACCAAGGAGAACTTCGTCGACCAGCAGTGGCATGAGCAATGGTATCGGGACACTGACGATCACCGCCACCACGGCGACGATGTTCGCAATGATCAGTTCGTGCTTGTGCTCACGGGCCGTAGCGACGATGTATTCCCAGTCATAGAGCGGGGCGACCGGCATATCAGGATTCGATGCCAACCCGGAATTCTGCGGTGCCGCGTGCGAGGTGTTACTCATAGTGATATTGTAATTCGCAATCGCGTCTGTGCGGGAGCCGCGTGGTCCGCACAGGGCGTTTTGGTGTGCCGCACGGGTGCGGTGTGAAGTGATACAAGGGATGACACGGTGGGCTGGTTGAGAGACTTATAGGATTCAAATATATTGGGCATAAAAGTACGTGTGCGCGTGGCGAGATGCCGTTGAGCGGGCGGAGCGGCCGCCCAAGCCATTGCGCTGAAATTGTCCCGGTACCGCCTGATAAGTACCCGGGTGAACGGTGTAAATGGCCTTCAGGGGCCGCAGATCAGTGATTTATACATTCGAAGGCCGTACTCCGGAGTTCCGTGGCGCCGACCACTTCGTCGCCGACAGCGCTACACTCATCGGCTCGGTCATTATGGAAAATTGGAGCAGTGTCTGGTTCAATGCGGTGGTGCGGGCGGACAACGACGTCATCCATATCGGCGAATCGAGCAACGTCCAGGACGGTTCGGTCCTGCACGTCGATCCGGGCTTTCCGTTGACCATCGGGGCGGGTGTTACGGTCGGGCACATGGCGATGCTTCACGGTTGTGAGATCGGCGACGGCAGTCTAATCGGCATCAAGTCGGTCATATTGAACGGCGTGCAAATCGGTAAGAACTGTCTGATCGGCGCTAATACGTTGATTGCGGAGGGAAAGGAAATTCCCGACAACTCCCTGGTGATCGGCAGTCCCGGCCGGTTGGTGCGCCAGTTGGATCCCGATGAGATTATCAGATTAAAAAATGCATCCGCTGAATACGTTGAGAAAATAGGCCGTTACCGAACAGGAGTGCAGACGCCTTGACCGTAATCATCTGACTGCAAGCGGTCACTCGTAACGGTTGCTCAGCGTGCCAATTCCGTCGATGGTGACTTCCACCGTGCTCCCGGGCTGCATGGAGCCCACTCCAACGTTGGTTCCACAGGCGATGACGTCACCCGGCAATAAAGTCATGTCCTTGGAGATAATGCTGACCAGGCGGAAAGGTGAAAAGATCATATCGGTCACCGGATAGTTCTGCCGCTCGGTACCGTTGAGATGCGTCTTGATGACTAAGGTCTCCGGATTCAAACCGGTCGCCACAACGGGCCCGAATACCCCGAAGGTGTCGAAACTCTTAGCGCGGGTCCACTGTGTGAACGACTCGTCTTTATTCAGGAGATCCACCGCCGTGACATCATTAACGCATGTGTATCCGAAGACATAGTTCGGCGCATCGTGTTCCGTCACACCCTGGCAAGTCGTGCCGATGACGACGCCGATTTCTCCCTCAAAAATGACTTTGCCGTCGTAGGACCTGGGTTTGCGAATGGTGCCGCGGTCGGCCAGATAGGCCGTGCTGGACTTAATGAAATACAACGGCTCCGCGGGCGTCGCCAGTCCCAGTTTGGCCCCCAAGGTCTTGAGATTGTTCCACAGGCAGATCATTTTGCTCGCGTCGGTGGGCGTCAGAGGATGAACGGAGGCCAGGTCCAGTTGCTCCCCGGTGGCAGTGGGATTTTCGAACACACGGCCTTCGTGAACGTGAATCGTGTCTCCGTCGAGGGTGCCGAATTTTATTTGTCCCTGATGGTCGAATCTAATCCAGCGTGCCATAGTCATTACTCCTCGGTTTTGGAGGTGAACCTTTGCGCGCACCCGTAGTGAGGCGCGCCGTTTTCGCCCTGCCCATTGCTGTCATGCGGCCGTGCGGTTGGGGACAAACAAAATTTTGCCGCCGCGACCCTCGCGTTCGGCATGAACGAGGGCCTGCTTGACTTGCTCAAGATCATAGGTCGCCTCGACCGGCGCCTCGATGACACCGTCTATGATGAGTTGAGCAATTTCCCGATAAACGGCCTCGATCTCATCCCGGGTACGCCGGAAAAGCCGCTGCACCAGCCAGAAGCCGACCAGGGTGATGCCATGGACGATCAAGTGGTGTGGCCTGATCATACATGGATCGCCGCTGAGAAACCCGTAGTTCACGATGATCCCGCCGTCCGAAAGGCAGTCGGCCAGGTGCAGGCTGGCCCGGCCGCCTACGGCATCGAGGCCGAGTCGCACCGGCGCCTGCCCGATCGCCCCGTGCACCCGGGCGCCCAGGTCTTCTCCAGCGACGACTACTAGGTCCGCTCCGATGGCCTCGAGGGTTGGAACGTCCTCAGAGCGCCGGACAATATTGATCGTCTTCACACCCTGGGCCCGCGCCAACTTGATCACATGACGGCCCACGGCGGAGGTCGCCGCGTTCTGAACGACCCATTCTCCGGGTTGCAGCGCGGCGAAATCACGCAGCAAGAGCAGGGCGGTGGGCGGATTGGCCTTGATCATCGCGGCCTGGAGCACATCAATCTGATCCGGTAACTTGATTGCTTGGTCGGCGCCGATCTTGACCTGCTCGGCCCAGTTTGTGCGGTCGAGGATCATTACCCGATCGCCGGTGGCAAGACTGCTCACGCACTTACCGGCCGCCGTGATCCGCCCGGTGCCCTCGATTCCGAGCCGGGCGGGCAGGGCTGCAGGGCCCGGATAGCGTCCTTCGACGATCAATAGATCAGCAGGGTTGATGGCGCTGGCGTCGACGGTAACGATAACTTCGTCCGGCCCGGGAGGGCCTGGTTCGCTCGCCTCTATGCAGACACAAACTTCATGTGGCACGCCGAAATCGGCAAACTGAATTGCCTTCATGAATTAACCTCGAGTTGTTGCGCTGTGGATCGATGTTGCCGGTGCACAAGTTTGTCTCGTCCCAATAATCCGTCAGTGTGTCTGTTGTCCGCGATGATACTTTGGATCGATGCACGGCGCAGTCAGAAGCCTTGTCATTTTTTCCGCATGATCGAGAACTGAGTGCTCGATCGTTCGGGTTATTGTTCAGTGGGCGATTACCATTGGTGCAAACCGCACCGGCAATATCGTACGAGTCTGCAGAGTATCGTCCACGTCTTTCTGGACCACGACGAGGTGTTGTTCATCGTCGGGGGAACCCAGGGGCAATACCATCCGTCCGTTCGGCTTGAGTTGTTGGACGAGTGGCTCGGGTATCTGTGTCGGAGCCGCGGCCACGACGATCTTGTCGTACGGCGCGTGTTCGGACCACCCGTAATAACCGTTGCCGACGCGAACCTCGACGTTGCGAAAATCGAACAACCGCTCGATGGCGTCGGTCGCCAGGTCCTGAATAATGTCCATGGTGAGTACGCGGGAGGTCAGCCGGCTCAGCACCGCAGCTTGATAACCAAGACCAGTACCCACTTCCAACACGGTGTCAGTTTGCTCCAGCTCCAGCAGGTCGGCGATTAGCGCAACGATGAAAGGTTGGGAGATCGTCTTATCGTAACCAATCGGCAGCGGCCCATCGGCATAGGCATAGGCGCGCATGTCCGCGGGCACGAATTCGTGCCGGGGTACCTCCTCCATCGCCGCAACTACGTTAGGATTCAATACCGGTCGGCCAGTTGTCTCGCCGCATACCTGTGCGTGTGCGGCAATAATTTGGACCATAATCTGCCGGAGTTCGGAATACTCAAATTGTGCCATGGCCGACAATGTGTAGGGGTCGGAACGACCGATAGAACATTATATTCGAAAAAGACGGCGTCGATTCGATTTCGGCGGTGAACGGCTGCCCGGCAGCGCCGCGCGGGATGAGCTCTATATGGTACCCGCACCCGTGGATCCTATACAATTCGCGTCTTTGTCTCGACCGGCCTGATCCGTAAAGCCCATGACCGCTGAATCGCGCGACCGCATACGCGAGATCCCCTATAACTACACCTCGTTCTCGGATCGTGAAATCGTGATTCAATTCCTCGGCGAGCAAAATTGGCAGCTCTTGAATCGTCTGCGTGGCGTGCGGCGCACCGGGCGTTCCGCGCGCATGCTGTTTGATGTCCTGGGAGACATGTGGGTGGTGACCCGCAACCCTTTTCTCCAGGAGGACCTGCTGGCGAACCGCAGACGGCGCGAGGCGCTCATCAATACCCTGATGAGCCGGCTCGATCAGATTGTCGCCCGGGCCGAGAACAATGAAGACGCCCTGGCGCTGGCGGCGTCGACCCGGGCCGGGGTGGAACAGTTTGCTGAGTGGTTCGACCGCTGCCGGGACAAGCGCAACAGGGTGCGAAAACGGCTCAAAGGCTGCACCCGTGCGGACAACATCGATTTCAGTGGGTTCGCCAGGGTCTCTCATGTCACGGACGCCACCGATTGGCGTGTAGATCTGCCGTTGGTGGTGGTGTATCCAGAGTCCGAAACCGAAGTCGCGCCGATTGTGCGCGCGTGCATCGATCTCGGACTGACCATTATTCCTCGCGGTGGTGGCACCGGCTACAGCGGCGGAGCGGTGCCGTTGACGGAGGATTCAGTGGTGATCAACACGGAGAAGCTGGAGGGACTGACGGCGGTGCCGCACACGCAACTGCCCGGTGTCGAACAACCGGTGAGCACGGTACGCGCGCAGGCCGGGGTGGTCACCCGGCGGGTAGCGGAACTGGCGGGTGAACTCGGCAAGGTGTTTGCCGTCGACCCGACGTCGCAGGATGCGTCTACCATCGGTGGCAACATCGCCATGAATGCCGGGGGAAAAAAGGCCGTCGCGTGGGGGACAACTCTCGACAACTTGGTGTCGTGGCGTATGGTGACTCCGGACGGCGATTGGCTGGAGGTCGAACGCTTGGACCACAATCTCGGCAAGATCCACCAGCAAGAGCGCGTGCAGTTCCGGGTCAGCCGATTCAATCGGTTGGGGGAGGCGCCAATCGCCGATCCGGAAGTGCTCACCTTCGCAGGGAGTCTGTTCCGCAAGCAGGGGCTGGGCAAAGACGTCACGGACAAGTTGCTCGGCGGCCTGCCGGGCGTGCAGAAAGAGGGCTGCGACGGCTTGATTACCTCCGGCGTATTCTTGCTGCATGACGAGCCAGCGTTTACACGCACCGTGTGCCTTGAATTTTACGGCCATGACCTGCGTGTTGCGGTTCTGGCCATTGTCGAGATAAAGAAATTCGTTGACGGGCAGAACGGCGTGATGCTCTCCGGGCTGGAACATCTCGATGACCGGTATGTCAAGGCCGTGAACTACAGTCCCAAAGCGTCCCGGGGAGAACTGCCGAAGATGATTCTACTGGCGGACATCTGTGGAGCGGACGACCGGTTGGTGGCGCGCACCTCCTCAGACGTGGTAGGGCTGGCAAAAGCCCGTGATGCCGAAGGTTTTATTGCCGCGAGTCCGGAGGCCAGGCGCCAGTTCTGGCAGGAGCGGGGGCGCACAGCCGCAATCGCCGCCCACACCAACGCCTTCAAGATAAACGAAGACGTGGTAATTCCGCTCGCTCGACTCGCCGACTACAGCGAAGGAATCGAGCGCGTCAACATCGAACAGTCAATCGAGAATAAATTACGCATTGTAGCGGCAGTCGTCGCCCACATCGAGGGGGATTGGGCGGAGCTGCGTGCGTCACCCGGGTTCGAGTCCAGCGCAGAGAATCAGGCCATCCTGAACGACAAACGCAAGGCCGCCCTTGCGGTATTGAAGGGCGCGCAACAGCGCTGGCGAAGCCTGCTCGGTCACCTCGACGAGCCCGTGTCGGAACATCCAGAGTTGTTGCCAGACGCGGTTCCCGGTGGGTCTCCCGGCAGGATCAGCGTATTGGATCTCATGCTTCGCCGGCGGCTTCGGGTTTCTTATCGGGATGAAGTCGCGCGTCCGCTGAAAGACATCTTCAGCGGCGGTGATATGCGTCCACTGCGGGACCGGCTAGACGATATTCACCGGAGTATCCGCAACAGCCGTCTGTTTATCGCACTGCACATGCATGCCGGTGACGGCAACGTTCACACGAATATTCCCGTCAACTCGAACGACTATCGGATGTTGCACGAGGCGGAGCGGATCGTTGATCGCGTCATGCGTCTAGCTGTATCAATGGATGGTGTGATCTCCGGCGAGCACGGCATCGGTATCACCAAACTTCAGTATCTGGAGCCCGAAGCGCTTACCGCCTTCGGTGAATACAAGCAGCGGATCGATCCGAACGGTTACTTTAATCGGGGCAAGCTGATGCCCGGTTCGGGTCTGACCGGCGCCTACACACCGTCGTTGAGACTGGTGCAGCAAGAAGCATTGATTCTGGAGCAGAGTGAACTCGGTGAGCTCAACGACATGATCAAGCATTGTCTGCGCTGCGGAAAATGCAAGCCGTACTGCAACACCCACGTGCCACGGGCGAACCTGCAGTATTCGCCGCGCAACAAAATCCTGGCCAGCGGATTGATCATCGAGGCGTTTCTCTACGAAGAGCAGACTCGCCGTGGTGTGTCGCTGAGGCATTTCGACGAGATGAACGAAGTGTCCGACCATTGCACCGTGTGTCACAAGTGTTTGAGTCCGTGCCCGGTGGACATCGATTTCGGCGATGTGTCCATACACATGCGCAAAATCCTCAAGGCACGGGGCAAGCGGCGGTTGAGTCCGGGCACCAGCTTGTCCATGGCGTTCCTCAATATTAAGGATCCGACGACCCTGAATCTGTTGCGGAGATTCGCCATCGGCTGGGGATATGCCGGACAGCGGGCCGCCTACCGGCTTATCAAGACGGTTCCCGGCGTGTTCGCCGCTAAGCGGCGTCCGACGCCAACACCGAACAGGCCTCAGGTGACCGAGCAGGTGGTTCACTTCATCAACCGCCCGTTGCCTCGAATTTCAAGGGGGCCGATGCGCTCGCTGTTGGGCTTGGAGGCCCGGGACACCATACCGATCCTGCGTGATCCAGCGAAGATCAACGACGAATCGGACGCGGTGTTTTACTTTCCAGGATGCGGATCAGAGCGGTTGTTCAGCCAAATCGGTCTCGCGACACTGGCGATGTTGTACGAGTCTGGTGTGCAGACTGTGTTGCCGCCTGGATATCTCTGTTGCGGATATCCACAGACCTGTAGCGGAGACATCGACAAGGGCAATCTGATTACTACCGAGAACCGGGTGTTGTTTCACCGCGTGGCAAACACCGTTAATTATCTGGATATACAAACCGTCCTCGTGTCATGCGGCACGTGCATGGATCAATTGCTCGAGTACGAGTTCGATCGGATTTTTCCCGGTTGCCGCTTGTTGGACATTCACGAATATTTGATGGAGCGAGGATATGTCGTGAGCGCCGATGCGGGTAAGCGGTATCTGTATCACGATCCTTGTCACAGCCCGATGAGGTCGCACAACGCCGTTGAAGTGGTGTCGACACTGTTCAGCCAGCGTGCGCTGCTCTCCGAGCGTTGCTGCGGAGAAGCAGGCACCTTTGCCGTGGCCCGCCCCGATATCGCAACTCAGGTGCGATTCCGCAAGCAGGAAGAGCTCGAGATGGGAATCGGCAAGCTGGCCGGCAAGTCAATCGGGCACGATGTTGATGTGAAACTTTTGACTTCATGTCCCGCGTGTCTGCAGGGTTTATCCAGGTTTGCCGACGACACCGGTCTGCAAACCGACTATGTGGTCGTCGAGCTGGCCCGGCGGCTGCTGGGCGACGACTGGTTGGAGTCGTTTGTCACTGAAATCGGCGCGGGTGGTGTTGAACGGGTCATGTTCTGAGCTGCGGCGTGGATCGCAAATCGAGCCTCCACCGCTTCGTGTTGAGATCCGCTGTGTGTTCTTTTCCCGGCGTTTGCTAGAATCCCGCCCGGAAAAAAATCAATTTAATAAAGTTTGTGGACAGAAGGCGTTTTATTCTTGCGGGAGGGAGTGTGTTACTTGCAGTAACGGCGGATGGCCTGGTTCGCTCGCTGTACGCCGCCAACAAGCCCGCCGAACGTGGCCACTATTTCACCAAGATACGGCGCTTCGACGCTGATTATCCGGATGACGTCTACATTTCTGCGGCGCAGTTGATCACGCTGCGATCCGTGGTTAACCGGCTGCGCCGAGCCCGCTCAATTGTCGGCCATGGAAATTTCGCGTTGTTAAGTTTCGACGAACTGCTGCGCCTGGCCCGCAATTACTCCAAAATCGGTTCGTTTCCGGCGTCCGAAATCAATTTTCTGGAAGAAATTTTTTACCGGGATGCTGCACGTTACGGATTTTTAGGTGAAAAGGTGCTGGTTCGTCTTACCGACAGAATCCACAAGCGCGACAGCGCTAAAATCCGCCGCAGCGGACAGTATCTTTTCAAGGGGCAGGCGCTGGGCAAGTACCGGGAGATTCGGCGCAAGCTGGGCAATGATGTCGTGCTGACCTCGGGAGTGCGCGGCATGGTGAAGCAGATGTACCTGTTCCTGGCCAAGGCCGTCCGCACCAAGGGAAATCTCTCGCGAGCGTCTCGTTCGCTGGCGCCGCCGGGATATTCGTATCACGCCGCCGGCGATTTCGACGTCGGCAAACGGGGCTGGGGAATACGCAATTTTTCCGAAGATTTTGCGAAAACCGATACCTTTCGAAAACTGGTCGACCACGGTTACGCGCGGCTGCGCTATCCAAAAGACAATGGGTTGGGCGTACGCTATGAGCCCTGGCACATCAAAGTCGTCTGAATGGACAGGCTCCTGGCTAAGTGGTCAGCCCCCGGCTAGCCCGCATATTGCACCAAGGATCCCGGATGATGGCGGAGGGATCGGTTGGCGAGGCCGCCGTGCTGGCGCAAGATACGGGCTAGACCGCCGCAGTGCGGGGCCGGTGAGTGGATCCGGCCGTCGAACCAGGTGGTGATCGAGGGGTATCAGAATCAAAGGTTGACGTTCATGGCCGGTTCAACCGGTGCTGGACAGCACGGTTCCCTTCAATAGTGGTTCGGCGATACCATGAGAGAATTGTCATAGAGCGGTTCCACCCAGGTCGTGTCATGGATCGATCAATCTCCCGACCCCACCAGATGCTGCTCACAGTGTTGGGTTTGTTCATCGGAGTCGGTTTGGGATTCTTTTATTATGCACAGCCGCCGGAACGCCCGGTGCAGAACCCTGCCGAGCCTTCCCGGAAACTGCCGAGGGTCTCCGGACCAACCGACGGACCGCGCGATGGTGCATCTAATCAGCCCACGCCACCACAGATTGCGGATTCGTCGCGCGGAACTGCCGGAACTTTTGCCGGTGCTGCAGTCGTGGAACTGCCCGCCGGCGGCGGATTCGCCCACACCGGACCGCCGGACACCATGGACGGGGAAACGCGAAGCAGTGAGCGGGTCGGCCAGGACGACATGCCACACGCGCCGGCTGGCGGCGACCTGGCCATCTCGGGACGCATATTGAATCTCGCCGGTGTCCCCGTACCGGGCATTCGCATTACGTCGCGCCGCTTCGATGCCTTGAACAATCGTCATGAATCGTCCGCGGGAATCGCTATGAGCGGGGACGGTGGGGCTTATCGAATTGACGGACTGGCTGCCGGCGATTATCGGGTACAGACCGGGGCTACGGAGCGTTATCCTGAGGCAAGTGCCAATTTCCGGGCCGGTCTGCACTCCGCCGATATTGTTCTCGACGACATTCACCGATTTGAAATTAGCGGAGTCGTGAGCGATATGAATGGGCAGCCACTGGCGGGGGTAAAGGTTTTCACAGCGCGCGCCGCTCAGAATGTCCGCACCAATGAGCAAGGTGAGTATTCTCTCGAGATGACTACACAACGTAACCGTAATTATTCTTTACGGTTCAGCAGCGAGGGATACAAGCAGGAAACCAGGTCGCTCAAGGGGACCGACATGGTGGATGAGGTTAGCTATCGAATTGACATTCGGATGGGGCCGGCCATTACCGCAGCGCTGAACGGCTTTGTAACCGACGAGCTTGGTGCTCCCGTGGCGGATACGAAAGTCTGGTTACAGTCGGGCGCAGTCAAGACGCGTTACTATACTGTCTCCGATGCCGATGGGTATTATTCGATCTCCGGAGTAGAATCCGCCGCTGACTACAATCTAACCGCTGTCGCCGGTGGTCTTTACGAGCGTCACACGCGGCAACCGGTAATGATTGGCCGCGATACTCGTTCCTTGGACATAGTCCTTCGCCCCGCCGCCGACGGTCGAGTGGACGGACACCTAATTGACACGCTTGGCAATCCCATCCCCGGGTTCGGCCTGCTAGTGTTCAGCGCTAAGGCTGCCGGGCGATCATTACCGATATTGAGCGATGAAACCGGATATTTTTCGATTGCGGGTGTGCCGGCAGGTCCGTTGATGTTCTATACGCGCTCGCAACCACGGCTGAGCATCAGTGGGGCAAATCTGAATGCCGGTAGCGATTTACTGCTGCGTCTGGTAGTCGATTGGGGTGACTATTCCCTGGTCGGGCAGGTTACGGATGCCGCTGGTAATTTAATTACCGGCGCGGATGTTGCGCTTACGTGGTACTACCAGTACGAAGATCTTCGCAGTAGTGCGCTGCGAAAGTCGGTGACCGACTCGATGGGGTCATTCCGTTTCACCCAGGTCGGGCCGGGCATGCATCGTATCAATGTCAATGCGAGTGGTTACTCGAGGAGTATCACTCATGTAGATGTCGGCCACGAAATCGGGGATTTCACGATACAGTTGAGGCCAGACACCTGATCAGGTGCGATTCTCGTGGTGCAGCGTAATGCGTGGATGCAGCTCCGGATGCCGCTAACGGCGTTCGGCATCGACTTTTGCGAATTTCGCTTCAGGCGCCCGAATCCCTTGGTGCATCGCGCATGAGGACCTCGACTTGCTGCTGTAGCTTTGCCCAAGCGTCGCTGGCGGCTGTGCGACGGTACTTGATTCTGACGATTGTCGTAACCGGTCTACGGTTTTCGGGCTGGCTGGGCAACTCGCGATAGTGAGGTCCGCCAGCGAGACATTGTTGCCACACAGATACTGCGTTTCCGTATGCGACGCCGGCCTAATCACCGGACCGATCATCAATCGATTGCTGCTCGGTAAAATGGCAGGCCACACGACGGCCGGCTATGTCTCGCAGGTTCGGACGTTCGTGTTGGCACCGGTCTTGCGCCCGGGGGCAGCGCTGGTGGAAGGCGCAGCCACTGGGCGGGTTGAGGGGAGAAGGCAATTCACCCGTCAACACGACCCGCTTAGCGCGCCGACTCGGGTCAACAAACGGAGTGCTTGCCATCAATGCCCTGGTGTATGGATGTAGCGGTTGGTTGAAGATGGTTTGTTTGGCGCCTTGTTCCACGGTTCGACCCAGATACATCACCAGCACATGGTCTGCGATGTGATGCACAACGCCCAGGTTGTGCGAAATGAAGACCAAGGCAAGTTTGAGGCTCGCCTGCAGGTCCATCAAGAGATTCAGGATCTGGGCTTGGATAGACACATCCAATGCAGACACCGGTTCATCGGCCACGACGATCCTGGGCTTGAGCATCAGCGCCCTGGCGATGGCGATACGCTGGCGCTGGCCACCGGAAAACATATGCGGGTACCGCGAAATATGCTCCGGCCGCATGTCGACCCTGTCGAGCATTGCGGCCGCCGCGTCGCGTCGTTGGTGACGACTAAGATCGGTATTGATAATCAGTGGTTCCTGGAGGATGCTGCCGACTTTTTTACGTGGGTTCAGCGAGCCGTAGGGATCTTGAAAAATGATCTGGATTCGGCTGCGTAAGGTCCGTATGCTCCTGGGTGGTGCCTCCGCGACCGCGGTGCCGGTGATGACCAGTTGGCCGCGAGTCGGCGGCTCTATCATGCTGATTACGCGGGCCAGCGTCGATTTACCACAACCCGACTCGCCAACCACCGCCAGTGTTTGCCCGGCCGACAGTTCAAAAGAAACATTATCCAAGGCCTTGAGCCATTTTGGTCTGGACAGCAGTCCATCCCGCGTCCGGTAGTAACGCGACAGATTCGCGCAACTGAGTGCGGTCTCGTTCACACCTGCCCTCCAACCGGATGAAAGCAGCGCACTGCGCCACCACCGCTCCGCCGCATTTCAGGTTCCACTTGGCGACAACGCGTGTCGGCGCGACTACAACGGGAATGGAACAGACAGCCTGTTGGGCGATCAAATGGACCTGGCACCACGCCGGGGATGGTCGGCAGCCGCTCACGGTCGCTGCTGTGTTCCGGAAGGGACTCGAGCAAGGCGTTGGTGTACGGATGCCGTGGGGACTGAAATAATCCCTTGGCGGGCCCGCGCTCAACAATCTGACCGGCGTACATGACGTTCACGCTTCGCGCCGTCTGGGCGACTACAGCCATGTCATGGGTAATCAGGATCAGCGCCATACCGTGCCGGCGCTGAAGCTCTACGAGCAGATCCAGAATTTGAGCCTGAATAGTAACGTCCAATGCAGTGGTGGGTTCATCCGCGATCAACAGTTTTGGGTTACAGGCGATTGCCATGGCTATCATCATTCGCTGATTCATGCCACCGGAAAGTTGGTGAGGGTATAAACGCATGCGGTGTTCCGGATCGGGTATTCCCACCTGTTCGAGCAACTCCATTGTACGCCGCCGGCGTTGCCGCCTGCCGAGGCGTTGATGGATCTTGAGTGCTTCCGTGATCTGAAAGCCGACCGTGTAACAGGGATTCAAGCTGGTCAGCGGTTCCTGAAAAATCATGGCCACGTCTTTGCCGGTTATGGCGCGGCGGGCGCGGGCCGGCAACGACAACAGTTCGCGGTCGTCGAAGCGAAGTCGCTTTGCGGCGACCACACTTGGGTAGCCCACCAGTCCCATCAGTGCCAACATCGCAACGCTCTTTCCACAGCCGGATTCCCCGACAATCCCCACCGCTTCACCGGCTGCAACGCTCATACTGAAATCACGGACCGCGTGGAAATCGCCGAACGCCACACTCAATCTGTCAATTTCCAGAAGCACCAGGTTACCGCTTCAGTTTCGGATCGAGGGCATCGCGTAATCCGTCCCCTAGTAAATTGAAGGCCAGTACCACCAGCAGTATGGCGAGTCCGGGAAACGTGACCACCCAAGGCGCGCGTTGAATAAACTGCAACGCATTTGACAACATGGTGCCCCACTCCGAGGTTGGGGGTTGTGCCCCCATGCCAAGAAAACCGAGGGCGGCGAGATCGAGCACCGCGGTGGAAAATCCCAAAGTACCTTGGATGATCACCGGCGCCATGCAGTTGGGCAACACAGTGATGAACATCAAGCGAGTGACCCCTGCGCCACTGACCCGGGAGGCTGTCACATAGTCCTTGGCGCGCTCGTTGATTACCGCCGCCCGAGTGAGACGTGCGAAATGCGGGAGCTGAACGATCACCACCGCCATGGCGGCGTTGATCAGATTCGGACCCAGAATGGCAACAATCACTATGGCCAGCAGCAGGCTTGGCAATGCCAGCATTACATCCATGCTTCGCATAATGAAGATATCCAGGACGCCACGGGCAAAACCGGCCACCAGTCCAAGTAAGACGCCGGTCACCAACGCCAGTGTCACCACTAGAAATCCTATTGACAGAGAAACACGGGCGCCATGTAGGATGCGCGACAGAATGTCGCGGCCGATGTCGTCGGTGCCGAGTATGAAATCGGCCGAGCCTTGCGCCGACCACACCGGCGGGAGCAGCAAGGCGTCGCGGTATTGCTCATTTGGTTCGTGCGGCGCAATGGTATCGGCGAAGATCGCGATCAGCGTCATGAGCAGGACAACAGCCAAGCCAGCAACCGCGCCGGGATTACGGCGAAAATCGCCCCAGAATTCCAGTAACGGATGCGGTGCTGCGCCGGGAACGGCCATGGCGTTGTTGCTGGATCCAGGCATTATCAGCGCTGGTAACGCAGGCGGGGGTTGATGAGTCCATACAGGACATCGACCAGCAAATTCACCAACATAACCACCCCGGCCACCAGTAATACGCCGCCCTGGAGCACCGGGTAATCCCGCCGGCGCACCGATTCCACCAGCCATTTCCCAACACCGGGCCACGCAAAAATGGTTTCGGTCAGTATAGCGCCGGTGAACAACACCCCGACCGCGAGACCGATGACGGTGACGACGGGTATCAAGGCGTTGCGCAGGGCGTGCACTACCACGACTCTCCATGGCGCCAGACCCTTGGCCCGTGCGGTGCGGACGTAATCTTCATTGAGCACCTCCAGCATGGACGATCGCGTCATGCGTGCGACGATGGCCAGTGGAATGGTGCCCAGGGTTACCGAGGGCAGGGCGAGATGCCGAACAGCGGAACGGAACGCCCCGGATTCGCCCGACAGCCAGCTGTCGATGAGCATGAATCCGGTCGCCGGCTCGAAGTAATACAGCACGGAGATGCGGCCCGATACGGGTGTCCAGCCCAAGTTCACGGAGAACAGCAGGATCAGCAACAACGCCCACCAAAAGATCGGCATGGAGTACCCGGTCAAGGAAAGCCCCATGGAGGCGTAGTCAAAGATCGAACCGCGCCGGACCGCTGCGATGATGCCCACAGGAATTCCTACGGCCAGAGCGAACAAGATCGCGCACACGGAGATTTCGACGGTGGCCGGAAACAGCGCCAGAAACTCGTTCAGTACCGGTTCTTTGGTGACAATGGAGTGACCGAGATCGCCGCCTATGAGCTGTTTGATGTAGATGGCGTATTGCGCCAACAACGGTTTATCCAGCCCCAACTCAGCGCGCAGCATGGCGTGGCGTGCCGGGTCGATACCCCGTTCCCCGACCAGTAACTCCACCGGATCACCGGGAACCAATCGGATGAGCGCGAAGGTCAGCAGTGTTACGCCGAAAAAGGTCGGAATAATCAGAATGATACGGGTGAACAGGAAGCGAAACATGGTGCCTGCTGGTGGTGAATCGATAACCCCAGGGACGTCCCTGTCCAGCGCCGTTACGATGAACTGAATACTTAAGGTTTGAGGCTAACGCCGTAAAAGATATGGCCTCCGAACGGATCAATACGGAAGTCGACGACTTCTTTGCGAACCGGTTTGAACACGACAGAATGTGCGATAGTCACCCAGGGAGCCTGCTCTTTGAAGATCGCCTGCGCCCGTTTGTAGAGTTCCGTACGTTGCGCGACGTCCGCGGTACGTTTCGCTTGTCCGATAACATCGTCAAAAGGTTTGTGACACCACCGCGCCCGATTGGCGCCCTTGGCGGCCGCGCATCCGAGTAAGACATGCAGGAAATTGTCGGGATCGCCGTTGTCCCCGGTCCATCCAAGGAGAACGGTTTGATGTTCCCCGGCCTTGGACCGCTTCAGGTATTCCCCCCACTCGAAAGTGACGATCTTGGCATTTACACCGACCTTGGTGAAGTCCGCTTGGATCATCTCGGCCATCCGCCGCGCGTTGGGGTTGTAGGGACGCTGCACCGGCATCGCCCAGATATCGGTGTCAAATCCGCTGCCATAACCGGCTTTGGCCAGCAGACTCTTGGCTTTGTCCGGGTCGTAGGGATAATCGTTTATGTCGTCGTTGTAGGACCATATTGTGGGCGGAATAGGGTTTTTCGCAGCCACACCGGCGCCCAGATAAATTGCGTCGATGATGGCTTGCTTGTTGATGGCGTAGTTCAGCGCCTGCCGGACTAGCTGGTCATCGAAGGGTTTCTTCTCTGTGTTGAAAGCAAGATAGCCGATGTTCAGGCCTTCCTGTTCCAGCAGCTGGATTTCCGGATCTTTGCGCATGGCCTCGAGGTCGGCAGGATTGGGGTAAGGCATGACGTGGCACTCGCCTTTCCGCAACTTGGCGTAGCGAACCGCAGCGTCCGGCGTTATTGAGAATATCAAGGTGTCGATGTCCGCTTTGCCCTGCCAGTAATCCGGATGGACCCGATATCGAATCACTGCGTCTTTTTGATAGGCAAGGAGTTGGAATGGGCCCGTCCCCACCGGTTGCAGATCGATTTTTTCCGGCGTACCTGCGGCGTTCATCCGGTCGGCGTATTCGGCGGAAAAAATTGAAGCGAAGTCCATGCCCATGTTGGCGATGAATGGCGCCTCCGGTTCGTTCAGGGTGAAGCGCACGGTGTAGTCGTCTACTTTGTCGATGCTCTTCAACAGGTTCGGCATGTCCATGCTGTTGAAGTATTCATAGGTCCCACCCGACAGTTTGTGATCACGATGATCCTTATTCCATTGCCGATTGAAACTGTACAAGACATCGTCTGCGTTGAACTCGCGTGTGGGTGTGAAATTCTTGGTAGTGTGTAACTTCACGTTACGTCTCAGCTTGAACGTATACACAAGACCATCGTCAGATATGTCCCAGGATTCGGCTAAACCCGGCTCGATGACGGTGCTCCCGCGCCGAAAGTGAACGAGTCGGTCAAAAATGGCCCGGGAGCTTGCATCGAATGTGGTTCCAGATGTGTAGAGTGCGGGATTGAACCCCTCTGGGCTGCCCTCTGAACAGAACACCAGGGTTGCGGCATCCGCCAACTGGGACACCGAATATCCGATGAGAACAAATGCGGCTAGTGTACGCAGAGACTTCATCGTCAACCTCCTTATGGCTTGATGTACGACACCGCTGTTATTGTGCGACGGAATCAAATCTTGAGAGATATGGACTCGGCGCCACGGCCGGGGAAACATAACATTGCGCATGCCGGTGGGAAACCGGTTTTTTAAATATCTGTCGTGAAGTGCCACTAAGCAATGGTTTGGCGCACCGAGGACCCGCAGGCGAGTAAGGCCGACAGACTGCCGGCCTGGATCCGCACCGGCGCGGTACGCGCGGCGAGGATGGAAATCGGGCCGGCGCCGGGCGGGTCGGGCATCGGGTCCTGCGGCCAAGGCCCCGGGCAGTTCGTATAACGAACATTAGAATTGCCCGTGAGCACGTTGATTGGACTGGTGAATCGTGTCAACTGGGCTATGCTTTGGATAGAATTACAACGTGAATCAGGCTCAATTTGACGTGGGGTTTAATCGCATGTATCGGTTCAACTGCCGGCGGGAGCATCACCGGAGTAGACAACGCTATGCGAACAAAATCTACATCTTCCATCGCGAACAAAGCCGCGGTATGTCGGAGAGATTGGCCCGCGGCGTGATTTCGTCCGCGGTCGGGCTTTTAGCGATGGCGGCAGTGGGTGGAATATATCTGTACAGTGTTTCGGGCTAGCCCGCATTTGAATAATGAGTTGTCCAAATCCTACTGAACGACCCGTGTGTCGCGGTCGATTTCGATCTTCCAATCTTCGAGGGCGGTACCCTCCAGGTTTAGACGACTGGTGAGGTAGAACAGCCGGTCGGTTTCCGGCGTGTTGTAGCCCGCCGCTTTGGCCTCGTTCGCCAATGAAAACCGTTGATGAAACCAAGCCGGCATCAAGGATTGCGAGTACAGCGTCGCCCGGACCGAAGCTGGGTGCCCGTTGAGTTCGTCGAGGGGAATCTCGTAGCGCAGACGATCGGTTCCATGGTTGGGGCTCGCGGTGAAATCTTCGTCCCGTTCGAACTGTCTGCCGTTGGGATCCGTTCCGCCCACGACGCTCGCACCTTCGGGCTCGGTGGACTTCATGAATTCGTACAGCAGCTGACCCTGATCCCCGATACCAGCGTTAGCCCGTCTTTCGCAACTCACTCTGAGTTTGGCGAATGTGAAAAAATCTTTGACTGTCAAGTGACTGATTAAGCTACGAGCGGGTTAGCGATGGGG
>CAMYJT010000015.1 GCA_947258785.1 uncultured Gammaproteobacteria bacterium
GATCGTGTTGTCGAGGTCTAACCCAAGATCCTCGCCGGCATACAGGCGACGTGCGGTCTGTATCAATGATTGTGCGAAGTCGGCATAGATACGCCAGTCACGTTTTTCGTTGGCGTCGGCCAGCGTACTGCGAGCCACTTTGGAGCGAATGCCCATATGGTAGAGTTTGTTGCTCTGGGCTTTGAGACAGGCTTCGATATCTCGCAGGCTCTCTCTGTACGTGAGCTGAGCGAACGCCATGCAGCGATACTGATCCTGACAGGTGAAACTCTTGATATGACGATTGCCACGGTAACGCTGAACACAACGTCGGAAGGTATGTAAAGGCAGATGATCCATCGTCTGCGTGAAAACAAATCTGCCGGTGTACATCGACGGATCGCTCCAACCCAGAGTGCGGGGTTAAAGCGTGGCGCCGGTGTGTCTGCCGGTTCAAGTCGGTGACAGGCAAACAAAGGCATTTTTTTGTTTTTACAACATGTAGTTACAGAGAATCAGACCGAGTTTTTCCGGACACTAGTGTTCTCATCTAAATACCAATGATCACCGAATCGATGAGACTTTTTACGTAACTGCCGGGCGTAGCTTGGACCGAATCGGATACACCACAATCGAATGGCTTCGTACGAGACGGTTACTCCCCGTTCAGCCAACAAGTCCTCAATGTCACGGAAACTCAGCGTGAATCTGTGGTACAGCCACACCGCGTAACCGATGATTTCAGGCGGATAACGGAAACCGCGATAATCAATATTGTTTTTCATCATCCTATTGTCCGCGATGCCGTCTCAACTTGACAATGCCCGGTGACCGATTCACGCTCGTAGTCAACTATTACGCTGGACGTTCGCATCTCCCAGTTGTCACGCTGCGGCGCGCAGCGTAGCGCGACACTATATATAAGTATCATGGGTGCAAATCCTGCGCCCAGAATCCCTTTCGGGGTTTTTCAAGAACACAGCCACAGAACAGCGAGTTGCGCTCGTTTAATACGAGACTTAAGTGGGTGTCTCCGCTACTCACACACGAAAATCGTACCCTTCACAATCGCTGGACCACTTCAGCCCTTGACGCCGCTGCAATTTAGCGCCTATTTTGTGCATCGGAAATATCGGGCTGTTCAGTCGCCGCGCCGCAGAGGCAAACCCCGACCCAAAGGTTTGTCACAATAACTCATCCACACCATCGTCGAACTCAAACGCTGGTATTCGCACTTTGGGTATCCCCGTATTGCGAAAATCATCCCGAAGAAGTTTGGTCTTGAAATTGATAGAAATAGGGTCCGGCGCGTTCCCGCCAAGCATTACCACATGGGTTGCGGTGGATATGGTCCTTATTGGTTGACTTTCCTTGGGCACATGAAAGACAGTTTGTTGAGTGTCGCTACCCTCGGTTTCCTAATCCGGCTGGTCCTTATTTCCTGAGTCGCCGGTAATTCGGCATGGAAGGAGCGACTCCTTGACTAAGTCTCTAAAGATCATTGAAACACACGCAAGTCATAAGCGATGAATAAAAACGATATCGTCCGGGACCACACTGTTGACCCGAACGAAGTAGCCTACTACACAAAGCTCGCCGATCTTTGGTGGGACAAGACAGGCCCATTTTGGCCTTTACATCGGCTGAACCGTTTCCGGGTCGAATACTTACGTAAGATACTCAGCCAACGTTACGGTCGTAATCCAAGCGACGAAGCACCCCTCGCAGGTCTGCGCGTTCTCGACATCGGATGTGGTGGAGGCATACTGAGCGAGTCCATGACCAAGCTCGGCGCCCAGGTGTGTGGCGTCGATGTGGTCGAGAAGAATATTTGCGTCGCCCAGCTCCACGCGGAACACGAGCACTTAAACATTAGCTACCAGCTTGTTAGCGTCGAATCCCTGGCTGGCCAGAGCACACGCTACGACGTAGTGCTCAACATGGAAGTCGTCGAACACGTCGCTAATCTGTCCGATTTTATGCGGTCGTGCGCGAGTCTGGTACGCCCAGGGGGCTTGATGGTAGTTGCGACAATAAACCGCACGGTCATGTCATTCCTTTTTGCGATTATCGGTGCCGAGTATGTTCTACGCTGGCTGCCCAAGGGTACACATCAATGGAAAAACTTCAGGCGCCCTCGGGAGATAAGAAAATCGTTCCTAGATAACGGATTCAGCGTACTTGACCAGGCAGGCGTGCGCATCAATCCGATCACAAAAAGTTTCAACCTTTCTCGAATAGACGCAGTGAATTATATGATGGTGGCGGAGAAACAAGCGGCGGCTTTGTAAAATGCCACAGTCATTATCAGAATCCATCGATTAGACAGGTTAAATTCACGAGTTGGCGTCCTTGCATCGAACCGGTTTGCGAAGCTGAATCCGACTCCGTTGACATCATTATCGAGCCGAAACCACGGTGCCTCAGAGATCTTACTGTGCGTCGTGTTCTACCCTCTGGCCTGCGACAAACAATTGGACCTTTCATATTCTTCGATCATATTGGACCCGCACAATTCCAGCCAGGAATCGGTTTCGACGTTCGGCTGCACTCATATATTAGTATTTCCACGGTCACGTATCGGTTCGAAGGACAGATCATGCACCGGGACAGCCTCGGTTACGTGCAGCGTATCGAAGCGGGGGCGGTGAACTGATGACCGCTGGCCGGGAATGCGTTCATTCGGAACGTTCGGCCCCTGAGGAGCGTGCCAAAGGCCCTTCGAGATACGGTACGCGGTGATTTTCATCAAATTCGTTTTGGTAACAATCTGCAGACTGTTACTCGTTCTCCTCCGCTACGTTTATCTGCAACTCCGCTCTGATAAGATGCTTGCGGCCTAGATTTTGTTTCTGCGAAAGCAAGTCGCCTTATATCAAGAATGCCACGTCAACTCACGCCGAACTGATGCGGCTAGAACTCGCCGCGCTCTCGAGTTTTTCCAGCTGCCATGCCCCGGTAAATATAATTTGGATCGGCTCGACTGGATGTTCTCCGTGCTCAATGCGGTCTGCAATGACCGTAAGTGCCAGCACTTCCGCCTGCGCCATCGCTTATTCCCGAGTAGCACCATACTTCATGACGCCGGGAATCTCCGCAACTTCCGCAATTCATCGACCATCCGTCTCTTGTTCAATTTCTCCGGATGTAGTCCAGCGCTGTTGTGCTGAATAGCGCAATTCGCAACGAACGCCCTCGCAAGGATTGCAGATAAATCAACAAGATACAATTCCCTGGCTAATCTTCGAACCCAGTGGTCGGGGGTTTGAGACTGCTCTCGCGGTCTTGTGCTCCTCGGCACTTGTCCATCCTGTACATCGTCCCTCTGGACGCGGCAAAATACTTTGGTTTTAGCAGTATTTGTTGTCACTTCGATCGTTTGTTCGTGATCCAAACTACGGCCGTCAGTAGCGATTTTATAACGTGTCAATGCAAGGCTTGGCCCCCTTATGCCTCAAATCTTCTACGGTTTGCCTGACGTCATGTCTACCGCTACAATTTTGAAATGATCCTCATCAATCGCTTTAGGGTTTAGTAAGATGATCTCCAGCCGCTCTACTACAGACTCCAGACATTCGTCCCTGCCGGCCTGGCTGCTGTACGCTTTAATCATTTCTTTACAAACCACCCTGTTCCAAACTGCAAGCGCATGCGGTTGGTGGGGTGATGGTGAAGGAGATGACGACGAAAATGTCATTGTAGTTGGGAAGGATGGCAAACCATTGGTGGAGGAAGATTCTTACTCTGAAGTAGATCCTGCTCAACTGACCCGGATTGCCAACGCGCTCCGCCGCCAAGCTCAAAGCTCGATTGCTTTGGTTGAGGCGGCGGGACTATATCGTCGAGCTGCAGAAATGGGTTTTGCGCCTGCGCAAAATAATCTGGCAGCAATGTACGAAAAGGGGATGGGCGTACCGGTAAACTTGCTGGAAGCGGCACGCTGGTATCAGACAGCAGCAGAGGCCGGATTTGTCCAAGCACAGCACAGCTTTGGCGAGATGCTTCTGGACGGGCGTGGCGTTGAAAAAGATACGATGGGCGGAGTCTCTTGGGTGGAGCGCGCGGCGAATCAGGGACACAAATCGGCCTGTGTCCATCTGGTTCAGATGTATTGGGAGGGCGCCGATGTTCCCCGTGAACCGATCAAAGCCTTGGTGTGGGCCATACGTGCCGAAACCTTGGGTGAACCGGAGGCGCCCCGACTGCAAAAACGAATTCTTTCCGCGCTATCCACACGAGAAATCGATCTGGCGAACAAAACTGCTCATCAGTGGCAGCCTAAACGAGAATAACGCCCTTTTGATACTTTTCCATCGTCATTAGATTGATTGCATACGATTAAATCGCGTGTAACCGCTCGCGCGTATAATCGTCGAAAGACCTGTCTTCCGCAAAAACCCGATCTGTCCCATTCTAGACGGCTTCATTAAGCCTTAGTCATCTTGGATAATCTCCAGCAAGACATTCGAGATACGGTACGCGACGATTTCCTTTAAACTGGCCTTGCGAACAATCTCTAATCTGTTCCTTGATCTGCTCCGGTCGTGTATTTAGGTTTGCGCTCTGACAAAGTGCTCGCGGCCGAGAATCAATTTCTACGGAAACAGCTCGCTCTATATCAAGAACGTCAAGTCAAACCACGCTGAGTAAATGCCGCAAAACGCCGTACCGAAACCCGCAGGCCAACTCGATCTGCGAACGGATAATCGGCTCGATGGGAGGAGAATTCTTGGACTACGTGATTCCGCTCAATACAGCGTACTTACGCAAACTCATCAAAGGTTGGAAGCGCTATTACAACCGGGTAAGGCCACAGGCTACGCCGGGACTGGGCGTGCCGGATCCGCCGGCCGGTATTCCGGCGCCTTTACAATCTCAACGTCACCGATTTATTGATTTCGGTCGCATCACTTATGCTAGGCGAACTGCATAACGATATGCTCTTGCACAGTGGCGAACAATGTTATTTATTATTCGCGGGAGACAAGGATCGAAACGGTCGGCTCGGCTTCCGATGTGTCTTGTGCACCGACACCGCCATCCAGAGAAACGCGTAACCGATAATCGCTCGCAGAATCCTCATTTTTCGAATTAGCCCTGGCGAATACATTCTGTTTCTCCCGATTTTGCTACTGACAGTGAAGAAACGCCGCCTGAATTGCCTGTTTTTGACACCAAACAAAGACAAAGAAGGTATTTTGGGAGTTCAATTAAGATGATTGGTCACGGGTATTGAGAGTGATTAGCTGCAAATGCAGACCTTATCATCCGATCTGAGCAAAGAAACCCAACGTCTCTACGACAAGCTCCACAAGCTTGGCTAGGCCAGAGAGGATTGCGAACTCATTGCCCCTGCCACGCTGGAGATTGGTGAGCTAAAAAAGGAGCAAAATGCGGTGATTCTGGCCCACTCTTACCAGACTCCTGACATCATGTACGGCGTCGGTGATTACGTGGGAGACTCCTATGGCCTCAGTGTAACGGCGACCGAACATCCAGCAAAAAAGATCATCTTCTGCTCGGTGTATTTCATGGGTGAGACCGCCAAGCTCCTCAATCCAGACAAGGAGGTGCTGGTTCCCAGGGTGGTCGGCTGCTCGCTTGCGGATTCCATCAGCGGAGAGCAAGTTCGCAAGCTACGGAAAAAGCACCCTAACGCCGGTATTGTCTGCTATGTGAACACCTATGCCGGGGTCAAAGCGGAGAGCGATGCGTGTTGCACGTCGTCCAACGTGGTGGCGGTGGTCGAAGCGATGCCGCAACAGGAGATCGTCTTTATCCCGGACAAGTTGATGGGAATTAATCTTCGCGACATGACGTCTAAACGGATTATCACCTGGGAAGGTACCTGCATCGTGCATGAGGCCTTTAATCCAGACACGGTGCGCGACATCCGCAATCGATTTCCGGGCGTGAAGATCTTGGCTCATCCGGAGTGCGCCCCCGGCGTCGTGGCGCTGGTTGACTTTGCCGGCGGCACGTCCAGCATGCTCGATTACGTGCGAGACTCACCCGCCAAGACGTTCATGCTGGTGACCGAGTGTGCGTTGACGGACCGATTCAAGGCTGAATTTCCTGGTAAGCAGATTGTCGGGACCTGTATCTTGTGTCCCTATATGAAAGCGATCCAACTAGACGATGTGCTTAAAGCACTCAAAGATCCAGCACCGGAGCAATTCATCAAGATCCCCACAGACGTCGCGGAGCGTGCTCTGGCCAGCCTGGACCGCATGTTCGAACTCGAGAAACAAGGGAAGTCAATTCTGCAGAAACGTGGCGAAAGTTCCTTTGGTCCAGCACACCCGACTTCAGGCCGCGAACCCAAACGAAGACCTTGAGATCGGTAACCGCAAGACGCCCGTCCGCGAATTACTCACTCCCCCCAACCCGGACTCGAGCCGCGCGTTCAGCAGTTTGAGGCACCGGGTGAACGTCCCGTCCGCCAGTTTCTGCCGGGCCGCCTTGAGCGCTTCACCCTGCAGGCCGAACGTCCGCACCACCGGCGTCTGCCGCATCCGGTCGTCAGGTCAATCGCAAAGACGCTTGCGCCTCCCGCGCCTGTTGTAGCAAGTGCGTCGCCCCGCATCGCTCAAATATTGTAATCGCCTCGGAGATGGCTTGCCCGGCTTGACTCGGCTTTCGCTTCGCCCGGTACAGCAGCCCCAGATCGAGATACGCCATACCCAAGACGCTTTTTGCGCCGATCTTGCGGGCCGTTTCAATCGCGGTCTGCAGGTGCCGTACCGCCTTGTCCGAGGCAAAGAAATAATTTCGCAAGATGAAGACGATGTTTTTCAGCATCGTTGGGAGACTGATCGCTTCTGCCTTCTGCACCATCTGCAAATAGATTTTCCCGAGAATGTATTCAGCGAGCGCGCGATAAGCTTGCTTATCGGTTTGGATGTATTGTTCGCGGACGCTTTCGATCATCTTAAAACCCGCCGACATCCGGCCTGACGACATCAATACGATCCCCATAAACAGGGAAGTGGCGCTGCCCGCCCACTCACAACCGTACTCGCCACTGAAGTCCATCACCTCCTGCAGAACGCTTTCCGCTCGCTCGAACTGCTTGTTTTGGACATAACACATGCCAAGCAGCATATTCGCGATCTGCTCGTACAGCCGGTCGGCCGAAACGTCATGCGCGTTGTTGAATGCCTCAGTCGCTTCCGCAAGGTCTCCCCGCAGTAAATGGCTGACGCCGAGGCCGATGTGCCCCATGGTCATGGCCCTCACGTTGGAGTATTTCTTGCCGATTTCCAGGCACGCTTCGCCTGACTTCTGGGCCTCGCGCACGTCCCCTGTGTGGAAGCAGACTTGTACGATACCCCCGAGCGGCTTGAAGAACAGATACTGCTCCGATTTCACCGAACGGGCGATGTCCATCGCGCGTTGCGCACACCTTAAGGCCTCGTCGAACAAGCCCAAGTCCCCGTTCAAAAAGGTCAGCCAGGTACAGGCGTAACCAACAACCCGTGGATCATCGATTTCTTCGCCTATTTTCAGGGCCTTTCGAAGGAGTTCATCGGCGTAGTTGGTTTTCTCACGGCTGTAATTCGCGAAACCAAGCCACGCGTAGAACATCCCGAGCCTCGACCTATCGTTTAACGAGACCGCCGTCGTTTCGTGGATTCGCAACAGTTCGGTCAGCCCTTTAAAGTCTCCCCGATAGTAGTACACCAGCGCCCACTGCATGATGAGATCGACGAGGCGCGTATTCTCTTCGCTTGATCGGTCCTGAATACGGCTCAGTATCAAATACGCTTCCCGGTAATGGCCATGTGATTCTTCGATCGAATACCGTTTTAGGCTTTTCTCTCCGGATCGTGTCAGATACTCAACGGCCTTCATCTGAGATTCGCCGTGTTGAAAGTGAAACGCCAGCGCTTCGTAGAATTCAGGAAGCCTGTCTCGATACGCTTGCTCCATGACTAAGCCGATGCGCTCATGAATCGCTCGGCGCTCCTTTTTGAGCAAGCCTGCGTAGGCCACCTCCTGGGTCAGCGCGTGTTTGAAGACGTACTCCAGATCCGGCTGGCTCTGATGGAGCCGGATCAGATCCAAGCGCTGCAGTTCTGAAAGACACCCGGCGAGCTGTTCCGAGTAGGCCGTGATACGCTTCAAGATTTCATAGAGAAACTCCCGTCCGATGACAGCGGCTTCCTGAACGATGCGCCGCACCGCCTGCTCCAGCCGATCCAGCCGGGCGGAGAGGACGCCCTGAACCGTCGAGGGAATCTCGGCGTTGCGGATCGGTTTCGACAGCTTCCATGTGCCGCCCTCTTCGACCAAGACCTCGGCGTCGATCAAGGCGTTAATCACTTCCTCCATATAGAACGGGTTTCCCTCGGCCTTTTCGCGCACAAAACTCGCCAGTTCGGTGGGCACGCGTTCGGTTTTCAACAGCAACCGCAGCATCTCGTCGGCGTCTGCTGCTCCAAGGTCGTGCAGTTCAATCGGATGATGCGACACGCCTGCGCTCACCTCCTCAGGCCCTGCAAACAAACTGAACCCGGGGCGATATACACATAAAATGAGGAGGGGGCCGCCGACGCGGGCGACCAGCGAGCGCAGCAATTCCACCGAGGATGGATCGGCCCAGTGCAGGTCTTCGAAGCAAAGCACTGCGAGGCCTTTTTGCCTCACCCCGCTGACCATGGCGGTTACGCCTTCGTGCAGCCGCGCCTTCCAGAATTCCGGGCTGACTTCCTCGATTTCGGTGTAACGGAGGGAGAACAGACTCCCTATGTACGCGGCACTCTGCGCGTAATCCTTCACCAGCCCGCGCAGGCCGGCCTCCAGTTTCCACCGGACCGTTTCAGGCGGGTCGCGCTCCTCCACCCGGAACACGTTCATGAGCAGGTCGATCACCGGGGCGTAGGGCGTTTGCTGCCGGTATGCATAGGCCCGTCCTTCGAACCATTGCACATCGTCGGGACCCAAGGCGGCCTTGAACTCCTCGACCAGCCGGCTCTTGCCGGTCCCGGCGTCGCCGCAGATTGTGGCGACCACACGGCTCCCCTTCTTCACCTGCCCCATCATCCCTCGGAGTTCATCCAACTCGGCACGTCGTCCGGTGAGTTCAGCTCTAACGCCGTGCAGATGGCCGACGGGCGTTGGATGTTCGCGTTGCGACAACACTTTGTAGACGCGCACCGGTTCGGTCCGGCCTTTAACCTTCTTCGGACCCAAATCTTCGAAGCGAAAAAAATACTCCGCCTCGCGGCGCGTTTCAGGACTCACCAGGATTTCACCGGTACCGGACAATGCCTCCAGTCGAGAGGCCAGGTTGATCGTGTCACCGGTAATGCCGGCCTTGCCGGTTTTAACATCCATCTCGCCGGTTACGATCAATCCGGAATTGATGCCGGTGTGCATGGTCAAGGGACGTCCGGTGCGCGCTTCCACCTCCGGGCTGATGGCTTCCACGGCCTGATGGATCCTCTGGGCCGCCATGATCGCTCTGACCGCATCGTCCTCGTGGGCCTTGGGCACACCAAACACCGCCAGTACGGCATCGCCGATAAACTTGTCGATGGAGCCTTCCAGTTCATCGATCACACGCGTCACCGCGCCAAAGATACTCGACATGATCTCGGTGACCTCTTCGGGGTCGAGCTTTTCCGACATGGCGGTATAGCCCGACAGATCCGAAAACACGACGGTGACGTGTTTGCGTTCGCTGGACAAAGCCGAGACTGGACGCCCCGGCGGGGCCTGAACGTCCACTCCACCCATGGCATTCAACTGTTGCCGTAATCCGATCAAGGCCTCGTCGACTACCGCATCACCCAGAGCGGCGCGTTGCGCCTCCGTATGGGCGATGGCTCGTTCGAGCTGTTCTCGTTCGGTCATTGGTCTTTTATCTCGAAACTCCAATGACCCGACGGCCCTGCAGCACCCTCCCGGAACGGACCGTGTGGCCGCATGAGCACGCGCGACATTAAAGCCTCGCACTAAAATGCACCGAACGCCGCTTACACTTGGTGCACACATCCGTGCCAAGTACTACGCGGTGTCGCGTTCTCGAAGTCAGAACGACAGCCTCAGATTGAGCGACAGGACATGTAAGTGGGCGTCGTCCGCATCGCCTTTGATGTTCACAGCACCACTCGCCGGCGTACCAACAAAAAAAGTCCTTGCTAAGTCGACACGCAGTGTCTCCCAGCGAACGTGAGCGTAAGCGAAGTCGGCCGTGATCCGCTCCGTAAGCCGGTAACTCGTCCCAATGCCGAACCAATAGTTGTCGCTGTCCGGCACGTTGGTCGTACGTAACTCATCGACGGTCGGCGTTGCGTCGTAATGAAAACCGGCCCTGAGCACCCAGTCGGGCGTCTTTTTGTACTCTGCACCGATGGAAATCGCGTGCGAATCCTGATAGTGCTCGGGAATCACGAAATCCGGTTGATCGCTCGAAAACCTGACCCGGAGCTCGTTAAAGACGCTCCAGTCGAACCACTGGAATTCGCTGAGTAAGGTCAGCTTGGGCGTCAGCGCATGGGTAATACCTAAAGAAACGATCGCCGGCAAATCCAAATCCGCGCGTGCGTCAAACACACCGTTGGAAGCGATCAGCGGTCCCGTCAGACCCGTAACCGTAGAGCTGCCTTTGAGCTCGTGGGACATTCCGGAGCGGAAGTGCAGACCCACGTGCGTGTTGGGCGACGGCTTAGCGAGAACGCCCAAGTTAAAGCCCACCGTCCAGGCGTCTCCCTCGAGCTCGTACCGGCCATCGGTGGCCGGCGAAGGACCGCCGGGTGCCAAGGTATTGGGAATGGCGATGGCGAGTTCCGCATCGGCGTACTGGAAGTCGATTCCAGCGCCGACGGAAATCCGGTCGTTGAGCCGGTAGGCGATGGTGGGTGCAATATCGACCGTTACCAATTCCGTTTCGACGGAATCGTAACGCCCGAACCATCCATCGTCGTAATCGACGTTGAGCCCGAACGGCGCCGTAACGCCGAGTCCTCCCCACAGCCGGCCATCCAGGAACGGGTGGGTGGCGTAGAAGTTGACAATGGTATTCGAGCCAATGGGATCCCCGCCATCGTTCCCGGGATACGGCACCGGCTGGTTGAGCGTGCCCGGTGTTGCGGCGGTCGAACCCTGGTTCTCAAACTCAAGCGTCGGAAGCATGAGTTTCACACTGAGGCCGGCTTCCGCCGTTTCGAGCTCCGTCATACCCGCCGGATTGGTGAATATTGTGCTCACGTCACTGGCCATCGCCGCACCGCCAGCAAAACCTCGACCAATGTCCTGCGTGCTTTGCTGTGGAATAAAGAAACCGCCCGCCTGTGTTTCCGCGATCAGCATGCTGCCGAGAAAACCCGCGGCCACTAGACCTTTGAGTATTACACGATGTTGTCCACGCATGGTTCGTTCACTCTCTTGGCATTGTCGTCATAACCCCACGCAATGAATGGGCGCGCGGCAAGAACTTGCGTCCCTTTCAGATTGATGGGCAAAACGCCGCCCCGTTGCGAACGCTCGCCGGTATTGTCTCCACCGGAACGCCCCACGGCGCTGCGTGGCCGCGGGCGTTCGGCAGCGGACACGCCGATTTCAGCGGGCGGCCCGTATCTTCCCCTTCGAGGCATCGCAGTATCGCAATGCGTCACCTCTGTCACGGCATGCCCAGAGCTTGATGGTGAGCACAGGGCCTTGCTGCGGCACAAACGACTCAAGAGCGGCGTCCTCTTTTCGCCGGCAGGAATCGTCTTGATGGAGGAGACCGGGCGCATGCGCATGTCTAACCGCTTCGACGTCGCGTCGATCACTTATCGAACAGAACGCGACGTGTTTCGGAAAGGGGAAAAGACCGGTGAGATTCGGTCTTCGTTGATTCAGGGGCAGTCATCTCGCATCGCTCGCTCTCGCTTTGGAGGCTAGAGGACGGAGGGCAGGAATCCCTCAAAAAGCCATGCAATCTAGCGAATCGCTGAAGGAATGTTGTTTCGAATTCGGAAGCACCACGCCGTTGGATGGATCAAGCCTGCACCCACCACATGGGTCTTCGCCTTCACAGGTCACTTATATCGGAGGCACCCGGAGAAGTCATTGATACGTATCAATGATACGCAAGAGGCGGACGCATTTCCGCGGGCTCGGCTTCCCAAGTAACGAGGTCGGGTACAATCGAATCCTCATCGTCCCGAACCGGCGGGTCGCTCTCGCCCGCTTCGAGACCGGTGATCAGGGCCGACAAAATCCAACAACACGGCGGCGTACGAACGGGCGCAGGAATGAAAATTCCACTTAAAAACCGCTAATCCCTGTCCAAGCTATTGGGTCCGCCTCTGTGATTGTCACTCTAAATTTTAACCCGCGCCACTTTAGATTGATCTTTCGGCCAAGAAGGGCGGCCCACTAGATTAAGTGTGAAGGTCTAGATCAGGCCTATAGCGGAATAGAATATATTTGCTTGTGATCATTAGCCAAACAGTCCGATTCGGACTGATGGTCATAGGGTTCCAGTTCATCGTGAAGTGTGGAATGCAGACAATGTGAGTGAGACGATCGAGCTCTCTGGGTAATGCTGAGAACACAACTGGTACATCTGGAAAGCCCTGCATCGCTAGTAATCAGTGTAATGCAAAGTACGCTATGATGAGTTCGAAACGAAATCCATAACTCATACTACCGTTTCTCCATTAAATTTGACCTTGGTTTTGTTTCTTGAGTAAAGTTATTGGTTACTCGAGCTGTGCATGCGGGATAAAGCCGCCAGAGAGGGGTTTGTTTCTGGAGAGCACGGTTGTTCTTAACAAACTGCCGGAAAGGAGGAAACTGTGAATATAAAGCGCTTATCGGTAACCACCGCCTGCGTGGCGCTGCCATGTTTGGCGGGCACCGTACTGGCCGCCGGTGATGAAGACAATCTCAAGAAACTGGGATCCTTTAAAACAACCGGGACGGCGGCAGGCGAGAGCATTCCTCAAGGGGGCAAGTATGCCGACAACCTCCGGAAGGTTCTTGAAACGATAAAACTACCCGACGGATTCAAGATCGAACTGTTCGCGCTCGCGCCGGACGCCAGGCACATGGCGGTGGGCCGTAATAAGGGTACGGTCTGGATCGGGACCAAGAAAACCAAAGTCTGGGCGGCCACAGACCGGGACATGGACAACGTGGCGGACACAGTTGAAGAATTCAGTCCGAGCGTCAAGTTCGACGTACCAAACGGCGTCTGCTACTCCGCGGATGGTTTTCTCTTTATTGCTGAGCGGAACCGAGTATTATTGTTCCCGGCAGCAGAGTTCTTTATGGAAAGTCCCGACACGGTAGCCGTACCCATTGTACCTCAGGGCGAACTGATTCCTCCGGACGAAGAGTCCTACAACCACACGGCTCGGGTCTGTGCGATTGGCCCGGATAACAAGCTCTACATCAGCCTTGGCCAGCCGTTCAATGTTTCGCCCGCGGACAAGTTCGAGTTGTACACAAAAACCGGTATCGGCGGAATGATTCGTATGGATCGCGATGGGTCAAACCGCGAAGTGGTGGCCACCGGAATCCGCAACTCCGTCGGCCACGCTTTTAACCCAGCCGACGGCAGCCTGTGGTTCACCGACAACCAAGTGGATGGCATGGGTGATGAGACCCCGCCGGGTGAGCTGAACAAGATGCCTAAAATAGGCATGTGGTACGGTCATCCTTACTACGGCGGTGGCGAGGTTAGAACCAATGAGTACGCCGGTCAGGATATTCCTGAGAAGTTGATGTCGAAGTACGTTCCGCCCCAGGTGGAGATGATTGCCCATGCGGCGGATCTGGGAATGATGTTCTACACCGGCAACATGTTCCCGGAGAAATACAAGGGCGCCATCTTTGTTGCCCAGCACGGCTCGTGGAACGCGACGGTGCCAAGGGGTGCCCGAGTCATGGTGACGTTCCTCGATAGTGACGGCAATGCGGCTGAGACGATGCCGTTTGCCGAGGGTTGGCTACAGGAGAACGGCGTGTACTCCGGTCGCCCGGTTGACGTGCAGCAGTATGTCGATGGATCGATACTGGTTTCGGATGACAAGGCCGGTGCCGTCTATCGCATCACTTACGAAAACTAGCAGCGGATAATGACACGGGCCGGGTGGTGTTTCCTGGCCCGTGTTGCGCTAGTAATCCATGCCACTCTACAAATCAGTTTTCATCACGGTGCTGGTCCTTTTCGCAATCGGAATACCGGCCGGTCCGGTGCACGCGGACGAAATGGCGGCTGGTAAGTCGATAGCCAAATCGATGTGTCAAACCTGCCATGGCATGGACGGCCAGGCGACCACCGCCATGGTGCCGCACCTAAGCGGTCAGCCGAAGGAATACCTCATTATTCAGCTAAAAGCGTACCGCGCCGGCAAGCGTCAGGATCCACAGATGAGCATCATCGCCCAAATGCTGACGGACGATGCCATCGAGAACGTCGCTGAGTGGTACTCCAGCATCAAGGTTTCCGTGGAACCTCCTGAGATGTAATCGATCTCTTGTTTGATCAAGCAACCGGCCCCACTGACACTGCTTCAATATCCAGCCCGTAACGGCTATCGCGGCGGCGGTTGCGGCTGCTCACCGAACGCTCCTGTTTGTCGGTTAACCTGGTATGCTTTGCCGCTCTCGAAGGGATCAGACAGCGAGTAGACGCAATAATGGCACGTAAACCCAATTACTCATTCGAACGCAATCAGCGCGCCAAGGCCAAAGCAGCGAAGCGCGAAGCTAAACGCCAGGCCAAGCTCGCGACGAAAGCGGTAAGCAAGGCCCTGGAGATGGATGATGCCGCCCAAGACACCTCGCAGGATCCCACTGCGGCGCGTAAGGCCCGAACGAGCGATCACTAAACTCGTGGCCTTGTCCGGTAACGCATGCCGCAGGTCTAGGCTTCACTGCCGGAGCGTGGAGTGGATGGCCAGCGGACAGCGTCTATCCCGAGCAGGCAAAGCGGGCGATCTGACGCGTCACTTCGTCGGTGCGCACATGGTGTGGGGCATGGCCGGTTGCGGATAACTCGTTCAGCACCGCTTGCGGCATTATACCAATGAGACGATCGGCGTGGTTCCAAGCGGGCACAACGTCGTCCTCCCGGCCATGGATCATCAGCAAGGGTTGTTCGATCTCGGTGTAACGCTTGCTTTGCTGTGCCAGAAAATCGCTCAACAAGCGGACGTCGCGCCCGTTGACGGTGAACTGAGAAGGTCGCAATATCAGATCGACACCGGTGCGTTGACGATAGTTTAGTGGCGGCCGATTGGGCACGAAGGCCGCGGCGATCATCCTATCCATCAGTAAACGGCCAACGGGCGTAAGCACCGCACGAGTGAATAGCTGCCCAATCACGGGTATGTCGACTATATGGTTCGACCAATCCACACCATCGTGCCAATGATACGCAGCGCCACTTAACAGCACGCCTCCCCTGACCTCACGCGGAAATTTTAACAGGCCGGCCATCACCACCGCCCCGGCCCACGAATGCCCAAGCCATACCGCGCGCTCAATACCCAATTGGTTTAAAGCATCTTGAATGGCCGCCGCTTGTTCTTCGGGGTTCATCCAGAATTGACGCGGGTAAGTGGAATAACCGTGTCCGGGTCGATCGAAAGCGACGACTCGGCAGGTGCGCGTCAGGGGTTCGAATATGCTGGCAGTGAAGTCGCGCAGATTCGTGCTCGATCCGTGTATGAGTACGACGGCTGGACCGCTACCGGCTTCGAGATAGTGTAATTGAAATCCATCCACCCGTATCCGTTCACCAATTGGCGGGTACAGGGCTTCTAATCGGGACAACTCCCACCGGCTAAACAAGTACAGCCCCGCTATTGCGGCGAAAACCGTACAAAGGCCGGCCACAATCCACTTCACATCTAATCCTCACGCTCGATCTCTGTGATCAAGTCATCGATCTCCTTAAACTCGTGGACAATTGGGATAACGTCCGGATCCCTGCAAAAACGGTCGACAGTTCAAAACGTCACGGGTGCTTTTGAACGCTTAACACCGTAAACCCTTCACCCACGATCGACCGCCCAATGTCTCCGCCAAAACCCGCGTTTCGAAGCAGCGACTCCTGCTCTTCACGAACCGGGACTACATTACCCCAGGTCAATTCCTCAAAACCCGTTTGCACAGGGAACAAGAACTCCTGCATCCGCGATTCCGCCAGAGTGCCCGGATAGGTCTCGTCAATGATCAGAAGCCAGCCACCGGAATGTAGCACTCGATAGCAGCCGTCGATGACTTCCTGTCTAAATTTGGGCTCGATTTCGTGGAGAACCTCGATCATAACCACCGCGTCGATGGAGTCCTCCGCTACTGCGGTAGCGATGTCCGCCTCGATCAGCGAGACGCGCTGCGCAACGCCGGCTTCTCGGACGGCGGCATTGGCCGCCTTCATGCTTGTCGGATCGATATCCACACCGACGCAGCGGGCTTGCGGGAATGCTTTCGTAAGTTGAATGAGATGCCTTCCTGTACCGCATCCGACTTCGAGGATCGACCCGCCTGAATCGAGACGCTCTTGCAGTCCAGGCAGTTCTGGCAGGAGTTTTCTCGCGCTGAGCACCTGTAATCCAGCCGTGGTCTCGGCGATGACTTCAGCGAATGCTTCGCTTCGACCCTGAAATGGCACAGTGCCGCCAGTCCGGAACGCCTCAAGGCAATAACGATGATCTTCGGTCGCAAACTCAGTACCCAAACGCACGTAGCCACCTAGGTATCGCGGGTGGCCGGGATTGCCCAATATCTGATCGATATACGGAGCCAGCCGGAAGGACCGGTCCTCACCCCCTTCCAGGAGTCCAAACGAATAGGCGGTGGTGCACCACGTTTCTACATAGGGCGTGTGCAACTTCAATGCCTGCGCCACCTGAGCCGGTGTCGCACCTGATGTTTCCGCGAACATCCTGAAAAGTCCCAGTCGGACCCCAAGGTCAATCAAATGCATCGCATTAAATCCGCGCCGCCACGCGAATATTCTTGAAACTTGGTCATCGGCCGTTATTTCCTTTATACCACCTGCAACACTTTGTTTCGACATAACAACCAGTCCTCCAAAACCTTTAGACACCAAATATATGTTTTTCCATTTGTAAACGCTATAGATCGTTCAGCGGGATGATGGCGTCACTTCCGCAAGTGTAGAAATAAACAGCTGTATCGATCTGTCGACGAATTTTTGCGATTGTCACAAGCAAAACTTATCGTTTTACTTTTGGTTCCGCCTCCCATATCTAGCACTCTACGGAACTTCTCAAGGACTCGAGGACGAAAACACAATGGTTCAATTTCAAGAGATTTCGGAAAACGTCTTTGAACAGATCGAGGACTGTGATGCAGAGATGAATCCGTACGGTCACGCGGAACTCATGATGGAACGGATTTTCCGCCAGGCAAACCCGCTTGGCAGTGTATTGAAAAAAATAACGGAAGAACGTCAACTTCGCAAAATGCTGCGCGAAGTCTATGACGACTGATCCAATGCCGGGCGTGGGAAATGGCAAACGAGATGCCCCAGTCCGTTAATATGTAACCCTGCTTGACGGCTTCGTGTTTCTTGACATGAGGCGTAGCACTCATCATTAAAAGCGGTACCCGCGCCAATTCCTTCGCCGACAAGCCCGGATCGTGCGGCATTTCAAACATGAAGCCGAGATCGAAGCTACCATCGCGCAACATTCTGAGCTGCACTTCCGGTGCCTGCGCATCTGCATGCAACACCACTTTTCACGCGCTTGAATATAACCTCTCAAACCACGCCTGCAGAAAGATATCCCATAGACTGGGCACACCGCAGACGCTCAAGATCGTTTCCACTTCATCGCTCAACAGCGCTTGCTGGCGGGCCCGATTCCAAAGAGTGACAATCCCTTCGACATGGCCGATGAGTTTCTGGCCTGCCGGAGTCAGTTGACTATTGTTGCAGGCCCGCTGAAAAAGCGGAATGCCGACGGTTTCCTCGAGCAGTTGTACACGGGTGCTTACGGGGGATTGGGTCAGAAAAAGATTCTTCGCAGCCTTACCAAAATGCCTGGTCTTCAAGACCTGGAGAAAAGTTTTGAGCAGTTTTATATCCACAACTGTCCTCTGCCCGCAGTCACACGATGCTCACATCGCCGGGCATCCGGTCTCGACATCTTAAACGATGCTCGGTTCGGAGTCGGTGTCAATTGCCTTTTCTTGCTGAGCCCGAAAATACTCGACACGATCAGCGGCTTTATCCACATCGTCAAAGCGCGCGATGTGGAACAGCGCCTCTCCTTCGTTGACCAGGGGAATCAGGGACCTGCCGATAACGATACCTCTTTTGCTCGCCCGGATTTCCGTATCGCGCTCCCCAAACGGATCAGACACAATTCCCAGAACATCGCCGACCTCCACACGATCGCCCAGCGATGCCAGCCCCCTGAGGATGCCGCTCTCTGAGGCACGTATCCAGACCGTTGATTTCGCCAGAACACTGGAGCGGCGAACCGGACGTTTGGTCCTGGGCAGCATGGCCAGCTCGCGCATCACATTTACGACACCACGCAGACCCGCACGGATGGCAACTTCATCGAATCTGAGCGCTTCACCCGCCTCATATAACAAGGCGGGAATTTTTTTGGCTACTGCCGCTTCCCTGAGCGAGCCTTCGCGCAGATCGGCATTGACGATCACCGGTGCATTGAAGGCGCGCGCCAATCTTAGTGATTCCGCATCATTGAGATCGATTCGGACTTGCGGCAGATTGGTGCGATGAATAGCTGCCGTATGGAGATCGATGCCATGCGTGCACCGGGAAACAATCTGCCTGGTAAACAGATCCGCGAGCCGCGCAGCGAGAGAGCCTCGCTCCGAACCCGGAAAACTGCGATTCAAATCACGGCGATCCGGCAGATACCTGGAGTGCTGCACGAATCCAAATACATTGACGATCGGAACCGCAATCAAAGTACCACGGATTTTCCGAAGGTCCGCCCGCTTGAGCAGACGGCGGATAATCTCAACACCGTTGATTTCATCACCGTGCACGGCTGCGGAAACGAACAGGCGTGGCCCGGAGCGTTTGCCATTGACCACATGCACCGGCATGGTCATGGGGGTATGGGTGTGCAACAAAGCCACCGGTAAATCGACGGTCGCGCGCTGACCCGGTCTGACACACCGGTTTCCTATGGAAAACGGCTCCGCCACTCTCAACCCTTGCCCTTGGTCCGGGTGCGCCCTTGCTTGGCGTGCTTCTCAATAAACTCAATCACCATACCGGCAACATCCTTACCAGTCGCAGTCTCTATCCCCTCCAGACCCGGCGACGAGTTCACTTCTAAAACAACCGGCCCGTGATTGGATCGCAGAATGTCTACGCCCGATATATTCAGACCCATCACTTTTGATGCGTGGACCGCGGTCTGCCGTTCGATGGGAGTTAATTTACCGAGTTCCGCTGACCCGCCACGATGCAGATTGGAACGAAACTCCCCATCTTTGGCGGTTCGCTTCATGGCCGCGACGACCTTGTCCCCGATGACGAGACACCGCATATCGGCGCCGCCGGCTTCCTTGATAAACTCCTGAATGAGGATGTTCGCCCTCAGGCCGCTGAAGGCGTCGATTACGCTCTCAGCGGCTTTTTTCGTTTCCGCCAACACCACCCCTTTCCCCTGGGTACCTTCGAGAAGCTTGATGACCAATGGCGCACCACCCACCAAAGTGATGAGGTCGTCAATATCGTCGGCATGGTGGGCGAAGCCCGTGACGGGAAGCCCGATGCCTTTTCGCGACAGCAATTGCAGCGATCTCAGCTTGTCCCGGGATCGTGCTATTGCCACCGACTCATTCAAAGGATACACACCCATCATCTCGAACTGGCGCAGAACCGCGGTGGCATAAAACGTGACCGAAGCCCCGATCCTCGGAATAATAGCGTCGAATCGCTCCAATTCGACCCCCTGATAGTGGATCTCGGGTTTTTGTGACGTGATATTCATATAGCAGCGCAGCGGGTTGACCACACGCACCTCGTGGCCGCGCTGTTTGGCCGCTTCGACGAGTCGACTGGTCGAGTAAAGTTTAGGGCCGCGGGACAAAATTCCGATTTTCATACTAAGCTCTCCCGTCCAATAATCTTAAATGTTCAGTGTCCGGCTTGCCAGCCAGATACGAGGATGCAGGATCGACGAGGTATCGGTTGACAATTGCCGTACGGCCCAACAGCATACGGAATTTCATCGTGTCCCGGTCCGTGAGCGTAACCGCTATTCGCCACAATTCATTTCCGATTACTATCGGTGTCTCGATGAACAAACGCTTTTCCACATGTCCACCGGAGTCGGTAACACACCGCTCGTCGATAATACTGGCGTCGCATAATACTTCATGTTCCATATTCCTCTGTTGAGGATGAATCCAAAACTTAACACGCTGTTGCCCATCGATTTCATAACGCTTGATCCTGAACGCATGTAATGCGGACGTGCGCGCACCAGTATCGACCTTAACCTTTATCCGGTCGATCGATAGTTCCGGCAAAGCCGCCCACTCTCGCCAACCCAGCGTTTGCATCGTTTGGACTCTCCGTACTTACAAGTGTCCGCTTAATCTACACCATACCCTCCAAGATTGGGCAGCGTTTTCGATGCCGACAACAAGAAATTTTTGTGCATCAACTATTGAAACCACCGCCTCCTCCCCCAATGTATGCAAGTGAAATTTATCTGTTCAACGGAGCACCTCTAATGGCAAAGTCACGAACAGGCCGGGAGGGTCCTCGCCTTGCATGTCCCAGTCCCCATACACATCAAACTGCACCGCTTTGACATACAAGCGCGTTGAACCGTTGGAAATCCGGCGGACGGCTAAACATGCAGCGACGAGGCGTATTGGGTCGGAACACCAAAGGCTTGATTTTTACCGGGAACAAAGGCGATTATCTGCACCGACATCAACATATGCGTAACTCGCGTTCGCGTCCCGGAATACGAGAATCCCATGATTCGCACCGTCCTGTACCGACCCGACCAAGGCATCATCGAGCGCGGCAGCGCCGAGCTGGTTGATGCCTGGGAGCAGGACAAAGACTGTGTGATCTGGGTCAACTTGAACGACAATAATGTAGAAGACGAAACCCGCCTTCTTACTGACCGATTCGGATTGAACCCGCTCGCGATTCAGGATGCGCAAAGAATACGGCATCCGCCCAAAGTGGAGGATTTTGGAAATTTCAGCTTTCTGTTGTTCAAAGGGCTGCACGGCGACGCGACAGGGCTGCAGTTTCAAACCATACAACTCGCCCTCTTTGTCGGTGAACGATTTCTTATCACCCGTCATTCGGGTTCATCGCAGAGCATCAATATGCTCAACGACGAAGTGAACAAGCCGGATTCTCCAATCACTAAGGGCGCCGATGTGCTTGCCCTTCGCCTGCTGCGCATCATGGTAGACCGGTATCTCAAGATGATCCTCGCCCTGGAGCCGCGGCTCGAAGAGATCGAGGATGAGATGATCTCCAGACCTCGCGATGAATTATTGGCGGAACTCATCAACTATAAGACCAACCTGAAAAAGTATATGCGGGTGCTCGCCTATCATGTACAGCTATTGTCAGTGTTGAGAAGGCATCGACTTCCTCACTTTGGCAAAAACCGGGAACATTTGATCAATGACGTCTATGAACAGGAAGAACGCGTGAGCAGTCTCGCGAGCTTGTATTACGACACGGCATCGGATCTTATTGATGGGTACATCTCGGTCGCCTCGCACCGGCTCAACAACATAATGAAGATATTGACTATTATTACCGCGATCTTCGTCCCTCTGAGTTTTCTGGCTGGCATCTATGGGATGAATTTCCAGAACATGCCGGAGCTTCAGTCCCGATCGGGGTATTTCATACTGCTTGGCTTCATGGCGTCGATCGTGCTGATACTGCTCTACGTGTTTAGGAAAAAGAAGTGGCTATAAAGCATCTCTTGAGAGGTCTTCTGCTCGTAGCGCTGATCAATGCGAATCCATCGGCCGCCCAGGGCACTGGGCCAGCGTTGCCGGATCCGGGACGCTTGAGTACCGACTGGTGGACCTATTTCGTTATCGATCCTAAAACCGACGCCGACAGCCTTGCACAGAGAATTGAAAAGGTTCGGCAGTACCTCGTGAGGACGAAGGAAGCAGTTCCTGCCGGCAGCAGAGAAGCACTCAACCCGATCTTCGAGTCCCTGATCCAGCGCTTCGACGCTTACCAGAATCTTAAGGGCGCCCCGCTTCCAATCGCTCCTCCCGCCAAGGTTCCCGCCCAAATCTACTCGATGGAAAAAATCTTCGAGTCAATGAATGCTTTGCGCAAACTCAGACTCGAACTCGATGTTGAGGCGCAGGATATCAAGCGCTTGGAAAGGGCATTGAAGAGCGCCGAGATGGAACAAAGCCGCAGGAAGGTGGCCTACCTGGAACTGCCGGATGCAGCTCCAGACCGGATCGAGCAGGGTCTTCAATTGATGCACAAGCGTGTTCAACTCGAGATTGCGGTCGAGCAACTCAGACGGCGCAGAGTGCAACAGGAAGTTCTGACAACGCAAATCAAATCGGTTCAGAAAGAACTTGCCATTGCCTTTGACAGAATCAGTGTCGATCCGGCCCGGATCGCGTATTGGGAGGAACAGCGGCAAGCTGCAATATTGCGCTTGAGCGATCTGAATAATCAGCTGACGCGTACACAGATCGATGAGTCAAGCGCCGTCACCAACACGCCAATTCAGAAAGCCCAGGCACAATTGACGACGCAGAAGGTCACGCGTTTGGAGATCGAGGCAGCGATTCAGCAAGTGCTCGCAGCTAAGGCCGAATGGGCGATTGCGGGTATACGGCGGCTGGCAGTCGACAACCAGGAGGACACGAAAACCGATCGGGAACTGTTAAAGAAACACCTTGGGAAACTGGACGATATAAAAGAAAGATTCATGGACTGGCGTCGGACCACCGCTCAATCCCGCAGGACGGCAACCGAACAGCTGGCAGAGGAAAAAGACGCGGCACTGGTAACTATGTACGAGAGCCGTCTGGTGATCGCCGATGAGACCGAGCGGTACCTGCGCCAGTTGGAAGACGAACTGGATACGGCAACGCGGCTCAGCGAACTGATCAAGCATCTTCTGGTCAAGCGCGAGGGCCATCTGGGGCAAGGCAGGCAACTCGCTGAAGACGCGGCGAAACAGACATGGGAAGTAATTCAACGAGTGCTGACTACGAGCCTGTTTGAAATCGGTGAGACCCCGGTAACGAGCCTTGGACTGATCCGCTTTATAATTATCGTGTTCGTTGCGTGGTGGGTTTCCAAGCTGCTTCGCCGCGGCCTGAACCGCGTATCGCAAAGGCGCGAGACAGTCAGCCAATCGTCGGTATACGCGCTGGGTCAGGTTCTGCACTACTTCATCCTGGCCATCGCCGTAATAATGGGGCTGTCGTCCATCGGTGTGGACTTTACGAAGTTTGCGCTGGTCGCCAGCGCTCTGGGCATCGGCATCGGTTTTGGTTTGCAGAACCTGGTGAGCAACTTTGTGGCTGGTTTGATCATTCTATTTGAGAAGAGTCTCAAGGCGGGGGATTTCGTGGAGCTTGAATCGGGAGTGAGTGGCGAGGTCAAGGAAATCAATATGCGGAGCACGTTGATCACCACCAATGACAATATTGATATTCTGGTGCCCAACTCGGAATTCGTTAACGGACGTGTGACCAATTGGACTATGCGGGAGGTCTACAGAAGGGTGCATATCCCTTTCGGCGTCGCCTACGGCACGGACAAAAAACTGGTCAGGCAGGCTGCGCTCGAAGCGGCTGAGGCAGTTCCGTGGACCTTGAAGGGAAACACGGCCCGCATGCCGCAGGTCTGGTTCGTCGAGTTCGGGGACAGCAGTCTCAATTTTGAACTGATCGTCTGGCTGATCCCCGAGGCTGTAAAACGCCCTTCCGCGGTCCACGCCGCCTATCTTTGGGAGATCGAATCAAAATTGCAGCAGTACGATATCGAGGTGCCGTTTCCGCAACGGGATCTGCATCTCCGCAGTGTGTTTGGTAAACGAGACGAAGCCGCTTGGCCAGTGACCAGCGGCGAATCTGAAAAAGCTCCGCTGGCGCCATAAATAGGCGGATTCAAGATGCAGGCTCCGGTTACGAGGCGCGTACGTTACCGACGGTTGCCGAAAATACCGATACAAGCCTATATGAACGCAATCACTCAGAATCTAAAAAGGCTGGAATCCCACCTGTTTGGGCCTTTCTATTCGTGTGTCTTTCGCATAGTTACGAAAATGCAGACTTCGACCGCTACACGCACCATCCAGATTCATTTCTATCAAATGTCTATGCATTCTTTGTGACATATTCAAACTCACCGTACCCGCGCAAAATTTCCCGGCTTATTCAACAGGCCGTCTGAACTTCTACATCGCGTGGGAGTTCGACTTCGTCGCGCATTCCGCGAGTTTCAATTTCGACAACGACACCGACTTTCTAGACTGGAAATTCGATTAAGGCAAAGAAACCGCCGGCTTTGACGTTCAGCTGAGTTATACCGATACAGACTTCAGTAAAAGTGCATGCGAAGAATTTCCAGGTAAGCGTAATTTGTGATGAAGCCTTGGTTCTGTCTGTGTCCAGAGAATTTTGCACGGGGTATTTATACTCGCAAATAGTTACGGCATTAATCCATCGATCTTGAATTTGGTTTCGGTCTTTCAGGCTCAGCTGTCGGTCGCGTGCCAAGGCGGCCATCTCAAGAGAGCGTTGCGGTAAACTCATTTGCAGGCAGCGAGGTATCTGCCCCGATTGTTCCCCGGGCCTCGGCGTGCCTATTCCCCCCACCTCGTACTCCGACGTCGTCTGGCGCCATTGTCGTTAGGTTCCGGTAAGCAATGAACACGTAATAAATGTAGGGTCATTACGATCGGAAACATCGTCGTCGTTCCGCGCGTTGCGAGTTATTCACCCGTTCAACGGTATGACACGACCGCAGGCCGGTCCGGGGCTTGCTTGGTGCGCTGCGAAGGCGGATGATCACCACTAGTGGCCGGAGGCGGCCTATGTACCGCAATGCAACACAATGCTGTTACGTGGCCATCAAGCTGTTACGGCGGTGTGAAGGAGGTAACCCGCGTATCCGAAGCGCCGTTGGTATGGTCACCACAAGACTATCTGAATGCGCTGTTTGATTAGTTCATAGATGTATCACCCAACGGTGAAACAAGGAGGAACGCCCATGCTGTCAAAATTATCCCTCTACTGCACTTCGCTCTTCGCACTGTCGTTCAGCCCGATCGTTTTGTCGTCGCTTGCCCATGCCAGCGATACCGCGGCCTGCAAGGTAATGGTCAAACAAGGTTTGAGAGAAGTGGCCGAGGATCGCTCGAAGCGATTTATGGGCAAAGTCAGCAAAACCACGGCACGCTGCCGAGGCGGTGACAAGGCCGTGATGTACAGGGACACCCCTTGGGTGGATTGGTCAAACTACTGGGCCACAGGTGATGAAAAGTCTCTCAAAGACGGTACAAAAGCTAAAACCAAGCTTGGAAAACATATCAAGCCCAACGGCCGCGGTATTGACGGCTCTTTACTTGACCTTGAATACCAGCGGATAGAACTGATCAAGTTTAATCTGTTCGATAACTACACCTACGAAACCTTCGTAAAAGGCATCAATGGTAGACCGGGATCAGCCATAAACCAATGGGATGAAATGCGGCTGGATTCAAATCATGCAGCCTACACAAAGATCGGTGGCGACAAGGTGCAGCGCTGCAACGGCGAGTTCATTCGTCATCGCACACTGGACGGCATCTGCAACGATATCGACAACCCGAAGATGGGATCAAGCGGTACTTATTTCTCGCGTAATGTTGAATTTGAAGCAACTTATCCGCGTTTGGGCCGTGATCACGGCAACGAGTTAGCCATTAACCGCCACAGCGATCCGGAGCATGGGTATCGCATCGGGCTGCTCAAACCCGACCCTCAGTTAATCAGCCGCAAGCTGTTTACACGTCAACAAAAGCCCGGCAACAACTGCAATAACGGGGTCGGTGCCATGGACTATTCCCCAGCCGTTGATTGCGATTACGCCAAGGCGCCTTTTTTCAACGTGCTGGCTGCCTTCTGGATTCAGTTCATGACCCACGACTGGTTCTCGCACATGATCGAAGGCCGCAACAAACCGGGTCTGAAATCCGTAGGCTGTGAATCGGAGGCCGCACGTACTCTGGGTTGCCGACCGGGTGATCAAATTGAAGCTTCCCTGTTTGCACAGGAATCAGCACCCGGATCCTTCGAACACAACGGCGTTGAATACTTGAAACGCGCCTATAAAACCACACAGAACACCAACACCGCCTGGTGGGACGCGTCGCAGATCTATGGTTACGACGCGATTTCCGGCCAGCGCGTAATACGAGATCCTCAGGACAAAGCCAAACTCCTGCAGACGGACGGCTATTTACCCATTATCGACGCGTGCGCGCCCAAGTGCGCCGTTCAGCCCCAATGGCAGGGACAGGAGTCCGCCGCGTTCGCCGACAATTGGAATATCGGCATGAGCTTTTATCACAATCTTTTTGTGCGCGAACATAATAGTTTTGTGGACGCGTTTCGCAAGCTGCAGCGCACACATCCTGATGACGACTCGGGCCTTCGGCATCCCGATAATCCAGATGACATTATCAACTACAGGGATGTGGGCGACGAAAACATTTATCAAGCGGCCCGCTTAGTCGTATCGGCCATGATTGCCAAAATCCACACGGTGGAGTGGACACCGCAACTTTTGTACGGTGAGCCTCTGTTCCGCGGTATGAATGCAAACTGGTTCGGGCTGTTTAACCACGAAGAAGACGATGTATCCGTTGTGTTGAGAAAAATATTCAATCGCGACAAAAATTTTCTGAGCCGATGGGCCAGTCGTATTTCTCGTAAGCTGGGCCGGGAAAGTCGAGGTGATGAATCTAATGCCTGGTACTCGGTGCTTGCGTCAGGAGCTGGCATCTTTGGCCTGAACAATACACGGGAAAAGGGCATGCTTTTCTGGAAGCGCGACATGTGGGACCTGAACAACTCTGATGACGTTAACGGCGGTATTAACCATTTCGGCTCACCGTTCAACTTCCCCGAAGAATTCACCACCGTTTACAGACTGCATCCACTGGTGCCGGACCTGATTGAGTATCGTGAAACCGAGTCGCCCAACAATATCAAGCTAAAAATACCGGTGGTTAAAACCGTGCGCCGCGCGTCTACAGACGAAATTCGCAACCGTGGGCTGGAAAACTGGGCGTTGAGCATGGGCAGACAACGTCTGGGCCTGCTGCATTTGCGGAATCACCCGCTGTTCCTGCAGAACCTGGATATGCCGCATTTGAAATCCCCCTCCGGAAAAATCGACGTGGCTGCGCTGGATATATTGCGTGATCGAGAACGCGGTGTGCCGCGCTTTAATGAATTTCGGCGACAAATTGGGTTGAAAAGTCTAACCAGCTTCAACGACTTTATAGACACACGGCTGCCTGGAGGATCCGCCGCACGGAAAGCACAGGCGGAAATTGTCGCGCTAATTCGAGAAATTTACGGCACACATATTTGCGACGACAGTAAACAAATAACGCGTGTACAGCGTGCCGAAGACGGCAAATTCATTAACGACTGCCTGGGTCATCCCAGCGGAACCCGAGTCGACAACGTCGAAGACGTTGATATGGTTGTCGGCTGGCTGGCCGAGCACACCCGGCCACACGGTTTTGCCATTTCCGAAACTCAGTTTCACATCTTTATCATCAACGCGTCGCGGCGGCTGTTCAGCGACCGCTTTTTTACGTCCAGCTTCAGACCCGAGTTTTATTCACGACTTGGCTATGAATGGGTGATAAACAACGGGCCAATCGGCGACTGCCCGTATGCGCCGGAACGAACCAAAGACAAGAAACTGGTCTGCAACGAACCCGAGTTGTCCAATGGGCACAAAATTACGGTCTCACCGTTGAAGCGCGTGTTGGTGCGTAACATTCCCGAACTGCGCAGCGAACTCAGGCATGTGGTCAACGCCTTTGACCCGTGGGCACGCGACCGCGGCAAGTACTACTCGCTGGCCTGGACCCCGCGCGCGGACGCAGTCACAGATCCCTCGTTCTCGGATTAAGCAGAAAATCCATCCGCAAGGACCTGGGAGACTCGAGGCCGGCTGATGTGTATTGATACAACATCCAGTCAAAGAAATAGATTCGGCAAGTTGTTTTTTGCGGTGACGCTTTGCGTACAGACAAATCTGTCAAGTGCCGGAGATGCCCTAAGCCTTGGACAAGAGCAGATTGACGACAACGAAACATACATCGCCGAAAAGCTGATTGAGGCGATAAAAGAAATCAGTCTCAAGCGCCATCCTTCAGGTACAGTCATGCGCTTCAACCAGGCAAAAACGCTTGGCTGCGTTGATGCCCGTTTTAAAGTTGCCGATGACATTGCACCGGCACTCAGGCAAGGTTTGTTCGCCGGTCCCGGTACATACCCGGCGACAATCCGTTTCGCCAATGCCAGTCAGTTCGATGACAATGCAAAAGACTTTCGGGGTATGTCCATCAAACTGTTCGGGGTCAAGGGCGAGAGTCTGTGGGGCGAAAGCGGTGAATTGGATTTTGTGTTAAACAGCCACCCCGCTCTGTTTGCTGCGGATCCGGATGACTTCTACGATTTTGTTGCGGCAATACTTAAAGGTCGCCGCTGGCAATACTTCATGAATCCCACGCATATTTATTCGCTGTTGATCGTATTGCGCGGCAGGCAACGGATTACCAGCCCATTCGACATAAAATACTTCAGTACCACGCCCTACCGATTCGGTAACAACAGTAACAAAGCCGTCAAATACGCGGCTGCACCCTGTTCGGAATTTAACAGCGAAATACCGGAAAGCGCCGACAAAAATTATTTGACCACGGCCATGCAGCAACACCTCAGTAAAGGAGAGGCCTGTTTTGATTTCATGGTTCAGTTTCAAGAAGACACCGAACGCATGCCGATTGAAGATGCGTCTGTTGCGTGGGACGAATCCGCATCTCCTTTCTTAAGAGTCGCTCGAATCACTATTCAGAGGCAGAATTTTCGGGATCTGGAAGCGCTTGCGCGGTGCGAGCAGATGAGCTTCAATCCATGGCGCACGCTTGTCGAACACAAGCCGCTCGGCGGAATAAATCGCGTTCGCAGATCCGTTTACGCTGAAATGGCAGCGTTTCGGACGGCCCAAAACGCGTCACGTTGAATCCGGCTTCTTGAAAAGGAGCAATTCATGCACAAGACCATAACAGCCTGGCTGGAGAAGACCCGTAATGAACTGGACGACATCTACCGCCAAGCCAAACCCGGAACTATACCCAACGGCGACACCGATGGAACCGCGATTGCCGTCGCGTTTGGAAGCGGATATGCAAAAACTGTTGCTGCCGTCGCCAAACTCTTTGCGTGGCAGGGTAAAGTGTTTGATATGTTTCCACCCGATCAACAGCGAGGCATCCTGATTAACAAGGTTACGCCGTTCAGTCTCACATTTATTATTGCCAAAGTATATCAGGACAAGAGCTGGCTGGACGGCGAACAAACTATTGTCATAGATTACTCCACCACATCTTTTGTAGCCAAAAAAATCCGTGATGAAATTCGCGAAGTAGAGCCTGGAGTTTATCTGGGAAAGGTATGGTGGGGTAAAACACGTATTCTGGATTTTGCATTAATTCGTAAATAGTCGGTAGATATCAAACCATGTCGAATCAATCCGCTTTGACGATTATCGATGAGATCAAGCCGGATCAGGTTGAATCACTCAAGACGGCATTAGGTACGATCGCTTCGCCCGGACCACTGCATGGCGCAATTGATTTTTCTGTACTTGGAAACGTGCATTTCGCGAGACTGATCGTATTTGACCAAGCCAATGATCTCAATGGCGAGCCGCTGGCACCCAAATTGGCGTTGTTAACGAATTTTGACGGCGGAATCGACGCACACATCAACGATCTGGCGAAAACCTGCGGTGAAGGCCTGGATGCTGTATTTTCTGCGTGTATCAACTATCCCGAGAGCACCACTCCGACGGCCGAAGCCCGCAACCAATACTTACACCGGCAGCGCAGGAAGGAAAAAGCCCTGTACGTCAATCGGCAAGGCCGCACGGTCAGCCAAATTCTGAGTGAGAAAAAACTCAGAGACGCGATTCAGCAATATCTGGACGACAACACGTTTACATCGCACTCACCCGTTGACGTACATCGCGCTATTATTTCTTTCGTCAGAAATCGGGCGGAGTTGAGTTGGGCTCTCGAGCCGGAACATGGGCCATCCAAACTCTGGAAGCGCCAAGAACTAGTGCATCGTATGACTGGTTTGGTGCTGGCACTGCTGTTGGCGCCCGTCGTCATCATCACCCTGCCCGTATTCTTGTTGGTATTGCGCTATCACGAGAAACGCGATGTGCCCGATGATTCCTCTGCACCCATCGAATCGGTGCAAAGCTTTCGCGCCGACGAAGATATTTGGGTTCACAACCAGATTATCGCCGTCGGCCTCGTCAAACCAGGGTTGTTTCGGCAGCTGCTTACTGAGCTCATGCTCAAATTAACCGACTACGCAGCCCGGCATATATACAACCGTGGTTTTCTATCCGGTCTCAACACTATTCACTTCGCACGCTGGGTGCCGCTGGATGATAGCCGTAGATTGTTTTTCTCCAGCAACTACGACGGCAGTCTGGAAAGCTACATGAATGATTTCATTGATAAAGCAGCGTGGGGTTTGAACGCTATTTTTTCCAATGGCAACGGTTTTCCTAAAACGTGCTTTATGTTTTGCGGCGGCATTATGGACGAAAAAGCCTACAAGCGATTTCTGCCAACGCGGCAAGTGCATTCACGGGTTTGGTACAGCGCTTACCCCGATCTGACAACCAAGAACATCGCCAATAATGCTGAAATTCGCAAAGGATTGTCACAAGCCGTGAACGATGAGCAAGCCAGGGATTGGCTAATGCGGCTCGGAGTTGGCAACCGGCTGCCGGCGTTGGGCTTTGTTGCACGCGCTCTCGACAACATACGATGGGATCGAATATGTCGAAACTGCAGCTAGACGACATTCAGGGCGTTATCCCAAACGGCTACGGCAGGCTGGGATTTGCCAACTTTGTACTGCTTACCGTGAACGATGCGGATTTGGCGAGACAATGGCTGAAAACCCTGCCGATTCGCAATGCCGAATCAAAACCAGCTGCTAACGAAACTTGCGTGAACATTGCATTTTCGTACTCCGGCCTGGTGGAACTCGGTCTGCCTGAAAGTTTGCTGATTGGTTTCGCCAGTGAATTTCGCGAAGGTATGGCAGGCACAGGTCACCGCGCCCGTATACTCGGCGATTACGGTCCAAACGCGGCAGAGAACTGGCAGTGGGGGGGTGAGCACAACCCGGCTGTACATATATTGTTATTGCTGTACGCCGGCGACGACAAACTGCTGGCGCGTCTTAAAGACGACCATCTTGCTGTGACGGGCTCTTCGGGATTGACAATCCTCAAACAACTTGACACCAATCGCCTACCCGAACACAAAGAACATTTCGGTTTTCGAGACGGCATTGCACAACCCGCAATTACCGGCTCTGACAGCGTCTCTGGATCTGACAGCCAGCATGACGGAAACATCGTTGCAGCCGGTGAATTTCTGCTCGGTTACAAAAACGCTTACGGCCAATACACCGATAGGCCGCTGCTGCCGAATGGTGATCCGAGGCTGGATCCGGATAATTTGTTACCGACCGCGCTGGACGGTTCGGCCAGGCGGGATCTGGGTTTGAACGGCAGTTATCTGGTATTCCGTCAGCTTCGCCAGAATGTCAGTGAGTTCTGGCGCTATATTGCCAGTCACTCGCAGGATGCGGACGAGCAAGTAGACCTGCATGGATGCGTAAAACTTGCGGCAAAGATGGTCGGCCGCTGGCCCAGCGGCGCACCGCTGACCAAATCGCCCGACATCGACAACGCAGCGTTAAGTAATGACAATGACTTTGTTTATCATCGGTCAGGCGACGCCAATGGATTTAGATGTCCGGTTGGTGCGCATATACGCCGCACGAATCCGCGTGATTCACTGGAACCACAGCCGGGCTCCGACCGTTCAATAGAGGTAGGTAAACGCCACCGTATTCTTCGCCGCGGCCGCACTTACGGCCCGCCTTTGTCCTTGTCGCTGAAACCGGAAGATCTGATAAACACCGAGCCTGACAACGAAGAACGCGGTTTGCAATTCTTGTGTTTCAACACACATATCGGCCGTCAGTTCGAATTCATTCAGCACACATGGATCAACAACCCGAAATTCGACGGCTTATACGAAGATGACGACCCAATCGCAGGCAGTCGCGGTCACCACAATGTGCCCGGCGGCACATTTACGGTACAAGCCGAGTTGGTAAGAACACGCGTTACGAATATGCCAATATTCGTAGAGTTGAAAGGCGGCGAATACTTTTTCATGCCGGGCATACGAGCCATGCGATTTATTTCTTCGTTGACCTGACCTCGGTGTTTGTCCCAAATGCCGACTTCGAATCTGAGTCCCTGGCTGCCAGTCCCGCTTAGATTGGCGCTTGGAATTGGATTGATTGTGCACGGCGGTATCAAACTGTTCATCGACGGCGGCCATGAAAACATCTCGCACATGATCGGACTGCTTGGGCTGCCACTGCCGGATTTAATGGGCTGGGTGGTCGGAGGCATTGAATTTATCGGGGGTGTGTGCATGTTGGCCGGGCTGTTCTATAAACCATTAGTTGTGATCAATATCCTCAACATTCTGGGCTTGCTGGTGTTTGGCTTTCTGGCCGGAGGAATTCCGGAACCTTTACCGGACGGCGACCCCTTACCCGCATATCGAGAAGCGTTCATGATCCTGGCGGGCCTTGTGACATTGCTTATGCTCGGCGCTGGAAAATGGTCTCTCGATCACTTGTGGCGAGGTAGATTTGACAACTGAAGTGAATCCACTGACTGCCTTGATCCATGCGGGTCTACAACATTGAGTGGGGTAAAAGGATCTTCTCGGGTCGAACACGACAGGTGTCCGCATCAATCCCCTCACCAAGCGGTTCAGCCTCTACAAACTGGATGCGGTCAACTATATGATGGTGGCGCGCAAGCAAGTTCCGGGCAACGATGCTTGAATATTAACGGGCCGGCCATCTGCTTACAGATGCCAGCCCATCCGGGCGGTTCCAGATCATCTTATTGCCCGTATACTTACCTCCCATCGACTGCGATGGAATTTTCACAGACCAACAGCGGACCATGAGCGATTCACAGCCCGTTATAGTCTGGTTCCGACAGGACCTGCGCCTGTCCGACAACCCAGCCTTGCAAGCGGCCACCGGCACTGGCGCGCCGGTTTTACCGGTCTACGTTCTCGATGACGAAAACGCCGGCGAGTGGTCAATGGGTGCAGCAAGCCGCTGGTGGCTGCATGAGAGTCTCAACTCGCTCCACAGCGATCTTGACGGCGGATTGCAATTTTTCAAGGGTCGGGCGGATCAACTCATTCCACGGCTCGCTGAACAAGTCAACGCCGGCGGCGTTTTCTGGAACCGTTGTTACGAACCGTGGCGCATTTCCCGGGACAAGGTCATAAAGGCGGAGTTGCTTGCCAACGGCCTCCAGGTTCGCAGCTTCAACGGTTCGATGCTGTTCGAACCGCCAACCATCACCAAGTCGGACGCAACGCCATATAAGGTGTTCACGGCGTTCTATCGGAAGGGTTGTCTGCAGAGTGGTCCAGCGCCCCGGGCAGTGGTGGACAAACCATCCGGCCTCCGCTTGCATGAATTCAATACCGGAAGCGTACTCGCCGATTACGGGCTGCTGCCCGACATCCGCTGGTACAGTGAAATGGCGGAGACCTGGTCCCCTGGAGAAGACGGCGCACGGGCGCGTCTCAAGCACTTCTTGAAGGCGGGCATACAGCATTACAAATCGGGCAGGGACCGGCCCGATCAGGAATTTGTATCCAGACTCTCACCGCATCTGCATTTCGGTGAGATCTCACCGCATCAAGTCTGGTATGCCGCCAAAGCGCTGGAAGCAGACGCTTCGTTTGCCGGTGACGTCGATCACTTCCTGAGCGAACTCGGTTGGCGGGAGTTTTCGAATCACCTGCTCTACTACTGGCCCGAACTGCCCAGAAACAATCTGCAGAGAAAATTCAACCGGTTTCCCTGGCGCGAGGATGACAAAGCACTGCAAAGATGGCAACGCGGCCAGACCGGTTATCCGATTGTCGATGCCGGGATGCGCCAACTGTGGCGTACCGGCTACATGCACAATCGCGTGCGCATGATTGTGGGGTCGTTCCTGGTCAAGAATCTGCTGCTGCACTGGCATCGCGGTGAAGACTGGTTCTGGGACACCCTGGTCGACGCCGATCTGGCGAACAACAGCGCAAGCTGGCAGTGGATCGCGGGTTGCGGTGCGGATGCCGCGCCCTACTTCCGCATCTTCAATCCGGTTACTCAGGGGCGCAAGTTCGATCCGGACGGAGTCTATGTGCGGCGGTATATCCCGGAACTCGCAAAACTCCCGAACCGGTTTCTACACAACCCGTCGGACGCTCCCGACACGGTGCTGCAGCAGGCCGGTGTCAGGCTCGACGACAATTACCCTGCACCGATCGTCGATCTCAAGGAATCACGCGAACGGGCGCTGGCCGCGTTCAAGTCGCTGACCGTCAACCAGTGATGTCGCAAGCCGCGCGATCACCTTAACCCGCTTACAGCACCGGTCCGCAGGGAAAGGGAAACCATCGTAATCCCAGCCAGTGGGTCGCTGCGGGTCGCGTGGTATACAATGCTTTCGGCCGTAAGCTCGTGAAAGTGTCACTCGTGTGCTAGCACATAACCGGTTTAAACAGGCGAGTAAGCGCTGCGAAGGCCAGGTGGTCACAGCACCCAAATCGCAGCAACCCATCGAGCGCGGTCTCCGGGTACGGCCCTGTGGGCACACTTGTTTACGCGCAAGTACGCGGAGCATCAGCCGCTGCATCAACAGCGGGCAACATTCCGATGACTTACAGATCTTACGGGCGTATCACCTGGACGTTATCCACCTTGCCGAATATCAAGGCACGCCGTGGCCCACCAACGGTGCAATTCTCCGCATTGTGACGAGTGCGGATTCGAACCTGATCAAAATTGTTAGCCGGCGGGTTTGCATCAGACATGCCGCTAACACTCAATGGCACGACCTCGCTGGTATTGCACGGTTACTGATGAGCGCATCCCTGTGCAAGGCCCCTCGGGCGCACCAACGTTAGTCGTCAACCCGACAACACAAAAAGAGTAGCTTCAGCTGTCAATAAATTTAAACACCAGGTTGATTATCGAGTTCCGGCTGGGTGCTGCGGATTACGCGTTCGGAAAAGGATCTTGTCGCGGTGCACAATTCACCGCACAACCTTTCCATAATTCCGGCTTTGGGTCCGTCGTCGGATTGCTTCGCTGCAGACACGATCTCGGTCTTGAAGCAGCAATCGAAACATCGGATCACGGCACCGCGCGATGAATGTGTATGCCGCACAGGCTAAGGTGATCAAGCCAGTTGGGACCATACGTCCGTCGAGCGCTCAGTGCACTCCGCAAACTCCGAGCAGCAGAGAGCGCCGGGGCCTACGGTCCCGCCGCCGGCTTCGGAATCCCGTACCAGATCGCCGGCAATTCCGACGAGTCAAGGCAGAACCGGATACCCACGAAGTATCCGTTCGGGTTGAACGTTCCCAACCACAAGCCGTCGCAGGCCTGACCCGAGTTGTAGAGCATGTAGAGCATGGGGGGATCCTGCGGCAGCACGCCCCACACCCCTGTACGCCACCCACCGTCCTGGAACGCGGCGTCGGCAAAGTACGCGAAGGTCTCCGCTTCCACACCGCCTGGTGCGACCAAAAACGTGTCCATTGTAAACAGCGCAGTGCCCGAGCACAGAGGCGGCACATCGAAGGCGGCGTTGCCGTCGGACCGGCTCAGGGGAGAGCCCTGGCTCGCGCTCAGACCGAGACCGCGGCCGGCGAATGCCTCCCAGATCTCGCACTGGTTGGCACCGCCGGTGAGGATCCGGTCGGCCTGCAAGATCGCGTTGCGTCCGTCGACAAAGCCCGGCGAGCACGGCTGCAGTTTGATGCCGTCGGTCACCAGCTGGATCGCCAGGTTGTTGCCGCCGCTCGTCCAGTCGCCGTAGACGTCGGGGTTGAACCCGTGCTTCTCCACGAGTTTCCAGTACGTGTCCCAAATCATGGAAGCCCACAGGAAACCAACGCCGTGGGGCACCGAGATGTTGGAATCCGCGCGGTTCTCGTAGGTGAAGGGATTTACCGACATGTCCGTGTTGTACGGAGCCGGCCGGATGCCTTGGCCGTCAATGTCCTCGAAGGTGACGTAAGTACCTATACCCCGATTGGTGGTCGCGGTTTGTCCGGCCGTGGCGGTGAAAGCCAGCGCGTACCAGTCGCTCCAACCCTCCCCCATCTGCTCCTGGTTGTTCAGGCAAACGGTAGTGCTTGGACCACCGGTGAGCCGATTACTGATCCCGTGCCCGTACTCGTGGACGATGATGCCGTTGTCGAGATCGCTGTCGCGGTCCCGCGGAGGGTCATCGCCCTGCTTGACGGTGGCCGTCACCAGAGGAAGTTCACCCTTGATCACATCGCCGTCGCTCTGTCCGATCATCGCCGACGGGATCACAATCGTCGGGTCGCTGCCGGCCATCTGGAATATCCGGTCGCCCTGGTTGTTCACCACGACGACGGCGCCCGCGCCGGCATTCTGCGCGTTCTTCACCTTGGCGACGAAGGTGCAGCTGCCGCGGTCTATCATGACGATGGCACCGTTGAAGGGGCCGTTTAAGACAGGCTCGCAGGCGTCGCTCGATGTTCCCACACCGTCGTTCACCAGCACGATCTGGCCGGTGATCCCCACAATATCGAACGGCGGGCCGAAGGCCGCTCCGCTGGCCCCGTAGTCGCCGACAATCGAAGGCGGAGCAAGCACCCTCACGACATTGGGGAACGGGTATGTCCAGACGAACATCTGCATGCGTGGGTCGAGGCCGTCGGGCAGCGTCAAAAAGTTTGCGTTGTTCGTTCCCGAGCCGTCCTGGGCATCCGCCTGGACGGGGTCGCCACCAAAGCCGCCGCGCCCGTAGTTGTTCTCCTGGAAATTTCCTCCGGCTTCGTCGAAGCCGTACTGGTACATGATGTCGTGGACGATGTTGTTCCAGTAATAAAGGTTGACGATCGCTGCGCCGACGTTGGTCGGCGCCGGGGGCTCGAGGTTGGGATCGAAGGGCACATCGAACACGAGCCCTGGTCCGCCGTCGACCCGAAACCCGCCAGAATTGTTGGCGTCTTGATCCTCCTGGGCCGATACATTGTTGCCCCGGGTGTCTGTGAACTCGGCGCCCGCGGTGCCGTCGGTGTCGTGCCAGCCAAAAGGCGACGCCAAGCCATCGGCCGGGTCCGCCACCATGCTCTGCGCGCCATGGTTCGGGCTCTCGAGTGGAATCGGAAACACGCGGTAGCTCCCGCCGCCCACGGCGACGCCGTCGTCTGCACCAGCCGCCAGCTCGGATACGGGTGTCCGGCCGGAGGCCGGCCCGGCGCCCCAGTCATCGTGTTCGACCGAGTCGAACTTCGAGAGCACGGCACCCGTCTCGGCATCGACCGCCAGGGTCCAGTAGTGGCCTCCATCGAGCGTGTAGATCTCGACCCGCCATGCCAGACGCAGCGCCTCGCCGCGCGGTACGAACACAAGCCGCACTGGTATCGAGCGTTGTGAAATGCCGCTGGGATCGAGAGACGTGCGCCTCTCGGCGCCTTGCTCGGGTTCCTCGACGCGGGGAGACGCTCGAGAGAGTGCGAGCCCGAGATCAGCGGCGGCCGCGGCCACCGCCTGGGTGGCGCCAAGCACGGGTTGCAGTGAACTCACCCGGTCCGCAACGTTTGCCATCAGCTGCTCGGTCGAGTGGACGACGCCACCGTCGGGGCCGACATGCACCGAGGCTGTCGCGCCCTGAATCCCAATCCCGGTATAGCGCTGCAGCCAGTAGACATGTGTGACCCCCGTGTGCTTGCTCACATACGCGTCGGTCGTAACAAGGTCTGCGAGATCTCCGGAGGCGAGCCCCAGTGCCGCGCTCCGGGCTTCCAGGTGATTGCGCGCTGCCGCTACCGCCTCGCCTTCCGCGGCCAGCGCCGGCCCGCTTACGAGCACGAGAGCGATTGCGACGAACAGGACAGTGGTGGCCAATGTGTGCATTCGCAGGGCGAGTGTCGTTGGACTCCTACGGGTCGGGGCTCCGCGGCTTTGGGGGTTCGACGAACCGGACCGCCCGAAGCATTATCTCAGAGGTGGTGAACCCCTAACAAGTGGTTTCCAGGGCCTCGGGCCGGCGAATTGCTCAATGGCGTGCCTCAACCCGGTACACGTCTTCCGCTGTCCAGGCCGACCGGTGCTAAAATACCGGCGGATTCCGCGCTGCCGGTCCGCACGGTGCCCATACCGCGGCGAGCGCCACAGCGTGGCGGCCGGTGAATTGCGCCGCGAAGAGGGCTTAAAAAATCGGCAACTCGATAACCTGGACTTAAGAAGAACTCAATCCCAAGGTACACTATCCACGTAGCACTTGGATAACAAACAGGACGACACAGCACAATATGACGCTACAGCCCAATCAGCGAATCACCTTTCTCAGAGGTTTTATCAAGCGCCCCGCCGAGGTTGGATCGGTAATCCCCAGCTCCCGGTTCCTGGAGCGGCGCATTGTCGAGTTGGCGAAGATCAAGACCGCGCGGACCGTGGTCGAGCTCGGGCCCGGCACCGGAGGGACCACTCGGGCGATCCTGCGCTCCTTGCCTACGGACGCGACCCTGCTGACCATCGAGATCAATCAGCGATTCAACAGCATTATCTCAAGAATTCGGGATTCTAGGCTGATCGCGCACCAGGGCTGTGCCGGAGACCTGCGGGATATCCTGTCCCGTTACGGCCTCACCGCGGTGGATGCCGTAGTCTCCGGCATTCCCTTTTCGATCATCAAGCCCGACTTTGGGCGCTTGATCATCAGATCCATCTCGGCCAACCTCACCGAGGGCGGGCGCTTCGTTGCCTACCAGTTTCGTGACCGTGTCAACGCGCTCGGCCAGGAAGTCATGGGACCGAGCCGGGTCCATTTGGAGTTGCTGAATATTCCGCCGGTACGGGTGTACAGCTGGGCGAACGAAGCCCAGGCGCATCACAATCAGTAACGACGGACTGCGTGTGGCCCGACCCGGCCGCGAACACGTGACTGGGCTGGCGGGACGACGCTCACTGCGCGGACGCCACAATAACGCTTAGACCGGCCACCACGGCGGTCTCGACCCGCAGAACACCCGGCCCGAGGGTGACGGCGACGGCACCGGCGCGATCGGTCTCCGCGAGTTCTTCGTCGGTCAATCCACCCTCCGGTCCCACCACTAACCCGAGTTCCACCGACGAGCAATTCAGTGACGTCAACGGCCTCCCCGTGTGATGGGCGAGCAGTACTACCGCGCCCAGGTCGCACATGCGTAGGGCAAAGTCGCGGGGCGACTCCACGTTGCAGAGTTGAGGCAGGTGGGCGCGCCGGCTTTGTTTGCACGCCTCTACACAAATTCGCCGCCACCGCTGCAGGGCACCGCGACCCGGCTTGGCGATCGAGCGTCGACACGATAACGGCGTAAAGCTCGCCATACCCAGCTGGGTGCTCATGTCGAACAGGACGCGCTGCCGGTCCCCCTTTGGCAGAGCCGCCGCGATATGGACCCGGGGCCGCGGTGACGGCCACTGCTCAACCGAGAGGATCTCCACCACCACCGCGGGGGGGCGTGATTCGAGGGCCCGGATCACGGCCCGGGCGACCGTGCCGGCACCGTCGAACAGCTCGACCGCATCCCCTTGGACTAAACGCCGGGGCCCGATGACGTGCCGCGATTCCGGTGCCGCCAACGCGACGGTTCCGCCCACGGTTGGAATTGACGCACAATAGAAAAACGCTGAACTCACCCCTGCGAATCCCCTACTTTGCCCAAATACACGTCATAGCAGACCAGCTTGCCGGCGCAGGTGTGATCCGGCCCCGGAATCACCGGCGCCACGTCGTTGGGCCGCTTCACCACCACCCGTCTGGCGGTGCGGGCCGCCGCCCGGATCAATGATTCGCGATCTTCGTCTCCGCCGACAATCTCCCTCAGCAACCGCAGCGGCCGCCGGGCCAGGGCGGACCGCTTGCGTTTCGGCGGGAACATCGGATCCACGAACACGCAGTCTGGTCGGGCCGGCATCTGTTTCAGGTGGCTCAACGCGTCCGCGACGACCAGCACCGGCAGACTGATCGGTGAGGTCTTCGGCAAGTTGAGCTCCAAACGCCGTAATCCATCTTCCAATAGGGCGGCGACGATCTCCGATCGCTCTACCGCGGTCACCTGATAACCCATGGCCATCAGCCGCGCCAAATCGCCCCCCCACCCGGCCGTCGCGTCTATCACTCGTCGAGTCTTGCGGCCCACGGCCCGTGCCAGCGGGCCGCGTTTGGGCGCCGGCAGCGACCGGTAGCGGGCAAGAGGCGTCTCCAATTCCACGGTCACCGGCCGCGTGCGCGCCGCCCGCCGGTCGGCCAGCACCAGGCGGTCGTCCTGATATTCGAGCAACAGCGGATATGAACCGACCTCGTCATCGCCGACTAGGGGAACCCGCAGACGCCTGGATAAAACGGCCGCGGCGGTAGCCGGTTCACCGGATGTACGCCGGACCGCAACGGCTAATCGCATGCCGAGGTCGAATCTGCGTGTAAATGACAATGCACATGATGCCCATCTCCGATCTCGGTGCGCGCCGGATACCGCTCCCCGCACGCCTCGAATCGGCGCGGGCACCGGGGGTGGAAGTAGCACCCCGGCGGTGGACTGGACGGCGAAGGGGCATCGCCCTGCAGGCGGATCACTTCGCGTCCGGCATCCCCGTCCAAGACCGGGACCGCCGACAGCAGGGCCTCGGTATACGGGTGCCGCGGCCGTAGCAAGACCTCGTTGACGGGCCCCTGTTCGACAATCCGGCCCAGATACATCACCGCAATATCGTCCGCGAGGTAGGACACCACCGACATGTTGTGGGTGATGAACAGATACGAGATGCTGAGCTGTTGCTGCAGCGCCTGCAGGAGATTGAGAATCTGGGCTTGAACGGACACATCCAGCGCACTGGTCGGCTCATCACAAATGATGAGCTTGGGTTCAACGGCCAGCGCGCGGGCGATGCAGATGCGCTGCCGCTGCCCCCCGGAAAACTCATGGGGATAACGCTGTGCACTGTCGGCGGGTAGTCCGACCTCGTTCAACAAGTTCTCGATCCGCTGCCGCCTGCGCTGCCGTGTTTCGTCCGGAATCAACGCGCTTATTCCCTCGGCGATGATGTCCCCAACCAGCATCCTTGGGTTCATCGATGAATACGGATCCTGGAAGATGATCTGCAGTTCGGCGCGTCGTCTGCGCAGTTGGGAGCGGGGTAATGTATTGAGCCTGACGCCATCGAAGCGTACCGAACCCTCGGTCGGGGTGATCAATTGCAGGATACTCTTCCCCACAGTGGTCTTGCCGCAACCCGATTCTCCAACCAGCGCAAGCGTCCTCGCTGCCGGGATATCCAGGTCCACGCCATCCACCGCCCGCACGTGTCCGACCGTGCGTTTCAACAATCCCGCTTGGATCGGAAAATGCACTTCGAGCCGCCGCACCTCCAGCAACGGTGGGCCCGTACCGGCCTCGGACTCAACCGGTGTGGCGGTGGCCGCGCCGGGCGTGCCGGCCGCGGGACGTTCGGCCTCATCCGTATACAGGTGGCACAAGACACGATGACCCGCCTCGGTGAACCAAACCGGCGCCTGTCGCTCGCACACCGAGAGTGCACGCTCGCAGCGGGGGAAGAACCGACAGCCGATGAATTCGTCCTGCAGCGACGGGACGAAACCCCCGATCGCCCGCAGCGGTTGCTTGCGGTTGCCGAGTCCAGGCAGCGAATCGAGTAGTGCGCGGCTGTACGGGTGCCTGGGATCCCGGAAAAACTGCTTCCGGCCGGCGCACTCGACGATCTCTCCGGCATACATGACCACCAAGCGATCCGCCATTTCCGCCACCACACCCAGATCATGGGTGATCAACAGGACCGCCATCCCGCGCTGCCGCTGCAATTGCCGGATCAAATCCAGAACCTGGGACTGAACCGTCACGTCCAGCGCCGTAGTCGGTTCGTCGGCAATCAACAGCTTTGGGCGCCCCGCCAGGGCCATGGCGATCATGACCCGTTGTTTCATGCCTCCTGACAATTGGTGCGGGTATTCCCCGGCCCGCTTTGCAGGATCGGGCATGCGCACAGCCTGCAGCAGTTCCTGAACGTGGGCGCTGGCGGCCGCTCCGGTTTCGCCCTGGTGAGCCCGCAATGCCTCAGCGATTTGCCGGCCGATGCTCAACACCGGGTTCAACGAGGTCATCGGCTCTTGGAAGATCATAGTCATCCCACCGCCCCGTACAGCGCGCATACGGGCCTCGCTGAGGCCCAGCAGTTCCTGGGCATCGAACCGGATGGACCCACTGACGATCCGGCCGGATGCCGGCAGCAACCGCATCAGCGACAATGCGGTGATCGACTTGCCACAACCGGATTCGCCGAGTAAGGCGAACGTCTCTCCTTCGTGGATCTCAAAATCTACCCCGTCCACCGCTTTGACCGGGCGGACAGGGCTGCCGAGGTGTGTGACCAGACCGGATACTGAAAGCAGTGCGCCCGGCATCGCTATTGCTGCCGCAAACGGGGATCAAACGCGTCGCGTACCGCATCCGCGAACAGATTGGCGGCGAGCACCAGCGTAAACATCAGTACGAAAGCAGCCAACAGTGACCACCAGACAATGGGTTCACGGGCCATTTCCAGGCGCGCGCTATTGATCATGTTACCCCAACTGTTCATGGTCGGGTCCACCCCGATTTGAACGTACGATAACACCGCTTCCGCGAGCACTAAGCCGCTGAAGTCCAGCACTACGGTAATGAGAACGATATGCAGCACGTTGGGCAGGATGTGCCGCGTGATAATCGTCAGGTGCCGCACGCCAAGCGCATTGGCTGCCTGGATAAAATCGATTTCTCTCAGTTTCAGGGACTCACCGCGCAGGTACCGGCACAAGCCGGTCCAGCTGGTCAACCCTAAAATCAAACACAGAAACAACAGCCGCAGGTCCGCACGCTCGGCAACACTGGAAAATTCATCGGCGTGGTTGTCGAGATAAACCTGCAGGATCAACACCGCCGCCGCGATCAGCAAGACACTGGGTATCGAATTCAGCGTGGTGTATAGGTACTGAATTACATCATCGACCCAACCGCGAAAATAGCCGGCCATGATGCCCAGTACAATAGCGAGAGGCAGCATGACCAGCGTGGTCAGGGTCCCGATCATCAAGCCGGTGCGGATACTTTTCAGTGTCTGATAAAACACATCCTCGCCCACCTTGTCCGTGCCCAGGATGTGGTATTTTACGGCGAGTTCGGCGGCGGTCGTGGTGAGCAGAACCAGCACGCCCAGCGTTAATAACATCGGACGCCAGCGCAGCACCGTATCCCCGGTATTGATTCGGCCGAACGTCACCGTAACCGACGCCCGCGTGCGGCGCGCGACGGTAAAAACGATCAGTGCATAAACCGCCAGACACAGAACCATACCCTTGAGCAATCCCCAAACACCGGTGGAGATGATGTCCGCGCTCCGCTCGCGCTCAGGGTCGGCCAGATGTGCAGCGCCGTACTTGAGCCGCGGGTAACGGCGGTCTTTGCGCCCGTTTGGCAGCTCTACGGTCTCTTTCGCATAGAGGTAGGCGGCAAACGGTGCGGAATACGATTTTTCGTCCCGTTCCCGGATTGGTGTCACAACCCAGTCGAACACACTCAAAATTTCGGTGGAGTACCGCCCGGTCTGGTCTAGCCCGGCAGACTGCAGCGGCGGCCGGAAGTGCAGAGAATCGAGAATGGTCACCGAAAGGAAAAAACCCAGCACCACCATGGATCCCATGGCCACGCCGCTGCGCCCAACCTGCCGCCAGGGCGCCCGCAGATGTTCATACCGTCTGGCGTAGAAAACAAACGCAATGGTTAACGCGAGGAGTAAAAAGATCAGTGCGTCTGTCCAGAATAGAACGGGCATTTAGTGCGACTACCGTTTGTATTGGTGCTTAACCCTACAGGCGAACTCGCGGATCGACGAGGGTGTAAGAAATATCGGTGAGCAGCAGACCCAGGATGTACAGGACCGACCCAAGAAACACCATGGATCGGACAATGGCGAAATCCTGGCGCTGAATACCGTCGATGGTATAGCTGCCAAGTCCGGGTATTCCGAAAAACGACTCGACGATCAAACTGCCCATGAACAGTAAAGGCAGCAACACGACCACACCGGTGAGGATAGGAATCAGCGCATTCTGCAGGACGTGGCGGAACAACACCACGCGTTCGCTCAGGCCCTTCGCGCGCGCGGTGCGCACGTAGTCTTTGCCGATTTCCTCCAGAAACAAAGTGCGATACCAGCGGGTGCCGCTGCCGATACCGCTGATGACGCCGATTATCACCGGCAGTACCAGGAATTTAATCGCATTCCATCCGGTGTCGTAGCCGGAAATCGGCACCAGATGAAACAGTTTGCTCAACAGATACTGACCGCCAATGATGTAAAACAAGGAAGATACCGAGAGCAGAACGACGCAGATCACCACGCCCCAATAATCGATGAAGGTGGCGCGGAAAAAGGCGATGAGCAGAGCAAACGTGATGTTCAGACCGATGCCCACCAGTAAGGTCGGCACCGCGATGGCGAGGCTGGGCCACATGCGCTGGCTGATATCATGACCGATGTCCCGCCCGCTGTCCGACCTGCCGAAATCCATGGCGAATAAACGGACAGATTTATCGAAAAATACCGTGTCAATTAGTTTGTCCATCCCCGCCGCTTCACTGTGGTACAGCAGCGGCTTGTGGTATCCGTGCGCCCGTTTCCAGTTGTCGATGGACTCCGCCGTTAAGTGCCGGTCACCCAACTGGGACCGCGCGATATCATCCGGGGTATTGATCACGAAGAACAAGACAAAAGTCAGCAGATTAACGCCAATCAATATCGGTATGGCATAAAACAGCCGGCGGACGATGTAGGCGATCACAGCGCGGTGCTCTTTTCGCGGCGCCGGTACCCGATCACGGCGGGCACGATGCTCAGACCAAACAGCACACCGACTAGTCCCATTGGCCACAACACGGGCTCGTTCCATGCCAGCCGGCGCGCGGCCCGCAGTTCCGGATCGATGCGTACGTATTTCAGGGTGTTGTTGGCCATTAGATTCGGCTGCATGTTTCGGATCCAGGCGTGATGCAGGGAAAATGCCTGAGGATGGAAACCCCACATCCATGGCGCATCGCGCCGGACGATGTTCAACATGCGGTCGATGACAGCCTGGCGGCGGGCACCGTTTTCCATATTCTTCATTTGTGAAAACAATTCGTCGAATTCGGCATTCTCGTAATTGCTCGCGTTTTCACCATTGTGCAAGGCTTTGGCGTTTGGACCGTACAGCAGGAACAGAAAGTTTTCCGGATCCGGATAATCCGCGTTCCAGCCCCAGAAGAAAATCTCCCCCGTCCCCTTCAACATTTTTTCCCGGAATCGGTTGTAATCGGTCGCACGAACGACCAGCTGGATACTCAGCTTGGCCATTTGCTTGCGCAACCAGTTGAGCCGCGCTTTGTCGTCCGGCCCGCGGGCCACCGCCTCAAAATGCAGAACCAACGGTTTGCCGGTGGAGGCCTCCATGCCGTTCGGATACCCGGCCTCGCGCAACAGCGCCTTCGCCACACTGATGGGTTTGCGACGCGCTCGTCCGTCGATCCAGTCGTAGACGTATGGATTGACGCCGGCCTCGCCGTCCAGGTTCCCGAAAATTCCCGGGGGTATCGGCCCCTGGGCGGCGACCCCGCGCCCATTGGTAAAAATTGCGATGAACTCCTCGAAATCCACGGCGATGGAGAGCGCCCGGCGCAACTTACGGGCACGCTCGCTGTCACCGCCCAGCACGGCGTGCAGCATGTTGAATCCCATGTAGTAACTGCTCACCGCGACGGCGGTTGACAGACCGATACCCCGCTGCCGCATGCGCTCGGTCAATTGGGCGTCGCCTCGGGCGCTGAACTGAATCGCCTGATCGAAACTGTCCGAGCTTATGCCCGAATGATCGTAATAACCCTGTAGAAACTTGTTCCACCTCGGGATCGACTCCTTTTCCAGGCTATAGATTGCCCGGTCGATAAACGGCAACGGCCTACCCGCATCGGCCAACAATCCGCTCGCCGCGTCGCCTTCCTGGCCAAGCATGGGGAACTGCTCGCTACGAAAGTTTGGGTTGCGGTCCAGAACCATACGCAGGTTGGGATTGTTTTGAGTCAACATGAACGGACCGGTCCCTACCGGAAACCAGTCCAGGGAAATGTTCTTTTCCTGCAGTCCAGCCTGCGAATAGAACCGGTCCGCCTCCCAAGGCATGGGCGCAAAGAACGGCATGGCTTGCCAATACAAAAATTGCGGATACTTACCCTTGATGCGGATACGGTAGGTATATCGATCAATTGTAGTAACACCGGTAAGCGGAAAGCGCCTCAGATCCAAATAGTCACCGTAATCATTCTGCTCCAAGGTCCGTGCAATGTCCTCGCTCAGCTCAGAAAATCCGACGATGTACTGACCCATAACCCCGGCAATCGGGCAATGCAGCTGCGGATTCGCCATACGTTTGATCTGATAAACATAGTCGTCAGCGGTCAACTCCCGGGTTCCGGTGCGCTGAAAATCAGCCAGCGTACGCACCGCAGCGAGTTCGGAGCTGCTCATTGGGCGCCGGAGACCCACGCCTTGATCATCCGCCGCGAAGGCCGGGTGCGGTTGATACAGAATCCCGGCTCGGATACGTATAGTGAATTCACTGTAAGCGATATCGGCCACCGACACATCGGCGCTCAGCGGCACACCCTCCCGGTTGAAATAGACCACCTCGGGGATGCCGTCGGTGGTCAACGGAACCAATGTGTAGGGCCGCCGCAAAAAGTGGTACTGCAGCGGTGGTTCGTATATCTGCGCGATAAACATATACTCGTCAGAGCTATACGCCCGCACCGGATCCAAGTGCTTGGGGCGTTCAGAGAACGACGAGTACAGTATGTTCTGCTCATCCTGTGCCGCGGGGTAGGGGTTGTTCCACACCGCTGCCACCGACGCCGGCACACCGAGACCAAGCGATACGATCAGTACTTTGAACATTGAACACAACACGCCGGTTCGAGGTGGATTTTGACAGCAACCGTAACAATGATATACAAGGATTTTATACTGAAAATTCACTGAACGAACATCACCGAACGTCTGCAAGGAGGACGGTCACCCATGGGCTTTTTGAGCGGAAAGCGTGCATTAATCTTCGGTCTGGCGAGTGACCGATCCATTGCGTGGGGAATCGCCAAAGCCATGCACAGAGAAGGGGCTGAGCTGGCGTTCACCTATCAGATCGAAAAACTTCGACCTCGGGTGGAAAGATTCGCCTCCGCCGTCGATTCGGACATTGTACTACCCTGCGATGTCGGCAGTGATGAACAAATCACCGACGTCTTTGCACAATTGGACAATTACTGGGACGGCCTCGACATCATCGTGCACTCCGTTGCCTTCGCACCGCGCGAAGAGCTCAACGGACTCTATCTGGATGCCGTTACCCGCGAAGGCTTCAATGTCGCCCATGAAATCAGCTCATACAGCTTTGCCGCGGTGGCCAAGGCTGGACGGGACATGATGTCGGGACGCAACGGCGCCTTACTGACCATGTCCTATATCGGTTCGGTACGCGCAATACCGGGCTATAACGTCATGGGCCTGGCCAAGGCCAGTCTAGAAGCCAATGTTCGCTACCTTGCCCAGTCCCTGGGGCCTGAGGGCATCCGGGTGAACGCCATATCGGCGGGACCCATCAAAACCCTTGCCGCATCCGGTATCCGTGGTTTCAAGAAGATGATGGAGTACTACGAAAGCATGGTGCCGCTTGGCCGATCGGTCACTACCGACGAAGTCGGTAACGTGGCCGCATTTCTCTGCTCAGACCTCGCATCCGGGATTACTGGAGAGATCACTTATGTGGATGCTGGCTTCAATATGATCGGAATGAGCGAAAAATTCTTGGGCTAAGCACCCGCACGAACTCAGAGTTGTTCGGTGAATTTCTTGATGTCCGCCTGGTCACGCAGTCCTTGCTGATAGCTTAGAAAGAAATCGTAGCCGTTGCGCCGCTCCAAAGCCGCCCGGAAGCGGTCCCGGACGCTCGAGTCGGATTGGACCGGGTCGCCATCTTCAACCTTGGTCAATCGGAACAATACATAATCCCCGGAACCGGAATCCACACCGCCGTACACCGGCTGGTCCGACTGAGGCGGACGCGCCCGAAACACCTCGGCTACCACCTGGGGATTGGGCTCTGCCCGGCGCTCGTGGCGGGCCTGGCTCACCGCTTCAGCCTGCAGCGCGTTATTACTCAGCAGTTGTTCCCAGTCGCCGCCGGCTTCGAGCTCCGACAGCAACTGTGCGCCGAGCTGCCTGGCCCGCTCCCGGGCGCGATTCTCTCTCAATGTTCGTTCGATGTCGGCGCGGACGTCGTCGAGCGGTTTCTGCCGGGCGGTCTGGGTTTCTAGCTTCCGCACAGCCACCAGTGTATTGGCATCAATTTCCACCGTCTCGCTGTTGAGGCCCTCTATGAACACGTCGTTGCTAAAGGCCGCTTCCCGCAGCCGGGCATTGGCGGCGATCCCGGTTCCGTCGTCAACTGAAAACCAATCCGACTCGCCAAGGCTCAACCCCAACTCCTCAGCGACCGGTGCAAGCGTCTGCGGTTCTTCGTAAACCAGATTTCGAAAGGTTTCCGCCTGCTCGATGAACTGCGCCTCCGACAACCGCCTTCGCTCCTCACGTTCAATCTGTTCTCTCGCCTGCTCGAACGTCTGGACGGACTCGGGCACCAAGTCGGTCAACTTGATTACGTGATATCCGAACCGAGTCTTGACCGGTCCACTAACCTCGCCGACCCGGAGACGGTACACGGCCTCTTCGAATGGCTTGACCATCACTCCGCGGACCAGGACACCGAGATCACCCCCTTTCGGGGCCGACCCGGGGTCTTGGGAATGTTCTCTGGCAAGCTCAGCAAAATCCTCCCCGCCCCGGGCCCGTTCCGCCAACGCGCTCGCTTCGCTAAGCGCCTCCGCAAGACGGTCCTCATCGGCGCTCTGCGGTACGGTAATCAAAATATGACTGACCTTGCGTTGCTCCGGTGCTCGATAACGGTCCTTGTTGGTCTCATAGATCTGCCGTAGTTCCGGTTCACTGAGCGCGATGGTCTTCTCCAGATCCGCCACCGCTAAACGAACGAACTGAACCTTGATCTTCTCCGGTTCCTGGTAACGATGCGCGTTATCGTTGTATTCCTTTTCTATCTCCGCTTCGCTGATCTCAACCCGATCGATGAATTCTTGCCGGCGGACGGTCGCATAGTCGAAGTGTCTTCGCTGCAGTGCGAGCCGCAACAGCGCGTCGAGGGTGTGATCGGTGACGATGGAGGTGTCGGTGAATCCGATGCGGATTTGATCGATAACGTTTTGCCGCCGCAGACGCTGCTCGAAGTCGGAGACGCTGTAACCTTGTGACCGGGCGGCACTTTCGTAGAGATCCGAGGCGAACCGATTGTCGCGTTGAAAAGCCGGCACAGACTGAATGAACTGTCGAAGTTGAGCGTCGCTGAACCGGTACCCTTTCTGGTCCGCGTCCATGGACAACAATACCTGGGTGATCAAACCGGTCAGGACGTTGTTCTTGAACTCGGCGCTGTTCGTGAGTTCCGGGTCAGCATTGTCGCCGAGCAGCTGACCGAGCCTGGCGCGGCTGACCTCCAGCGCATCCCGGTAGGCGCGCTGATCTATCTCTTCTCCGTTGACCACGGCCACGTTGATCTCCGCGGCCCCTTCGAAATACGTATTGACACCCCATAACGCGAACGGGATGCTGATCAGAATAACGATAAACCAGGCAATCCAGCCGGTCGCCCGGCTGCGTATTTCAGTGAGCATGGATCAGTAAGCAACGCAAAGAACCACCGGATTGAAACTGAGCACTGGGCGGCAGAAACGCGTGACCGGTTAGTGGATATACGCTCCATACGCGGATCGAATTTCTTGTTGCAAACAACATTTTCTCCTAGTGCCCACCTTGGTGCAATCTATGGGCTAAATGTGGCGGAGCGGACGGGACTCGAACCCGCGACCCCCGGCGTGACAGGCCGGTATTCTAACCAACTGAACTACCGCTCCGAGTGCTTGCGGAAAAACATGCTGGTGGGTGCTGAGGGGCTTGAACCCCCGACCTTCGCCTTGTAAGGGCGACGCTCTCCCAACTGAGCTAAGCACCCGTGTAAAGTCAACCACGTCTAATTCACCGCGTCTTTCAACGCCTTGCCAGCCTTAAACTTCGGACTCCGGGAGGCGGGAATCGTAATTGCCTCTCCAGTGCGGGGATTGCGACCGGTTCGTGCGGCACGCTGGCTGACCGAGAACGTTCCGAATCCCACCAGCGTCACCGAATCCCCGTTTTTCAACGAATCGGTTATTCCGTTGAATACAGCATCTACCGTAGCCGTTGCATCGGACTTCGTAATATGCATCGATGCAGCGACCATTTCAATTAATTCCGCCTTATTCACATTGACTCCCCTTTCTAGTTTGAAGCGGTGGAAGATTTAGAAAAGAACCGAACCATTTAATTCACTAAGGACCGTGGCCATACGCAGACCGAGGCAATGCATCCACAGGTGGCCTTATACCAAGCGCCAAAATCGGGTGTCAAGAAAACCACCTGTCGGTCACCCAATACAGCGCCGCAGCTCGTCTGTTCCCGGCCAACGCGATGCAACGAAAACAAGTGCCTACGGCCAGAACCGAATTCATCGTCTCATTAAGAATTAAGACTACAGCGTTCAGTGCGTGGTGACACTCTCCTGGCCGGAGTCCTCAGCAGCTGGCTTTGTGGATTTCGACTTTTTCGCCTTTGTGGAACCGACCTCCGGCATTCGTTCGAGCGCCGCTTCCAGCACTTCGTCGATCCATTTCAACGGTTGAATATCCATTTTGTCTTTCACGTTTTTCGGAATTTCGGCGAGATCCTTCTCGTTCTCGTCGGGGATGATGACCGTCTTCACCCCGCCGCGATGGGCGGCGAGCAGTTTTTCTTTCAAACCGCCGATCGGCAAGACCTCCCCACGCAGGGTGATCTCACCGGTCATCGCCACATCCGAACGCACGGGTATGCCGGCAACGGCGGACAGCAGCGCCGTGCACATACCAATGCCCGCACTCGGGCCGTCCTTGGGGGTCGCCCCTTCCGGCACGTGCACATGAAAATCGTGTTTATGAAAGAACTCCGGATCAATGCCGAAACTTTCCGCACGGCTGCGGACCACACTGAGGGCGGTTTGAATCGATTCCTGCATGACATCGCCCAGTTTACCGGTATAAATCTGCTTGCCTTTACCGGGCACAATAACCGACTCGATTGACAGCAATTCACCTCCTACCTCGGTCCACGCAAGACCCACCACTTGGCCGACCTGATTGTTTTCCTCTGTTTTTCCGTAACGATGCCGACGGACACCCAAATACTTCCCGAGATTGCGCGGTGTAATGGCAACTTTGGTCCGTGAAGGATCCAGTAACAATTGCTTGGTGACCTTACGGAAAGTTTTCGCGATCTCCCGCTCCAGCCCACGCACACCCGCCTCCCGGGTGTAATAACGGACAACGTCATACAGCGCGGACTTGGAGATTGACACCTCCTCATCCTTCAGCCCGTTGTTTTTACGTTGCTTCGGGACCAGATATTTCAACGCAATGTGGATCTTTTCGTCCTCCGTGTAACCGGACAGGCGAATGACTTCCATGCGGTCGAGCAGCGGTGGTGGAATGTTAAGGGTGTTCGCGGTGGCGATAAACATGACCTCCGACAGGTCGTAGTCCACTTCCAGGTAGTGATCGACAAACGTGTGGTTCTGCTCAGGATCCAGGACCTCCAACAAAGCCGACGACGGATCCCCGCGAAAATCCATCGACATTTTGTCCACCTCATCCAGCATGAACAGCGGATTCTTCATCTTCACTTTGGCCATGTTCTGAACGATTTTACCCGGCAAGGATCCGATGTAAGTGCGCCGGTGCCCGCGAATCTCGGCTTCGTCCCGTACTCCACCGAGGGACATGCGAATGAATTTACGATTCGTCGCCCGCGCTATGGATTTCCCCAAAGACGTCTTTCCAACGCCCGGAGGTCCGACCAGGCACAGTATCGGGCCCTTTATCTTTCTGATGCGCTGTTGAACCGCGAGGTATTCGAGAATGCGTTCCTTAACCTTTTCCAGGCCGTAGTGGTCTTCCTCGAGGATCTGCTCGGCGATGACCAAGTCTTTGCGTACTTTCGAGCGCTTTTTCCACGGCACCTGCACCAACCAGTCGATGTAATTGCGCACCACAGTGGCTTCCGCCGACATCGGCGACATCATCTTGAGCTTTTTGAGCTCCGCTTCGGCCTTTCCCTTTGCCTCTTTGGACATGCCTGCCGCTTCGATCTTGGCAACCAGGTCCTCGATCTCATTAGGACTGTCCTCCATGTCTCCCAATTCCTTCTGGATCGCCTTCATCTGCTCATTGAGGTAGTACTCCCTCTGGCTCTTTTCCATTTGTTTTTTGACCCGGCCGCGTATCCGCTTCTCGACCTGGAGTAGATCGATTTCCGATTCCATTATCCCAAGTATGTGTTCCAACCGCTCCCGCGTATCGACCATCTCCAGGATGCGTTGTTTGTCTTCGATCTTTAAGCTCAAATGTGCGGCGATTGTATCGGCCAGGCGGCCAGCATCATCGATACCCGACAGAGACGTCAATATCTCCGGCGGAATCTTGTTGTTCAGCTTCACATACTGGTCGAATTCGGCAAGCACGGTGCGAATCAACACCTCGGCTTCACGGTCACCCATTTCAACGGTGTCCATAGTCGTGATATTGGCGCTGAACATGTCGTCGATGTCGACGTAACCGTCGATTCTGACGCGCTGTTCGCCTTCGACCAGCACCTTGACCGTGCCGTCTGGCAATTTCAACAGCTGGAGAATACTGGCGATTGTACCCACCGCGTAGATGTCTTCCGCCACCGGATCATCGTCCGCGGCGTTTCGCTGGGCGACGAGCAGGATATGCTTACCCACCTCCATGGATTTTTCTAGGGCGACGATCGATTTACGGCGACCGACGAACAGTGGTATGACCATGTGCGGAAACACCACCACGTCCCGCAGGGGAAGCACCGGAATGGGTGATTCGAGGTTGGAACTTTGGTTCGCTTGAGTCATGCCGATTCTCAGGGTTTGGGTGAATCGTTCGGGCCACACTCTGTGGGCGTAAAGCGCCAGCTGGCATCGACACCGCACTCGCACCTTGATCTAACTATGGGGTGAAACGTGAGATAATTCAATACTGGAGAGGACCGGGTTAACAGACAACGCCGCCGCCGAGGGGGCATAAACCCCAGTATATTTAAGTAGTTAGTGCGTCGAAGCCTGTCTGGGCTCGACTTCCTCGTAGATGTACAGGGGTCGGGCACCCTCCGAGATCACACTCGCGTCGACCGTGACCTTTTTTACACCCTCCATGGACGGCAATTCGTACATGGTGTCTAAAAGCGCGGTCTCCAGTATCGAGCGTAAACCACGCGCGCCGGTCTTGCGGTCCATCGCTTTCTTGGACACCGCGCGCAGTGCGTCGTCGCGTATCTCCAGATCAACGCCCTCCAGTTTCAGAAGCTTCTGATACTGCTTGACCAGGGCATTCTTCGGCTCGGTCAATATCGACACCAGTGCGTCTTCGTCGAGTTCCTGCAGCGTCGCAACGATTGGCAGACGTCCAACGAACTCAGGAATCAGGCCGTACTTGATGAGGTCTTCCGGCTCCAAATCGCGCAGGATCTCACCGACATTCTTATCATCCGACTTGCTCTTAATGTCGGCCCCGAACCCGATGCTGCTCCGTTCTGAACGGTCCTGAATGATTTTCTCCAGACCGGAAAAGGCGCCGCCGCAGATAAACAGTATGTTGCGGGTATCGACCTGCAGGAATTCCTGTTGCGGGTGTTTGCGGCCACCCTGGGGCGGTACCGACGCAATGGTGCCCTCGATCAACTTGAGCAAAGCTTGTTGCACACCCTCGCCGGAAACGTCACGAGTGATCGAAGGATTGTCCGACTTGCGGGAGATCTTGTCGATCTCGTCGATGTAGACGATACCGATCTGCGCTTTTTCGATGTCGTAATCGCATTTCTGCAGGAGCTTCTGAATGATGTTCTCGACATCCTCCCCCACGTAACCGGCCTCGGTGAGGGTTGTCGCATCGGCGATGGTAAAAGGCACATTGAGTTGTCTCGCCAAAGTCTCGGCGAGCAGGGTCTTACCCGATCCAGTGGGTCCGATCAGCAGGATGTTGCTCTTGGAAATATCGACGTCGCCGACTTTGTCTTCGTTTTCGATCCGCTTGTAATGGTTGTACACCGCTACCGACAACACCTTTTTCGCTTCATGCTGGCCGATGACGTACTCATCCAGGATCTGGCGGATGTCTCCGGGTGTCGGGAACTTGCTGCGTGATTCGGTTTCTTCAGCTCCCTCTTGAACCTCTTCCCGAATGATGTCGTTGCACAGCTCAACGCATTCGTCGCAGATGAAGACCGACGGTCCGGCAATCAGTTTACGTACTTCATGCTGGCTCTTTCCGCAAAATGAGCAATAAAGCAGTTTTTCGCTCTTGCCGTCGTGTTTGTCGTCGACCATGGTCTCGGTCCCGGCGCTTAGTTACTAAGATGCAGGTTCTGAAAAAATTTTTCAAGCCTGTCGGCCGCCTGGATGCGGCCCGTCACCTTATTCCCGCTTGGTAATTACCTCGTCGATCAGCCCGTACTCCGTGGCATCGCTGCCGCCCATGAAAAAATCCCGCTCCGTATCGCGCTCGATGGTGGCGATGTCCTGACCGGTGTGCGCGACCAGAATTTGGTTCAACCGTTCCCGCAATTTCAATATTTCCCTGGCGTGTATGTCGATGTCCGTCGCCTGTCCCTGAAAGCCGCCCCAAGGCTGATGGATCATGATCCGCGCATGGGGCAGCGAAAACCGCTTGCCCTTGGCGCCGCCGGCGACGATCACCGCCCCCATGCTGGCGGCCTGGCCTACGACAACAGTGCTCACATCGGGTTTAATGAACTGCATAGTGTCATAGATTGCCAGGCCGGCGTTTACCGCTCCGCCAGGACTGTTGACATACAAATGTATGTCTTTGTCCGGATTTTCGGACTCCAAGAACAACAACTGCGCAACAATCAAATTGGCCAGGTGGTCATCCACAGCGCCGACCAGAAACACCACGCGCTCTTTGAGCATGCGCGAATAGATGTCAAACGCGCGTTCACCACGGCCAGTGCTTTCGATCACCATCGGCACCAAGCCGATACCCTGCGGATTAAGACCCGAACTCCGAGTATTTTCGCTCATAATATTTACACAGTTCATTTACTATATATTGGTCGACCCGGCCCCAGACATCAACCCATCGACGGTGACCGCCTGCTCGGTGACCGTGGCGGTTTCGAGCAATTTTTCCACCACTTGTTCCTCCAAAATCTGTGCCTCCAGCTGCTGGACACGTTGCTGATCTGAATAGTACCACTGGACGAAGGCGTCCGGATTCTCGTAACTCCCCGCCATTTTAGTAACTTTGGCCCGCATCTGGTCCTTGTCGGGGCGCAGGTTTAGGGCCTTGACCACCTCGTAGACGATCAAACCCAAAGCCACCCGGCGGCGCGCTTGGGGCTCCAGCTCGGCCGGATCCGGGGCCGCCGCGGCGACACCCGCCTGCTGCCGGAGCAGTTCCTGGTTCGCCTGCGCCATCCGCTGTACCTCCTCCGCCACAAGTTTGGCGGGCAACTCGACCTGATTGGCATCAATCAGCGCCTGCATCACCCGGTCGCGGACAGTCCGATTGATGCGTTCTGCCATCTCCCGGGACAGGTTTTCACGCACGTCCTCGCGCAGTTTCTCGACGCCTCCGTTCTGGACCCCGAACAGCTTGACGAATTCCGCATCGATCTCCGGCAACACCGGTTCTGCCACCTCAAGCACCTTGACCCGGAATTCAGCTTGTTTCCCCGCCACCTCCGGTTCATGGTGGTTGTCCGGATAGGTAACTGTGATCACCGGCTCATCACCACTGCTGACGCCGTCCAATCCTTGGGCGAACTCCGGCAACATGGTGTCACTGCCGACCATCACCGAATAGTTTTCCGCATCACCACCACGGAACGGCGCACCATCGAGCGTGCCGTGAAAATCGATTCGCAGACGATCGCCGGATTGCGCCGGCCGGTCCAACGGCCGCCAGTCTGTGTACTGCTTGCGCATGGACTCGAGAGTTTGCTCGACGTCCGTATCGGTGACCTCGCAGACCGGGCGTTCGATAGTGAGCCCGGTCAAGTCGAGCTTCCGGATTTCGGGGAACACGTCGAAGCGGGCAACATACTCCAGATCCTTGCCACGACCGATGGACTTGGGGTCGATCTCCGTGCCCCCCGCCGGTTGCAGGCTCTCCCGGCTCAACGCCTCCCGCAGACTGCGTTCGATCAGTTGACCGGCCACCTCCTGCAAGACCTGACTCCCGTACCGGGCCTCTATGACCTTCAGCGGGGCCTTGCCGGGACGAAACCCAGGTAGCCGCGCTGTTTTGGCCAGGCGCCGAAGACGGCTGGAGATTTCTTTCTCCACCTCATCCGCGGGCACCGCGATGGTCATCTTGCGACCCAGCTCACCCGTTGTTTCTACCGATACTTGCATTCGTCCTCCTCGTTCAAACAGGGATGGCCGACTCGGGGGGTGGCCGATCCGCCGCAGTTCCGGGACCGGACCGCACGAGAATGGTGCGAAAGGGGAGACTCGAACTCCCACGGGTTACCCCACTGGTACCTAAAACCAGCGCGTCTACCGATTCCGCCACTTTCGCACATCCGCCAGCCAGGCTTAAAGGTAACGGACGCGAGTGATGTGTGGTGGGCCGTGTAGGGCTCGAACCTACGACCCGCTGATTAAGAGTCAGCTGCTCTGCCAACTGAGCTAACGGCCCATCGCCCACGACTGGTGTGTGAAAAGCTCTGCGCGACCGTACGGTTTCGTACGGCGGCGTCATTTTCAGAGGCACACGTCCACACCCGCCGGTGTGTGGGGTGAGCGATGGGACTCGAACCCACGACCACAGGATCCACAATCCTGAGCTCTACCAACTGAGCTACGCTCACCATTCGATCTCCAACGCTTGACACCGGCTCTGTAATGCGTACGCCCGACAGGACTCGAACCTGTAACCTACGGCTTAGCTTACCACTACAGCTTTCACTGCCGGGAGACTCACCGCGCCCGCTAATGGTGCCCAACGGCCCTGTGCCGCTCGACTCAAACGCCGTGGTTCCCTCCGTTTGTGGTCTGGACTATATCTTCACCATCTCAGGTGGGACACGTATAGCCTCTACGGATCCCGCGGCCGCCAGCGGCGGTCCGCAGCGCTACCCCTCGTCGGCAACTCACGAGTCTTTGCGCTGTTTCGGTTTCCTCGGTGTTGCCATCGCCACGACGCGTTAAGGGTCCACCGATACAGTGCCCGACACTGCAGGGGTTCCGTTTCCCCCTGCAGGCTCCCAGCGGCGGCTCTCGTCGCACGCTCAAAGGCCGTTGCTCTATCCAATTGAGCTACGGGCGCATAGGGTCGATTGTACCGCGACTTGTCGACTGGTCGGGGTAGAGGGATTTGAACCCCCGACTCCCTGCTCCCAAAGCAGGTGCGCTACCAGACTGCGCCATACCCCGGGTTCTCATACGCAAAACCAGATACTAGACACCATGGCGACTCCACGGGGCGGGAACACGCGCCTTTGCCAACCGTGTAGAATACGGGCCGTTGGTTTCTAGAATCTGGTTTCCGGCCGACTATACGCGCTGCCCCAGACACCGTCAACGCATGCGGCGGGTCCTATACGAACGAATTAATAACGAGCTATGACGGCACAACTGATCGACGGCAAGAGCATCGCTTCGCAAATCATCGAAAAGGTCCGACTGGCGGTGGCCGAGCGCCGCCGACAAGGACAGCGGGCACCGGGGCTCGCCGTGGTCCGGGTCGGCGAGGACCCGGCCTCCGAGGTCTACGTGCGCAATAAATTGCGCGCCTGCGAACGGTGCGGAGTGCGCCCATTCGCGTTCGAACCGGCGGTGACCATCGCCGAGGACGAATTGCTGACCCTCATCGCGCGGTTGAACGCAGATCCGGACGTGGATGGGATCCTGGTGCAGCTTCCCCTGCCCGGTCACATAGACAGCGATGCGGTCATTGAAGCGATCGATCCCCGCAAAGACATCGACGGGTTTCACCCCTGCAACATCGGCCGGCTGGCGCTGGGCCTGCCGGGCCTGCGGCCCTGTACCCCACGGGGTGTGATGACCCTGCTGCAAGTGTCCGAAATAGAGGTCAACGGTCAGGATGCGGTGATCATAGGCCGATCCACGATCGTCGGACGCCCCATGGCGTTGGAGCTCATACGTGCCAGTGCAACGGTAACGGTGTGCCACAGCCGCACGCGCGGATTGCCGGAGAAGGCGGCGAATGCCGATTTGCTGATCGCGGCGGTGGGACATGCGCATTTTGTCCCCGGTGAGTGGATCAAACCGGGTGCCGTCGTCATCGACGTCGGTGTAAACCGGCTCGAAGACGGCAGCCTGACCGGTGATGTCGATTTTCGCAGTGCGATGGACCGCGCCGCCTGGATCACCCCCGTCCCAGGCGGGGTCGGACCGATGACGGTGGCCTCGCTGCTCGAGAACACCCTCGAGGCCGCGGCAGCCGGGAACCTGGCGGCCCCTTGAATCTTGCCCGGCCGGTATTCATATAACAAGTCAGGCGGTCACCAGCGGCGTGGGCCCGGGGTGTCGGCCGTTCACCTTTTTCAGAATTTATGAGTATTGTGAGTAGCTAACGATGAGTAAATCAGAGACTTTCCCTTTCCAGACCGAGGTCCAACAGCTGTTGCATCTGGTCGTTCATTCCCTCTACACGCACAAGGAAATCTTCCTGCGCGAATTGATTTCGAATGCCTCCGATGCCGCCGACAAGCTCCGCTTCGAGGCACTGACCAAGACCGAGCTGCTCGAAGACGGGGACGAACTGACCATCCACGTCGGCATCGACAAGAAGGCCCGTACCATCACCGTGGCCGATAATGGCATCGGTATGGACCGCGATGAAGTGGTCGCGAACATCGGCACCATCGCACGTTCCGGCACCAAGGAATTCGTTGAGGCCTTGACCGGCGATCAAGCCAAAGACGCCAATTTAATCGGGCAGTTCGGCGTCGGCTTTTATTCGGTGTTCATGGTCGCCGACAAGGTGGTCCTCACCACCCGCCGGGCCGGGGAACCTCCGGAAACTGCGGTGCGCTGGGAATCGGACGGGAGTGGTGCATACACCATCGAAAACACGACCAAGGACACGCGCGGTACTGAAATCGTGCTCACACTGAGGTCCGGCGACAAGGAGTTCCTCGAACCCTCACGACTGCGATCCATCATCGGCAGGTACTCGGATCACATTTCGCTGCCGATTAAAATGGCCTCCCCGGCGGACGAAAAACAATCCAAAAAAGGTGCGCCGATTGAATGGGAAACCGTGAACAAGGGCTCAGCACTGTGGGCACGGAACAGGAAGGAGATTTCTGACGAGGATTATCAAGCCTTCTACACGACACTATCCTACGATACCGAGGCACCGCTCACCACCATTCACAACCGGGTGGAAGGAAAACTCGAATACATAACCTTGTTCTTCATCCCCGCCCGCGCCCCGTTCGATCTGTGGGATCGCGAACGCCGCCACGGTGTCAAACTTTACGTACGCCGAATCTTCATTATGGACGACACCGAACACTTGATGCCGGCGTATTTACGGTTCGTCCGGGGAGTTGTGGACTCGGTCGATCTGCCGCTCAACGTATCTCGCGAGTATCTGCAAAAAAATAAAGACATCGACAAAATCAAGGCACGTTCCGTCAAAAAGATTCTCAACGAACTCGCCCGTATAGCGGACAAGCAGCCGGACAACTATCGCACCTTCTGGGAGCAGTTCGGGCAGGTTTTCAAAGAGGGCATCATCGAGGATCCTGACAATCGTTCGGCGATTGCGAAGTTGCTCCGGTTTGCGAGCACCAAGGGCGAAGGGGACGCACAGACCGCTTCACTGGACAGTTATATTGCGCGCATGCCGGCGAAGCAGAAAACCATCTACTACCTGACGGCGGAGAATTACAGCGCAGCGCACCAATCGCCACACCTGGAGATCTTAAGGAAAAATGACATTGAAGTGTTGTTGCTAACCGACCCCATTGACGAATGGGTGGTGAACCATCTGACCGAATACGAGGACCGGCCGCTCAAGTCCGTTGCCAAAGGCACGCTCGATCTTGACGACCTGGTCGAACAACCGCAGGACACGGCGCCGCAACAATCCTGTGAGGCGCTGGTCAATAGATTCAAGGAAATCCTGCACGATCGCGTCAAAGACGTTCGACTGTCCAAGCGGCTCACGGACTCCGCCGCGTGCCTGATCGCCGATGAGCACGACATCGGAGCCAACCTTGAGCGCGTGCTGATGTCCGTTGGACAAGCGGCCCCGCAATTCAAGCCGATCCTGGAATTGAATCCCGATCACCCGATGATCAAAGGATTGGATCCGGATGCGCAGAACGTGGAGGATTGGGCGCTGGTTTTATTCGACCAGGCCGCCTTGAGCGAAGGTGCGAAGATTCGCGAGCCGGCGGCCTATGTCCGCCGCGTCAATCAGCTGCTGAGTCAGAACATCGAGCCGAAATCAAGGATCATCACCACGCCCTGAGGGGGTTAACGGCGGCCGACCGCAAATACCGCGGCGTCCTGATCGCGGGCTCTCGCGTCCCCGACCCAGTCCAGCTTGGAGTCGGCATCGTAGATGGCATTGCCCTCTTTATCGACACAGTGCCGGCCACACACAACGGACTCTTTGATGCAGCCCTTCGGACCGATGCGGCTGTACTGGAACAGTATGCTGCGGTTGATCTCAGCCCCACTTTGTACATGACAACCGTGGCCGATCCAGGTTGGTCCAACAATCCGCACGCCTGACTCAATGCGCGAACTGCTGCCGATGTACACCGGGCCTTCGATCTCGACGTCGGCCCAATCGATGGCAACGTTGAGTCCGGTCCAGATTCCCGGCTGCACCTGTCGACCGGGAACGCGAACATCGCGCAGCTTACCGAGCATGAGTTGCTGATTCGCTTCCCAATAATCGCTGAGCCGGCCGATATCAATCCAGTTGAAGGATTCGTTGATCGCGTAGAAAGGCAGTCCCTCCCGAACGATGAGCGGAAACAGCTCGCTGCCGATGTCGTAGTTCTTGCCCGGCGGTATCAAGTTCAGTATCTCCGGTTCAAAGACGTAGATGCCCGTGTTGACGAGGTTTGAGCGCGCCTCCGCAATTGAGGGCTTTTCTTGAAATGACAAAATGCGACTGTCTTCGTCGCAGACCACGACTCCGTAGTTGGGGACCTGTTGCTTGGGAATTTCGTGTACGCAAATGCTTGCTGCGGCCCCCTTCTGCCAGTGCCGCCGAACGACGGTGGTGATGTCCAGATCGATCAGGGCATCTCCGCACACCACGACAAAGGTATCGTCAAAAAACCCGCTGAAATCCTGAATACGCCTAAGCCCGCCGGCCGACCCCAGGGGTTCCGCGACGATTTCACCGTTCTCGATGTGGCCCTCGAAGGAGTACCCGATGCGGACTCCCCACCGCCGCCCATCACCGAAATAACGTTCGACCTGTTCGGGCAGATGGCTCACGTTGACCATTATCTCCGTCACGCCGTGACGACTCAGATCCTCCACCAGGTACTCCATGACCGGTTTACCAAGAATCGGAATCATGGGTTTAGGCATCTCATAGGTCAACGGCTGTACGCGGGTGCCCCGTCCCGCCGCCAATATCATTGCTTTCATAAGTTAGTTATACCCTTTTCGCAACCGCCATTCTTATCAGTCACACGCTGCTGTCAACCCGCAAGCCGACCGGCGGTCTGCTGCGGTGCGACAGCCGATGACCGGCCCACGGTCAGGGACCAACTGCGTTCGCGTCGTCAATTCCGGGCCTACGCCCCACGCGTCGTGACCAGTGTCGTCCATTTAGCGCTTGCAGGCCACGCCATTTATCGTGACAATTCGCGTGTCCCACTCGGATGGGGGTGCATTGCGGCACGTCCGTGCGCCGAGTACGAATTGGCAACACACCCAGGCCGTAATGCCGCCGGGCCCGGCCCTGCCGCCGCTTTTAAGCGCACTCAGACACGGACCAGGCCACCGGAATCGTTTGTTCAAGTACAAAAGAACCGACAGTATTAACCTATAGCAGAATTGGGGAGACACGGCATGAGTATGTGGAAAAAGACCACCGACGACGACACCCTTACAGACCCCATGATGTTTTCTGAAGACCAGCGCCCCGAAGCGCCCCAGTCAGTCAGCCGGTCCGTCACAACACGTCAAGCCGCGTCCATCGGGCCCTCCATCGAAATCAAGGGCGATATCTCGGGAAATGAGGACTTGGTGGTGCACGGCAAGGTTGAAGGCACCTTGAGCCTACCCAAAAACAATGTTGTGGTCGGCGCTGACGGCATCATGCAGGCGAATGTCAACGCCATGAGCATCGCCGTGGAAGGCAAGGTTGTCGGCGATCTGATTGGCAGTGAGCGGGTCCTGATCCGTGGCGCCGGTCGGGTCCAGGGCAACATTACCGCACCCCGGGTGGTCCTGGAGGACGGGGCGAAATTCAAAGGCTCCATCGACATGGACATGGAAGACCAGCGACCGCAATCTGCAACCGCCCCCAAAGCGTCGCCCGGAGGGAAAGACACCGTGGCGTCCGTCAAGCGCGTGGGTGGCTCAACGTCCAATTAAGGTGTCGCTATAATCAGCGCAGCCCACGGCTTACCGGCAAGCGACGATCATCAACGGTATCAGTCCGAACGCCTGGGTACGGGAATCATTCCGCTAATCGAAGAGCGGCTGGTCACACACCCGGGAGCTAGAGTACTGGATCTCGGTGCGCCCACCGATCGCAAACTGCATTATTTCGGGCGTCTGAGGGCGAGATTGTTCTACAACAATTTTCCCGGGAGCCTGTGCGATCAACTGCTCAGGCGCCGTACGCAACAAGATCTGTCCGAGTCGGATTTCAATTTGATGCTGCCAGTGCCTGGTGTGCGCTACGATCTAATACTGGCTTGGGATTTTCTCGACTACCTCACCCCGGAGAATCTCCGCGTCGTGACCGCCGGGTTATCCCGGTGCAGCGAGCCCGGGACCTGGATTTATTTTCTCATGGCCCAACACAGCAAGATCTCCGAACGGCCCGCCACCATCGATATATTGTCGTCCGAGTACATCCGCTACGCGGCGGGATCGGCCACGCGGGAAGGCGCCCGCTACCCACCGAAGGTGCTCGAAGGTCTGCTCATGGGTTTTTACATCAACAAACTGGTCCTGCTCAAGAACGGTATACAAGAACACCTCTATGTCTTCCGGTGAGCGCTTCACCACGTGCGGCCGTAGTTTAAGCCGGACCGCTTGGGACAGGCCTATCCAACCTTGTACCGGCCGCAGCGTCCAACCGCCCTGGTCCGCTTTACGGGCTGATTCAGCGGGATCGAAGTGGTGAACTCCCGCTGCGTTTCACCCCAGCGCGGCGGCCTTAGCGCCCGATCCCGCGGCCGTCGTCGGGGATCCTGGGCGCAGTGTGCGGGGGGCTAACCCGCATATTGCACCAGTATCCGGGAAGCTGGCGCGGGACAGGGGCGGTAAGAACGCCGGACTGGAGCGAAAGCCATAGCCGTAGCTATGGCTTGAGTGAAGTCCAAGTTCCGGCGTGCCTGGACCAGCCAGAGCCCGGATAGGCGTGCCCGGACCAGGCAGGGCGAATTCGATATGTGTAAACAATCTTTCAATCAGTTACCTCAAGGCCGGTAGCCGACTGGTGCAATATGCGGGCTAAGGTAAATCAAATAACAGCGCCTCAGCGCCTGACTCGGAACGAATGGTCAGTGAATTGATCTTGCTGATGGTGGCGCCGTCGCCCGCGTTGAGTGACTTACCCTCCACGCCTACCGCGCCCCGGACCATGTGCAAATAGGCGGTGCGGTTGCCAGGCAGTTCAATCAACAAGCTAGAGCCGTGCCGCAGCAGGATACGGTGCATGGACATGTCTTGATGTATCCGCAGCGTACCGTCTGAACCATCGGAGGATACGATCCGTTCGGCTCCATACTGACGCGTGAAGCCTTGCTGTTGATAACTCGGCGCGGAGCCCCGCTCGTGTGACTCGATCCAGACCTGTATGAACTTCAATGGGTCACCGGACGACGTATTCGATTCGCTATACGCGATTCCCGAGCCGGCGCTGATCAGTTGAAAGTCACCTGCTTCGATCAGTTGCACGTTCCCAAGACTGTCCTGGTACCGCATGGTTCCTTCCAGCACGTAACAGATGATCTCCATATCCTGATGTTCGTGAGTGTCGAAACCACCACCGGGATCAACATGATCTTCGTTGAGGACACGCAGTACCGATACCCCCTGATAACAGGGATCATAGTAATCGCTAAACGAGAACGTGTGCTTACTGTGCAGCCAACCGAGTTCGGTGCGTCCGCGCTCGTAGTTCCTGCGAACAGTAATCATCGCCCGTCACGCGACCTTTGCGGCACCGACACCGTTTTTGTCGAAAGTGAACTGGTCGTTCCGCACATCCACTTTGATGGTGTCTCCGGCGGCAAACTTGCCGCTCAAGATCTCCTGGGCGAGTGGATTTTCGAGCATCGACTGAATTGCCCGCTTGAGCGGCCGCGCTCCGTAGACCGGATCAAATCCAACGTTGCCCAGCTTTTCAAGACTGGTGTCCGTGATATGGAGGCCGATGCCGCGCGTCGACAGTCGATCGGCCAAAAACTGCACCTGCATCTTGGCGATCTCACACAGTTGATCGCGCTCCAACGGATGAAAGACCACCAGGTCGTCGACACGATTCAGGAATTCCGGCCTGAAGTGCTGCCCGGCTATTTCCATCACTGCGGATTTCATGCGGTCATAGTTTTCCTCACCGGCGAGCTCCTGAATCACCTGCGAACCCAAGTTGGAAGTCATGATGACCACCGTATTGCGGAAATCGACTGTTCGTCCCTGCCCGTCCGTCAACCGGCCGTCGTCGAGCACCTGAAGCAACACGTTAAACACTTCGGGATGGGCTTTTTCCACCTCGTCCATGAGTATCACGGAGTACGGCTTTCTGCGCACCGCCTCCGTCAAATAGCCGCCCTCCTCGTACCCCACGTAGCCGGGCGGTGCACCGATCAAGCGTGCCACGGAGTGCTTCTCCATGAACTCCGACATATCAATGCGAACCATGTGATCCTCAGAATCAAATAAAAAGCTGGCCAGCGCTTTCGACAGCTCCGTTTTTCCAACCCCGGTTGGACCGAGGAACAGAAAAGAACCATAGGGCCGATTAGGGTCGGACAAGCCGGCACGGGAGCGTCTGATAGCGTTCGACACCGCCCGGACGGCCTCGTCCTGACCGACCACCCGGCGATGCAACTCGTCTTCCATGCGCAGCAGTTTTTCGCGCTCCCCTTCGACCATCTTCGAAACCGGTATTCCGGTCCACTTGGAGACCACCTCGGCAATCTCCTCCTCGGTGACGTTGTTGCGCAACAACCGTTTCTCGGACTGCTCCGCCGCCTGCGCCGCCGTCAGTTGTTTTTCCAGTTCCGGGATGCGGCCGTACTGCAACTCCGACATCCGCGTCAGGTCCCCGGCGCGTTGCGCCGTCTCCAGCTCGAGCCGCGCTTGATCCAGGGCCTCCTTGATGTGTTGCGCACCCTGCACGGCGGCCTTTTCCGCCTTCCAGACTTCGTCCAACTCCGAGTATTCACGCTCCAAGCCGGAGATTTCCGATTCCAAATCGTCAAGCCGCCGTCTCGAAGCGTCGTCGGTCTCCTTTTTCAATGCCTCCCGTTCAATCTTGAGCTGGATCAAGCGCCGGTCCAGTCGGTCCATGACTTCCGGCTTGGAATCAATCTCCATACGAATACGGCTGGCGGCTTCATCGACCAAATCGATGGCTTTATCCGGCAGGAATCGATCGGTAATGTAGCGATGGGACAAGTTTGCCGCAGAAACGATAGCGGGGTCGGTGATGTCGACGCCATGGTGGACTTCGTATTTCTCCTTCAATCCGCGCAGGATCGCAATCGTGTCTTCCACATTTGGCTCGTCCACCGTCACTTTTTGAAACCGGCGTTCGAGCGCGGCGTCCTTTTCCATATACTTGCGATACTCATCCAAAGTTGTGGCGCCGATGCAGTGAAGCTCGCCGCGCGCCAATGCGGGCTTCAACATGTTTCCCGCATCCATGGCGCCCTCGGCCTTACCGGCACCGACCATGGTGTGCAGTTCGTCGATGAACAGGATGATCTGCCCCTCCTGCTTGGCCAAATCGTTGAGCACGCCCTTCAACCGCTCTTCGAATTCACCGCGGAACTTCGCGCCCGCGATCAAGGCCCCCATGTCCAGGGACAGTAACCGTTTACCCTTGACCCCGTCCGGCACCTCTCCGTTGACGATGCGTTGTGCGAGTCCCTCTACAATGGCGGTCTTCCCGACACCGGGGTCGCCGATCAGTACCGGGTTGTTTTTAGTTCGCCGCTGCAGAACCTGGATCACCCGCCGGATTTCGTCGTCGCGGCCGATCACCGGATCGAGCCGACCCTGCTCCGCCCGCTCGGTGACGTCGATGGTGAATTTCTTCAGCGCCTGGCGATGTTCTTCGGCGTTGGGATCGTCGACCTTCTCGCCCCCACGCATGTCGTCGATGGCCTTCTCCAGCGCACCCTTGGAGGCCCCGGAATCGCGCAGCAACCGACCCAGTTCGCCGCGGTCATCCACCGCGGCCAGCACCATGAGCTCACTCGATATGTAGGCGTCCTGACGCTGCTGGGCCAACTTGTCGGTCTGATTCAGCAACCGGGCCAGGTCGTTGGAGATGTGGATATCACCGTCTTGGCCCTGCACTTGAGGCAGATGATCCAGGGCTTCGCCCAGTTGCGAACGCAGCTTGTTGACATTGACATCGGCTTGGGTCAACAAGTGCCGTACGGTGCCGCCTTCCTGATCCAGCAACGCGATCATTACGTGCAGCGGCTCGATGAACGCGTGGTCCCGGCCTACCGCCAAGCTTTGCGCATCGGCCAGTGCGAGCTGAAACTTCGACGTCAATTTCTCCATCCGCATCGCGGATTCTCCCCTGAAATGCTGTGATTAAAGAGATAAATAGGGTGGCGACCACTCAGTTTCAAGCGCCGACCCGTTCACGGTTGACAAAGTCATCGAGCGTAAACAGGGCCGCCTCGTCCTTGGTGTCCGACACCGTCACCGCCGGCCCCAGCGCCAATCGCGCCCGACTGCGAATGAAAACCGCCACGATGATACGGCCGGCGCCGGCGATCCCCGACAAACGCAGCGGAATGATGGGCACGCCCGCGAGGTAAGCAAGCGCCACGACACCGCGCTTCAACGGTACCGGCCCCTCGTCTCGTTTTTGAATTCTACCCTGTGGAAACACGCCGATCACTTCGCCGTCGTCCAACGCCCCGAGGGCAGCCTGAAACGCCTTCTCCGGCTTACCGCTGCGATCGACGGGAATGCAGCCAATGGCCCTGAACAACCAGATCAACCACCAACGATGGTACTCCTCGGTCGCAATCAGGAACCGCACCGGTCTGGAGCAGGCGGCGATCATGAGCAAGGGATCCAGACCCGACACATGGTTGGCGGCGAGCAGCACGCCGCCGCGTTCCGGCAGCGGAATCGGATTGGCTTCCAGCCGGTGGAACCGCCGGCAGAAAATCCGATTCAGCCCGTCCAGGCGGTTGAGCCAAGGATTGCCCCAGTCGGCCACATTGGCGCGTTCGCAACGACGGACAAGCCACCACAAACACGCCGCCGCAACAGCGAAAAGCACGGCGGATATCAACCATATCGATTGCTGCGCGAGCAAGATATCAGACTCAAGACTTGCTTTTGGTTACTTCGTTGCTTGCGAAAACGGCCGGCAAATCCTTTAGCGACACTTTACCCAAGGGGGTACGCGGCAGCTCATCGACTACCGCAAAACGCACGATCTGGTTGTGGCTCGACACCTTGGCGTTGAACTGCTTGAGGATCGCCCGGGCCTTGGCCTCCAGATTCGGGCCATCGATGGCGAGCACCGCGGCAGGACGCAGATCGACCTCCACCACTCCGGCCTCCTTGAGTCCGTCGTAACGCTCCAGCAGGACTTCAAGGTCCTCCGGGTAGACGTTCTTACCGGCTTCGGTGACAATTAAACGCTTAATGCGTCCGGTAATAACGATCTTGCCGTCAACCAGACACGCAATGTCGCCGGTTTTGTACCAACCGTCCTCCATCACCGACCGCGTCTGCGCTTGGTCGACATAACCCAACATCACGTTGGGCCCGCGCACCCAGAGTTCGCCCGCACCCGTGCTGTCCGGGTCGTTGATCCTGACCTCGACGCCGGGCAATGGCGCACCGACACTTTCAATCACCGGGTCGTTATCGTCCTGCACACTGACCACCGGTGAACATTCGGTGAGGCCATAGCCCTGTATCAGAGGCAGGCCGACACTACGGAAAAATCGTGCGATTTCCGAATCGAGCCGCGATCCACCGCTCAACCAGCACTTGATGCGGCCACCGCACTTTTTCCGAATCGGATAATTCAAGATGCGCCGGGCGCGCGGCGGCAGGGCACGCAGCAGCGCCACATAGGCCCGCATCGGCAAGCCCCCCTGTCGCACCCGCTTTTCGATGCCCAGCATGATATTGCGAAACAACCGCGGCACAGCAATCATCAACGTGATCTTTTCCGCCGACAGCGCCTCGAGGATTTCGTTGGCCGCCAGCATTCGCGGGACCACAATGGTCGCACCCTGATGCAAGGGCAGCAGCATGCCGCCGGTCAACTCCATAGCATGCGACAACGGCAACAGGGAGAGGAAACGATCCGACGTGTCGATCCGCAGACTGATCTTGGTGGCCGCAACGACGTTCGAAATGATGTTGTTGTGGGACAGCCGCACCAGTTTCGGATTGCCGGTACTGCCGGAGGTGTAGATACGCACCGCTTCGTCTTCCGGGGCGACTTCCGCCTCGGGGGCGGCGGCAAATCCGACGCCGGCATCGCTCAGCTCGATGCGCCGCGTATCCGGCAATCCCCGATCGTCTTCATGATAGAGAATTAATTTGGGGTGCAGCGCTTGAACCTGCGTCGCCAGCTCGTCGTCGCTGTTGCCGACGTGCAGCGGTGTAACGACCCCGCCGAGACGCCAAACCGCCAGCGCTGCCGCCCCCCATTCCGGTCCGTTGGCGGACAATATAGCGACACGGTCACCGGCCCGAACCCCGGATCGGTAGAGAGCACCGGCCAGACACGAAGCGTAGGCGTGGATTTGGCGATACGTATACTGCTGGCGCCCGCCCTTGGCCAGACGGCGTATCCACGCCAGCTGGTCCGGATGGCGCTGCAAGGCTTCAGAGGCCAGTGACCATAAGTTATCTTGCATGCCGGTCTACGGAAATGCGGTCCCAGCGCGGCTGGGCCAACACCAGCGAAAAATAGCGGTTCGCCGGCTCGAAGTGCTGTATCACGTCCATACCACCCCGTTCGAGAAGAGACGTCAGGGTATTAACGGTGAACTTGCGGCTGATTTCCGTGCGAATACTCTCGCCACGTTCGAAGTCCACCGCCATATCCAAGGCCCGGATGGTGACAGACCGCGAGCTTGTGGAAACCAAGTGCATCTCAATCTGCGCCAGGTCAGAGTCGTAAAATGCGTTGTGCTCGAAACGATCCAGGTTGAAATCCGCCGCCAGTTCGCGATTGATTACACGCAGCACATTTAGATTGAACTCGGCGGTAATGCCGGCGGCATCGTTGTAGGCGCGGTGCAGCACGTCAGGATCTTTAACGCGGTCCGCACCCAGTACAAACCGGTCGGCAGCACCCATTCTACGCCGGACAGCGGCGACCAGTTCAACCGCATCCCGGTCTGCGAAATTCCCGATGGTGCCGCCGAGAAACACAAACAAGCGCGGTGTATGATCGTCTTTCAGGCGGGTGAGTCCGGTTTCGTATTCATCACAAATCTCGTCTATCTGCAGTGTTGGAAACCGCATTGACAGGCGCTGTTTCGCGCCGGCCAGCGCCGCTTCGGACACATCGATGGGCACGTAACACAGCGTGGGCTGCACTGCCATGGCGGACTGCAACAGAATCTCAGTCTTTACCGATGAACCGCTGCCGAGCTCTATGACGCAGTGGGGCGCAGCCAGCCCAATAATCTCGTCCGCCGTGTTTTCGAGCAGCGCAAGCTCGACGCGGGTCGGATAATATTCCGGAGTAGAACAGATCTGCTCGAACAGCGCAGAACCGCGATCATCGTAAAAATACCTGGGTGGCAAGGTCTTGGGGACCACGGCCAATCCAAGCCGCACGTCACGAGCCAGCGTGGTGTGAATCCGGGTGTCGAATGACCCGCTCACCGCAGTTTCCGCTGCGGAGTCCGGCATACGGCGTGCTTTGACTAATCGGTTCATGGGGATCATCCGGACACAGTGCGCAGACCAACGGGTGACTAACCGGGGTGCTTCCGTGGTTCGGCCGACGTGTTGTCGAAGTTTGTTTTCGTTATTATGGGGGTGGACAAGAAATCTATCAAATTGCCCGGAAATGACATTGCGATTGCGTGGTAACGGCGAAAACCCCGGATATGACGCGGTGGAACTCAGGGAAGCCGTGCAGCACAGCCTGATGGAGGACGTCGGCAGCGGCGACCTCACTGCTGCACTCATCAATGAAGCGCGGCGCATTAATGCCGTGGTCGTCTGCCGCGACAACGCCGTAATGTGCGGCACCGGTTGGTTTGACGAAGTCTTTTCTCAGCTCGACTCCGCCGTCGAAGTTCACTGGACGGCCGCTGACGGCGACGACATCGGTCCCGGTCAGACCCTGTGCCGATTGCGCGGCCGCGCCCGCCCGGTGCTCACCGGCGAACGTTCGGCGTTGAATTGGCTACAGACGCTTTCGGGCACCGCCACCGTCACCCGTCGGTACGTCAACCGCGTCGCGGGCACCGAGGCAGTGATTCTCGATACCCGTAAGACGCTGCCTGGACTGCGCCTGGCCCAGAAGTACGCGGTGCGCTGCGGTGGGGGAAACAACCACCGCCGCGGCCTCTACGACGGAGTCTTGATCAAAGAAAACCACTTGCGCAGCGGAGACTCGATCGCCTCGGTCCTCAAACGGGCGGTCATGAACACGGCGCCCGGGACACTAATCGAAATCGAAGTCGATACCCTGGATCAGCTTGCTCAGGCGCTCGAAGCGGGTGCCCAGCGGGTACTGCTGGACAACTTCACCATGTCCGACCTTCGCCGGGCGACGGCGATCAATCAAGGCCGCGCGAAACTGGAGGCCTCGGGCAACATCGACCTGGACAACGTCCGCGAGATGGCTGAGACCGGGGTCGATTACATCTCCATCGGTGCGCTCACTAAGCACGTCTACGCGGTGGACCTGTCCATGGAGTTCTCGGAAGCCCCGTAGCCGATTATCGAAGCCGTGATGCTGACGGCGCTTCGCAGTGAAAATTCGCGTCGATATTCGGGCTCAGAGCCTCGACTCTGACGTCAATTTTTAACCGCCCTTGTCGTCAGTGCGTTCGTGCCGGCGTGATGATTTTTCCGGCAGCTTGAGCGGCTTGATGTCGAAAAAATTCAGCGGCAATCCCCGTCCGGCCCCCCGCATACCGGCCACGAAATCCGCATTGCGGCGCACACCCTGCTGGATTCCGCTTTGCGTCCGGCGCATGGCGGCGACAACCGTGTCGTGCAGATCACGATCGTAGGGCAGCTGATAGGCGCGCGGTGGCGAGTTTATCGGATCCAGCGGCTTGGCCCACAAGTACACGGCACCGGTCCTGGACTTGCCTTTGCCCGGCTCATTGACGTCGATGGCAATCCACTGTGCGTACTCAGGCAGGTCGCGGTTGGTCGGCCATCCCAGCAATCCATAGCCGGCGAAATAGCCTATGGCGACGGTCAGCATGGTGGCGACGATTGCCGACGCTTTGACCTGCCAGGGCCACGCTGCGTTCATGTGCAATCCCAGCAACAGCACCGCCAGGGCCATCACCAGTACCACCAGACCGACCACGGACGCCGTCATAACGCGTACGGGGTGAGCACCTTGGGCGTTCGGCGCACATCCTTGATGTCACGATTACCGGTGACCGTGAACCGGACCACCGTCTTTTCTACGTTTTGCTGCTCCAGGATCGCTTTATCCACAAACACGAGCTTGAACTCCGGATTGACCCGCTCAACTTTTAACGAAACCGGCACCGGCGCGCCGCTCACCGATTGATAGTAGTACAAGTTGACAACGTACTCCCCAGGCATGGTGCCGCGCAGGGTGACGATTTCCTGGTTGATCGGGTAGACCACCTTGCGGCCGTCGATGACCACGGTGTCGTTGATTTCTCCCCGGTCGTCCCGGTCTAGATGCATCCACCCCGCGTCTCGCTGCAGATACGACACGATTTCCCCGCGTGGGTCTTCCACCCATAGATCGACGTCATCGGGGCGGTCCTCCGGCCAGGTGGCGGTGATGATGAACTCCGCTTTGGGATCGACGGCGCCGGTCTGCGTCGCCGGATTGATCAACACTATGGCAACCAAAAACAGGAACGTGAACCCGAGCAGGGCGTTGAACAACAGATCTGTGAACGGATCGGTCAGATAGCGCTGATTCCGGATCATAGGGCAGGCTGCGGCGCGGCACCGTTGGTCAATCGGGGAATAACATGAACTTCGGCCACTTCGGTGATGCCGGCGATCAGCTCTTCAGCCCCACGATCGGCGATGTGATACTGGACCCCGGCCAAGACGCCGCCGATTAATCCACACAGCGTGGTGAACAGAGCCACCCGCATGCCGTCGCTCATTTTTGACAGCATCGCCTGGATGGCCGATAAATCCAATTCCTCCACCGCCGGCACCGACTGAAGCATCAAGATAAAACCGATCACGGTGCCCAGGAGACCCAGTTTGATCAACAAATCCGCAATCAACCAGCCGACCTGCTGGGGTGACTTGACACGTCTCGACAGCGCGTCCAACAACTGACTCTGATCACGGGCGAAATCGTAGACGTTGGCCGCGTTGTTATACCGGTTGACGAGGTTGTGAATATGCCAATTCACGGGCCCCTCGGGCAGTACCGACGAATAGCCGAACACGACGGAATTCTTATCGATATTGATCTGAGCGTCACGATCACTGTCCATGAGATGGGAGACGGTAGTGACCTGATTGATGTGTTTCGAAAGCCGGAAGATCAGGCGGCCGGCGTGTATCGACGAGATCAGGAACACCCCCACGATAACGACGGACAGATAACTCGCGTCGCTACGAAACACGATGTGTAACAATCCCTGGTGCCAGGCTACCGCTATACCAACCGCAATGCTGCACACCAGCAGCAACCAGCGCAGCAGCAGTTGATGATTTGCATAAAACGCCATGATCGTTAAAGTCTCATTGATACGCCTTGATGCTACATTATTACTGACCGAACTCGATTACCGACAGAGACTCCATTACCGGCGTACCGGGGTCCCTTCGAACCGCGCCGGTGACAGCGGCAAACGAAGCGGGCACACCCTAACACCGGTTGCTGCGGCTCTCCAAGCCGTATTTCGGTCAATGGGCCGGCAAGGCTTCGCCAGCGGGCACGCCGCCCTACCATAGAGCGTCCCTGCTCCAGTATAAACGCACGCGTTCACGGATCGACCCATATCAGCGACGCCATGCGGCCGCACCGGCCGTCGCGCCGGTGAGAAAAAAAGCGCCCCGGTTGGCCAAGGGTGCACTGCGTGTCCTGATAAAAACACTTATAGACACCCATACCACGCAATCGCTGGGCGACCAATCCGAATAAATCGGCCCGCCACTTGTCCTGTCCCTCTGCGGGTGTAAACAACGCCGTGACTCTGCGGGGCTGCCCGCGGCATAGGTAGTCCCTGACCTCGCCACCCACCTCAAAGGCCTGGGGTCCAATCGCCGGCCCCAACCAAGCCAGAACCTCGACACCCTCCGCGCCGAGCGCCTCTACACCGCGTTCCACGATACCGCCGGCAAGGCCGCGCCACCCTACGTGCACGAGGCCAACCCGCTGACCGGAGCGATGACACAGAAATAAAGGCAGGCAATCTGCGGTCAACACCGCGCAGACCACCCCCGCGTGGGCGGTCACAGCGCCGTCGGCCTGCACCGGGGCGCTCGCCGTCCCGGCCTCGACAACCCGGTCACCGTGCACCTGATCCAACCAGTATGGTTCCCGCGGCAACCCACATTGCTTCCGCAGGCGCCGCCGGTTTTCCGCCACCGCGTGCGTCATATCGCCAGTGTGGTGGGCCAGGTTGAGCGAGGCGAACGGACCCACACTGACGCCGCCCCTGCGCGTGGTGGTCAACGCATGCACGCACGCCGGTGCTGGCCAGTCGGCTTCAATCACTTGGAGCGGAGCAAGGGACACGGGTGGCCGGTGTGCCATTCATTGAAATTCACGTAAATTATAGTTGGTTGCGTGCTGCACCGCCGCCGCGCCTGCAGATTCGAGGTGACGCCGACTCAGCCGGCCCGCCGACGTTGACCCGCACGGTCCCGGGCAGCGTCAACGATTCAGGCCTGGTGCCGGCGTTGATCGCGTTCCAGGGCGCTCACCAAAGCGGCCATATCGCCGGGCATCGGTTGGCGCCACTGCAAGGGCGCACCGTCGGCCGGATGTATCAGACCCAGTTTTGAGGCGTGCAGGGCTTGACGCCGGAATGCCCGCAGTGCCTCCTGCAACGGCAGGCCCGCGTCCCGCGGCAGCCGGAGCCGGCCGCCGTAGACCGGGTCACCCACCAACGGATACCCCCGGTCCTTCATGTGCAGCCGAATCTGGTGCGTGCGGCCGGTCGCTAAATTGACCCGCAGCAAGCTGTGGGCACGGAAGCGCTGCACCACGCGGTAGTAGGTGACCGCCGGCCTGCCCTGCGGGGTCACCGTCATTCGCCGCCGGTCGTGGCGATCCCGGCCGATTGGCAGATCGATGGTGCCGCCTGAAATCACACTGCCTTGCACGACCGCGACGTACTCGCGGGTCAGGGTTTGTCCGGCGAGTTGCTGGATCAGACTGTTGCGCGACCGCTCGGTACGCGCCACGACGAGGACACCGGACGTGTCCTTGTCCAAGCGGTGTACGATTCCAGCCCGGGGCAGGGTGGCCAGCGCGGGGTCGTGGTACAGCAAGGCATTCAGCATCGTGCCGTCGCGATTGCCGGCCCCTGGGTGGACCACCATGCCCGCGGGTTTGTTGATCACGATGATGTGGTCATCCTCATGCAGGATATCCAGTTCGATCGGCTGCGGTACCCAATCTGCGACCGGGGCCTCGGGGACATCGATCTCAATCTGTTCACCGCCTGCGACCCGGTCGCGCTGGCTGGGCACCTCATCCTCGACCAACACCAATCCCTGCCGCAGCCATTTCTGAATCGCAGACCTAGAGAATTCTGGATACAGATCCGCCAACACCTTGTCGATGCGCATGCCAGCGCAATCGCGTGGGACAACACCGCTCAGGCGCTTAGCCCGCATTTCTCACCAGGCAGCGCCAAACCCGGACTCCGCGGTAGGCTGTAAGGCATTGAGCCACTGAACTGATATACATAGTGTTCCAGCATACACGCCTGTCCCGGCCCTGACTGGTCCTGCGTCTGCATTCGGGATCCTGGTGAGAAATGCGGGCGAACTCCGCCATCCTTTCCCAACCTGGCGAATCGGGTTATCCTGTGTAACCTGCTCGTGAACAGCGGACATAACTCCATGCGCTGGTACAAAACTGTATTGCTCATCCTGTGCGCGGCGGCAATCGCCAGCGGTTGCGCACGGCTCAATCTGAAAAGCGTCAAGGACCGCGACAACTGGTCCGTTGAAAAATTCTACAGCGAGGCCAGTCAAGCATTAAAGAAAAAACGCTGGGATCTGGCCATAGAATTCTATCAAGCCATGGAGGCACGTTACCCGTTCGGACCATACACCGATCAGGCGCACATCGACACGATCTACGCCCACTACAAGAACGAACAGCCGGAGGCCGCCATCGCCGCCGCAGACCGGTTCATACGACTCCACCCCACCCATCAAGGCGTGCCATACGCGTATTACATGAAAGGCCTGGTTAACTTCAACGAATATCGTGGTTTTCTAGACCGCTGGATCGGCTCCGCGAACGCCAGCGAGCGCGATCCAAGCACCGCACGCGGATCCTTTCTGGCCTTCAAGGAGCTGGTGACCCGGTATCCGGACAGCCAGTACTCCGAGAACGCCCGCCAGCGGATGGCGTACCTGCTCAACGTGCTGGCCATGCACGACGTGCGTGTTGCGCAATATTACCTGCGCCGCGGCGCCAACGTAGCGGTCGTCAATCGCTGTAAGTACGTAATCAACGAGTACCAGCGCACCCCGGCGGTCGAACACGCGCTGGGGCTGATGGTGACCGCCTACCGGCGCATGGGTATGGACCAACTGGCCGATGATTCGCTGCGTGTGCTCGAATTAAACTTTCCCGGCAGCACCTACCTGGTCAAGGGAGCGAGGAGCCATCCCGAGACCCCGCAGTCCTGGATGTCCCGCTTCTTTAGGCACCGTTCCGGCGACTCCTAAACTTGGAGGTAATCGGATAGCGGCGGTCACGGCCAAACGCGCGTTTCGTGATGCGCACCCCCGGCGCCGCCTGGCGCCGTTTGTACTCGTTGCGGTCCACCATTGCGGCCACTCTGTAGACCGTCTCCGGATCGAAACCGGCACTGATAATCTCTAATGGCGACTCGTCGTTTTCAATGTAACGCTCGAGAATGGGGTCGAGAATGTCGTATGGCGGCAGACTGTCTTCATCCTTCTGGCCCGGCGCCAGCTCGGCGGACGGTGGCCGGGTCAACACGCGTTCGGGGATTACCGGAGCGATCCGGTTCCGGTAGGCAGCCAGCCGGTAAACCAGGGTCTTGGGCACGTCTTTAATAGCGGCGAACCCCCCCGCCATGTCGCCGTAGAGCGTCGCATACCCCACCGCCATCTCACTCTTGTTCCCAGTCGTGATGACGATTCGGCCGTGTTTGTTGGAGATCGCCATCAACACCACACCGCGGCACCGGGCCTGGATGTTTTCTTCGGTCGCATCCTGGGGCAGGCCCGCGAACACGGGCTCCAGTTGACTGAGAAAAGACTGGAACATCGGCTCAATGGGTACGACCCGGTACTGCACACCGAGGGCCTGGGCCTGCGCAGCGGCATCATCAATACTCATGTTTGACGTATACCGGGACGGCATCGACACCGCCTCGACCTTGTCGGCGCCGATGGCGTCTACGGTGACGGCCAGAGTCAGGGCGGAGTCGATGCCCCCCGAGAGCCCGATTACGGCGCCCCTAAAACCGTTTTTTTGAATGTAGTCCCGCACCCCAACAACGATGGCCCGGTACACGCTCTCCTCCAGCGGCTGCTCCGCCACGACGACGCCAGGCAGGGGCATCAGCGGTGGCCCGACGCCGAAATCGACTCGCAATAACGCCTCGTCAAAGTGGCCGCTGCGCTGTATCAGCGAGCCGTTATGATCCACAACGAACGACGCACCGTCGAACACCAGCTCGTCCTGGGCACCGACCAGGTTGACATAGACAATTGGCATCCGGTTCGCACGGGCCCGCTGGGACACGATTTCGAACCGCTCTGCCGAGCGGTCGATGTGAAACGGCGATGCATTGAGGTTCACGACCAGATCCGCGCCTACCGAGGCAACCTGTTCAATCGGCCCGTGCTGCCAGATATCTTCGCAGATGGTCAGTGCGATACGCGCACCGCGGAAATTCACCAGGCATGGTCCGTCACCGGGTGTGAAATAGCGCTTTTCATCGAACACACTGTAGTTGGGCAGGTGCTGTTTACGGTACACCCCAAGCACTTCACCGTCTTGCACAAAAGCGGCGGCATTGTACAAACGGTCCGCCGCGTAATCCGGATATCCCAGCACCACCGCAATGCCGGCGACCTCATGGCACACCCGGCGCAGTGCATCACGGCACAGATCGAGAAACGCCCGGCGGAACAGCAGGTCCTCCGGCGGGTAGCCGCACAGCGCCAGTTCAGGAAACACCACACATTGACAGCCCAGTTCATCCCGCGCCCTGATCGCACTCGCGATGATACGGTCGGCATTCCCCTCGATATCACCGACGACCAGGTTCAGTTGCGCCAGCGCTACAGACAACTTGTCGGCCATAGTAAACTCTTGCTTATCCGGTGTGTCTGAATAGTTAAGGTATTGTCATTGAAGCTCAGCAACCAAGCAAAGCCGTTTTCGGGCCAAATCAATCCGAGCCTATGCATTGTGAGATCATCGACAGTCTAAGTTCGGTATCGGCTGCCGACTGGGACAGCTTGAATGGCGACGGCAATCCGTTCGTCACCCACGCGTTTCTTCACGGCTTGGAACAGACCGGCTGTGTCTGTGAGCGAACCGGTTGGATACCCCAGCATGTCCTGGCCTACGACGACGGCACGCGTGACAAACCGATCGGCGCGGTGCCACTGTATCTGAAATTTCATTCCTACGGTGAATACGTGTTCGACTGGGCATGGGCCAATGCATACGCTCGTGCCGGGCTGGAGTATTATCCGAAGTTGCTGGCCGCCGTGCCATTTACCCCGGTGACCGGTCCGCGCCTGCTGGTCAGCGATTCCGCGGCCGACCGCCGTCGCATCGATGAGACCTTGGTCAATTTTATCCATCAATACGCCCGGCGGTTCAAGGTCTCGTCTATACATTGCTTATTTACTGACTCGGCAACAACCCGCGCGCTGCAACAAAGCCGTTTCATGATACGGCACGGTAACCAGTTTCATTGGCACAACCGCAACTACACTGACTTCGAAGATTTCATCTCTGCACTGACCTCCAAGCACCGAAAAAACATCCGGCGCGAACGCCGGCTCGTGCGGGACGCCGGCCTCACCATGGAGGTGCTGAGCGGGGAAATGCTGACCGAGGAACATTGGGACCTCATGTATCAATTTTATCGATCAACCGTGGATCACCACGGTGCCCACGCGTATTTGAACCGTTCGTTTTTTCATTGGCTGGCGCAACACATGTTTGACCGCACGGTCATGGTGTTGGCGAGAGCGGGAAGCCGCTACGTGGCCGGAGCCTTGAACATGCGTGGTGGGGACACATTGTTTGGCCGCTACTGGGGCTCCTCGCAGCGCTATGACGGCCTGCACTTCGAAACCTGCTACTACAGCGCCATCGATTACTGCATCGGCCGCGGCCTGAATCGGTTCGAAGCCGGCGCCCAAGGCGAACACAAGCTCAGCCGCGGGCTGCTCCCCACCACAACCGTGTCCGCTCACTGGCTGCACGACCACCGCTTCGCCAACGCGATCGCAGATTTTATCGACCAGGAATCGACACAGCTGCGACACTATGCAGCGGCCTTGGACAGCCATTCGCCCTTCCGGCGTGAGGTTTAGCCCGCAACCGCCACACCAACCGAACAATAACGGGCATTTAAGCAGAGGCGGTTGCGAATCGGAAACACGTGCCTGCACAATATAAGCACCACGGCCCTCAATATCCAACGTGTCCGTCGAGTCAAAAAGATCTTGGTTTCCGCCGGTGGAATATGCCAGTCCGGAGGGGCTGCTTGCGGTCGGCGGCGAATTGTCCAGCATCCGGCTGCTGGAGGCCTACCGTCTGGGTATTTTTCCGTGGTACAGCGACGGGCAACCGATATTGTGGTGGTCACCCGACCCACGCGCGGTGCTCTACCCCGCTCGCTTGAAGATCTCCCGCAGCCTCAGGAAATCGTTGCGTAATCGTGGCTACCGCGTCACTCTGGACGAGGCCTTCGAGCACGTGATTACCCACTGTGCTGAACCGCGCCGCAACGAGCAGGCCGGTGGGACGTGGATCACCTCGGACATCAGGCGTGCTTACGTACGGCTGCACGAGATGGGCTACGCGCATTCGGTGGAGACCTGGCACGGCGGCGAACTCGTCGGCGGCCTGTACGGCGTCTCTCTGGGGCGCGCCTTCTTCGGCGAAAGCATGTTCAGCATCAGGCGCGACGCGTCCAAAGTGGCGCTGGTAAAACTGGTGAAGGCCGTCGAGTCCTGGCAATTCCGCTTCATAGATTGCCAGATCCCGTCGCCGCACGTGCTCAATCTCGGCGCCGAGGCCATACCCCGGGATTGTTTTCTCAGGGAATTGGCCGCTGCATTGGCGCACCCAACCCACAATGGGCGCTGGCGGGCGCCCAGCGCGAATGGTGAGCCGTTCCCATGACCCGCGCTCAGAGTTCCATCAAGCTGTATTTGTCAACGCCGCACGAGTGTCCCTATCTGCCGGACCAGGAAGCGACAACGCTGATAATCGACCCAACCTTGACGATCTCCGATGCGATATTCACTCAGCTGGCGCAACATGGATTTCGGCGCAGCGGTGACATGATCTACCGCCCACACTGCTCGCGCTGCGACGCCTGTGTGTCGGTGCGTATCCCCGTCGAGGAATTCGTACCCAACCGGAGCCAACGGCGGATCTGGCGCCGTAACCGGGACATCCGTATCGAAGAGGTGGGACCGGACTACCGTCAAGAACATTTTGACCTGTATATGCGCTACCAGAGGGCGCGCCATCCCGGCAGCACGATGTGTGATCCAGACCCGGTCAAATACCACAAATTTCTTTCCGGGGAATCGGCGGACACTTGCTTTTTTGAGATGCGCGCGGACGAAAAGCTGACAGCCGTAGCAGTCGCCGACCGATTCAGCGATGGGATGTCCGCCGTATACACTTTCTTCGATCCCGACTGTTCTTCGCGGGGCCTCGGTGTATTCGCAGTTCTGTGGCAGATCGAGTACACACGACAATTGGGACGTCCCTGGTTGTACCTGGGTTATTGGATCCGCGACTGTCAGAAGATGGCTTACAAAACCCAATTCCGGCCGGTCGAGGGCTACCGGGACGGAGACTGGAATCGCCTCGCCGACTAGCTCATGACGCCGCCGCCCTTTACGGCTCTCTGGTGATCCGGCATCATACGCCCCGCCTCAAACATCGGCGGGTATGCTGACTGAATGAAGAAATCGGGTAGTGGCTAAAGAAGAACACATTGAAATGGATGGCACCGTCGTAGAGACATTGCCGAACACGCAATTCCGCGTTGAACTCGACAACGGGCACATTGTCACCGCGCACATCTCCGGCAAAATGCGAAAACACTACATCCGCATCCTGCGCGGCGACAAGGTTACCGTCCAGCTGACCCCTTATGATTTGACAAAGGGTCGCATCGTTTATCGCAGCCGATGACCGGCGTTGCGCTGCGCACCCCGGTCGTGCTTGCGATCCTCTCCGCTTGGTTCAGCGCCGCTACGCCAGCGGTGTTTGCCGACGAAGCGGATGCGGTAGGCGCGCGCGCGAACTGTACCCGGGGACAATGCACCATTTCGGCGACCGTTCGGCACGCGGACAGCGGATGGGAGCACTACGCCGACCACTGGCGGGTCCTGCAACCCGACGGCAGGGAGATCGCGCGACGGGTTCTGCATCATCCCCACGTCGACGAGCAGCCGTTTACCCGGGGCCTGGGACAAATCCAGATTCCACCCGGTGTCGAATTCGTGATTATCGAGGCCCACGACAGCCGGCATGGATACGGAGGCCGGCGGTTCCGGCTCAATCTCCAGTGAAGGGTTGATATCGGTCGGTATGCAAAAGCATCGGCCCGCTGCGGGGCCGTCCCGGCACCGCGACCGCCGGCGCGTCGTTTACAGCCTGTCCACTTACTGTTTATACTTACAGATACTGTAAACATATACAGATAACGGCGTGCAGAAACTGACGCTGCGCCAGACTCAGGTGCTCGATTTGATCCGGGAATTCACCGAACGCGACGGAATGCCTCCCACTCGAGCGGAGATCGCACAAAGGATGGGTTTCCGCTCCGCCACCGCCGCCGACGACCATCTGCGCGCCCTGGCGCGTAAAGGGGTCATTGAACTTATTCCGGGTTCCTCACGCGGCATCCGCGTGCTCGATTACTACGGACCGGCCCGCGGCCTGCCGCTCGTCGGTCGAGTTGCGGCGGGTCAACCGATTCTCGCCGAGCAACACATCGACGACTATCTGGACATCCGGGGCGACGTCTTCCGTCCCCGCGCGGACTATCTGCTGCGGGTGTTCGGGTCCAGTATGAAAGACGCCGGCATTCTAGACGGCGACCTGCTGGCGGTGCACCGCACCCACGACGTCACCAGCGGACAGGTCGTCGTGGCGAGGGTGAACGAAGAGGTCACGGTAAAAAGATACCGGCGCCGCAACCACCAGGTGCAATTGATACCCGACAATCCGGAGTTCGCGACCATCTTGGTCGACCTGCGTCACCATGTCCTGGAGATCGAAGGCCTGGGCGTCGGAATACTGCGTCGCGGCAAGCGGCCGTGACCGCCGCGCCATTACCGGCTAAACAGTAGGTCTGGGTATCGTTTCAGGGGATAATGCCCGCCGTGGGCCATCGCTTATCAAAAATCTATACGCGGACCGGAGACGCCGGGACGACGGGATTGGCTGTCGGCACCCGCATCGACAAGGACGATCCCCGAGTCGAGGCGATGGGCGCGGTAGACGAACTGAACAACACTCTGGGTGTCGTGCTGACCGAGTCGCTTGGCGACGACATTCAGGACATGCTGACATCGATACAGCACACGCTGTTTGACATCGGCGGTGAATTGAGCATGCCGGGACACGAGTTGGTACCGTCGGAGCGGGTCGAGCAGCTGGAGACGTTTCTCGATGACCTCAACGCGAAACTCGAGCCGCTCAAAGAGTTTATCCTGCCAGGGGGGGCACGGGCCGCTGCCTTGTGCCACGTGGCGCGCGGCGCCTGCCGGCGCGCCGAGCGGCGGATAGTCACGCTGGCGAAATCCTCGTCCGACGTCTCCCCGGTTACCCGCCAATTCCTCAACCGATTGTCGGACCTGCTGTTCGTGATCGCGCGCGAACTCAACCGGCGAGCGGGCCAGCCCGACGTCCTGTGGCGACGAGACTAGCCCGGATATTGCACCAAGGCGGCAAAAACAGGCCCTAACACGGTGTTTGAAATGAAGAATTGGATGAACACCCGATTTGACACTTTGTACCCGGGCAGGCGCCTGTCCGGGTGTTCAGTGCTTCCACTTTCTCACTACGGGCAAAATAGCCGGGCAGCTTGCTAGCTGGATCGGGCTTGATCGATAACGCCGCAGACCTGTTCTGCTCCCAGAGCCAAGCGGGGGGTCTGCCGATTGATCAGGTCCGCCGCGACCACGAACACATGCCGGCGCCTGGCCGCCTTCAAGTCATTCATCGCTAACCAGTATTCGCGTACCCGGTCGACGTTCGGCATGCTCGAGCTGATGATGATGACATCGGCGTTGTGTTGGAATATGTCTTCGAGATTGATGGTCGGCACCAGCTGCGGGTATTCCCCGAATACGTTTACACCCGCGCACAGTGTCAACAGCTCGGAAGTCAGATGTTGATCATTCAGCGTCATCAGCGGATTGTGAGAGACCTGAAAAAACACCGTTACCGGTGGCTTGCCGGCATATTTGGCCCGCACGGCCTCGATTCGGCGTGCGAACCGCGAGGCCTCTGTCCGGCCCGCTTCTGCGTGGCCCGTAAGGGTAGCGAACGCGACCAGTAATCGCTGGACGTCTGCAAAACGACGCGGCTCGCTGGCGAACACGCTCACACCCAACCGCTCCAGGCGTTCGATGTTGCGCGGACCGTTGCCGGACAACCAGGCAAATACCAGGTCCGGCTCGAGGTTCAAAATGTGTTCGTAATCTACGCTTACCGCATTGGACACGGTCGGCAGGGCCTGTGCAGCCGGCGGATAATCGCTGTACTCGGAAACACCGACCACCTGCGCGCCGGCACCGACCGCAAACAACATCTCAGTGATGTTGGGCGCGAGACTCACCACGCGGTGCGCCGGTTGGCGCAGCTCCAGCGAGCGGCCGCGGTCATCGGTGACCGTAATGCCGGCGGCGGCGGCGGTTCCGGTCAACACACACAGCCCGGCAATCAACAGCCGCCGCACAACTCGGGACCCGCCACCGCCGCCGATCCGCCGGCGGCTCATCCCAGACTTCCCCGGTACCGCGGCCAGTCGAAATGCGCCCCCGGATCGGTCTTACGGTTGGGCGCGATATCGCAGTGGCCCACCAGATTCGCCGTGTTGATCGCCGGATGCGCGGCCATCAACACTCTGCTCAGCTCGGACAAGACCTCGTACTGCGGTTCGTCATAGGGGCAATCGTCGGCGCCCTCGAGTTCGATCCCAATGGAGAAATCATTGACGTGGCTCCGTCCCTGAAAGCGGGATTCACCCGCGTGCCATGCACGCTGATGCGTGGGTACGAATTGGATCAACTCACCGTTGCGCCGGATAAAAAAATGCGCCGACACGCGAAAATTCTGGATACGCCGAAAATACTCGTGTTGCGAGGGATTCAGGCTGTTACAGAAAAACGCCTCTACTTCACACCCGCCAAATTGTTTCGGCGGGAGGCTGATGCAATGTATCACGATGACTCCGATCTCTACGGCCGGGGGGCGCGCATCGCAATTCGGTGACGCAATGTAACGCGCCTGCTGCACCCGACCCGTATCCAGATTCAACCGCATGCGGTCCCCAATCGTTACCCTGCGCGCGCCGCATCATACGCCTCCGCGGACCGGCATGCACGGCACCGGAGGTTCTGGCGGCAGTAAACCGGCAAATGGGGCGCGAACTCTAGTCTGGCAACCGTGTCCGGATGAACGGTCTGTTTACAACGACATCTATACGGGATGTTCCACCGACTGTGGCATACTATCAGGTAGTGCCCTTATCAACGGGTAACGCGCGACAATGAAAAACCAATTCATGCCCCAGTTTGTCATGGACTACAAGGGCGTCGAGGGGTTTTATTTCCTGAACCGCCACGCGGACCTCGGCTACATCCGGGCCGTGGATGTCAAGCCGGTCAAAGAAACCTTCCCGCAACTCCACAATCGGGAATTCATGCGCCGGCATCCAAGCTTCCTGTCCGAACTAGAGGGCTTCCTGCGTGATACGCAGGAGCTGTGCCGATTATTTCTGGGGAATGCGGATCCGAGCGCCATTGAGTTGGGATATCTGGTGCCCACCAATCAGCATACGCACGGGTGGCGGTCTGCGACCTTGGTGCTGCACAATCACGTCATCAATACCTTACGCCAGGACTACGAGCGGTCGAACCCGCCGGGGACCCCGGCGCTTTCCGGACTCGATCCTCGGGCCGAGGAGTTGCAGGGCGAACGCAGCGTCCAGCACGGCCTAGACACACTGGTTCACCACGTCGACGCCCAGGGCAATCATCCCTTTTTCCCGGTACTGTTTTACCGTAGCCGAGCCGCATCCCACGATCCCCGGGACATCGGTATCCGGGTGATCAATCTGTGCTGGCGGCGAACCGCTGATGAGGTCTCGGCGCTGACCGGCAAGCGCCGGTCTTCGATTTTCGACGTATTGCGGCGCAATCTTGAGGCCCACGGCGCCATCGACCGGTCCCGGCGCGCACAAGGCCTGCCCAAGCCCCGCTCTGCGCCGCCGGCGAGGCCCACCCACCTCTCATAGCCCGTATTCTGGACCGAGGACCCCGGAGGATGACACTGGGCTCGGCGTTTCGTCCACCCGGGTCGACGTCCACCTTACAGCATCGACCACATGCGGATCTTGGTGCCGGCGCGCAGACTCGAACTGCGGACCTACTGATTACGAATCAGTTGCTCTACCAACTGAGCTACGCCGGCGGTAACCTGTGAATTCCCGCTATTTTATGCGTTTAGTGGCGCGCTGACACGCCAACCGCTAGCCTGCATATTGCACCAAGGAACCCGGAAGCTGGCGTATAGATCGGGCGTCTGTACGCCGCGCCGGAACGAAATCCATAGCGAGCTATGGGTTGAGTGAAGCGCAAGTGCAGGCGTTCGAGACCGAGCCAACACCGGGATAGTCGCGCCCTTATTCCGCCCAAACAACCTGGAAATTCGAATGTTGTCATTTCATGGACCAAACACTGTGGGTATCTCCACCTGTACACCCTACAATAACGGCGGGACGCCCTGGCGCAGTACCGGAGCTAGCGCCGGCGCAACCTCACGATGACATCGACACCGGCCAGCTCGGTACCGGCCGGCAGGGGCGGCACACCGTCGACCACGACCGAGCCCGCGTCGATGTCGGTGAGTTCGCCGCGCTCTGTGTCGTAGAAATGGTGGTGCGGCCGGGTGTTGGAGTCGTAGAACACCTTGGCGGAATCGACGAACACCTGTCGGATCAACTGACGTTCGACAAACAAGCCCAGGGTGTTGTAGACGGTGGCCTTGGAAACCTTGCCCTGCGCCCGGCCGACCTCTTCGAACACCTCTTCGGCCGAATAGTGGGCCTGGCGGCGGAACAAGGTCTGTGCAATCTCCACACGCTGGCGGGTGGGATTAATGCCGCAGCGGCGCAAGCGTTGCGCAATTTCGTCCTCTGTCAAGGGTGGGTCGTAATTCGGTTCCATTGCAAGGGATTATAAACTTAGAACTATTCTAAGTCTAACCGGTTCCAGGCGCCGACTAAACTGCCACACCCGGCGGGTCCGCCACCGGCCACCGCCCTCGTCCCGTCTCTTCGCCGGCCAGATCGGGACCTATTCTGGCCCGATCCGGACCCTAATTCGCTATTGTTGTAATATCAAAAAATACCGCTTATACTGATTAAAGCACCGTTCGTCTGTTTATAGTCGCCTTTTATCAGAGTTATCAACGAAACTGTGCTACCTTATTACGGTAGAAACCAGAACTACAGCGATGCCCAGACTGATACGTGGATTCACGCTGATTGAACTGATGATCGTGGTTAGCATCCTTGGAATATTGCTCCTGTTCGGGGTGCCGAGCTTCCGGGACTTCGTCCGTTCCAACCGCCTGACCACCCAGGCCAACGAATTCATCACCTCGGTCAAGCTGGCCCGGGCCGAAGCTGTACGACGCAACCGCAACATCGTGCTCACCCCCAGCGACGCCAGTGACAACAGCAACGAGTGGGGGCCCGGCTGGGCCATGACCGACCCCACCGAGGCGAACGCCCTGCGGGTCATCGCGGCACTGCCCGGCACCCTGACCCTCGATGGACCAGACACCCTGGCGGCCCTGACCTTCAACTCCACCGGGATGTTGGACGGTATAACCTTAGATCAGGTGTTCCTGATGTGCAATGACCAGAAGGCCGGGCACCGCATCACCCTGACACGGACCGGCCAGACCAGCCAGCAGGAGACCGTGTGTCCATGACACGTAGCGCACCCGGGCGGGCACGGGGCTTCACCTTGTTGGAGGTGCTGGTGGCCTTCATCGTACTGTCCATCGGCCTGCTTGGCCTGGCCACTCTCCAGGGGATTTCCCTGCAGGGCAGCAACAAATCCTTGGCACGCTCGATTTCCCTGATCCACACCTACGACATGGTCGACCGGATGCGCGCCAACCTGCCGGGCGTCGTCCAGGGCGCCTACGACAGCCTGCCGGCGGCCGGTACATCGGCAGCGGTAAACGATGCCTGCCTCACCCAGAGCACCGGTTGCACGGCCATCCAGCTCGCCGGCATCGACGGTGCGCAGTGGCAGGCCGAAATTGCCGACAAACTGCCCGGCGGCCAAGGCGCGGTAAACCTGCTGTTCATCGACAGCACCGCAACCCCCATCTTCCAAATCGATGTGGGCTGGCAGGAGATCAACGAAGACGCCCAGGCGGGCACAGGCACCGAGGGTATTGAGATCTGCGACACGCTGGGCGCGTCGTTGACCTGTTTTCGTATGGAGGTGTCACCGTGAACCGCGACCGGGGCCGGCCGCGCCAGGCGGGCTTCTCAATCGCCGAATTCATGGTGGCGATCGCCATTGGCCTGTTTCTCACCGCCGGACTGGTGGGCATGTACATCACCGGCAAGGCCAGTTACAACACCAGCGAGGCTAATGCCCGGAACCAAGAGAACGCACGCTTCTCCACCGATCTGCTGACTCGCTTCCTGCGCCTCGCCGACTACCGCACCGACAATGAGCAGGACACCCGGCAACTGAAGGCCAGCATCCTCGACTCGGTCCGCGGCTGTATCAAGGACGACAGCCTGAACCCGTGCGACTCGACCTTCCCCGGCAACACCGGGGAAAACGACCTTCCGGCGATCCTGGACGCCGACACTCACGCGATACACGTCAAGTACGAGGTCCCCTATGACGGGCTGCGGGACTGCACCGGCACCTCGCTGACCAAGGGAACGATCATCAGCAATACCTTTACCGTCGGGCGGGCCAACGCGGGCGACCCATCGGCCCTGTACTGTGACAATGACCTGCCCAGCACGAATCCGCAGCCGCTGGTTCAGGGGGTCAGCGACCTCTCGATCCGCTACGGAGTGCGGGTCGGCGATAACATGAAGTACGTGGAGAGTCCGAGCGCCACCGACTGGCCAAGCGTGATTGCCCTGCGGGTGACGGTCACACTCAACCCCGAAGGCGGCACCCTGACCGCCGAAGCGCTCAAGGACATCAACACGGACCGCAACTACCAGGCGACGGTACATCTGCGCAACCGATTCTTATGAAGACTCGGCCATCATTGATGTCGAAACGGGGGTGGGCCGCGACGCGGGTCGGCGGCACCAACCAGCGCGGTATGGTGATGGCCATCGCCCTCATCATGTTGTTGCTGTTGACTATCATCGGGGTGACCGCGATGTCTACCGGCAACCTGCAGGAGATCATGGCCCGCAACATGCTCGACCGCAACTACGCCTTCCAGTCCGGGGAGACCGCGCTGCGTGACGCAGAGATCGACATTGAAAACAACCTTGCCGCCGGCACCGGCTTCGACAGCTCGTGCAGCAACGGGCTGTGCCTGCCGCCGTCGAGCACCAGTGATCCGCCAGTTTGGGAGGACACCTCCCTTGACGTGTGGGACAACAGCAACCGGCACCGGCAGTTCGGGCAATACACCAAGTCCGACCAGGACGCCGTGAAGGCGAAGCTGGCGAGTCTGCCCGCGTACATTATCGAATACCACAACCACGCCTGTGACCCGACGGTGCCCGGGGAGGAGCTGGGGAACCTGGTGAAGTTTGACAAGTACCGGGTGACGACTACGGCGTCCGGGCGCAGCACCAGCGCCCGGGTGCGGCTGCAGAGCACATTCCGTAAGCGCAGAGGCTTGTGCTGAGTAACGAAACGACGACTAGGTGGGTGTAAACTATGAAGACGACCGCGAAGACTTCAGACCGTAACATGCCTCACCAGACCCTGCTCTCCGGAGGCTCTGGGGTGTTGATCGGCGCACTGACCGCCGCCCTGGCGATGGCGCCGCTGCCGGGCAGCCAGGTGGCCCACGCGGCCGGCGAGGCCATGGCGGATTACACGTCGATTCCCCTCGACAGTGCATTTTCTGCGCCACCGATGGCGATGCTGACGCTGTCGAACGACCACCAGCTCTACTACAAAGCCTACGACGATTATTCGGATCTGAACGGCGACGGGGTGCTCGAGCTCACCTACAACCACGCCATCGAATACTACGGCTACTTTGACCCGGCCAAGTGCTACTCGTATGAGGACTTGAGCAGCGGCGGTACCAACGACGGCCGCTTTGAACCCAAAGCCATGGCAGTCGGCAAGTACTGCGACACCGTGGCCGGTGAGTGGAGCGGCAACTTCCTGAACTGGGGCTCCATGCACCGTATGGACATCGTCCGCAAGTCTTCCTACGGCGGCAAGCGCTACAAGGATACGACCACGGAAACAGTCGTCGAGCGGGTGTTTCTGCCCAACGACGCCCACAGTTCGGCCAAGTACTACAACGGCCTGGACATCGCCAAGCTCACACCGTTTGACCCACCGGCCGGCGACAACACCAACCCGGCCCACGGCATCACCTTGTGCAACACTACCCTAGTGGCCTCGAACACCGGCTACTCCCAGGACATCGACACCGCTGAGCACCCACCGCTGATCCGGGTCGCGCAGGGGAACAACGCCTTGTGGACTGGTAACGAACGCTGGCAGTGCCGCTGGAGCGAAGAGAAGCTTAGCGCGACCCAAGGCATCAACGGCAACAATCCGGCCTTGTCCGGACTCTACGCCCGCTCGCAAAACCCGTCGCGCGCCGCCCACGGACTCGCGGAGGCGAATGGGTCGGGTCCGGATTTCGTGGCCCGGGTGCTGACCTGTGTCGACGGCCTCATCGGGTCCGAGGACTGCCGCGCCTATCCCGGTCTGGCCGACGGCGTCAAGAAACCGGTCGGCCTGCTGCAGAAGTTCGGCGGCGACAACAGTATCTCCTTCGGCCTGATCACCGGCAGTTATGAACAGAACCTCTCCGGCGGCGTGCTGCGCAAAAACGTCACCTCGATTGACTCCGAGATCAACGACGACGGGACCTTCGACAATACGGTGACCCACGGCATCATCAAAACCCTGGACACGTTCCGCATCTTCGGCTACAGCTTCCAGAGCGGTCACTACCTGGACGCGTTCAACGGTGGTGACGGCGGAGACACCTGCACCTTCGGGCTAAGCGATTTTCCCGAGGGCCAATGCAGCAACTGGGGCAACCCGCAGACCGAAGCGTTCCTGGAGGGGATCCGTTATCTCTCGGGGGCAGCCAACCCCATCGCGGATTATCAGGCCGATGACGATGTCTACCTTTCGGGTCTGAGCACCGCTCCGTGGAACAACACCGACCTGATTACCGAAGAAAATGCCTGCGCCAAGCTCAACATCATCAGCTTCAACGCGAGCTATGCCTCCCAGGACGGTGGCGCGCTGCCCGACCTAGAGCCACAGGCCACCAACCAGACTAACGTGGTCGGCGACAATAATGGCGAACAGATCACCGGCAACGACTTCTTTGTCGGCAGCAACGGCGGCGCCGGACCGAACGACAATGATCTCCTGTGCACCGCCAAGACCGTCGGCGACCTCGCCGACGTCACCGGCCTGTGCCCGGAAGCACCCCGGGTCGGCGGTTCTTATAAGATCGCCGGGTTGGCCTACGATGCGCACGTCACCGATCAATACCCGAGTGTAGAGAGCGACCAGTTCATTGATACCTATGGCGTGACGCTGTCTCCGTCGGTGCCGAAGATCAAGGTCGACATCCCGGACAGCGACAACACCGTCGCCCTGCTGCCGGCCTGTATCAACTACAACCCGATCACCCAGTTCGGCACACCTCAGGGGAGCTGCACCCTGGTCGACTTCAAGGTGGTCAGCCAGACCGCGAACACCGGCAAGTTCTACGTCAACTGGGAGGACAGCGAGGCCGGCGGCGATTACGACCAGGACATGTGGGGGACCATCGAGTATGAACTGGACGCCACCGGCGAGCTGCTCACCGTGACCACCGACGTGCACGCCCAGTCCACCCCCCATCCCATGGGCTTCGGTTACATTATCGGCGGCACGACCCAGGACGGATTTCACGCCCACTCCGGCATTAACAACTTCAAATACCCGGACCGGACCGGGCCCAACACCGTCACGCAGACCGACACCACCGGTGTCATCGGTTGCCCCAATCCCTTCGCCGGCAACAACATCTGCGGCCAGGACGGCTTCGGCAATCCCGACGTGACCTCGACGGCCAGCGCCCACACCTACACCGTCGGCAGCGGCTCAGCTGGTGTGCTGGAGCTGCCGCTCTATTACGCGGCCAAGTGGGGGTCGTTTGAAGAGCAAAATGACAGCAATCCACCGCGGCCCGACCTGCCGGAAGAGTGGGACAGAAAAGACAACTTCGACGCCACCAGCACGACGCCGGACGGCATCCCGGACAGCTACTTCCTGGTCACCATCCCGGGTCAGTTGGTCGCCGCCCTGACCGCGGTGTTCGAAGACCTGTTGGCCAAGTCCTCCCAGTCCGGGGCCTCGGCAGCGGTAATCGCCAACAGCTCGCAAGGCTTCGGCGCCGTGTTCCAGGCCTACTACCAACCGGAGCTGCGGGACGACACCCAAGACAAAAACAAAGTGCGCTGGATCGGCGACGCCATAGCCATCTTCATCGACGACTTTGGCCTGCTGCGCGAGGACAGCAACAACAACGACCGGCTCGACGACTACCAGACCGACTTGGCGGTGGCTTTCAAGTACGACTCGGACGCCGAGGTCACCAAGTTGATCCGCTACACGAGCTCCAGCGCCACCGAGTTCAAGCAGAGCGGGGCCACCGAGCATGACCTGGCGGACTTCAAGCCGATCTGGAATGCCGGGTCGCAGCTGGCCGCACTGAGCGACGACCAGGCCATCAACCAACGCGCCAGCTATACCGACGCCGCCGACACCGGCCGCTATATCCTCACCTGGATGGACAGTGGCGACCCCCCGGACGGTAAGGTCCAGGATTCCGAGGTCAAGCCGTTCACCACCGCGTCGGTGACCGCTACCAACTTCGGCTTTTTCGGAGTGCCGGATCAGGCCACTGCCCAGAACATCGTCAAGTACACCCGCGGCGATAGCCGTATCCCCGGCTACCGCAACCGCACCGCTGACGTAGACGGCGACGGCAGCACCGAGGTCTGGCGCCACGGCGACATCATCCACGCGCCGCCGCTGGCGGTGGGTCCGCCGAGCGCCAATTTCGACATTCTCCAGGGAGACGAGGAGTATGCCGAATTCAAAGACCAGTACAAGGACCGCCGCATTGTGCTCATCACCCCCGCCAACGACGGTCTGATCCACGCCTACAACGGAGGCTCCTTTGACGAAGTCACCCGGGAGTTCAAGAAGACCGATGGCAGCGGCAGCGGCACCGCCCACCCGCTGGGCAGCGAGCTGTGGGCCTACGCCCCAATGAACCTCCTGCCACATCTGCAGTGGCTGGCCGATCCCGATTACACCCATGTGTATTACATGGACGGGCGTCCACAGGCCTTCGACGCCAAGATCTTCAGCGACGATGCAGACCATCCGAACGGCTGGGGTACGGTGCTGGTGGTCGGCATGCGGCTCGGCGGAGGGGCGTTTGAGATCGATCACGATCAGGACGCCACGACAGCCACCTGGTCCACCCGTTCGGCCTATGTCGTGCTCGATATCACCAACCCGGAGAAAGCGCCCAAGGTACTCGCCGAGATCACCGACCCCAAGCTCGGCTTCACCACCAGCTCACCGGCCGTCATCTTCCGCGAAGACGCTGGTGTTAACACCTGGTTCCTGGCCTTCGGTTCCGGCCCCACCGAGATTACGGATTTCACCAGTACCCAGAACGCGCACCTGTTCAACTACAACTTGCTCGACAGAGAGATGCACGCCGGCTGGCCCCAGGACCTGGGGATTGCCACCAGTTTTGTCGGCGACGTGACCGGCGCGGACTTCGACATCTTCCAGGTCGGCGACGATTTCTTCACCGACCCGAAGTACCTGTCCGACGCGTGGTATTTCGGCGTCGTCACCGGCACACCGGACACCCCCAGCGGCAAACTGTACCGGTGGAAGCGGACCGGCAACAACCTGGCCGACCACCTCAAGCTGCTGCTCGATCCCGGCGACAACGGTATACCCGCGGGACTGCGGCGGCCGAACCAGCCGTTTCTGAACCGGCCGACGCTGGGCCGCGACGACAATCAGCGCATCTGGGTGTACACGGGGAGCGGCCGCTACGAGGTCAAGGAGGACAAGGAGAGCGACCACCCGCAATCCTTCTACGGCATCCAGGAGCCGGTCGACAACTTGGGTGAACTCACCTACGCCGAGGTCAGCCGGGACGATCTGGTCGACACCACCGACATCGTGGTGTTCGCCGACGACGATGACGACGGCAACGGCAAGGTGGAGATGCGCGACGGCAGCGACGTGGTCATCGACGGCGAAACCATCGAGGACTTCCTCGAACTGGAGGACGCCATCGCGCAAACATCGGGCTGGTATCACGCCCTCAATCCGAGCGGGTCCGGTAACCCCAGCGCCCGCAGCCTCAGCAAGGCCGGACTGACGTCGGGAGTCCTGGTGTACGGGGACTTCACCCCCGCCGTGGACCTGTGCGAGCCGTCCGGGACCAGCGGCCTCAATGTCGTTTACTACAAGACCGGCACCGGCCACCCCGGCGTACTGCTCCCGGGCGAAGTCGTAGACGGCATCACGACCACCCGCATCGATCTGACCGAGGGGCGGGCGATGCAACCGGTGTTCCACACCGGCACCGGCGGCGGCCGGGTGGTCACCCACATCATCGTCAACAACAGCGATCGGTCGATCGACATCCCCGAGTTCGAAGGCACAGGGGAACCCGGCACCCGGACCTCTTGGCACGAGATCCTGATCGGCAACTGAGTTGGAAGCGGAGCAACGATGCGAACGAAAAGCGGTGGCATCACACTAATCGAGTTGATGGTGGTGCTGGCCATCCTCGCCATCCTGGCCAGCATCGCATATCCCTCCTACGTGGACCACGTCCGCCGGACCCGGCGGGCGGACGCGATATCGGCGCTGACCAACATGGCCAATCTGCAGGAGCGCTACTACACGCAACGCTTCCGCTTTGCACCGAACCTGACCTCACTGGGGTACACCGCGTCCCCGTTCCGCTCGCCGGACGGCTATTACAACCTGTCCATGAGCCTGCCCGGCGCCACCAGCTACACGCTGACCGCGGCCGCCGTAGCCGGTTCCTCGCAGGCCGAGGACACCGGCTGCACGAGCATGTCTCTGAACAACACCGGCGTGAAATCGCCGCTCAGTTGCTGGCGCCGCTGAGCGGTGAGAGAGCGGGGATCAGCACTGCGGCGCGGACCGCTTGATCGCCGGGTCCGGCCCGGCGCGATCCTGGCGCAGCTCCGGGGGCAGTGAGAACGACACATCCTCCTGCGGTCCGCGCACCGAGGTCACCGAACCGCCGCCCCACTCCTTCAACCGCGCGATAACAGTCTGCACCAGCAACTCCGGCGCCGAGGCCCCCGCGGAGACCCCGATCCGGGACTTGCCGGCCAACCAGCCGCGCTGAATGTCCTCGGCGCCGTCAATCAGATATGCCGGCACGCCGAGTTGTTCGGCAATCTCCCGCAGCCGGTTGGAATTGGAGCTGTTCTTCGAGCCCACCACCAACACGACGTCGGATTGCCTGGCCAGAGTCTTGACGGCGTCTTGTCGATTCTGAGTGGCGTAACAGATGTCGTCTTTGCGCGGCCCGTGTATCTTGGGAAAGCGCCGGCGCAAGGCCCCGACGATCCGCGCCGTGTCGTCCATCGACAAAGTGGTCTGGGTGACATAGGTCAGCCGGTCTGGATCCCTCACCACGAGTTTCTCGACGTCCGCTTCGGTCTCCACCAGATACATGCCGTCGCTCACCTGACCGATGGTCCCCTCCACCTCGGGGTGGCCGGCGTGACCGATCAGCACGCACTCCATGCCGGCGGTCCGGTAGCGGCGCACCTCGAGGTGCACCTTGGTCACTAGCGGGCAGGTTGCGTCAAACACCTGTAGACCTCGCCGCACCGCCTCGTCCCGCACGCCCCTGGACACGCCATGAGCGCTGAAGATGACGATCTGGCCGTCCGGGACCTCGGCGAGTTGATCGACGAACACGGCGCCTTTGCCCCGCAGGTCCTCGACCACAAAACGGTTGTGCACCACCTCGTGGCGGACGTAGATCGGCGCGCCGTATATCGCCAGAGCCCGCTCCACAATGTCGATGGCCCGGTCGACTCCGGCGCAAAACCCACGCGGATTGGCGAGCAGTATCTGCAATGTTCTAATCCGGTTCGGTCATCTCGTCCACAGCGACGAGTTTGATGCGAAAGACAAAGTCGCGGCCGATCAGGGGGTGGTTGAAGTCCACCGTGACGCGGTCGCCGTCGACGGAGCGGATGGTGCCCAGCACTTCGTCGCCGTTCGGCAGCTCGAACGATACCACCCGGCCCGGCTCGATGGCCATCTCGCGGGCGAAATCCTGGCCCGGCAGGGTGTGGATCCGCTGCTCTTCGTAGGCGCCGAACACGGACTCGCCGGCGGAGATCGAAAAGCTGGCCTCCGCGCCCGCCGCCAGGCCCAGCAGGCGGCGTTCCAGTCCCTCGGCCAGCTCCCCTCCGCCGATCACCAGCGACTGCGGGTCGCCGGGTTCACTGGCCTCGATGACCTGGCCGTCGGCGAGCACCAATTCATACTCCAGCCATACCCGGGACCCACCGCTGACGGTGCCGCCGGTCACCGAGGATCCCGGGCCCGCAGCAAGCGCCAGCCGACGATGTCCAGCACCAGCAGCGCCGCACCGACGGTGATGGCCGAGTCGGCGACGTTGAACGTCGGCCAGTGCCAGTCCCGGTAAAACCAGTGGATGAAGTCGACCACGTAGCCCTGCAGCAACCGGTCAATGATGTTGCCCAGGGCACCCCCGAGAATCAGTGAGAACGCGGCAGCCGTTTGCACGTCGGTGCGCGGCAAACGCCGCAGCATCGCGACCAGGACCACCGACACGACGACAGCGACAACGATAAAAAAGCCGTTCTGCCAGCCGCCGGCATCGCGCAGATACCCGAATGCGGCACCGGTGTTGTACACCAGTGTGAGATCGAAGAAGTCGGGTATGACCACGACCGGAGGCCGACCGAGCAGGAGTTCCACGGCCAGCCATTTGGTGAGCTGGTCCACCACCACCACCGACGCCGACAACCACAACCACCTGAGCATCAGGCGAACTTTCTCGTCTCGCCGGGGCCTTCGACATTGCCGACACAACGCCCACAGATCTCCGGGTGATTCGGATTAACGCCCACGTCCGCCCGCCGATGCCAGCAACGGATGCACTTGCGGTGCGGCGACGGGCACGCGTCAACTTGCACTCCGTTCACATGCGGGCCTGTGGCCGATTCGGCCGGCGCGGGAGACTCGCTGCGGCGCAACCCGGCGGAAGACGTGATGAAAACGAATCGCAATTCGTCCTCCAGTCTAGCCAGTTTGTTAAAGACGCCCCCGTTGCAATGCAGCGTGACGTCGGCCTCCAGACTGGAGCCTATGTCGCCGGCCACGCGCAGCGCCTCGAGCTGTCTGGAGACCTCTTGCCGGACGCGCAGGACATCGGCCCAGTACCTCTCGTCCATCTGACCCCGGTCCAGTTCAGCCGCCGGCCAATCGGTGTACCATTCGGTCAACATCACGGACTCGTGTGCGCGGCCCGGCATGTTGCGCCAGATCTCCTCGGCGGTGAAACTCAATACCGGGGCCAGCCAGCGCACCAGGGCCTCAAGGATGTGCAGCATGGCGGTTTGCGCCGAGCGCCGCGGAGGGCTGCCGGCGGGCAGCGTGTACAAGCGGTCCTTGAGGACATCGAGATAAAAACCACCCATTTCGACTACGCAGAACTGGTGCAGCTTCTGGTAGATCAGATGAAAATTGTAGTCCTGGTAGGCCTGGACGATCAGCAACTGCAAGGCCTGCGCCTGATGCAGGGCCCAACGGTCCAGGGCCACCATTTGCTCCACCGGCACCGCGTGGCCGGCTTCGAAATCGGCCAGATTGCCGAGTAGGTATCGGGCGGTGTTGCGGATGCGGCGGTAGGAATCGGCCATCCGCTTCAAGATCTCCGTCGATATGTTCATCTCGCCCCGGTAGTCGGTGGCCGCCACCCACAGCCGCAGGATGTCTGCCCCCAGGGTCTGGATCACTTCCTGGGGGGCGACCACATTGCCCCGCGACTTGGACATTTTTTTACCCTCGGCGTCCACCGTGAACCCGTGGGTCAACACGCCGCGGTAGGGGGGCTGCCCGGTGATCGCCACGGCGGTCATGATGCTGGATTGAAACCAGCCGCGGTGCTGATCCGATCCCTCCAGATACAGGTCCGCGGGGCGGGACAGGCCGGGACGCCGGGTCAGGATGGTGTCGTGACTGACGCCCGAGTCGAACCACACGTCGAGGATGTCGGTGACCTTCTGATAGTCGCCGGCACCTCCGCCCAGCAGGTCGGCGTCGTTCAAATCGAACCAGGCCTCGACGCCCTTGCGCTCCATGCGCAGCGCGACCTCTTCGAGTATCTGCTGGGTCTGCGGGTGCAATTGCCCGGTGCCGCGGTGCAGAAACAAGGGGATCGGCACACCCCAGCTACGCTGCCGCGAAATACACCAGTCCGGGCGGTTAGCGACCATGCCTTCGATGCGCGCTTGTCCCCAGCTTGGGTGCCAGGACACGGTCCGAATCGCCCCCATCACCTGCTCGCGCAGTTTCTCCTTGTCCATGCTGATAAACCACTGTGCCGTGGCGCGGAACACGATGGGCGTTTTGTGCCGCCAGCAGTGCGGGTAGCTGTGCTCGACGGACTCCACGTGGACGAGCGCCCCGCGCTGCCGCAGTTCATCGATCACTCGATCGTTGGCGTCAAATACGAATTCACCGCCGAACAGCGGTGTGCTGGACAGAAATTTCCCATCCGGCCCCACCGGATTGTCCACCGGAAGATCATAATGCTGTCCGACCACGAAGTCCTCCTGGCCGTGCCCGGGCGCGGTGTGCACCGCTCCGGTGCCCGTGTCCAGCGTGACGTGCTCGGCGAGGATCACCGGCACCCGGCGCTCGTAAAAAGGATGATCGAGGAGAACGCGTTCCAGTGCGCCGCCACGCACGTGGCCGATCTCCTCCACACGTTCCAGGCCGAAGCGCCGCCGGCAGTCCTCCAGCAAGGTGTCCGCGATCAACAGGCGTTCCGGCACGCCGTCGCCGCGTTCGCTCTGCACGAGCGCGTAGTCGAAATCGGCATGCAGGGCGACCGCGTGATTAGCCGGCAGGGTCCAGGGCGTCGTGGTCCAGATGACGATGCTGACCGGCCCGTGACCGGACCGCTCCGGCGCCACGCCCATGCGCTGTATGAAATCGGCCTCATCGACCACGGCGAAACGCACATCGACTGCGGGCGAGCTGCGGTCGAGGTGTTCGACCTCCGCCTCGGCGAGCGCCGAACCGCAGTGGGTGCACCAGTGCACCGGCATCAATCCGTGATACACGTGCCCCTCGGCGATGATCTTCGCCAGGGCCCGCACGATGTTGGCCTCGGTGGCCGGGTCCATGGTTAAGTACGGCCGCCGCCATTCGCCAACCACACCCAAGCGGATAAAGTCCCGGCGCTGATTGTCGATCTGTTCGCGCGCGTAGTCCCGGCATTTGCGCCGGAACGCCCGGGGATCGATGTCGACCTGGCCGATCTGCTTTTCGACCTCGTGTTCGATCGGCAGTCCGTGACAGTCCCAACCCGGCACGTACGGCGCGTCAAACCCGCTCAGGGTTTTCGATTTGACGATGATGTCTTTGAGGATCTTATTCACGGCATGGCCGATGTGGATAGCGCCATTGGCGTAGGGTGGGCCGTCATGGAGGATGAACGTTGGGCGCCCTGCCCCCTGCTCGCGTAAACGCCGGTAGAGGTCGATCTGCGTCCAGTGATCCAGGATCTGTAGCTCCCGCTGGGCGAGATTGGCCTTCATGGGAAACCGGGTGGAGGGCAGATTGATGGTTTGTTTGTAGTCCGTCATCGGCTAATCAACGTGCTGGTCTGAAACACCGCTGGCGCATCACAGGGGCTACACGGCGCGGGAGTCAAAGTACGATCGAGCCTGATGCACGTCGTGAGCGATCTGGGTCTTGAGTGCATCGAGATTTTCGAATCGCTTTTCGTCACGGAGCTTACACAAAAACCGCACCTCGACATAACGGCCGTAGATGTCGCGGTCGAAATCCAGCAGGTGCACCTCGAGCAAGGTCCGTGTGCCGCCCAGCGTCGGACGGTTGCCGAGATTGGCGACTCCGGCCACCGGCGCGGCATCGATACCGTCAACCTCCACCATGAAGATCCCCGTCAGCGGTGCCTTGCGTCGGTTCAAGTGGATGTTGGCGGTCGGGAAACCCCAACTCCTCCCACGGCGGTCGCCGTGCGCCACCCGGCCGGAGATCCGGTACGGGTGTCCGAGGAGCTGCTCCGCGCGAACGAGGTCGCCAGATTGCAGCGCCTGCCGGATCCGCGTGCTGCTGATCCGCTCGCCGTCGAGGTGGTAGGTCTCGGTGCGCTCGACGTCAAAACCGTACTGCCGCCCGGCCCGCTCCAGCAAGGCAAAGTCACCGACGCGCCCGTGCCCGAACCGGAAGTCGTCCCCGACCACCAGATGTTTGACCCCCAGCCCGTTGACCAACACCGACTCAATGAACGCGTGCGCGCTCATCTCGGCCAAAGTGCGGAAGAAGCGCAGGCACAACACCCGGTCCACGCCGAGACCGTCCAGCAGCGCGAGTTTCTCGCGCAAGGTGATCAGACGCGGGGGCGGATCGGCGGCGGCGAAGTACTCTTGCGGCTGTGGCTCAAAGGTGATCAACACTGCGGGCTGACTAAGGGTTTTGCTGTGCCGCTGGAGTTGGCGAATCACCGCTTGGTGGCCGCGGTGCACACCGTCGAAATTACCGATCGACGCCACGCAGCCGCAATGGCGCCGCTTCAGATTGAGCAACCCGCGAATAAGTTCCATAACTGTGTATTGACCGTCCCATGGGAGCGGCCCTTGGCCGCAAGGAGACACCTGGTAAGGTGGCGCATTGTAACCACTGCCCAAGCGGTACTCCAGCCAGGCCAGGCGGACCCCCCACAGCTCCCGCTACGCCCAGTCCGGATCCAGCTCCTCGATGACCTCCTTCAGGGGGCGGCGATCTGAATAACCGGCGGTGTAGTCGTGGTAGTGGCTGATCTTGAGCTCCGGATACTTCCAACACAGATAACCGTCACCGGTATCGAAGTCCACCAGCCACAAACCTTTAACCACCAGTCCCAGCCGTTCCATCTTGCGGACCCACTGCTTGACCACGGCTTCGTATTGTTTTTCGACCCGCACCATCCGCGGGTCCGTAGCGAGCATGTGTTCGAGGCGGCGCCGGGTGGGTTCCAGGGTCTGGAACGCCTCGTGAGTGATGCGCTTCACCAAAGGGAATATCTCCTGCGCTTCGTCCAAAGTGAACAGGCGGGGCTCTTCAATGGAGCCGATCTGAGTGATTAACGATGTGTTCGTCACGATTGCGGTGTTTCGCTCTCGATCCGGCTCAAGAGCAACTGCCTCGGTCGAATGCCAAGTCCAAATATAACACCAAAATAAACCGCTGCGCCGACCGCTATCCATCCGGCCAGGTGGGTGACGCGCCGCAGCAATCCGGTGTGCAGCCAGGTATCCAGATCACCGCCCCCCCACCAGAGCACACCGGCCATGACCAGGCTGGCGGCGCTCACCTTGAACAAATAGCCACGCCACCCCGGTAGCGGCCGGTAAATCGACTCGCTGTGTAAACGCCGGTACAGCAGAGCGGCGTTGACCCAGGCCGATAGCGAGATGGCCAGCGCCAGGCCGACGTGGGCCAGCGGCACAATGAACGCCAGACTCAACACCAGGTTGACCAACATCGCCACCACCGCCACCCGCATCGGCGTTGTGGTGTCCTGGCGGGCAAAAAAGCCCGGCGCCAAAACTTTGATCAGCACAAAACCCGGCAGACCGACAGCGAACGCGACCAGGCTGTTCGACATCATGCGAATGTCGTCCGGAGTGGTCGCACCGTACTGAAATAAGGTAGTCATCATCGGACCGGCCAGGGCTATCAGCCCCAAAGTCGCCGGGGTGCCGATCAGGAACACCCAGCGCAGCGACCAATCCAGCAGTTGCGAAAACGCCGCGGACTCAGCACGCGCATGCAGCTTGGACAGGCTCGGCAGGATGACGGTCGCCAGGGCGATGCCGAACACGCCCAGCGGAAATTCCATCAAACGGTCCGAGTAATAAAGCCATGAGATGCTGCCGGTAACCAGGAAGGACGCCAGCAGCGTGTTGACGAGGAGATTGATCTGCGCCACCGACACGCTGAACACCGCTGGCAACATGAGCCGGAACACCCGGCTTGCACCTTCGTTACGGGGCGCCAGTTTGGGGAACGGCAGATAGCCCACCCGCCGCAGGAACGGTACCTGGAACACCAACTGGAAGATACCGGCGAACAATACCCCGAGCGCCAAGCCGGTGGCGGCGTTGCCCAGCTCCGGAACCAACCAAACCGCCGCCGCAATCAACGACAGATTGAGCAGAATCGGGGTCGCAGCCGGGGCGGCGAAACGGCCGCAGGTCTGCAGTATCCCCGCCGACATCGCGACCAGCGAGATGAACAACAGATAGGGAAAGGTGATGCGCAAGGCGTCCACCGTCAACGCGAAGCGTTCCGGGTCATCGACGAATCCCGGTGCGATGATGGTGACCACCCACGGCGCAGCCAGGATGCCCAACGCGGTCAAGCCCAGCAGAACCGCCCCCAGACGCCCGGCCATGTGATCGGTGAACGCCCGCACCTCGGTTGCGGAACGCTGTTCACGGTACTCGGTAAAGACCGGCACGAAGGCCTGCGAAAAAGCCCCCTCACCAAAGATCCGCCGGAAAAAGTTGGGTATGCGAAAGGCTACAAAGAAGGCGTCCGCGACCAATCCACTGCCCATGACGTAAGCGAATACAATGTCCCGCACCAGCCCACTGATTCGAGACAGCAAGGTCATGCCGCCGACCACGGCGGTGGACTTCAGGAGCTTACGCGACATCGTGGCGATTCGAACCGAAAGCGGCGACTATATAGACAAACCCCGGATGCCGCCAACCGGCGGCGACCCCCCAAGGCCCTTGCCGGGCGTGCCGCGAACCTTGACAAAAACGGTCAAAATCCGGATAGTGCGCGCCTCATTTCAAGAGATGTAGTGCGTTGGCAAACTCCCCACAAGCGCGTAAGCGTGCCCGGCAAAACGTAGCGCAGCGGCTGCACAATACCCGGCAGCGATCGGCGATGCGAACCTCGATCAAGATGTTTTTAAAGGCCCTCGACGGCACCGACGTCGGCGCAGCCCGGGCGGCCTACCAACAAGCGACCTCGTTGATCGACCGCACCGCCCGCAAGCGGATCCACCACCGGAACCGGGCCGCCCGATTGAAACACCGGCTCAACGAACGCCTGCGCGCATTTGCGCAAAGCGCGTCCGCGTCCTGACCACCGGCATCCCCCCACTTCCGACCGGCCGCATCCGTAGCGACGGTCATCGGCGTTCGCGCGCCACGCCCGCATATTGCGCCAAGGATCCCGGATGATGGCGAAGGGACTTGTCCTGCGCGTAGTAGTCCAAGTTCCGGCGTGCCTGGACCAGCCAGAGCCCGGATAGACACCGGCCGTATACAAACCGTGTCCGGGCCAAGTAGGGCGAATCCGATATGTGTCAACAATCTTTCAATCAGTGACCTCAAGGCCGGTAGCCGACTGGTGCAATATGCGGGCTAGATCACTACCATGTTGTCCCGGTGTATCAGCTCGGGCTCCCCGACGTAGCCGAGGATGTCCTCGATCAGGCTGCTGGGTTGGCCGATGATCCGCCGGGCCTCCGCCGCGGTGTAATTGACCAGACCACGCGCCACCTCGCAGCCCTCAGGGTCCTCACAGACCACGAGTTCGCCGCGCTGGAAGTCTCCATGTACGTCGGTGACCCCCACCGGCAGCAGGCTCCGCCCGGCCTCGCGCAACACCTGCACCGCCCCCGAGTCGAGACGCAGCCGGCCGCGGGCCTGCAGGTGACCGGCCAGCCACTGCTTGCGGGCGGCCAACCGGCCGCGGACCGGTTTGAGCAGGGTGCCGAGCGGCTCGCCTTGGTGCAGGCGCGTCAGCATCTCGGACTCCGCACCCGAGGCAATGACCGTGGCCGTCCCCGAACGCGACGCCTTTTCCGCCGCCGTCAATTTGGTCACCATGCCGCCGCGTCCCAGTCCGCTGCCGCGGCCCGCCATGCCCCGCAGTGACGCATCGCCGACCTCGGCCTCTTCGATCAGACGGGCGCCGCCGTCGATGCGGGGATCGGCGGTGTACAGACCGTCCTGATCGGTGAGAATCACCAACAGCTCCGCCTCGACCAGGTTGGCCACCAGCGCTGCCAGGGTATCGTTGTCTCCGAATTGGATCTCGTCGGTCACCACGGTGTCGTTCTCGTTCACGATTGGGACGATGCCGAGGTCCAGCAAGGTGCGCAGCGTGCTGCGGGCGTTGAGATAGCGCTGACGGTCGGTCAGATCGACATTGGTAAGCAGGACCTGCGCAGTGTGCAGGTTATGCTTCTGAAACGCGGTTTCGTACACCTGGATCAGACCCATCTGGCCGACCGCCGCCGCCGCCTGCAGATGGTGCACGGCGTGGGGCCGCTGCGACCAGCCCAGACGCTGCACGCCGGCGGCCACCGCTCCGGACGAGACGATCACCGCCTCCACGCCGCGTTGACGCAGTCCGGCGACTTGACCGGCCCACCGCTGAATCAGCTCGCGGTTCAACCCGGCCTCGTGCTGCGTCAACAACGCACTGCCGACTTTTACCACCCAGCGCCTGGATCGTTGCACCAACAATCGATTCGACATTTGTCCGCTTGCCTTACCGCAGCCCCAGCTGTTGATCGGTCTGCCACACTTTGAGGCCTTCCAGCCTCTCCATGACGTCGCGGGTGAGCGCTTGACAACCGCTTTTACTCAGCGCGCTGATCGTGTAGACCGGTCCCTGCCAGCCAAGCCCGTTGACGATGCGGCGCCGCCTCTGCGCCTGCTCGTCGCTGGACAGCGCATCCACCTTGTTCAACACCAGCCAGCGTTCACGTTGTGCGAGCCCGCCGCGGAAACGGCCGAGCTCGTCCTCGATGACACGCACGTCGCGCACCGGATCCGCGGCCTCGTCGATCGAAGCAATGTCGACAATGTGCAGCAGCATGAGCGTGCGTTCCAGGTGGCGCAAAAACTTGATCCCGAGTCCGGCGCCTTCCGCGGCGCCAGCGATCAGACCCGGAATGTCGGCCACCACGAAACTGCGTCCCGGCCCGGCACTCACCACACCCAGTTCGGGGTGCAGGGTCGTAAATGGATAATCGGCGACCTTCGGCCGGGCATGCGAAACCGCGCGCAGGAAGGTGGACTTACCGGCATTGGGAAGACCGACCAGACCGACGTCCGCCAACAGCTTCAGTTCCAGCCGCAGGCGGCGGCTCTCGCCGGGTTTGCCCGGGGTGATCCGGCGCGGGGTGCGGTTGGTGCTGGACTTGAAGCGGGTGTTGCCGAACCCGCCGCGGCCGCCCATCGCGACCGCCAGCGGCGCATCGTTCGCCGTCATGTCTTCAATCAGCTCACCGGTGTCGTCGTCGCTGACCAGTGTGCCCGGGGGAATCTGAATGGAGACATCTGCTCCGTTCCGCCCGGTCTTGTTGTTCCCGCTGCCCGCGGCCCCGTTCTTGGCCCGGTAGTGCCGGGCGTAGCGGAAATCGGCCAGGGTATTCAGTCCCGGCTTAACGACGACGAAGACACTGCCGCCGTCGCCACCGTCACCACCGTCCGGGCCGCCTTTGGGCAGAAACTTCTCGCGCCGGAAACTCAGGCAGCCGTCGCCCCCTTTGCCCGCCTGCACCGATATGACCGCTTCATCGACAAATTTCATGGTTGCACGATACAAGTGGACGGGTGGAAGTGACAAGAACGGCATCTACACCGGTATCCCGCAGCGCGTAAGCCGCGCGCTGTTGCGGAATAAGAAAACCCGCCCTATTGCCAAGGCGGGGGACATTCGAGACAGCGGTCAGGCCGGGATGACGGTGACCGTCTTGCGCTTGCGGGGCCCCTTGACCTGGAACTTGACGTGACCCTCCGACTTCGCGAACAAGGTAAAGTCCTTGCCCATGCCAACGTTCCGTCCCGGGTGGAAGGTGCTGCCGCGCTGTCGGACTAGAATATTGCCGGCCAGCACATGCTGACCGTCGTAACGCTTGACACCGAGGCGCTTGGATATCGAATCGCGTCCGTTACGCGAACTGCCGCCAGCTTTTTTATGTGCCATATCTAAATCCTAGTGCTAAGGTTGGGCTTAAGGCCGCATACCGTGTAGTTTAACGTGTAACACCCCGGATAAGGCTCAGCCTTCTAAAAATTTTTGCGCCTGACCGACCCAGTCGTCGCGCTCGATCCGCCCTTTGAATTCCAGCTCGTCCTCGATCCGTTCGATGTCCGCGTCCGTGAAATTGGCGATTTGCTCAAAAGACGTGATGCCGATCCGGCCGAGCTTCTCGACGATCACCGGGCCGATGCCGTTGATCTGAGTCAGGTCGTCTGCCGCAGTCTGGGCCGGCTCGACAGCTTCGGTGCGGTCCGGCTCGGCGGTGTCTTTGGGCGCCGGCGGCGGTGTGGGTTGCACCGTCGCCGCCCCGATGCCGGTGATTTCCAACTCCGTATAGTGCTGGCGATGTCCGGCCTGCTGGCGGGAATTCTGCCGTCTGCGCAGCTTGAAAATACGCACCTTGGGCGCGCGTCCGTGCCCAACAACGGTGGCTTCCACCGCGGTGTCCAGCTGCGGCGTACCGACCTGGATCTCGCCCTCATCCACGATCATCAGCGCCCCGCCCAGATCGACTTTTTCACCGGGCTCGGCGCGCAGGCTCTCGACCTTGATCCGGTCGCCCAAGCCGACCCGGTATTGCTTGCCGCCGCTTTCGATTACCGCATACATGATTGTTTCACCTAGGAAAACCACCGGAATTTACAGGCGCGCGATTGTAGCGACGCGCCGTGATGAGGTCAAATCCGCACGCTGCACGCAGGCCCGCGGGTTGCAAGTTTGACGCGGTCGCGGCATCCTTTCGGGCACTGAACTGCATAACAAACACCAACAGCTGCCAATCAGGAGACTTTACGCTTGGCTCTACGTTCCGCCCCAGTTCACAGCGCCCATCGCGACCGGATCGATCTCTCCAGCCTGATGGCGCTGATCCAACCGGAGATGGACGCCGTCAACCGGACCATCGACGAGCAACTGCGCTCGGACATCGCCCTCATCAAGCAGTTGTCCGCCTACATTGTCCACAGCGGTGGCAAACGGCTGCGCCCGGTGACCGTGCTGCTGGCATCGGGCGCCTGCAACTACCAGGGCAACGCCCACGTCGTCCTGGCCGCGACCGTCGAGTTCATTCACACCGCCACGTTACTTCACGACGACGTTGTGGACGCCTCCGACCTGCGCCGCGGCAAGGCCACCGCCAATCACCTGTGGGGGAACGAGGCCAGTGTACTGGTGGGCGATTTTTTGTACTCACGGGCGTTTCAAATGATGGTGGCGCTCGGCAGCATGCGGGTCATGGAGATCATGGCTGAGACGACCAACCAGATTGCCGAGGGCGAGGTCATGCAGCTGATGAATTGCCACTCCGCCGACACCACCGAGGAACAGTACCTGCAAACCATTCATCGCAAAACGGCCAAACTGTTCGAGGCCGCCGCCCGCCTGGGCGCGGTGATCAGTAACCAGTCCAGCGCCGTGGAGCGCGCCCTGGCGGAATACGGTGTTTATCTGGGCAACGCGTTTCAACTAATCGACGATGTCCTGGATTACCAGGCGGACGCCGATGAAATCGGCAAAAACACCGGCGACGACCTGGCCGAGGGTAAACCGACCCTGCCCGTCATTAACGCCCTGCAACGGGGCACCGCCGCGCAACAGCGGCTGTTGCGGCAGGCGATCGAAACCGGCGGCCGCGAATACATCGAAGATGTGTTGGCAGCGATTGAATCGACGGGGTCACTTGCGTACACTGCGCGCCGGGCACGCGCGGAGGCCGATCGCGCTCAGCACGCGCTGGCGATCGTCCCGGAATCGCCGCACAAGCAGGCGCTCAAGGACCTGGCCGTCTTCGCCGTGGAACGCAGCTTCTGAACAGCCCGACACACTCTATACTGTGTAGTTGGGAACTCGAAAACGGGGTGTAGCTCAGCCTGGTAGAGCACTGCCTTCGGGAGGCAGGGGCCGGTGGTTCGAATCCACTCACCCCGACCATCCACTCACCCCGACCAATAAAATCAAAAGCTTAGACTACCCTCAACCATCCCCGCTTTCTCTTAGTGTGACCAGAATGTGACGTAATCGGCTCCAGCCGTTCCACGGCAGCGCGCACTTGCTCGGGAGCCAGGTGCGCATACCGCATCGTGACGCGTATGTCTGCGTGCCGGAGAAGCTCCGCAACCTCCCTAATCGAAACACCCGACTGGACTAACCAGGCGGCGCACGTGTGACGAAGGTCATGAGGCCTAAAATCCACAAGTCCAGCTCGACGACACGCGGTCGCGAAACTACGTTTCACGTTCCGCACTCTCGATCCATCCTTACTGCAAAACACCCATGGCGAGTCCGGGCAATTCGTTGCTCGAAACTTCGCTCTCGTAAGAATTGCCCGCCGTGCCTCCCCATTCAGGGGAACGCTGCCAAGCTTCCCGTTCTTCTGGTGCTCCGCACCCAGATAGATCAGACCCTCCTTGAGATCCACGCGCGACCATTCCAGTCCAAGCATCTCGCCTTTACGCATCCCGGTATGGAGACCCAGTCTCACAAAATCTACCAGATGCGTTGCCCTGGGATCATGTCCCGCGGCTTTCAGCAATACCTCTGCTGGCACTGTCAAGTTGAGACGGCATCGCGGACAATAGGATGATGAAAAAGAGTACTGACTACCGCGGCTTTCGTTACCCACCTGAAATTATTGGCTATGC
>CAMYJT010000016.1 GCA_947258785.1 uncultured Gammaproteobacteria bacterium
TTTACAGATCTGACTTGCAAACCGCTCACTGTAACCGCGTGCGCGCATCCCGCGCATGAGTTTGCACTCAAATTCCTCCAAGTCGCCGCGGCGCCGCCAGGCGGCCATACTACGACGCAGCTGGTCCGCGTCGCCGGGCGAAAAGCCGGCGGCAACAATGGAGAGCTGCATGACCTGCTCCTGGAAAATCGGTACCCCCAGCGTGCGGCCGAGCACTCTTTTGATATCTGGGTTGGGGTAGGTCACCGGCACTTTGCCGCTGCGCCGCCGCAGATATGGGTGAACCATCTCTCCCTGGATGGGGCCGGGCCGCACGATCGCGATCTCAATCACCAGGTCGTAGTAGCACCGAGGCTTCAGGCGCGGCAGCATCGCCATCTGGGCCCGAGATTCGATCTGGAACACGCCGACTGTATCGGCTCGTTGCAGCATCCGGTAGACCCCGGGGTCCTCCGGGGGCACATCCGCCATGCTCCAGGTCTTCTCGGTATAGGCAGAAATGTCATTCAGGGCCTTACGGATAGCGGTCAACATCCCCAGCCCCAAGATATCCACCTTGAGCAGCCCCAGCGCGTCCAGATCGTCTTTCTCCCATTGGATAACGGTGCGGTCAGGCATGGCGGCGTTTTCGATGGGCACCAAATGAGTCAGTGGGCCGGCCGAGATGACGAATCCACCCACGTGCTGGGACAGGTGGCGTGGAAACCCAATCAATTCATTCACCAACCACTGCAGGCGTCGAATCACCGGGTTATCCGGGCGGAATCCGCATGCTTTCGTGCGATCGAACTCGAGGGCTTGACCGTCCCACCACTGGATGGATCGGGCCAGATTGTCAACCTGATCCGCCTCTATTCCCAGCGCTTTGCCGACATCGCGCATCGCGCTGCGTGGCTGGTAGGTCACCACGGTGGCGGCGAGAGCGGCACGATCCCGACCGTACTTGCGATAGATATATTGGATGACCTCTTCGCGGCGCTCATGTTCGAAATCCACATCGATGTCCGGGGGCTCATCGCGCTCCCGGGAGATGAATCGTTCGAACAATAAGTTCATGCGTGCCGGGTCGACCTCCGTGATGCCCAGGCAATAGCAGACGACGGAATTGGCGGCGGACCCGCGTCCCTGACACAAGATATTCCGGCCACGGGCAAACTCGACGATGTCGTACACGGTTAAAAAGTAGGGTTCGTAGCCCAGTTCCCGGATCAACGCCAACTCGTGTTCAACGGTTTGCTGAACTTTTAGCGGTGTACCCCGGGCCCAACGGCGCCGCATGCCCTGGCTCACCAAATGGCGCAGCCACGAATGCGCGCTGTGGCCCTGCGGGATCAGTTCCTGGGGATAGTCGTAACGCAGTTCGTCCAGGGAAAAGTGGCACTGCCCAGCGATGGCAACCGTTGCCTGCAACAACTCTCGCGGATAGATCCGCGCCAATTGCTGCCGGGACCGCAGATATCGTTCGCCATTTGCCGACAGCTGGTAACCCAGTTCGCCGAGTGGCTTGCGCAGACGCACGGCGGTCAACACATCCTGTAACGCGCGGCGGCGGCGGCGGTGCATGTGTACGTCGCCGCTGGCGCACAACGGCAGATTGAGCCGCCCGCCCACATCCTGTAGCTCGATCAGCCGGCGCTGATCGTTACCGTCCAACAACAACTCGACGGCGAGCCAGGTGCGGTCTGGAAAACAGTGATACAGCCATCGGCCATCCTCTGGATCGGGGTTCTCCCCCGGCAGCCACAGTGCCAGGCACCCGTGTGGGCAATGGGCCGCGAGGCTGCGGCGATCCACGACATATCCACCTTTTTCGGCGCCACGCCGGGCGTGGGTGATCAAGGCGCAGAGCCGGCCGTAGCTGTCGCGGTCGGTGGCCAGCAAGACACATTTTGGACCGTCACGGAGTGTGAACTCGCTGCCGATGATCAAGCGCAGCCGGTCGTCCCCGTTTCCCATGCCGGCGCTTCTGCTCACCGCGAGGTGGGCCCGCACTACCCCGGCGACCGAGCACTCATCCGTGATGGCGAGCGCGTGGTAGCCGAGTTCGGCGGCCCGGTTGATCAGCTCCTCCGGGTGAGAGGCCCCACGCAAGAAGGTAAAATTGCTGAGACAGTGCAGTTCGGCGTAATCCGGATATATACTGTACATTTATACAGTATAACAGCCGCTTCACGGTCGATGAAGATCCGTTCCGGTTGGCTATCGGGTCCGCAGGGTAGGTTCGAAAAACTCCGCGATGATTGGAATGTCGATAAACAACAAGGCGACCAGGATCACGGCACAAAACACCGAATACGCCATGAAGCCGGTTTGCCGGTGGAGCTTTTCGGGGTACTGGGCGGGGCTGTCGGGTAAAAATCCCAGGTGGATGTACCAACCGATGAAACCGGCGATAAACGGAATCGACAGCAACCACTCCACCCGGTACCTGAGCAGGAAAATACCAAAGGTCAGACCAAACGCCACGGCATAGTAAGTAATGCTCACCAACAGGCGTTCCTGATTGTAGTGCCGAAAACTGTTGCGGTACCGGACGGCCACCTCGGGATCGTTGATTCGGCGGTATTCCGCAAACCGTTTTACCGCCATGAAAAAGGCACCCACCATCCAGTAGGCGGTAACCAGCGACGCCGGAGGGACGACGGTCATGCCCGCCACGTACCACCCCATCAGCAGGCGGAGGGGGTTATTGAGCGACTCCGTCAACACGTCGATATAGGGCTTGTCCTTGAACCGCAACGGGGGGATGTTGTACCCGCACCCCATCAGCCACAGGGCCAGGGCGGACATAAAAAACGCCCACCCAAGGGTCCAAGACAGGCCCAGCCCCAGCACGGCCAGCAGCGCCCACTCGAAGTAGGCCAGAGCGACATTGATTTGCCCCGACGGCACCGGCCGGTTCTGCTTGACCGGGTGCAGGGCGTCGCGCGGGGCGTCGAGAATCTCGTTGATGACGTAGTTGCTGGAGGCCACCAGGCCCGCGGCCAACAGCGCCAGCAGGGTGCGCCCGCCGAGCACCCAACCCCCGATCTCGGGCCGTTCGTAGAGGGCCAGGATGATTCCAGGCAGGATGAAGATGTTTTTAAACCAGTGATCCAGGCGGGCGATCTGGAGATACGGGATCAGTCTTTGCACCGTGAGAGGACTTGTTATTCGTTGCCGCAGTTGCAGTATTGTACGTGCAGAATCCGTCAACCGAATAAGCCGTGCAGATACCAGGCGTGCCCGTGTCGTTTGAGATCGCGGAAGATCCACAAACGCTGTCCCAGGGGGTTGTCTGCTACGTAATAGTCGCGACGGCAATCTCCGCCGTCCCACCAGCCGGATTCGATGCGTTCCGGACCGCTCCGCAGACTCAAATATCCCCGGCGCCAAATACGCCCTTGACGGAGGATCAAGCGTTGTGGCCGGGCCAACAACCACAGTGGCCGCGGCCGCGGACCGATGCCGTGTGCGGACAGTCTTTGGTGTGTCCAGGCGCGCTCCGGTCGGTGATCCATGGAGCATCGGACCTGCCGGACGGCCTGCCATCCCAGTCGGGCCTCAAGCTCGTCGAGGACCCGCCGCCAACCCCCGCCGTCAGTCCCGCACCCGCCAAACAGGTCGGGACGGTGGGGGGCAAAGGGTTGGACCCGGACCCGGCACAGCCTGATCCGGGTGACTGGTGCAGGGACTTCACGATGGCGCAGGGTCTGATCGAGCAGGTGAACGAGGTGAGCCCCATCGCGGGTGCTGTGCCGGGTTCCAATATCGAGGGGGGTGGCCGGGACCCGGTCGTGAAACAGATCAATGCGCACCCGGGTGACCCCGGCGTCCTGTTGGCGCAAGAACCCGACCAGTTGCCGGAACAGCTCCTTCGCGGCCGTCACAATCGCGCGACAGTCGGTCGTGGCCAGGGACAACTCCCATTCCGCGGAGAATTGTTGCGGTGATCGGTAGATCGGGCGTGGATCCGCCTGCCGGCCCTGAACGCGGTCCAGATAATTCAGCAGCCCGAATCCAAAGCGGCGCGCCAGGCCATCGCGTGGCAGTCGCCACAGATCGCGCAGGTGGCGCAGGCCGATTTTGTGCAAACGCTCGATCAGCCCGGGATCCACGCCCAGGCCGGCGATGGGGAGTTCGCGCAATGCTGAATGCAACCGATCCTGGCTTTCGACCTTGACGGCCCGCTGCTGCCGGGCAAGTAACAAGCTGGCCAGCGGTGTGGGGGCAGCGGCCCAGTGACAGTCTTGGCTCCACGGCTTCAGTTCATCCCTCCAGGCCCGCTGTATACCGCTAAAGCCACCGAACAGTTTCAAGCTTCCACGCACCTCCAGCAATATGGCATCGGGGGGCGCCAGGCTCACCAGCGGAGTCAGGCGCAGGCATTGACGACCCAGCCCCGCCAAGGCCGCGGCTTCTTGCCGGACATCACGGTCACGGCGCTCCAGGGCGCCGCAACGCACCGAGGCGGCAGCAACAGACATCCCCGGTCTGATCCCCGCTGCCCGCGCCGCTGCGGAAACGGCGTATGCCCGATGCTGGTCGTCAAACACCGCCTGCACAGGCCCCCGCCATCGATGCAGCCGCAGGGCCAGCGATGGGAAGCAGAGACACAGCCACAACACCTGACCCGCCTCAGGCGGCGTTGGCGCCACCGCATCGGCGTTCGTGACCGGCAAGAAATCAACTTGCGCAGTCATGGCAGCGCCAGGCGTATCGTGGATCGCCGGCAGCCGCCCCGGGCCTTGAGGATTTCGACGGCCAATCCGCCCGGTTCCGCATCGATACGCAGGCGCAGAGCCACGGGAGCGGTCTCCCAACGCCCCGACTGGCCGTCAGCGCGAAACAAAATCCCCAGGCCGCCACCGCTTTGCGCTGCCAGTTGCAGCCGGCGCACGGCTTTTTCAGACAGCTGCGCGGGCCACGCCAGCACTATTGCGCATGCCGTGCTGCGCAACAAGCATTCCACGCCCCACAAGGCCTCTGTGTCGCGGTGTTCCGGCTCGACCACCACCACCCGGTCCAGATCAACCCCCGCCTGCATCAGGGCCGGGGCGTAGGGCACGTAAGGGGGCATCACCCACGCTAATCGACGGCCCTGCTGCAAACAAAAGCGCATCAACGGCAGGAATAACCGCAATTCACCGATCCCCCAACAGCCGCAGATCACCTCGATGACCGCGCCCACCGGCCACCCGCCGGTGGGCAAGGCGCGATCCAACTCGTTGAATCCCGTCGACGGGCCTGGTGCAGGCGGCTGCAGATGAGCCTTCAACGATGGCGGCAAGGAATCGAGATCTGCTCCGGCGGTTTTCATACCATTAATTTATATACTGATTTTATATTCAGTATACGACAATAATCCTGCATCGTCTATTCATAATATGAAATATATATATTATATAGTTATACAAGTTTAATAATGTTATTTATTATTCTTTTTTTTGGACACACCCGCCCTCTCCTCACGTTGACTCCAGTCACCCAGCCGGTACAGCAGCCATCCGACAAACAGGACCGCCGCGCCTATGTAGAGGCAGGTCCACAGCACGGCCATGATGTGCTCCAACGGTTTGGTTTTCAGTCCGGATAAAACGAACTTCCCGTTCTCGCGTGCTCCTCCAACAGTGGGGCCGGGGCAAACCGCCCGCCAAGCCGATCGGTCAGTTGTTGCAGACGACTGACTACGTATTTGGCGCCCCGATCGTCCACGTACCGGAACGGTCCACCGCGAAACGGAGGGAAACCGAGGCCGAATACCGCACCAATGTCCCCATCCCGCGGACTCCGCACTATCCCTTCGTCCAAACAGCGAACGGCCTCATTGACCATCTGTAGCGCACACCGCTCGGCGATGTCGCGCTCGGCCATGGGGTTGACCGGCTCGACGCCCAGCAGTTGATAGACGCCGTCATCGGCCAATCTACTGCGCTGACCGGTGTCTGCGTATTGATATACGCCGCGCCCGTTTTTTCGGCCCAATCGCTTGTCGGCGATTAGCCTGTCGATGCCGGGCGGCACCTGCATACGGTCACCCAATGCCTCGTGCATGGTTCGTCCGACCTTGTCGGCCACATCGATACCGACCTCGTCCAGCAGCGCCATCGGCCCAACCGGGTATCCGAAGCGCCTCAGGGACTGATCGATGCGTTCGATGTCCACGCCCTCAGTGAGCATATGGGCCGCTTCGTTCATGTACGGGGTCAGGATACGGGAGGTGTAAAACCCCGGTCCATCGGTGACAACAATCACCGTCTTGCCCTGCCGTTTTCCAAATTTCACGCACGTGGCGACCACCCAGGGTGCGGTGTCGCGGGTGACGACCACCTCCAGTAGCGGCATTTTCTCCACCGGCGAAAAATAATGCATGCCGATTACCGTGTCCGGCCGCCGGCTCGTTGCGGCGATGTCTTGGATCGGGATGGCCGAGGTGTTCGAGGCGAATATGGTGTCGTCTCGCGTTATGGACTCGATCTCCCGCAGCATGCGCTGCTTGAGTGTCAACTGTTCGAACACCGCTTCGATCACCAGCTGGGTGTTGGCGAGGCCAGTGTAATCAATGGTGCCGGTCAGCCTGGACAGGGTCTGAGCCCGTTGCAGGGGCGTAATGGACCGCCGTTTGACCCGGTCGTCCAACAAACGGTTGACGTAGCTCAAGCCGTGTCCGAGCCCCCGGGAGTCCCTGTCTTTCAGACGCACCACCGTATCGGTCTTCGCGACAGTGACGTAGGCAATGCCCGCCCCCATCAATCCAGCGCCGAGGACACCGATCTTGTGTATCTGCCGGGCCTTCGCCGTCTCGGCGCCGGTGCCGGGGTCTTTCTTGAGTGCCGTGGTGGCGAAAAAAATCCGTATCAATTGTTTCGCCTCTGGGCTCATCACCAATTCGCCGAACGCCTCCGCCTCTCTCGCCAGGCCCGTTTTGAATCCCTGCTCCGCACCAGCGCGTACGACCTCAAGAATACGCAAGGGGGCCGGGTAGTTGCCGCGGGTCTGGTCCAGCGTTCGCCGACGCGCCTGGGTGAACAGCAGACGCCGGCCAAGCGGGTTGCCGGTCAAGGCAAACTCCCGGACCCGTCGCCATGAAACATACGCCGACAACGGCTTGCGGGACTGCGTGGATCGGCGGCGCCGTGCACGGGCCTGCTTGATTGCCGCCTCGAGTAGAATCTCCCGGGGCACGGTCTCGTTCACCAATCCGATGCGTCGGGCGCGTTCAGCGCTCAACTCACGGCCGGTGAGCAGCAAATCGAGAGCCCGCTCGGCGCCGATTAACGGCGGTAAGCGCTGTGTCCCTCCCCCCCCCGGTAACAGCCCCAAGCGGACCTCCGGCAGTCCGATGCGGGTCACCCTGTGTTGGCTCGCGACCCGGGCGTCAAACGCCAACGCCAGTTCCAAACCACCGCCGAGACAGGGGCCATGTATCGCCGCCACCGAGGTCGGACGCAAGCGGGCCACGCGGTCGTGCAGACCCTGGGCCACTCGAGACAGTGCCATCGCGTCGCTGGCGCTGCCAAGCTGCTTGAGCATGTCCAGATTGGCGCCGACGATGAAGCTGTCCGGCTTCGCAGACGCAAACACCAGAACCTGCAGTTCCGCCGCGCCCTCAATCTCGGCCATCACGTCCTCAAACTCTGCGATGAACTCTCTCTTCAAGGTGTTCACAGACTCTTCCGGGTCGTCCATCCAAAGCACGGCGACGTCCGGTTCCGGCCGCTCCAACCGCAGTATCCGCTGTCCCGGCATCAGGCCGCTTCCAGCACCATGGCCGCACCCAGACCCCCGGCGGCGCATGCGGTGCACAGCGCCAATTCACCGCGCTGTCGCTTCAACTCGTACAACACTTGCATGATCTGGCGGGCGCCGGTGGCGGCGAACGGGTGTCCCAGGGCGATTGAACCGCCGCTAATGTTGAAGCGTTCCCAGTCGATCTCGCCGATCGCTTGATCCCGGCCAAGACGCTGTTGCGCAAATGATTGCGACGCGAAGGCCTGCACGTTGGACAACACCTGCGCCGCGAACGCCTCATGCATGTCCACGACGTCGATATCCTTGAACGACACCCCCGCGCGGTCCAGGGCGATCGGCGTGGCGAACACCGGTCCCATCAACATCTGCCAATTGGGATCCAGGGCGGCAAACGCATAACTGCGGATATAACCAAGGGGTGTGTAGCCCCTGGCACGAGCGATGGAGGCGCGCATTACCAGCAGCGCACTGGCGCCATCCGTCAGCGGCGAGCTGTTCGCCGCTGTCACTGTACCGTGCCGTCGGTCGAACACCGGCGGCAGCTTGTCGTAGTCGGCGAGATTGGAATCTTCACGCACCAGATTGTCCTTGACCAAGACGTCATACCGGGGCGGTACGTAGGCGTGCATGACGTGGCCGTCGTAAAAACCTTGCTGCCACGCCGCACAGGCCCTGATGTGGCTGCGGTGGGCAAACTCGTCCTGGGCAATTCGTTGGATGGCGTTTTCCTTGGCCATTTTTTCAGCGCTGTCCCCCATCGTGTAGTCCGACGACGGCTCTTTCAGCGCCGGCGGGGTTGGCACAATGTCCCGGATGCCGACGCCCTTGAACGCGGCGAGTCGCCGGCCCCAGGACTTGGCTTTGTTGGCGGCCATCAGTGCGTTGGCAAGGGGTTTAGACAAGGTTATCGGGACGTCGCTAGCGCTTTCTGCGCCCCCGGCAATCCCGCAGTCGATGGCACCGGCCATAATCGATTCGGCGATGTCTGCGGTGGCCTGGTAGCTGGTGGCGCAGGCCCGGGTCACGCTGTAGGCATCGACAGCAGACGGCATGCCGGCTCCTAACACGACTTCCCGGGCGATGTTCGGCGCGGTGGGACTCGGAATGACCTGACCGAAGACCACACGATTCACATCGCCGGGTTCCAGTCCGGTGCGTTGTACCAGTTCGGCGACCACCATCTTTCCCAAGTCCCGGGCCGGTAGCGCCCGGTACGCGCTGCCTTGTCTCGCAAACGGGGTTCGCAATCCCGCCACAATGGCGACTCGGCTGTCGGTGGTTGACGAAGGCATGGCGAGTGGCTCCCCTCCTCAGGCTCGGCCGATACAACGATGGTAACAAACGCTATGCCGCTGTTCACATGCTGTCAAGCATCCGAATTTGGCCGCCGCGCTTCGGTTGAGGGCTGTAAACCGTTTATCCTTAGGTAGAATACTTGTTACAGATTCAGTTCTGCGGTCTAAATGACGCGATACCCATTGCCACGTAACCCGGACGCGTCGGGGGGAACGGGTCCGAAAAACTGACTAATCAAACATGAACATCGGTAAACTCAAGTCGGTGGAGATCGGCGTGCCAGGCCACAACAAGTGCGTTCGCCGGCTCGTTCTCGCCAGTTCGTCGCCGTATCGCAGGGCATTGCTGGAGCGTCTTATGTTACCCTTCCACGTGGTGATTCCGGATATCGATGAGACTCCACGACCCGGCGAATCGCCACTAGCCCTGGTCGAGCGTTTGTCGCGTGAGAAGGCGCTGGCTGTGGTCGACACCCAAGCTCACGCATTGGTCATCGGCTCCGACCAGGTGGCCCTGCACAACAGCGAGATTGTCGGCAAACCCCGCGACCATGAACATGCGGTCGAGCAGTTACGCCGGGCATCAGGAAAAACAATCACACTTCTCACTGGTATCGCGTTGATCGATAGCGACAGTGGTCGCGAACAGGTTGACGTCATTCCGTATTCAGTTCGATTCCGCATGCTCAACGATGTACAAATTGAGCGTTATCTGCACAAGGAGCAGCCGTATCAATGCAGCGGCAGCCTGCGTGCCGACGGTTTGGGAGTCGCTCTGCTCGAGGGCTTCGAAGGCAATGATCCAAATGCGTTGATTGGCTTACCGCTCATTCGCTTGGTGGACATGCTGGTGGTTGAGGGAGTCGAGGTGTTTTAATGGCCAGCTTGGTATCAATGTTTTACCCGAACACACTAGTCGCACGTCGGCTTGCCGGATTGTGCGGTATCGCGATAATCGGATTGTGCACGGCGTTGCAGAACCTGCCGGAGGCCCACGCCGAACAGCGACCCGAACAGATGCAACGGGTTCAGGAGTTAATGAAGATCGGGCGCTACGACGAGGCGCAAGAACTCGCCAAAGCGTACATCAAGAACCATCCCGATGATCCAAAAATGCACTTTACCCTGGGCTTGATTTTCACCAACCAAGCAAAGTGGCAGCAGGCCATCGACGTGTTCCGGGAAATGACTCACGAATTTCCGGATCTTCCGGCACCGTACAATAATTTGGCCGTCGTCTACGCGGAGGTAGGCCATTACGACAAAGCGGTGGAGGTCCTGAAAGAGGCCTTGGAGATTGACCCCGTATATGCCGCGGCTCACGAAAACCTCGGCGACATTTACGTCACATTGGCCGCCCTATCCTACCGTGAAGCAATGGCGAGTGACGGCGGAAAGCAAACCGCCCAAGCGAAGTTGACCGTGCTCACGAATCTGGTCCCGGAGCTGCCGGCCACTCACCAGAGCCCAGCGCCCACTTCGCCGCCGGATCCCCGTCGCCACGACGCGGGTGGCGACGCCACATCTGCGGAAATCGAGAGAATTGTCACGGATTGGGCCGGTGCCTGGTCGGCGCAGAATGTCGATAGATATCTCAGTTATTATGCCGATAAATTCATGCCGCCGCTGGGCAAGAGTGTGGGGGTTTGGCGAGCCGAACGAAGGCGGCGCTTGGTAGCTCCCAGCTATATCCGGGTTGCGGTTCGGCATTTGCAAATCTTCGTGTTTACGCCAAACCGGGCCAAAGCGACCTTTCTCCAAGAATACCAATCGGATTACTACACCGACAGCACACGCAAACTGTTGAAGCTCGAACGACTCGGTGGTGAGTGGAAAATTGTTCGCGAAGTGACCGTAGAGGAACCAAGACACGGATCTCAGCGCCCATAACCTTCAGCGTGGCCCGATTACGCCTCTTGCAAGACTAGCCAGGGCGGTGTCCTCCAAAGTCTGTAGGTGCCGAGAATTCCGAATGCGGTCACGGCGACCCCGGACACGGTCAGCCCCATCCACCATACCGCGAAGTTAAAGCGGTAAGGCAAATTAAATAGATACTCGGCAATCCCGAAACCGACAGCCATCGCCGCGAGCGCGCCGATACCTCCGGCAAGTAATCCACTCACGAAGAATTCCGCCGCTACGCCGGCCAACAGTTGCCTTTGGGTCGCGCCCAGAGCGCGCAAGACAGCGATTTCGCGCCGTCGTTCGGATTTGCTCGTCTGTATTGCAGCGTATAACACGGTGAACCCCGCAAGCAGCGTAAACAAGAAAATGTACTGCAAAGCAAGATTTACACGATCTACCAACCGCCGGACCTGCTCGAGGAGAGCGTCGATATCGATATCGGTAATGTTGGGAAACTCACCAACCAGCTCCCTTAGCTGCCGGGTGTCAGTTTTCGGCACGTAAATACTAGTGATATAGCTCGTCGGGTAACCCGCCAGCAGCTTTGGTGGTACGATCAAAAAGAAATTCGGTCTGAAGGAGTCCCACTCAACGGAGCGCAAGTTGGTTATCCGGACTCTCGCATACCGGTCGGCGATCTGATAAGTCAGCACATCTCCCAACTTCAGCCCGAGCGCATTTGCGTACTGCTGTTCGACAGATACAAGCGGCGCGGCAGATTCCTGCGACGTCCACCACTTGCCGGACACGACCTTGTTGTCTTCTTGAAGTTCTTCCGTCCAAGACAAATTCGCGGCCCGCTGCACCATGCGCCGAGCAAATCCATCGACGAAGTCTTCAGATTTGACCGGTTTATCATTGATCGACACCAGGCGGGCGCGGACAATGGGGCGCAGTGTCGGCGGCGGCCATCCGCGCTGGTGGAAAAACGCCTCCAATCGACTCAGTTGCCCCGGTTGTATATTGATGAGGAAGTGGTTTGGCGTGCCGACCGGCAGGCTCGAACGCCAGGCCTGCAGCAGGTCACTGCGCACCGTGGACAATAACAAGATCGCCATGACGCCGATTCCAATGGCGACAATTTGACTGATGCTCGCATCGGCCCGCCGGGCCAGATTACTTATGCCGAATCGCCAGCTTGCGCCGACGCCGCGACTGAAATGGTTTACGGCCCGCACCATCAAGTGACTGACCGAGTTCAGCACTATCACGGTCAACAGCCCACCCCCCAGGACATACATGGATAACTCCAAATCCCGTCCCAACCAGATTACCAGGGTGGACAGCGTTGCCACAGCGGTTGCGTAAACCATGATTAGCCGTTTCGGCAGAGCCCCGATTTCACGGCGGAATACACGTAATGGCGGAACATGTTTCAACCGCAACACCACCGGTGCGGCGAATCCAACCAGGGTTGTGATGCCCGCCAGCATACCGATCAATGCCGGCCGGGCCGTCGGCAACGGCAGCTGGGCCGCCACCAAACCAGGCAAGATATACACGAACACTTGCTGTGCCAGATAACCCAGTGCGCAGCCGACGGCGCTGGCCAAACCGCCTATGACCAATAACTGGATGGTGAACACTTCGACGATTTGCCGCTGCGTAGATCCGAAACATCGTATGATGGCCACTGTGTCCATGTGGCGAGTCGTGTAGTGTCTCGCCGCTCGCACGATCGCGATCCCGGCGAGCAGTACGCTGACCAAGGTGGCCAGCCCGAGGAATCGCTCGCCCCGATTCAGGGCAGTGCGGAACCTCGGTTGTGCATTCGAGGCGTCTTCAATGCGCAGGCCGCGTTCATTCTGAGCTTCCAGCCAACGCCGAAATTCAGCCAGTGATGTGGCATCGCCGGCGAGTAACCATCGATAGCTGACTAGGCTGCCGGGTGCCAATAGTCCGGTAGATGGAAGATCGGCCGAGGATATCATCAGGCGTGGACCGATGGAAAACACGGATCCGCCGCGATCCGGCTCCAGCGTGATTATCTGATCCACGGTCAGAAGGCGGTAGCCAAGCTGAATCTTCTGGCCAATATCGATTTTCAGCGCGGCGAGCAGTTGCTGGTCGATCCACGCCTTCCCCGCTGACGGCACACCATCCGCCGGCCGGTCTTCCTGATCGATGCCGTCCGCCGTACGCATGGTCCCGCGCAGCGGATAACCTGGCGCGACCGCCTTCACCTCGGCGAGTCGGCTCGCTTCTTCAGCGGTGACGACACTTCTGAAGCCGACGGTGACGACGTGCTGGAGATCCAGTTCGGTGGCCCGCTCCAGCCAGACGGGATTCGGGGGGTAAGGTGTGCGCACCACGACATCGGCAGCCAACAGTTCACTGCCCTGGCTGCGTAGGGCTTCTCGCAGCCGATCTGAGAACGTGGTTACCGAGACCAACGCGGTGACCGCCACCACAATCGCGGTTATAACGACGGTGATGTCGCCGGAGCGCCATTCCCTCCGCAGCAAGCGAAGTGCGACGATTGCCGTATTCACTGGGCCGTTGCCACCAGCCGTCCTGCTGAGAGTTCCAGCCGGCGCCCACAGCGTGCGCCGATTTCAGCGTCGTGCGTGACCATGACCAGCGTGGTACCCCGTTCCCGATTCAACTCGAACAACAGATCGATGACGCGTTTGCCGGTCAGTTCGTCCAGATTCCCGGTCGGTTCGTCGGCAAACAGGATGCCGGACCCGGCGGCAAAGGCGCGGGCGATCGCCACCCGTTGTTGTTCACCGCCGGACAGCTGTGCCGGGTAATGCCGGGTCCGCTTGTCCAGACCCACCCGCACCAGGCCGGCGATGGCGTCCTGTTCCGCATCTTTGTGGCCGGCCAACTCGAGTGGCAGCATGACGTTTTCAACGGCGTTCAGGCCCGGCAGCAACTGAAAATTCTGGAATACAAAACCGACGTGTTGCGCGCGGAGCCGCGCGCGCTGATCTTCATCAGTCCCGGTCAGCTCGACTCCATTCAGGTACACTCGGCCGGCGGTGGGCAGATCGAGTCCGGCCAACATACCGAGGAGTGTGGATTTCCCAGAGCCGGACACACCGACTACAGCGACCGTCTCGCCGGCATTGATCGATAACGAGACGCCGTTCAATATGGTCAATGTCCCCTCCGGACTGTCCACTTGCTTTACGACGTTTTCAGCCCGCACAATTGGTAGCCGAGCGTTGTTCACTATGTCTAAGCGATTGTTCTCCATGTTTGTCCTGTCGGTTGCCATGGCGAGCGGCATACCGTCGCCGGTCAACGCAGCGGCCCCGGTGATTCTAGTGCTCGGCGACAGCTTGAGCTCGGGCTATGGTTTGGCCGACGATGTGACCTGGGTGGCCCTGCTGCAACAGCGGCTCGCCGCACGCGATTATCGGCATCGCGTCGTCAATGCGAGCATCAGCGGCGACACGACGGCCAACGGACTGCTCCGGCTGCGTCCCGCCCTCGCGCGGCACCGACCCAGCATCGTGCTGGTTGAGCTCGGCGGAAACGACGGTTTGCGGGGCCTGTCGCTGAACGCACTGCGTGACAACCTGGCCGCAATGGTAGCAGCGGCGCGTGAATACGATGCGAAAGTTGTCCTTGCCGGCATGCGTCTACCGCCCAACTACGGAATCGCATACGCGGCGGAGTTTGCGCGCGTATTCCAGGAGATCGCCGACACGTACAGCGTCGCTCTGATCGATTTTTTCATGGACGGCGTCGCCACGGTGTCGGGAATGATGCAGGACGACAACATTCACCCCAGCGCAGAGGCTCAGCCCGTACTGTTGGACAACGCCTGGCAGGCCCTGGAAGCACTGCTCAGTCCGTAGTCTCTGGGCACCCATGGATCGGGGCAACGACACTTCCGGCTCGCCTAGAACACTCGACAGACTCTTAGCCGAGATCAAAACGCTTCACGACGGCCTCGACATTCAGCGTTCTGGCGATGGCCACACCGATCTGACGGGCAAACCGGTCGAGCCAACCCTGTTTCAAGGTATAGTCGACAATCCGGTCCTCACCAATCACTTCTCTGGCGACGTGGCTGGCGCTGCCAAGATCGTCCACCAGTCCGAGTTTCTTCGCCTGTTCACCGGTCCACATCAATCCACTGAATATGTCGTCGTTGTCCACCAGCCGGTCACCCCGTCCTTGCTTTACCTCGTCGATGAACTGCTCGTGGACCTGATCAAGCAGTAACTGCGCATGACCCTCGGCCACCGGGTTCCGCGGTGAAAATGGATCCAGCATGCCTTTGTACTGTCCGGCAGTCATCAATCGGCGTTCGACCCCGAGTTTCTTCATGGCGTCGACAAACCCGAAACCGTTCATCGACACACCGATGGATCCCACAATGCTCGCTGCATCTGCATATATACGTTCGGCGGCCACCGCGACGTAGTAGCCTCCTGAGGCGCAGACGTCGGACACCACCGAGTAGACTGGTTTGTCGGGGTATTTGGCGCGCAGCCGTTTAATTTCGGCGTTGATGTATCGCGCCTGAACAGGACTCCCGCCGGGGCTGTTGATGCGGAGAACGATGCCCTTCGCGTCGCTGGTCTGAAACGCGGCCCGCAGACCACCGACCACCTGGTCCGCGTTAACGTCGCCGTCCGCAGCAATTACCCCATCCAGATCGACCAGAGCGGTATGACTGCCCACCCTTGGTGAGACGCTGTCAAACAAAAACATGCCCAGCAGAACAAGCAGATAGATCGCAAAGAATCCCTTGAAAAAAATACTCCAGCGGCGCGCCCGGCGCTGCTCCTGCAGGCTCTCGAAGGCGAGCCGCTGCAGAATTCCCCGATCGGTCAGTGGCTCTGTATACGTGTTCGTGTGTCTCGATGATTTAAACCATTTCGCCATCTACAAGTCCTCGTTGGCGCCGTTCGCCGTCAAGTGATAATGCTCGAGATTGAGCAGCACTTTGCCGCCGGATTCTTTGACCGGCACGGCATGCAAACCGTTCCCATTACAGGGACCGCTCAGGCAGAGACCGGACAGCGGATCGTAAAGTGCCCCGTGCACGGCGCAGATTAGATACTTACCCTCGGTGTCGAAAAACGCACCGGGTTGAATTTCAAGAGGCAGATCAAGATGGCCGCAACGATTCAGATAGGCCCGCACCTGCCCAGCGTAGCGGATGACGAAAGCCGGCAGGTCCCGCCCCCCGCGGTATACGCGGAACTGCACCGCAGACCCTTTTTCGTTCAACTGTGTGCTGCGGCAGATTGGAGTCCAATTGGACCGTTTATCCATACGTAAACCTCGCGAAAAGTGTCTACACAGGCCACTGGATTATAGCGTTTGAGCCAGTCCGCTTGATGTACACCGTAGGTCACCGCCAAGGCGTCAACCCGGGCTTCGTTGGCCATTTGCAAATCGTAAATTGTGTCACCCACCATCAGCGCATCGTGCGCCATGACGCCGGTCTCATCCAGGATGTCCCACAGCATTTGCGGGTGGGGTTTGGACCGCGCCTCGTCAGCACAACGCGTGGCCGTGAACAGCCCGCTGGTAGCGGTGTCGGTTAACACCTGCTGCAGGCCCCGGCGGGCCTTGCCGGTCGCCACCGCCAGTAAATACCCCTGCTTGCGCAACCGCGCGAGGTGTTCCATTACCCCAGGGAACATCGGTGTCGCGGTGCCATCCAATTTCAGATAATGGTCTCGATAACGATCGACCAGCATCGCACACTGCCGACGCGTGGCACCGGGCAGCAGGGTGGTAAAAGCCTCGGCCAGACCAAGCCCGATCACGCCACGCACCTCGTCCTGACCGGGTATGCGGAGTTCGACATCACGAATGGCGGCTACAAAACAATTAACGATTTTGCTTGCCGAGTCCATAAGGGTGCCGTCCCAATCGAAAACAATCAGCTTATGTTTCATCACTCGCAATGCGGTCGATCACCGACTCCAGAGGCCGGGGCAGAGGGGACTCTATCCACAGATTCTGCTGGGTGACCGGGTGCGTAAACCCGATCCGCCAGGCATGTAGAAACATGCGCTCCAACCCGTGCGCACGCATCAGACGATTGAAATTGCGGTCGCCATACTTCTCATCGCCGGCGACGGGATGCCCGCTGTGGGCGGCGTGTACCCGCACTTGGTGTGTGCGGCCGGTGAAAATTTCGACACTCACCAGGGTGGCCCCACGGAGTCGCCGCACTGGATCAAAGTCGCTCATCGCGGGCCGACCGTCCGCACAAACCGTCACCATTCGCTCACCCGAACGCAGGGCGTATTTGCGCAGTGCCTCGGTGACCCTCCGGCGCCCGCCGGACCAGGTCCCTTCGACCAGCGCGAGATAGATCTTGCTGATTCTAGATCGATCGTCGCCTGGCGCATGCAGCCCGGCTTGCAGGCGTCTCAACACGTCGGGCTGCTTTGCGACCAACAAGCATCCGGACGTAGCACGATCCAGACGATGCACCAACTCTATGTACTGGTCATCGGGACGCGTGGAGCGCAGCCATTCAATGAGCCCGGTCCGAATCCCGCTGCCGGCGTGCACCGCGAATCCAGCCGGTTTGTCGAGTACCGCCAGGTAGGGATCTTCAAACAATACGTCAAAGACCGGCGCAGTCAGGTGCGCCGGGACGTCGGTCGCACCGCGAGTGACCGTACAATTCGGTGGCAAGCGAACCACGTCCCCGGTGTGCAGCCTATGACTGGGTCGCGATCGACCACGATTGACTCGCACCTGCCCGGTGCGGACGATGCGATAAATGTGACCGCGCGGGACTCCCTTCAACTGCGAAAACAAAAAATTGTCCAACCGTTGGCCGTCGTGGCGCTCACGGACCTCCACGATGTTTCGTTGTTTCGAAGGCATTGGCGTGCGCATCATAGCAGATTGAAGGGTGATGACGACGCTGCTATAGTGAGTGAATGCCGCTACTGATCGCGTGGGCCGAGACCAAAAGTCGTCGGCGATTCAAGGGTCAGCCATCGTTGCGGCGCGCGGTGACAACCGCAGCGGCCCGTCGACAATCGGGCAAGAATTGACGTATTATATGCAAGATAAAGTCTTGAAAAATAAGACAAACGAACCGTTTACGATTCGGTTCCGTTAGGAGCAGGCGCGGACCGCAGAAATGCCGTAACGCCTTGAGACAGAGCATCGCGCCGTTGCTGAACCCGCCGTTGGCCGGTCGGCAATGGTGCCACAGAACAAGGGTCCCGTCCGCGCGTCGGACGCTCGTGAGGGGCGGTTAGTCAACCGCCTCCGTCATGCCGACTGGTTCGGCATGGTAGCGTTTGCGCGCACGGCAACGAGTTGCCGCAGGACCGAAGGAACATAGGACATATGAAGAGAATGCTGTTTAACGCAACTCATCCGGAAGAGTTGCGGGTGGCCATCGTCGATGGTCAAAAACTCCTCGATTTGGACATCGAGTCCGCGGCCCACCATCAACGGAAAGGTAACATCTACAAGGGGCGCGTGACCCGAGTCGAGCCCAGCCTGGAAGCCGCGTTCGTCGATTACGGTTCGGAACGGCAGGGGTTTCTGCCCTTGAAGGAAATTTCCAGGGCTTACTTCCTCGATTACTCCCCCAAGACGCCGATGGCGCAGGTGCGCATCCAGGATGTCATCAAGGAGGGACAGGAATTACCCGTTCAGGTAGAGAAGGACGAACGCGGGAACAAAGGCGCGGCCCTGACGACATTTATCAGCCTGGCGGGCCGTTATCTGGTGCTTATGCCCTGTAACCCGAAGGGCGGGGGAATTTCCCGGCGTATCGAGGGTGAACAACGTGTGGAGCTGCGCGACATCATGGCTCAGCTCAACATTCCCAACGAACATGCATTGATCGCCCGCACCGCCGGCATCGGCAAGTCCCTGGATGAACTGCAGTGGGATCTCAATTATCTGCTGCAACTCTGGGAGGCAATTCGCACGGCTGAACAGGAGCAAGCAGCGCCGTTCCTGATTTTTCAAGAGACGAATTTGGTTGTGCGGGCCATTCGCGACTACCTGCGAGGGGATATTTCTGAAATTATCATTGATGACAAGGAAATATTCGAGCGGGCCTCTAAGTTCATGCAGCAGGTCATGCCGCACAATCTGGTGAAGTTGAAGTACTACAGCGACAATGTCCCCCTCTTCTCACGTTTTCAAATTGAGCACCAGATCGAATCGGCGTTTTCACGCGAGGTGCGGCTGGTTTCCGGTGGAGCACTGGTGATCGACCACACCGAGGCCCTGGTGACCATCGATGTTAACTCGGCGCGCGCCACCAAGGGCGCCGACATTGAGGAAACGGCATTACAGACCAACCTGGAAGCGGCGGACGAAATCGCGCGCCAATTGCGCATCCGTGATCTTGGCGGCCTCATCGTGATCGATTTGATTGACATGACGTCGAACCGCAATCAACGGACCGTGGAGAACCGCCTGCAGGAGGCGCTGAAATCCGATCGCGCGCGGGTTCAGGTCGGTCGCATCTCGCGGTTCGGCCTGCTGGAGATGTCGCGCCAGCGGCTGCGCGCGTCATTGGGAGAATCCAACTATCAGGCATGCCCACGGTGCAGCGGGACCGGTTACATTAGAAGCGTTTCGTCTTCGGCGCTCAGTATTCTGCGCATCCTGGAGGAGGAGGCGTTGAAAGAAAATACCGAGGCCATTCACGCCCACCTACCTACCGAAACCGCGACTTTCCTGCTGAATGAAAAGCGCCACGAGCTCAGCGTGATCGAGAATCAGTTGGGGACACAAATTTTTATTATTCCGACGGAAGAGCTGGAAACCCCGCACTTTAGAATCAATCGGTTGCGCAGCTCGGATTTGGTCGGCAGCCCGGTCCGCCCCAGTTACGAGCTGAAACTTGAATTCGGAGAAGACGAACTCGACACACCTCATAGCCGTCGCCAACACAAAGAGTCTGCGGTGGTCGGATTGGAGCACGTCAAAGTCGCAGCGTTGCCCGCTTCCGCCAGAACCGTTACCGAACCGGGTCTGTTGCGCCGAATTTGGGACAAATTCGTCGGCGCCACCGGATCGGCGACTGAGCACGGCGCCTCAGACATGACGGCGAAACCCGCTCCGGCACAGCGGGGTCGATCCCGAGGCCAATCGCGCAGTCAAACCCGCAATCGGGCCGGACGCGGCGGCGGCCGCGCGCAACGTGACCAGTCGCGGCCTCGCGCGCGCGGCGGACACAGCAAAGGTCAGGACCAAAAGACGGCAAGCGGACGGGGACGGCGCCCCCGCAGCAACCGCGGGCGTCGCAACAGTGGCCGTAAAGAAGGTGAGAACCCGAGAGTCGGTCAGCAGGAACCATCGAACTCCTCCCCGGCCAAAGCCCAAAGCAATGGTTCCAGCGGGCCGTCAAACGCCCCTAAATCACGGCAGAAACGGGCTACAGGCACCACGGACCCTGCGACAGAAAGCACCGACACCAGTGTGCCAAAGGTCGCAGCAGCGGATTCTGATACAACTGTTTAACCCGGACAATTAATCCATAGCGAGCCCACAACTTGCACCAGGGCAGCGAAAAGAATCGCTAACAGGTTGTTTGACATAAGATATGCGATCAATGCGTGGGCTAACGCTTTGTGCCCTAGTCAGCGCTGAACTCGGAACCTTGGTGCAATCGGCAGGTCAACAGGCGTCATACACCGCGATCGATTCGACATGCGAGGTGTGAGGAAACATGTTGACCACGCCTGCTGCCGACAGTTTAAAGCCATGTCGATGGACCAACACCGCGCTGTCGCGGGCGAGAGTTGCTGGATTACACGATACGTAGACAATGCGGCTGGCGGCAAAATGGGACGCGCGTTTGACAATCTCCATTGCGCCGGATCGCGGTGGATCGAGCAGAACGCGTTCATAACGCTCGTTGAGCGCCGGATGCTCCAGCGTGCCGTTGAATAGATCGACGGCCGCAAAACGAGCGTTGTCGCACCCATTGTGGGCTGCATTGTGTTTGGCTCGCTCGACCAACGCCGAATCGCCCTCCAGACCGATGACCTCGGCTGCCCTGCGGGCCAGTGGCAGACTGAAGTTGCCGACCCCGCAGAATGCGTCCAGAACCCGGTGGTGAGACTCCGGCTGCAGAAGATCCAGTACACCGGCAACCAGACGCGCATTGATGTCGGCGTTGACCTGCACGAAATCAGTCGGCGCGAACTCTAGCTCAATGCCGAATGCATCTAAACGGTAACTGAGCCGGTCCGGTGACAGCGGCCAGAGACAATTGAGCGAATCCAAACCGGCGGATTGCGAAAACACCTGTACGTTGTGAGCCCGGGCAAATTCGGCAAGGAGGCCCCGGTCCCGACCGGTCAGCGGAACCAGATGCCGAAACACCAAGGCGGTCGCATTTTCACCGGCGGCCACCTCCACTTGAGGCAGACGCTGGCGGCACGACAAATCCGAGATCAATTGGTGCAAGGCAGGCAACAAGATGGCAATCGACGGGTGCAGGATTTCGCAGTCATCGAGCGCTGTTATGTAACTTTTTCGCCGCTCACGAAATCCGACCAACACCCCGCCCTTTTTGGGGACAAAACGTACTCCCAACCGAGCCTTGCGGCGATAACGCCACGCGCTGGCGGTAATTGGCCTGAGAATCGACTCCGGTACCACTCTGCCGATTTTTTCCAGCTCATTGATGAGGTGTTGTTGTTTAAACTTTACCTGCGCCGCTAAGCCGAGGTGCTGCAAGGCGCAGCCGCCACACACACCAAAATAGCGACACTTCGGGGACACCCGGTCTAGCGACGGCGTAACGATCTCCACAATGGTGCCGGCGTCGTAAGAACGGCGAATTTTCTGCAGGTGATAGCGAACTTCTTCGCCGGGCAACGCGTCGTCGATGAAGACGACTTTGCCGGCGGCCCGCGCCACCCCTCTACCATCATGGGTCAAGGATGAGACGGTTGCTAAGTGAGGTTGGTTGGGGTCGTGATAGTGCTTTCGGGTCACTGCCAGGCCCTGAGAAAGGCCTCCAAATGAGGTTTGTTGGCTTTGCTCAAGGCATCCCGCACACGCACGCACTCCGCCTCCAAAGCCGATGTTGACAAATTGTTTCGCAGCAGCTCCCAGCGAATATAAATCAGGTAGGTATTCAACGCGTCGGTTTCGCAATAGTTGCGAATCTCCTCGATTTTGCCCGCCTGGTATTGCTCCCAGACATTCGCCCCGCTCTGCCCCATCTTGCCCGGGAATCCCAGCAGGGTTGCCACCTGATCAAGGGATGAAAATTGGCGCGCCTGGTACCCGGCGAGTATATCCATCAAATCCGTGTGCCGGTAATGAAAGCGGTTCAAGTAATTGTTCCAGCGGAATTCACGATCGTTGTCACCGGCATCCCAGTAGCGCGCTGCGGCCACGCCGTGATAAAGCGACCGGTAGTTGAGAACCGGCAGGTCGAAGCCACTGCCGTTCCAGGACACCAAGGTCGGGGAGTAGCGCTCGATTCCGTCAAAGAATCGCTGGATCAGGTCACGTTCATCAGACTCCGGTGTGCCCAAGGACCAGACCTTGAAGGTGTCCTGATGCCGCAATACAGTGGAAATCGAGACGATTTTTTGAAAATGGGCTGGAAGAAAATTTGAGTCAGTCTGCTCCAGCCGTTTCGTGAACATGATCTGAGCCACTTCCGCGTCGCTCAGGCCCTCCAGCCCGTACACACGGCGCCCTCCATCCGTATCCGGTACGGTTTCGATATCGAAGGCCAGTACATTCACCCACGATTCCCCAGACTAAGCAGGAAACACACCGGTCGAGATATACCGGTCACCGCGATCGCATATAATGGTCACAATTACGGCATTTTCCAGGGTCTCAGCGATTTTCAGTGCCGCGGCCATGGCACCGCCCGACGATACCCCGCAGAAGATACCTTCCTTGCGGGCCAACTGGCGCATCGTTTGCTCTGCTTCATCCTGGGTCACGTCAACGATGCGATCCACACGGCGGGGATCAAAAATTTTCGGTAAATATTCCGATGGCCAGCGGCGAATGCCCGGTATGGACGCCCCTTCTCCCGGCTGCACACCGACGATTTCAATGTCGGCATTTTGCTCCTTCAGATACTGGGAGACACCCATTATGGTGCCGGTCGTACCCATGGAACTGACAAAATGAGTAATCTGTCCCTGGGTATCCTGCCATATTTCAGGACCGGTACCGTTGTAGTGCGAAGCGGGGTTGTCGGGATTGGCAAATTGATCCAAGACGCGGCCCTTGCCCTGCTCCTGCATTTCCAGAGCGAGATCACGGGCCGCCTCCATGCCGCCTTCCTTGGAGACCAGGACGATTTCCGCGCCGAAGGCCTTCATCACCGCACGCCGCTCTGCACTCATGTGTTCCGGCATAATCAAGGTCAATTGATAGCCTTTGACAGCCGCCGCCATACCCAACGCAATACCGGTGTTGCCGCTGGTAGCTTCGACCAGGCGGTCCCCCCGGTGGATTTCACCTCGGTCCTCCGCCCCATTGATCATACCGAGGGCCGGGCGGTCTTTGACAGAACCAGCCGGGTTGTTGCCCTCCAGTTTCGCCAGCAGAACGTTGCTGGTTCTTCCCGGCAGTCCCTGCAGGCGAACGAGTGGTGTATCGCCGACAAAATGCTCAACCAGTTTCATGCCGGAATGTTAACACGGCGCAACATGTTCAACGATTAGTTGCGGTGTTTGGATGTTCCGATACTCATTGACGTCGAGCCGGTAGACCAACCGCAAGGTGTTGCCACTGGGCGGTGAGGCATGGCGATGGAAATAGTTGAACGCAATGGCGTCAATCGGTTTTTTGCCGTCGACGCGGCACACCCGCAGTTTCAGATGATGTTCACCCACGGTACGGTGCTCAAGGATTTCAAATTGATCGTCGAACAACGGTTCGGGAAAACCTTGTCCCCACGGCCCCGCGCGGCGCAATAACTCAGCGAATTCAACATTGAGCTCGTCGTCGTCCAAAGCCCCGTCGCTGAATAAAGATTCGATCATTTCCCCGCCGTCGAGTTGTTTGCAGATTGCCTTATCAAACTCGTTGCGGAAGGTGTCCAAAGCATTTTTCTCCAAGGTCAGGCCGGCCGCCATGGCATGACCACCGAATTTCCGCAACAAGTTCGGATGCCGGGTGGCGATCGCATCGAGAAGATCACGCATGTGCAAACCATCAATCGAGCGCCCAGACCCCTTTAACAAACCGTTGTCGTCTTCGGCGAAGACGATTGCCGGCCTACCGGTACGTTCACGCACGCGAGCCGCCACCAAACCGACAATGCCCTGATGCCAGGACTCATCATAAAGGCACAGGCCCATAGGCAACTCTCCGTTGATGTGTAATCCATTGACGATCTCCACCGCCTGTTGCTGCATGGGCGCTTCAATCCGTCGCCGCTCGCGGTTCAGCGCATCAAGCCGGGCGGCATGCATCCTCGCACGGACCATATCATCGGTGAGCAGGCACTCTATCCCAAGCGCCATGTCCTCCAGGCGGCCGGATGCGTTGAGTCGCGGAGCTATGACGAACCCGAGGTCGCGCGACGCCACCCGCTGCGGGGCCAGGTCGGCGGCCTCCAATATCGCTCGCAAGCCGGGCCGGCAGTGGCCGCCATTGATGCGGGCGATCCCCTGAGCCACCATGATGCGATTATTGCGGTCCAATGGAACCAGATCGGCGACGGTGCCGACCGCCACCAGGTCGAGAAATGTCGCCAGATTTGGTTCGGGAATTCCCCGTTGCCTGAACCAGTCCTGTTCACGAAGTCGTTGGCGCAACGCCATCATTACGTAGAAAATGACTCCGACACCGGCCAGCGCTTTACTGGGGAACCCGTCACCCGGCAGATTGGGATTGACGATCACATCGGCCTCGGGAAGCTCGGCGGGGGGCAGATGATGATCCGTGATCAACACCGAAAGTCCGAGTTCACGTGCGACACTGACGCCCTCGAGGCTGGCGATTCCATTGTCCACGGTGACGATGACGTCCGGTTGGCGCGCGGCGGCAACCCCGACGATTTCAGGCGACAATCCGTAACCAAATTCAAAACGGTTCGGCACCAGATAATCCACATCGACCCCTCCCAGCCTGCGCAGCGCAAGCACGCCCAGGGCACAGGCGGTGGCCCCGTCGGCATCATAATCACCGATGAACAGGATGCCGGCGTCAGCTGCTAGGGCTTGTTCCAACAAATCGACCGCGGCTCCGATCCCCGTTAAAGCCGTCGGAGGCAACAGATGTGTCAATGAATAGTCGATGTCCGACGGGCGACGGACCCGGCGATGTTCGTAAATGCGCGCAAGCGTCGCAGAGATCCCTTCCAAGCCGGTTGACCGATCAGAATGTCGAACTATTTTTTTATCGGCTGCTTTAATGTGCTGAGGCTCGATTAGCGCTTTTGTTCACTGGTTTGACCGAGTATCGACGTCGACGCGCGCGCCCACCAGCGCTTTGCGTCACGGGAATGGACCTCAAAGACCCCGGAGTCCGGATCAATGATCGACAGCGTGCTCAGATCACCGCACTTCAAGGCCTGCCACAATGGCGGCCACCAGTCGTTTTCCAGCGTCGCCAGATCCGTTAACGCGGTGTCGGGACTGCTGCGGCGCAACCGCGACCAGCCGTCACCCAGTACCACCAGCCCGGGACCCGCTGCCGATGCGTTGATGACCTGCGGGGCGCCGGTGGGTACCGATTGTAACGTCGCCGCGCTCAGTTTTGCCAATCCTCGAGTGACGGGTTCGTTGGACCACACGGTTGCCCACTTCTGTTTCGGCACGTCCGGCAAACGGCCCGCACCCCATGGCCAGACGCTGTTAATGGGATATCGCCCCTGAGCGTCACGAATTTGGTTTACCGGCGATTGATGCAACACCATCTGCACCTCGTTCATCCAGGCCTGCCAAACCGCCGCACCGGATCCCCGCGGCAGCAGTGCATCAATATCCTCGCCAAACACGGCGGATAACGGGGTGGTGACGATGTCCGGATCTTCGTCCACGGTCAAGTACCAGTAGTCGCTGGCGAGAGTCTCCGCGCGCCACTCCCGAGGGACACAAGCCTCATTGATGCACGAAATCAGCGCCTCCGCCTCATCGACAGTCACCGACAGGGGCTCACCGGCTATCAAAAATAACTGGGAGCGCCGCGGATCCAGGCTGACTGGATCAATACTCATACACCAACCGCGGGGTTTGCATTCAACCATCCCGAAGTAGCTGACCGGAGCCACCGCCAGTGGTTGTTCCTTGGCGACTGGTAATCCAAACAACTTGAAGGCACAGGTTTCGAACCACGCTGTCAGGTAATTCGTATTGCGGCTGCGCGCGATAACCCTGGTCAACGCCGGAAACTTCTGCCGTTTATCAATGGCTTTGACCGCGTTGGATAATCCCGGCAGGAGAATACTGATTGTGGGCGTGTACACAATGCCGGGAGTGTACCACCATCCCGCGTGGACCAGCGCGGCATCGCACGGGTTCTTTATGCATCCTTGTCGTGCCTGATGCCGCCGGAGTTCAGAACCTGACTGACAGCACTGTAGTGCAGGTTGAAATATTCGGCGATTTGTTTCAAGGTGTAGTCACCGCTTGCATAAGCAAGCCGTATAGCGTCCGTATCTGAATACCGGTATCGGTAGTACGCGAGCGGTAGTTGCCGATCCGGGTATCGTTCCTTATTGCAAGCGGCTGCTGCATCAAGCAGCCGTCCAATAATGCGATTGGCAAATTCTTGGTCGCCGAGAAACAGGCCGTACCGGAGCTGCATCCAAATAGTGGGACGGTGCAGTCCGGCATTGAGAAAACCAAGCAGAGACCGCCGGCCATGCTCGGACCGATGGTCAAATTTGTCGGCCAGAGGACTGCTCGACAGCCACTGTGCGTGGCCCTGCCCCGGGCCGATTAGGCTGCGGTAACTGGACCACGGCCACTGATCGGGTTGCCCCGCCAATCCTGCGACCACAGGGAAGATCAGAACGTCGCGAAGGACCTCGACAAGGTAACGCGGTTGTTCAACAAATGCCAGCTTCCAGTGTTCATCGAAAAGCGTTTCGCGACGCCCGGAGCTAAGGTAGCTGCGGGTCTCATAGGCAGATTGGAGCTCCCTGATTCCACTGGTGATATTCGCCTTGCCGGCGGCTAAAACGAACACATACGCTTGCGGCACCAGACAATAGCCGTAACAGCGCCAAAGCTGGAATCCGCATATTCTGCGGAACATCCAGAGAAAATCGTGGTAATCAAGTTTGCAGGTGAACAAATCACTGGATCTTGTGCGGCCAGTGATGTGGTAGGTCTCACCCGGTAAATCCGGACAAAGGTACTCCACCTCGATGCTGTCGGCGTTGACTGACATGACCTCCTCCGTGAGATAGCAGCTGCTGATGTCTTGACTCAAATCGGTATACGGTGCGCATCATCGAACTCGGCCTAGAAATACCATAGAGCGGTCGACCGGTCTTCCCCCACGTGGGTGAATTTGCAGGCTAGCTGCTGCGTTGCAGTGTCACCCGAATATTAACTTTATTGTCGGCGGCGCGGTTGACCGTTGCCGAAGCGACCTCGATCCCGCGTTTCCGTAACTGCTCCAGCCACTGCAGCCAGGCGTCGAAATCAACATCGGTCAACCATATCCTCACCTGCTCCTGCTCCTCCCCGGGTGACATACGGCGAATGACGTCGCGTAGTTTTGCGCTTGCCGCTGTCTGCTCGACCACAGTAAACAGCGGATCTTTGTCGTCGCTCGCCGATTTCTGCTGGCCGCGAAGGGATTTTATATTAACTGCTTGTTCCTGCATCCATGTCAACGTCGCCTGTTTAACCGGCACTTGAAGCCGCAGTCGCGCCAGGGCGTCTTGCCATGGCGCCCACACCAAGGCATACACGAGTATAAACAGTACGGCGGCCGCACCGGCGACGATCACCCACCGCTCGCGGGTATTCAGATTAGTCCAGGCGCTGCGCAGTTCGTTCATGCTTCGACCCGTTCGATCTTGAAGCGTCCGCTGACGCGATTATCACGAGAACCGGACGACAACAATTCAACCTGGAAGCCCGGATCTTTAGCAAAAGCTTCCTTCAATCGGTCCAGGCCTGCAAAGTCCTTGGTGACACAGGTGACGATCATGGAGTTGCTCCGGAAACTTACTTCGGTCACCTGCGCTTGGGTGGCCGGCACCGCCCGCGCCACCGTCGACAACAATGACTGGAACTCACCCTCTCCCACAATTCCGGTCTGCAGTTGCTTGATTTTTTGTTCCATTTGCAGCTTTGGATTTACGATACGCGTCACGTCTGGAAACGTGTTGCGAAACGTCTCGGAGATCCGCCTGTCGAGAGACTGTGCTTGGGATGCCAGCGACAGGTACTCGTACGCGTCGGCGATCAACCGCACGCCCAGGGCGACGGCAACCACTGTCGCGGCAATCATGTAATTGTTGAGGCCCCGCCGCCGATGTTTGGATTTATACCTGCCTTGTAAGAGATCGCCGTCGATGTCTACATCACCGCTGTAGTTTAACCACTCGGTGAAATCGTTGCCGATGTTCCACTCGCGGACCATGGTACCACCCCAGTTCACCAGTTGCCGGGCGATGCCCACGTCCTGGCAGGCAACGGAGGTATCGAGTCTATCCAGATCACGCCACCAGAACTCAAGCGCATAGTTGTCCAACACGAGTCCTTCGAGCAGGCCGTTGCGAATACAAATCATGTCGGCCGCGGTGCGTGCGACAGTCAATCCGGCCTGTGGGTGTAACGGCAGCAACAGGTATTCAGGGATCAACCCGTCCACCGTAAAGGCTTGCTCGTCCAGGACTTGAACCCATTGGTCCATTTTACTCCGCGCGACGACGGCTACCTTGGCCTCCGCGCCCGGGTGCCAGTCAAGCAGCGCAAAGTGAAGCTGCTCTACCTCGGACGCCAAGGAGTCCTCCAAGGCATAGGGTATTGCGGCAAAGGCCTTGCTGCGGCTGCGAGCTGGTATCGATACGGTGCGGATCAGCACGTCCGTTGCAGGCGCCACAGCCACGATCTTGGTGGCTCCTTTGGGGATCTCGAGCGAGCTCAGCGATTCCAACGTTCCCCGTTGCACAACCCCATTTTTTCCGTCGCTTACCGCCCATAGATGCGGGGGCTCAATAGCAAAAAACACAATCATGACAGACCCCGCCGCCGCCGCACGACTGTGGCCTGCTCGCCGTCCGCCGATCGTTGGATCACGCTGAGCAGGACGGACGTCAACCTACCGAACTTGGCCTCGCTGCGGACCTGAAAGTAGCGGCTGGAAACTGTAACCAGAGGCTCCACCTGGTCCGATTGGGCTGCGAATTCCGTGCGCGTAATAAACGTCTCGACGTCTTGGAACCCTTTGTCCCCACGGCCGGTCAACAAAGACTCCACGGTAGCCTCCGGCAATATGTCCCGGGTGAGCACCCTCAGTAACAATGCAGGGCTGGTGTTGACATTGATCTTTGTATTGGATTCGGGCAATGCCGTTGTATAGTCTGAAATACGTGACACGATTGTTTCGTTAAACCCTTTTACCAGTAACAGCTCGCCGACATCGGTAATCAATCGATTGGCGGCGCGATACGGAGGGTCCAAGCTGAGATACTCCGGATCCTCTGCACCGTTCACGCCGCTCACGTCCTGATTCTCATCCAACCAGTCGACGACCGCGTCGGCGAGTCCTTCATCGATACTCAATGCCCGAAGCAGGCGAACAAATAAAGGGTACCATTTCTTGTCCTTGCCGGGAGCGAGATTGTTGATGTTGAAAAGTCCCTGCAGATCTTGAATCTCAGCGCGCAATGCCCCCTCTTCAACGCTTACTTCCGGTAACAAGGAATTCCATGGCTCATTCAAATGATCGATACTATTTTCCTTCGCATCGCGTTCCAGAATCTTGGCCGCCCATTGTTCGGCCCCGGTGGTCATTTGATGCCCCTGTTCCGCATCCCGGTGATTACTGATGCGTCGAATGGAAAGATGTTCGTCTTCGACCATATATACACTTAAAGTCGTCAGCAAGACCAGAATAAACAGTACCGTAAGCAAGGCAACCCCGCTCGCTCGGTTGCCTATCTGCGCTTTACATGGAGATGAGGCTTGCATGGTTTAAACACCAGCGGTTATCTCAATGATGCGCCTGTACTGTCGTCCGTTGTCCAAGGTGATAAGCACTTCGACTCCCACCGGTAATCGTTCAGGGTTCTGCCAATCGCTGAGGGTTTCAAGCTTTTCATCTTCAGTGTATGCGAAAAAGGACAGAATGAATTCATCGACTTCATCCAGCACCATACGTTCGTATTCCACGCTATCCTGATCCCGGTCAAGCACCTTCCACGTTACGCGGCTGAGAATGCCGTCGCCGAGCCGCCACGCCACTCTACGTAATCGCTGAACATTCTTGAGTGCCGGATTGGGCTGAGCGGTGGTGAGTCGCGCCACCTCGCCGGGCCCGATTTCCAGACCGGGACCGGACACCAGCGGTGGTTGGACGTCACCGAAGCCGTCACGCACCGGTCGCAGGCTGGCGTAACGGAAATCCTGTTCCAACAGCGTCATGGCTGTCTGTATGCGGCGCAGTTGGTCCCTGTGCTCACCGATCACTTCCCGGTTGATCAGAAACTGATCTAGAGTCCCATAGCTGATCGCGGCGATGACCGCGAAAATACCAATGGCGACGATCATTTCGAGCAGGGTAAACCCTTTACTGCAAACCATGTCTTTCATTGCGCTAGTTGACCGCCTCTTGTTGTGAGGCCGTCGGCGGGCTGTAGCGGGTCAGGTAACCGAACACATTGGCCGCAAGACGCGTGTGGTCTTTATCGCTGAACACTTCGATATCCACACGCAACACATCGGGATCCGCAGTGGTAACAATCTTCTCCTGGTAGTGCCAGGTCCGACCGCCCAGTTGGGCCTCGCGAGAGGTCTCGGCCGCGGCCGGCCAGCCGCGTGACAGCCTCAGTTCGGCGATACGATTACTGGCGAGCCAATTACCAACCAGACGCTGTTCGCTGACCTGCAACACTGATGCGGCACTGCCGACGACTTTGCTCATAGCGGCGATACCCACTGCAGCAATGACTAAAGCGGCGAGTATTTCCAATAGTGTAAAACCACGGCTAACCCGGTTCACGCTGTGTTCTCCTTACCGAGATATTTTCGCCGTTATCCATTGAGACCACATACACCAGCTGTTCACTTGAAATCGTCAACACGAAAGGCGTTAACTCACCCAGTGCATCGATGACCAGCATCGGCCGGTCATTCCGAGGGTTGATCAGGTCGAAGCGGATATCCAGGTATTCGGGCAAAAAGCGCTTGCGTAAAACGTCGTCCTGCTCAACCGCCATCCACTCATCGTCATAGATTAAGAATCCATATTGACGGCCAAGTTCATCGATCTCTACAGCGTAAGTTCGACCCGTCAGCACACTTTCGTCGCGCACATGTTCGAGTAAGGAGGCAAATCGATGCGCCTCCAATTCAGCCACCTGGTCACTGTCTTGGTACAGATTGAGACTGACCAGGGTAATAGAGATGCCGATCAATACCATCACTACCATGATCTCGAGTAGGGTAAACCCGTCCTGTTGCGCAAGTGGGTCAGTGTCGGACCAATCAAAACAAGGTGTGCGTCGGGTGCAGATCATTGCTTCCTTAACGTTGCGCAGCAGTGTTGCGTTTCGTTGGACCTACCGTTAGTCGCACTGTTACTAACGACGCGACTTCGACAATTGGGCACTTTGCTGATCAATTCTTTTCGTCCAAGTTCCAATTTCCAATGTCGGCGGCGACCTTCTCGCCGCCGGGCTTACCGTCGGCGCCATAAGACCACAAATCGAATTCCATTTTTTCCCCGGGACTGAGGAACTGGTAGGGATTTCCCCACGGATCGGTCGGCAACCGCTCGACATAGCCTCCTTGCTTCCAGTTTTTCGCCGGCGGATCTCCACCGGGGTTGGTCACCAGCGCTTCGAGTCCCTGCTCGGTGCTGGGATAATTGAAATTGTCGAGTTTGTAGAGCTTCAAGGCGCTGGATAACGCACGAATATCGCTTTTTGCCTTGGCGATGAAGGCTTCGTCCTGGCGACCCAGGACCCTCGGTAACACCAAGGTGGCCAGCAATCCAATGATCACCACCACAACCATGATTTCGATCAGTGTAAAACCTTTTTCCCGCATCTGGTTACCTCATACTATCAACTGATTTAAGTCAAAGATCGGCAGCAGAATCGCCAGCACGATCATCAGTACAACCCCACCCATTAGTACGATCATCGCCGGCTCGAAGAATCCCAGTAACACTGCAATTCGGGACTCGAGTTCGCGTTCGAGCGCCGACGCAGCCTTGTCGAGCATGTGGTCCAGCTGTCCGCTGGACTCACCACTGGCTACCATTTGGGTCAGTATCGGCGGAAAATTGCGGCTCCGGCCCAGAGCCCGGCTGATTCCCACCCCTTCCGAGACCTCTTCCGCCGCAGTCCGCAGATTTCCACGCAGCACGAGATTGCTAACCACCCCTTCGGCGGCGCGCATTGCGGACAACAGCGGGACTCCGCTGCCGGCCATGATAGCCAGTGTTCGCGCCATGCGTGCGGAGTTTAAGATGCGGCTCAATCTACGCACGCCCCATAGTTTTAGAAACCAGCCGTGCAGTATGTAGCGGGCATTTTGGTCACGGAGCAACAGAACCAAGCCAAGGCTAACTAACGCCCCTGTACCCAACAGCCACAGCCCATAATTCTGCAGAAACTCACTGATGCCGATTAGCAGCCGGGTCAGAAACGGCAGTTGTTGACCGGTATCATCGAAAACCTTCACAACCTGCGGTACGACATAAGTAAGCAGTCCCACCACAATCAATATCGAGACCACCGTCAGGATTATCGGGTAAATCATCGCAACACCGACGCGTTGCTGCAAACCTTGCCGGGCCTCGACATAGTTGGCCAGTCTCTCCAATACAAGATCGAGATTGCCGGACTGTTCACCGGCGGCGACCGATGCCTGGTAAATTTCTGGAAAAGACCGTGGATAACTGGCTACTGCGTCCGCCAATGACCGTCCTTCATTGACCATGGACCGGATGCCACTGAGCACGCTCTTAATTTGATGACCTTCGGCCTGCTGAATTAATGCAGTCAGCGCCTCCTCCACGGTTAATCCGGAATTCAAGAGGGTGGCAAACTGGCGGGTAATGACAGCCAGTTCGTTGAATTTTATCCGCGTGCGGCGAGTTCGATCACCGGCGCGTCGTTCCGGTCGCTCTTCACCGACGCTTGACACCGAGAGCGGCGTAAGGCCTTTGTCCCGCAGCCGTTGCCGGACCTGCCGCGCGGAATCGCCGTCAGAAACACCTTTCAGCGTACGGCCGCGAGGATCCAGGGCTTGGTACTCAAACGCGCCCATGTTGAACCTTGAGCTGGTAGGTGACTTCAGTCGGCCAGGGTGACGCGGAGAATTTCATCCACGCTCGTCTCTCCCTGCAACACCTTGGCGTAGCCTTGCTCGGCCAGGCTGGAAGAGGACTGCCTCACGTAACGCAACAGCCTGTCCTCACTGGACTGATCGTGGATCATCTGGCGAGCGGTGTCATTTATGGTGATCAATTCGTAGATTCCGGTGCGGCCCCGATATCCGGTATTATCGCACGCCTGACAACCGACTGGCTGGTACACTTTCGTTTCCCGCCCACCCAACACCGTGGCTTCGCTGGTGGTTGGGGTCCTAGCCTGTTTACATTCATTACACAGCCGGCGCACCAGACGCTGCGACAACACACCCAACAAACTCGACGAAATGAGGAATGGCTCGATACCCATGTCGACGAGTCTGGTAATGGCGCCGACGGCGGTATTGGTATGCAGAGTCGACAACACCAGATGTCCGGTCAAGCTGGCCTGCACAGCGATCTCCGCTGTCTCCAGGTCCCTGATCTCCCCAACCAGTACGACGTCCGGATCTTGGCGCAGTATCGAACGCAGGCCGCTGGCGAAGCTGAGACCAATTTTCGGATTGATCTGGGTCTGACCAACACCGTCCAGATCATACTCGACCGGGTCCTCCACGGTGAGAATATTGAGTTCTGTACGGTTGAGTCGGATCAGGCCGGCGTACAGGGTGGTGGTTTTGCCAGAGCCGGTGGGACCGGTCACCAGAACTATTCCATGGGGGGTGTGGATCAGCTCGTCAAAACGGTCGCGTGTGGATTCATCCATGCCCAGCTGTGCGATGTCGAGGCGTGCGGTACGTTTGTCCAGCAGCCGCAAAACCACCCTTTCACCATGCTGGGTAGGCAGCGTGGAAACACGGACGTCGACGGGGTGATCTCCGACGCGCAGGGAAATGCGTCCATCCTGAGGCAAGCGCTTTTCGGCGATGTCGAGCCTAGACATGACTTTCAATCGGGACACCAAGGCACCGTAAAGCGCTCTTGGCGGTTCTACGACGTCGCGCAGCACTCCGTCGACACGAAACCGGACGACCGATGACGCTTCGAATGCCTCCAGATGAATATCCGACGCCCCCTCGCGAATCGCCTGAGTCAACAAAGCGTTGATCAAGCGGATGATAGGCGCCTGGTCGGCTTCCTCGAGGAGATCGGTGGTCTCCGGCAGTTCATGCGCGAGACGCTCAAGGTCCAGTTCCTCGCCCAAATCGACCACCATCTGGGTGGCTTCGGACTGGCTCTTGTCGTAGGCCTGTCGCAGTAAACTTTCGAATTCCGGCTGATCCAGCTGGTGAAATACGACGGCCCCCCCCAGCTTGCGCCGCAGCTCGGTCAGAATATCCAGGGACGGCAGTCCGCAACACAGGACATGGTAATGCTGATCCTGCTGAAAGGCGGCCAGCACGTTATGCCGTTTGGCGAACGGATAGGCGATCGTGGCGACAAGTTCCGGGTCGATCTCCTCAACCCAACGGCGATTATCGTCATTGACGACCAGTTTTTCGACGGCTGTGCCCACTGCCACATTCAGTCTCCCGGGAATTCCTGTTCCCAGTTGATTTCTGGAAGCACCGAGGGCGACTCTTTCTCGAACATACCTTGCGTCTCCGTTTTGGCTTGGCGTTGACTGTCCTGCATGTTTCTATATTTGTCCTTAGTCACCCCGGCTATATCCGACGCGGATCGGATGATTTTCGGACGCAGAAAAATCATCAAGTTAGTTTTTATCGCCGACTTGGACTTACGCCGAAACAGCGCCCCCACGAGAGGCATTTTCCCGAGAATGGGCACCCACTCGATGGTATCGACGAAGTCATCTCGAATCAGGCCGCCGAGGACAACGATCTGGCCGTCATCCGCCTGTACGGTTGCCTCGATTGTCCGCTTGTCGGTGACCAAATCCGATGCACCCTGAACCGTAGTCGGACTGACACTGGATACTTCTTGTGATATTTCCAATTGAATCGTATCCCCTTCGTTGATTTGCGGGGTGATTTTCAAGGTGAGACCGACGTCTTTGCGCTCAATCGTCTGAAACGGATTCACCACTCCTGTTGTCGTGGCCCCGTCACCGGTGGTCCCATCCCCGCCAGTCGGGGTGGTGGTGGATGTTGTGGTCGACACATCGGAGACAAACTGCCCGGTAACGAATGGAATTTCCCTACCTACAACGATCTCAGCAGCTTCGTTATCGAGCGTCAACAGTGTCGGTGTAGCCAGTATATTGGTGTTCGAATCCGATTGCAGCGCCCGCAGAACGACCTCCAAGTCCGGTACGACATCGCCGAAAATGTCTTGAACAAGATCATTGATAAATCCCAAAGTGAGACCACCGGAAAGACTGGTAAATTCGGTATCGAAGGTCGTCTGTCCGGTTGGTGTATGCGCGTAGGTACCGGACCACTGTACACCGAGATCTGCGGCCTTATCGACGGACACTTCAGCGATTATCGTCTCTACTACAACCTGCTCACGTCTGACATCGAGTTTGTCGATGACGTTGCGGATGGTACGGAAATCGTCATCGGCGGCGCGCACGACCAAGGCGTTGGTCGATTCATCCGCCTGTACCACTACGCGCGTCGTAGAGGGTGTTGTGGCCTGGGCCTGTCCGCCGCCGCGGGCCGCACTGCGGATGACCTCATTCAATAATTCGACGAGGTCGGCGGCCTTTGCATAACGCAGGTATACGACGTGAATATCACCCTCTTCGGGCCGTTCGATATCCAACTGTTCGATCACCGCCTGGATCAGCCTGAACTCGTTGTCGGGGGCACTGATGATCAATGCGTTGATTGCTCGATCCGCCTGTACCGACACCTGGGTAGAGACTGATTTGGGATCCTTCGGCCTGGACAAACTGGTGACCAACTGAGTAATAATGGTGCTCAGTTCGGTGGCCTGGGCATATTTCAAGTACACCACGTGCACGTTGGCGCGACGGTCCGGCACGTCGATTCGCTCGATGATACGAATCAAACGATTGATGTTTGCGGTGGTGTCCGTAAACACCAGTGTATTGGTTGCGGCGTGCGCGGCGAAATGGCTGGTCGGCGGCAACAGCGGTCTCAGTATGGGTACGAGTTCCTGTACAGAGGCATGCTGCAACTGGTAGACCTGGGTAATCTGCGCGTCACTGATCTGTTCAGGCCTCACCAATGGAGTCGGCTGCTGCTTCACGACGTTGCTGGGAATGATCTTTATGACGTCTCCCGCCGGAATCGCAGAAAAATTGTGCACCTGCAGCACCGACAGAAACACATCATAGAGTTGGCTCGCGTCCATCGGTCCGCCGGACACCAGGGTAACCTTGCCCTTCACCCTGGGATCAATAATGAAATTCCGGTTGGTGACTTCGGACACGGTGTTGATCAGGGCCCGGATATCGACATCCTGGAAATTCAGAGTAATTTGTTGTTCGGTCTTCGACGCTGCGTCCGTGGCGGTGGCCTGTGCCGTGGCGGCATGCACCGGAAGGCCCGACAGCAACACCGCCACAAGCACGACCGCTGAAGATGGAGACCTGCACCGGCGGTGGCGGTTGCCGGTCATGCCGCCTCGTGGACGTAACGAACGTACCATTGATGGGTGCTCGCGACGCCCTCGCGCAGCGCGATTGTCGGCCGCCAACCCAGGCTCTGCACCCTCTGGATATCGAGCAGTTTGCGGGGGGTGCCGTCCGGCTTGGAGTCGTCGAACACCAGTTCACCCGAATAGTCCAATACACTGCACACCAGTTCAGCGAGACCGCGAATGCTGATTTCTTTGCCGCTGCCCACATTGATGACCGAATACACCGGGTCTTGTTCCAGCACACGAAGACAGGCATCGGCCAGATCATCGACGTGCAGAAACTCCCGCAATGGCCGTCCCGACCCCCACAATTCCACGGCGCTCGCACCTGAGACCTTTGCTTCGTGCACTTTACGGATCATCGCCGGCAGCACGTGGGAACTGCTTAGATCGAAATTATCGTTGGTCCCGTACAAGTTGGTCGGCATGACCGACACATAGCGTGTGCCGTACTGATCGTTATAGGCCTGGCACATTTTCAAGCCCGCCAATTTCGCCATCGCGTACGGTTCATTGGTGTGCTCCAGGGGTCCGGTGAGTAAATACTCCTCGCGCATGGGTTGTGGACAGTCACGGGGATAAATGCAGGAACTCCCCAGGAACAGCAACTTTTTGACCCCGCACTCGAATGCACTATGGATGACGTTAGACTGAATCATCAGGTTTTGATAGATGAATTCGGCCCGGTAGGTGTTATTGGCGGAAATCCCCCCCACCCGGGCCGCGGCCAATATGACACAATCGATGTGTTGGGTCCGGAACCAGGACGCCACATCGGCTTGTCGCGTCAGATCCAATTGTTGGTGGGTCCGTGTGACGATCCGACCATAGCCACTTTCGCGCAGTCGACGTTCGATCGCGGACCCGACCATTCCCCGATGACCGGCAATAAATACCGTATCCGATTGCTTCATCCCCATCGCTACATTATCTGTTTAACACATTCAAGCCTATTCTACACGTGCTCCATATTGTCGAGTATTACCCGCTTGACCGCCACCAGATCCGCGTCCACGACAATGGGGGCGCGGCTCTGTTGTATCGCGGTGTCTGGGTCCTTGAGCCCGTGTCCGGTCAAGGTGCACACGACACAGCTGCCTTCCGGGATTTTGCCGCTCGATATGTCCCGCATCGCGCCGGCCACTGAAATCGCAGATGCCGGCTCGCAGAATACCCCCTCACGCTCGGCGAGCAGCCGCTGGGCGGAGAGAATCTCTTCATCGTCGAACTCGTCAAACCATCCTTGAGACTCGCGGCTGGCGGCCCACGCCTGATGCCAGGACTGGGGATGACCGATTCGTATGGCGGTGGCGATCGTTTCCGGTTGGTCGATCATTTTACCGCGCAGGAAAGGGGCTGCCCCGGTGGCCTGATACCCCACCATTCTCGGACGTTCCGTTACCACCCGGTCCCCGAGCAAGCGGCAGTTTCCCTCACAAAATGCGCATGCCTCAGTGAGCCGGTCACCGGCGACCCCGGCGTACTCGCAATAACCGATCCAGTGCGCGGTGATGTTGCCCGCGTTGCCAACCGGCAAACAGTGATAATCCGGTGCCCGGCCCAGCTCCTCGATAATCTCGAACGCCGCCGTCTTCTGTCCCTGCAGCCGATACGGATTGACGGAGTTTACCAGGGTCACCGGCGCCTGGACGGCGATCCGCGTAACCAAATCCATCCCGGCATCGAAGTTACCTTTGATCTGCAGGACCTTGGCCCCGTGCATCATCGCTTGGGCAAGTTTACCGAGGGCGATCTTACCGTGAGGAATCAGGACGAACGCGGTAATGTCGGCGCGTGCCGCGTAGGCGGCGGCCGACGCCGATGTATTTCCCGTGGAGGCACAGATGATCGCCCGGCTGCCGTCTTCGATGGCTTTGGTCACCGCTACAGTCATGCCTCGATCCTTGAACGATCCGGTGGGATTCAGTCCCTCATATTTCACATAGAGCTCGATCTCTTTGCCCAATAAATTCGAGATGTTGTGCAATTTGATCAGCGGTGTAGCGCCTTCGCCGAGAGACACCGCCGGCGTGTCCGGCCGTATCGGCAACCGCGGCCGATAGGTGTCGAGCAAACCCCTAGAGCAGGGGCCACGTCTCTTTGCCGTACGCTTGTCGCTCATCCAAGGTCCTCGACGCGCACCCGTTTGACGGGACGGGTGATTGAATCCAGGCTCTCAATTTTTGCCAGCGCATCGTTCATAAATTTCTCTGTGGTCTTCTGAGTGAGAATAATGACCGGTACCACACTCTCCCCAGCCTGCGGTTCTTTTTGCAAGATGGCCTCAATGCTGATGTCCAGATCGCCCAAAATTCGTGTCACATCGGCCAAGACACCAGGCCGGTCGATCGCCGTCAGACTCAGAAAATAAGCAGTTTCGAAGTCATCCGGAGCGAGAATGTCGACGTCGGTCAGCGCGCCAGACTGAAACGCCAGGTGTGGAACCCGATTTTCCGGATCGGTCGTCAGGGCCCGGACGACATCAACCAGATCGGCCACCACCGCGGAGGCCGTCGGATCCGCCCCGGCACCGGCGCCATAGTAAAGCGTCGGGCCGACGGCGTCCCCGTACACCAGGATGGCGTTCATGACGCCGTCAACGTTGGCGATCAAGCGACGGCAGGGGATCAGCGTCGGGTGCACGCGCATTTCGATACCCCGCGGCGTGCGTTTGGCGATGCCGAAGTGTTTGATCCGGTAGCCGAGTTCGCTCGCGTGCCGTATGTCCTCGCGAGTCAGGTCGCTGATGCCTTCTGTGTAGACCTTGTCGTATTGCAGGGGAATGCCGAAGGCGATGGCCGCGAGTATGGTCAGTTTGTGGGCGGCGTCAACGCCACCGACGTCAAACGTCGGGTCGGCCTCAGCGTAGCCAAGCTTTTGCGCTTCATTCAAGACCGCCGCGAATTCCTGACCCCGATCCTGCATGCCGGTAAGGATGTAGTTCGTGGTACCGTTGATAATACCGGCAATGTACTCGATCCGGTTCCCGGTCAATCCTTCCCGGATCGCCTTGATGATGGAAATCCCCCCGCACACCGCCGCCTCAAAGGCCACCATAACGCCGTGCCGCCGTGCCGCCTCGAAGATCTCATTGCCGTGTTCGGCGATCAACGCCTTGTTGGCGGTAATGACATGCTTGTGGCTGGCTATTGCGCGTAGCAACAGTTCTTTGGCGGGACGCTCGCCGCCGATCAACTCCACAATCACGTCAATGTCGGGTTGCTCCACTACCGTTTCCGGATGCTGCGTCAATTCGAAGGTAGCAGTCGCGCAATTCCGCGGGCGGTTGAGGTCCCGGGTAGCAGCCATGGCGATTTGGATCTCACGCCCTGCGCGGCGCGTGATCTCATCGGCATTTCGGGCCAGCACGTTCACGGTACCGCACCCCACTGTCCCCAGTCCCAGCAAACCAACTTTGACCGGACGCATGGCCACTCTTCAGGCGGTTACCGAGCCGTGCTCGTCGCGGCGCAACATCTGCCGGATGGAGCGTACCGCCTGGCGAATGCGATGCTCATTCTCGATCAAGCTGAAACGGACGTGGCCATCACCGTACTCACCGAATCCGATACCGGGAGACACGGCGACCTTGGCGTGCCTTAACAGATGCTTGCTGAACTCCACGGAGCGCAACTCCCGTAACGGCTCCGGGATCCGCGCCCACACGAACATCGTAGCCTTCGGTTTCACGATGGGCCATCCGCTCGCAATGAGCCCGTCGCACAATACGTCCCGGCGCCGTTGGTAGACGTTGCGAATGTCATCCACCCATGTCTGCGGTCCTTCCAGGGCTGAGATTGACGCGACCTGGACGGGAGTGAACAGTCCATAATCCAAATACGATTTAATCCGCGCCAGCGCCCCGATGAGCACCGGATTGCCGACCATGAATCCCACTCTCCATCCCGGCATGTTGTAACTTTTAGAGAGGCTGAAGGACTCAACTGCGATGTCTTTGGCGCCGGGAATCTGCAGTATCGAAGGCGCCCGGTAGCCGTCGAAAACAATGTCCGCGTACGCCAGATCGTGAACCACCCAGATTTTATGTTCCTTCGCGATATCAACGACCTTGCGAAAAAAATCGAGTTCCACACACTGAGTGGTTGGGTTGCTTGGGAAGCTGAGGACCAGCATCTTCGGCGTCGGCCAGGAGTTTCTGATCGCAGCCTCCAATTCACTGAAGAAATCCAGCTCGTCGGTGAGGGGAACGTGTCTGATGTCAGCGCCGGCGATAATAAAGCCCCAGGGGTGGATTGGATAAGACGGATTGGGCACCAACACGGCGTCGCCCGGTTCCACGGTGGCCAGGGCCAAATGGGCCAATCCTTCCTTGGATCCAATGGTGACGATGGACTCCGACTCCTGATCCAGGTCGACATCGAAACGGCGCCCGTACCAATCGCAGATCGCCTTGCGCAGGCGCGGAATGCCCTTCGACAACGAGTAGCGGTGTGTGTTGCCGCGTTGGGCCACCTCACAGAGTTTGTCGATCACGACTTGCGGCGGAGCTTGATCCGGATTTCCCATGCCGAAGTCGACGATGTCCTCGCCACGCGCGCGCGCTGTCGCCTTCAACTCGTTCACGATATTGAAGACGTAGGGGGGCAGGCGCCGGATGCGCGGAAACTGGCTGAGCGCCTCGTTGAACGCTTGACTTATCGTATCGTTTGTCAACTCTCGTACGTAACCTCATGAAATTAATGAATATTCTACAACAGGCCGTGCGTGGGGCCCAGAACGCACAGGTCGTCGCAGCCGCCGAGAAACGTTAACATGTCAACGGCCTGTACCTAATCCCTATTACCAATGAAACTTCATTTAACCGACCCGGAAGGCGCCAACCTCGTCCAGTCGATCCATCTGAACCGGCTCGTCATCGGCCAACGCGCCTACACTTCGAGCCTGATCGTCACACCGCACCGCATCATCAGCGATTGGCGGCCGACGACGTTGATTGATTTGACGGACGACGATCTCCTGGCGGTGGTGGATCTGGATCCGGAAATCGTCCTGCTCGGCACCGGTGAGCAATTACAATTCCCTGACCGCCGCGTCACCGCGCCGTTGATACGCCGGACGTTGGGGTTGGAAGTCATGACTACCCCCGCCGCATGCCGCACGTTCAATATTTTAGCCAGCGAAGGTAGAAATGTCGCGGCCGCCCTGCTTTTCCAGGCTCGGGGCCACACACCGGACGCAGAGGTCGAACTTGACTAGCAAAGGGAATCGAGAGTAAAACCCCGGCTCTCGAGCATACCGCGCAGTTTTGCCAGCGCTTCGACTTGTATTTGCCGTACGCGTTCTCTCGTCACACCGACATCCTTGCCCACCTGCTCGAGCGTGCAGACGTCCCGGCCATTCAGTCCAAAACGCCGGGCCACCACTTCACGCTGTTTTTCGGTCAGTGAAGTCAACCATTGATTGATGTGCTGCGACACCCTCTCATTCTGCAGCAAATCCAATGGGTCGCTGGCATTGACGTCGGCAACCGCGTCCAACAGAGTCCGCTCGGGATCCGCTTCCAAGGGGGCATCCATCGAGGCTATTTTCTCGTCAAGCCCGATGGCGCGCTTGACCCGTTTAACGGGTACGTCCAGTTTCTGCGCAATCTCTTCGGCACCCGGTTCGTGATCCAGTTCCTGGATCAGTCGTTTCGCCACCCGTTGATACGAGTTGATTTCTTTGAGCACGTGGACCGGCAGGCGAATCGTCCGTGTTTGATTCATTATTGCGCGCTCTATAGTCTGCCGGATCCACCATGTGGCGTAAGTTGAAAATCGAAACCCACGTTCAGGATCAAATTTTTCTACGGCACGGATGAGTCCTAAATTGCCCTCTTCAATCAAGTCGAGAAACGTCAATCCCCGGTGAAGATACCGGCGAGCGATCTTGACCACGAGGCGTAAGTTGCTCTCGATCATGCGCTTGCGGGCCTGCTTGTCGCCGGCGCGGCTGAGGCGTCCGAATTTGACCTCCTCCTCGGCGCTCAGCAGCGGGGAATAACCGATTTCGCGCAGATAAATCTGTGTCGCGTCAGAGTGGGTGTTGGTAGTTCGACGGCCTCCCCTGGCGGGTCCCTTCACGGACTTGGGCGCAGAACTGGGGCTTTGTTCAGATCCGACCTGCGATGGCGGCGTCTCGGCACAGTTCCCCTGCGGTTGACCCCTATTCATGAGCTACCCCCTCAAACTGTCTAGCTGCCCAGATTATCGTTTGGGCAAATAACGCATAGGATTGACCGGGACACCACGCCGACGGATTTCAAAGTGCAGCTTAACCCGATTGGTGCCGGTGTTGCCCATCTCTGCAATTCGTTCCCCTCGCCTGACCTGCTTGCCTTCCTTTACCAGAATTTTTCTGTTGTGAGCGTAAGCACTTAGGAATGTTTCATTATGTTTTACTATAATTAGCATGCCGTAGCCACGAAGTCCAGTTCCGGCGTAGACGACGCGACCACCCGCCGCCGCCAGAACCGGTTGACCGGCTATGCCCGTAATGTCGATGCCTTTTTGACCCCGAACCGGGGCAAAACGTTCGCTCAACCGCCCGGTCGTTGGCCAGACCCATGCGCTGGTCTGCAGCGTTTGGTCAGCCGCGCCGGTTTTCGGCGCGGGGCGTTTGTGTGCTGAACGGGGTTTGGACGGTGGCGTCGATACCGATCGCGGTGGTCGATGGGATCGAGGCGGAGGGGTGATACGCAGTCGTTGTCCCGGTCTGACGACGTATGGCGAATCAATGCCGTTCCATCGGGCCAGGGTCTGGAAATCGAGCCCCACGTCCCAGGCGATACCGTATAGCGTATCACCGACTTGCACGACGCGATAGTTCGACCTCGCCGTACCTGAAGAGCGGTCGGTGACCGGAACCGACACCGTCCCGGCGCACGCGGTCAGCATCATCACCGACATCAATAGCGCCGATGGCCGGGTCAACGCAGGTATCGAAAAAAGAAAAACAGTATTGTTGCGATCCCCAAAGTTGCCCATCCGATCTGATCTATGCGTTGATGCAGATAACGGGAGAATCGATCTCCCCCCCAGTACAGCAATCCGGCAACCAGAAAAAACCTGGCGCCGCGGCCGACCAAGGACGCGATCGTAAACGGTAACACGGCGATGGCGAGGACGCCCGACGTGACTGTAAACAATTTATAAGGAATCGGTGTAAATCCTGCCAGGAACACGATCCACACACCGTGCTCATGGAACCAGCTTTGTACCGTACTAAATTTCTGCTGAGCCTGATAGAACTCAATCACCGGTTGACCGATTTCTTCGAACAGAAAATAACCGATCAGGTAGCCGAATAATCCTCCAATTACCGACGACACCGTGGTCAGCGCCGCAAAATACCAGGCCCGTTGCGGCCGGGCCAACACCATTGGGGCCAGCATGACGTCCGGCGGTATCGGAAAAAAAGAGGACTCAGAAAAGCTCAACAAAACCAGATAGCGAGGGGCGTGTCGGTGAGCTGTCCAGTCCAGTACCCTCTGATACATCCAAGAAAATACACGCATTTAGTGTCCTGACCCGTAAACCGCTTACCTTTTAGGGGGATCATACGGGATGGTCCGCAAAGCGCGCGAGTGCAGGACTGGCCGTCGCCCATGCAAGCGAGTGCGGCAACACAGCACATTTGTATGGTCGCGCCCCGCCGCGGGAGCCCCACATCGGCACCAATCCCGCGTTGCCTTGCTTGACATGGGCTGGCCGCCTACGCAAGACGCCTCGACTCGCCCCTGGTGTGGGGCTCGGACACATATCTTGTGTACGGGGCAGAACACTATACCTTGCCGGACAACAACGGTACGAAGTTGACCGATTCGACGTCCTGTTGGTCAAATCCCTCGGAAGTTCTCTCAATGAGCAGTAGTTTCTGAAGTTTCCGGCCGCCGATTGGGAGAACCATGCGCCCGCCTATTTTTAACTGCGCCAGTAACCGGTCCGGAACTTCATTGGTTGCTGCCGCGGCAAGAATGGCATCATAAGGGGCGTGCTCGGACCACCCCTCGAGACCGTCACCGTGGCGATACTTGATGTTGCGATAACCGAGATCATACAATCGATTACGGACTTGACGGTGCAGGCTGAGGATTCGCTCTACCGTCAAGACCTCATCGGTCAGGGTTGCCAAGATCGCCGTCTGATAGCCCGAGCCGGTGCCGATCTCCAGCACCCGATCCATCTGGGTTCCGGAATACAGGGTTTGCGTCATCAGTGCGACCACATACGGCTGGGAAATGGTCTGACCGTGGCCGATCGGTAGCGCGATGTCTTCGTAGGCGCGGCTTGCCAACGCCTCGTCCACGAACAGATGACGGGGCACCCGACGAATGGCCTCCAGCACTTTCCCATCGGTAATACCGGCTCCAAACAGGCGTTCTAGCAGCCGTTCCCGCGTACGCTCTGAGGTCATTCCAATACCGCGGTGAGTCTCCCGCCTCATCGGTTCATCTCCCGTATCCACGTATCAATCTCAGCCAGCGCATCGTGCCTCGTCAAGTCGACTTTTAAGGGCGTAACGGAAACAAATCGGTGACGCAGAGCGAAAAAATCGGTTCCGTCACCAGCGTCCTGCTCACCGCCGGGTGGACCGACCCAGTAAATGGGCTCACCGGCCGGATCCTGGGCCTTGATGACCGGTTCGGATTTGTGCCGATTCCCCAGCCGGGTCGCTTGATAACCGGCGATGTGTTCGATGGGCAGGTCCGGCACATTGACGTTCAAGATAGTGTTGCTCGCCAAACTGCCCATTTTCAGCATTTTCAGAATCCCAGTGACGACCTCGGTTGCGGTGCTGAAGTGCCTGGGGCTCTCCCCGGCCAGGGACACCGCCAGTGCTGGGAAACCGAGGAATCGTCCTTCCATAGCGGCTGCGACGGTACCGGAGTATACGACGTCGTCACCGAGGTTGGCGCCGTGATTAATCCCGGCAATAACCATATCGGGTTCGCGGTGCTCCATCAGCCCGGTGATGGCCAGGTGGACGCAGTCGGTGGGCGTGCCGTCGACATAGAAAAAACCATTATCCGCGCGGTGAACCCGTAACGGTCTGCGTAGCGTGAGTGAATTGCTGGCGCCGCTGCGGTCCCGCTCCGGGGCAACCACCACCACCTCAGCCGTTTTGGCCAGATGTCGGGCCAGGTACCGCAACCCGGGAGCAAAATACCCGTCGTCGTTACTGAGTAGGATACGCAGCGCGGATTCTCTCAACCGGTGGAAATTTGGTCGGGGCGAGAGGATTCGAACCTCCGACCACCGCAACCCCATTGCGGTGCGCTACCAGGCTGCGCTACGCCCCGATGTGTTGTGTTTTGTTGCTGTAGTGCTCGAAATATATCGAGAACTTGGTCAATCCCGAAGCATGGCCACTACTTCATCGAGCTCTCGAATCAGTTCGGCAACGAATTCCCTGCGGATAACGTGGCTCGCCCCGGTACTTCCGTTCGTCTCGGCATCGAGTTTATTCCGGGCGCCGCTGATGGTAAATCCATCTACATACAAGAGAGTCCTGATTTGACGAATCAACTGCACTTCATGCCGTTGATAGTACCGCCTGTTGCCACGACGTTTGACCGGTTTTAACTGCGGAAATTCCTGCTCCCAATACCGCAATACGTGGGGCTTGATCCCACACAAATCGCTCACTTCGCCGATGGTGAAGTAACGTTTGCTTGGAATTGGCGGCAGATCGGAATTTTCTCCCGGATCCAGCATTCGCTATGTCTAATTGTTGTTCAAATGTTGCCGTAAGCGTTCCGCGTTGTTGGCCACGCGGTCTTTGAGTTTCTGGCTGGCCTTAAAGGTCACTACGCGCCGCGCGGAGATCGGAATTTCTTCACCGGTCTTGGGGTTGCGTCCAGGCCGGGGATTTTTCTGCCTGACATCAAAATTCCCAAATCCGGACAGCTTGACCGACATGTTGTCCTGGAGGGCACTACGGATCTTCTCAAAAAACAGCTCCACGAACTCTTTGGCTTCTCGCTTGTTGAGCCCAAGTTGATTGAACAACGCGTCAGCTAAATCGGCTTTGGTAACGGCCACTGTGTACTCTCTCTCGTTATCATCTTCTAAGTTCGGCAGCGAATTCCTGGCGCAAGGTCTCGATTATCGCATTAATTGTGGATTCGACATCCTCGTCCTTAAGAGTGCGCGAAGAGTCCTGTAAGGTCAAGCCGAACGTAAGACTTTTTCGTAGCGGATCAATACCTTCCCCGCGGTATATGTCAAATAAGTGTAGATCAACAATGCGATTTCCTCCAACTTGCCGGACCATTTCGAGCACTGCGGATGAGGGCACACCGTTGTCAACCAGCACTGACAGGTCTCGTTGTATGGCGGGAAACCTTGAGAGCCCCGTGAATTTCGGTATGCTACGGTGCAGCAAAGGCACGAGATCCAGCTGGAACAGAAACACCGGAATTTCCAGATTCAGACGGCGCTGAACATGCGGGTGTATGTTGCCCACCACGCCCACACACTGCCGGCCACTCGAGATGGACGCCGATTGACCCGGATGCAGGACTTCGCTCTCGAACCGTTCGAACGCAAAACAAGCCGAGTTTCCCGTCAATGCAAGTATGGCCTCAACATCGGCTTTGACATCGAAAAAATCTACATCGCGGGCCGCCTGTCCCCATTGTGCGTCGAGCACATTCCCGCACACCGCGCCACCAAGCCGCAGAATCTCGGACCTCACCCCATCATCGACGTGAAATGTGTGGCCAATCTCAAACAGGCGTAACCGCCGATGTTGGCGGTTCAGATTGGTGACCAGGGCCTGAATCAAACCGGGCCATAGCGTAGTACGCAGCACAGCCATGTTTTCCGCGATGGGATTCTTCAGCGCGATGGATCCATCGTGAGCCTTTAGCAAGCGGAGATGTTCGGGGTCCACGAAACTGTACGTAATGATCTCTTGATAATCGCGATCCACTAACAGATCGCGGATGCGCGTGAGAGGCAGCTGCGAATCCACTCGCTGTCCACTGGTGATTCCCAGGGCCGGCAATTTGTATGGAATGTCGTCGTAACCGATGACTCTGATTAGCTCTTCAATCAGGTCACATTCCCGATCAATGTCAAACCGGTACGAAGGTGGAACGACTTTCCACCCGGTCTCGGTACGGACGACGCGGCAACTCAATCGGTGCATGATGCCGTCCATCCGGGCTTCGTCAACCGCCATGCCCAACACCGCTTCCGCCCGCGCGCGCCGGATATGCACCGGACGGGGTGTCCGGAGATGCCGGGACGCCGTCCGCTCGACGATGGGTCCGGCCCGGCCACCTGCGATGTCGGCCAGCAGGACCGACGCGTAGTGAACAGCGGCCTCTGGCAACGCCGGGTCGACACCCCGCTCAAAGCGGAACGACGAATCGGTGTGGAGCCCCAAACGGCGCGCCCTGCCGGCGACCGCGGCCGGGGTGAAATGCGCCGCTTCAAGCACGATGTCGCGGGTGGTGCGATCGATGCCGGAACCCGAGCCCCCCATGACCCCCGCGACCGCTGCGGGCCCCTCGTCATCGGCGACGACTAGTGTCCCGGGCTCGAGCTGAACCTCTGAACCGTCCAGCAATTCAAGCGTTTCGCCGGATCCGGCCAGGCGCACCTCAACGCCGCCGCTGATCCGGGCCAAATCAAATGCGTGCATGGGCTGCCCGATTTCCAGCATGACGTAATTTGTCACGTCAACCACGACATTGATGGGACGGATGCCGCAGCGGCGGAGACGCTCGCGCATCCAGACCGGCGCAGGCACCTCGATATCAATGTCTTCGACCACCCGGGCGAGATAGCGTGGACAGCGTCGTGGCTCGGCGACTTCGACATCGACGCGGGTCCGGCTTACCGCCTCGACGCCGGGCACATCGGTGAGCTTGAGTTTCGCTCCGGTCAGCACCGCCAGCTCCCGCGCCACCCCGAGAATGCTCAAACAATCACCGCGGTTCGGAGTGAGATCGATGTCAATTACTGCGTCGTCCAGGGCGAGCGCGGACGCCACCGGCTGACCGATGCGGGCATCGCCGTCCAACAGATACAAATCCTCGGAGCTGTCCTCCAGCCCGAGCTCGGCGGCCGAGCACAACATGGCGTCCGAGCGTATGCCCCTCATGGTCGCCGGATGTATTCGTGTGCCGTCGGCCAGGATGGCCCCGGACAACGCCGCCGGGACCTTCGCCCCCGCTGTGGCATTGCTGGCGCCGCATACAATCTGCAACGGCCTCTGCTGACCGATGTCGACATCGCAAATCGTCAGCCGCGAACTGCCCGGGTGCCGCTGCAGCCCCTGAATACGGCCTACCACCACTTGGCTCAGGGGTGGGCCGGCGCGCGCTACGGAGTCCACCTCCAAGCCAGCCATGGTTAATCGATGCACCAGTCCGTCGGTGTCCAGCGGAACGTCAATCCAATCCCTGAGCCATTGTTCGCTGATGATCATCGAAACTGCCGTAGAAAGCCCAAATCGTTCTCGAAAAACAGCCGGAGATCGTCTACTCCGTAACGCAGCATCGCCAGACGTTCCACACCCAACCCGAACGCGAACCCGGTGTTAGCTTCATCGTCCAGCCCCACATGACGGAATACCTCCGGATGTACCATGCCGCAGCCCAACACCTCCAACCAACCGCTCTGTTTACACACCCGGCAGCCGGCGGCGCCGCACAGCACGCAGCTCATGTCCACTTCGGCGGACGGCTCGGTAAATGGGAAATACGACGGCCGGAAGCGGACCTTCAATTCGGTTTCGAAGAAATTACGGAGAAAAACCGTCAGCACACCTTTGAGGTCTGCAAAACTGATCGTCCTGTCGACCGCCAGCCCTTCAATCTGATGAAACATGGGCGTATGCGTCACATCGGAATCACAGCGGTACACCCGCCCCGGGGCAATTACCCGGATAGGCGGCGGATGCGCACGCATGTAACGGATTTGTACCGGTGAGGTGTGTGTACGCAACAGCGTGCTTGCGTCAACATAAAACGTGTCATGCATGGCCCGCGCCGGGTGATCGGGCGGAATATTCAGCGCTTCAAAATTGTGAAAATCGTCCTCCAACTCCGGTCCCGAGGCGGTTTCGAACCCCATGTGGGCGAATATATCTTCCATGTTCTGCATTGCGCGGGTGATCGGATGCACTCCGCCGACGCCGCTGCCGCGGCCCGGCAGGGTGACGTCGATCGCGTCCTGGGTAAGTTGTTCGGCCACCGCCGCATCTTTCAACTGGTCTCGCCGACGCTCAATGTCCAGCTCGAGGGTGCGCTTAGCCCGATTTACGGCAAGGCCGAACCGCGGCCGCAACGACGGCTCCATGGTCCCGATTTGTTTGAGCTGCCGGGTAATGGACCCCCGCTTGCCCAGGAATTGAACCCGAATGGCGTCCAGCGTGGCGAGATCTTCCGCCGTTCGAATGGCGGTTCGAGCATCGCCCACTAATTTGTCGAGTTCTTGTTCGCTGGAGTTGCTCATCGGGATCAGAATAAAAAAGGGAAAGGCGACTGCCTTTCCCTCGTTAAATCTCCCGGATCCGCGGCCACGGGGTGCCGTGAGGAATCGCGGGATTGATCATTACGCCGATAGAGCCGCTTTCGCCCGATCGGCAAGATCCATGAATGCTCGTTTGTCCTGCACCGCCAAATCGGCCAGCACCTTCCGGTTGAGTTCAATTTGAGCCTTGCTGAGCCCATCAATCAATCGGCTGTAACTCATGCCGTTCTCCCGCGCTGCCGCGTTGATTCGGACGATCCACAATCTCCTAAATTGACGTTTGCGCTGTCGACGGTCTCGATAGGCGTATTGATCCGCTCGATTGACGGCCTGGTTGGCGACGCGAAACGTCCTGCTGCGCGCCCCGCGATAGCCCTTGGCCCGTTCTAGAACAGACCTGTGTTTTGCTCGTGCAGTCACACCGCGCTTCACCCGTGGCATCGATCGAAACCCCCTATCGGTACGGAAGCAGACGACGAACCAACGGCTCGTCCGCAGGATGGACATTCAGCGACGCCCGCAGATGACGCTTACGCTTGGTCGACTTCTTGGTCAGTATGTGGTTCAAGTGCGACTGCGAACGCCGGAACCGGCCTTTGGCCGTTAACTTGAAGCGTTTTGCTGCGCCTCGATTTGTCTTCAGTTTAGGCATCTCTTTACACGCTATGCTTACTATTTCCGCTTCGGGCCGATCACCATCACCATCTGCCGGCCTTCCATCTTGGGGTGTTGTTCCACGTTACCAAGATCCACCAGGTCCTGTTCAACCCGCTTGAGTAATTCCAGTCCCAACTCCTGGTGCGCCATTTCCCGGCCTCGGAAGCGCAGGGTAACCTTGACTTTGTCGCCACTCTCCAGGAACCGTTTCAAGTTCTTGAGCTTGGTCAGATAATCACCGGTATCCGTGCCGGGGCGGAACTTGACCTCTTTTACGTGTGTCTGCTTTTGCTTCTTCTTAGCCGCAGCGCGCCGCTTGCTGTCCTGATATCGATACTTGCCGTAATCCATCAGCCGGCAAACCGGCGGGTCTGCGTTGGGCGAGATTTCAACCAAGTCCAATCCCGCTTCTTCCGCGTGTCCCAACGCCTCGGTGACTGGGAGGACGCCTAGTTGTTGGCCTTCCCCGTTAATAAAACGCACCATGGGTGCGGTAATCTGCTGATTGACTCGAACCGGTTTGTCGGATCCGATACCTGATACCTCCTTCCGTATTGATTACCTGGGTATAAACGCGCGAATTCTAATGCCGATCATCCATAAGCTCAAGCGGGGATAGCCACAGATTCCTCAGTAGTTGGTGGACATCCCCCGATGCGGTCCAGCGGCCTACCTCGGACGCGAACAACTGGTAGGCGCGAGTGGGATCGAACCACCGACCACTACCATGTCAAGGTAGTGCTCTACCACTGAGCTACGCGCCTATCGAGCGGCGCAAGGTACCACACCTATCCGCGGAGATTCAATTTCCCGAATCCACCAGTGCGAGGTGGCCGGTACGGATATTTTGAATCTCGTCCCGCAGCCGTGCTGCCTGTTCGAACTCCAGATTGCGAGCGTGTTGGAACATCTGTTTTTCCAGCTGGTCGAGCAATCTGCCGATCTGCTGTGGGGATTTACCCGCGTATTCGGCCTCCCGTTCGGCCACCGCCGCTCGCACGCGTTCCTGTTGCGCGAGCATACGCTGCCCAGGTTTTGGTTTCTCCGTCACTCCATCGATGATATCGCGCACCGCTTTTTGTATGCCTTTGGGCGTAATGCCGTGCTGACTATTGAAACGCATTTGTTTATTACGCCGGCGTTCGGTCTCATCGATGGCGACCCGCATCGACTCCGTGACTCTGTCGGCGTAGAGAATCGCGCTGCCGTGAATGTTGCGGGCCGCCCGGCCGATGGTCTGGATCAGCGAACGGGTAGAACGAAGAAATCCCTCTTTATCGGCGTCCAGCACCGCCACCAAGGACACCTCCGGCAGATCCAACCCCTCCCGCAACAAGTTAATGCCGACGAGCACATCGAACTCACCGGCCCGCAGGTCACGGATTATCTCGACCCGCTCCACCGTGTCGATGTCGGAGTGCAGATAACGGACTCGAATCGCATGTTCGCTCAGATAATCGGTCAAGTCCTCCGCCATGCGTTTGGTCAACGTGGTGATCAGCACACGCTCGTCCCGCCCGGCACGTTTGCGTATTTCGGACATCAGGTCGTCGACCTGGGTGCGGACAGGGCGGACCGTGACCATGGGATCCACCAAACCGGTTGGCCGCACGACCTGTTCAACGATTGCCGCCGTTCGACCGGATTCGTAAGGCCCCGGGGTCGCCGATACGAATACTGTCTGCGGCATCAGGTTTTCGAACTCGTCAAATCGCAGTGGTCGGTTGTCCAGGGCAGACGGCAGGCGGAAACCGTATTCGACCAGCGTCTCCTTGCGCGAACGGTCGCCCCGATACATAGCCCCAAGCTGTGGAACCAGGACATGGCTTTCATCCAGCATCAACAAGGCATCGTCGGGCAGATAATCTATCAAGGTTGGGGGCGGTTGGCCGCGGCGGCGGCCTGACAGATACCGGGAGTAGTTCTCGATCCCGTTGCAGTAGCCAAGTTCCTGGATCATCTCGAGATCGTACAGCGTGCGCTGTTCGAGACGCTGGGCCTCAACCAGCTTGCTCTCTCGCCGCAGCTGCTCCAGGCGCTCCCGCAGCTCGTCCTTGATATAGTCCACGGTGTTCATCAGCGTCTCCCGTGGAGTCACGTAGTGAGTCTTGGGGTAAATGGTCGTGCGCTGCAACGACTCGTCCGCCTCGCCGGTCAACGGATCGAAGCGCAACACCCGCTCGATCTCGTCGCCGAACAGCTGCACCCTCACCGCCATGCGCTCCGATTCGGCCGGGAAGATGTCGATGACGTCACCACGCACCCGGAAGGTACCGCGGCGCAGATCCATATCGTTGCGGGTGTATTGCAGTTCGGCAAGGCGTCGCAAGATGGCTCTTTGATCCATGATGCCTCCGGTACGCAGATGGAGGATCATGTTGTGATAGGCAGCGGGGTCGCCGAGACCGTATATCGCCGATACGGTGGCTACGATGATGACGTCGTCCCGCTCGAGCAGGGCCTTGGTCGCCGACAGGCGCATTTGATCGATGTGGTCATTGATGGATGCGTCTTTTTCAATGTAGGTGTCGGAACTGGGGACGTAGGCCTCCGGCTGGTAATAGTCGTAGTAGGATACGAAATATTCCACGGCGTTGGATGGGAAAAAATCCCGCATCTCAGCGTACAACTGGGCCGCCAGGGTCTTATTGGGCGCCATGACCAGGGTGGGTCTCTGTACCTCGGCGATGACGTTGGCCATGGTGAAGGTTTTTCCCGACCCAGTGACGCCCAACAAGGTTTGAAACGCCTCGCCTCGGCTCAGACCGTCGGTCAGACTCAGAATAGCCGCCGGCTGATCGCCGGCTGGCTCGAAATCGCTGTTAAGTTGAAACTCTCGCATTTGCTATGGTGCTGGCGTTACACTGTTACCGTCTCTAACGACGTCACGCAACTGTGTGACCTCGATAATAACGATTCAAACCTTGAACGAAATCAATCTCTCACAAAGGGTCCGGGTTATAAAGCCATCGGCGACGCTGGCGGTCACCGCCCGGGCCAATGAACTCAGAGCCGCGGGTCACGACGTGATTGGTCTGGGTGCGGGCGAGCCCGACTTTGACACCCCGGAACATATTAAACAGGCCGCCATCGCCGCGATTCAAGATGGCGACACTAAGTACACCGCGGTAGATGGCACACCGGCGCTGAAAGAGGCGGTACGCGACAAATTGGCGCGCGAAAACGGGCTGCAATACGAAATCCAGGAAATCCTGGTGTCTGCGGGCGCAAAACACTGTTTATACAACTTATTTCAAGCAATACTTAATAAAAACGATGAAGTCATTATTCCGGCCCCCTACTGGGTGTCCTACCCGGACATGGTGCTGTTGTCGGAGGCCGTGCCCGAGGTGATTTCAACCACGATCGGAGACGGTTTCAAGGTCTCACCGGACCAGCTCGCGAACGCGATCACCGACGCCACCCGGGTGCTGGTGCTGAACAGTCCCAGCAATCCGACCGGCAGCGCATATCACCGGGATGAGCTGGAGGCCCTCGCCGGTGTGCTGCTCGACAATCCCCATGTGCTGGTGGTCACCGATGATATCTACGAGCACATACTGTGGAGCGGCGAACCGTTTGGCAACATCGTTAACGCCTGTCCCGAACTGAAGGGGCGCGCAATCGTTGTTAACGGTGTGTCGAAGGCCTACGCCATGACTGGCTGGCGCATCGGCTACGCGGCCGGTCCGGCGCAGATCATTGGCGCCATGAAGAAAATCCAGTCCCAGAGTACTTCAAACCCGACCTCGATTTCCCAGGCCGCGGCGGTAGCCGCGCTGTCGGGTGACCAGGCGTGCATCGAGCCCATGGTGAAGGAGTTCCAACTTCGGCACGATTACGTGGTCGAGCGGTTGCAGCGTATCGAAGGCGTCAACGTTATGCCATCTTTGGGAACCTTTTACAGTTTTCCGGATTTCACGGACGCCATCAACCGACTCGACGGCATCAGCGACGACATAGCGCTTGCCACTTTCCTGCTCGAAGAGGGCGGCGTGGCGTTGGTGCCGGGCTCTGCATTCGGTGCGCCGGGCCATATGCGCTTGTCCTACGCGACCAGCATGGGAAAACTCGAACAGGCCTTGAACCGGCTGGAAAAGGTATTCCAGGCGCGGTGAAACAAGCCGGTTCCGACTCGCCCCGCCCAAGCAAGCAAAACTGCCGCTGCACAGGGAGACATGGATACCGTATTCGGCGCCGCATCGTGAACCATTAAGGCTGATTAAGTCTCCAGCCCCGACGGTCTTGCACCGTCTTTATCGGCCCGTTACAGTATTCCCTGGGTTTCGAGCAAGCCACCACATGGAGTGTCCACAGACAAGGAGGTTTGACCATGACGGCTTTTCACCGGATTCACCCGGGTCACACAATCGCAGAAGTTCTGGCGATCTTCAGCATCACCGCCCTGATATCCACGCTTGCCCTACCCGCTTTTCACAATTGGATACAGAGTGCCCGTATTCGCGGTCACACGAACGATTTGCTCACTCAACTGCACAATGCGCGCGCGGAGGCCATTCGCCGCCAAACAACGGTCATGGTGTGTGAAAGTCGCGATCACTTGGTCTGTACCGGGAACAACGATTGGAGCGATGGTTGGATTACCTTCGTCGACGTAAACGACAACAGTCGTCCAGACCGCGGTGAAACGTTGTTGCGCACCCACCAGGGATCGAGCACCGGCGTTCGTATCACATTTAACGGCGCCGGCCGAAATGGTGACCGCTGGATCAAGTTCCGACCCACCGGAACCGCCAAAAACGGAACCTTCACCCTGTGTGACCGGCGGGGTGCTGCTGCGGCCCGCGCCGTGATCGTTTACCGCACAGGCCGGCCCCGGGCCTCCCTGCGGGGTGCGGGCAACCGCCTACTGCGTTGCGAGGATTGACTTGACCACCGGCTGGTCACGACAGTAGGATTCGCGCTCACTCCTATCCCCGGTAGCTCAGTTGGTAGAGCAGGTGGCTGTTAACCACCCTGTCGGCAGTTCGAGTCTGTCCCGGGGAGCCAAATTCCCTTGTTTAATCAGCACATTACAACTCATCCCGACGACTGCGTCGTGCGGATCAATGTCAGTGCCGAAATTTTGCCGGATTTTTTTCGGCACACCTTGTTCGCCGCATCCAACAGTTCCTGTAACTCCGGCGCCGAGTAGTGTGTGGTGATATCTCCGTTACGATGACCCAGCAACACCTTCCGGGTTTCCAACGACACACCCGCGGCACGTAACCGTCTACCAAACGTGTGTTTCAGATCGTGCACACGGACTTGCGGCAACCCGCAACGTGTCCTAACGGTCACCCACGCCGAGTTGTTCATCGCCTTGACGACGTGACCGCGATACGTGAACACAAACTGCGGATCGGCTCCGCGGCGTTCGTTGACGACACGCCACGCGACATCGTTGAGCACCACCAGTCGATCCTCGCGATTTTTCACCCACTGCCGAGGAATCACGAATACCGACCGATCCAGTTCGGCGATCGGGACTTCCCATTCCCACCGCAGCCGACAGACCTCCTGCTCTCGTGTCCTCGTGTTTACCTTAAACAAGGCCATTCGCTCCAGGTGCGGTGGCGGCCCCTGAGCAATTACCCAGGAGCCGCTTCCTTATGCTCAGGTCAGATCGAAACGATCCGCGCTCATGACCTTCGTCCATGCAGCAACAAAGTCGTTCACGAACTTTTCCTTGTTGTCGTCCTGGGCATAGACTTCGGCATAGGCTCGCAGGACCGAGTTGGACCCGAAGACGAGATCCACACGCGTCGCCGTCCACCTGGCCTTGCCGGTCTTGCGGTCGACGATGTCATACAAGTTCTCGCCCGTGGGTTTCCACGTGTAGGCCATGTCCGTCAGGTTGACGAAGAAGTCGTTCGTCAATGCACCTTCGTGATCAGTGAGAACGCCGTGTTTGGTGCCGCCGTGGTTGGTGCCGAGAACGCGCATACCGCCGACAAGCGTCGTCATCTCATGGGCGGTCAGACCCATCAGCTGCGTGCGGTCGAGCATCAACTCTTCCGCGGAGACGGCGTAGCCCTTTTTGAGCCAGTTGCGGTAGCCGTCATGGACGGGTTCCAGCGGC
>CAMYJT010000017.1 GCA_947258785.1 uncultured Gammaproteobacteria bacterium
GTGGACGTACCTCTGGTGTTCCAGTTGTCACGCCAGTGGCATTGCTGGGTAGCTATGTACGGACGGGATAACCGCTGAAAGCATCTAAGCGGGAAGCCCACCCCGAGATTAGGTCTCCCTGGATCCGCGAGATCCCTGAAGGGTCGTCGTAGACTACGACGTTGATAGGCGGGATGTGGAAGCGCTGTGAGGCGTGCAGCTAACCCGTACTAATAGCCCGTGAGGCTTGACCATATAACACTCAAGCAGTTTGAGTGCGGTGTTTATACACATCAACACCATGCGCCTTGACTACGACCAAATCCCGGCGAGCGGGACAGGATTTCAAACTGTCCCCGTTTCGCCGACCGGTTCGCCTGGCGGCCATAGCGAGTGGGAACCACCTGAATCCATATCGAACTCAGAAGTGAAAACGCTCAGCGCCGATGATAGTGCGGTATTCGCCGTGTGAAAGTAGGACACTGCCAGGCTTTAAACAACGAACCCCCGCTCTGCCGCGGGGGTTTTTGTTTTTGGGAACTGCCTGCGGGCTATACCCGCGCTGTAAGCGGCGTAACCACCGTCACCAGGCACACCTGCTACTCGAGGTGCCTACGGATGAAGGCGGCGGTCCGCATCATCGCGTCCTTTGCCGCCAGGTCGTCGGCGAAGGTCCGTACATGGCGGGGACGAAAGTCGAAACCGCGGCCGACCCCGGGGTAGACGATGAGCCGGATGTCGCGTCTTTTTTGTTTCAGCAGTTCGTAAACGAAGATGATGGGCCGGTGGCGTTGATATTGTTCGTGTTCACCGAAGAATATAAGTGCGGGCACCTTGAGGTCTTCGGCCTCCGGCGCATACTTGTAGATCTGCATCGGTTCCGCGGCGTTGGGGTCCTGCAGGTGAGGATAATACGATACCCAGCACGCCACTTCGCGATCCTGCTTGCCGTGGGTCACCAGCGCCTTGAGTGTGATGTAGCCTCCACGGGTGTGCGAGACCACACAGATCCGGTCGCTGCTGATGTACGGCAGTGACACCAGAAATTCGATGCCCCGGGCGGCGTCCAGTTCCACAGCGGGGTCATGTCCTATGGGAAACTTGTCCACAAAGCGGGCAAACCACAGATCCGGGGCCAGCACCACGAATCCGCGCGCCGCCAGCCGCCGAGGATGACGCAGCGTGAGATCGTCCATTCCGCGCCGGCCGTGCTGAAAAAAGACCCCCGGATACAAACCCGCCGTCTTCGGTCGGAACAAATAAGCCGGGACTTCGCCATCGTCACTGCGGTACGAGACTTCTTCCACGCTGACCTCATGGTTGACGGGGATCGCCAATCTGCCGTCGTCCCACCAGTCGTTATCCCACCACCACTTCTGCTCGTCCTGTGGATAAAGATATCTGACCCAGCTTTTGTCATACATAACTCCCCAATCTTGAGCCCGCACTGTCGTGGACACCGCTTGCGTACACATGATCAGGGCAATCGACAGCATTACTCGCATTACCTTCTCCGTCGCGGTTCGCGGTCTGCTGGAAACTACGCCATTGTAGTGCAGCGCGGGCAGCGGGCAAGCCCTGGCGGAAACAGGCCGCGGTCCACGTTTAATCTGCGCATGCTTTGCCGCACGCAGTGGACAACGTAACATAGCGTATCGATCCCAAAGCGACCGGAGTGGAGTCGATGGAAGATTTCGAAAAATTAGGCGCATTCTATCTCGGCAAGACCTATGACCTGGACACGGACAGAACCAGGGACGAATTGATCCTTTACGATTCGAAGGATTTGACGACCCACGCGGTCATCATCGGCATGACCGGCAGCGGTAAGACGGGGCTGGGTATCGGACTGCTCGAGGAGGCGGCCATCGACCGGGTGCCGGTGATCGCCATCGATCCCAAGGGTGATCTGGGTAACATATTGCTCACCTTCCCAGACCTGGCGCCGCAGGACTTTGAGCCTTGGGTCAATCCACGTGAGGCGGCCGATAAAGGCAACACGGTGGAGCAGTATGCCAAGGCCCAGGCCCAGCTGTGGCGGCGCGGTCTGGCCGATTGGGGTCAGACCCCGGATCGCATACGCCGACTGCGCGACGCTGTCGACATGGCGATTTATACACCCGGCAGCACCGCCGGTTTGCCGATTTCCGTGTTGAGATCGTTTTCAGCACCGCCGCAGGAGATCAAAGCCGATCAGGATTTGTATCGGGATCGCATTCTGTCCACGGCAACCAGCATTCTGGCGTTGCTCGGCATCGCAGCCGACCCGCTGACCAGCCGCGAACACATCTTGCTCGCCAATATTCTGCAGTGCCACTGGGATGCGTCTCAAGATCTCGACCTTGCCGGCTTGATCGCTGCCATTCAAAAGCCACCCATCGAAAAGATCGGGGTGATGGATCTGGATTCGTTCTACCCGCCTAAGGAACGGGTCGCGCTGGCGATGCGCATCAATAACCTGCTGGCGGCGCCGGGCTTCGGAGTATGGATGGAAGGTGAGGCGTTGGATGCCGGCCGCCTGCTCTACAGCCCCGACGGCAAGCCGCGGGTCTCGGTTCTGTCCATTGCGCATCTTGCGGATTCCGAGCGCATGTTCTTCGTGACCATGCTGCTGAACGAGGTTATGAGTTGGATGCGGCGTCAACCGGGCACCGGGAGCCTGCGTGCTGTCCTGTACATGGATGAAATATTCGGCTATCTCCCGCCCACCGCCAACCCCCCCTCCAAGATGCTGTTCTTGACGCTGCTCAAGCAGGCGCGTGCATTTGGTTTGGGTTTGGTTCTGGCCACGCAGAACCCGGTGGATCTGGATTACAAGGGTCTGTCCAATACAGGCACCTGGTTCATCGGCCGCCTGCAGACCGAGCGCGACAAGGCCAGACTGATCGAAGGCCTGGAGGGGGCGGCCGCCGGCGGCGCCTTTGACCGGCAGCGTATGGAACAGATTCTCGCAGGCCTCGGACAGCGGCGGTTCCTGCTGCACAATGTGCATGAGAACGCACCGGCGGTGTTCAGCACGCGTTGGGTAATGTCCTACCTGTCGGGACCGTTTACCCGCGATCAGATCAAGACCGTGATGGCCGGCCGGTCCGTTACCCCGGTGGCCGAACCGAGTTCTCCGCCGCCGCCGAAGGAAGTCAAACACAGCCGCTCGGCCCCACCGGTGTTGCCGCCCACCGTCCCGCAATACTACGTGCCGGTCATCCGGCGGGGCGAGCAGGAGGCCACGCTGCTCTACGACCCTCAATTGCTGGGGGCGGCCGATGTGGTCTACTCGAATGCCCGTTACCACGTCAATACCAGCCGCAATACGGTCGCCATCACCACGATAGAGGACGGGCCGGTGCCGGTGGATTGGACCAACGCGAGCGTCATCGAGTTGGACCCCGAGGAGTTCGAGAAAACCGGCCGTGAGGCCGCGGATCACGTGGATGTTGCAAGTGCGGCCATGAATGCCAAGAACTACCCGCGTTGGCAGAAGCTGTACACGCGATGGATACGAAACGAGCAAGCACTGACTTTGTTCAAGAGTCCGGCCTTCAAGACGGTCTCCAAACCCGGCGAGTCGGAGGGGGAATTTCGTGCCCGGGTCCAGGTGCTCGCGCACGAGCGGCGCGACATCGCGATCGGCAAGCTGCGGAAGAAATACGAAAGCAAGGCGGCGGTGCTGGAGAATCGCTTGATGCGGGCCCAGCAGCGCATCGAAACGGAAACAGCGCAGTCCCGTCAGTCAAAGTTGGACACCGCAATAGCGGTCGGTGCCGCGGTGCTGGGTGCATTTCTGGGGCGCAAGCGCGTCAGTACGACGACCGCCACGCGGGTGGGATCCGCTGTGCGGCGCGCGGGGCGATTGGGCAAAGAATCCGCAGATGTGGAACGCGCAAAGGCGACCGCGGCGGCGGTGCGACAGCAGCTGACGGAACTCAATGAGGAGTTCGAGGCCGACGTGGCTGAATTGGAAACTGGATTTGACGCCCAGGGTGAGGCGCTGGACGAGGTCGTGATCCGTCCCAAGACCACCGATATCCACGTCCATCTGCTGGGGCTTGCCTGGGTGCCCTATTACCGCTCGCCGAGCGGCCAACTGACCCCGGCCTGGAACTGAATCCGGGCCGGCGCGCGACGTGTAGAGCACGGGCGGCAGGCCGGTCGCGGCGCGCGGTGTCGGCGGCGACGGTAGTCGGGCATTTTGCTGCCTCGCAACAAATGTATGGTTTTTTTGGTACTATCCCTCCTCCCGCGAACTGGTAAACAATCACATCCATCGAAAGAACGATGAAACAGACTGCAGGATTGGTGTACGTGGAGGCGGCCGGATTACGGATCGCTGAGCCACTGTTCGAGTTGATCGCTGAAGACATGGCCCCTGGAACCGGCATCGATTCCGGCGCATTCTGGGCGGCCGTGGCCGAGATCGTTCGAGAGCTCGGGCCCAGAAACAAGGAGCTGCTGCAGCAACGCGAGGCGTTGCAGACAACAATCGACGCCTGGTACCTGGCGCAGAAACCACAGATCCCCAACGCGGCCGAGCACAGGGCGTTCCTTGCCGAGATCGGCTACCTGGTGCGGGAAGGCCCGGACTTCAAAGTCAGTGTCGAGAATGTCGACGACGAAATCGCCCACATCGCCGGACCGCAGCTGGTCGTTCCCGTCGACAATGCCCGTTACGCGTTGAATGCGGCCAATGCACGCTGGGGAAGTCTGTACGACGCGCTGTACGGCACCGATGTCATCGATGAATCCGACGGTGCCGAACGGGGTGACGAATACAATCCACGCAGAGGTCAGAGGATAATCCAGTACGCCAAGGAATTCCTCGATCAATCGGTTGGCCTGGCCCGGGGAGACTACGCGCGCGTCGTTGCCTTCCGCACCAAACAGGCCGGTCGGCGGACCGCGCTGGAGGTGGTGCTCGAGGATGGAACCGTCACCGGCCTCGCGGACAGCGCGCAGTTCGCCGGTTATAAGGAGACCGGCGGGCAGTTGACGGGCATATTGCTCAAGCACAACGGTTTGCACATCGAGATCCAGATTGATCGTGATCACTTGGTGGGACGCGACGACCCAGCCGGCATTAAGGATGTGGTGCTCGAGTCGGCCGTTACCACGATCGAGGACTTCGAAGATTCGGTTACGGCAGTGGATGTGGAGGACAAGGTCCGGATATATCAGAACTGGCTGGGTCTGATGAAAGGCGACCTGATAGCGACATTCGACAAGAATGGAATGCGAATGACCCGCCGTCTGAATCCCGATCGGCATTTCACCGATCCCAATGGTGAAGCGCTGTCCGTGCCCGGACGCAGCCTGCTGCTGGTGCGTAACGTAGGGCTACATATGTATACGGATGCGGTCACCACTGCGGACGGCGACCCGATTCCGGAAGGATTTCTGGACGCGATGGTATCGGTGCTCGGCGCCATTCATGACCTCCGAGGCCATGGCCGGTATCGGAACACGCGTACCGGAAGTGTGTACATCGTTAAACCCAAACTCCACGGACCGGAAGAGGTCGCAGCGACCGTCGAGTTGTTTGCCCGGGTGGAGGACGCGCTCGGACTGCCCGCCAATACGCTGAAGATCGGCATCATGGACGAGGAGCGGCGGACGACGGTAAATCTGAAGGAGTGCATACGCGCCGCCCGGAATTGTGTGATCTTCATCAACACCGGCTTCCTTGACCGCACGGGCGATGAGATTCACACCGCCATGGAGGCGGGGCCGGTGATACCCAAGCCGGAAATCAAGAACGCCCCGTGGATACTGGCTTATGAGGACTGGAACGTGGATATTGGTATTGAGGCGGGGCTGCCTGGATTTGCGCAGATCGGTAAAGGCATGTGGGCGATGCCCGATGCCATGGGCGCCATGATGGAGGCGAAGATCGGTCATACGCAGGCCGGTGCCAGTACCGCATGGGTCCCGTCGCCGACCGCGGCCACCTTGCACTCGATCCACTATCATCAGGTAGATGTGTTTGCCCGGCAACACGAGTTGGCCCGCCGTGACCGTACCGGTCTCGACGACATTCTGACGCCGCCGTTGTTGAACGAGCGACAACTGACCGACCGGGAAATCCAAAGCGAGTTGGAAAACAACGTCCAGGGCATTCTCGGTTACGTCGTGCGCTGGATTGATCAAGGCGTGGGATGCTCTAAGGTGCCGGATATACACCACATTGCCCTGATGGAAGATCGCGCCACCCTGCGAATATCCAGCCAACACATCGCCAACTGGCTGCACCATGGTATCGTTTCTCGAGATCGGGTCATTGAGACGATGAAAAAGATGGCCGGCATCGTCGACCGGCAGAATGCCGCTGATTCCAAGTACCGGCGCATGGCTCCGGATTTTGATCGGAGTTTCGCTTTTCAGGGCGCCTTGGATCTTGTGTTCAAAGGGCGCGACATCGCCAATGGGTATACGGAGCCGGTGCTCCACCAACGGCGCCGACAGCGGAAAGCGAAGGCTTAAAGCCCGGAGCGGTCTGCGGTACCGGACATGACCTTGCTGCGGCCCTCGTGGGCCGAGCTTGACGGGGACTGCGGGCCCCTGCGTCATCCAGCGGCACCCATCGATGGCCCGGTTTGCGGTTCGGGTGACGCGGTGCCCGACCGGGGTCCGATGCATTTCCCCAAGCATCTTGTAGTTGGCGGGCTGGTATCGCTGGTACTCCATGCGGCCGTCCTAGCGGTGGTTGTCCACCTGTTACCGGCGGACTTTGCCGTTAAATTGCCTGGCCGGTGGTTGAGGATCGGCCTTGCGGCCGAATATCATCTACAACACATCTCAGCGCGATGAGGACGCAATTTGGAGTACGCAGGACAAGCCGCTGAAGCGGTAGCGGGCCTAATCGGGGTGATGGGGCGACGGCAATGAGGCATAACAGGAGCATCGGCCAGCCGATGACTTGATTCTTGACGTGATGATTGATCGACTGACGCAGCAGAGGATTCGCGGACACGATCTGGCGGAGTGTTGCGCGCCGGTACGTGTGGTATTTATCGCCGAGGGCGACGTCCATGGGGCAGTGCCAGATGGTCAATTCGCATTGGCCGAGGTCCGGTTTGGCGGGGTTGACTCAAACATCAACGGCGCCGACGCAGCCTCTCACCCGATTGTAGAGGTCCCCCTTCCCGCTCTCCAACCCCGCCACGGTTCGGAACTTTGGTTGAGTTCGACACCGACGTCCCACGGCGAGGACACAGGCATTCATTACGCTACCAATGACGATGTGCTGTTTGGCTACACGCGGTTTTCCACATCGCAATCGGAAACGGCCATCGAACAAGCGCTCGAGGACCGGTATGACGCGGTATTGAATCTGCTGCGGAGTACCGGTTATCCACACCTGATGCGTATTTGGAACTATTTGCCGCACATCAATGATTCGGCGGTCGGTGTCGACAACTATCAACGTTTTTGCCGCGCCCGTCATCACGCGTTCGCCAAGAATTACGATAATCTCGTTCCACGATTACCGGCCACCACCGTCGTTGGCACCGTTGCTCCCAATTTTCAGCTGACCGTGTTGGCCGGCCGCGCCGAACCCCGTCATTTCGAAAATCCCAGGCAGGTCAGCGCCTACCACTACCCCCGGCGATATGGCCCGAAAAGTCCGCTATTCGCCCGGGCGACCATGACCGACTGGGGCAGGCGCCGGTTTACCCTGTTTATTTCCGGTACCGCAAGTATTGTCGGTCACGAATCCAGGCACCGTGGCGATGTGCAGGCCCAAATCAAAGAGGTGCTGCGTAACATTGAGGCGTTGGTGGACGAGGTGAACCGGTCCGGCCGGGTCCGCCTACGGGGCGTGGCGGATCTGGACTATCTGCGCGTCTACGTGCGGAAGCCGGCGGAGCTGGGGACGGTGCAGCAGCATCTGAGTGACCGCGTCGGCGTCAACAGCCAGGTGTTGTATCTGAATGCCGATATTTGCCGACCGGAGTTATTGGTCGAGCTGGAGGCCATGGTCAGCGGGGAGGCAGTGACTTAGCTCCGCAACTGCGCCGTGCTGGCTCATCCAGGTGCGATAGGCAATACTATAACTGATGGAGGTCGATGCAATCAGTAAGGAGTGTGCAAATGTGGGTCCGAAGTCAAACCGGAGTCGACCGCTACGATGTGATTGGACGGCGGGGACAATGGACGTCGCCGATGAAGCGTAAGGTCTCTACACGGTATTTGCGTCTGGGTATGTATATCGTTGAACTCGATTGTCCGTGGGAATCCGCCCCCTTTGAACCGCCATTCGACCTTCAGGGATTCACCATCCAAAAGATGGAGGAACTCAAGAAGGTCCAGGGCCTGTGTCGCCACGTGTACATCGACCCCGAGCTAGGGGTTGGATCCACGCGATACATCTCTGAGGCCTACACCGAAAGGGATGTGGAACGTGTACTTGAGCAAACCTCCGACAGCATTCCGTTACAAGATTTCTATCCCGAATTAACCCCGGTAGAGGAAGAAATTGACCGTGCACAGGAGATCCTCAACGACACGCATGCGCTGTACGATCGGGTGACCAAAGACATTCAAGCCGGCAACGTAGTGGACAGCCGGTCGGCGCAGAATGTGGTCAGCGCCTTGGTGGAAAGCGTGTTGCGCAATCCTGCCGCTACCGCATGGCTCGTTCAATTGAAGTATCGTGATGAACAGTCCTACAGCCACGCCATATCAGTCTGCGTATTGGCCTTGACCCTCGGACGCTTCCTCGGTCTGCCGCGCAACGAAATGAATCACCTGGGTATGGCCACGCTGTTGCAGGATGTCGGTAAGCTTAAGTTGCCGATGAAACTCCTGAACAAGCGGCACCCGCTTACCGACAAAGAACGTGAATTGGTTAAATCCCATGTCGATATTTCTGTGCTTATCCTGAAGTCTATGGAAGACATGACGAAGGAGATTGTCGAGATCGTCGCCACCCACCACGAGCGCTTTGACGGCAGCGGATACCCACGGGCATATACGAAAACTCAAATCGGAACTTTAGCATTTATCGCCGGGTTGGCGGACAGCTTTGAAGCAATGGTGTCCGAGCGTCCTTACCGCGGCGCAAAGACTCCCTTTCAGGCGTTAATGGAGCTTTATGAAGAACGTGACTCCGCCTTCCCCGGTGGATTGATCGAGCAGTTCATTCAGTGCGTGGGTATTTTCCCGGTTGGCAGCTTCGTGCAGTTGAATACTAATGAAGTAGGGGTCGTCGTACATCGTAATCAGGTACAACAACTCAAACCCCGGGTGATGGTGTTAACCGACGATCAAGGCAATCAGGTGCCGCAACCGTACACCATCGATCTGTCTGCGCAATACCTCCTGCCATCGAAGACCCCTAGGATGATCTCCAGGATTGTCGATCCAAAGGAGTACGATCTGGACCCCACCGAGTTCTTCGGTGCCGACGAATAAGGCGGATGGCAGGTGGCTGAACAAAAACAGCAACGAAATACCACGGCATCCGAGCTCAACGGGGTGGACCGGACCGCCGCCCCGAAGGTGTCGGGTCTGATGACAAACAGGACCGGTTTACTGCAAACGCTGCTCAGGATCCTTGACAGTTCCGCGGCCGGAGGTTCGTCGATCGCGCTGATCTGCATCGATATCGATGATTTCCGTGAAGTAAACCTTTCCTGCGGTTTCGACGTCGGTGACGCTGTCTTGAATCAAATCGGTCGACGCCTCGATGGAGCCTTGCGTCAGAGTGATTTTCTATTTCGAATCGGCGACGACGAATTCGGCATCGTGCTGCCATCCATACTGCATCAAGACCACGCAGTCCTTGCGGCCCATAAAATTATCAGTGCTCTGGAGGAACCCTTTGTGGTGCCGGGTATCGAGCCGCTCGAGCTGCGCGCCAGTATGGGCATTGCGCTGCATCCGGATACCGCGAGCGATGCGGAGGAGATGCTCCGCCAGGCCACTATGGCGATGTATCGGGCCAAATCGGCCCAATCGGGTTATGCCGTATATCAAAAAGTCGCTACGCCCGTTGGGATTTCACCGATGCAATTTACCCGTGATCTGCGGCATGCCGTGGTGAATAATGATCTGGTTCTCTATTTTCAACCCAAGCACGATTTGCAGACCAAAAACCTGGTCGGCGTAGAGGCATTGTGCCGGTGGCAGCATTCCGGACATGGGCTCATCACCCCCGATGAGTTTATTCCGATCGCCGAAGAGTCCGGAATTATTACTTCGATAAGCTCGTGGGTGTTGAATTCGGCGTTGCGCAAGTGCGCGGAGTGGGATAAGGACGGAATATCGATCGACATGTCGGTGAATCTGTCTATCCATGACCTCCGCGAAATGGATTTTCCCGACCTCGTTCAGCGAATGCTCAAGACCTGGCGCGTAGATCCGCACATGCTGATACTCGAGATCACTGAAACCGCAATGATGGAGGATCAACGACATACACTTGGAGTGTTGCGGCGACTGTCGGAACTTGGAGTGAGACTCTCCATCGATGATTTCGGCAGCGGGTACTCTTCGCTCAATTACCTTCAGCAGATGCCGGTCAACGAGTTAAAAATTGAAAAAGAGTTTGTCATCAAAATGGAGCGCAGCGAAAGCGACACCGCGCTGGTGCGTACGGTCATTGATCTCGGCCATAATTACAGCCTCACGGTGGCCGCCGAGGGGGTGGAAACCGCTAACTCCTTACATATCCTGACGGACCTGGGTTGTGACTTGGGACAAGGCATCTTTTTTTCTCCCCCGCTGCCCGCCGAAGAACTGGAAAAAAATTTCGGCTGAGTGGCCTGTCCAATTTCGAGTCGATTCCTCAGCAGTACCACATACCCAGTCCCATTATCAACGCGTTTGTGGTCGGCGACCGCCAACAGGCCTCAATTGCCGTCACTCACGGTTTGGTACGCCGGCTCAGCACTCGGGAACTGTTGGGCATGCTGGTTCATGAAATCAGTCACGTCAGGCACAACGATATGTGGGTGATGGGGATGGCGGATCTATTCACCGGTGTCACTGGATTACTGTCCACGGCCGACCAATTCCTGCTGCTTTTAAACTTACCGTTGTTGCTGTTGTCCAGCGCACGGGAATACGACGCGGATCTCGGTGCGGTTAAACTGACCGGGCCCCCTGAGGCGCCGGCTAGTGCGTTGGCCAAGATCGACCCTTATCAAGGCTGGTCGTTGGAGCAGGTCTTGTTGCTGGGGCGGTGGAGTCCGGACCGATCGTTCCTGCGGACGCATCCGGAAACCAAAGACCGCATCTGTCGCTTGCGGGGATTGACCTCCGATCTCCCGGAAACGCCTGCTCTTGGAATGCCGCCGGCTGCACCGCTGCTGGTCGATGACTTCGCGCGGGTTGTTCGCACGGGTCCGCGTTGGTATTTCAACGGTTTGCAGTATTGACGGCCTGGACAGGATGATTGTTGGGTTACCGGATCATATGCGTCAACGTTCCGCTGTTGTTGTACTGACCGGCGCTGGCATATCAGCGGATTCCGGTTTACAGACCTTCCGCGCCAATGACGGTCTTTGGGAAAATCACCGTATCGAGGATGTTGCCTCGCCGGCCGGGTTTGCGTCGGATCCGCAGCTCGTGCACCGTTTCTACAACGGCAGGCGGAAACAGTTGTTGTCCGGCGATGTACGCCCCAACCCCGCCCACTATGCCTTGGCGGAATTCGAAACGGAGTGGCCGGGAGATTATCTGCTCGTGACGCAGAACATCGACAATCTCCACGAGTGGGCAGGTTCGCGAAAATTAGTGCACATGCATGGCGAATTGTTGAAGAAACGATGTGTCTTCTGTGGCGATGTAACGCCGGTAGACACCGATCTGTCGGTTCGATCGTGGTGTGACCGGTGTAATGCCAAGGGCGGCTTACGACCCCATGTCGTTTGGTTCGGTGAAACGCCTATGGAAATGGACACGATCGACGGCGCCTTACGGGGTTGTGGTCTGTTTGTCGCCATTGGAACCTCTGGCAGCGTTTACCCCGCTGCCGGATTCGTAAGTGTGGCGAATTCCGTCGGCGCGTACACCGTGGAGTTGAATCTGGAGCCCTCCGCGCAGGAATCGGCGTTTCAGGAGCGCAACTACGGACCGGCGGCGGAGCTCGTCCCGGAATTTTTTGCCCGGGTCAAAGGCTGAGCAACGCCCGCGGTAATCGTGAAAAAACGTCAATTGACTTGCATTTCCGAGACAACGGTCCTAAGCTAGCTGACCCATTTTTTACCGTAAATTCAAAAGGATATCACTTGGCTGCCAAGCCCGTGTTGTGGAAAACGCTCGGCCTGATGCTGCTCCTCATGACCGCCGGCCTGGCGAGCTGTCAGTCCTTCTGGTTCAGTTGGGACGCCGAGGTCGGAACCGACGCGGTGGTCCCGGTTCCCGGCTACGGGCAGCCGATACGCCGTAACTGAGTCATGGCGGATCAGGCTGGCAGCAAGTCTTTTACGAGCGCCAAACGGGTCGTCCGAAAACCGGGTGATGCGGGTTTTCGCGGATCGTTTCTATTCTTCCTGCCGCTGCCGTTGCTGGCGGCGATTGGGGTGTCGCTCGGACGTGGTAATTTTACAGGTGTGGTGGGGAATACGGCCGCGGCGATCCTGTTTTTCGTTGGAGCGATGGCGCTGCGCAGAGGATTGCGGGAGGAACGCGAATACCACCGCAAAAAGGTCGCCGTGGCACCGGTAATTCCGTTCAAGCTCGGCGCCGCTGTGGCGGTGGGACTGGCAACCCTGCTCGCTGCGGATATCGGTGCCGGTCATGGGTTCGCGGTGGCCGTGTGTTTCGGTATCGGGGCCGCCTTGGGTTGCCTGTTGACCTATGGTACGGACCCGCGAAAAGAGAAGGTGGCAGAGGCGGGATACGGTTACACGACCGCAGAGGTGGTCGAGGTGCTGGAGGAGGCCGAGGTTCGGGTCGTAACGATCGATCAGGCGCGGGCTGAGATCCACAACCAAGAACTGCGGGAACGTTTGTCGCGCATCGCCGAAGCCGCCCGCAAAGTGTTGTCCGCACTCGAGGAGGACCCACGTGATATCCGCCGGGCAAGGAAGTTCTTGAATACCTATCTGCAAGGTGCGCAAAGAGTGATCGCGGGCTATGCGGCAACGCACGCCAAAACCGAATCTCAAGAATTGGAAACCAATTTTAGAAATGTTTTGACAACCATCGAAGAAGTATTCAATCAGCAACACGAGAAACTGCTCCAGAATGACGTGCTGGATCTCGATGTGCAAATCGAAGTCCTTGCCATGCAACTGAAACGAGAAGGTGTCTTGTAGAGACGTACGGTCAGTCACTGAGGAAATAATCATGAATCAAACAGCAACCAAATTAGACATAGATCCAAAGTTATTCGAACGCGCAACATTGCCCGACGTCCAGGACGCGGTGGTGGCGGTGGAAGAGGTAACCGAGGACGAGCGAACGAAAATCGACGCTCTGATGTCGGAAATTTCCGTCACCGATACCAACTCGATTATTTTTTTCGGTTCGAAGGCCCAGGAGAGGTTGACGGAAATCTCGGATAACATGCTGGAGGGAGTGCGCAACAAGGATGTCGGAACCGCTGGCAATGTGTTGAATGATATGGTGGCCACCCTGCGCGGGTTTGATTCCGACGGGCTCAAACAGCCGGGTTTCTTTGCGCGGCTGTTCGGCAGGGCGAAGCCGGTAGTAAAGTTTCTGCAGCAGTACGAAAAAGTCAGCAAACAGATCGATTCAATCACCAATAATCTCGAAGGCCACAAGACAAAATTGCTCACCGACATTGTGTCGTTGGATCGTTTGTATGAAGCAAATATTGATTATTTCCACGAGTTGGAGCTGTATATCGCCGCTGGTGACGACAAGCTCAAACAACTCGACGACGAGGTGATTCCTGCCAAACAGGCAGAGGTGAAGCAAACGGAAGCAACACTGGAAGCCCAGGAGTTGAGAGATCTGCGCAGCGCCCGGGACGACCTGGAGCGGCGTGTGCACGACTTGCGGCTTACCCGTCAGGTCACCATGCAGAGTCTGCCGAGCATTCGGCTTGTTCAGGAAAACGACAAGGGGCTGGTTACCAAGATAAACTCCACACTGGTGAACACCGTGCCGCTGTGGCGTCAGCAATTGGCCACGGCGGTGACCATCTACAGGTCGCAGCAGGCCACAGAATCGGTGAAGGCGGCCTCCGATCTCACCAACGACCTGCTCGAGAAAAACGCAGAGCTGCTGCGCACGGCCAACGAGGAGACGCGGCGCCAGATCGAACGTGGTGTATTCGACCTCGAGACGGTCAAAAAGGCCAACCGTACACTCATCGAAACCATCGAGGACAGTCTGCGTATTGCGGATGAGGGGAAACGATTGCGCGCCGAAGCGCTGTCCGAGCTGCAGAAGGCAGAGACCGAACTGCGCGACACCCTGGCCGCCGCGAAGGCGCGCACCCAGACCGCCGGGGGTGAGGATTAGCCATGGGCCTGCTGGATAAGCTGTTCGGTGAGTTTGTCGACATCATTGAATGGATCGACGAGTCCAACGATACCCTGGTCTACCGCTTCGAACGATACGGCAACGAGATCAAGTACGGGGCCAAGCTGACGGTGCGGGAATCGCAGCTCGCGGTGTTTGTCAATGAAGGACAGGTTGCCGACGTATTCGAACCGGGTATGTATGAGCTCCAAACCAATAATCTACCGATACTGTCCACACTGCAGGGATGGACGCACGGGTTCGAAAGCCCGTTCAAGGCGGAGGTGTACTTTTTCAGTGCCCGGCAGTTCACCGACCTGAAGTGGGGCACGAAGAACCCCGTGATGCTGCGCGATCCGGAGTTTGGCCCGGTCCGCCTGCGTGGGTTCGGCACCTACTCGATCCGCATCAATGAACCGGTGGTGTTTTTGAAGGAGATCGCCGGCACCGACGGGCACTTCACCACCGACGAGATCACCAACCAGCTCCGGAATCTCATTGTGTCCCGGTTCGTCTCGATCCTCGGACAATCCGGCATCCCGGTGCTGGATCTTGCCGCAAATTACGAGGACCTCAGCCTTTACGTCACCAATAAAATCCGTCCGGAATTTGTCGCTTACGGCCTCGACGTCGTCAAGTTGCTGGTGGAGAACATTTCGCTGCCGCCGGTCGTCGAGGAGGCCCTGGATCGGCGCACGAGTATGGGTGTGGTGGGCAGTCTGCGCGACTACGCCAGTTTCCAGGCCGCCGAAGCAATGACTGCGGCGGCCGGCAACCCGGGCGGCGGAGCGGCGGAGGGCATTGGTTTGGGCATCGGTTTTGCGATGGCCAACAAGATGGCGGAGTCGCTGTCTCAACCGGCGTCGCGAAGCGATTACTTGCAACTGCCTCGGGACAAGGCGGGACAGGCACAGGTCGAGGACCGCTACTACCTCGCCGTGAGTGGCGGGCAGACCGGTCCGTTTACCTTTCAAGAGCTGGCAGACAAAGTCCGATCCAAAGAAGTCGTCAGGGAGTCATTGATTTGGAGTAAAACCCTGGTGGACTGGACCCCGGCCGGGCAGATTCAGGTGTTGGACGATCTGTTCGCCGAGGTGCCCCCGCCGTTGCCGACGCGCTGAGGGGTGCTGATTCGCTCGCCGGACACCTCACCGAATCCTCCAACGTATGGCCGCAGCCCGGGAGTCGAAACCGCTCGACCGGCAGCAATTTCCCTGCGGTCAATGCGGTGCACTGCTGACCTTCGCGCCGGGCACGAGTCATCTGGAGTGCGCCTACTGCCACAATCAGGAGCCAATACCGGCAGCGCTCGTTGAGATACGCGAGCACGATTTTCGCAGTGCACTGATTAAACTCGCCGAAGCCCGGCGGACGGAAGCGGCGTCGGTGCCGGTGCGGCAAACCCGCTGTGACGCGTGCGGCGCGGCCTTCGAATTCAACAACGACATCCATTCCGGCCAGTGCCCGTATTGCGGTCACTCGATCGTCCTGACCACGGGGGCCGACAAGTCGTTCAAACCCCAATCTTTGCTGCCTTTTCGAATAGACCAGGCGCAGGCGAAAGACCATTTTCGACGTTGGCTTAAAGGCTTATGGTTCGCACCGCAGGGGGTCAAGCGCTATGCCAGAGACGCCGAGCAGCTGACCGGAATTTACCTGCCGCACTGGACCTACGACAGCCACACAACGACGGACTATATCGGTGAACGCGGCGATACGTATCAGGTCCCCCAACAGGTCGTGCAGGTCATCGACGGAAAGCGCGTGGTGCGGACCGTTATGGTGACTAAGATCCGTTGGACGCCGGTGCGTGGGGTGGTCTCCCGTTTCTTCGATGATCTGCTGGTGGGCGCCAGCCGCTCGCTGCCGCGCCGGATAAGCGATCGATTGGACCCATGGGATCTGAGCAATCTAGTCCCCTATCAGCAGCAGTACCTGAGCGGCTTCGGCAGTCAGGCCTATCAAGTTGAGCTGGATCAGGGATTTGAGTATGCCCGTGAGGTTATGAACGGGATCATACGCGGAGACATCGCCCGCGATATCGGCGGTGACGCTCAACGTATCCATCGATTCGAGGTTCGGCACGACCGCACGACCTTTAAGCATATCCTGCTGCCTGTGTGGTCGGCGGGCTTCCAGTACAAACGCAAGACATTTCATTTCGTGGTGAACGGCCGCACCGGAAAGGTTCAGGGCCAGCGGCCGTACAGTATCTGGAAAATCGCTGTTGCCGTACTGGTCGGCCTGCTGTTGGCGGCCGGGGCCTTTTACGCCTTCGACACTTACAGCCGGCAGACCGCGGCGCTGCCGGGCCAATCGGTGCCGGTCACGCCCGGCGGTGGTTACCGGTACTGATCAGCGAGCCGGCGCGAGACGCAGATCCACGACGACTTTAACATCGAAACCGATCGTATGGTCGGTGGCCCACTCGCCGGTCCCGATCTGAAAGTCCGTCCGCCGCAGTGAGGTCATGCCCTGCAGGCGCGCACCTTCGGCCGACCGGCTCCAGGTAAACGGCACGCGGATCGCTTGGCCGATGTCTTTGACGGTCAAGTGGCCCAGCGCTTCGAAGCGCTGCGGTCCGGTCTGCCGGACTGCCGTCGACACAAAGTGGGAAGTGGGAAATCGGGCGCTGTCCAACCATTCCTGACCCCGCATCGCCTCGTCGCGATCGACGCTGTTGCTGTCTATCGAAGCCATATCCACACTCACCTCCATTGCACCCTCATTACTGCGGTCGGGATCGAAGTGTATGGATGCGGTGAATCGCCGAAATTGCGCCTCGAATGCAACCCCGTCGTAAGTGGCGATGAACCCCAGGCGGCTGAGGCCGGGCTCGGCGATCCAATCCGCCGGGTGCGCCACCGTGCCGCCGAGACCGAGCGTTACGGCCAGGTATGTCAGGTGGGCGTGTCGCAGTCGCATGGCGTCGCGGCCGTCAGTTGGGACGCTTAAACGGCAACATGTGCGACAGAATGTCATCACGACAAATATAGTGATGCCGGAGCGCGGCGCCGATGTGGAGGACCAACATCGTAATTCCGATGGATTTGTGCCACATGAAAAGTTTAATCTTCGTGGGCGACACCGGGTAGTTAACGGCCCCCCGGCCGGGAACCATCAGTGCGACGATCAGCAGCGCAATCGACCAGTGCAGGGCCTTGGCGACGGGTCCCCAACTCCGGTCACTGTTGCGAATCGATGGTCTTGCGTTCGAGGACACCTTCGATCTCCAACCGAATTTCAACCTCGTCACCAACCCACTTGAGGTCCGAGTCGATACCGAAATCGGATCGTCTGATCACTGTGCGCCCGGAAAAACCGGCGACGTACCTGCCCGACAGCGGGTGGGTGCCGGCCCGATTGAACCGCATCGATATCGCCACCGGTCGAGTCACTCCGTGGAGGGTGAGGTCGCCCGACACTGTCGCCGTCCGGTCGCCGGTCGGTTCCACTCCGGTGCCGGCGAAGCGGATGTCCGGGAAGCGGCTGACGTCCAGATATCTGCGTCCTTTGAGCTGCTCGTTCCAGCTCTCGTCGTCCATGTCCAGGCTGCCGGCATCGATGGTCAGGGTCACCCGGGTGCTGGTGAAATCCTGCTCGTCGAAGGTGAATTCGCCGGTGAATTCCAGAAACTCGCCTTGTGAATGGGAAAACCCCAGATGACCGACGAAAAACAAGATCTGCGTGTGAACCGGATCGAACCGGTAAACGTCCTGGGCCCCGGCCGGGGCATGGCAAATCATCGTAATAAACAGGCCCCGGGCGATGACGGATACTGATGCCACCCGCTTACCGCCCCCTCCAACTCGTGATGGTCGACACCCAGGCCGCGCCGCTTACTCGATATCGCACTTTCGGCATGCTTATTACGACCATGAAGCGGAACCAGGATTCCCGTCGCCGCAGCGACGGGCGGACCTCAGGCACTGCGTCCCGTCTTGCCGATCTTGGCCCAGGTGTCCCGCAATGTCACGGTGCGGTTGAAGACCGGACGTGCGCGTCGGTGTGTCTTGCGATCGGCGCAGAAGTAGCCCTGACGCTCGAACTGGTAACGCGCTTCGGGTGCCGCCTCGGCGAGGCCTGCCTCTACTTTGCACCGGGTGATCGGGGTGAGGGATTCGGGATTGAGATGGTCCAGAAAATTGTCCTCGGCAACCGGATTGGGGACATTGAACAAGCGGTCGTAGAGACGCACCTCGGCATCCACCGCATGGTCCGCCGAAACCCAGTGAATAGTTCCCTTGACCTTGCGGCCGTCCGGCGATGCACCGCCTTTGGTCTCGGGGTCATAGGTGCACCGGATCTCGGTGATGTCGCCGCGCTTGTCTTTGACAACGCCCGTACAGGTGACGTAGTACGCGTACCGCAGTCTCACCTCCCGGCCCGGCGCCAGTCGAAAAAATTTCTTTGCCGGCAGTTCCATGAAGTCATCCCGCTCAATATATATCACCCGGGCAAATGGAAGCCGGCGAGCGCCCAGCTCAGGCCGTTTGGGATGATTCCGTGCCTCAACCGACTCCGTGCGGTCGGCCGGAAAATTATCGATGACCAGCCGCACCGGGTTCAGCACCGCCATCACTCTGGGTGCGTGCTCGTCCAGGTGCTCCCGGATGCTGTTTTCCAATACGCCCATTTCGATGGTGCCTTCCTTCTTGGTAACACCGATGCGGTCGCAGAAATTTCGTATCGAACGCGGTGTGTAGCCCCGCCGGCGCAAGCCGCTGATGGTCGGCAGGCGCGGATCATCCCATCCGGACACGTGGCCCTCGTTCACCAATCGATTGAGCATTCGTTTGCTCATCACCGTGTGCTCGAGATTCAGCCGTGCGAATTCAATCTGTTGCGGGTGGCAGGGTACGTCGAGCTGGTTCAGTATCCAGTCGTACAGGGCCCGGTTGGCCTCGAATTCGAGGGTGCACAGCGAGTGTGTGATGCGCTCGATGGCGTCCGAGAGGCAATGGGTGTAATCGTACATGGGATAAATACACCATTGGTCCGCGGTGCGGTAATGGTTTGCGTGACGTATGCGGTAGAGAGTCGGGTCGCGCATGACGATGTTGGGCGAAGCCATATCGATTTTTGCCCGCAGCACGTGCTCGCCGTCGCCGAATTCACCATTGCGCATGCGCGCGAAGAGGTCCAAGTTCTGCTCGACCGAGCGGTTTCGATACGGGCTGTTGGTCCCGGGTTCCGTCAGCGTGCCCCGGTGTTCCCGAATCTCGGCGCTACTGAGGCTGTCGACATACGCCTTGCCCTGTCGTATCAGGTCGACGGCGTATTCGTACAACTGCTCGAAGTAATCCGAGGCAAAGCGTAATTCAGTCCATTCATAACCCAGCCAGGAAACATCTTCCTTAATGGCCTCCACGTACTCGGGATTTTCCCGTTCCGGATTGGTGTCGTCGAAACGCAGGTTGCAGCGGCCACTGTAGTCCTCGGCGATACCGAAATTCAGGCAAATGGATTTTGCGTGTCCGATGTGCAGGTATCCGTTGGGTTCGGGCGGGAATCGCGTTGCGACGCTGCCGGTTCCCCCGCCGGCGGTCAGGTCCGCATCGATGATGTTGCGAATAAAGTTGGAGTTCGTGGGCTTCTCTGTATGCATTACTAAACCGGATGTCAGACGTATCGATACCGTTACACACAAGCTTCATGTGCATGATTGCGGGATACTTGATGGGTCACCCGCCCAAGGCGCGCTCATTATAGCCCAGTGGGCCGCCGCCTCATCCGGATCGTTGTGCCGGAGCCGGTTGGTCGCAGTTCGCGTGTCCCCGGACCAATGCGCTGGAACAGGAATTTGGAACCGAGGTCAAGCGCGGCGATTTCCTGACCGGCACGCTAGAGGTTATGATCAATTCCACAGATTCTCTTCCGCGGGGTCCGTCGAGGAGATCGTGTGCCGCAACAACGGCGACAGCCGCTGCTTTTCTAATCCGCGCCGGTTGAGCACTTCGATGGGATCGAACACCCCGCCAGGGGCAGCCAAACGGCATGTGGGAACAGTATCAGCTTCGCGTAAGCACCGATGGCCGGGGTACCTACGAGTTGACCCCGGAGATCGACGCGCGCTTGCGCAGCGGTGGCGTTACCACCGGTCTGGCGCACGTGTTTCTCCACCACACCAGTGCCTCTCTCATCATCTGTGAAAATGCGGACCCCTCGGTACGCGGGGATCTGGAGACGTACATGGCCGATCTGGTGCGGGACGGCGATCCACGCTTCGCGCACACCGTTGAAGGTCCCGACGACATGTCCGCTCACGTACGCAGCGTGCTCACCCAAAGTGGTCTGACGGTGCCGGTGAGCCAAGGCCGGCTGGCGCTCGGGACCTGGCAGTCGATTTATCTCTGGGAACACCGCACCCACGCCCACAACCGCCGCCTTACGCTGACCGTGCACGGCGATTAATTTGCCGTTTCGTCTTGTCCCAGCGTCGATTGTTGACTATAGTAGCGCGCTTTGATGCACCGCAGCATAACTCGATACGAGCAGACCTATGAGCACGGCGCAGAAATCCCTGGATATGGCCTTGAATCCGTTTGAGCTGTCAGACAGCTGGCTGGAGATGGCCTTGCGCGGTCAGCGTATCGGCTGGCAGCTGATCACCGAGCCGTTGACCCACCCCACCGCGTTACTCTCCGACCCGTTCAACGTCTCCGGCGCATTCGCCAATCTGGCCACGGTGCTGATGACCGATCCCAGCCGGCTCATCGATGCGCAGTGGGCTTTTTACCGGGATTCCCTGTCTTTGTGGCAGAACACGGTGACCCGCGCGCTGGGCGGCAACGGTATGGACCCGGTCATCGAACCTGGTCCCGGAGACAACCGCTTCCGTGACGAGCAGTGGCAGACCAATTATCTGTTTGACCACATCAAACAGTCCTATCTGCTGGCCGCGCGGCTCATCGAATCCACGCTGGACGGTGATCACGCTCTGGAGCCGAAGGATGCCGAGAAAGTACGGTTCTTCACGCGGCAGATTATCGATGCCCTGGCGCCGACCAACTTCGCGCCGACGAACCCGAAAGTGGTTCGAGAGACCCTGGAATCCCTGGGTAACAATCTCATCTGCGGCTTCAATAATTTATTGGCGGACTTGGAAAAGGGTGGAGGGCAGCTGCAGATCTCGATGACCGATGCCCAGGCCTTCAAGCTTGGTGAAAACGTCGCCACTACACCGGGCAAAGTGGTCTATCAGAACCGAATGTTTCAGCTCGTTCAGTATGCGCCGTCCACCAGCGAGGTATTGAAACTACCCCTGTTGGTCGTTCCGCCGTGGATAAACAAGTATTACATCATGGACCTGCAGCCGAATAACTCACTCATCAAGTGGTTGGTCGATCGCGGCTGCACCGTGTTCGTCATATCCTGGGTCAATCCAGATGAGTCCTACTCGGAAACAACATTCGACGACTACCTTACCCAGGGAGTTTATGCGGCCCTGGACGCGGTGGAACAGGCCACCGGCGAGCGTCGGCTTCATGCGGCGGGGTACTGCATTGGCGGCACCTTGTTGGCCGCCGCCTTGGCCCACATGGCGACGACCGGCGATCAGCGGATCGAGAGCGCCTCGTTTTTTACCACAATGATCGATTTTTCGGAGCCCGGTGAACTGGGCGTGTTCATCGATGAGCAGCAGGTGGCGGCGCTGGAAGAACGCATGCGGGAGACCGGGTATCTGGACGCCAGCTGCATGGCGGCGACCTTTAATATGTTACGGGCCAACGATCTGATCTGGACGTTTGCCATCAACAATTACCTGCTTGGCCACGACCCGCTGGTGTTCGACCTGCTGTACTGGAATTCAGACTCGACGCGGATGCCGGCAAACATGCACAGCTTCTATCTGCGTACCATGTACCTCGAGAACCTGCTCAAGGAACCCGGTGGCATCACGCTGGCGGGGCGCCCCATCGACGTCCGAAAGATCCGCGTGCCGGCTTTTTTCTTGTCGACTAAGGACGATCACATCGCGCCTTGGAAATCCACCTACGCGGGAGCAAGGCTGTTGGGGGGGGCGGTGCGTTTCGTTCTCGGGGCGTCCGGACATATTGCCGGAGTGATCAATCCACCAGCCGCCAACAAATACAACTATTGGACCAACGACTCGGGTCCTCTGCCGGACAAGCCCGAGGATTGGTTCGCCACCGCCGACCAGTCGCCGGGATCATGGTGGAACGAGTGGCTGAAGTGGATCGAAGGAATAGACAGCGCAAAAGTGCCCGCCCGGCTACCTGGAGACGGCGCATTGAAGGTCATCGAAGATGCGCCGGGCGCTTACGTATCGACACGCATCTCCGGTTAGAGACGTTTCCACAACACGGATCGCGATCCGCCGCTTCACTGTCAACCGGCCGCCGGCCCGACAGGCCCTCATTCCGGCGTCCGGCTTGCTACAATTCACTCATGCGGCGAGTCGCAAGCGGAGTTCTGTTGGTCGTTCTCTGTCAACTGGAGCCGTCCGGGGCCCAGGACACCGCCGTCGACATTGGGGTGTTGGCCTTTCGCGGCGACGCCGCCGCGGTGCGAATGTGGACCTCCACCGCAAGCTATCTCACCCGGCGGATCCCGGCACACGCCTTTCGCGTCGTGCCCCTTGATCTGAAAGGTATGCGCGACCATGTGCGCGACGGCAAACTCGATTTTGTATTGACCAACACGGGGAACTACGTCGACCTCGAGGCCCGGTTCGGCATTACCCGCATAGCGACGCTAAAAAATCTGCGCCAGGGGAACGCCTACACCCAGTTCGGTGCAGTCATCTTCACCCGGGCGGATCATCCGGCCGTCAACAGTATAGCGGACCTCGGCGGTCACACCTTCATGGCCGTCAGCCGCGACGCGTTCGGAGGATTTCAGATGGCCTGGCGCGAGTTGCTGCGCCATCGTATTGACCCGTTCCGCGACTTGGCCGCGATCCGATTTGCCGGCTTCCCCCAGGATGAAATCGTTTACGCCGTGGCGCGGGGCGAGGTGGACGCCGGCACCGTGCGCACCGATGTCATTGAGCGAATGGCCCAGGAAGGTAAGATCGAGTTGTCCGGTTTTCGGGTTCTGAATCCACGATCCACCCCGGGCTTTCCGTTTCTGCACAGTACCGATCTGTACCCGGAATGGCCGTTCGCCAAGCTGCGACACACCCCAGAGCGCCTGGCCGAACAACTGGCCGTGGCGCTGCTGGAGTTGCCGGCAATCAGTGAGGCGGCCATAGCCGCGCGATCCGCGGGGTGGACGATCCCCTTGGATTATGGTCCGGTGCACGAGTTGTTCAGGGTGCTTCGCATCGGACCCTATGCCCATCTGAACCAGCTGTCGTTGCGGCGGGTGTGGCAGGAATATGGTGCCTGGTTGGCAGCAGCGTTGCTGGCTATATGCATGCTGGGTGGGTTCTCCGCGTGGATGGTGCGGACCAACCGGCGGATTGCCCGGGAAGTCGCCGAACGAATCCAGGCGCAGCAACAGCTTGCCGCATACAGCAATAGTCTCGAGCGCCGGGTCGGCGAACGCACACGGGCGCTCGCCGAGTTGAATCTGGCACTGCAACAAAGCGACGCCACGCTCCGGGCCATGCACGACATTACCGCTGCGCCGGGCGTCAGGCTCGATGACAAACTCCGCGAACTGCTGGACATCGGCTGTCGGCACTTTGATTGTAGCTGTGGAGTCCTGGCCGAACACGAGGCCGGTCAGTGGCGGGTGCGACAGCGCAGTGCATCATGCCGGCTGCTGCCGCTCGGCCCGGCGGCCCCCGAGGCCAATGCCCTGCTCGGCGCTGCGCTCAACTGTGCGGAAACGCTCTGTGTCCCGGACGTGGCCGATCAGCGCCAGGCGGGGAGTACGGCGTTTGCAAGCCACGGTGTACAGTCGCTCATCGCGACACGGGTGACGGTCGAGGGACAGGACATCGGTACGCTCAGTTTTTTCCATCAGGGTGTGCGTAAGGAACCGTTTACTCAGGTGGACGTCGACATCCTGCTGTTAATGGCGCAGTGGATCGGCGGCGAAACAGAGCGGGAGCTCGCCAACGAACGCCTGCAGGTCCACCAGCACCGGCTCGCTCACGTGGCCAGGGTCAATACGATGGGCGAAATGGCATCGGGCATCGCCCACGAGTTGAACCAGCCGCTGACTGCGATTCTCAATTACAGCCGTGGGGGATTGCGGCGGTTGCGCAACGCGGGCGATCCCGGAACCGTCGTTAACGGTCTTACCAAGATTTCTGCAGAGGCGGAGCGCGCGGCGCAGATCATACGTCGGCTGCGTGAGTTTCTCCGCCCAGGGGAACTGCAGAACGAGGCGGTCGATCTTGGTGTGGTTGCCGAGACGGTCGCCCAGATGGCGGGCGCTCAAATGCGCGAGCATCAAGTGGAATTAGCGCTCGCCGGCGCGGCAGACGTGCCCCTGGTGTCCGGTGACAGGATACAGCTGGAGCAAGTACTGCTGAACCTCGTCCGCAACGCCATCGATGCACTGGATGCGGTGGATCGGGGCCACAAGCGCATCGTGGTGGAATTCGAGACGCTGGAGCGGGACCGGGTGCAGGTCTGTGTGCGAGACAACGGCTGCGGCATCACGGATCCGAATTTGGACCAGGTGTTTCTGCCGTTCTATACGACCAAGCCGCATGGAATGGGGATGGGGCTGTCGATCATTCGTTCCATCATCGAGGCCCACAATGGAGACGTGACGGTTGAATCGGAAGCGGGGAAGGGGACGTGTTTCGCGTTTACCGTTCCGGCGTGGGACGGCCGGCCGAGAGCCGCCACCGCGGCCCCGGCTGAAGCGGTGTCGCTGTGAGCAAGGATTTCACCTCAATGGTCTACGTTGTCGACGACGACCCCGCCGTACGTGATTCCCTGGTCTGGCTGCTGGAGTCCGAATCCATACCGACCAGGGAGTTCGCGTCTGCCTCCGAGTTTCTTCACCAGTACCGACCGGACTGGCACGGCTGTGTCGTGCTGGACGTACGAATGCCCGGGATGAGCGGTCTTGAATTGCAGGAGAGGCTGGCCGACAGCGACAGCTCCCTGCCGATTATCGTCGTGACCGGACACGCTGAAGTGCCCATGGCCATCCGCGCCATGAAGGCGGGGGCCTTTGATTTCATCGAAAAGCCCTTCTCCGACGAAGCAATGCTGGATTGCATCCGCCGGGCCATCGCCGCCGAGAACCTGGCCAGCGAGGAGCGGGACTACGACTCCGAGATCTTCGCCCGCTATCAGACATTGACCCCGCGTGAGCGGGAGGTCATGCGCTTGGTGTCCGAAGGCCGGGCCAACAAAGTGATCGCTGCCGATCTACAGGTCAGCGCTAAGACCGTCGAAGTGCATCGCTCGCGCTTAATGTCAAAAATGCGGGCGCGGTCGATTTCTGATTTAGTGCGGCAAGCGATTGTCCTTGAACAGCGAAGCGAGTGGGAGTCGTCCGACTAACGCGAGCCCGGTTAAAACCCCGCGCCGCGTTGGGGTGCTCGGATTACTTTGCGGTCGCCAGCTCGACCATTGTCTTGCCGCCCTGGATACGAAGATAATCCTGTACATCGGGGTGTTGTTCAGCAAGGTCAATCGCGGTAAAGCCAACATCTATTTGCGAGTTGAGTTCCGCGCCCGCGCCGATCAGCATACGAACGATCGGCAGGTTACCTTCACGCGCGGCGAGGTGCAGCGGGACGTAGTTGTAGTCATCAACCGCGTCCAGGTCAGCGAGGGCTTTGATCAAGGCCTCGACGGCCTCCGGCTCGTTGCTCTCCGCTGCGTAGTGAAGCGCGGCGCGCTGATCGGCGTCGCGGGCGTCCACATCGATCCCGCTGTGGATCAAAAACAGATACATCTCGCGGTAACCGTAGCGTATGGCCTCCTGCAGTGGGGTAATCCCGTCTACATTGGAGGCGTTCAGGTAAACCACGCCGGAAACGGCGAATTGCTTGACTTCGTTGATCTGATTGAGCCGCACGGCCTTGTGCAGCGCGGTCACCTTGGTCGGGTCCAAATCGCCGCCCGAGACGGCCGCGGACGCCAGGCCCAGCAACGCGGCGAGCAGACTGCGGTAAAAGCGGGTTCTGGTGAGTTTCATCGAAAATCATAGCCCGCCGCGGGGCGGCGGGCTATGGAAGATTTCGCGGTTCGGGGTAGGCCGATGCTTTAAGGCTTGATGTAGCTGAAACCCTGAGCCTGGAGGTGGGCCAATTCGGCCACACCGCTGGGTACGATGTCTTCGTTAGAGACGTCGTACAGATCGTTGTCGTAATTAATCTTGCGGCCTTTCAGCGTGTTTGCGCACACTTTGAACTTGATATTCTGAGACTTGAGGCTGGCCACCTTTGCCTCGAAGTCCGGATTTTCATTGGCGCGCTTGAGTAGAGACACCCCGTTGCCGTGCATCACTACGCGCAGATCCAGCTTGTCTGCGCCGACCGCGTTGATGTGGTTTTGAATGTTACGCATGGCGCCGGTTTGTTTCTTGGGATCGTCATAATTGACGTGATAAACCACTTTCTGTGTGGTGTAGCCGCTCGCGCCCTGGTCGGCGGTGACGCTGGCGGCACCCAGTGCCAGCAAGCTCGCGCAAAGTGAAGCGATAAAGGTCTTCATAGTCGTTTTCCTCTTGGTCGAGTTATCGGGAATCCGGATGGGCACCCGGTTGATCTATTTGGACAAGTCGTGGACATAAATAGTTTAATTTGCGGTGCGGGCCTATTGGGGATTACCCTAATTTCCCTGACTTTGGTATTGACTTTGCACCACCCAGGGCCGGTTGGACGCGTGGTAGAATGCCCGTCGGTGGCCGCCCGCTTTGTGCGTGTCGAGGCGGCCGAAGTCGGTGAAGCGCCGTTTGGTCTTGAATACCACCCATACCCCAAGCACTTAACGCCGGAAAATGATCAGATACACAGCAGCTTTACTCGCCGCGACGACCGTGGTCCTGGTGTTATTTGCCTGCGCCGGGCCGTCGTCCAGAGTCCCTGCCCCGGTTGACACACCCCGGCAGCCGGTCTCGGAGCCGGTGGTCAAGGCCTATCCGATGGACCAGGCGCCCGAGTTTGTCGGCGAACAGCTCGAGCTGCAGCCACCGCCAGGCGCCGAGCCGGCAGGTTTGTTGGGCACCGACCGCGAGGGCGGCCAGGTACTCCTTTCGGACTACCGCGGTAAGGTCCTGGTGGTGTCTTACTGGGCCAGCTGGTGTCCGCCGTGCTGGACCGAAATGCCGCAGCTCGAGCAGATTCGGTCCGAGTACCGCGATCGGGGCGTGGCCATCGTTGCCGTCAACAAGGGCGAGACACAGTCCACCATCGATGTGTTTCTCCAGCGGCAGAATCCGCCGCTGCAGTTTACTGTTGTCGCCGATCCGGATGGAGAGGCGTCCCTCGCCCGGGGCGTCCGCGCCGTCCCCGCTACGCTGCTGTACGACGATCAAGGTTCCGTTGCCCGCCGCTACCTCGAGCAGTTCGGGTTTGATCCGGAACAGATACGCGCCGACATCAACCGGGTGCTTGAGAAAAACTAGTTCCGAGCGTGTTGCCCGTTACGAGAAAGTGGCAGAGTGAGAACAGATTTTCGAAAATCCGAGCGGCGCGGCCCGCTGTTCGACGATCAATTCCAGGGCGTTGAGCCGCTCTCCCGCGTGCGCACTGAATCTCCGCACAGGCGCTCGAGCCTGCGTGCGGGGCCACAGCGATGCGTTTCAGCGTCCTTGGAACGTTTGGTCTCGGTGGCGCCGATGATGGACCGTACCGATCGGCACGAGCGCTATCTGCTGCGGCTGATCTCGCGGCGCACCCTGCTCTACACCGAGATGATTCCGGTCGGCACCGTGTTGTTCGGCGACCGGGATCGGCATCTTGCCTTTAACTCGTTCGAGTTACCGGTGGCCCTGCAGCTCGGGGGCAGCGATCCCGGGCAACTGGCGTTGTGCGCCCGTTGGGGCGAGCAGTGGGGCTACCGGGAGATCAATCTGAATGTCGGTTGCCCGAGCAGCCGGGTCCGTTCCGGCCGGTTCGGGGCCTGCCTGATGGCGCATCCGCAGCTGGTTGCCGAGTGTGTCGCCGCCATGTCGCAGGCCGTGCACATCCCAGTGACGGTCAAGTGCCGGATTGGTATCGACCAGCGGGATACGCTGGAGCAATTGTGCGAGTTCATCCGCATTGTCGCGGGAGCCGGCTGTGACATCTTTATCATTCACGCCCGCAAGGCCTGGCTGAACGGCCTGAGCCCCAAACGCAACCGCACTGTGCCTCCCCTGCGTCACGAGGTCGTGCATCAGATCAAGCGTGAATTCGCCGATCTGTCGATCGTCATCAACGGCGGCATCACGTCACTGGACGAGGCGGCAAGCCATTTAAAGTCGGTGGACGGGGTGATGATCGGGCGTGAGGCGTACGGCAATCCTTATCTGCTGGCGTCGGTGGATCGGCGCTTCTACCAGGACCACCGCCCGGTACCGGATCGATATACGGTCCTGCACGAGTACCTCGAGTACTGCGGTCGGCAGTTGACCGGCGGTTGTCCGCTGCCGCGATTGACCCGGCACTTGCACGGTCTGTTCCACGGGCTTCCCGGTGCCAAGGCCTGGCGGCGCTGCTTGAGTGAGCGCACCGCTCACACCGGGAGCGGGACCGCGGCCATCGCGGAGATCGCCGTGGCCGCAAGGTCACTGCTCGAAGAGGCCAGCCGGCGGGGATTTAACGCCTGACGGCTGTCGTCCAAAGGGACAGCAGCGCGTCTGGATTTATTAACATTAGTTGCGAATGGAGGACTGTATCGTGCGTATAAGACTGTTTTGGACATCGCTAAGCGGGCTCATGTTGGCCGTCTTTGTTTCCGCGGGGGCCGTTGCCGCCGAAGCCGAGGACATTATCAAGTACCGCCAGGGGGTCATGAAGTCGGTGGGCGGCCACACGGTGGCGGCGGCGCAGATTGTTCGCGGAAAGGTCGACTACGGCGATCATCTGGCTTACCACGTCGAGTCGATTACGCAATCCATGAAGACCGTTCTGTCACTGTTTCCCGATGGATCCGATTTCGGTGAAACGCGGGCCCTGCCGGAAATCTGGTCGCAGCCGGATCAGTTCAAGCAGGTGGCGGAACAGGCGGGCGCCGCCGCTGAGGCCTTTCTGACGGTTGTGCAGGCCGGAGACAAGGGCGCGTGGGGCGGAAAATTCAAAGCCATGGTTGACTCCTGTAAGGCGTGTCACAAGGATTTCCGACAGAAAGACGAACAGTAGCACGGCGCCTGGGTATCAATCGCCACGGCCTGCTGTGGGCCATGGCGATCTGGTGTGCCGGCAACGCAGCGTTCGCCGGCACCGAGATCTCCCAGGGCGAGGCGGAGCGCGGTGAATACCTGTTTCGCGCCGCCGGTTGCGCCGGGTGCCATACCGACCGCGATGGGGGGGGTGAGTTGCTGGCTGGCGGACGTGCCCTGGAAACACCGTTTGGGACGTTTTACACACCCAACATCACGCCGCACCCGGAGTACGGGATAGGCCGTTGGACGGACGCCGAGTTTATGCGCGCCATGACCGAGGGGACGTCGCCGAATGGCGATCCCTACTATCCGGCGTTCCCCTACCCGGCCTATGCGGGGATGGAGCGTGCGGATGTGCTGGCGCTGAAGTCCTATCTGTTCACCGTTCCGCCGGTGGCGCAGGCGAACCGAACCCACGACCTGCCGTGGTACTTGAGTTTTCGATTCGGCTTGTGGATCTGGCGGTGGTGGTATTTTTCGCCGGACGATTCTGGAGCGTCCGAACACAGCGATCCCGTGCTGCAGCGCGGCGCTTATCTGGTCGGTGTCCTCGCCCACTGTGGCGAGTGCCACACACCACGTGACCGCTTCGGAGGCTTGATTCCCGAGTTACGCCATGCCGGCACGCGCGATGGTCCGGACGGCGACACCGTGCCCAACATTACGCCCGACCGGCAATCGGGGATCGGCAAATGGAGTCGCGAGGACCTCACGTATTATCTCGAAACGGGACTCACGCCGGATGGAGATTCCGCCGGTGGATTGATGGCGGAGGTAATCGACGAAGGTACCCGGCACTTGACCCGGGCCGATCTCGACGCGGTCGCCGGTTTTGTACTGTCCCTGCCGTCGATAAACAATGTCTTGAAAAAGCGGCGGACTCCAGCCAAGCGGGATGACTTCGCGTATTGAACGGCGGTTCGGTGTGGCACGCCGCGCCCTCCCTGGACGGCCGTGCCATCCGCCGGCGGGGACGGGACGGGAACCGCGCGATCGGTCCAAGCGGTTAGTCGCCTTGACCGCGTGCAAACCAGTGGCCTGCGTAACCGTCGCTGTGTTGTCCGGAGCGGCCGTTGCCGCCTCGGCGGCCGAGGTGTTACGGTCTGAGGTCCATCACCGGGCGGCGCACTTCGAGGTGGTGTTCGAGGTTGTGTTGAGCGCGCCTCACGAGGCGGTGCAGCGACTGGTCACCGATTACGGGAATTTTTCCGAATTGTCGTCAACCGTTGTGCACAGTGAGGTTGTGGCGCGGATTGCCGACGGACGCAGCCGCGTCAAGTTGATACTGCGTCCGTGCCTGTGGTTGTTGTGCCGACGACTCGTCAAGGTTACCGACTCCTACGTCTCGCCGGCCGGGGACATCGTGCACGTGACCCTGCCTAAATACAGCGATTTCCGCGAGGCCCGCGAGCGCTTGACCGTCACGCCGGAGGCGGGCGGTACGCAGACCCGGGTGCTCTACCGGGCGCGGTTGGTGCCCGACTTCGGGCTTCCACCGATCGTCGGGCCGTGGCTCGTGCGGCGGCAGATCGTCAACGAATTGAGCGCCACCGCCGACCAGGTGGAGGCCCTGGCCCGGGAGCGATGAAATGACGAAACCACCCCTCAAGGTAACGGTGTTCTCGGATTACATCTGTCCGTTCTGCTACATCGGTCATCTGCGGCTCGCCCATCTACGCGACAGCTACGACCTCAAGGTGGATTGGCGATTTCTGGAGATCCACCCCGACAATCCACCCACAGGCCGGCCGTTGTCGGAACTTGGCTATCCGCCTGCGCAGTGGCGGCAGATGATGGAGAATCTGCAACGGATGGCGGAGGAGGAGGGCGTGGAACTTGTGGACCGGACCTTCACCACCAATTCACACCGGGCCCTGCTGCTGGCGGAAGCCGCGAAGCAGGCCAGGCCGGAGGTCTTTTATCGATTAAATGAGCGGCTGTACGAGGCGTATTTTGTGGATGGCCAGAATCTGGGCGACCCGTCCGTGTTGCGGGCCCTGGCCCGGGAATCCGGTCTCGATGAAGACATGGTCGACCGGGCCTGGTCGGACCCGCAATACGAACGGGTAATCCAGGAAAACCACCGGGACGCCGCGCGCCTGGGGATCAACGGCACGCCAACCTTCGTATTCGGACGACGCGTGGCCGCTGGCGCGGTGCCGGTCACGGCCTTACGCGCCCTGGCCGCAGACTGCTAGCCCGGACATTGCACCAAGGCGGCGAAAAGAACAGCCAACACATTGTTAGAGATAGAGAATTTGGCGCAGGTCCGGTGTGACAGTTGGTGTTCGGGCACGCGTCTGTCCCGGCGCTGAGCTGTGTTTGAACATCTGCATTTGCGCGCCGCTCAAGCTCAAGCCAGGGCTGTAAATTTCGCTCCAGCGCCGTGGCCCTACCGCCCACCCCCTGCGCCATCATGCCGGGATTCTTGGCGCAAGATGCAGGCCAATACGAGGTCTTTGCCGCCTCGATGGCCGTCACCCGCGCGCGCAACGCGGGCCCTTTGCGGGTTGGCGGTTGGGATCGATACGCGCCTCTAGGTACCCAGCATTGATCTCCGTCCTCTTGACTTGCGTTTTACGGTAATTATTATTGGCTCCGCTTCGGTGCGGCGACAAACATCTGCCGTGCTGATAACCTCGAAGTTCGCACAGGTTAATATGGGAGTGTTGATATCGCCGCCTTAGTAGAAATAGACCATCTGACCAAGCGGTTTGCTGAAATCACTGCGGTCGACGACGTTTCCTTCAGCGTCGAGAAGGGCGAGGTGCTGGGGTTCCTCGGACCAAATGGAGCGGGCAAGTCGACGACCATGAAGATGATCACCGGTTTCTTGAGTCCCGACGCCGGCACGGTGCGCGTCGGCGGCATCGACATCGGCGAGCATCCGGTAGCGGTGAAACGGCGCATCGGATACCTGCCCGAGGGGGCACCTTTGTATCCGGACATGACACCGGCCGCATTCCTGGCGTTCGTCGGCGCGATCCGTGGACTGCGGGATGACGAACTACAGCGGCGGATGCGCGATACCGTCGCCAAGGTGAATTTGGAATCCGTGCTGGAACAGCCCATCGAGACACTCTCCAAGGGTTTCAAGCGGCGGGTGGGTATCGCCCAATCGATCCTGCACGATCCGGAGGTGCTGGTTCTCGATGAGCCGACCGACGGGCTCGATCCGAACCAGAAGCACGAGGTGCGGACGCTGATTCAGGAAATGGCCGAGGACAAGGCAATTGTCCTCTCGACCCATATCCTAGAGGAGGTCGATGCGGTGTGCAGCCGCGCCATCATCGTCGCCGCCGGCAAGATCGTCAGTGACGGATCGCCGGCGGAATTGGAAGCGATGTCGCCGCACCACAACGCGGTGACGATGGTTGTTCGCGACGTGCCGACGGCGCAGATTCGGCAACGAATCGACGCCGTGCCGGGCATATCCGCCTCCGAATACGTCGAGCAGAATGGACGCGTACAGTGCACGATATTTCCCCGCGACGGTGCCTCGATCATCGCCGAAGTGGGAGCGGTGGCCCGGCAACAGGACTGGACTGTTGAGGAATTGCACGTTCATCGCGGCCGTCTGGACGCGGTGTTCCGGGCGATCACCAATCCAGGTGAGAAGCGAGGGGGTGAGCGTTGAAAAACGCATGGATCATTGCCAGGCGGGAATTGTCCGGTTATTTTTCGACCCCGATCGCCTACGTGTTTATTGTGATCTTTTTGTTCCTGATCGGGATATTTACGTTTTACCTGGGTAGTTTCTTCGACCGCGGGCAGGCGGACCTGGTCACCTTCTTCAGTTTTCATCCCTGGGTCTACCTGGCGCTGATACCCGCATTGACGATGCGCCTGTGGGCGGAAGAGCGCAAGGCCGGTACCATCGAACTGTTGTTGACCCTGCCGGTGTCGATGTTCGAGGCGGTCATCGGTAAATTTCTCGCCACCTGGCTGTTCACCGCCGTTACCCTGGCATTCACTTTTCCCATGTGGTTGACGGTCAATTTTCTAGGCCAACCGGACAACGGTGTGGTGGTGGCAAGTTATCTGGGTAGTTTGCTCATGGCGGGCGCGTTCATCGCCATCGGGGCCTGTGTGTCGGCTCTGACCAAGAATCAGGTGATCGCCTTCGTGATCACGGTGGTGGTATGTCTGCTGTTTCTGCTCAGCGGGTTTCCACTGGTACTGGATTTTTTCAGCGGCTGGGCACCACAAGTCCTGGTGGAGGCGATCAGCGGTCTCAGTTTCTTAACCCATTTCGATGGTCTCGCCAAAGGGGTCATTGACCTGCGCGACATCATATTTTTCGTCTCCTTCATCGTGTTCTGGTTGTTCGCCAACGCCATATTGATCGAAGCGCGGAAGGCCGGATAGGCGCCACCATGCGGTTGAGTCAAAAAATCTTCACCGGGTCCAGCCTGCTGCTCGCGACGGTGGCCTTGCTCGCGGTGAATATATTCGCCAGTGCGGTGTTCACCTCGACGCGCCTGGATCTGACCGAGTCGCAGCTGTACACGCTGACCGACGGCACCCGGAGGGTGCTCGACAACCTGGATGAACCGGTCACCCTGCGTCTGTTTCTTTCGCAGCAGCTGGCGGTGAGTCTACCCGGGATCAGCAGCTATGCGCAGCGCGTGCGGGAGCTGCTCCAGGAGTACGAGCGGATTGCGGGGGCCAACATTCGGCTGCGGGTCATCGACCCCGAGCCTTTTTCAGAGCAGGAGGACCGCGCCGTCGCTTACGGATTGCGAGGCGTGAGCCTGGACCAGGGCGACGCGGTGTTCTACTTCGGACTGGTCGGGACCAACGCCGTCGATGACCAGGAGGCCATCCCGTTTTTCTCCCCCAATCGCGAGCAATTTCTCGAGCACGACATCACCAAGCTGATCTATCAACTGTCCAACCCCAGCCAACGGGTGGTTGGTCTGATGAGCGGGCTGCCCATGGACGGCGGCATGGCGTTCCCTGGGCGCGCCATGCAGCCATCCTGGGTGATCCTGGAACAGATCCGGCAGTTGTTCGAGGTCCGGACCGTCGCCACCGACGTGGCCAAGATCCCCGACGAGGTGGACGTGCTGATGATTGTACATCCAAAGGGGTGGAGTGAACGGACGGTTTACGCGATCGATCAGTTCATCCTCCGCGGTGGCCGCGCGCTGATATTCGTAGACCCCCACTCCGAGTCCGATCAACCCACGCAGTCGCCGATGATGGCCCGGGGTCCGGGGACGTCCAATCTGCCGACCTTGTTCCAGCCGTGGGGGCTCGAGCTGGTGGCCGGCAAAGTGGCCGGAGACGTGAGTGTGGCGGAGCAGGTCCGTTACGCCGATGACCGGCGCAGCGCCGTCGCCAAGTATCCGATCTGGATGAATATGCAGCCGGCGCAATTCGACCCGGATGACATCGTCACCGCCGAGCTGGGAAATTTGCTGTTCGCGTCGTCGGGGATATTACAAATCAAATCCGTCGACGGGGTGACCGTGACGCCGCTGGTGACTACCACGGCGAAGGCGATGCAGATGGACTCGGCACAGTTGCTCATGCTCACCGACCCCAGTGTGTTGTTGCGGCAGTATCGGCCTGGGGACACCCCGCTGGTGCTTGCGGTGCGGGTGTCGGGCCGTGTGAAAACCGCGTTTGCGGGCGGACAGCCACCCGCCCTCGACGATGACGCGCAGAAACCGGAGGGTGCTGGCGACACGGCGGCGGAGGAGGACCCCATGCCCCATGTCGCCGAGGCCGGAGACGACATAAACGTGATTGTGGTGGCGGACACGGACATGCTGAGCGACCGGTTTTGGGTTCAGGTGCAGAACTTGCTGGGCACGCGCATCTCCATTCCTACCGCGTCGAACGGGGCCTTCGTCATCAATGCCCTGGAGAGCCTGACCGGCAACAACGACCTGATCAGCGTGCGCAGCCGTGGACGGTATGCGCGACCGTTTACAAAAGTTGCGGATATCCAACAGGAAGCCGAGCTGCGTTTCCGTCAAAAGGAGCAGGAATTGCTGAACCGCCTGCGCGAGACCGAAGTGAAGTTGATCGAATTGGAGGAGCGCAAGCCGGGAGACAGCGCGGTCATCCTGAGCAGCGAACAGCGACAAGAGATAGAAACCTTCCGGCGGGAAAAGGTCCGAATTCGCAAGGAGCTGCGTTTGGTACGACATCAACTGCACAAGAACATCGAACAATTGGAGTCGTGGACCAAATTTGTCAACATCGGCTTTATGCCGCTGTTGATCGGTGTCGGCGGGGTATTGGTCGGTGTGCAGCGGATGCGGCGTCGGCGAAGCGGACACACCACGGGCTGATGCGATGCTGAGGGCGCGTGGCACACTGATTCTCGCCGCCGCGGCGGTAATCGCGCTGGGCGCGGCCTACTACGGCCGGCAGTCCATGCAACCCACTGGAGTGGCCGACAGCGGTGCGTTTGTCCCGGGCCTGATGACGCGGGTCAACGACGTGGCCGGGATTGTGATCACGAGCGGTGGTGAGACGGCCACCTTGCGCAAACGGGACACCGGGTGGGTGGTCGTAGAAAAACACAACTATCCCGCCGACCTGTCCGAGGTCCGGGCCCTCGTCCTCGGCCTCGCGGAGCTCCGGCGCATCGAGCCAAAAACGGCAAATCCAGAGCGTTATGCCGAAATCGGCTTGGCCGACGCCACCGAATCGGCCGCCGGTCCGATTCTGGTGCGGCTGCAGGATGGGGCGGGCGGCGACCTCGCGGCGGTGGCCGTCGGCAAACAACGGCCGGGGGCGGCGGAGGGCAACCGCAGTCAGTACTACGTGCGTACCCCGGATGACCCCCGGGCGTGGTTGACCGAGGGCCGGTTGCCGTCGGCGCGCGCAGCGTCGGACTGGATCGATTCGCAAATCCTGGATATCGAGGACAAGAGGATTCGCGCCGTCACCGTCGTGCACGCGGACCAGGCAATGCTGCGCGTCGCGAAACAGAGCGACACGGATGACAACTACAGCCTGCAGGGGTTGGCCGAGGGTGAGGAGGTCGAATCGGTGTACGCCGTCAACAGCATTGCCCGCAGCGCACGGGCCCTGACCGCGAAGGACGTGGCCCGGAGTGATGCCCTGGCGGCTGCCGATCGGCCTGTTCGCGTAACGGTGGAGACGTTTGACGGGCTCAACGTGGAACTCAGCTTCGACAAACACGAAGACGAAGTTCATGTGCGGCTGCAGGCCAGCGCCGCCGAGGATGGCACAACAGGCAGCGGCCTAGACGCAGAAGTCGGTAAGCTCAATGAGCGTTGGCGAGACTGGGTCTACACGGTGCCGGCGTATCAGTTCGACAGCCTGGTCACGAAGCGGGAGGATCTGATCAAGAAACCACCGGCCCCTGAGCCAAGCCAGTCCGGCGGCTAGCCCGGTTTTGCCCGCGGCGTGCATCAGCGCCTACAATGCCTCCCGATCGTCATCCGCGGAAACGAGTAAAGCCATGCGTAGACTCAATCGCTATAGCTCTCGCGTGACGCAGCCCAAATCTCAGGGCGCGTCCCAGGCCATGCTGTACGGGAGCGGGCTCACCGAGGAAGACATGGCTAAGCCTCAAGTCGGGATTGCCAGCGTATGGTGGGAGGGCAACACCTGTAACATGCATTTGAACGACCTGGCCGCGCATGTCCGCGCGGGGGTGCAGGAGGCCGGCATGGTCGGTCTGCGGTTCAACACCGTTGGCGTCAGCGACGGCATCTCGATGGGCACCGACGGCATGAGTTATTCGCTCCAGTCGAGAGACCTCATCGCGGATTCCATCGAGACGGTGATGGCCGCTCAGTGGTATGACGCCAACATCTCGATTCCCGGCTGTGACAAGAATATGCCCGGGTGCGTAATGGCAATGGGTCGTCTGAACCGCCCCGCGTTGATGATCTACGGCGGAACCATCAAGCCCGGCCATTGGCGGGACAGAACCCTGGACATCGTGTCGGCGTTTCAGAGCTACGGCGAATATCTGGCGCACACGATCGATGACGAGGAGCGCCGTGAGGTGGTCAAGCGCGCTTGCCCCGGCGCCGGGGCCTGCGGCGGGATGTACACCGCGAACACGATGGCCAGTGCCATCGAGGCCATGGGAATGTCGCTGCCCTACAGTTCGTCGACACCCGCGGTGGACGCGGGCAAGATTGATGAGTGCCAGTCGGCGGGGCGCGCCATCCGACGGCTGCTCGAGCAATCCATTACGCCACGGGATATCATGACCCGGACGGCCTTCGAAAACGCAATGGTTCTGGTCACGGTCCTGGGCGGGTCGACCAACGCCGTGCTGCATTTGATCGCCATGGCGAGGTCCGTCGGCGTCGAATTGACGGTCGATGATTTTCAAGCGGTCAGCGACCGAGTGCCTTTTCTTGCCGACCTCAAGCCCAGCGGGACTTACGTGATGGAGGATTTGCACCAAGTCGGCGGCACCCCCGCCGTGATGAAGCACCTGCTCAACAACGGCCTGATTGACGGAGACTGTCTGACGGTGACCGGCAGAACGGTCGCCGAGAACCTGACGGAGGTGCCCGGACTGAGCGATGGACAAGACGTCATTCACCCCTTGGACAAACCAATCAAAGCCACCGGTCATATCCAGATTTTGAAAGGGAACCTGGCCCCTGAGGGGGCGGTGGCGAAGATCACCGGCAAGGAGGGCGAGCGGTTCAGTGGCTCCGCCCGGGTGTTTGATTCTGAGGAAGACATGCTCGCGGCCCTCGAGAACGGAGTGATCGAGGCGGGTGATGTCATCGTGATACGTTACGAAGGTCCGCAAGGCGGTCCTGGAATGCCGGAAATGCTCACCCCGACGTCCGCGATCATGGGTGCCGGCCTCGGTGATAAAGTGGCGTTGATCACCGATGGCCGCTTTTCCGGGGGGTCTCACGGATTTATCATCGGTCACGTCGTGCCGGAGGCGCAGACCGGCGGTCCAATTGCCCTGGTCCAGGATGGGGACGTCATCACCATCGACGTGGTGAACGGATCCCTGAACGTCGATTTATCCGCGGATGAACTCTCCGCGCGGAGCGACGCCTGGCAGATGCCGCCCTATAAGGCGACGCGTGGAACGCTGTACAAGTACATCAAGGTGGTGAAGAACGCGAGCGAAGGCTGCGTGACGGATGAGTAGATGCACAGGCAACATCATCCATTCACCTTCTACCCATTGACCGTGACCAGTTTCCGATCGGCGGCCCCGATCAGCGACTGTTGTAATGCGAAACCGTGGTGTTAATCAAATTCAGGTATTGCTTGATTATTTTGGCGTTGTGCACCGGGGCCGCCGCCGCGCAGACCCAGTACGTCACGGACCAGTTGAAAATTACCTTGCGTACCGGGCCGAGCACCGAGCACAGGGTGCTGCACATGTTGTCGAGTGGTACTCCGGTCGAGGTGCTCGACACCGACGACGCTGCGGGATACACCTATGTAAGCACGAAAGATGGCAAGACCGGTTACGTACTGACCCGTTTGTTGATGAACAATGCGAGCGCTCGGGAACGCCTGGTGGTCGTCGAGAGCCGCCTAGCGGAACTGCAGCAGGAGCCCGGCCGGCTGACGAGTAAGCTGGCCGCCCTCCAGGACGACCACGAGTCGCTGCAGGCCCTGCACCGGCGTACTGAATCGGAAAACCGCAGCCTGCAGAAACAGCTGGAAGACATACGACGGGCGGCGAACGACGCGATCAATATCACGAATGAGAGGAACATGCTCCGTAAGCGGGTGGCGGCGCTGAACGGCCAGGTCGGGGAATTGAAGCTGGAAAACCACGATCTGCACAATCAATCGGAACGCAAGTGGTTCCTGATGGGCGCCGGGGCCATCATCGTGGGGATCGTACTGGGCCTGATTCTGCCGCGTCTGCGCCTCCGCCGCCGCCGTGACTCCTGGGGCTCGCTGAGCGGTTTCTGACCTCCATGATTGTGGCCACATGGCCGATTTGCGGTTCTTGGACTAGAATAACTAAGCAATAGAATTATCGATTCCGAGGGGGTCGACAGTGTTCATATTAAAAGAATCCTCGCGAGATCGCTGGTTGTTGGGCCTGGTGGTCATTATGAGCGTCGTGGCGAATCTGCCGGAGAGCATGACCCAGCAATTTGCGTTTGATCGAAAGTGGCTGTTGTTCGGACTGACGGTGATTGTCGCCGTGTCCCTGGTTCGCTATGTCCGTACCGGATTGATCCTGGTGACCGCAGCGCTGGTGTTCGGCGCCAATCTGCCGACGGAACTGGCCATTCGCTTCGGAATAGATCCCACCGTGCTCCTATACACCCTGGGTTTCATGGTCGCCATTCCGCTGGCGAATCGTTACCTGAAGCTGCCCACCGGGCTGGAACCGAAACAGGTGGCGAAAACCGCTTATGGGGCAAAGGCATTGTTTCACGCCGTTCTGAAGGGCAACGTGCCGGTCGTGCAATCGTTGATCGATTCCGGCGTCAACGTCAATGTCCGCACCGTGTCCGGCAAAACCCCACTGATGGCCGCAGCATACCGCGGATACACGGACATTGCCCAGCTGTTGATTTCCGCGGGAGCCGACCTGCGCTCCATGGACCGCGAAGGCAATACCGCGTTGACGGTGGCACAGGGCAAGGGTTACTCGCGAATCGTCGCCCTGCTCAAGATTGCCAATGAGAAGGAGCGCGAGCAGGAGAAACAAGAGGAACTCCACCGCCAGCTCGAGGCCAAGGCCGGCGTCGCCGCGTCCGGCGGTTAACAGTCGCCGGTCACCGAACAAAAAATGCATGGGGTCGGAATGCGAAACTCCTACCCCAATTTCTTTTGTATTTCACTCCAACGCGGCGGCCTTAACACTCGGCCGTGTTGCCGTCACCGACCAGACGTTCTTGTAAATCAGTACGGCTATTAACACCTGTATAAGTAATGTCCTAGTCTTACGGTACGAGGTAAGTGACCATGAGACCTTCCGGAAGCCCCAAGGCGGCGAAATAATAGTGTATCAAGTTGATTGTGTTCAATGATTCGGTCTTAGTTGATTCGTACAGTTTGTGCTTCTGCAATCCCAATCCCGGCCCTGGCTCGATCTCGAACGCCTGCACTTGCGCTTCACTCAAGCCATAGCTCGCTATGGGTTTCGTTCCAGCGCGGCGTACAGACGCGCGATCTCTTCGCCAGCTTCCGGGATCCTTGGTGCAATATGCGGGCTAGAAGCGATAGATGGTCGGCAGTAACCAGCTCAACACCAGCCACATGATCAAGGTGAGCGGTACGCCAATGCGGATGAAGTCACCGAACGTGTAGCCGCCGGCGTTCATCACCAGCAGATTCGTTTTGTAGGCCATCGGCGTTGCGTAACTCATGTTGGCGCCGAACAGCACGGCCAGCACGAACGCCTCCGGCGGCAGTTGTAGCTGCAAAGCAATGTCGATGGCGATCGGAGTGCCGATCACCGCCGCCGCGTTGTTCGAGACAATGTTCGTCAGCACCGCCATCAGCAGCATGAGTGCGCTCAGCAGAACCATCGGCGCCGCTCCGTCGGTGGCGCTCACGAACAGCGCCGCCAGGTAGGTCGTGGTCCCGGTCTTGGTGAGGGCCGAACCCAGCGCCAAGCTGGTCACCACTATCAGCACCACAGACGTGCTCAGCGCTTGCCGCACGTCGCGCCACCCCAGGCAGCCGGTCACGATCATCAGCAGTGACCCACAAACGGCACTGATGGCGATCGGCAGCAGCCCGGTGGCCGCGGCGATGATGATACCGGCCATGATGACCAGTGAAAGGCGGGCTTTTTGGGTATGCGGAAGGTCAGAAGTCGCGTCCAACACCAGCAGGCGTCCTTCGCTTTTAAGCCGATGGATATTCTCGCGAGCGCCTTGGACCAGCAGCACATCGCTGATCCGCAGCGTGAGCCCGCTCAGCCCCTGAGACATCAAATCGATCATCCGTCCGCCGCGATGTATGGCGAGCACCGCCAACTGATAACTGGTGGCAAACTGCACGTCATCCAGCGTTGTATTGACAAGTGGCGAGCCCTGTACGACGACAATTTCCGCCAGCTGCTGGTCCTCCGCCCGAAGCGGGTGGTCTTCGTCCACCGGTTCGTCACCGGAGTACAGCGTCGCTTCCAGCACCTGCTCGAACTCTTTGAGACGGGCCGGGGTGTCACGGACCGTTAAGCGGTCACCGGCCAGAATGACCGCGTCGGGTAGCGGTACGGTGTAGGTGTTTTCGGTTCTGCGGATCCGCAACACCTTCATCTGTCCGTCGGTTTTCTTGATCACTTCGGACAGGGTCTTACCGACCGCAAAGCTGTCTTCCGGCACCCGCAGTTGAGCGGTGAAGATGCGTGGCGAGGTGTCCATCATTACCGGTGTGCGCTTCTGCATGATGCGTGGGGCGAGCAACCACAGATAGAGTATCCCGATACCGCCGGCCAACATGGCCGGAAGAAAGAAATCGAACATACCCAGCTGTCGCAAACCGAGGTCGGCGGCCACGCTCACCACCAGCAGGTTGGTGGAGGTCCCGATGGTAGTGCTCATCCCGCCCACCAGCGTTGCCAGGCCCATCGGCATCAGAACGTAGGATGGATTGGCCTTGGTGCGCAATGAGACACTGATCAGGATTGGCAGCAACAGCACGACCACCGGCGTGTTGTTCACGAACGCGCTGATCAGCGCGCCGAGCACCAGGGTCAGCAACAGCGACAACTGGGGGCTGGACCCCCACAGGCGTGCCAGACCCCGGCCGATGGGTTCCAGGGCGCCGGTACGAACCAGGCCGTGACCCGCAATCATGAGTGCACACACCGCGACCAGCGCCTCGTGGCCGAATCCCGAAAAGAAGTCCAGCGCATCCAGTTCACCGTCGGCGCCGTGGTAGGGAAACAGCTCGAAGCCGACGGTCAGCGCCACCAGAACCAGCAGACTCGAGGTCTCCAGCGCCAATCGCTCGCGGGTAAACAGAAACAGCGCCAGCACCGTCAATATCAGCACCGCAACGGCGTGGGTATTGGGAATGTCAGGCATCACCGAAGGGACCAGTGTGGATTTCCGTTACCGGCACCAACGCCGACGGCACGATGGCCGGTCGCTGTGATGACCCGCCCAGAGCAGCCACCTTATCGGGCCTGGGGGCGTCGGCGGGGCCAGCATGGCGGTGCAGTCGCGCCGGGCGGGCGGCGGCCATGGACCGGGGCGCCGGTACCCTGGCCGCTGTGGCGCTGGTGACACCGTCGCTGCGGACGGTTTTGCGGCTCCCACATATTGCGGCTCCAGGGGGTGGACCGGGACGGGAGATTACGCCGATTGATTTTTTTTGTACGATTGGGTCCATCGATGGAAGAAATTCGCCAGATTGTCCCGTACCGACCCCAGGGGCAATGATTATAGGGGGAATGCGTCGTGACACAAGATTTGGGAAAGGGGCGGGTCAAGCCGCGCACGATAATTGTTTGGGCGGCAATAAATTGCTCAAAACACGGTAAGATCGAGCTTTTCCAATACACATCATCTCCAATAAGGGGTTGGGTCCTATGTCAGACAGGCATCCGATAATCGCGATAACGGGGTCGTCCGGTTCCGGCAGCTCGCAGATCATCAGTGCCTTCGAGCACATCTGCCGGCGGGAGAAGGCCAACATGGCGGTCGTTGACGGTGACGGTTTTCACTGTCTGAATCGGGCTGAATTCGCGGAAGTGGTCGCCGCCGCGGACGCCGGCAGCAATCCCAGTCATTTCAGTCCGGCATACAACCAGTTCGACCGTCTCGAGGCGTTGCTGAAGGAATACTCGGAGCACGGCACCGGCCAGACGCGCCGTTATTTACATGATGAGATTGAAGCGGCCAAATTCAATCAAGCGTCGGGCACATTCTTGCCCTGGGCGCCGATTCCTGAGCGCACAGATCTGCTTTTTTACCAGGGCCTGCACGGGTGTTTCGTCGACGATCAAACTGATATTGCTCAGTACATGGATCTCAAGATCGGCGCCGTTCCGGTCGTGAATCTGGAATGGGAGCGCAAGATACATCGTGACATTCGGATGCGCGGTTACCGGCCCGACGATGTCACCGAAACAATACTGCGGCGCATGCCCGACTACGTGAACTATATAACGCCGCAGTTTTCACGCACCGATATTAACTTCCAGCGGGTGCCCATGGTCGATACATCGAATCCATTCGTCGCCATGGATCTCCCGGTAGAGAAGGAGACGGTGGTGGTGATCCGGGTCGCCCGTCCCGAAGTCGCCAACGTCGATCTTCTGTACTTGTTGAATATGATCCCCAACTCGTTCATGTCGCGGCGGAACTCGATTGTGGTACCGGGTGATGAGCTGGTTTACACGATGGAGTTGATTTTTGCGCCATTGGTGCACAAGTTATTGGAGCGGCGACGCCATGTACGGCAGGCCGATGCTGCTTGATCCCGATTCTCCGGCACCGGCGCTTTTGCCTTACCGATTGGCCGCTGTGTAAGCTATGTCCCGTGGGTGACCGGTTCATCACCAAACTAATCGATAAATACGGTCCCCGCTGATCTTCACAGTTGGCGCGGGCGCGCGTGAGGTAGAGGCTATGGCTTATTTCTTGCAGCAACTCATCAACGGATTGACCCTGGGCATGATATACGGCCTGATCGCCATCGGTTATACGATGGTCTACGGCATCATCGGCATGATCAATTTCGCCCACGGCGAGATTTTCATGATCGGGGCCTTTGTCTCCATCATTGCCTTTCTGCTGCTCGGTATGCTCGGTATCGGTTGGGTGCCGCTGGCGGTGCTGTTGGTGATGATCGTGACGATGCTGCTGACCTCGGTATACGGTTGGGCCCTGGAGCGGGTGGCCTATCGACCACTGCGCAACTCGCCGCGCTTGGCGGCCTTGATCACGGCCATCGGCATGTCGATCTTCCTGCAAAACTATGTGCAGTTGTTGCAGGGAGCCAGGGTCAAACCGCTGCAGCCGGTGATCAGCGGGGGTCTCCGGTTTATGAAGCAGAGCGACTTCGTGGTCAGCTTCAGTTATCTGCAGATTTTCATCATCATCTTGACTTTGTGCCTGATGGTCGTATTCACCCTGCTGATCAACAAAACCGCATTCGGCCGTGCCCAGCGCGCCTGCCAGCAGGACCTGGGCATGGCCGCCTTGATCGGCATCAACGTGGATCGCACCATCTCCCTGACCTTCGTCACCGGCGCGGCACTGGCTTCGGTAGCGGGGCTGATGTTTCTGATGAACTACGGAGTGATCGATTTCTACATCGGCTTCCTGGCCGGCATCAAGGCGTTTACTGCGGCGGTGTTGGGGGGCATCGGCTCCTTGCCGGGCGCCATGCTGGGCGGCTTGCTGATCGGTTTGATCGAGGCGTTCTGGTCCGCCTACTTTACCGTCGAGTATAAAGACGTGGCCGCATTCTCCATCTTGGTTCTGGTGCTGATCTTCCGCCCGACCGGCTTGCTCGGCAAACCCGATATTGAGAAGGTTTGAGCAGATGGCTCCGCCGTCCGGCACGACCACGATACTGCCGCCACTCGATCGCAGGGCGGTCCTGAAGGAGTCGGCTTACATCGCCATCTTCGTGTTTGCCCTGGCGTTCGGCCTGGTCGGCTTCAAGACGGAAGACGTCCCCGGCGGACTGGAGATCGTGACTCGATTCGGCCAGGTGTTCGTGGCGGCGCTCGTGGCGTTTGTCGGCCGCCTTGGCATGATCCTGCTGCGCGAACAGCGGCCGGTGCCGGTGCTTTGGGGATCGGCGGCTTTCGCCGCGGTGATGCTTGCGCTGCTGATCGGCAACCTGGCGGCGCCCGCCGCCGATCTAACCCGGTACTTGCCGTTTGGCAGTGTGGTGATCAACTGGTTGGTCACCCTGCTCGCGGTGGTTTTCTTTGGCCGTGCAGTCTGGGTGTTACGCCATCGCTCGCGAGCGGTAACGGCTGGCCGGGAGGCCGTGATGGATCGGGTCGCGGCCCGGGTGCAGAGGTCGGCCCGGGTGATTGGCCCGCTGCTGCTCGGCATTGCCATCGTGTTCCCGTTTCTGCCTGTCGCCGACCGCTGGCTGCTCGACATCGCGATCCTGGTGGCGACGTACATCATGCTTGGGTGGGGGCTGAATATCGTCGTCGGTTTGGCGGGATTGCTGGACCTGGGGTACGTCGCATTCTACGCCGTCGGCGCCTACAGCTATGCCCTGCTGGCGACGTATTTCGATCTCGGGTTCTGGGTATGCTTGCCGTTTGCCGGAATCATGGCCGCCTTTGCCGGTATCTTGTTGGGCTTTCCGGTGTTGCGGCTGCGCGGCGACTATCTGGCAATCGTGACGCTGGGGTTTGGAGAGATGATCCGGGTCATCCTGTTGAACTGGTACAAGTTCACCAAGGGGCCCGACGGTATTTCCGGCATTCCCCGGCCGTCGTTTTTCGGCTTGCCGTTCACCCGTAACCCCCCAGATGGTTCGGAGAGTTTCCACAGTTTCTTTGGGCTCGAATATTCGCCGCTGGACCGCATTATTTTTCTCTACTACCTGATTATTGCGCTCGCCTTGGTCACCAATTTTTTTACGCTGCGCATCCGTAAACTGCCGGTGGGGCGCGCCTGGGAGGCCCTGCGGGAGGACGAGACCGCGTGCCGCAGCATCGGCATCAATCCGCGTAACACTAAATTGACCGCATTTGCCATCGGCGCCATGTTCGGCGGGTTCGGCGGTTCGTTTTTTGCGACGCGGCAGGGTTTCATCAGTCCGGAGAGCTTTACGTTCATCGAGTCCGCCATCATTCTGGCGGTCGTCGTGCTCGGCGGTATGGGCAGCCAGATCGGCGTCGCTTTCGCCGCCGTCATCCTGATCGGCCTGCCGGAGTTCTTCCGGGAATTGCAGCAGTACCGCATGCTCGCATTCGGCGCGGCGATGGTCATGATCATGGTCTGGCGGCCGCGTGGCCTGCTCGCCCACCGAGAGCCCACGATCCGCTTGTTCCCGCAGGGGCCGCCGGTCAAGGAGCCGAAGACGTGAACGGCAACGGCGGTGCGCACGGGTTGATTGCGGTCGAACATCTGACGATGCGCTTCGGTGGATTGGTTGCGGTGGACGACGTGTCGTTTGACGGCGCCGACCGGCAGATTACCGCCATTATCGGCCCCAATGGCGCGGGGAAGACGACGGTGTTCAACTGCCTGACCGGCTTCTACAAGCCCACCGTGGGCCGACTGACCCTGAACCACCCGGAAAACGGGCAGTTTCTGCTGGAGCGCATGGAAGGGTATCAGATCCCCGCGCGCGCCGGCATCGCCCGCACCTTCCAGAACATCCGCCTGTTTCCCGCCATGTCGGTGCTCGAAAACCTGGTCCTTGCCCAGCACAATGTGTTGATGCGCGCTTCCGGGTTTTCAGTCGCCGGTCTGCTCGGCATGCGGCGCTACCGGGAAGCGGAACGCCAAGCGGTTGATCTGGCCAAGTACTGGCTCGACCGCACCAGTCTCACCGAGCGCGCCGACTGGGAAGCAGGCAACCTCCCCTACGGCGACCAGCGACGTTTAGAGATCGCTCGGGCCATGTGCACCAAACCGGTCCTGTTGTGTCTGGACGAACCCGCCGCAGGCCTCAATCCGAAGGAATCGGCCGAGTTGAACAAGTTGCTGTTGTACGTTCGGGACGAACACCGCATCGGGCTGCTGCTGATCGAACACGACATGAGCGTGGTAATGGAAATTTCCGATCGCATCATCGTATTGGATTATGGACGCAACATCGCCGCCGGGACCCCGGACGAAATCAAGAACAACCCCGACGTCATCCGCGCGTATCTCGGCGAGACCGAGGATGAGGAACTGCCGGCGACGGTGGCGCGCGATCTGCAGGACTCGGCGCCCAGGTCATGAGTATGCTCACGGTCAGCGGCGTGCACACCTTCTACGGGCGGATCGAGGCGTTGCGCGGGGTTGATGTTACGGTCGAGGAGGGCGAGATCGTGACGCTTATCGGCGCCAACGGCGCCGGTAAGTCGACGCTGTTGATGACCATCTGCGGCAATCCGCGGGCGGCGGCTGGGCGCATCGCTTTCGACGGCCGGGAAATCACCAGCCTGCCCACCCACAATATCGTGCGCCGGGGGATAGCGCAGTCGCCGGAGGGACGGCGGATTTTTCCATTCATGACGGTCCTGGAGAACCTCCAGATGGGGGCGTCGGTCGTGGATCCCGCGCATTTCCAGGAGGACGTCGACCGGGTATTTACACTGTATCCGATACTAAAGGAACGCCGGCACCAGCGGGGCGGCACCCTGTCCGGCGGCGAGCAGCAGATGTTGGCGATCGGCCGTGCATTGATGAGCCGTCCGCGTCTGCTGCTTTTGGATGAACCGTCTCTGGGATTGGCGCCGCTGCTGGTTAAACAGATCTTCTCAGTGATAGCGGACATCAATAAGACTCAGAAAATGACTGTCTTCCTGGTAGAACAAAACGCCTATCATGCGCTGAGGCTTGCGCACCGCGGCTACGTCATGGCCAATGGCCAAATCGTATTGTCGGGCACCGGTCAGGAACTGCTGGCTAACCCGGAAATTCGCGCCGCCTATCTCGAGGGTGGACACGGATAAGCCGTCTCGATGGAGCAATAATCATTATGGAAACGCTGTTGGGCACATCGATCGAGGTGTTTGTCGGCATGACCGGCGTGGTCATGGGCTTCGCGGCTTACATGACCGGCCAGGCACTGGCCAATACCTGGAAGCCGTTCTGGCATGCCGCTATCTACAGCGTGCTGTTGGGTGTCGGCGACCGGTTTCTGACCTTCGCGTTGTTCGAGGGCGAACTGCTGTCGCCCACGGGTTTCCTGATCGACAGCGCTTTGCTGATGTTCATCGCCTTGTTTGCGTATCGATTGAACAAAGCACGCAAAATGGTCAGCCAATATCCCTGGTTGTACCGGCGGGTCGGATTGTTCGGTTGGGCGTCTATCTCCGCGGCCGACCGTACTGAGTAGCCTGCGTTTCCCACCCTGAACACTTGTGCTACAGTAGCTGCACAACGGCAGCGGATGCCGCAAACACTCATGGGACGAAGATCCATCGTATCGTGTACAACAATCAATGACCCACTATGTAGGAGGTTTCCTGATGAGTAAATCGACATCGGCGTTGTGCGTCGCCGTCGTAGCCGCTCTGTTCGGTGCGAACATCGCCTGGGCGGACATTAAAATTGCGGTGGCCGGTCCAATGACCGGGCAATACGCGTCCTTCGGCGAGCAGATGCAGCGCGGCGCCGAAATGGCAGTGGCGGACATCAACGCCGCTGGCGGTGTTATGGGACAGAAGCTCGACCTGGCCATTGGCGACGACGCCTGTGATCCGAAGCAGGCAGTGGCAGTGGCCAACAAATTCGCCAGTGACGGGGTGATTTTTGTCGCCGGGCATTTTTGCTCCGGATCCTCGATACCGGCGTCCAAAGTATACGAAGAAGAGAACATCCTGCAAATCTCGCCCGCGTCCACTAATCCAAAGCTGACCGAAGAGGGTGGACCGAATGTGTTTCGAACCTGCGGGCGCGATGATCAGCAGGGTATCGTGGCCGGCAATTTTCTCGCCGACACATTCGGGAAGGTCAAGATTGCCATCCTGCACGACAAGACCGCGTATGGAAAGGGGCTGGCCGATGAGACCAAAAAGCAGCTCAACAAACGCGGCATAACGGAGGCCATGTACGAGGCGTATACCGCCGGTGAAAAAGACTACTCGGCACTGGTCTCGAAAATGAAGGGCGCTGGCGTCAATCTGTTTTATCTCGGCGGTTACCACACCGAAGCGGGACTCATGATTCGTCAAGCCCGCGAACAGGGCTACAACGTGCAATTGGTGTCCGGCGATGCCCTGGTCACCGATGAGTTCTGGAAAATCACCGGAGCCGCCGGTGAGGGCACCTTGATGACCTTCAGTCCGGACCCACGCAAGAATCCGGTCGCTGTTCTGGTGGTTAAGAAGTTTCGCGACACCGGCTATGAACCCGAGGGCTACACCCTCTACACCTATGGCGCGATTCAGGCCTGGGTGCAGGCGGTTGAAAAGGCCAGCAGTACGGACACTCAGAAGGTCATCCCCGCGCTGCGCGGAAACCAATTTGACACCGTGCTGGGCAAGATCGGCTTCGATGAGAAGGGCGATGTGACAGCCCCGGGTTACGTGTTCTACAAGTGGAGTAAGGGTACTTACGACTATATGTAGCGGCCATTGCTCCGATGCACAGGCCAAACCGGCGGCCCGCAGGCCGCCGGTTTTTTATTTGACTGCTTACTCCGGTTGCGCCGCCACCAACTGGTCCAGTTCGAGCTTCAGACGCGGCAGGATCTCGTCATATCGGAAGGCGCCAAGTTTTTCGCCGCCGCGCTTCAGGTTCACGAAATTCGGGCCGCACCAAAGACCGAGGTCGGCGTCGTCAGTTTCCCCCGGTCCGTTGACCCGGCATCCCATCACTGCGATTGTAACGGCGTGTTGTTCGGCGTAGCGCGTCAGCTCCTTGACCTGAACTGCCAAGTCAACGAACGCCTCGTTCTCGACCCTTGAGCAGCTTGGACAGCTGATGATGTTGAGTCGGTCGTTGTTGAACCGGACTACGCTGCGCAGGCGCCCGGCCTCAATGTCGGCCAGAATCTGCCGGCCGACCGCGACTTCCTCCGTCTTCCTGGGATTGGGAAGCGTCAGGGAGACCCTGATCGTATCGCCGATGCCGTGTCCCAGCAGTTGCTCGAAAGCGATGCGCGTCTTGATGACGCCGTCCGGCGGCATCCCGGCTTCGGTGACGCCGAGGTGCAAGGGAATCTCGGGCCGCTCCACGGCGAAGCGCCGATTCGCATCGATGACCGTAGTCGGGTCGGAGTCTTTCAGGGATACGCAGTAGCGCATAAAATCGAGGGCGTCCAGCAGCTCACAGTGGTCCAAGACACTTTCCACCATCGGCGAGACGGCATCGCGGCGCGAATGTTTTTCCAGTTTGGCGGGGTCCACCGATCCGCTGTTCACGCCGACGCGGATGGCGCAGCCGTGATCGCCGGCCACGTCGACCAGAAATCGGACTTTGTCCCGCCACGGCTTGTTTCGCTCATGGTGGTAGAGATGACCCGGATTGTAACGTATCTTATCAACATGGGGCGCAACCAGCGGTGCGATGCGATAATTCTCCTGCAGGTCCACCGACAGGGTCACCGCCGTCCGACGGCGGATTTCGGCCAGGGCGTCGGCGTCTTGCCGGTTGTCCACCGCAATGCGGACGATTCCGGCACCGGCGCGCGCCAGCGCGTCAACCTGGGCAACGGTGGCCTCGATGTCTTGGGTGTGCGTGGCACACATGCTCTGTACGACGATGGGATGGGTGGCGCCAAGGGTTACGGAGCCGATGTCGACCGCACGGGTCGGATTACGAGAGATGGTCACGCTTGAGTACTGTGCAGAGGCCGTCGAACTGGTACGTTAATGATTTAATCCGTCCGGCGCAATGGCACCGGCTGGTCAAACTGGGCCGGATGTTCGACTGAACCGCTGCCTGGAGCGAAAACCCGGTCTTCAATGACAGCAACTGGTCAAACTCGATCCCGGATACTCACCATGCTGAGCGACGGCGGGTTTACGTCCGGGGAGGCGATAGGCGGTCGGCTGCGCATCTCTCGCGCCGCTGTGCACAAGCATATTTCGTACTTGGCCCGGCAGGGAGTGCCGATCCACCGGGTGCGCGGCCGGGGATATCGGCTGGCCTCGGACGTGCATTTGCTGAACGAACAAGTGATTCGGCAGTCCCTGGATCCCGGCATTTGGCGCCAGGTCAAGCGCCTTGTAATTCTGCCGGAAGTGGATTCGACCAGTGAATGGTTGCGTCGGCAAAGTCCGGCATCGCTGCCCGGACTGGTCTGTGCCGCGGAAGCCCAAACCAGCGGCCGTGGTCGACGGGGCAGCGACTGGATCGCCTCGCCATACCGGAATATGCTGTTCTCGTTGGGGTGGGAGTACGACCGCTGGCCTCAATCGGTGACCGGCCTCGGCTTGGCAACCGCGGTGGCGGTGTTGCGTGCGCTGCGCGCTCTGTCGATCACCGGTGTCGACATTAAGTGGCCCAATGACCTGTTGGTTGACGGCCGTAAACTCGGCGGCATTTTGATTGACGTAAGTGGCGAGTCTGACGGGCGATGTACCGTGGTGTTGGGGCTGGGGATAAACGTGCACCTCGACGCGCGGGACGCGGCGCGCATCGAACAGGCATGGACCGACTTGCGGACGCTGACCGGGACCGTCGTGGACCGCAATCGATTGATCGCCCACTGTGTTGCGCAGATCATCCCGATGTTGGACCAGTTCGGACGGTGTGGCTTTCCGGCCTTCCGCGCGGAGTGGGAAGACCACCACGCGTATGCGCGAAGACGCGTACGAATCACTGCCGCGGGGGAGGCCGTCGACGGGCTGGTCCTGGGGGTGGACGATCAGGGCGCGCTGCTGGTTCGGGACAATGCTGAACGCACGCGGCGGTTCGTGGGTGGCGATGTGCGGCTGAGGGCGTTGGCGTGAATCTGCTGATCGATGTCGGCAACAGCTGCTTGAAATGGGCAGTGGCCGGCGGTGGCGACTGGGACGGTGGGCATGCGGCCCCAATCGTTCGATCGGTGGGTTTATTCACACGCTGCTGGGGCCGGTTGCGGGCGCCCGATCGGATCATGGTTTCGAATGTGCTAGGCGCGCCGTTTGCCGCTGACCTGACGGGCTGGTGTGTGGACCGCTGGCAGCGGACCCCGGCCTACCTCCGCGTAACGAAGTCGTGTTGTGGCATCATAAACAGCTACTCAGAACCCGGCGAACTTGGTGCCGACCGCTGGGCGGCGCTGATAGGTGCCCGTACGCTGGCATCCGGCGCCTTGTGCGTGATCGATTGCGGGACTGCGGTGACCGTGGACGTATTGAGCGACGAAAACGTGTTTCTAGGAGGTGCGATTCTGCCGGGATCGCGGTTGGCGCGCGATAGCCTGTTGCACCAGACCCAGGGCATCAAACAGGTCGGTGGCCTGCCGGCCTCGGTGTTTGGCCGTTCAACCGCCGAATGCGTCGGTGTCGGGGTTCACTACGGACTGGTCGGGGCCGTCGAGCGATTGATCGATGAGATTCAGATTTCGGTGGATTCACCGCTAGGGATATATTTAACCGGCGGCGGTGCGCATGAGCTGCGTCCAGCACTTGGACCGGCCACCCGCCTGGAGCCCGACTTGGTGTTGATCGGTTTGGCGGAAGTATTAGTTCATTCTCGATGAAATGGGTCTTTGGTATGTTGCTGGTGCTGAATGTCGGCCTGTACCTGTGGGCGACCGGGCATCGACAGTCGGGTGCGTCGATCCGGCCGACGATCAATTTCCAGGGCATGCGCCTGATCGGTGAACGGGGGCGTGGTGCCGACCCCGGCGCCGACGATGTGTGCTATCGCATCGGACCGTTCGCAGACCGGCAGGAATCCGCTAAGGCGATCACCTTATTGACGGATTTGTCGGTGCGCTTCAGTGAACTCACGGTCAGTAAACGGGAGGTGCGGGCGTACCGGGTTTACCTGGGTCCATTTACCGACCCGGAGCAGACCGCCCGGCAGCGCGGGATGCTGCATGACAATGGAATCAGCGACTATTACATCAAGCGCGACAGCGTGGGTGAGGAGGTCATTTCCCTGGGCTTGTTTTCACAGCGCCGCGCCGCCGAGAATTTTGTGCGCAGCCTGGCCGAGACCGGCATAATCGCAAAACACCGCGCGGAGGACCGGATCCTCGGACCGACCTATTGGTTGGAATTGACGGGATTGCATACCACGGCCGACGCGTTGCGGGGACTGCGCGACGGGCGCTGGGAGGGCGACCGGGCGCGGTTGCGGGCTTTTCCTTGTGGATAGCCGGGTTTTGCTGCACCGCCCAACTCAGGAACGGTCGACTCGGTTGAGGTTTGTGCCTAAAATCCGCCTCCCGGCGGATGGGCCCGCATAGCTCAGCTGGTAGAGCAGCTGATTTGTAATCAGCCGGTCGGGGGTTCGAGTCCCTCTGCGGGCTCCAGACATTCACCCGCTGCCGAGGGGACTCGCCATTGACAGAATCTCTAATTTTCCAGCAAAATTGCCCGTTTATGCCTTTGGAGGGGTTCCCGAGCGGTCAAAGGGATCAGACTGTAAATCTGACGGCTCAGCCTTCGGAGGTTCGAATCCTCCCCCCTCCACCAAGACAGGTGGGTTTGGAACCGAACATTACTAGGTCGTCTGTACCAGTGATTCTGCGGGTGTAGTTCAATGGTAGAACCTCAGCCTTCCAAGCTGATGACGGCGGTTCGAATCCGCTCACCCGCTCCACTAGGCGGCCCACATAGCTCAGTAGGTAGAGCACTCCCTTGGTAAGGGAGAGGTCACTGGTTCGAATCCAGTTGTGGGCACCAGATTGTGTTGCATCAGAAAACTATGTGCCGGTAACGGTAGACTGACCGGCGCAGCCGGCCCGGATTGTTAACATTAAATGAATTCATGAGAGGTAGATCCCATGACGAAGGAAAAATTTGAGCGAACGAAGCCGCATGTAAATGTGGGGACGATTGGTCATGTGGATCATGGGAAGACGACGCTGACGGCGGCGATGA
>CAMYJT010000018.1 GCA_947258785.1 uncultured Gammaproteobacteria bacterium
TTATTAGTGCGCCATGAGGTTTCGGCGCACTGGTGGCGCAGTGAGTGACTAAAAATGGGAAAATAGCGTTATCTGACCAAGGCGTTAGCCTTGTGGGAGAAGCAGCCCCTACCGCCCTCTGACGCGCTCAGGGAGCCATTTCTTGCTGAACAGTGCGCCGTGAGTGCGCCATGGTCTCCTTGAGAGGAAGTGTAAAACAGCGGAAAGCCGCTTATTTATTGGTGGGCCCGCCAGGACTCGAACCTGGGACCGACGGATTATGAGTCCGCTGCTCTAACCAGCTGAGCTACAGGCCCGGGATAGGGATGGGCGCATGGTAAGGGTGCTGCACGGGGAACTCAAGCCCGTTGCGGTGCCTGGCCGAAGTTGGCGCGCAATCGTGTCTGCAACGCTGTTCTAGGTTTGTTCTAAAAAGCTTCTGAGGTGCTCGGAGCGCGAGGGGTGCCGCAGCTTGCGCAGGGCTTTGGCTTCGATCTGACGGATACGCTCGCGGGTCACGTCGAATTGCTTACCGACTTCCTCAAGAGTGTGATCGGTGTTCATGCCTATACCAAAGCGCATCCGCAGCACTTTCGCCTCCCGCGGCGTCAGCGTGTTCAGAATCTCCTGCGTTGCGCCGGACAGCCCGGAGCCGGTCGCGGCGTCCAACGGGGCGAGAACCTGTTTGTCCTCGATAAAATCGCCCAGATGCGAGTCTTCGTCGTCGCCAATCGGCGTTTCCATCGAGATCGGTTCTTTGGCGATCTTCAGCACCTTGCGAATTTTCTCTTCCGGCATTTCCATGCGTTCGGCCAACTCCTCCGGCATCGCCTCGCGACCCTTCTCTTGCAAGATTTGCCGCGAAATCCGATTCAATTTATTTATAGTTTCGATCATGTGCACGGGTATGCGTATGGTACGCGCCTGGTCGGCAATGGACCGGGTGATTGCCTGCCGGATCCACCATGTGGCGTACGTGGAGAACTTATACCCGCGGCGATACTCGAATTTGTCCACGGCTTTCATTAAGCCGATGTTGCCTTCCTGAATGAGATCGAGAAACTGCAGCCCGCGATTGGTGTATTTCTTGGCTATCGAAATGACCAGACGGAGATTGGCCTCGACCATTTCCTTTTTTGCGCGCCGGGCCTTAGCCTCGCCGATCGACATGCGTCGATTGACGTCCTTGAGTTCTGTAATCGGAATGCTGATCTCCTTCTCCAGGAACATCAGTTTTTCCTGCAACCCGAAGAACTCGTCCTTACGTTTGGTCAGAGACTTGCCTTTTTCTCCCGCCGCCGACACTAACTGGTCAAACAGTTCGGGATTTGTCTCAGAGGCGACGAAGGTCTTGATGAAGTTCTTGCGCGGGATACGCAACTGTTTCACGCAAAGATCCATGATTGCCTTTTCCCGTGCCCTGACCTGATCCACCAATTCGCGTATTTGATCCCACAGCGCGTCGACCTGTTTCGGCGCGAACTTGATCTCCATGACGTCGCGGGCGAGCCGTTGCTGGATCTTTTTTACCTGCTCGCTTCCGATGCCATGCCGGTCGATGGCCCGTTTCAGACTCAGATAATTACGACGGATCCGCTTGAATCGCTGTTGTGCTTCCTTCGGATCCGGTCCCGTATCGACCTCCGCGGTGTCGTCGTCATCGTCGGAACTTGTAGACACAACTCGTGGTTCCGGTATCGGCTGTTCCTCGGCGTCCAGGTCGATGAAATCCACGAGGAGATCCGTCAAACGCATCTCTTCGGATTCGATCAATTCGGACAGGCGCAGGATTTCCGCTATGGTTGGCGGGCAGGTCGCGACCGCCTCCGTGCACTGTTTGATCCCGTCTTCAATACGCTTGGCGAGCTTTATCTCGTCCTTGCGGGTGAGCAGGTCCACCGTACCCATTTCACGCATGTACATACGCACCGGATCGGTCGTGCGGCCGAATTCGCTCTCCACCGCCGTCGTTAATACCGCTTCGGTTTCGTCCTCGTCGTCCGGCGAGTCCTCCTTCAGCAACAGACTGTCCGGGTCCGGCGCCTTGTCGTAAACCATGATCCCCATGTCGTTGATCATGTTGACGACGGCCTCGATCTGGTCGGTGTCGTGCATATCCTCGGGGAGGTGGTCGTTGATTTCCCGGTAGGTAAGGAATCCCTGTTCCTTGCCTTTGAGGATCAGCTTGCGCAACTCAGATTGTTTGGTTTCGTCAGAACGATCGACTTCAGGGTCCATAGAATTTTGACATCACCGAGCAGTGAGGAGAGGAACAAATAACCATATATTATAGCTGACTCTTTTGAGAACCTATAGTAGCTGCCCGCCGGCCGTCGACGGGTTCTGCGTGCAACCGTTCCGCCCATCAGCGTCGGACCAGTACTCCGTAGAGGACGGTCTGGGCACGGCGGGCGACACGATGCGTCAAGTAAGTTTTTAACGCCGATGCTGTGTATATGGAACTCAGCGGCGAGTTTTCAAGTAGGGCAAAGGCCTTACCGGTTCCGTTCGCGGCCGAGCCGGTCCAAGTGGCGCAGCGCCTCGGGCAGCTCGGCCTTCTCTTGTTCGGAGAGCGCCCCGGATTCCGCTTTTGCCAACAGGGCCGAGACCCGCGTTTTTTCGGCGTCGAATCTCAAGTTATTGATTTTAGTTATGAATTCTCTTTCCAGGGCCGATTCGTCCAGTAGGTGCTGATGGCACGCCAGTTGGTTAAGTCTCAGAAAATAGGGGCTGTCACGGTATCGCTCCAGGATGGCGGGTGTGGTGAGGCCCGGATGCTCGCGAATGAGGTGGATGACCGAGACGAGAATTCCAGCACCCGGGTTGTCGAGATGTTGCAACGGTTCGATGTCCCCGGCAATTCTTGCCAGCACCGGCTGCTGCAACAACATGCTCAATGCCACCTGCAGTGGGGTGGTGGGTTGTGGCGTGGCCGGCGTTTGCGGCGTGTCCACCGCTCGGTGCCTGCTTTGCCGGCGGTCGCCGTCGTCCAAGACGCGGTCGATCGTTTTGCGGTCCGCTTGGGCCATCTCGGCCAAACTGTCGAACATGAGATGGCGCAGCGCCCCGGGAGGAATCTGACGGATGAGCGGCTTAGCCAATTCGATCAATCGAGCTCGGCCGTCCAGTCGCGCGAGGTCTACTTGTTTGGCCAGGGATTGCATCAGGTAAACGGGGAGTGGCGTTGACTCACGCACCCGTTGTTCGAAGGGTTTGGCCCCCTCCGCACGGATCAGTGTGTCTGGATCGTGTCCGTCCGGCAGGAACAAAAATCCCACCTGGCGCCCATTACGCAACACAGGAAGGCTGGTCTCCATCGCCCGCCAAGCCGCCTCGCGTCCGGCCAGATCGCCGTCGAAACAGAAGATGACCTCTGGGCAGTGGCGAAACAAGCGATCCAGGTGGGCTCTGGTGGTGGCGGTGCCGAGCGTTGCCACGACGTGCCGGATTCCATACTGGGCCAAGGATATTGCGTCCATATAACCCTCAACGACTATCGCGTACTGCTGTTCTCTCATGGGTCCGCGGGCCTGATACAGCCGGTATAGCTCTGCGCCCTTGTGGAACACGGGGCTTTCCGGCGAGTTCATGTATTTAGGCACCTCATCCCCGAGCGCGCGGGCCCCGAAGCCGACGACCCGCCCACGATGGTCGTGGATGGGGAAAATCACCCGGTTGCGAAACCGGTCGTAGTACGAGCCGGATTCCTTTTTCACCAGCAGGCCGGCCCGGCACAACGCCTCGCGGCGTTCCGGGTCCGTACCGAGGGCGTGCAGTAAATGGTCCCACCCCGGCGGCGCGTAGCCGAGTGCGAATTCGGCGGCTATTTCCCCCGTGATGCCGCGGCTCTTCAGGTATTGTATCGCCGCATCGGCCTCGGGGTGTTTGCGGAGTTGTCTGCGATAATACTGGTCGGCGGCACCGAGCGTGGTGAGCAGATCAACGCTCTGAGACCGAGCCTCCGACGCTTGAGCGGTCTCGGTGGGCGGCACGAGACCGACCCGGGCGGCGAGGTTGTCCACCGCCTCCCGGAAGTCCATGTGCTCATATTGCATCAAGAAACCGATGGCGGTCCCGTGGGCGCCGCAGCCGAAACAGTGATAGAACTGTTTGTCCTGGCTGACGGTAAATGACGGTGTCCGCTCCTCGTGAAACGGGCAGCAGGCCTTGTATTCCTTGCCAGCCTTCCGCAACGGCACGCGACTGTCTATGACATCGACGATATCGATGCGGGAAACCAGGTCATCTATAAACGCCTGCGGGATCTTTCCAGTCATGCGTTCGCGACGGGGCATGGGAAGGACAAGTATAAAGGACCCACCGGATCACGGAACGGATAGTTGGTCCACACCACGGCCACAGATCCGCGGAAATCGTCGGCCGACTGTTGGTCAGCCCTGTAACCGGGTCTTGATCTTCTCGCTGACCAATCGCATGTCGGCGCGGCCTTCAGCCTGGGACTTCACCGCGCTCACCACCCGTCCCATGTCGCGCATCGATGTTGCGCCAATCTCGGCGATTGCGGCGTCGATCAGCCGGCCAATCTCCCCTTCACTCAAGGGCGATGGCAGGTAGCGCTTGAGTACGTCGATGCCGGCCTGCTCACTGGCTACCAGGTCCGGACGGTTTCCGGCCTCGAATTGTGCAATGGCGTCCTGGCTCTGCTTGACCAGTTTCTGCACCACCGCCACCACACCGGCGTCATCGAGCTCGATTCGCTGGTCGACCTCGCGGCGTTGAATGGCGGCTCGGAGCATGCGTATCGCGCCCAGTCCGGTCTGGTCTCCGGCGCGAAGCGCGGCCTGCATATCCGCTAAGATACGATTCTGAAGTGGCACCGTCGTGGACGGAGGTGGGCTAATAAGCGCGCTGATACCGTGCGCGTTCGCGATGCGCGCGCTTGAGTTCGCGTTTGCGGGCGGCGGCGGCCTTGCGTTTGCGGATTGTCGTCGGCTTCTCGTAGTGTTCCCGGCGGCGCATCTCACTGAACACCCCGGCCTTCTCGCAGGCGCGGCGAAACCGACGCAATATCACGTCAAATGGCTCATCCTGGCGTACTCTCACTTGGGGCAAGACCAGATTCCTCTCGTTGAGTGAAAAGATCCCCTGGCGGGGCGCGCAATTCTAAAGTAGGCAACCACGGGTGGCAAGTGCCGGGCGGTCCGCGGGCCCGCTCTGAGCTGTCGTACAATCGCGGTATGCGCGTATTGGGAATCGAGACCTCCTGCGACGACACCGGTGCGGCCGTGTATGACGGCGGGCGGGGCCTGCTCGCCCATCTTCTGTACTCTCAGATTGCAATCCATGAACCCTACGGCGGCGTGGTGCCGGAACTCGCGGCGCGGGACCACATCCGCAAGTTGCTGCCGCTGGTGGCCGCCGTGTTGAAAGAGGCGCAGGTGGACCGTGACGGGATAGACGGTGTGGCCTACACCGCAGGTCCCGGCCTGGTGGGAGCGCTGCTGGTCGGCGCCGCCCTCGGGCGCAGCCTGGCCTGGTCCTGGAGGGTGCCGGCGGTGGGCGTCCACCACATGGAGGGACATCTGTTGGCGCCCATGCTCGAACCCGCGCCGCCCGCGTTTCCCTTTGTCGCGCTGCTGGTGTCCGGTGGACATACCATCCTCGTGGACGTGACCGGGATCGGACGTTATCGGATTCTGGGGGAATCACGCGACGACGCCGTGGGCGAGGCCTTCGATAAGACCGCACAGTTACTGAAACTCGGCTATCCGGGTGGGCCGGCCATCGCGGCCGCCGCCGAGTCCGGCGATCCCCATCGATTTCACTTTCCGCGGCCGATGACGGATCGGCCGGGTCTGGAGTTCAGTTTCAGCGGCCTTAAGACCTTCACCCGCAACACCGTCGAGGCGCATTCGCTGGATGACCAAACAGTCGCTGATATCGCCTGTGCGTTTCAGACTGCGGCGGTGGATACTTTGGTGATCAAGTGCCGTCGCGCACTGGAACAGACCGGCCGCGGACGTTTAGTGGTTGCCGGCGGTGTCGGCGCAAACCGCTTGTTGCGCGGACAACTCCGCGCCATGGTCAAGACCCAGGGGGCCGAGGTGTTCTACCCCCGGCCCGAACTGTGTACCGACAACGGCGCGATGATCGCCTACGCTGGACATTGCCGCCTTCGCACAGGCGAGCGGGAGCCGCTGCCGTTCCGGGTCCGTGCCCGGTGGTCGCTTGCCGAACTGAACCCGGTCGAGCCAGTGATCGTACGTGGATGACCGAGAGACTGGCGGCCATGACGCGTTACTCGCCGCGCTCCATCCGGCGTTTGCGCGTACCACTGAACTGGATCTTGCCTTCCTTGCCCAGCAACAGGCGTTCGATGTTGTTGCGATGCCGCCAAAACAGCAGTGCGGCCAGCACTACACTCAGCGCGACGAACAACGGGCCGGGCAACAACCACCATGCGAACAAAGGCGACAGCGCGGCCGCCACCAGCGCCGCCAGCGACGAGTAACGGGTCAGCGCGGCCGTCGCCAGCCAGGTAAGCGCCAGCGCCAGGCCCACCCACGGGTTCAGTGCAGTGTAAGCCCCGAACGCCGTGGCAACGCCTTTACCGCCACGGAAGCCGAAAAACACCGGATACAGATGACCAATGAAGGCCATGGCCGCCGCCAACGCCACGATCAGCGAGTGGCCGGTCAGCGAACGGGCCAGCAGGACCGGAAGAGCGCCTTTGAGCACGTCGCCCGCCAAGGTGGCGGCGGCGGCGAGTTTGTTACCGGCACGCAGAATATTCGTGGCCCCGGGATTTCCACTACCCACCGTACGCGGATCGGGCATGCCGAACAGCCTGGCGACCAGTACTGCACTCGATATTGATCCGAGGCAGTAGGCCACAACTGGCAGAAGCCATTCCATCCATGGTATTTGAGAGATTTGGTGCCGCGCCGTCAAGCACGGATTCCCGCGGCAGACGCCGCCGTCGTTATACTTGAGCCTTTAAGCTGAAGAGGGGCGCGATTTGGATATCGTCTACCTGCATGGTTTGAAAGTGGAGTGCGTGATTGGTGTGTGGGAGTGGGAACGCCGCATCAAGCAGATAATCACCATCGATCTGGATATGGGTGCGAGCATACAACGCGCCGCCGCCACAGACGATCTGGAAGACACCTTGAATTACAAGGCGGTGGCGAAGCGAGTCATTCAGTTTGTCGGCGATTCCGAGTTCAAGCTGGTGGAAACCCTCGCCGAGAAAATTGCCGGGATCTTGTTGACTGAATTCGATGTTCCATGGTGCCGTGTGCGCATAAACAAGACCGGAGCCGTGCGCGGCGCAAGAGACGTCGGCGTGGTCATAGAGCGGGGTCAAGCTGCCTGATGCCGCGTGTCCACGTGAGCGTTGGAAGCAACATCGATCGCGAGTGCAACATTCGATCCGCCGTGGGGGCGCTGCGCCGCCAGTTCGGTACGCTGTCGCTCTCACCGGTTTACCAAAGCGAGTCCGTGGGTTTCGAGGCCGACGATTTCTACAATTTGGTGGTGGGGTTTGATACGAATTTACGACTCGAGGACGTTGCGCGGCGGTTGGCCGAGATAGAAACCGTCCATGGCCGGGTGAGAAACGCTGACAAGTTCAGTTCCCGCACCCTGGATTTAGATATTTTGCTGTTTGGCGATTTGGTGGATCACACCCCGCCCAACGACATACCACGCGGGGAGATCACGCGGTACGCTTTTGTCCTGAAGCCCTTGAGCGACATCGCGGGGCCGTTGAGGCACCCCGAGATTCACCAGACCTTTGAACGCCTGTGGCGTGACACCCAACACCGATTGCAGCCGGTGCGCTTCGTGGACATGGCCTGGTGAGCGTCGCTCCGAGCGGTTCTGCGGCCGGTGTCAGTAAGCGGCTGTTTACAGCAGCCGGTCCAGCTGCGACGGATTGAAGCCCTGCAGTGAGTGATATCCCACAACGATCAAGGGTATCCCGCGTGTCCGCCGAGCCGGTTGAACTCCCGCCGCGCACCGGCGCTTGCTTCAATGTCGTGTTCGACGTGGCCGATGCAGCGCCGGTTCGAGTAGGCCTTGGTCCTCAGGCACACGCGGCACCAGTCAGTGGTGTACCGGATGACCGGCCCGGCCAGCGGAGCGAGGTGTGCCGGTGGCAGCGCGGTGTTGTCCGCCTCAGGAACGAAGACGGCGCCCGTCCCGGTCCGAGTAATGTGTTCGGCCGTGCTAATCGACTCACCTGTAACATGCCTGCCGCGGCGCGCCAGGCGAGGCACATGGCAAGTCAGGCCACCACGGCGGCGTTCACGGCACGATGCTCCGGCCGCCGTCCACCGGGATGATGTGCCCGGACGTGTAGGTGGCGTCACGGATCAGAAACAGTACCACCGCCGCGATTTCCTGTGGTGTGCCCTGACGTTGCAGCGGTGTTCGCGAGATGATCCGTTGTTTCTCCTGGTCCTCGATGTCACCGGCCGGCCACAAGATGGCCCCCGGGGCAATGGCATTGACCCGTACCTCCGGCGCCAGATCACGGGCCAGGGCGCGGGTGAGCATGATGAGGCCGGCCTTGGCGGTGCAGTAGACCGTATGAGACTTGAGCGGCCGGAATCCGTAGATGTCGGCGATGTTGATGATGCAACCGCGCGTCGCTTTGAGCGCGGGGGCCGCCGATTTCGCGACTAAATACGGAGCCTTGAGGTTTACGTCCATCAACTCATCCCAGTGCCGAATCCCGGTGCTGCCGATGGGCGTCGGGTAGAAGATCGAAGCGTTGTTGACCACCACATCCAGGCGGCCGCAGCTGTCCACGGCGTCGATCACGAGAGTTTCAACCGTGGAAGACTGCGTTAAGTCACCCTGCACCGACACCGCGGAGTCCGGACGCCGCCCGTTGAGTTCCGCGACGAGTGTATCGGCGTCGTCGGCCGAAGAATGGTAGTGCACGACGATGCGCATGCCTTCCTGGTGCAGACGCTGAGCGATCGCTCTGCCGATACGCCGCGCACCGCCGGTAATGAGCGCCACCTTGTCGGTGAGCAGGTTATCTTGCATTATCCACGTCCTAAAAAAGCGTCCCGGCCTGTAAATCCTTTATAGCGTATTTACGCTCGATTCAGAAATTTCATGGTTTGTCCCTTACCCATTGAGACCGAAATCGGTCGTTTGCCGCCGCTCAATCCAGAGGAACGCGGTGTGAGCCGCCGCTTGGCCGAGCGCATCGCGGATGAGATTTCCCGGTCTGGTGGTGCCATTGATTTCAGCCGGTTTATGGAGCTGGCGCTCTACAGCCCTGAATTCGGCTACTACACCGGTGGAAGGCAGAAGTTCGGCGCGGCCGGTGATTTTGTCACCGCGCCGGAACTCGGTAATTTATTCGCGCGTTGTCTGGCCCATCAGATTGCCGAAGTGCTTCGCGGTCTCGGCGGCGGCGCCGTGTTGGAGGTCGGGGCCGGGAGAGGATTGCTGGCGGCGGACCTGTTGGTGGCGCTCGATGCGCTGGGAAGCGCACCGGACCAGTACTACATACTCGAGACCAGCGCCGCCCTGGCGGCGCAACAACGTGAGACGCTGACGGCTCGCGCGCCCGGCGTCCATCAACGGGTGCGGTGGTTGCAGGGGTGGCCGGATCGCTTGCAGGGGGTGATCGTCGGTAACGAGCTGCTCGACGCCATGCCGGTACAGCGCTTCTGTATCACTCGATCGGGTGCGCGGTTGATCGGGGTGGGGTGGCGCGACGGGAAATTCGTGGAGCAGGTACACGCCACGCCGGCTCCCGACTGTTGTGAGTTCATCCAGGGTCTCGAATTGCCGGTCGGTTACGTGTCGGAGTTGCACGTCCAGGCCCAGGCCTGGGTCCGCTCGGTGGCCGAGGTGCTGGATGCGGGGCTCGTGCTGCTGATTGATTACGGCTTTCCGATGCATGAGTTCTACCACGCGGACCGTGGCCAGGGGACCCTGATGTGTCATTATCGTCACCGCGCTCATGGTAACCCGTATGTCCTCGTCGGAATGCAGGACATCACCGCCCACATCGATTTTTCCGCCATCGCCCGCGTCGCGCAGGAGTCCGGACTGGACGTGCTCGGCTATACGCAACAGGCGCCTTTCTTGTTGTCGTTGGGATTGATGCAGATCGTCGAGGCCGAGACACAGGAGTCGCTCGCGGAACAGCTCGCACTGGCCCAGCAGGTCAAAAAACTTACCCTGCCGTCGGAAATGGGCGAGCTGTTTAAGGTCATTGCCTTGGGCAAAGGGATAGCGCCGCCACTCAGTGGATTCCGTCTGTCCGATCACCGGGGCCGCTTGTGATGGACTGGGTGCAGGCGACGGTGCTGGCCGTACTGCAGGGATTGACCGAGTTCCTGCCGATCTCCAGCTCGGCCCACCTCATCCTAGTCCCACACCTGTTCGGGTGGGTGGATCAGGGCCTGTCCTTCGACGTGGCTGTGCACGTGGGCAGCTTGACCGCAGTGCTGTTTTATTTTCGTATTCAACTGCGGGAATTGACGTCCGCTTGGTGGTGTCAGCTGCGCGGCGGCCGGGGGAGCCCGGACAGCCGCCTGGCGTGGGCATTGATCATCGCCACCGTGCCGGTGGTGCTGCTCGGCGGCGGTTTCAACGACTCGGTCGAAACCTACCTGCGTCATCCATTGATCATTGCGGCCGCCACCCTGATCTTCGCGCTGGTGTTGTGGTGGTCGGACCGAGCCGGCGCCCGCACGAAAACGCTCACCGATTTGACCTGGCCCGAGGCGATCGCCATCGGTTGCGCCCAGGCGGTGGCGCTGGTTCCGGGCACGTCCCGATCGGGAATAACCATGAGCGCCGGTCTCTGGCTTGGCTTGACGCGCAAAGAGGCGGCGCGGTTTTCGTTTCTGTTGTCGATACCGGTGATACTGCTGGCCGGGGTGAAAAAGTCACTGGATCTGTTGGCGGCACCGGGTCCGGTGTCCTGGTTGCTGGTGTGGTGGGGGGCCATTGTCTCCGGTGTCATGGCGTTTTTGTGCATTCACTGGTTTTTGAAGCTGATCGAACGCGCCGGTGTACTGCCCTTTGTCTGGTACCGCATAGTTCTGGCCGTCGCTTTGTTCTGGATCTACCTATAGCCGTAGTGCTTTGCCCATTTTCATTAGGGGCGCGGCGCCGGCCGCCAGTTTCGCACCGCTTGGCGCATCGCCGCGCAGCGCTGACGCTCGATCTCTTTGGCGATGTCCGCGCCGGTTCGGGATTGCGCGATCCTGCCGGTGTCCACCGAAACCGCGGCCTCGAAGTATCGGCGCAGGACTTCGGTCTGCCGGTAGGGGTAATTTTCATAACCGGAACGGCCGCGCATATCGGCTTCGCAGGCCACCGCAAACTGGGTCACCCGTTCCGGTCGATGAAAGGCATCCAGGTGTTCCAGCATGTTCAAAACGGTGGACACCCGCAGTTGTTCGATGCCGTGCATTGCCAAGTGATACTCGCAGACCAACAGGCCGAGATCGCGGTGCTGGTTGGGAACCCGCAGCCGGGCACACAGCGCGCGGATCGGTCCAAGCCCCAAACACTCATGACCGATATGGCGGGGCCACTCGGACCGCGGAGTCTCGCCCTTGCCAAGATCGTGAACCAGCGCCGCAAACTGCACCCGGGTGTCGTCGGTCAACCGTGCAGCCTGGTCGATTACCAGCGCGATGTGTTCACCGGTGTCGATCTCGGGGTGGTATTTGCTGGTCTGCGGGACGCCGAACAATCCGTCGATCTCCGGAGTAATCCGCGCCAGCGCGCCGCACGCACGCAGGGCCCGTAGGAACAGCGACGGTCTCGTTTCGCCCAGCGCCAGCCGCAATTCGTTCCAGACCCGTTCCGGCACAAGGGCGTCGACCTCGCCGTTGTCGGTCATCTGGCGCATTAGCGCCATTGTCTCGTCGGCGATTGAAAAGTCATAACGTGCGGCGAATCGCGCAACCCGCAGCACCCGTACTGGGTCTTCGACGAAGGCCTCGGAGACATGGCGCAACACCCCGTTGTGCAAATCGTCGCGACCCCCGAAGTAGTCGATGACACGGCCGTCCGTGGCCTGCGCCATGGCGTTGATGGTGAGGTCACGGCGGGCCAGGTCCTGCTTCAGGGTGACCGCCGGCGAGGTGTCGAAGTCAAACCCGGTGTAGCCGGGCCGGGTCTTACGCTCCACCCGGGCCAGGGCATATTCTTCCTTGGTCTGTGGATGCAGGAACACCGGGAACTCCTTGCCTACGGGTCGATACCCGTGGCGGGCCATGATCTCCGGTGTTGCACCCACCACCACCCAATCGCGGTCCTTGACCGGTAAACCGAGGATTCGATCGCGGACCGCGCCACCGACGAGATACACTTCCAGATGTTCGGGGATGTCTGGCATAGTCAGGTCGAAACTTACTGTCTACGCAGGTGTTCTAGCAAGGGGAATGATGGTCATTTCACCGCGGGTGCTGCATATCCTGGTGGTTGCCGGGTTGACCGCGCTGATCGCGGGATGTGCGACCGTGGGTTACTACGCCCAGTCGATCCATGGGCAGCTGGATATCATGCTGCGCAGTCGCCCCATATCCACCGTTATTGCGCAACCGGCCACCGCCGAGCGGGTCAAGGATAAGCTCGCCAAGGTGCTCGAGATGCGCCGGTTCGCCAGTGAAGTGCTGGGGTTGCCCAACAATCGGAGCTACACCCGATATGCCGATGTGGGCCGGCAGTATGCGGTATGGAACGTGTTCGCCGCCCCGGAGCTGTCGCTGAGCCCACGTCAATGGTGCTTTCCCGTCGTCGGCTGCGTGGTCTATCGAGGCTACTTCGCCTTCACCGACGCGCAGGCGTTTGCGGACCAACTCCAGGCCGAGAGCCAGGACGTGTTCATCGGCGGTGTCCCCGCCTATTCGACACTGGGCTGGTTCACCGATCCCGTCCTGAACACAGTGTTGGACTACCCGGAAGCGGAGCTTGCCGGGCTGATCTTTCACGAGCTGGCTCATCAGGCGGTGTATGTAAAAAACGACTCGGTGTTTAACGAATCGTTCGCGACCGCTGTCGAGTTGGAGGGCGTCACGCGTTGGCTGCAAAGCCGCCAGGATGCCCGAGCCCTCAACGCCTACCAGGTGAGAAAACAGCGTGATCAGGCGGTCATCCGGCTGATTCTGTCGCATCGGCAACGCTTGTCGCGAGTTTACGCAGCCGATCGCACCGACGCCTGGAAGCGGGCGCAGAAACGCGCCGTTATTACCGAGCTGCGTTCCAAGTTCGAACGGTTGGCGGCGCAGTGGCCGGGATACGCCCGGTTCAGGTTGTGGTTTTCGGAATCGATCAACAACGCCAAATTAGTCGCCGTTTCCGCGTATCACGACTGGGTACCGGCGTTTGCCGCACTCCTCGAGCGGTCCGGTGGCGACCTGCGGTCGTTTCTCGACGCGGTGCGGCGGTTGTCGCGAAGGGACCAGGCGGAGCGGGATCGGCAACTGCGCGCGCTGATGCCGGAATGACGGGCTGGCCGGAGTCTGCCGGTGTTCAGCGGCCAGCGAATTTACGAAGCTTGTTCAGCGGCTCCGATCGTTTTTTCAAGTACGTCGGCACCACCGCCTCCATCGGCGTTGGAGTGATTTCGAACACCTCTGGAAAGCCGCCATCGCACACGCTGTCGATCCGCATCGAGTTGTAGTTATCGAGCGTGAACGGTTTGCCCGGGACTAACTGCATTGCCAAGGCCTGCAGGCGCGATTGCCAGTCCGACAGCGGAATGATGCGTCGCTTGAGGCCGAGTTCATGGGTGATGTAGTTCACCAGTTCCAACAGACTGTAGGCCCTGGGCCCGCAGAGGTTGTAACGCTGACCAAAGGTATCGTGATCCTTGACGGCCTGTACAAAGCATTGGGCGACGTCTTCCACATAAACCGGTTGGAAGCGGGCGCGGGGGCAGGCCAGGGGTAAGAACAGCGGCATTGTCTGCAACAAGCCGGCAAACCGGTTGATGAAGCTGTCCCGGGGCCCGAATATCACCGACGGACGAAAACTGGTGACCTGGAAGCTCCCGGAACCGGCCGATTCATGTACGAAGTCTTCCGCCTCGGCTTTGCTACGCAGATACTTACTGGGACCGTCTTTTTCAGCATGCAGCCCACTCATGTGCAACAAGCGCGGTACACCGGTCTGCGTCATGGCCTCCACGACCTTGTTGGCAAGTTCTACATGGATCCGCTGGAAGCTGTTCTTGCCCGATGAGTTGAGTATTCCGATGAGGTTGATGACCGCGTCGGACTCCTGGAACTGCTCGCGTAAAAAACCCAGCTCGTTGACATCCCCTTCGACCAAGGTCAAAGAGGGAAACACCAGCATGTCGCGCTGGCGTTCGCGGCGACGGGTGAGCACCTTGACGTTGTGGCGTTGGGCCACCAGTTTGGGCGCAATACTCCGTCCGACGAAGCCGCTGCCGCCGAGTATGCAGATATTTAAAGTGGACATAATGAGAGGCCTGCCTGTAACAATGTTGGACGTTAAATCGGAGTGACATCACCGCCGATTACACCGTATTGTCGTTGATAGCAGCTGATCGCATCCAGCTGCGCCGCGTGGTCTTCATGTTGTGCAAGATATTCGATTAGGATTGACAGGGTGACGATGGCGTATACCGGAATTTGATAGCGTTGATGGATGGCTTGGGTCGCGGTCGCGGCACCCCGGTCGGCCTGTTCTTGGCGGTCCAGGGCGATGAATACGGCCGCCGCACTGGCGCCGGCCTGCCGGATCAACTCCACGGAATTGGCCACCGACAATCCCGCCGACACCACATCATCGATGATGGCGACACGGCCCTCGAGCCGCGCGCCGACGACGCCTCCCCCCTCGCCGTGATCCTTGATTTCCTTGCGGTTGAACGCGTACGGCAGGTCGAGCCGATGGTGGTGGGCCAGGGCGATGGCGGTTGCGCTCACCAGTGGGATGCCTTTGTACGCCGGGCCGAACAGCATGTCAAAGGTTTCCTCCCGGTCGGCGATCGTGTGGGCATAAAATTCGCCCAATCGCATGAGGGCGCCGCCGCTGTTGAATGAACCGGCATTGAAAAAATACGGACTTTTGCGGCCCGATTTCAATTTGAATTCACCAAAACGCAGCGCTCCGTGCGCAATGACGAAGTCCAGGAATTCACACTGGTATGGCTTCATATTTTGATGGACTGCGGACGATTCGTTTTTTGGGCCGCTCCCTGGCACAGCGTCCACGACGCCAGTATTATACGCCGCCTTGTTCAGGAAGGCCGATGAGAATCATCACGCTGAATGTAAACGGGATACGCGCCGCGGCGCGCAAGGGCTTGTTTGACTGGCTGCGCGCGCAGCAGGCGGACGTCGTCTGTCTGCAGGAACTGAAGGCCAGCCCCGACCAACTGCAGGACCCCGTTTTCCGTCCCGACGGTTATCACCGCTGGTTTCACTGCGCGGAGAAACCCGGCTACAGTGGTGTCGCGATCTACGCCCGCCGCCCGGCGGACGCGGTCACGCCAGGGCTGGGCTGGCCGGATTTCGATGCCGAGGCGCGCTATCTGCAGGCCGATTTTGGCAAACTCAGTGTCGTGTCGCTGTATCTGCCGTCGGGCTCGAGCAGCGAGGCCAGGCAATCGGCTAAATTCGATTTCATGGAGCGTTTCACCGGAGTGCTGAAGACACTGCGGCGCAAGCGGCGCGATTACGTAATCTGTGGTGACTGGAACATCGCTCACCGGCAGATCGACCTGAAGAACTGGCGCGCGAATCAGAAGCATTCTGGGTTCCTGCCGGAGGAGCGGGCCTGGATGGACTGGTTGTTCGGACCGGCCGGTTACGTGGATGCCTTTCGCGTCGTGAATCAAGAGCCCGAGCAATACACGTGGTGGTCGAACCGTGGACAGGCGTGGGCCAAGAATGTCGGGTGGCGCATCGATTATCAGGTCATTACACCGCGGCTGGAGCACAACGTTCAGGCGGCGTACATTTACAAAAACGAGCGTTTCTCCGATCACGCACCGCTGATTCTGGATTACCACATCGCGCAATGAACAACGGGATGGGCGCTGAACGTTTGAGTTGGGCCCAAGCGCTCCAGGTCTACACACGGCCCCGTGTGGTCACCATGTTGTTTCTGGGTTTTTCCGCCGGTCTGCCTTTGCTGCTGGTGTTCGGGACCTTGTCGGCGTGGCTGCGCGACATCGGCGTCGACCGCAGCACAATCGGGCACGTGTCGTGGGTGGCCACGCTGTACGCACTGAAATTCGCCTGGGCGCCCGTGGTAGACCGCGTGCCGATCCCGGTGTTGACCCGCTGCTTGGGCCAGCGTCGTGGCTGGATGCTGGCGGCACAAATCGGCGTCATCACCGGCTTGTTGGCGATGGCGACCAGCGATCCTACGGACAGCTTGGGCGCAGTCGTAGCCTGCGCCTTGCTGGTGGCGTTTTCTTCTGCCACCCAGGATATCAGTATCGATGCCTGGCGCATCGAGGCCGTAGATGTTGAGTACCAGGGTGCCATGGCCGCCGCGTATCAAATCGGTTATCGCGTTGGGATGATTGCCGCCGGCGCTGGGGCCTTGTACCTCGCGGATTTCCATTCGTGGTCGGTTTCCTACACCAGCATGGCCATGCTTATGCTGGTCGGTGTGGCCACCACCTTTCTCATCGGCGAACCCGATCGTCGAATCAGCGATCAGACCTGGAGACAGGAACAGCGGGTGATCGATTTTCTGGCCCGCAACCGGGACGCTTCGCCGAGGCTTCGCAACCTCGTGGCTTGGTTCATCGGGGCGGTGGTGTGTCCGTTTACTGAATTTTTCGCACGCAATGGGCGGTGGGCGCTGGTCATACTCCTGTTCATTGGTATGTTTAGATTGAGCGACATAACCATGGGGGTGATGGCCAATCCCTTTTACATCGACATGGGGTATACCAAGTCGGAGATCGCCAGCGTGACCAAGGTGTTCGGTTTGGTCATGACCATGTTGGGCGCCGTTGCCGGCGGAGTGATGGTGGCCCATTTCGGGGTCATGCGCATGTTGCTCGTCAGCGCGGTACTGGTTGCCCTAACCAATCTGATTTTTGCCTGGCTGGCCGCCCAGCAGCCTTTAATCGAGTTGTTGATGCTGGTGATCAGCGCCGACAACCTGAGCGGCGGCATGGCCGGATCGGTGTTCATCGCGTACCTTTCGGGGTTGACCAACCGGGCCTATACCGCCACCCAATACGCCTTGTTCAGCTCCCTCATGTTACTGCCGGCGAAGTTGTTGGGCGGTTTTTCGGGGGATGTTGTGGACGCCACCGATTATGAGGTGTTCTTCGTCTATGCAGCGGTGTTGGGGGTCCCGGCAATACTGTTGGTTTTGTACCTCATGCGCCGTCCCGATCAAGCGGTGGGGGTGAGCCGTTAGGGGTGTTACGCCACCTTCCGGGTGAAACGATACAATGCAATCTCGCCGAGCAGATTGGGTATGACACGCAGGCCCAAGCCGGTTTGATGTGCGTGATCAACCGCCCGCCGTTCGAGAATATCGATGTTTCGTAGGTGGCAAAGATTCTCGAAATCGCGCAGCGTACAGAGATGGATGTTGGTCGTGTCGTACCAATGATGGGGCAACGCGGGGTTGACGGGCATGTGGCCGAACAATCCCAACTGCACCCGCGCGCGCCAGTGACCGAAGTTGGGAAACGTGACGATTCCCTGTGATCCGACGCGCAGCATCTCCTCCAGCAGCCGGGCCGGGAAATGTGTGGCTTGCAGTGTCAGCGATAGGATGACGAAATCGAATGAGCGATCGTCAAATTCGGCGAGTCCCTGGTCCAGGTCGGTCTGAATAACGTTGATGCCGTTGGCGAGGCACTGCGGGATGTATTTGTCGTCCAGTTCCAAGCCGTAGCCGGTTACCTGTTTGCGATCACCCAGGTGACGCAGCAGCGCACCGTCCCCGCAGCCCAGATCGAGGACCCTGGAATTAGGGCGTATCCACTGGGCGATGATGGCGAAATCAGGTCGAATGTCGGCGGTGCGCTCGGCGGACATACACAGGCGATGTTACGCGTTACGGGGTTTCGAGTGTAAAACATCGATGGGTTCGATGCATTGCGGGCTATCGTGGTTGGGATTGTTGACGTAGGTGCTGATCGGATAGGCCTGAATGGCGGCGTCGGGAAATGGCTTTATGCACCGGGCCGCCGCTTCCATGGATCCGTCCAACCAGTCCTGATGGCCGTCCCGGGGGAGGATCAACGGCATGCGAGGGTGGATGTCTTTGAGGCGTGAATTCGGTGTGGTGGTGACAATGGTGCACGACTCGACGGCGTCACCTGCGCCGGGTTCGGAGGTCTCCCACAGGCCCGCGAACGCGAAAACGCTGCGGTCGGTCATACAGATGTGGTACGGCTGCTTGAGTTCGTGTTCCGACCACCGCCGCCACTCGTAGTAGCCGCTGGCGGGTATCAGGCAGCGGCTGCGCCGCCAGGCCCGCCGGTAAGCCGGTTTCTCCGCGAGCGTCTCGGCCTTGGCGTTGGCGGTGTGATAGCTGACTGGCCGGCCCTTTGCCCAGAATGGAATGAGGGGCCAACGCACCAGCGCCAGTTCCCGCTGATTGTCGTGCATACGAACAATGGGCACCAGGGTGGTACGCCCGCCGCTGGAAGGGCTGATGTTGTACGCCGGCGTGTCGGGCAGGCGCTCGATACCGCGGGTGATCTCAAACGCATCCATGAATGCGTCCGCGTCCGGTATCAGATTGTAACGGCCGCACATCGTGATCTAACTGGGGTGGGTTGAGGCAATGCGGTCCAAATAGGTCCCCAGCACGTCGATGTACTGTTGAATTTTCAGCAGAAACGCGTCGTGTCCCTGATGCGATTTCACTTCCGCGTACGAGACGTTGAGATCGTTGTCGTGCAGGGCCTTGACTATCTCCCTCGAGCGGTGGGAGGCAAAGCGCCAGTCACTGGTGAACGAAATGACTAGACTGTCCGCGGTGACGTCCCTGAATGCGGCGGACAGATCGCCGCCGGTCTTGGCGGCGGGGTCGAAGTAATCCAAGACCTTGGTCATCAACAGATAGGTGTTGGCGTCGAACTTGCCAACGAAGCTGTCGGCCTGATAGCGCAGATAGCTTTCGACCTGAAATTCCACTCCGTAATCGAAATTGATCTTCCCTTCACGCAGATCACGGCCGAATTTCTCACTCATCAGGTCGTCGGACAGGTAGGTGATGTGCCCCAGCATGCGCGCCAACCGCAAACCGCGGCGGGGCTCCACCGCCCGCTCGTAATACCGACCATCGTAGAAATCGGGATCGGTGCGGATCGCCTGCCTGGCGACCTCATTGAACGCGATGTTCTGGGCGCTGAGCTTGGGCGCGCAGGCGATCATTATGGCGTGGCGAATCCGATCCGGGTAATCGATGGCCCATTGCATCGCCTGCATGCCGCCCAGACTGCCACCGATTACCGCCGCCCATTGCGAAATATCGAGAACGTCCGCCAGGCGCGCCTGGCTTGCCACCCAGTCATCGACGGTGACGATGGGAAAATCCGGGCCGTATTGCTTTCCCGTTGCCGGATTCACGGTGGTGGGACCGGTCGATCCATCACAACCACCCAAGTTGTTGCTGCTCACCACATGGAAACGATTGGTGTCGATTACCCTGCCGGGACCAATGAAACTGTCCCACCAGCCGGCCTTGCCGTCGCTCGGATGATGATATCCCGCCGCGTGATGACTGCCGCTAAGCGCATGACAGACCAACACCGCGTTGCTCCGCTCCGGATTCAAGTCCCCGTAGGTCTCATAGACCAGATCGTACTGATCGAGTACGTCGCCGCTGGCCAGGGTGAGCGGCTGGTCGAAATGCACGGTGCGCGGTTGAACGATACCGACCGAATCGTGTGGTATGGACTCAGGCATGACCGCAAGTCTATATAAAGAGCCGGGCCGAAGTCATCGCTTCCGCTTCGCAGGCCCTCAACGCAGGATTTGGGTCTTGACCTTAGGCGGCTAACCGCAGGCTGGATTGGTGCCGCTGGGGAGTTGTTGTAGGGTCTCGTCCTCGTTATAAATCATATCGAGGATTTTCTCGATAAGGACCACACTGTCCATCAGTTCTTGAAGTTGTGCGGCGGTCTCGGCCAGACGGGCCTCTAAAGATTCGTGACTGTGCTGTAATTTCTCCAGATTTTCCATTCTGCGGATAATGGTTTTCTGATGTTCCTCGATAAGTCGTTTGATCGGTCGGAGAACGGCCTTACCCCAGTTTCGCGCAGCGGTCCGGCAATCCGTGAATATCGTCCGCGCGCTGACCGCCATGGACATAAAAAATCTCTTGATCACAAAATGCTGTTCCAGCATAACCATGGTCGGGCTGTCCCGGAACGCCTCGGCATCCTGATGCAGCCGCTGAAACTGTCGAATAAACGGTGATACTGTGAATTTCACCGGACGCGCCTTGGGCAGACCACATTCGGTGTGGAAGCGGTCATAAATCTTGTCCACCATGTTGCAGATATTGTCCGACTCGCGCTCGACGAGAGTCAGTGTGAATTTGGTCTCGGCGAAAAACCGTGAGATGCTGCGGCGCAGGCCTTGCGTAGTCCAGCTGCCACGCATCGAGTCACGGGTGTCGATGAGTAGTGCGTCAAATCGCTTCATGCTCAACCGGCCCATCATGTGCCGCAGCTGCTCGGTGAGCAGTTTGCGAGTGACCATAAAGTTTTGTACCTGTTTCTGGAATGCTTTTTGCTGTTTTTTTATCTGCTTGATGTTTTCGCCGACGATGTCTTCGCTTTTTCCCCGTAACTCGCGAATCTCATGCAGCTCGCGGCGTTTGTCGGTGACCAGAGCATTTAGTTCATGACGCGACGATTCGACCACCGTGCCGATATTGTTGACGACTTTGTCACGCAGAAACTGTTGCTTGTAAGCAACGATGTCCTTCGAAAGTTTCTCCTCGAGCTCCTTCAGTCCGCTTCGTTCGATTAACGCATTGTCTTTCTTGATTTTTCCAACTAGTCCCTTCTGTGCGGACACCGCGAAAATAGAATTCTTTTGCACGTCCAGCAAGCGCTCGGTTTCTTCCATCTGCTTGTTCACGTAATTCTTGACCTCGGCATCCGAAAGTAGATCGTCCCAGAAAGTGTCAATCTTGTTCAGGGAGACAAGCCGTGACCGCGAGTTTCGAGTGGCGATACAGACGTGATTCCGCCACACCTGCAGATCGGTCTTAGTGACGCCGGTATCTGCTGCGAGTACGAACAGGATTGCGTGGGCTTCGGGCAACATGTTCAGCGTCAACTCGGGCTCCGATCCCAATGCGTTCAAGCCCGGGGTGTCGAGAATGGCCAGTCCTTGTTTCAATAGCGGGTGGGGGTAATTGATAATTGCATGGCGCCAAACCGGTATTTCGATGTTCCCGTCGATAGGGACGGTCTGTCCCACTATGTCGTCACGATACAGGCCAAGTTCCCTGGCTTGCCGATTAGGAATGGACTTCGTACTCATCGTATTGAGCAGAGTCTCGGCCATCTCGTCAGCGGAGTCCAAATTGAGGGGAAGCTTGGTCCAGTTGACGGCGTTCTTTTTGTGCTCGTTAATGGTCAGCGCCGACTTGCGAGTCTCGATCGGGAGGAGCCGAACGCAAGGATCCAGGTGATCATCGTAGCGAATCTCGGTTGGGCACATTGTCGTGCGACCGGGTGTCGAGGGAAGCAAACGGCGATTGTAGTCCGCGAAGAAGAGTGCGTTGATGAGTTCGGTCTTGCCACGTGAAAATTCACCGACCACCGCCAGCGTCAGTTTGTCGGTGCGTAGAGACTCGATCAGTTCATGCAGCCGCAGCTCATAGGTGGCGTCTTCGTCGGTCTGCCGTTCGTACCACTTTTGATACTCCTGTATCGCCAGCATTAGCCGATTCCGCCACTGACCGTAATGGCCCAGGCGGTAGCCAATCAGATCGATCACATCGGCGGTTTTTCGCATGACTCCACAGCTGACGATCTGGCGGCGTTCGGTCACCGGACACAATAGCTTCCTTGCGCAGGCCCAGCGGTTTGACCCCCCCAGAATTTTTCTCTTCTAATTTAAAGTCTTAGACCTAGAGAGGGCTGAGGTCAACCCGGAACACTGCGGGGATCAGTATGCTTACCGGTCTGCCGGGCCGTTGATACCCGCCAATCAAGGGCAGAGCAGGCCGTTCATCGACACCCCAGGCGAGGTGAACGTCTGGCGGCCTGGAGCCGGTTTTCGAACCCCTGGTCAGCCCAAGCGGCCGGCTTCACAACCGGCTGCCGCGCCGCAGGAGATGATCCAAGGTCTGTGGTAGGGCCTGGGGGTCGTCCACCCGTATTGTTTTGACGCGAGCGGCATAACCGCGGTGAATGCTGACCCGGCGCTTCGGGACCGCAAAGTCCGCGGCCAACAGGGTCCGGAGCGCCTCGTTGGCCTTACCCTCGGTAGCCGGGGCCGTCACCCGCACACGCAGAAAAGGTCCATGAACGCCGACAATCCGGCTGCACCTGGCCTTGGGCTGGACGAGCACGCGCAACTCCAGCACTGCCCCGTCCCAGCGAAACCACGAGGCGGTGGTCATGCAAAGGCGAGCGACCGGCCGATGTCCAGGAGCGGTTGTACGATCAGTCTGAGGGCCAGACCCAAAGCGATAAACACCAGAATGGGAGACAGGTCCAGGCCGGCGATAGGCGGTAACAGGCGCCGCGCCGGGCCCATCAATGGTTCGCTCAAGCTGTTTACGATACCGATGGCCGGATGGTAACTGCGTGGCGCCACCCAGCTCAATACGACGCGGATGATCACCGCGACCATGAACACGTAGACCGCGAGCTGCAACAGCTCACCAACGGCGAATACCAGCACCCCCGTGGGCTGTGGGTTGGCGCCTTCCATCCAAACGAGCAAATAAATCTTGAGCACTGCGAGGGCCAGCAAGAGTACGACGGATGCCCAATCGATACCCCAGAGGCCCGGAAGAAAACGGCGGAGCAGCACCAGCGGCTGGTTGGTGACGGTGACAATGAACTGCGAGATGGGGTTGTAGAAGTCCGCCCGGGCGGATTGAAGCATGAACCGCAGCAACACGATAAGGATATACAGGCCGAACAGCGTGTCGATAAGAAAAATTCCCGCATTGCCCAGATAACCGCCGGTCACGATTGGTCCCCCAAGGTGTCCGCCATCTCGGTCGCCCGTGTGGCGGCGGCCGCGAAGGCCCGCTGGATAATGTCCGGCAATCCGGCCTCATCCATCACCCGCAGCGCCCACTCGGTGGTTCCGCCGGGTGAAGTCACGTGGCGTCGCAGTTCGGGGAGCGTCTCGTTACTTTTGATGGCCAGTTTGGCCGCACCCAGGCAGGTCTCCAAGGTCAACAGCCGCGCGGTGTCCGGGGCCAGGCCATGCCCAACTGCTGCTTGCTCCAGCGCCTCCATGAAATACATGAAATAGGCGGGTCCGCTCCCGGACAGTGCGGTCACCACATCGAGCATTGCCTCTTCGTTCAACCACACGGTTGCACCCACCGACCGCATCAGCGATTCCGCAACTTCCCGCTGCTGCTCGTTTGCGAAGGCGTTGGCGTAGAGTCCCGTCGCACCGGAGCCCACCAATGCCGGGGTGTTGGGCATGGCCCTCACGATGGCGGCCTCGCCGCCCAGCCACCGCTGGATGTCCCGTTCGCGGGCGCCGGCGACGATCGATACCACCAGGGGGCGGTATTTCTGAAAATCCGTCAGTACCGGACGGAGCGCCTCGCGCAAGACCTGAGGTTTGACCGCCAGCACGATCACATCGTTGCCGTGAACCGCAGGTGGATTGTCGGACGATACCCGCACCCCGAACTGCTGTTCGAAGTAGTCGCGTTTTTCGGCGTCCGGTTCGCAGACGCGGATGCGGTCTCCAGACCACCCGGTCATCAGGAGTCCACCCACCAGGCTGCGCGCCATGTTACCGCCACCGATAAATCCGATCTTCAAGTGTTCCATAGTGCTGAGGTTGGGTTGCTCGGCGTCGTGTGAAGGTGGGGGTATTGTTAAGGACAGCGAGGCCAGTGGCAAGTCAGCGGCAGTCAGTCGTGGTGGTGACTCACACACCGTCGGTCGATGCGATGGCGCCGGTATCGCGCGATGGTCTGGGGCCAAACAAGGCGGTGCCGATGCGAACCCAGGTGGCGCCCTCGAGAATGGCCGCCTCGATGTCGGCGGACATGCCCATGGAAAGCGTATCGAGGGTCAGACCCTGGGCGTTGAGCTGGTCGCGGGCCGCCCGCAGCTGCGCAAATGGTCGGCGCTGTTGTTGCGGGTCGCTACTGGGTTTGGGTATCGCCATCAATCCACGTAACCGCACACCCTTGAGTTCCGTCGCCGCGTGCGCGACCGCCGGTAGCGCCTCCAGACTCAGTCCGGCCTTGGAAGGCTCGTTCTGTATGTTCACCTGCAGGCATATGTCGATGGGCGGCCGTCCGGCGGGCCGCTGCGCAGAAAGGCGTTGGGCAATGTGTAAGCGATCCACGCTGTGCACCCAATCGAAATGTTGCGCGATGGACCGCGTTTTGTTGCTTTGAACGCGTCCGATAAAGTGCCAGGTCAGCGCAAGGTCGAGCAACTCCGCCTGTTTGTCGAGCGTTTCTTGGACAAAATTTTCCCCAAAATCGCAGACTCCAAGCGCTGCCAGGGCGCGTATCGACGCGACCGGCTGGGACTTGCTCGCACCGAGCAGGCCGATGTCTTCCGGAGCGCGTCTGGCGCGATACGCGGCGCGGCTGATCGAAGCGCGGACCTGCTCCAATCGTTGTTGAACGGTTGGCAAACTGTAAAAGCTGATCGCTTGGTCTTGTTTGAATGACAAGCGCCGTTATACTTGAACTATGAAAACCAGACAAACAGCTGGTTTGACTCAGCGCTAGAGGGGATCATTATTGGATATTTCTGAATTATTGGCCTTCGCCTATAAAAAGAACGCGTCCGATCTACACCTGTCCGCCGGCCTCCCGCCGTTGATCCGGGTCGACGGCGACATCAAGCGTATCAACGTGGATCCACTCGATGATCGCGTCGTTCATAACATGATTTATGACATTATGAACGACAAACAGCAGAAGGACTTCGAAGAATTTTTGCAGGTCGACTTTTCATTCGAGCTGCCGAATATGGCACGTTTCCGGGTCAATGCGTTCCATCAGCAGCGCGGGCCTTCGGCTGCCTTCAGGACCATTCCCAATCAGGTGCTGACGCTCGAGCAGCTCAACGCCCCACCGATTTTCGGCGACTTGTCGCTCAAGCCCAGAGGACTGGTTCTGGTGACCGGTCCCACTGGTTCCGGCAAATCAACGACTCTGGCGGGTATGGTCGATCATGTAAACGAGAATATGTTTTCGCACATTCTGACCATCGAAGACCCCATCGAGTTCGTGCACACCAGTAAGAACTGCCTGATTAACCAGCGCGAATTGGGACCGCACACCTTGGGTTTCGCGGAATCGTTGCGCGCAGCGCTGCGTGAAGACCCGGACGTGATACTCGTCGGTGAAATGCGCGACCTGGAGACCATCCGCCTTGCCCTGACGGCGGCGGAAACCGGACACTTGGTATTTGCCACCCTCCACACGACGTCGGCAGCCAAGACTATTGATCGTATAATTGACGTGTTTCCCGCCCAGGAAAAAGAGATGGTCCGGTCGATGTTGTCGGAATCCCTGCAATCGGTTATTTCGCAGGCGCTGCTCAAGAAAGTCGGAGGTGGCCGAACCGCGGCGTGGGAGATCATGGTGGCGACACCGGCAATCCGCAACTTGGTCCGCGAAAACAAGATCGCCCAAATGTACTCCTCGATTCAGACCGGCCAGTCTGAGGGTATGCAGACCCTGGATCAGCATCTGCTGCACCTGGTTCGGACCCGGATGGTGGTGCTGGAGGAGGCTCGCACCCGGGCAATGGATCGAAGCAAGTTCACCACGTCGTCGACTTCAGCGACGGTCGGTAGCGCTGGGGGCGCCCGCTGATGCTATTCACCGATTTTCTAAAACTAATGGTTCACAAAAATGCGTCGGACCTGTTTATCACCACGGGTGTGCCGCCAAGCCTGAAGATCGACGGCAAAATCATGCCGATCACCAAACAAGCACTGACGCCGGAACAATCCAGAGAGTTTGCCTTCAGCATTATGAATGAGGAGCAGCGCCGTCAATTCGAAGCCTCGAATGAATGCAACTTCGCCATCAATCCGGTGGATATCGGTCGTTTCCGTGTCAACGTATTTGTGCAGCAAAGCCGCGTCGGAATGGTGCTGCGCCGGATCCAGACCTACATTCCAAAAATTGAGGAGTTGCATCTGCCGCCGGTCATGAACGAACTCGCCATGGTCAAACGCGGCCTGGTTGTATTCGTTGGCGGCACTGGCACCGGTAAGAGTACGTCGATGGCGGCATTGGTCGGTTACCGTAATGAACACAGCTACGGCCACATTATCACCATCGAAGATCCAATCGAATATGTTCACGAGCACAAGAATTGCATCGTCACTCAGCGCGAAATCGGTGTCGATACGGAGTCGTGGTTAGTGGCGTTAACAAACTCGATGAGACAAGCCCCTGACGTCATTCAAATCGGCGAAATACGCACTCGGGAGACCATGGACAACGCGATCGTGTTTGCGGAAACGGGGCATTTGTGCATTGCGACGCTGCACGCGAACAACACGTATCAGGCGATGGACAGAATCATCAATTTTTTCCCTGAAGACAGACGGGATCAACTGTTGATGGATCTGTCGATGAACCTGCGCGCATTGGTTTCACAACGATTATTGCCGATCAAGGGCGCCAAGGGGCGCGTGCCGGCGGTTGAGGTGATGATCAATTCACCGCTGATTTCCGATCTGATCATGAAAGGTAAACTGCATGAGATCCGTGGTGTGATTGCCCGTTCCCGTGAATCCGGAATGCAGACCTTCGACGATTCTCTGTTCGACTTGTTCGAAGCCGGCCTGGTCAGCTACGAAGATGCCCTGCGGAATGCCGATTCGGCCAACGATCTGCGGTTGAAGATCAAACTCGAGGGTAGCCAATCCAGTGATTTCGAGCTTGGCTCGAGCATGCGCAACGTCACTTTTTAATCCCTGGCCCGCCTACTTCACCAGGGCGTCCCGGCGCAGGCTTGGTCCCGAACGCCCGGACTTGCGCTTTACTCGATCCATAGCTACGGCTATGCATTTCGTTCCAGCGCGGCGGCCTCACCACCCGATCCTGCGACTACGCGCAGGACAAGTCCCTTCGCCAGCTTCCCGGATACTGGTGCAATATGCGGGCTAGCTGGTCCGCATCGAACCCGGTACTCAGTGGCCGTCGGCCGGTGTCGACTCGAACAGCAGTTCGCCGCCAACCAGCACGTGAGTAATTCTGCCCTTGAAGGGCCAGCCGTGGAACGGTGAATTCCGGCCGCGGCTGATCATCTTCTGGCGGTCGAATTCCCACTCGTGATCCGCGTCGAAGACGCAGATGTCGGCGGTCGACCCGGGACGCAGGTGACCTGCGTCGATGCCCAGCACCTCAGCGGGTTTGTGCGTCAGCGCGGCAATTGCCTCGCTCAAATTCAGCAGTTTTCGGTCGACAAGTTTGAGGACCAGCGGCAACAGCGTCTCCAGCCCCGAGATTCCGGGTTCCGATTCGCTGAACGGCGCGAGTTTGGCATCCGGCTCGTGAGGTTGGTGATCCGAACAAATTGCCGCGATGACACCGTCTTTGACACCCTGGCACAGGGCGGTCCGGTCCCGCTGGCTGCGCAACGGCGGGATGACATGGCACTGGCTGTTGAAGAAACCGATGTCGTGCTCGGTGAGATGGAGGTGATGCGCACTCACATCGGCGGTCACCGGTAGCCCGCGCTGCTGGGCCTCTGCGATCATCTCGACGGCCCGGGCGCTGGACAGTTGATCGAAGTGACATCGCGCGCCGGTGGTCTCGATGAGCGCCAGGTCCCTGGCGACCCCGACGGTCTCCGCCGCTTCTGGAATCGCGGGTAGACCCAGCCGCGTGCTGATTTCGCCCTCGTGTACGCATCCGTTGCCCTGCAGCCACGGGTCTTGAGCGTGTAGAAACACGGTCAGTTCAAAGGTGGAGGCGTACTGCATTGCCCGGCGCATAACTACGGTATCCCGGACCGGTGCCAGGGCGTTACTGACTCCCACACACCCGGCCTCGCTCAACGCCGCCATATCGGTGAGGATATGCCCCTCCAAGTTTTTGGTCAGGGCGCCAAGCGGATGTATGAAGGTCTTTCCCAACTGCCAGGCGCGCTGTTGGAGCATCTGCGCCATGGCGGGCGTGTCGATGACCGGATCGGTGTCGGGGGGTACGCACAAGGTGGTGACGCCGGCGGAGACCGCTGCCGCCACTTCACTTACGATGGTTGCCTTGTGCTCCAGCCCCGGCTCTCGAAGCCGCGCCCGCAAATCGATCAAGCCGGGACAGACGATCAAACCGTTCGCGTCGATAACGCGGCCGACGGTAAAGTCGTCAGGCTGGTGGTCCAGGGCGGCGACAAATCCATCGTTAATATAAAGGTCGTGGTGACCGTCGATACCGTGGGCAGGATCGATCAGACGGCCGTGGCGAATCACCAGGCCCATCAGTCCTCCCTGCGTGTGGACTGGCCGCCCATCACGATCGCCATGATCGACATGCGGACGGCAATGCCATTGGTAACTTGGGACAGAATCAGCGAATGCGGTCCATCGGCGACATCGGAGTCGATTTCCAGTCCGCGATTGATGGGCCCCGGATGCATGACCAGGACATCCTCGGCGGCGTGGGCCAGCTTATCGTTGGTGAGACCATACAGGTTGAAATACTCTTGCTCGCTGGCGATGAGACTTCCCTGCATCCGTTCCAACTGCAGCCGCAGCATGATGACCACGTCGATGTCCTGCAGACCCTGTTGCATGTCGTGGTAGGGCCTTACACCCAGTCGTTCCACCTCCGTCGGCAACAAGGTTTTCGGCGCGATGACACGGACCTCGGCAACACCCAGCGTGTTCAAGGCATGAATCTGTGAGCGGGCGACGCGTGAATGCAAAATATCGCCGACAATGGCGACGCGCAGATTCTGAAAATCCGGTCGGTGTTGTCTGATGGTGAACACGTCCAGCATGGCCTGGGTCGGGTGGGCGTGACGGCCATCTCCGGCATTTACTATGCTGACATGTTGTGGCATGTGCTGCGCGATCAGCAATGCAGCGCCGCTGTAAGAATGACGAACAACGAACAGATCCGTGTGCATCGCCTCGAGGTTTTTTACCGTGTCGAGTACGGTTTCCCCTTTGCTTGTGGAAAGCCGCAGGGGGTTTAGGTTGATAACATCGGCCGAAAGGCGCTTTGCGGCGATTTCGAAGGTCGTCCTGGTGCGCGTGCTGGATTCAAAAAACAGATTGACCACCGTTTTACCCCGCAGCAACGGAACTTTTTTGATCTCCCGATGGCCAACGTCGATAAAAGACTCCGCGGTGTCGAGGATTTGAATCAGCGTTTCGCGGCCTAGGCCCTCGATGGTGAGGAAGTGGTGGAGTGTACCGTCGTCGTTGAACTGGCTAATCGGCGCCGTCAAACCGGCTTCTCCAGGATGTCCAGACGCAGCGGTTCGGGCCCGAACAATTTTACGTGCTGGTGATCTCCGAGCCGCAGTCTCTGGCCGACGATGTCCGGCTGGATGGGCAGTTCCCGCCCGTCACGTTCCACCAATACTGCCAGGACGATGGATTTTGGTCGCCCGTAATCGAACAACACATTCATGGCCGCACGGGTGGTGCGTCCGGTATGCAGGACGTCGTCGACAAGGATGATGTGCCGGTCATCGATGTTTACGGGCAGTTGAGAGGTCTTCACTTGGGGATTCATCGCGATACGAGTGAAGTCATCGCGATAGAAAGTTATGTCCAGCGAACCGAGCACATCGCTGAGCCCGAGGCTGGCATGCAGGTGTTTGGCGACCCATGTACCGCCGGTGTGTATGCCTATCATCAATGGGGTCCGCTCGAGGTAACGGCCGAGCGCAGTCGACATGACCTGCAGCAGGTCTTCAATGTTCTGTAGCCTGATCTGACTCACGCGTTGGGGTCTGTTGGCGCAGAAAGGTCTGCAATATCAATTGAGCGGCAATCTGGTGGTGCTGTCTTTGCCGGCGCCTACGGCCCGCACCGGATTCGTGCAGCATCTCCCGCGCCATGTGTGTGGTTAACGATTCGTCGATCCAGTGGACCGGAAGATTGTAACGGCGCTCCAATGCCAGACCAAATCGTCGTATCTCACTGCACATCGGAGTTTCTTCACCGTCAGCCGCCAATGGCAGTCCAACGACCAGCGCCTTGGGTTGCCAGTCGGCGATCAATCGATCGAAACACCCCCAATCCGGTTGATCACCGTGATGCCGGACGGTATCCACACCGCGAGCGGTTTCGGTGACCGTTTGACCGACAGCAACACCGATCTTGCTGGCTCCATAATCGAACCCAAGGAAGGTCAAGCGTGTCCCGCCTCCGAGGACATGGTATTCAGATCGACTCCCAACAGGCTGGCCGCTGCTGACCAGCGCATGTCAATCGGTGTATTGAAAATGACATCGTAATCTGCCGGACCATTCAGCCATGCGTTTTGCTTGATCTCGTTTTCCAGCTGGCCGCTGGCCCAGCCGGCGTAGCCCAGGGCCAACAGATACTGTTCGGGACCCTCGTTCCGTGCCACCGCCTCGAGGATGTCTCTGGATGTGGTCAGCCCAATGGAATCGGTGACCGGCAGGGTCGAGTCCCAGGCTCCCAGTCCGACATGCACGATAAAGCCGCGCTCGCTCTGAACTGGACCGCCGTAATGGACAGGTGCATGGCTATTGGTGCGATTGTGTTTTGGTATGTCCATTTGCGCGAGTACATCGCCGATAGTCAGGTCGACTACCCGGTTGATGACAATGCCCAGCGCGCCTTCCTCGTTGTGCTGACAGATGAAGGTGACGGTTTGCTCGAAATTAGGGTCCCGCATAGCGGGCATCGCGATCAGGAAATGGCTGGTCAGGAAGGATCCTTGCATAACCATAGTATCAGCCACAGCGATGTGGCTGACAAGTGCCGCCAAAATACGTCGATGGGTCGCCGATTACCTGCTCACCAGCCGGGTGCCGCGGTACTGCCAGGTTCGGGTGATATGCAGAATGTCGACTTCCCGGCGGATATTGTCCGGGAACGGATTGAAGGGCGCCGCCAACCGGATGCTACTCACTGCGGCGTCATCCAACAATTTTTGCCCCGAAGAGCGCTTTATGTCGATAGCCAATACGCTTCCATCGGCTTTCAGTTGTACATCCAACACCGCGCTGCCTTTAAGTTTCTGACGTTTGGCCCATTTGGGGTAGTGAAGGTTACCAATCCGTTCGACCTTGATGACCCAGGCCTGCATGTAGGCCGCGTATTTATATTCCTTGGTTCGTGCACTCAAGAATTTGCGTCTCGGTCGTTTCAGGTACTCCTGCCAGTCTCGACTGATCTCGGCACTGAGGCGTTGACGCTCGGATTCGCGTTGCGGGCGTTGTTCGAGTCCGAGTTTATTGTCGAGTTGGCCGCGCCTGTCGGGACGTGGTCGCGGCTTGGTACTGGCGACTTGTTTGTCGGCTTGCTCTGCAAGCAGCAGTTTTGAGCGTGGTGCCGGGATCGCTTTGTTTCTTCGAGTCGCCAGTCTGGCCTGCGGCACTTTTTGGGCCGCATTCGGGGCTGGATTCGCCGGTAACGGGCTGCGGGCGATCGACGCGCGGTCACGGTCTCCTCCCCCGGCCTGGCTGGATTGCGCCAAATAGTCCGCCTCCTTCGGGACCTCGTCGCTGCGGGTGTTCACCAGCACGATATCCAGCGTCGGCAGTGCGTTAGTGCGGGGCAGCACCTTGGGTGCGGTGAAGCCGATGCCCAGGATGATCACCACGTGCAGAAGGATCGATCCGAACGCTGTGAGTCCGAGGCGGTCAGTGTTACTGAAGCCGGGTATGGATTCAGTGTAATTCACAAGTTCAAAGTGGCTGACTAGGGCGGCGCCGTGTATGGCTCAAATACTAGTGCATCTGCGGCGAAATCGTAACGGTGTAAGGGAGTTGAGCGGTCATTATTGTTGTTTTATTTGCAGCTTCGATGCAACGGCATCCAGGAATTGGCCGCCAATATCGAGCCCGTAGATGGCGTCGAGCTCACGTATGCAGGTGGGGCTGGTGACATTTATTTCCGTGAGGTAGTCACCGATGATATCGAGGCCGGCAAACAGGATGCCGCGCCGCTGTAAGGTCGGTCCGACTTGATCACAGATCCATCGATCCCGTGCCGATAAGGGAACGCCCTCGCCGCGGCCGCCGGCGGCGAGATTGGCGCGGGTTTCACCTGGTGCGGCCAAGCGTGCCAGCGCGTAGGGTATCGGCTCGCCGTCAATCAGCAAAACCCGCTTGTCGCCCTTCTGAATCTCGGGCAGAAACCGTTGTGCCATGATGAAGCGGCGTTCCAAATTGGTCAGTGTTTCCATGATGACGTTTATATTTGGGTCGGTTGCCGAGACTCGGAACACCGACTCTCCACCCATGCCGCCCAGTGGTTTTAAAATTATGTCCCGTTCCCGGTCGAGAAATTCCCGCAATTCACTATGTCGGCGTGTTACCAGCGTCGGTGGTGTGCATTGAGGAAACCAGGAGGTAAACATTTTCTCGTTCGCGTCACGCAGAGCCTGCGGGCGATTGACCACGAGTACTCCGCGTGCCTCTGCCTGCTCGAGTATGTAAGTTGTGTGTATATACTCCATATCGAACGGTGGATCTTTACGCATAAGCAATGCATCGAGTTGTTCGAGCGCTATTGTTTGTTCGCCGGTAAATTCAAACCACCGCTGGTCGTCGCGGAACAGGGAAATTCGACGGACGCGTGCATACGGCTCCCCGCTGACCAGAGACAGATCTCCCTGCTCGAAATACTGGATCGACCAACCGCGGTCTTGAGCCGCCAGCAGCATGGCGAATGTGCTGTCCTTCTTCAGATGAATGGCCGCAATGGGGTCCATCAGTACGCCCAATTGAATGGTCATGGTCCTTTAGTATCTGGTATGGCGTAATGCGTGGCCGCAATTATAAGCATACATTGCCGCAGGGTGCGGAACCTGTTCTGCTCAGGTGTCGGTGAGCGTATAGTTACAATTCGTATCGATGCATCCCTTCCTGGCTGACTACTATGATCCCGCTGGCCGTTGATCTGGACGGAACCTTGGTGCAAACCGACCTGCTGTTCGTGTCGGTATCGAAGATGTTGCGCCGTAGCCCGTGGCTGCTGGCGCCGATGACCGTTTGGTTGCTCGCGGGTCGCGCCGGCTTTAAACACAAAATCGCACAGCGGACCGACCTCGACATTACGCAGTTGCCCTATCATCGAGGGCTGCTCCAGTTCCTGCATCAACAGCACGATCGCGGACGTACCCTGGTGCTGGCGACGGCGTCTCATCGCAAGTATGCGCACCAGGTCGCGGACTATCTCGGAATTTTTCATCATGTACTGGCGTCGGATCAGAACTTCAACCTCAAGGCTGCCAACAAGGCCCGTGCCTTACGTGAGCTGTTTGGGCATTCCGATTTCGATTACGTCGGTGATTCGCGCGCTGATCTGGCGGTTTGGGCCGAATGCGCGGGCGCCTTGCTGGTCGAGCCGACCCCCGCCCTGCTGAGCAGGGCGCGAACATTGACTGCGGTCAAGATGGTGTTCGTTCGCGACTGGCGGGACCGTCGTGACGGGTCCCGCTGCGCCTGAGTGCGTAAAATTAAGTGTCACCAAGGCTGTTGGCAGCTCGGTTAACGTGGATTTGTGCTCGTAAATATGCTATTAAAATCATAACTATATTGGTTTTTTAACACAAACGACTTCAGATACGCCATCCGCACAGCATGCGATCCAGCCGTACTTATGTCAGGCAATGGTCTAGGCTTGTGTTGACGAGATACGTAACTGCATATGGGGTAAAGGAGATTCGATGTCCATTAAGGTTATGGTGATCGATGACAGCAATACCATCCGCAAGACTACCGAGGCGTTGTTGACCAAGGCCGGGTATCAGGTGTTGACTGCGACTGACGGGTTTGAGGCGATGTCGGTTATTACGGATCACAGACCCGACATCATCTTCATCGACATCATGATGCCGCGGCTCGACGGCTATCAGACCTGTAGTCTCATCAAGAATAATCGTCATTTCAAGCAGACACCGGTCGTCATGCTGTCCAGCAAAGATGGGCTGTTCGATCGGGCTCGTGGTCGGGTCGCTGGTTCAGATCAGCACATCAACAAGCCGTTCACACAGGATGAATTGATTCAGGCGATTACGAAATACGTACATAGAAATCACGAACACGAACGGGTCGATAGTCATTGACCAGGTACCGCGGAGTAACGCATGCAGTCGGGCAAAGTATTGGTGGTTGACGATTCTCCAACTGATTTACATTTGTTGACCGGTTACTTGATGAATAACGGGTTTACTCCAATATCCGCTTACAGCGGAGAAGAGGCGATTGAGAAGATCCGCCACGACAAGCCGGATGTGATCCTGATGGATATTGTCATGCCTGGTATGAACGGTTTCGAGACGACCCGGAAGTTGCGGCGTGACCCAAGCACCGCGGACATCCCGATCGTCATCATATCCTCCAAAGATAAGGAAACCGACAAGATCTGGGGCTTGCGGCAGGGCGCCAAAGATTACCTCGTCAAACCGGTGGATGAGTCAACATTGATAAAAAAATTGAAACTTCTATGAACCGCCAGGACGCCTCGGCAACGCCATTCGAATTGCTGTCGCGCTTGGAGCGCGACAGCCGCGCCAGCGGTTTTCAATTACCCCAACCACTGGAAGTCCGGTCTCAATGGCGCGGCATCACCTTTGCGGTGGATCGCTGGCGGCTGGTGGCACACCTGGATATGATCAACGACGTGGTCGAGTGTGGTTCGATTACCCCGGTGCCGCGCACCAAAGGCTGGATGCGAGGTGTTGTAAACGTGAGGGGCACCTTGTACTCGATCACGGATTTGGCCGCGTTGCTTGGGTGTCCGCCGATGGTTGTCGAATCCGAGGGTATGCTGTTGGTGTTGAACAAGAAAGAACTGCAAAGTGCCTTACTGGTATCGCGGGTGTACGGATTGAAGTCATTTGATCTGGACCGGGATGTTGGTGAGGCAGCGATTTTCAGTGACGAAATAAAGCCCTTTATCGAACGGGCATTCGTGGCAGACGGGCAGACTTGGGGAGTACTGACAATCAACCAATTGGTGGAGTCTGACGTGTTTCGTGAAATCGAGTTGAAGGCTACTGCATAGCTCAACCGATGAGGTAAGGAAATGGCTACAGCACAAGATACCGTAAAAGGCACTATTCAGGATCGAGTGTTCAAAGACGTGGACCTGGTGGATGTGGACGATCCACTCACGGCAACGATAGAGCGGGATATAAGTTCGTTCGATATTGCAACGCCGGTCGAACCGTCACCTGCGTCCAGACTGTTCACCAATATTCCGATCCTTATCGTTGCCTTGATTCTTTCAGTTATAGGGCTCGTGGTGTTCCAGACTCTGGAAACACAGCGCAGCGCCGCGCAGGCACGCTCCGGACAGACCACGACAACTTTGATGATGTTGTCTCAAGGTATCGCGAAGGACGCCCGCGAGGCGGTGCTTGGCGAACCGGAGGCGTTTGATCGGTTGCGCGAACAGGCAAGGCTGTTTACGGCTGAGTTAAAAACTCTCCACAGCGGCGGATCAGTCAGAATACTGGCGCCAGCGCTCCCCAATGTCGACGCCACATTGAAGCCACTGCAGAGGCAGTGGTCCAGCACCCGGGAAAGCATTAATACTGTGCTCGAACAACAGACCGTGTTGTTGGGCACGCGGGACAAGGTGACGCGGGTCAACGAACTTGCGCCGCTGCTGCTGACGGAGTCCGATCAAGTTGTGGAGGCCGTTATCCGCGAATCCAGTAATCCCGAGCAAGTCAATCTGGCTGGACGGCAGCGCGCTCTGGGGCAGCGGATCGCCAAGGACGTCAATATTTTCTCCAAAGGCGGTACCGGCTCGACGGTGTCGGCAACTCAGTTCGGCAAGGACACGCGATTGTTTGCGGAGACTTTAGAGGACTTACGCGCCACCAGCGGACCGGTGGTGCAGGCTAAACTCGATACCCTGGCTGCAACCTTCGGTGAGCTCAACATCATAGTCGAAGAAATGCTGGGAAGCGTAGCGGAGTTTTTCCAAGCACATCACGCCGTCCAAATAATCGTGGACAACAGCATCCCACTGCTGGGGGCGATGCAAGCCCTGTCCAACGCCTATGCGGCGGGTTCCGGCCAGGATTTCTACCGCTGGTTGCCATGGGTGTTTGGTTTATCCGCCGCGATTTTCCTGATCCTGCTGGTACGCGCCCTGGTCTTGGACGCGCGTCATCGCGCGGAGGAGAACGCACGTCAGAATCGGGAAACGCAGGATGCTATTCTTAAGTTGTTGGACGAGATGGGCGATCTCGCAGATGGTGATTTGACGATCGAGGCGGAGGTCACCGACCAGATAACCGGCGCAATCGCTGACTCGGTCAACTTTGCTGTGCGGGAGATGCGCAATCTGGTTCGCCGCATCAACGATGCATCACAGTTGGTGGCGACGGCCTCTGTCGACAGCGTCAAAACCGCGCGGCAATTGTCGAAAGTCAATGAAAAGCAAGCCAGCGAAATTACCGAGACGACCGAACGCATTCAGGCGATGGCCAAGTCCATGGAAGAGATGTCCACGGAAGCGCGGCGTTCCGCGGATGTGGCCAAGGGTTCTGTGAATGTGGCGAAACAGGGTGCACAAGCGGTGCGAACGAATATCCGCGGCATGGGTGAGATGCGTCAGCAGATCCAGGAGACCTCCAAACGCATTAAACGCCTCGGTGAAAGCTCACAGCAGATCGGTGACATTGTGCGCTTGATCGACGACATCGCCGAGCAAACCAACATTCTATCCCTCAACGCGGCTATTCAGGCAGCGATGGCCGGCGAGGCCGGACGCGGTTTTGCAGTGGTTGCCGACGAAGTGCAGCGATTGGCGGAGAGATCGACGGAGGCGACTAAACAGATCTCCGAACTGGTCAAGAACATCCAATCGGACACGAATGAAGCAATTGTATCCATGGAACAGGCGACTGAGGGTGTGGTCGAAGGCACGCGTCTGGCTGACTCCGCGGGGCAGGCGCTCGGTGAAATCGAGTCGGTATCCGAAGACCTGTCGAGGTTGATCAGCTCGATGGCCGAGGCAGCGCAGAATCAGTCACGCTCGGCGACCGGTGTTTCGCAGCAGATGACTACAATCCGGGAGGTCACAACGTCGGCCTCCAGTGAAGCCCGTAATACCGCAGATTCGATCGGGGATCTCACCGATCTGGCGCGGGAATTGCAGGAATCGGTCGCTGGATTCAAGATTCCAGTTTAACGCCGCGATCGCAACACGCGGCGTTTGACGTGCAGGGGGAGTTGGAATAGCAATGGCTGGTGTCGCGAGAGTCAACCCCGCCACATTGGGGTGGATCCGTTCTGAAATCGAGGTGACCCTGGAAAACGCCCAGTCCCATCTCGCCGATTTCCACGATAACGGACACAACGGAGACGTGTCTCCATTTCGATTGCTCTCCGGCGACCTACACCAGATTGTCGGAACTCTGCAGATGATGGAAATAGACGGCGCGGCGCTGTTGGCGCAGGAAGTTGAAACCCTGGCTGATGCGTTCGTGGCCGGACAGGCATCGCCGGACCCGGAAACCACCGGATTGCTCGATCGCGGGCTCACCGCGATAACCGTTTATCTCGATCAATTACATAAGGGATTGCCGGATCTGCCGATCAAGCAGATCGATGTACTGAATCAACTGCGTGCCGCACGCGGTGACAGCCCGCTCGACCGTTATGATCTGTTCCACCCGGACCTTGAGACTTTTCCACCTAAGCAGGCCAAGCAGAAATTGGCCGAAGCCGAATATCGTCAGACGGCGCGCCAGTTGCGTAAAGATTACCAACGGCACTTATTGGCGTTCTTGCGGGATACGGCGGATCGGGACGCCTTGAAAGGTCTGGCGGCGACGGTCGATGCGCTGGCGGCAATTGCGCGATTCAGCGCGGTGAATCAATTGTGGTGGGTGGCGGGGGCATTCCTTGCCACGCTCGGCGCGGATCATGACGGGACGTCGTTGGACAGCAAGCGTCTGCTGGGCCGCCTCGACCAGCAGATCAAGGGCTTGATCGAGAGCGGAGAATCCGCGTTGATTCAAGAGACTCCCGAGGAACTCATCAGGCGGATGCTGTTCGAGATCGGTCGCTGCGACGAGGCGCTGCCGGCAGTACAGGAGATTCGTTCTGCGTTCGATCTGGACGTACTTTTGACCGGCGAGATAGCCGTCGACGAGGATGAGCTGGCGGCTTTGCCCGATCAGGAACAATTGGCCCGATTGAGCGAGTCGGTGGCCGGAGATCTCGAGACCGCTCAGGATCTGTTGTCCGCTTATTTTGCTTCGTCGTCTGGAGACGGCGGCAGTCTGGAGCCGCTGATTGGCCACGTAAGTTCGATACGGGCGCGCGCCGAGGAGCAATCGATCGAACCGATTCGACAATTGGCTGGCGAACTGGCCGATATCGGTCATGCGATCGAGTCGGGACAGTCCGTCTCGCGCGAGGACGCCTCCCTGGAAATGGCGGCGGCTCTGTTGTTCATCGAGGAGAGTCTCAAAGGTGAGCACACTCCGGACCTGGATTGGAAGGACGAGATGGAGGGCAAGGCTGAGCGCCTGCGCGGCATTCGGCTGGCCACCGTCAGCGTCAGCGACATCGCCGAGGGTGATCGGCAAGTCTGGAGCGAAGAGGCCCTTGGTGTCTCAGAGTTCAAACACGTCATTACCGCTGTGGCCGATGAGATACACGTCAACCTCAAGAAGACGGAGACGGCCTTGGAAGCCTATGTGGCGGCGCCCAATGCGGAGAAGCTGGCCCTTGTACCTCAGCACCTGAAACAGGTTCAAGGCGTTTTGCAGATTCTCGGCCAACACCGCATCGCTGAGTTGTTGGGCATGGCCGGCGACACCGCCCAGCAACTGGTCGATGGCACTCTGACGCCTGAGCGCCGGCTGACTGAGGCGTTGGCGGTGACCGTCGGTTCTACGGAGGCCTTTGTGCGGGGGCTGACCCATGGTCAGCCGAAGATGAACGACATGGTCGATCGAGCCGCCCGGGATCTGGAGGATGCCATCGACGATCATGGTCTCGATCGCGCAGACCCCAAGGATCTGGCCGACAAGATCTCCCACTACTTGGGACGCTGGATAGACGATAACGCCGACTACAGCGCGCTTCGGTTGTTGCGCCGAAACCTGCGTCGCATCTCGTCGCTCGCCGATCGGCGCGATCACCTGACTTTGCACCAGATTGCGGACGAAATAAACAACTTGCTGGACATCGTCAGCGACGATCCGTCGCTGTTAACCCAGGAAGTCAGCGGTACCCTGCAGAGGTCGATGGACCGGCTCACCGAGTTGTCCAACGAAGTGGCCGCAGCCAAACCCGAAGTCGTCCCGCTGCCGGTCCAAGTCGAAAGCGCGCCGATACAAGATGCCGATATACAGTCGGACATCCTCGAGGTGTTTATAGAGGAGGCCGAAGAATGTCTGCAAGCGATCGATGCCGATCTGGCCGCCTGGCAAGGCCGCCTCGACGATGGCGTTGACCTGTCTGATCTGCGCCGGCAATTTCACACTTTGAAAGGCAGCGGTCGGATGGTGGGCGCGGGGAGCCCGGCGGAGCTGGCGTGGATCGTGGAGGATCTGCTCAATCGTGTAATCGCCGGCAAACTGGAGGCGTCGGCCAGGGTACGCAGCTTCACCGAACGGGCCGCGAAGACGCTCGCGTCGGTGCTGGGGGGTCAGCCGGCGCAGGCGGACGGTATCGATTTAGAGGCCTGGACGGCGGAGGCCGAGCAAATTGCGAGCGGCGAGCCGGAACCCGCCACCGAGTTTGACGACGAAACGGCGGCCGCCGGGGAGCCGACGTCCGTGACTGCCCCGACCGAAGTCGAGGCGGAAGCCGAGGTGGCCGGGCATCCCGAACCGACAGCGGATGCCGATCGGCCCGCCGCTGAGGTCGGCGAGCCTGCGGACGCGGCCCGGACACCGCGGACCGAAGTCCGGGACGCGACGGTTCGGCGTATTTTTACCCAGGAGACTAGGCAACATCTTGCCGTGATTGGCAGTGTTCTGAGCAGGTGCCAGAAGGACGCGGACCAATGTGCAGTCACCGAAAATCTGTTGCGTTCGCTGCACACACTGAAGGGCACCTCGCGTTCGCTGAGCCTGTTGGCGATGTCCGATGCCGGTGACGCCGTGGATCACCTGATGCATACAATCAAAACGACGAGCAACCGTCTTCGTGCAGACGAATTGGAGATACTCAATGCGCTTGGCGACAACTGCGCTGAAACACTGGAACGGCTCAACCGGGGTGGCGAGTCACCGGACCGGTTTCCGGCCGGGTTCGATGAACTGATAGAGCGCACCAGGGCGCTGGATCAGCGACGCCGACAGGCGTGGCAGCCGGAGCCGGCGGACAAGGTCGGTGCGGCGATCAGCGAGCCCGGCGTGCGGCCGTTGGAATCAGAATCGTTGGCACAGCACCGCGCGGACGCTGCGGCGGCGTCCAGCGTCGATACGCACGAGGCGGCCGCCGGTACACAGCATGCGAATCGGCCGGCCGAGATTCCGCTCGAGCTGCGCGACGAAATCATCGCGGTGGAGGGGGCGGAGGTTGCGACTGGACTGGACCTGAGCGATATCTTCTGCGAGGAGGCCCTCGACATCCTGGGCCGGATTGACCAACAGTTGAGTGGCTGCGTTGCCGGAGCAAACATCGAATCAGATGTGATTGGGGCGCTCAATCGTGAGCTGCATACCTTGAAAGGCAGTGCGCGCGCTGCCGGCGTCGACGTCATCGGCGATCTCAGCCACAGCACCGAGACGCTGTTGGAGGCGGTCGAGCGCCGGCGCGATTTCGATTGGTCTGGATTACCCCAGTTGCTCGAGGAGGTCCACGATACTTTGGTCAACTTGGTGCATCGCGTGGAGCGGCACCAATCATTACCGGATACCTCCACGCTCGACCGGGCGGTGCTCACATTCATCGATTCGTCGCGCTCCGGTGACCAGCGCGATGCAGCGACGGCATCGGCTACCGGCGCCGAGAGTCTCGACGTGGACCGCGGGGACGCCGGAGTGGCGGCATCGGTGTTGGATCAAGCGACGGCTGGCAGCGCAGCCCGCAGTGCTAAACCGGTGACTTTACCGACGGCGGCCGCGTTCGCACCCCGGGAGCGGGTTCGGGTCGATGCCGGGGTGCTGGACCAGTTGTTCGGTTGCGCCGGCGAGGTCAGCGTCTCCAGGGCGCAGATGGAGCAGCAACTGGGTGGACTGAAAACCAATCTTAACGAGCTGCGCGCAAACATCTTGCGTTTCAGCGACCAGCTGCGCGACCTGGAAATCCAGGCCGAAAGCCAAATTCGATCTGGCTCCGAAGAGAAAATGGCCGCCGCCATGGACGAGGAGTTCGATCCACTGGAGTTCGATCGCTATACCAAACTTCAGCATCTGTCACGAAGCCTGTCGGAGAGCCTCGATGACCTGACCACCATCCAGGGTGGGCTGCACGGGTTTACCAATGAGGTGGAATCGGTTCTGCAGCAGCAATCACTGCTGAGCAGCGAACTGCAGGACGGTTTGATGCGTACCCGCATGGTGCCGTTTTCGACCCTGATCCCGAGACTGCGGCACCACGTGCGACAGACCGCACGCGAGCTGAACAAGCAGGTAGAACTGCGAGTGAGCGGTGGCGAGGTTGAGGTTGACCGTAATGTCCTGGCCACCATGACCGAGGCCTTCGAGCACATGATACGTAATGCCGTGGGACATGGAATCGAGGAAAGTGAGCAGCGATCGGGGTGCGGGAAACCCGAGCTGGGGACGATTCACATCACGTGCCGGCAGGAGGGCAGTGAGTTCGTAATCCGGTTCAACGACGATGGGGCGGGTCTGGCTTTCGACAAGATCCGCGACAAGGCGTTGGAGACCGGATTGTTGAAACAGGACTCCAGCCTCAGCGATCAGGATCTGATCCAGTTAATCGTGACGCCCGGATTTACGACCGTTGATAGGGTAACGCAGCTCTCCGGCCGGGGCGTCGGGCTGGACGTCGTTCATTCTGCGGTCCGGAGATTGGGCGGGAATATCGGCGTGGAGAGTGATCCGGAGCGTGGCACAACGTTCGAGATCCGCCTCCCGGTGACCCTGTCCATTACCCATGCATTATTCGTTCGATGTGGTAACCAGACCTTCGCGGTGCCCTTTGGCGTCATCCATCGGGTCGTGAAGATCGATCGGGATCAATTGCCGGGGCCCTCGCGCGATTCGGGCGTCACCGTGAGTGTCGCCGGCCAGAGCTATCCGCTCCTGGATTTGGTTAGACGGCTTGGACTGGAATTGCCGGGCGAGTTGTCACGGCGCGTTCCGCTGCTGATCGTTCGGATGGGAGCCCGAGACATAGCCGTTCAGGTAGACGACCTGCTCGGTGCGCAGGAGGTGGTGATCAGGACACTCGGTGCGCATTTGGACAATATACAGGGTATCGCCGGGGCCACCGTTCGCGGTGACGGCGGAGTCGTGCTGATCTTGGATCTGGCCGAATTGTGGGTGGCGCACGAAGCCGTTCACTGGACGCCACATGGGAGTCAGCAAGCCCAGTTCGATTCCTTGCCGGTAATCATGGTTGTGGACGATTCGCTGACTGTTCGCAAAGTGACCAGCCGTAATCTCAGCCGGCACGGGATGGATGTTTTAATGGCCAAGGACGGCGTTGACGCCCTCGAACAGATGCGCCAGCGTCAACCGGATTTGCTGCTGGTGGATATTGAAATGCCAAGGATGGATGGGTATGAACTGACGGCGCGCGTGCGTACCGAAGAGAATACCCGGGATATTCCCATTGTCATCATCACGTCTCGAGCGGGCGTGAAACACAAGCAGAAGGCGATGGAGCTCGGTGCCGACGCGTATCTGACCAAGCCGTATCAGGAGCAGGAGCTGGTCGCCAACGTGCAGGCCCTGCTGCCCCAGTTCTTTGCCCGAGACCAACGCGCCATCCACTGAACTTCGTCATGCCGGAATCCACGCCGTCCGCGTCTACCGCCTCTACCGCGCAGAGTTCGGTCCACGCTTTGCTGATACGTACCCAGTCCAACGCGTTTCTGGTTCCGAGCGCAATGGTCGCGGAGGTCATCGCCACACCCGCGGTCGAGGACACCGAGTTCAAACGACCCGGGATCGCCGGGCGCATAATGTGGCGGGGTATCCACATACCCCTGGTGTCACTGGACAGTCTGTTGTTGAAAGACGCCGATACCGAAACCCGGTATCCTCGCACGGTGGTGTTTTACCCCTTACCCCGCCGTCGCGAGCACGATTTCTTCGGTGTCGGCATCCACAGCAATCCCCGTTCGCTGCTGATGGAGGCCAAGCTGGCCCCGGCGGCGATGCCAGAGCACGTCGACGCCAGGTATGTCGCCAGCCCGGTCCACCTCAACGGTCAGGCGGTATTGATTCCCGATGTGGAGGCCCTGGCCGATGCCATTTACTGAGCCGGCGATTGCCTGCTGAGTCGTCCGCATATTGCATCAAGGACACCGGCCACGGCTCAGTCTCCAAGGCCTGGAGACTGACATTCTCCTGTTCGAGTGTCCTTAGGTGAAGCGCAAGTGCAGACGTTCGAGATCGAGCCAGGGCCGGGATAAGCGATTGCAGAAGCACAAACTGTACGAATCACCTAAGACCGAATCATTGAACACAATCAAGTTGATACACCATTACTTCGTCGCCTTGGTGCAATATGCAGGCTAATCGTTGGTGGCCAGTTGAATTCCCTGCCAGGCCACCTTGGCGAGATGTTCGATTTCGGTGGGCTGAATGACGTAGGGCGGCATGAAGTACACCACGTCGCCAAGTGGCCTCAACAAGGCCTGGTTCTGAAGCCCGTGTCGGTAAACCTTCTGACCACGTCGCTCCTGCCACGGGTAGGGTGTGCGCGTGCGCTTGTCCTTGATCATCTCGATGGCCAGGATCATGCCGCATTGCCGGACCTCGGCAATGTTCGGGTGGTCGCGAAAATGCTCGGTGACCTGCGCCATGATCCCGGCAAGCTGCCGGTTTGCGCCGAGCACGTCGCTCTGCTTGAACAGTTCCAAGGTAGCGAGTGCCGCGGCGCACGCCAGAGGGTTTCCAGTGTAGCTGTGGGAATGGAGAAAGGCCCGCAGCGACGGATAGTCATCGTAAAACGCGTCATACACCCGATTGGTCGTCAATACTGCCGACAGGGGCAGAAAACCGCCGGTTAAGCCTTTGGCCAAGCACAGAAAATCCGGTGAGACCTGCGCTTGTTCGCACGCGAACAGCGTTCCCGTGCGGCCGAATCCCACCGCGCATTCGTCGGCGATCAGGTGCACCTGGTACCGATCGCAGGCCTCGCGCAGCAAGGACAGATAGACCGGATCGTACATCCGCATGTAACCCGCGCACTGGACCAGGGGTTCTACGATGACGGCGCAGATCTGATTGGTCCGCCGGGCCAGGATCGCCTCCATGTGCGCAAATTCGAGCTCGCTGTGCTCCCGCCAGTTGACGCCCGGCTCCCGCTGATAACAGTCCGGAGATGGCACCGTTTCCGGGCGCAACAGGAGCGGCTCGTAGGTCCGCTTGTACAAATCGACGTCGCCGACGGAGAGTGCCCCTAAGGTTTCTCCGTGGTAGCTGTTACTGAGGTTTACGAATACGGTTTTTTCCGGCTGGCCCTGGTTCTTCCAGTAGTGGAAGCTCATCTTGAGTGCGATCTCTACGGCCGAAGATCCGTTTTCGGCAAAGAAGCAGCGGTCCAGCCCAACGGGGGTGATGTCGATCAATTGTTCTGAAAGCTCGACTACCGGTTGGTGGGTGAAGCCCGCCAGGATGACGTGCTCCAACTGGTCTACTTGGCGCTTGATGCGTCGTGCGATGTGGGGATTGCTGTGACCGAATAAATTGACCCACCAGGAACTGATGCCGTCGATGTAGCGGTTGCCGTCGAAATCCTCGAGCCACACACCTTGTCCCCTGCGGATCGGGATGGGTGGAATCCGCTCATGGTCCTTCATTTGAGTGCACGGGTGCCACAGGGCGCGCAGGTCCCGGGCGGCAAGCTCTGCATTGTTCATGACCGAGGAGTATAAAGAAACCGGGGCCGGAGTTATTCATGCCGGCCCCAGATTCTTCGTTCCAGCGCAGCGTCCCATCCGCCAGATCGCTTCGCGATCGTCCGAGATCCCTGTTGCAACGTGCGGGATAGCGGAAAATGGTGCGCGGTCAGATTGCCGTGTGGGTTCCCCGTATCCCGCTTACCCGGGGCGGCTGGACAAACGGGATCAAATCGCAGCCCTGTACTGGGAATTGGACTGACTGCGTAAAAATAGATTCAGATCAATGCCTGGGTTCAATGCTTGGATAGAATATTCTAGGGCGCTGGGTCGGCTTTAAGGGCGGCATACCCTTGCTGAATTCCCCTTCTCTGGGTAAGAATAGCGGCCCCCACGCTGTGAGGTATGCACCGGCCGGCGACAGGGATGCCCGATGGTGATCGCAACCAGACGCCGGGAATCGTTCACTCACCGGCACGCACGGCGCGCTAAACGTCGTCGTACAGTTGGGAATACTAAACAAAACCACATTAAGATTCCGTTGAGAGGGAGAGCGCATATGTCTGCAAAACCCCAAGCTAAGGTCTCCGATCGCAGGGAGCTGGCGAACGCCATTCGTGCGCTCAGTATGGATGCGGTGCAGAAGGCGAACTCCGGACATCCCGGCATGCCTATGGGCATGGCGGATATTGCCGAGGTGCTGTGGAACGATGTCTTGAAACACAACCCAAACAATCCGCAGTGGAGTGACCGAGACCGTTTCATCCTTTCCAATGGACATGGTTCGATGCTGCATTACGCGCTGCTGCATCTCAGCGGCTACGATCTGCCCATCGAAGAGATCAGGCAATTCCGCCAGCTGCATTCTAGAACTCCCGGACACCCCGAATACGGCTACGCCCCGGGAATAGAGACGACGACCGGTCCGCTGGGCCAGGGCATTACCAACGGGGTGGGGATGGCCATCGCCGAGAAGACCTTGGCGGCACAGTTCAATCGTGGCGATCACAACGTCGTCGATCACCATACCTATGTGTTCCTGGGCGACGGTTGTCTGATGGAAGGGATTTCGCACGAAGCCTGTTCCCTGGCCGGGACCCTGGGTCTGGGCAAGCTCATTGCATTTTACGATGACAACGGCATTTCCATCGACGGCGAGGTGGATCTATGGTTCACCGATGACACACCGCGACGCTTCGAGGCGTACGGCTGGCACGTAGTGCCGAATGTGGACGGCCACGATGCCGCCGCCATCGGGCAGGCCATCGAAGCGGCACGCGCGGTCACCGACCGGCCCAGCCTGATCTGCTGCAAGACAGTGATCGGGTGGGGATCTCCCAATAAGCAGGGCAAGGAAGAATGCCACGGCGCCGCCCTCGGTGTCGAAGAGGTGGCATTGGTTCGCGAGACCATCGGCTGGGCTCATGACCCCTTTGTGATCCCCGATGAAATCTATGCCGGGTGGGACGCCCGCACCCGGGGCGCCAACCTGGAAGCCGGCTGGAATAAGCGGTTTGCCGCCTATCAGGCCGAGTTTCCCGATCTGGCGGGCGAATTCAGCCGACGGATGAACCGCGAGATGCCGGAGCACTGGGAGACGGAGTCGAGTGCCTATGTGGCGTCCGCCGCGTCGGCGGCGAAAGACGATGCCACCCGCAAGCATTCCCAGGCGGCCCTCAACGCGTACGCGGCGCTGCTGCCGGAAATGCTGGGCGGGTCGGCGGATTTGACCGGTTCCAATAACACCAATTGGTCGGGATCCAAGGCCTTGACTGAGGCCGATGCCTCCGGGAACTACATCTACTACGGGGTCCGCGAGTTTGCGATGTCGGCGATCATGAACGGAATCGCCCTGCATCGTGGACTGATTCCTTACGGCGGGACGTTTCTTATTTTTTCTGAGTACGCGCGCAATGCCTTGCGAATGGCTGCCTTGATGAAGGTGCCCACGATATTCGTCTACACACACGACTCCATAGGGCTTGGCGAAGACGGCCCAACCCATCAGGCCGTCGAGCAGACCGCATCGCTTCGCCTGATTCCCAATATGGTGGTTTGGCGGCCCTGCGATGGGGTGGAGACCGCGGTGGCGTGGAAGGCGGCCATAGAGCGAACCGACGGTCCCAGCAGTTTGCTGTTCACCCGTCAGGGCGTTCCCCATCAGTCCCGCACTCCAGAGCAGATCGACAACATCCGCCGCGGTGGTTATGTCCTGGTCGATACCGACGGCGATCCGGACGCGATTGTCATCGCGACTGGATCCGAAGTTGGGTTGGCGGTGCAGGCCGCCGGGAAGTTCGGCGGACGGGTTCGGGTGGTCTCCATGCCCGCAGTGGAATTGTTCGATGCACAGGATCCTGACTACCGGGAAGCCGTATTGCCCCGCCGGGTTGCTAAGCGTGTCGCCATCGAGGCCGGAGTCACCAACTGCTGGTACAAGTATGTGGGCACCGACGGCCGTGTACTGGGAGTCAATTCCTTCGGGGAATCGGCGCCTGCCAAACAGGTGTTCGAGCATTTCGGATTGACCGAAGACAAATTGGTCGATGCGATCAACGATGTGTTGGGCGCCTAGCCCGTGCCGGTCATCGTTACTAACGCCGACCAGGAGCGTCGCCGATGCATAACAATCTTAATTTGTAATGGTTTAGTTCCGAGGAGAACCGAATGGCAATCAGAGTAGCAATTAATGGTTTTGGGCGGATCGGTCGCAACGTATTCCGCGCCATGTTCGAATCCGGTCGTGATGACGAGTTTGACGTGATCGCCGTGAATGATTTGGGGGACGCGAACACAAACGCGCACCTGCTCCAATACGACACCGCCCACGGAAGATTTTCACGCGACGTGGTCGTGAAAGGAGACTCGTTCATGGTTGGCGACGAGGAAGTTAAGGTGTTGGCCGAGCGGAATCCCAGCAAATTGCCTTGGAGTGAGCTGAAAGTAGACGTTGTTCTCGAGTGCACAGGCCTGTTCAACAGCAAGGAAAAGGCCGGAGCACACCTGGAGGCGGGGGCGAAAAAGGTGGTTCTCTCTGCGCCGGGCGGCAAGGACGTCGATGCCACAATCGTCTACGGTGTCAACCACGATGTCTTGAAGTCTACCGATACGGTCATCTCAAACGCCTCGTGCACGACCAACTGCCTGGCGCCAATGGTAAAGGCGTTGCACGATCACATCGGTGTGGAGTGCGGATTGATGACCACCATACACGCCTACACCAACGATCAGGTCCTGACTGACGTGTATCACTCCGACCTGCGCCGGGCGCGTTCCGCGACCCAATCGATGATACCCACGAAGACTGGTGCCGCGGCTGCCGTCGGCCTGGTCTTGCCGGAACTTAACGGCAAACTGGACGGCTTTGCCGTGCGTGTGCCGACCATCAATGTGTCTCTGGTCGATCTGACCTTCCAGGCTGCCCGTGACACTTCGGTTGAGGAGGTGCACCAGATCATGAAAGACGCGTCCAACGGTGAGCTCAACGGAATTTTGGCCTTCAACGAAGAACCCCTGGTGTCCATCGATTTCAACCACACATCCGTGTCGTCGACCTACGATGCCTCGATGACCCGCGTGGTCAACGGCAGGATCGTCAAGGTTTGTTCCTGGTATGACAATGAGTGGGGATTTTCCAATCGCATGTTGGACACTACCAGGGCGTTCATGGAAGCCTAGCCGAACGGTACCGCTTGGTTCCGGCGGACGACGTTAACAAAGTCATCCACCTCACTGGTCTAAATTTTCATGGCTATCATAAAAATGATCGACCTGGACCTGGCCGGTAAACGGGTTTTGATTCGAGAAGATCTCAACGTTCCCATCAAGGACGGCAGGGTAGCCAGCGATACACGCATCCGGGCGGCGCTGCCAACCATCGAACACGCCAGCAACTCCGGCGCCAAGGTGATGTTGATGTCGCACCTCGGCAGACCGCAGGAGGGCGAGTACGACACGGCCTATTCGCTCGCTCCGGTGGCGGCGCACCTGTCCGATCTCTTGCAGCAGCCGGTGCGCCTGGTGAAGGAGTGGTTGGACGGTGTGGACGTTGGAGACGGTGAGATAGTGCTGTGTGAGAACGTCCGCTTCAACCAGGGTGAGAAAAGCGACAGCGAGGGATTGGCCAGGCAGATGGCGGCGTTGTGCGATGTGTACGTCATGGATGCGTTCGGCACCGCTCACCGCGCGCAGGCTTCCACCCACGGTGTCGCCATCTACGCGCCGATCGCCTGCGCTGGCCCGTTGCTGGCGGCGGAATTGGAGGCATTGGGCACCGCCCTGGAAAACCCGGCCCGCCCGCTCACGGCCATCGTCGGCGGCGCCAAGGTGTCGACCAAGCTGACCGTGCTCGAATCTCTGTCCAAGATCGTCGATCAACTCGTTCCTGGCGGCGGGATCGCAAACACGTTCATCGCCGCGTCGGGCCATGCGGTGGGCAAGTCCCTCTACGAACAGGATCTGGTCGCCGAGGCCGGGCGGCTGATGGAGGCCGCACGGGCCAAGGGCGGGGATATTCCGGTACCCACGGATGTAGTGGTGGGCAGAGAGTTTTCCGAGTCCGCCCAAGCCGTGGTAAAGCCGGTGACGGAGGTCGATGCGGACGACATGATCCTGGACATCGGTCCCGAGACCGCGCAGCGGTACGGCGAGGTGATGCGTTCGGCGGGTACTATCGTTTGGAACGGGCCGGTGGGTGTGTTCGAGTTCGATCAATTCGGTGCCGGCACCCGGGCGTTGGGCGCGGCGATTGCAGCGAGTTCGGCGTTCTCGATCGCCGGCGGCGGCGACACCCTGGCCGCGGTGGATAAATACGGCATTGCCGACAAGATTTCGTACATCTCCACCGGTGGGGGAGCGTTTCTGGAGTTTCTGGAGGGAAAAAAATTGCCTGCGGTCGCTGTGCTCGAACGGCGGTCGGGTTGAACGCCCCAGACCCGCTACACCGTGTTCCAAGACCGTTGACCAAAGCGTATGGGACTGGACAACTCAGTGCTCGGTTCGGCGTCCCGGTTGACCCGCTTGCCCCTGCGGCCGCTTCAGGACTGCAGTGCCCGATGAATGCGCCCACAGTATTCGGCAACTGAATGTTACGCCGAACCAAAATCGTAGCGACGTTGGGCCCGGCGACGGACCGGACTGGGGAGCTCGAGCGTGTTATCGAGAACGGTATGAATGTCGCCCGGATCAATTTTTCCCATGGGGATCGGGCGGGCCATGTCGAGCGAATCATGAAGGTGCGGGAAATCGCCGAAGCGGGTGGGCGCCACGTCGGCGTAATGGTCGATTTGCAGGGACCGAAGATCCGCATAAAAGGTTTCCAGGACGGCGGTGTGACCTTGGTTGACGGCGATCGTTTCATCCTGGATGTGTCGCTGGATGCCGATGCGGGCACCGGGGAACGGGTGGGTGTGACTCACACAACATTGACGGACGAAGTCAGCAAAGACGACGTTCTGTTGTTGGACGACGGCAATATCGTCATGCAGGTCGAGGCTGTCGCCGGGGACGAGGTCTATTGCCGGGTGACGAACGGCGGCAGACTGACCGGCTCCAAGGGTTTGAATCGCTTGGGGGGAGGGCTCTCGGCGCCGGCACTGACCGAAAAAGACCATGCCGACATCCGGATTGCCGCGGAAAACGAGGCCGACTATCTGGCGGTGTCCTTCGTACGCAACGTCGAAGATGTGGCACGCGCACGGGAGCTGTTTCGGAAGGCGGGCGGGACCGGCGGGATCGTGTCGAAAATTGAACGGGCCGAAGCGATCGACAACGTCGGCGCGATTATTGAAGCGTCGGACGGCGTCATGATCGCGCGGGGCGATCTCGGTGTCGAGATCGGTGACGCGGAGCTGCCGGGGATGCAGAAGCAGATAATACGGCAGGCGCGGGAATCGAATCGAGTGGTCATCACCGCGACGCAGATGATGCAGTCGATGGTAGAGAGTCCGCAGGCGACGCGTGCGGAGGTGCTGGACGTCGCCAACGCCGTCCTGGACGGAACCGATGCCGTCATGCTGTCCGCCGAGACTGCGATCGGGCGTCACCCGGCGCGGGTGGTCGGGGCGATGGATCGCATCTGCCGTGGTGCCGAGCGACAACGGGTGACGTTCAACCATCGCGTGGACGCCCATTTCCAGACCATCGAGGAATCCATTGCGATGGCGGCGATGTACACCGCCAATCATCTACGGGTGAAGGCGATTGTCGCGATGACGGAATCGGGTGCAACTGCGAAATGGATGTCCCGGAACAGCTCCGGCATCCCGATATTCGCGATGTCTTCGAATGTGGAAACGGTCCGGCGGGTCGCGTTGTATCGAGGCGTTTACCCGATGCTGGTCGACGCCGACTACATGAGTAGCGATCGAGGCGAGCAGCAGGCGATCCGTGAATTGAGGCGATTGCGGGTTGCGAACAAAGATGACGCCATCATCGTCACCAAGGGCGATTTGGCGGGTTTGAGGGGCGGCACTAATTCGATGAAGGTGCTGAAAGTTTAGACAAACAATGTTGAACATCAACACGAAGACTTCGCACTATAGAGTAAGGAGAACCATATGGCTCTTATTTCACTGAGACAACTGTTGGACCACGCGGCGGAGCACGACTACGGCGTGCCGGCGTTTAACGTAAACAATCTGGAACAGATGCGGGCCATAATGGAAGCCGCGGACCAGACGGACAGCCCGGTCATCGTGCAGGCGTCGGCCGGCGCCCGAACCTATGCCGGAGCCCCATTTCTGCGCCACTTGATATTGTCCGCGATTGAGGAGTGGCCCCACATCCCGGTGGTCATGCACCAGGATCACGGCGCGTCACCAGCGGTGTGTCAACGGTCGATCCAATTGGGATTTTCTTCGGTAATGATGGACGGTTCTCTCGGTGAGGACATGAAGACGCCGATGGACTACGACTACAACGCGCGGGTAACCCGCCAGGTCGTCGATCTGGCACACGCCTGTGGCGTGTCGGTGGAGGGAGAGCTCGGATGCTTGGGTTCCCTGGAGACCGGTATGGCCGGCGAGGAGGACGGATCCGGGGCCGAAGGCAAACTCGATCATTCCCAGCTGTTGACCGACCCTGAGGAGGCCGCTAAGTTCGTCCAAGACACCCATGTCGACGCGCTGGCCATTGCCATCGGCACCAGCCACGGCGCCTACAAATTCACCCGGCCACCGACAGGGGACATTCTCGCCATCGAGCGAATCAAGGAAATCCACGCGCGTATTCCCGACACACATTTGGTCATGCACGGTTCCAGCTCCGTGCCGCAGGACTGGCTGAAAGTCATCAACGAGCACGGCGGTGACATGGGCGAGACCTATGGCGTGCCGGTGGAAGAGATACAGGAAGGCATCAAACACGGTGTGCGCAAGGTCAATATCGATACGGATCTGCGGATGGCGTCGACTGGCGCGATTCGCAAGCATCTGCACGACAACCCGAAGAACTTCGATCCGCGCAAATACTTGAGCGCCGCGACTGCGGCGATGCGGGACATCTGCAAGGCCCGTTACGAAGCGTTCGGCACCACCGGCAGCGCCTCCAAGATTAAGCCGACCAGTCTCGAAGTCATGACTGCGCGTTACGCCAATGGCGAACTGAATCCGCGCGTCAACTGACTTGAGGTGCGGAATGATTGCTAGGAGACGTGGAGGTTCGCTGGTACGCCGCCGCCGGGCCAACTGCGTGCGCAGCATAGATAAACTCTGATGTTGAGCCGATATCCTTGTCCCTGTTGCGGCTACAGGGTCTTTGACCGGGAGCCGGGCAGCCACGTCATCTGCCCGATCTGTCACTGGGAGGATAATCTGGTGCAGCTCCGCTTCCCCACCATGCCGGGAGCGGCCAACGCGGTCTCGCTCGAGAGGGGCCAGGACAACTTCGCCGCATTCGGCGCCATTGAGAAGCGTTACCTTAATGACATTCGCGAGCCGCTGTCCGATGAGCGGCGGGACGCCGGCTGGCGGCGCCTCGATCCGGCTCGGGATAATCCCGAGCAACCCAGATCTGGAGTGGACTACGCCAATTCCTATCCCGAGCACGACTACACCGTGTTGTACTACTGGCGTTTGAGCTATTGGCGGCGCGTGGTCGGCTGAGGCGCTTGCCCGGGTTGGCAGCTACGGTAGAATCCCAGCTATCTTATTCCGTAAACTCAACCGAGAGGAGGATCTTGTGAACCTTCAGCAGCTGACAGAGACCGCAGCGGCCATGGTCGCGCCCGGCAAAGGCATACTGGCTATGGATGAAAGCCATCCAACCTGCAACAAACGGTTCAGCAAGTTAGGGATCCCCACCACCGAGGCCAACCGCCGCGAGTACCGGCACATGCTGCTCAAGGAAGACGAAATGGGTCAGTACATCGGAGGGGCGATATTGTTTGACGAGACCCTTCGTCAAACTACGCTCAACGGAAAACCTTTCGCCGAACGCCTTACCGAGCTGGGTATCGTGCCCGGGATTAAGGTCGACAAGGGCGCAAAAGACTTGGCGTTGCATCCGGGTGAGAAGGTTACCGAGGGTTTGGACGGGTTGCGTGACAGATTGGCCGAGTACTACGAACTCGGTGCTCGCTTCGCCAAGTGGCGGGCCGTGATAACGATTGGAGAGGGCATCCCGAGCGAGGCCTGTTTGATGGCCAATGCCCACGCCCTCGCGCGTTATGCGGCGCTCTGTCAGGAAATGAATCTCGTCCCCATCGTCGAACCAGAGGTGTTGATGGATGGCACACACACCATCGAGCGGTCCTATGAGGTGACCCATGCCGCTCAGCAATCGGTGTTTGAACAATTGGACGAGCAAGGCGTTGCCCTGGCTGGGATGGTGCTGAAGCCCAACATGGTGGTGTCCGGTTACGAGTGTCCGCAGCGGGCCGATGTCCATCAGGTGGCCGAGGAGACCATCCGTTGCCTGTCGAGCACGGTGCCGGAGGCCGTGCCGGGCGTTGCGTTTCTGTCCGGTGGACAAACCGACGAAGAGGCCACCGAACACCTGAACGCCATGAACGCGTTGGGTGGCAATCTGCCCTGGCGGCTGACGTTTTCGTACGGGCGCGCGCTTCAGCAGGCGGCGATGCAGGCTTGGAATGGAGACGCCGGCAATATCGACCACGCGGCCAAGGTGATTTTGCATCGCGCCAAGATGAACGGCGCCGCGGCCCGTGGCGCGTACAAACCGGAGATGGAACAAGCGGCCTGACCGAAAACAATTAAAAAAGTCAGTGGGGCCGGGTGTTCGCTGCGGCGCTGAGCCCGGCCGGCAAACCCTTTGCGATTATCGGGTCAGCAGGAAATCCTTGAACGTGCTGGCAACCGTCGACAGGCGTTTGCCTTTGCGGTGAACAAGATGCCAGTGGCGCAGGATCGGGAAATCTTCGACATTAAGGATCGTCAACTGCTTCAATTGCAGTTCCATCGACAGCGTATCCCGTGACAATAAGCCCAGGCCGAGACCTGCCGCAACGCTTTGTTTGATGGCTTCGTTGCTGCCCAGCTCCATTCCGGTGCGGACTCTAATGTTGCGTCCGCTGAAGAAACGCTCCATTGCTATCCGTGTCCCCGATCCCGGCTCCCGGAGCAGAAAGGGTTGATCCTGCAGTTCCCTCAGGCGCACGCGCTTACGTCGGCTCAATGGGTGATGCGGGGGGGCGACGACCACCAGTGGGTTGTCTCGGAAGGCGGTAAAGGCAAGATCCCGGTCGCCGGGCGGGCGACCCATGACCACGATATCGGTTTGATTGTATTCCAGCTGTTTCAACAGCCCTTCCCGGTTGGTGACGTCCAGCCGGATGCTCACCCCCGGGTGTTGTTTGTTGAAGCGGGCGAGGAGTCCGGGCACGAAATAATTGGCAGTGGTCGCCACGGTGATGTTCAGGTGTCCCCGGTGCAGACCTTTGAGTTCGTCGAAGACCGCCTCGGCCTCTGTCAACTGTGTGTCGATGTTGCGGCTGTAATGCTGGAGTTCCCGACCGGCCTCGGTGAGGAAGATTTTCTTGCCAATTTGCTCGAACAACGGCAGTTCGATAGATTCCTCCAGTTGCCGGACCTGAATGGAGACCGCCGGTTGGGAGAGGTGCAGTTCCTCGGCGGCGCGGGTGTAACTCAAGTGCCGGGCCACGGCGCCGAACACCTGGAGCTGGCGCAAAGTCACGTGCATGCACCAATATTATCATAAATAAATATTTATGGATTATATAATTAATATTTATTTTTACTGATGATTCAGATCGGTTAACGTTCGATTCAGTGACACGAATCAAAACGTGCCGCACCGGGCGTTTGTACACTTCAGGCTCGAATCCGTACCGGGTTCGGCCGGTAAAACCAAAACTGGTTTGTTATTTGTGGAGAAACTAAAGATGGCGAAAACTTATCAAGCCGGCGTCAAAGAGTACCGTGAAACGTACTGGATGCCGGAGTACACCCCCAAAGACACCGACATACTGGCCTGCTTCAAGATCACCCCGCAGCGAGTCTTCGACCGGCACCTGGACCACGGTGTGGACGGACCTGTTGACCGACTTGGATTATTACAAGGGCCGCGCCTACGCCATTGAGGACGTCCCGGGCGATGACGAATGCTATTATGCCTTCGTTGCCTACCCCATCGACCTGTTCGAAGAAGGCTCGGTTGTGAATGTGTTCACGTCTTTGGTTGGCAACGTGTTCGGCTTCAAGGCCCTGCGCGCCCTGCGCCTGGAAGACGTGCGTTTTCCCGTCGCCTACGTCATGACCTGCAACGGTCCGCCGCATGGCATCCAGGTCGAACGCGATAAGTTCAACAAGTACGGGCGCGCGCTGTTGGGTTGCACCATCAAGCCGAAACTGGGCCTGTCCGCCAAGAACTACGGCCGCGCCGTGTATGAGTGCCTGCGCGGGGGTCTGGATTTGACCAAGGACGACGAGAACATCAACTCGCAGCCTTTTATGCGCTGGCGCAATCGTTTCGAGTTCGTCATGAATGCGATCCATAAGGCCGAGCGCGAGACCGGCGAACGCAAGGGCCATTATCTCAACGTCACCGCGCCGACGCCGGAGGAGATGTACAAGCGGGCCGAGTTCGCGAAGGAACTTGGCGCCCCGATCATCATGCACGACTACCTGACCGGCGGCTTCTGCGCCAACACCGGTCTCGCCCAGTGGTGCCGGGACAACGGCATACTGCTGCACATCCACCGCGCCATGCACGCGGTGCTCGACCGTCATCCGCGTCACGGCATCCACTTCCGGGTGCTCGCCAAGGCCCTGCGCCTGTCGGGGGGTGACCACCTGCATTCCGGCACCGTGGTGGGCAAGCTCGAGGGCGATCGTGAGGCGACACTGGGCTGGATCGATATCATGCGTGACAGCTACATCAAAGAGGACCGTACACGCGGCATCTTCTTTGACCAGGATTGGGGTTCGATGCCGGGTATCTTCCCGGTGGCCTCCGGTGGTATTCACGTGTGGCACATGCCGGCCCTGGTCAGCATCTTTGGCGACGATGCCTGCCTGCAGTTCGGCGGCGGCACCCTGGGTCACCCCTGGGGCAATGCGGCCGGTGCTGCCGCGAACCGCGTGGCTCTGGAAGCCTGTGTGGAAGACCGCAACAGAAACGGCGCCGAAGGCCTCGAGAAACGCGGCGGCGATGTCCTGCGCGCGGCGGCGAAAAGCAGTCCCGAACTGGCCGCGGCCATGGAGACCTGGAAGGAAATCAAGTTCGAGTTCGACACCGTCGATAAGCTCGACGTGGCCCACAGGTGAGACCGGTGGCGAGGAACGCGCAGCGGGTAACGGGGGACCGTTTTTCAGTACCCGTTGCGTGATTCCGGCATCGGCGAATACACAACAAGATCGAATCGAGCACGTAAAGATTCAGCACATAGAAATTTGGAGTAACGCCAATGAGCGAAATGCAAGACTACGCGTCGCGGTTGTCCGATCCGGCGAGCCGCAAGTTTGAAACCTTCTCCTACCTCCCGGAGCTCTCCGAGGACGCCATCCGTGCCCAGGTGCAGTACATCTGCGACAAGGGTTGGAACCCGGCTGTCGAGCACGTGGAGCCGGAGAATGCCTTCGACCATTATTGGTACATGTGGAAACTGCCGATGTTCGGTGAGACCGATGTCAACCGTATCCTGGATGAGGCCGAAGCCTGTCACAAGGCCAACCCCAAGCACCATGTGCGGCTCATCGGTTACGACAACTACGCCCAGTCCCAGGGCACCGCGATGGTCATCTATCGCGGACCGATCAAGGTCTGAAGGTAGCGGAGCAAACTGCCACGGACAGGGCCTCTGCTGTCATGTGACGCAGGGGCCTTAGCCTCACGAACCGTGGAATCCGAACTGGGTCTCCCGCAATCGGGCGCGCGGTTCAGGGGCACCGCACCGGCAGGATTGGATTTGGAGTTGCGAGTTAGTCATCACGAGTCACCGATACCATGACCGACAAAGACCAATACGTCGTCAAGACCGAGCCCTACTACCGTCCTGTGGGCAACGAAGTGCAGATGTATGAGGCGGCCTACGCAGCGCGTATGCCGGTGATGCTCAAGGGACCCACCGGTTGCGGCAAGTCCCGCTTTGTCGAGTACATGGCCTGGAAGCTAAACAAACCGCTCATTACCATCGCTTGTAACGAGGACATGACCGCCTCCGATCTGGTGGGCCGCTTCCTGCTCGATATCAACGGCACCAAGTGGCAGGACGGCCCCCTCACCGTGGCGGCGCGGGTCGGAGCGATCTGTTATTTGGACGAGGTCGTCGAGGCCCGTCAGGACACCACGGTGGTCATCCATCCGCTCACCGATCATCGCCGCAACCTGCCGCTGGAGAAAAAGGGCGAATTGGTGGAGGCGCATCCCGACTTCCAGCTCGTCATCTCCTATAATCCCGGTTATCAGAGCTTGATGAAGGATCTCAAACAATCCACCAAACAGCGCTTCGGCGCTTTGGACTTCGACTACCCGGAAGCGGCGGTCGAAGCCGAAATCGTCGCCCACGAGGGCGACATCGACAACGCGACAGCGGACAAGCTGGTCCAGGTGGCCCAGCGTTCGCGTAATCTCAAGGGCCATGGACTCGACGAGGGGATGTCGACCCGGCTGCTGGTTTACGCCTCCCAGTTGATTAACAAAGGAATCGAGCCCCAGGCCGCTTGCCAAATGGCGCTGGTGCGCCCGCTCACCGATGATCCGGACATGCGCGACACCCTGGATGCCGCGGTCAACACCTATTTCTGAGCTACCCGCGGGGGCGATAGCGTCGACTGCGGCGGTGCTTGATTGAGATCGGTTACCCGGGACGCGGATCAGTCATGAGCGTAGATTTCAGCGAATACGTCTCCTGCATAGACTTCGACGATTCCCACGAGCACCGTGAGGCGCTGGAGTCCGCCTACCACGAGGCCGCGCGGGTGATGTCGCCGCGCGGCCTGCAGAATTACCTGGAAGGTATGCGCGCGATGTGCAGTTTGGGGCGCGGGCAGGATCTGGTGTTCACCTACGTCCAGGAAATGCCGAGCGTGGCCAAGGAGGTGGGCGAGGACGTGATTCCGGACGTGATCACCGGCTTGATGAAGCTTGCCTCGCACACCTCGGGTACCGTCATCACTATGATGATGGGCAACATGCCCCTCGCCGCCCGGCGTTTGGGCGACGCGGACGTGATGCGGGGCTATCTCAAGCTGCTCCATCAGTTGGCCGGCAAGGCCCCCCGGGGCTTAAGACCGATGATGGAGCACCTCGATGAGCTGCTCTCCAAGCTCACCCTCGGGGGACTGCGCCGCTGGGCCCAGTGGGGTATGCAGGCGCACCAGCGCGATCTCGACGGACAGATGGCGTATTTTGGCCTGCAGACCGCTTCTTCGCGCTCGGTCCTGCAAAAGGAACGCCGCGGCACGCTGTTCATCGACAATCAGCGCAAGCTCAATTTTTATTTACGCGCGCTGTGGGCGCGCGCCTTTTTCATGCGTCCCACCTCCGGTGACTACGAGACCCGCCAGGGCCTCAAGCCGTATATCGAGGCATTCCAGATCCACTTGCCCGATGCGTTCGATTCCTTCCGCGGCATAGACGGCATCGAGATCTTTCGTGCCGCTGCCGCGCACAGTGCGGCGCATATGGTGTACACGCGCGATCCACTCAGTGCCGAGCAGCTCAGTCCCGCGCAGATGAAGTTCATCGAACTGTTCGAGGACGCGCGCATCGAGCATTTGGCAAGCCGGGAGTTTCCGGGCCTCAAAAAGCTGTGGCTGAGATTCTTCGTTGGTGAGCCAGCCGGCGACGGCGATGTCGTCGATGTCCACCCGACCCTGGGTCTGATGATGCGCATGGCGCGGGCGCTGCTGGATGAGGACTACAGCGACGACGAGGCAGCGATCAACGAGATCGCCGCCGAGTTCCGACGGGAGTTGAAAAAAGACCCGCACACGAATCGGATCAGCTGGATGGCGGGCGTGGATTTCTACAACCGGGTCGCCGATTCAGCCGTTATCCCGGGCCTGCGCCACATAGAGAACATGCCCATTCCCTACCGTGACGACAACCGATATATCTGGGCCTTCGCCGAGAACCTGTTCGCGTCGCAGGGTGTGGACTACGTGCCCGCGAGCGATCAGCAGGTCCGCCGTTACGTCAACATCATGGAGATGGCCAATGAGGTGGACGTGCCCGGCGCCGGCGACGACGCACAAGAGATCTGGGTGTGTGCCGACGAGGTCTTTCCTTATGAGGACGAAGGCATCAGCTACAACCAGATGGAGGGTAAGGAGCCGGTCTCCGACCCTTACCACTACGATGAATGGGACTACCATGTGCAGTTGGCGCGTCCCGAATGGGCGACGGTGATCGAACGCCGCCTGCCCAGGGGTGATCCGGATTTGATGGACGAAATCCTGACCAAATACAAGCCCGTCGCCAGCCGCATCCGCCACTTGATCGATGCCTTACAACCCCAGGGCATCGTGCGCCGCCGCGGCTACGAGGAGGGCGAAGAACTGGATCTCAATGCCGCTGTGCGCGCGATGATCGACATACGCCGCGGAACGATGCCGGACCCGCGCATCAACATTCGCATCATCCGGCACATCCGAGAGCTGGCGATCCTGGTGCTGATGGACCTGTCCGAGTCCACCAACGAAAAGATCGGTCTCAATGAGAGCGATCCAGGCTACGCGGATGCCCCTTCGATCCTGGATTTGACGCGGGAGTCCACCGGCCTGCTGGCCTGGGCGGTTGATTCAATCGGCGACGCCTTCGCGGTGCATGGTTTCGCCTCGGACGGCCGCCACGACGTCAGGTATTACCGTTTCAAGGACTTCAATCAGCCCTATGACGATGAATCCAAGGCGCGCCTCGCGGGCATGCAGGGAGGTCTGTCCACCCGCATGGGCGCCGCGCTTCGCCACGCCGGATGGCACCTTGCCCAGCAATCGGCGCAGAGGCGTTTGGTGTTACTCATCACCGACGGCGAACCCGCGGATATCGACGAGCGCGATCCTCAATACCTGCGGCAGGATACGAAAAAGGCGGTGGAGGAGCTGGCGATGCACGGCATCTATACCTTTTGTCTGACCCTGGATCCGTTGGCGGATCGCTACGTCGCAAGAGTATTCGGGGAGAACAACTACTGCATCGTGGACCACGTGGAACGATTACCGGAAAGGTTACCCGCCGTGTTTGCTGCATTGACGGGGTGATCAATGCGTAACATATCCAGCTTCACCGAGACCGTAACCGTCAGCGATGAACAATTACGTGAGCAGATTCATTATTGCAGTAAGCGAGGTTGGGCTTTAGTTATCGAACACACCACAGACCCGGCTCCAGACAATCACTTCTGGGAACGATGGGGATTGCCGATGTTGGATCCCGATGATCCCGATCTAGTGCTATTCGAAATCGATGCATGCCGTCAGGCGTTTCCGCAACACCATGTCCGGGTCAACGCCTGCGAGTCTGCGAAGGGCCGGGCGCTCGTTCGCCATACTGTATTGGTGCAGGCGCCGCAAGTATCGAATGACTAATACCATGATTCGCCGTATTCGAGATATTGCGCCATTGCGCTCCGTCCCCAAGACGGTGGAGGCGCGGTATTACAATCGCGTGCGGTTGGCGTTGAAGCGTCTGGGAAAACCGTTGGAAGTAGAGCTGGACGGGGAGCTGCGGCAGACCGATATGCTGCTCACCGATCACGAGTGGTTGTGCGTCGATCGCACGCGGGACGACCTGCCGCTGCTTGCCTGGACCGATTTCACGGTCAAGGGACGGGACGCTTTGCACGCCCCGGTGCGCTGCACTCTACATCTGTATCACACCCACTCGGGATTATTAATGGGACGGACTTTGCCGATCCTGGATCGGATCCTGCAACAACGATTGGCCAGTGGCTCCTAGCCTCTAATCATCATCGGCCAGTTCCGGATCCCAACCGCGGTCCCGCGCCAGTTTCACCGCCTGTGCATAGATTCTGGCGTGCCGCACGCGTAATTCTTCCGGCAGGTTTGACACCAGGTGACCGTAGACTTGCCACGCCTGAGTCACTTGATCATAGAGTCGGTCGATCTGCTGAGAACTCCACCCGGCGCAGGTCTCGTTTTCGTCGAGGATTTCAAACAACCAGGCATCTCGAATAATGCGGCCGATATCGGTCATGCCGCCGTGTTTGTCTCGGTCAATGCCTGGATAGTGTTTATCAGTTTTCATGGCGCACATCCGATTCGACTGCTAACTCACATTGTTCTCACCATACAGGACTTAGGTCTTTGAAAGATATCCATAATTTGATGTTTGGGCGATTGTATTGCGCAGTAAACTAAACCCCATGGATAGTAATGTAAAAATGCTGTATAAAGTGCTGGCGTTCGTGTTTTGCAAATGAACGGATAAAAAAACGAGCGCGCCGGTAGCCATGTCGGTTTCAATCGACCCCAAAGTTTGGAGGATCATACAGATGAGAAAGCTCCTTATCGCCACCCTGGCCGCCTTTAGCCTCGGGTTGGCATCCCTTACAGTGTTCGCGGCGGACAAACCCGTACTGCTCAAGGTTCCGATTGCGTTCGCCACCAAGTTGCCGGGTCTGGGTACCACCATCAAGTGGGTGGGTGAGCGTGTGGATATTCTGAGCAACGGAATGGTCAAGATGAAGGTCTATGAGCCGGGCAAACTCGTGGCGCCTTTTGAGATTCTAGATGCGGTGTCTACAGGTAAGGTCAATGCCGGATATACGACGGCGGGGTATTGGGCTGGCAAGATTTCCGCATCGCCCTTGTTCACCGCGGTGCCGTTTGGGCCGGAAGCCGGGGAATATCTTGGCTGGTTGTGGTACGGCAACGGGATGAAGCTGTATCAGGAGATGTACGATCAGGCCGGCTATAACGTGAAGGTGCTCGTTTGCGGCATTATTGCCCCGGAGACCTCCGGTTGGTTTGGCAAAGAGATTAACAGCGCCGATGATCTCCAGGGACTGAAGATGCGCTTCTTCGGTCTCGGTGGCCAGGTGATGCAAAAGCTCGGTGTGTCGACGAGTCTGCTTCCCGGTGGTGAGATCTTCCCTGCGTTGGAGAAAAAAGCCATCGATGCCACGGAGTTTTCAATGCCGGCCATCGACAAGCTTTTGGGTTTTCACAAGCTGGTGAAGTACAACTATTTTCCGGGTTGGCACCAGCAGGCGACAGTGTTTGAGTTGTTGATCAACAAGGACGTGTGGAACGGTTTGAGTGACCATCAGAAGATGGTCCTGGAAATGATCACCATGGCCGCCACTGCGAACTCCCTGGCGGAAGGCGAATTCATTCAGTATTCGGTGTTGCAGGACAATGTCGAAAACAACGGTGTCAAGCTCAAGTACTGGTCAGCCGACATGTTGGCCCTATACAAGAAGACCTGGGAAGGTGTCGCAAACGAGATGGCCGCCAAGGACCCGTTCTTCAAGAAGGTGTGGGACGACATGCAGGAATATCGTAAGGGCTATGATCTGTGGGAGTCCCACGCGTTTTTGCCCAGAGCTCTGCCTAAATAAATAGTTAACTTGCGGATCTTTACTCCGCGTTCGGCAACAGCAAACACCAAGATAGGCGAATACAGCGGCGCTCTATGAAGAGTGCCGCTGAGTTTTGCCTCAAGGAGCGGCCATGTCGGCGCGCGAATCAACCAGTCATCTGCCCATACACGATAAGGACGATGAGCCGCCGGTTCCACTCGCAGACTGGATAGACGCTTTCATCCGCGCAAGCGCGCAGCTGTTGTGTTGGTTGAACGCTCTGCTGATCGTAGTGATTATCGTGCAGGTGGTGTTGCGCTATGGATTTGGCACCGGGGACCCCAAGTTCGAGGAATTGCAGTGGCACTTGTACGCGGCGGGTGTCATGTTCGGTTTGTCTTACGCCCAAGTGACGGACTCCCACATCCGCGTCGACATTATCGCCATGCGGTTGTCTCCCAATGCCCTGCGCTTCTGGGAAATCTTCGGCATCATCGTGTTCGTGTTTCCATTCCTCTACGTGGTCTTCTACCACAGTATGGATTTCCTCGCCGAGTCCTGGCGCCTCAATGAGCGCTCCGACGCACCCACCGGGTTGCCGTGGCGCTGGGCGATCAAGGCGGTGATTCCCATCAGCTTCGCAATGCTCGGCTTGGCGGTCCTGTCGAGACTGATCCGCGATATTGCCGCCTTGGTACGTCGGAGCTGAGCCGATGGAGATCAACGACATCATGGTCGTCGCGATGTTTTTGACCTTCGCTGCCTTCTTATTCACCGGTTTTCCGGTTGCCTATGTATTGGGCGGCATCGGCATCCTGTTTGCCGGGGTCGGTTACATCGCGGACACGTATTTCGGCACGATTACTGGTTTGGATTTTCTCACCCTGGGGCTGGTGGTGAACCGCATCTACAAGATCATGGACAACTGGGTGCTGGTGGCGCTACCGATGTTTATCTTCATGGGTCTGATGTTGGACAAATCCGGAGTCGCGGAACGGATGATGCATTCCATGCAGGAACTGTTCGGCGTGGTGCGCGGTGGCCTGGCGGTGACGGTGACAGTTATCGGTATCATCCTGGCGGCGTCGACCGGCATCATCGGCGCGTCGGTGGTCTTGTTGGGGCTGCTGTCTTTGCCGGCCATGATGCACCAGGGTTACAGCAAGGCACTGGCCACTGGGACCATCTGTGGGGCTGGTTGCCTGGGCATTCTGATTCCACCCAGCATTATGCTGGTCATCATGGCGGATCAACTCGCCCTATCGGTCGGTGATCTGTTCATGGGCGCGGTGTTTCCCGGCGTGATTCTAGGTTGCCTCTACATCACTTACATTTTGGTCATCGCGTATCTGCGTCCCGACTCGGCCCCGCTGTCGCCGGAACGCCGTCACATCAGCTGGAGTACGATAATCGATGTGTTGAAGTCGGTGCTGCCTCCGGCGCTGTTGATCGTCGCCGTGTTGGGGTCGATTTTCGCCGGCATTACGACTCCCACGGAGGCCAGTGGAGTTGGAGCTCTAGGCGCCATTGTACTTGCCTGGTACAACAAGAAGCTCAAACTGAGCGTTTTCAAAGAGGTTCTGCTCTCTGCCTACAATACGACGGCTTACATCTTTGCCATTTTCCTGGGCGCCACGTGTTTCGCTCTGGTCTTGAGGGAATTGGGCGGTGATCAATTGATCGAAGAGGTGTTGACCGGGTTGCCGTTCGGGCCTTACGGGATTCTGTTGTGCATCCTGGGTATCGTTTTCCTGCTCGGCTTTTTGCTCGACTGGATTGAGATCACACTTATCATGCTGCCGCTGTTGTCTCCGGTCGTCGCGGCTTTGGGTTTCGACATTGAGGGTTACGGCAAGATCGACGAACCGGCGCTGGTGTGGTTCGTAATGTTGGTTGCGGTGGCGTTGCAAACCTCGTTCCTGACACCACCCGTGGGTTTCGCCTTGTTCTACCTCAAGGGTGTTTGTCCTCCGGAAGTAAAACTCACGGACATCTATCGGGGCGTTATCCCGTTTGTCCTGTTGCAGCTCCTGGGATTGACGATTATTATTTTGTTTCCAACGCTGGTCACCTGGTTGCCGTCCGTTGCATACGATTGACATAGTGTCGTGACACCAGACCCGGCAAACCACGCCTCTCCGCGGATCGGTTTATTCGTCACCTGCCTGATTGATTTGTTTCGGCCCAGCGTCGGATTCGCGGCGGTCAAATTACTGGAACAAGCCGGTTGCTCGGTGTCAGTACCCAGGGCCCAGACCTGCTGCGGACAGCCGGCCTACAACAACGGGGACAATCAAACCACGGCCGACATCGCCAAACAAATCATCACAGCGTTCGAATCCTTTGATTACGTAGTGGCGGCGTCGGGCTCCTGCATCGGTATGCTCAAAAAACATTATCCCGTGGTGTTCAAGGACGATCCGGCCTGGTTCGACCGCGCCAACGCTTTGGCCGCACGCAGCCATGAGTTAACGGGCTTTCTGGTCGATGTCTTGGATCGGTCAATCGCGGGCGCTGAGTTTGCGGACACCGTCACCTATCACGACTCATGCTCCGGGCTGCGTGAGCTGGGAGTCAAGTCTCAACCACGGCAGTTGCTGGCGCAGGTCGATGGATTGGCGTTGACCGAAATGGAAGACAGCGAGGTTTGCTGCGGGTTTGGAGGTACGTTTTGTGTCAAGTATCCGAAGATATCGGAACGCATGGTGAGCGACAAATCCGCAAATATCTGCGCCGCCCAGGCCGGCTGTGTGTTGGGGGGCGACCTCGGTTGTCTGCTCAACATTGCCGGGCGTCTGAAGCGGGAGGGCCACCGGGTCAAGGTTTACCACGTGGCCGAAGTTCTGGCTGGCATGGCCGACCGGCCGGCCATCGGTGAATCCGAGTCATAACGCGATGCAGCGCTCCGCCAGCGCATTCAAGCAACAAGCCGAGTTGGCGTTGAGGGACGAGGTCCTGCAGCGCGCACTGGCCAAGGCGAAAGGTGGCTTCGTCGATAAGCGCCGACTCGCGGTCGCCAATCTACCGGAGTTCGAAACGATCCGAACCGCCGCAAAGTCCCTCAAAGAACACACGCTTGCCCATTTGGATTTCTATCTGGAGCAGTTTGAGCAGCGAGTGGTGGCCAGCGGCGGCCAGGTGCACTGGGCGGGCAATGCGCAAGAGGCGTGTTCGGCCGTGCTGGAGATTCTTGGCGATCAACCACGACAGGTACTCAAAGGTAAATCCATGGTGTCGGAGGAGATCAGCCTCAATGCGGCCCTGGAGGCCGTCGGCCACACCATCGTGGAGACCGATCTCGGTGAGTACATCATCCAGCTGGCCAAGGAGCGTCCGAGCCACATTATTGCGCCGGCGGTCCACAAGACCCGTGATCAGATTACAGATCTGTTTCACGCCGAACACGTTAAGTACGGGTATACCGAACGCGTTACAGAGGTCAAGGCCATAGTGGATGAAGCCCGGGCGGTACTGCGCGAAAAATTCCTGAATGCCGATGTCGGGATCACCGGCGCTAATTTCCTGATTGCGGAGACCGGCTCCACGGTGATCGTCACCAACGAAGGTAACGGTGATCTGAGTCAAATTCTGCCGCGGGTGCACATCGTCACGGCCAGCATCGAGAAAGTTGTGCCCACGCTGGACGACATGGCGACACTGCTGAGGTTGTTGGCACGCAGCGCAACCGGTCAGGAGATGACCAGTTATAACACGATATCCACCGGGCCGCGGCGGGAGAGCGACCGGGACGGTCCGCAGGAATTCCACGTAGTGATCGTGGACAACGGCCGCAGTGAGATGCTGGGCAACGAATTTCATGACATGCTGCGCTGTATACGATGTGGCGCCTGCATGAATCATTGCCCGGTTTACAGCGCCATCGGCGGTCACGCCTACGGCTGGGTGTATCCGGGTCCGATGGGTTCTGTATTGACCCCGGTCATGATCGGGTTGGAGAACGCGCGGGACTTGCCCACTGCATGTACACTGAACGGTCGTTGCGCAGAGGTGTGTCCCATGAGCATCCCACTTCCCGACATGCTGCGTGAACTGCGGGTGAAAGAACACGAGCGCAAGCTCACCGGTGCCCGTACCCGCATTGCCCTGCAGGCGTGGGCGTTCGCGGCCCGGCGTCCGATGTTGTACCAAACGATTACCCGCTGGTTCACGGCCGTATTGGGGCGGTTCGGCGCCCGCAACGGCCGCTTTCGCTCGCTGCCGTTTGCCTCCGGCTGGACCCAGGCCCGCGACTTACCGGCGCCCCAAGGCGCAACCTTTCAACAACAGTGGCGGCGGCATCGATGAGTACCGCGCGGGAGGCAATCTTCCGGCGTATTCGCCAGTCACTGGGACGCACAGACCGCGGTGCGCCGCCGCCGAGCAGTTGGCGGGCGGCGCTGGAGTCCGATGTGCGTCCCCGCCTGGACCGGGAGCCGGTCGATAACTTTGTACACAAACTGGAGTCCGTCTCCGGCACCGTACAACGCATCGACAGTTCGTCGTCACTGATCGATGCACTCGCTGAGCACTTGGACCGGCATCGGTTGGGGACACGGCTGTCGGCGGCGGAGTACCCCGTGCTGGCCGGGATCGAATGGCCGGCAGAGTGGGAAATCCACACCGGGCCGGCCCGGGGCGATGACCGGGTCAGCGTCACCGGTGCGTTTGCCGGTGTCGCGGAAACCGGTACTGTCGTCATTTTGTCGTCACCCGAAAGTCCGACCACCCTCAATTTTCTGCCCGACGACCACATTGTCGTATTGCGCAGCGAGCAGATTGTCGCTCACCTTGAGGATGTGTGGCAGCGGCTGCGCGAGCACACACCGGGGTTGCCACGTACGGTGAACCTCATCACCGGACCGTCACGCACCGCCGATGTCGAACAAACCATTCAGCTCGGTGCCCATGGACCGCGTCGGTTCCACGTCATTTTGATCGAGGCCTGATCTGCGCAGAATTGACCGCGACATTGATGGGGTTGCCGGATTTGCAGACCAGGCAGTTGCGGTTGTTCGGTGCACTGCCGCCAGCGTTGTTATTATCCCGGTAACCCTATCGGTGGTGTTGTCGTAGCCATGTCTTGTTGACAACCCAGGTGTGTTTTGCCGTTCGTCACGCTTGATTTTTCAGCCGACCACGTTACCCTACGGCTTCCAGCGCTCAGCCGTACTTGTATATATCCGAAGTGACCCCCAAAAGCCACTATGATTACGAAGATTTACTGGCCTGTGGTCGGGGCGAGTTGTTCGGCCCAGGAAACGCCCAACTGCCCCTGCCCCCTATGCTCATGTTCGACCGCATAACCCAGGTTGACGTGAACGCCGGCGAACACGGTCGGGGGGTCATTGTCGCCGAACTCGACATCAATCCTGATTTGTGGTTTTTCGAGTGTCATTTTGCTAACGATCCGGTCATGCCCGGTTGCCTGGGGCTGGATGCGCTTTGGCAGCTCGTCGGTTTTTATCTCGGTTGGCGCGGAGGGCCCGGCCGGGGCCGGGCGCTGGGTGCCGGAGTGGTCAAATTCACCGGACAAGTGACGCCGGACACCCGGCTGGTTCGATACCGGGTTGATCTAAAGCGTGTAGTGATGCGTAATTTGTACGTAGGCATCGGCGATGGAATCATGGAAGCCGATGGCAACGACATATATGTCGCAAGAGACTTGCGTGTTGGTCTGTTTACGTCCAGTACTTCGTTTTAGGGGCTAGATATGATGGGAGGGGTGTAATGCGTCGTGTCGTAGTCACCGGGATGGGTGTGGTTTCCAGCATCGGGAAAAACAAGCAAGAGGTCCTCGACAGTTTATCGGCCGGCCGCTCCGGTGTTGAGGCGCAGCCAATCTACCAGGAGATGGGTTTACGCAGCGAGGTAGAAGGTTCCGTGTCCGCCGACCTCGACGCGTTAATCGACCGTAAGATCAAACGCTTCATGGGTGACGGCGCGGCGTACAACTACCTGGCTATGCGGGAGGCGATTGCCGACGCTGGGCTGGACGAGAATGGGGTCTCGGACCCGCGAATCGGGCTGATTTTCGGTTCCGGTGGCCCATCCACTGAGAATGTCGTCAAGGCTGCGGATCTGCTGCGGCAGCGTGGTGTGCGGAAAGTCGGTCCGTATATGGTGACACGAACCATGTCGAGCACCAACGCCGCCTGCGTCGGCACGGCATTTAAAATAAAGGGCGTGAGTTACGCCATTAGCTCGGCCTGCGCAACCAGCGCCCACTGCATCGGCCACGCCGCCGAGTTGATTCAGTTCGGCAAACAAGATCTGGTGTTCGCGGGAGGCGGCGAGGAGATCCATTGGACGATGTCGGTGTTGTTCGATGCCATGGGTGCGTTATCGAGTAAGTACAATGCCACACCGCAGCTGGCCTCGCGTCCTTACGACGCCGACCGCGATGGCTTCGTAATCTCCGGGGGAGGTGGCGTCGTGGTGATGGAAGAACTGGAGCGGGCGCAGAACCGGGGTGCACGCATTTACGCCGAACTCATCGGCTACGGAGCCACTTCGGACGGTTACGACATGGTGCAGCCGTCCGGCGAAGGAGCGGTACGATGTATGCGTCAAGCCTTGCAGTCTGTTGGTGAGTCTGTCGACTATCTCAACGTCCATGGCACCAGTACGCCTGTGGGAGACCTGCGTGAACTTGAGGCCTTGAAGGAGGTGTTCGGTGATCACATGCCGACGATCAGTTCGACAAAATCTCTGACCGGCCATGCCCTGGGGGCTGCGGGCGTTTGTGAAGCCATTTATTCGCTGCTTATGATGGAAAACAAATTTGTGGCGGCCTCCGCCAACATCCAGACGCTGGACCCCGCAGCCAAAGGATTTCCTATTGCCACGGCAACGATAACCGACACCCCACTGAACATCGTGATGTCGAACAGCTTCGGTTTCGGCGGCACCAACAGCACGTTGGTGTTCAAGAAGTGGGTGTGACACGGTTGCGCCCCGCTCAACCGGCAGACGGGTGGAGTCAGCTGTGATGTATGGGAGGTCGCATCGAAGGTCGATAGCGATCTGGTTGTTGATCTGTTGCCTGTTTGTATTCGCCATCGTTGTCCTTGGTGGAGTAACCCGCCTTACCCGATCAGGGCTGTCGATGGTGGAGTGGCAGCCGATCAGTGGGATTGTTCCACCATTGTCGGAAAGCGCCTGGCAACGGGAATTCGAAAAATATCAGCGCTTTCCCGAGTATCAGCAACTCAACCGGGGCATGAGCTTGTCGCAGTTCAAGTCCATTTACTGGATCGAGTTCTCCCATCGAATTCTGGGACGGACTATTGGATTGGTGTTTATCCTGCCGTTTTTGGTGTTTTGGTTTGCCGGTTGGATCGAGAGGCCGCTGGTGTGGAGGCTGATCGCCGCATTCTGTCTGGGTGGATTGCAGGGGCTGCTCGGGTGGTTTATGGTGAAAAGTGGTCTTGTCGACCAACCCCACGTCAGTCCATACCGTTTAACCGCCCATCTCGCCTTGGCTGTGTTTTTATACGGGTACATGTTTTGGGTGGCAATCAGCCTGCTCGCGCGTCCGCACGCGGAATTCGATGCTGCTTACGACGGCGGTCCGCGTTTTGCCGTGTTAATTGTAGGTCTGATCGCCGCGTTGATCGTGAGCGGCGGGTTTGTTGCCGGTACGAAGGCAGGTTTCGTGTTCAATACGTTTCCAACGATGAACGATCGATGGGTGCCGGACGGAATGTTCGCGCTGCAGCCGTTGTGGCGCAATTTCTTTGAAAATCTTGCAACAGTTCAGTTTACCCATCGCTTGTTTGCGTTGGTATTGGCGCTACTCATACCGGCGTTCTGGCTGAGTTTGATACGTAAGCGGATATCTCCGGCGGTGCGGATCGGCGCGCACGCTTTATTGCTGATGCTGGCGATACAGATTTTTCTTGGCGTGACGACTCTGCTCAATGTTGTGCCCGTCGGCTTTGCATCGGCGCATCAAGCCGGGGCATTGCTGCTGTTGACGCTGTCGCTGTGGGTGGCCCACGGACTGTCGACGGCCGGGCTGGAGGCCCGGCGCTGGTGGTCGGCCGGTAGGCCGATCCTCCGTTGATTCGGGTCCGCGGATCGTCAGAAGACGTCGCAAGGCGATACGCTTATAATATTGGCTCGACGAGTGGATGGACTGAGGGGAGCAGATGGGTCGATTAATAATAAAACGTGGTGCATTGCTGGGTTTGAGCGCGGTCTTCCTAAGCTTGAGTGCTCACGCATCTCAGGGGCAGTATCCATTGGTCGCCGATAACATTTATGGTAGCCAACGACCCGTCAGCCCAGTGCCTTCCGCCAACGCTCCAGGGCCGGACCGCTCGTATTCATCCGGCCAAACCGATCTGCCGAGAAACAACATGACCCAGTCCGCGGTACGCGCAAGATTCGGTACGCCGAGGCGGGAATTACCGGCTGTGGGGTATCCGCCGATATCCCGCTGGGTCTACCCCGACTTCACCGTGTATTTCGAGTTTGATCGGGTGATCATTCCGGTCTCAAACGACGTCGGCACTACGCGCTAACCCGCATCCTTTACCTACGGCGGGAAAAGAGGGGGCTGACGTTGTTTGCAATAAGGTATTTTATCCAACACCGGTACGAGAATTGGTCTCCCGGTTTGCACCTGTCCCGGCTCTGGCTCGGTCGCGAACACCGGCGTGCCGCGTTTCTTGTCGCCGGCGGTCGAGGTTTGTCGTTTCAACCGCGCTCGCGATCAGTGTTCCGTTGGATGATATCCACCATGGTTTTATCAGCCGGCTCGACGTGGAGTCCGGTCGGGATGAGCGCCGCTGAGTTACCCTGGTCTTTTGCCTCGGTAATGTCGGCGTTGGCAAGCGTAGAGCACGTGGAATCAACTTTTGTTGAGACGAAGAGATCCAGTTACCTCAACGAGGACCTGGTCGTGTCGGGGACTTTGCGTTTTACCGCTCCCGATAAGCTGGAGAAACGAATCGAAATGCCATTCGTTGAACACACCACGATCCATCAAAATCAAATCGTTATTGAGCGTGAAGAAGAGGAAGCGACCCACTATATGAACTTCGACATTCCTGCCGCGATACGCACGATTGTGGACAGCATACGGGCAACGCTGGCCGGAGACGGAACGCATCTTGAGAGTTATTACCAGATCGATGTCACCGGCGCGGGCCGGCGCTGGTCGATGCAGTTGGTGCCGAAAGTCGCCGAGTTAAAAAAGTATCTGAAGTCAATAGTCATCGACGGCGAACAAGAGAGAATTATCCGCATTCGGTTTGAGGAGGCCAGCGGAGATCGCTCGGAGATTAAACTTACGTATCAAAGTTTCGTTACTTCTTGATCCGGTTCGAAAAGCTCGCCCGATGCGCTGGGGCGACGAACTACCGGAATAGTAAAGGATGGGGCCAGAGATCAAACTCTGACCCCATTTTCAACTGAATGAACCGTAAGTTGGGGGAATATGCGGGCTAGTACCCTGCCACACCCAAAGCCGTTCGGCTACGTCCTGCGTCTTTTGCTGATGGTTCTCGTTGCATCCGCTGCTGTTGTCGTGGCGACGCGATTCAGTATCAATCTGGACCTCGAGGTGTTCTTCCCACCCGCCAAGACCACCCAGGAACGGATCTTCCTCAATCAACTGGAACGGGGCACTACCGCTCAACTCCTGTTTATCGCGTTGGATGGCGGCAGACCGGAGGTTCTCGCAGATGCCAGCCGCCGACTGGCGGAACGCCTGCGGCGGTCGTCCTTGTTTTCCAGGGTGCACAACGGGAGCCAGGATTTGCCGGAATCGGATATGGATGTTTTGTTTGAATATCGTTATCTGTTGGCGGGCGATCTCGAGCAACGGTTTGCTACTGGGGGTCTCGAGCGGCAACTGCAAAACCGGCTACGGGGCATGGCGTCTCCACTCGCCGCTCTGGAGAGACAATTTCTCGCCGCCGACCCGACCGGGGTGTTCCTGGATCTGATTCGCTCAGCCAAAGCATTCATGGGCACGACGGGGCCCCGTCGCGACCGAGGCGTATGGATGTCCCAGGACGATCGGCGGGCTTTGCTGGTGGTAGAGGTCACACCTGGCATGGTAGATGTGGCCGAGCAGGTGAAAGCGGTCGATTCGCTGAAGCGCATCATGGATCAAATGCAGGAGGATACCGTGTCCGCGATTGTTACCGGACCTCCCGCCTTTATCGCCGAAGCGCGTGAATCCATTCGTTCGGATGTGCGAATGCTGTCCGTGATGGCCGTAATCCTGGTCGCTGCCTTACTGTTTTTTGTGTTTTGGTCATGGTTGTTTCTGGTCCTGGTTATGATTCCGCTCACCATCGGGATCCTGGTCGCGGTTGCGTCAGTACTGGTTGTATTCGGTTCCATTCACGGCATCACGCTCGCCTTCGGTGTCACCCTGACCGGGGTGGCCGTGGACTATCCCATTCATCTCATCCTGCAAGCCGACGGTGGCCGTGGACGCGCACGGGAGCACGTCCGGAGAATCTGGCCAACACTCAGGTTGGGGGTGGCGACGACAGTGATCGCCTACGCTTCGCTGATTTTTTCCGATTTTACGGGCCTGATTCAGCTGGGCTTGTTCACCGTTACCGGTCTGCTGACCGCTGCCGCGGTAACGCGGTGGTGGTTGCCGTTAATCGTGCCCGCGCAGTTGGGCGCGAAACGCGGCTTGACCGGACCGCACAATATTCTAGAAAACATCGGCAGGCGTGCGCCCCGGGCCCGCATGTGGGCCATTCTTGCCATGATCGTGGCGGCCGCCTATCTGGTCTTGGTGGACCGGCCGATTCGCGAATACGATATCGATTCGCTTAGTCCGATTCCCATCGAGCGGCGACTGGACGACCAGCGACTGCGGGCCGATCTCGGTATGTGGTCGGGAGGCAAGATGCTGGTGATCGTGGCTCCCGAGACCGAGCAGGTGCTGCAACGCAGCGAGGCCGTGGCCGTGCAACTCGAGCACATGAAGGCGCAGGGCGTCGTGAATCAGTTCAGCATGGCCGCTACGTTTCTACCCAGCCGGCGAACGCAGGAGGCACGGCAGACGGTGCTGCCGGCTCCCGATGAACTGCGTGCACGCTTCGCGGCGGCGGTGTCGGCGACTCCGTTCAAGCCTGCGGTTTTCGAATCTTTTTTCGAGGATGTCGAGCGGTCTCGGTCGCGCGCGCCCCTGACGCTGGAGCTGTTACGAGCAACGTCCCTGGGATCTCTGATCAGCCCGCTGTTGTTTCGGTTCGATGACCAATGGGTCGCGCCGGTGCTGCTCCAAGGTGTAACTGATCCTGTGCGGATAGCGGGATTGACTGGTAAACATGGGAGTACGGAGACCGTCTACATCGAGCTGAAGTCGATGTCCAACGCGGTAATGGTCAGGGAGATGAACCGGATACTCAGATTGCTGGGTTGGGGAGCCTTGTTCATCTATCTGGTGTTGGCCGTGCACTTTCGAGATGTCCGCAAGCCGGTATATATTCTGGTTCCGACTATTGCCTCGGTTTTAGTGGTGACCGCTTTGTCGGTGGCTGCCGGGATTCAAATGACCGTCTTCCATATGGTCTCGTTGTTGCTGGTCGTCGGAATCGGATTGGACTACGCACTGTTTTTCAATCGCTTGACAAATTCCGAGCGGGAATGGGCAACTACGTTCAAGGCGTTGTGGGTGTGCTGCGTAACCACCGTTCTGGTGTTCGGAATGTTGACGTTTTCGCAGCTCCCGCCGCTGCAGGCCGTGGGCCTCACCGTGGCCAGCGGTGCAGCGTTGTGCCTGATATTCGGGGCGATCTGGTCGACGTCCGTGCCACGCCGGCGCCGGCGAAAACGCAAGACAAGCAAGCTGTGGCGCGGGATCGAATCGCCAGTACAAGGTGACAACACAACGGGAGTTGAGACGACATGAACCACCACCTATCTGCGCTATGTGTCATCGCCTGTTCGGTGTCGATGATGACAACGATTGCATTTGCGGATGTGGAAACACTGCCATTGTGGGAGGTCGCGGTTGGCGGCGGGGCGCTTCAGGTGCCCGAATATCGCGGATCGGATGATACTAGGGGCCTGATTTTCCCGATCGTGTATCCGGTGTACAGAGGTGAATACCTGCGCGTCGACGATCGGGGAATCCGTGGCGTGCTGTACGATACCGATCGGGTCGAGTTGGATTTCAGCGTTGACGCAAATACCTCCGTGGACAGCGATGAGGCAGATGCCCGTACGGGAATGCCGGATCTCGATGCGACCCTGCAGTTCGGACCAGCGCTGCAGGTGCGGCTCTGGTCCGACGTCCCCTCGGAGCGGGTGTTGTTGCTCAATCTTCCGGTGCGCTCGGTGTTCGCCATCGGCGATTCCTTGGACCAAGTCGGGTGGACCGCCTCGCCGCACTTCACCTTGTACCAGGGGTTGGACTTTTTCAGCCGCCACTGGCGACTGGGATTATCCGGCGGTCTGGAGTTCGGGACGGAAGAGTTTCACGATTATTACTACGAGGTGCCCGCCGAATTTGCCAGCGACAGCCGGGCCACCTTCGATGCCGGCGGCGGGTTCAGCGGCGCGCGTTTTATCGGGACCCTGGTGTCCCGATCGGACAAGAGCTGGATAAGTCTGTTTGCCCGCTATGATCGCGTGGATGGCGCGGTGTTCGAAGACAGTCCGCTCGTCGAACGCAAAGACGGGCTGACTTTCGGTTTCATCTATACGCGAATTATCGCCAAGTCGAAGAAGCTGGTCGAATCAAAGGACTGGCGGAATCTCCGGCCCCGGGGTTCCACAGGACCGGGGAGACAGAGCCGATAAAGCGGGTTCGGCGTCGAGGAACAGCGGCTTGTTTTTATAGGTGCGCCGCGCTGGTGGTCATCAAACCAGCCACGGCGCGCATGGCGCGTTTGACGATATCGGGCAGTTCCACCGCGCCGGACTTGAGCGCCGTGTTGGCATGCTTGGCTTCGTCGTCGCGCATTTGTTCAACGATGGCGCGGCTCTGCGTATCGGTCGCCGGCAGCCGTTGCAGGTGGCTTTCCAGATGACGTACGACCTGACGTTCGGTCTCGGTCACAAAACCCAGGCTCCAGCGGTCACCGGCCAGTCCCGCCACGGCGCCGATTGCCATTGATCCCAGGTACCAGAATGGATTGAGAAAGCTCTTGTGGCTGCCGAGTTCATCGATCCGCTCCTCGCACCATGCCAGGTGATCGTTTTCTTCCGACGCCGCAGTGGCCAACGCCTGTCGCACCTTGACCGACTGCGCGGTTAGAGCCTGTCCCTGGTAGAGGGCCTGCGCACAGACCTCGCCGGTGTGATTGACCCGCATCAAACTGCCCGCGGCCGCACGCTCGGTTTCGCTGAGTTCGAGACCCGGGCTGGATGCGCGAGGGGTTGCCCGCCGGCTTTCCGGCCGGCCGAACACGGTTCGCAGACCCTGATCGAGGTGCCCGATCAACTGGTCGATGGTTGAATAATTGCGCATGCTTGGCACCCTCCACGGCCTATGCGTAAGCCCTCAGTGTACCCCAAGGCGGCGACGAGCGGGGTTGTTGTCGTAGTATTCACTCGGGCATCGCTCTGGTTCGGTCCAGCGTGGCGTCAGGCGGCCGGATCGCTTCGCCATCGCCTGGGATCCTGGGTGCAATACGCGTGGTGGACGCTTCAAATAGCCGGGCCGATGTCTTTTCACTTTTATACTGTGCGGTTTTTGGTGTTGTCTCAGACCCGTAAGCAAGCGATGGCTGATGCTCCATCGGGTCGTCGTCCGCAGAGTGCGTGCGCTCACGCACCCCGGCGGTGGTCTGACGAATCGAGCCTGTGAACAACGCTTGAATATTGTATACAATGCTCATCTTCAGGTGTATGTTACGCATTGTTCGTGGGGGGGTGTAGCTTGTGCCCTCCGCGGCAGCATCAGCGATTCATTGCTTTTGTATTTTAAAAACCATAGGAGGAATCATGACGTCAACAACAAAGCCTGGCGCAACGACCGCATCCGGCCGTCGCAAGTTTCTCAAGACCGCGGGTGCGGCGACGGCGGGGGCCGCAACCATGGGATTCCCCATGGTATCGCGCGCACAAACCACTCGATTAAAAATGCAAGGTGCATGGGGCGCCAAGGACGTCTTCAACGACATGGCGATGGAGTATGTGGACCGAGTCAACGCCATGGCGGGCGGTCGGCTCAAGATCAATTATCTGGTTTCCGGTGCCGTGGTGAAGGCGTTCCAGACGAAGGATGCCGTACACAAAGGTGTGCTCGACGGCGCCCACGGCGTGACTGTGTACTGGTACGGCAAGAGCAAGGTCGCCTCACTGTTTGGCACCGGCCCGGTGTTCGGACAGGACGCGCACCTGGGACTGGCGTGGATCTACCGCGGCGGCGGTCAGGAGCTCTACGACGAGCTGCATCAGAAGCTGGGCCTCAATACCGTCGGTTTCTTTGCGCTGCCCATGCCGACTCAGCCGCTGGGTTGGTTCAAAAAGGAGATCAAGAGCGCCGAGGACATGGTAGGCTTGAAGTACCGCACCGTCGGCTTGGCCGCGGACCTGATGCAGGAAATGGGCCTCAAGGTGACCCAGCTTCCCGGCGGCGAGATCGTGCCCGCCCTGGAACGCGGGGTCATTGAGGCGTTCGAGTTCAACAATCCGACCTCCGACCGTAGTTTCGGCGCTCAGGACGTGAGCAAGAACTACATGATGGGCAGCTACCACCAGGCGGCGGAGTTCTTCGAGATCACCTTCAACAAGGCCAAGTACGACGCCCTGCCCGCGGAGCACCAAGCGATCCTCAAGTATGCCGCCGAGGCCGCCAACTCGAGCAACTTCTGGACCGCAATTGACCGCTACTCGAATGACCTGCAGTGGCTCAAGAACGAGGCAGGGGTCCAGGTCAGGCGCACACCGGCGCCGATCATGGTGAAACAACTTGCAGCCTGGGATGTGATGATCAAGAAGCTGGAGGGCGAGGATCCGTTCTTCGCAAAAGTCTTGAAATCGCAAAAGGACTTCGCCCACCGTGCTGCGTACTACTACCTCCTCAACCAGTGCGACTATAAGCTCGCCTTCGAGCACTACTTCCCGGGCGAGCTCGGCTTCTAATCGGAGACCGTGTCACACACCTAAACTTAAAGCATGCAGTCCGAACATGGGGCGGCGCGAGTCAGCGTCGCCCCATTCGCTTCGGGTCGCGCCTGTGTTGGCATCCGAGGGAGGGGCAATGAATAAGTTTGTATTGTTCATCGACATGCTGAGCACCTGGGTAGGGAAGGTCTTTGCGTGGTGCATCCTGGTGCTCACCTTTGCCTACACCTACGAGGTGTTCGTCCGCTACGTGCTCAACAATCCGACCGTGTGGGCCTTCGACATTAGCTATACGATGTACGGGGCTCTGTTCATGATGGCCGGCGCCTATTGTCTTTCGCGCGATGCGCACGTACGCGGAGACGTGATTTTTCGGCTCTGGCCGCCACGCATCCAAGCGGGCATTGAATTCACGCTGATCATTCTGTTTCTGTTTCCCGGTATGGGGGCCCTCATCTATGCCGGAGTTGACTACGCGGCCGAGTCTTGGAGCTACCTTCCCTGGGGTCCGGACGGTCCACGTGGAGAGATCAGCGTCAACAGTCCCGCCGGTGTACCGGTCTCGCCGTTGAAGACCATTTTGCCTTTGGCCGCCTTCTTCGTCCTCCTGCAGGGAGTGGCGGAATTGGTTCGTTGTGTTCATTGCCTCAAGCATGGCCAGTGGCCGGAGCGTTTGAAGGATGTCGAGGAAACGGAGGAGGTGTTAATTCGGGAAGTGCAGGAGCGCGAGCATCGCCTAGAGCAGCAGTTGCATTTGGATGAGGCCGATGATGAGGCCCAAGGAGGCCGGCAATGACAGAACCTGAAGTTGCATTACTCATGCTCGGCGTGTTGCTGCTCGCCATCCTGCTCGGCTTCCCAATCTGTTTCACGCTGGTGGCGATGGGCGTCGGATTCGGTTTCTACGCCTACTACAACCCGTCGCTGCCCTGGTACGAGAACAATATCTTCGATCTGCTGGTCAATCAGACCTACTCGGTGATGATCAATGATGTGCTGGTCGCGGTCCCGTTATTTTTATTCATGGGCTACATCGTGGAACGTGCCAGTATTGTCGATCGGCTATTCTTCAGCCTCAACATCGCAGCGCGTGCCGTGCCGGCGTCTATGGCGGTGGCGGCGCTCGCGACCTGCGCGCTGTTTGCGACCGCCGTCGGCATCATCGGCGCCGTGGTGACCCTGATGGGGTTGCTTGCCCTCCCGGCGTTGCTCAAGGCCGGCTACGACACCAAGTTCTCTACCGGCGTGATCTGCGCCGGTGGATGCCTCGGCATTCTGATCCCGCCCAGCATTATGTTGATCGTGTACGCAGCGACCACCGCCATCTCGGTGGTGCAGGCCTATGCCGCGGCCATGTTTCCGGGGCTTCTACTTGCGGGCCTGTACATGATCTTCGTAATAGGACGAGCCATTATGAAGCCGAGCATCGCACCCAAGCCAACCAAGGAACAGACGGATATACCCACTCGCGAGCTCCTATGGATGATGCTGACTTCCTTCATTCCTCTCGCGTTGCTGATCATGGCCGTCCTCGGCGCGATCCTTTTAGGCTGGGCGTCGCCGACGGAGGCGGCCGGAGTCGGTGCGTTTGGCGGCCTGGTGCTGGCCGCAAGCTATCGGACGCTGAACTGGAAAATGTTACGGGAGTCGGTGTATCTCACCGTGCGCACATCGGCGATGGTGTGTTGGCTGTTCGTCGGCTCGTGGACCTTCTCATCGGTGTTCTCCTACCTCGGCGGCCACGAGATTATTTCGGAATTCGTGCTCGGTATGGATCTAACCCCGGTCATGTTTCTCATCATGGCCCAGTTCATCATCTTCTTGCTTGGCTGGCCCCTGGAGTGGAGCGAGATCATCATCATCTTCGTGCCGATCTTCCTGCCGTTGTTGGACCCCTTTGGTATCGATCCGCTGTTCTTCGGCATACTTGTGGCGTTGAATCTGCAGATGTCGTTCATGACACCACCGATGGCAATGGCAGCATATTACTTGAAGGGCGTATCGCCGCCGCACGTCCAACTCATGGACATCTTTAAGGGCTGTTTCCCGTTTCTAGGGATCGTAATCCTAGCGATGGTCATCGTCTACAATTTTCCTGCCATCGCATTGTGGTTGCCCGAAAAGATCTACGCGGTCAGATAGCCATGCGGGCCGGCAGCCAAGATTCTCCCGCTACCAAAGATGCGCACGGCGCAGCGGGTTTGGTCGGAATGAGCGCCGTCGAGGCGGCTGCGGCGATCCAGTCGGGTGACGTCGGCGCCGAGGAGCTGGTTCAGGCCTGTCTCGACCGTATTGCCGAGCTAGAGGATATCGTACAGGCCTGGGCGCACCTCGATGCAGAGTATGCCTTGACGCAAGCGCGCAACGCCGATGAGGCGCGGCGCGCGGGTGTCGCGCTCGGGCCGCTGCACGGCGTTCCGGTCGGGATTAAGGACATATTCGATACCCAGGACATGCCGACCGAGGACGGCACCGTGTTGCACGCCGGCCGCCGGCCGCAGTTTGACGCCACCGCAGTGGCCTTGCTGCGTCAGGCGGGTGCGGTCATTTTGGGCAAAACGGTTACTACCGAGCTCGCCGTCTATGCGCCCGGAAAAACCACGAACCCGCATGATCCGACTCGTACCGCCGGCGGATCGTCGAGCGGCTCCGCGGCTGCGGTGGCGGCGCACATGGTGCCGCTCACGATCGGCACACAGACCAATGGTTCGGTGATTCGTCCAGCGTCGTATTGTGGTGTGTACGGTTTCAAGCCGAGCCACGGATTGATCTCACGCCATCGCGTCCTGCAGCAGTCGCGTCCACTCGATACTGTCGGGGTGTTTGCGAACTCGATCGAAGACGTAGCGCTGATCGCCGAGCAGCTCATGAGGTTCGACGAACACGATCCCGATACCCGGCCGCACGCGGCACCGAAACTCACTGAGACGGTGGTTGAGGAGCCGCCGGTGGCGCCGCAAGTGGCTCTTGTTAAAACGCCGGTATGGGAGCAGGCTGACGACAGTACTCAGGCGGCGATCGCGGAGTTGGCCAAATTCGTCGGCGAAGATGTCGAGGAAGTTGTGCTTCCGGACGCCTTCGAGCAAGCGGTCGGGTGGCATCAGACGATCATGGAGGCGGATCTGGCAAGGAGCTTCGAGCGCGAGTACGCCACCGGCAAGCAGCGCCTGAGCTCGATCCTGCGCGAGATGATCGAGCGCGGGCAGACCGTTACCGCGGTGGCCTACAACAACGCCGTGGGACAGGCCCGCGAATTGAACGCGATGCTCACAAGTATTTTCCAGAAGTTTGATGTCATCCTTACTCCAGCGACGACTGGTGAGGCGCCGAGTGGTTTGGGATCCACCGGGAGCCCGATATTCTGTACGGTCTGGACGTTGTGCGGTGTGCCTGCGGTGACCGTCCCGTTACTCGAAGGGGCAGACAGCATGCCCTTGGGGGCGCAGCTCGTCGGGGCGAAGGGCGACGACGCGCGCCTGTTGAGAACCGCTCGATGGTTGGTACGGGCCGTTCAAGATTAAAGTGGTGAAACCTGAGGGGCTTATCGAATGATTAATCTGGTTACCGGGGTTCTGGCGATGGTCATGATTGTCGTTTTTTTGGGCTATTACGCGATCTCTATTAAGTCAGTACCGCTTGGGATCATTATCGTCGCCATATTGGTCATGGTGGCCGTCGACTTCATCAAGTCCTTACGTGGCAAAGATGAACAGGGAAACGCGGGGCAGAAAACTGAGTAGTCGCTCGGTCTTAGCGGCGTGCCATCACCCGCATTTGAAGGGGTCGAAACCATATTGGTCTATTTTCCGTCTGGTTGTGCAGTTCAAGATCCCCTCATTCAGAAATCATTTTTGACTGCTATTTGTCGATCACTCTGATTAAAGCGCTGTGGTCGAGCTCTCCGTCGCCTTGCTCGATAAGCCGATCATACAGGTCCCGGTTCAAACGGGTCGCCGGAAGATCAATACCTACTTGTTCCGCCAATGTTAATGCTTGATCGAGATCCTTGCGTTGCGTCGCAGCCTTGCCGCCGGGGATGAACTCAGCATCGATCATGCGCTGACCGTGCAGCTCCATGATCCGCGACCAGGCGAAACCGCCGCGCAGGGCGGCACGGACCTTGGCCGGATCGACGCCGGCCTTGCGCGCCAGGGTCAGTGCTTCCGCCACCGCCCCGATAGTCAGTCCGACGATCACCTGGTTGGCGGCCTTGGCGACCTGCCCCGCACCGACCCCGCCGACGTGGGTGACGTTGGTGCCGAGGGCCGCAAACACCGGGTTTGCGCGCGCGACGGAAGCTTCATCGCCACCGACCATAATCGTGAGGGTGGCGTCGGTGGCGCCGACCTGACCACCGGAGACCGGCGCATCGATGTAATCGCCGCCCCGCTCCCGCACCGCGTCCGCGAAACGGCGGGTTGGCCCGACCGCGGTTGTGCCCATGTCGATGACCAGGGAACCGGGCTTCAGTCCACGCAGTACCCCGTGTTCGCCCACCAACACCTGTTCGACCGCAGCGGTGTCGGACACCATGATAACGATGATCGAGCTTCGCTCGGCAACGTCCATCGGGGAAGTGCCCAGACCCAGTCCCGCCGCCTCCAACTCCTCCATCGCCGGCCGACTGCGATTGAAAATGACCAGCTCGGCGCCGGTTTTGTGAAGGTTTTGCACCATTGGCCGGCCCATGAGGCCAAGACCGATGAAGCCGACGATTTCCGGTATGTGTGTGTTCATTAACTTGTACGGTTCGCGGCCGGACCGCGCGACCGGTATGCACCCTGTGCGCATAATACCGGACACCGCGCGGAAGTTCTTTATCCACCGGCGGCGGAGCGCCCGTATTCGAATATAATCGCAGGCAACCCCAGCTAGAGGGGGATCGCCGGCCTGCCCACCAGTGGTGCGGCGGAGACGGAATGCCGCCATGCAAGCGGCAGGACCAGAGGGAGCACGCCAAACGACACGGGGAGGAACTCGTTTTGACACCCATCCACATCATGGTTTCCCGCCACTCTGCGTTTTACAGTCCATTGATCGCCGCCATCAGCGCGGGTTTCCTGGAGCAGGAAGGCCTGGACGCCGCGTACTCGATCATGACCCCGAACAACACCCTTGCCGCCGGGCTCGCCGACGGCACGGTGCACGTCGGGCAGTCCGCGGTGTCGTCGAGTTGGAGCGCCATGGAGAGCGGGCAATCCAATGCCTTCGTGCATTTCGCCCAGATCAACGAGCGGGACGGGTTTTTCCTCGTCGGCCGTCAGCCCGATCCCAAATTTGCCTGGGGAAAATTGGCCGGCCGCGAGGTGCTGGTGGATCATTTCGGGCAGCCACTGGCGATGTTCAAATACGCGGCCCACAGGATGGGACTGGACTATGCGGAAATCAACGCCGTCGATGCCGGAGACGTCCATCAGATCGAACGCGCGTTCTGCGAGGGGCGCGGCGATTTCGTTCATCTGCAGGGGCCTGCGCCCCAGCAGATGGAGCAGGCAGGCATGGGATACGTGGTCGCTTTGGTGGGAGAGGCAATTGGGCCGGTTGCGTTCAGCAGCCTGGTGGCGACCAGGGACTGGTTGGAGACCGATGCCGCGGTGGCGTTCATGCGCGCCTACCGCGGCGCCCGAGACTATGTGAATCAATCAATGGCGTCGGTGATCGCCGAGTCCGAGGCCGGTTTTTTCAAGGGCGTGGATCATGAGTCCCTCACCAGGGCGATCGCTTTATACCAGAAACTCGGTTGTTGGAATCCCGATGTACACATCTCCGAACGGCACTATGACGCCGCACTCGACGTGTTCCTGCACAGCGGTGTAATCACCAAGCGGCATCCCTTCGCCGATGTTGTCGTGCCGCCGCCCGACGAGCGTTGATGACCCGGCGACCGCGATGACCTCCCGGTCGGCTGCCGCAGCGGATCGGCCGACCGACGCCGGTGCGGTCCATTCGATTCGGCGGCGGTAGCCGTGCAAGACCCGGATGCAACCAACCAGCGCAACCCAGGATCCATGTGAAATCGTTCATTAAGATCGGCCTCAGCCTCGCCTTGCTGGCAGTCCTGATTTACCGTCTCGACTGGAGCGGCGTGCTGGTCGCGCTGGCCAAGGCCGATTGGTGGGTGCTGGCCGCGGCTATCGGGCTGCAGCTGGCGGCGTATGCCGTCGGGGCCTGGCGGTGGTCGATATTGCTGGCGCTGCACCGGCTCGGACACCGGCTGGGCAACCTTGTGCAGATCTATCTGATCGGCGCCCTGTTCAACAACCTGCTGCCGAGCAGTGCCGGTGGCGACCTGCTGCGTGCCTATCATATTTACCGCCAGCGCCACGGCTTGGCCGTGGCCGTATCCCCGATCATCACGGAACGTGTACTCGGGCTCGTCACGCTCATCGGAACCGCCGCAATTGCGGTGCTTTTTGTCACTGCAGACAATCCGCTAGCCGGCATTTTTTCCACGCTGTTGCCGATGTTGCTCGTCGGTGCGGTGCTTATCCTGACTTTGCTCGCCAGCGGCGGAGTGTACTGGCCACTGCATCGTTTTTTCGAACGGTGGAGGGACGTCAGGCTGGTAGCGGCCGTACTCCGCATTGCCGAGTCCAGTCACCGGTATCTCAACCAACCCCGGGTCGTGCTGCGGGTGGTGGCGCTGAGCATTCTGATGCAGGGGATAGAAGTGGTGGTCTTCTGGTTGTTGGGCCGGGGCGTCGGGGCCGAGACCGAATTATTGAGTTACGTGGTCGTCGTGCCGCTGATCTTTGTGGCGTCGGCGCTGCCGATCACTATCGGTGGGCTGGGGGTTCGGGAAACCGCCGCCATCGCCCTGTTCGGACTGTATGGCATGGCGCAGGATCCCGCCGCCGCTGTGATGGTCCTGTTTCTGCTTGTGTTGATCGCCACCAGTCTGCCCGGTCTGTACTTTTTTCTGCACATGAAAGAGCACAAGGCGTTTTTCGAGCAGGCCAGCCGCACGACCGAGCTGCCGCACTGATCGGTAGAGCCGTATGCATCACCACACCAGACCAAGGGCAAGGCTGTTTTGGTTGGCCTACCTCGCGATTTTCATCGTGGCCGGTGCGGCCATCCTGGAAGGCGGGTTGAGGTTGTTCATATACGTCCAGCACGGGGTCCCGGGTAAGACCTACGGACTGTGGCGTTATGACAGGGTGCTCGGTGCCCAGCACAAAGAGAACGCTTACAACACACGCGCACAGACCAACAACTATGGCTTCCGCAATGTCGAGGACGTTATCGATCCCAAGCCGGCCGGAGCCCTGCGGGTCGTCGCCTACGGCGGGTCGACGACGTTCTGTTATAACCTGTCCGACGCCGAGACCTGGCCGGCGAAACTGGAGCAGTTGCTGCGAAGCACCCGCCATCCCGCAGACCAGGTACTGAATGGTGGTGCGATTATGTGGTCGATCGGGCACGTCTTTGCGCGGGCAGAGTCGGATATCCCGGCGCTCAAACCCGATTATGTGATCATCTATTCCGGAGCGAACGAGTTCCGAAACGCCGTACAGCTCGCGTCGCAGGGCAAGGACCTGAGCGCCCTGGTGAGGCGGGGCGAGTACGGGGCGTTTGCTACCAATCTGGATCAGAACCGTTGGTTGAAACGCAACGTGGCGGTGGTGCGTCTGTTCGACTATCAGGTGCTGCCACAGCTGTATCGATGGAATCTCGTTTCGCGGCGACGGATCGACGGTCTGTCGCCGGAACACTACGATCAGGCCGGTGATCCCTCGGTTCTGCAGAATTACCTTGAAGTCCTGCGGCGGCTCATTGCGCTCATACGCGCCCACGGCGGCGAACCGATATTCTTCGTGCAAATCCATGACGGCCGCCATCCGGGCAACGAGGTCCGTGTCACTTTTTCCAGGGCGGGTGCTGAGCTTGCCCAAGAGCTGGGGGTAACGGTCGTCGACGGACAGCGGCTCATCGATGAACATCCCGGGCCGGCCACGGATCTATTCTACCGGTCCGGCTATCACTTCTCCGCGGTTGGCGCCGAACGCGCCGCGGAGCTTCTGTACCGAACTTTGTGCACCCTAACTAAGGGCGGGACGCCTCGGTGCAACAACCGGGCTAACGCGCTCGATCTCTGACAAGGGCACTGCGGCTCATCGTCGTTAATAGGACTGAGTCGACGTCTTGGTGTAAGTTGCGGGCTGGTAGTTCAAACCCATGGGAGTAGACATGACCACAGAACTGTTTGAGACCGGCCGGAGCATACGTGTGGAGGTGCTCGGTGAAGAACGGGTGACCAAGGCGCTGGACGGAGCCGACGACTTCAACCGGGACTTTCAAAAATTCGTCACCGAGTACTGTTGGGGGTTTTGTTGGGGGCGCAACGGATTGACCCGTCCCCAGCGCAGCCTGTTGAACCTGGGCATGCTCGCGGCGCTCAACCGGGGGCCCGAGTTCGAACTCCATGTTCGCGCGGCGCTGAACAACGGTCTCAGCGTAGAAGAGCTGCAGGACGCTCTGATTCAGATCTCCGTTTACTGCGGCATTCCCGCGGGCATGGAGGCCTTCCGGATTGCAACTAAGGTCCTCGCAGAGACCGCGGAGCAATGACCCGGCGCGGCCGGCGACCCGGGCAGCTCGCTGTGGTTGGCTGATAGTGGTGTGCGACGCCCCACCCGCCCGGCCCGGCATGGCGCTGACCGAGATTGACACCCCGGCGCTGCTCATTGACCTGGACGCCTACGAGCGGAATATCATCAGGATGCAGTCCTTTGCTGACCGTGCCGGTCTGGCGCTGCGCCCCCACGCTAAGACCCACAAATGCGCGGTGATCGCACGTCAGCAGATGGCGATGGGGGCGGTGGGTGTGTGCTGTCAAAAGGTCTCGGAGGCCGAAGCCCTGGCGTTCGCGGGGGTGTCCGACATCTTTGTGAGTAATGAGATCGTGGGTGCCGCAAAGCTGGCCAGATTGGCGGCCCTCGCCCGCCTGGTCCGGATCCGGGTGTGTGTGGACGACGCGGCCAATGTCGACGACTTGGCGCGGGCTGCGCAGCGGCAGGGGGTCGAGATCGATGTGTTGGTGGAAATGGACGTCGGTGCCGGTCGCTGTGGGGTGTTGACGGTCGACGAGGTCGAGTCCCTCGCGCGGCGCATCGAGACGCGTCCCGCGCTGCGGTTCAAGGGCATCCAGGCGTACCACGGGGCCGCGCAACATGTTCGCGACTACCACCAGCGGAGTAACGCCGTCGATAATGCGGCGGCGAGGGCGTCGTCCGCCAAGGACCATTTGCACCGGCAGGGTATCGAGTGTGACGTCATCACCGGCGCCGGCACCGGCACCTATCCGTTCGAGGCGCAAAGCGGTGTGTTCACCGAGTTGCAATGCGGTTCGTACGTCTTCATGGACGCCGATTATGGACGCAACCTGAACCGCTCGGGTGAGCCGTTTAGCGACTACGCAAACAGCTTGTTCGTGCTGACCACCGTCATGAGCAAGAACCGGCCCGGCCTGGCCGTGGTCGATGCCGGTTTGAAGGCGGTGAGCGTGGACTCGGGTCTGCCGTTGGTGCACGGGCATCACCAGATCCAGTACGTCGCGGCGTCGGATGAGCATGGCCAGCTCGACACCTCGGGGGCCGAGGACGCCGTCGACATCGGCAGCAGTCTCACGCTCATTCCGGGTCACTGCGACCCGACGGTGAACCTCTACGACTGGTTTGTCGCTTATCGAGGCCTACGCGTGGTGGAGTTGTGGCCGATCGTCGCGCGGGGCGCCGTTCGCTAGCCTGCATATTGCACCAAGGCGGCGAAATAATGGTGTATCAACTTGATTGTATTCAATGATTCGGTCTTAGTTGATTAGTACGGTTTGTGCTTCTGCAATCGCCTATCCCGGCCCTGGCTCGATGCTTGCTATGGGTTTCGTTCCAGCGCGGCGTACAGACGCCCGATCTCTTCGCCAGCTTCCGGGATCCTTGGTGCAATATGCAGGCTAGCCGAAAAACACCGGGTCAGAGTTGTTCAATCCGCCCCCGCTATTCGATCCCCGTTATCTGTGTGGATCCACGCATTCCGGAACCCCTGGCCCCGGCGTTGACCGTCAACCGACGGTGTGTTCGGCCATGATTTCCAGGACCTTGACCAGCACCGAGTGATCCAGGTTTGACCACCCATGCCCGACACAGGCGTTGAACAGCTCTTGTGTGGCGGCCGTGTTCGGCAGACTGACGCCCAGCGCGCGGGCGCCGGTCAGCGCCACGTTGAGATCCTTCTGGTGCAGGTCGATACGGAATCCGGGATCGAACGCACGCTTGATCATGCGCTCACCGTGGACCTCGAGGATCCTGGACCCCGCGAAACCGCCCATTAACGCCTCACGAACCCTGCTTGGGTCCACACCGGCCTTGGCGGCGAAGACCAAGGCCTCGGCGACCGCCTCGAGGGTCAACGCGACAATGATTTGATTGGCGACCTTTGCGGTCTGCCCCGCGGCGTTCTCGCCCACCAGGGTGATGTTCTTACCCATCAGTTCCAATAAGGGTTTGACCCGCTCGTACGCCGCTTGCGGGCCGCCGACCATGATGGTCAGTGTAGCGGCCTTGGCGCCGACTTCACCGCCGGAGACCGGGGCGTCCAGATAGTCACAGTTGTATTCATTGATCCGGCTGGCGAACACCTTGGTCTCGATCGGCGAGATCGAACTCATGTCGATCACCGTCTTGCCGGTGCTCAAACCGGCGGCAACTCCTTCGGTGTCGAACAGAACCCGTTCCACATCCGGCGAGTCCGGCACCATGATGATGATCACCTCCGCCTGTTCGGCGACTTCGCGGCCGCTTCGACACGCCGTCGTTCCGCCTTCGAGGAGTGCCTGTGGCAGCGGTGACTTGTGCTTGACCGTGAACAGTTGATGGCCTCCCGCTTGCAGATGACCCGCCATGGGGGCACCCATGATCCCCAGTCCGATGAAACCGATTTTGCTCATTCGTACTCTCCAAATTACCGTTGTGAACGACACGGGGCGAGCGGCTCGCCTGTAGACCGAACGCGTTACCGACGGCGCAGTGCCCGTCGGGCGTACGGACGCGCGATTATAATCACCGCCGCCGGCCTCCCCCAATACCGGTCTCCACAACCGCCGGCATCGCCGGCCGCCATTTTCACTTTTCCGCGGTCTTTATGTATCTTTGCGTCTCCACTGATTCCGGGACTCGCCATGTCTATGTTCAACTGGGAAGACCCGCTGCTGCTGGACGAGCAGCTCACCGACGAAGAGCGTCTGGTGCGCGACAGCGCGCAGCAGTATTGCAGTGAGCGGCTCATGCCGCGGATTATCGATGCCAATCGCAATGAACGCTTCGATCCGGAGATTCTGCGCGAAATGGGGGAGCTGGGAATGCTCGGTGTCACCTTCGACGATTATGGCTGCGCGGGACTGGGCTACGTCAGTTATGGTTTGATCGCCCGCGAGGTCGAACGCGTCGACAGCGGTTACCGGTCGGCCATGAGCGTGCAGTCGAGCCTCGTGATGTACCCGATATTCGCCTACGGGACGGACGCGCTCAAGGAGTATTATTTACCACGCTTGGCCGCCGGTGAATGGATCGGCTGTTTCGGGCTCACCGAGCCGGATCATGGATCCGACCCGGCGGGCATGCGGGCGCGGGCCCGGCGCGTCCCGGACGGCTACCTGCTGAACGGCACGAAGACCTGGATCACCAACTCGCCCATTGCCGATGTGTTCATCGTGTGGGCGAAAGACGCGGACGATGTGATCCGGGGATTTGTGCTGGATCGCGAACTGGCGGGACTTACGACACCCAAGATCGAGGGCAAGTTTTCGCTGCGCGCCTCGACGACGGGGGAGATCGTCATGCAGGACGTCCTAGTCCCCGAGGACCATTTGCTGCCCGGCGCTGCGGGCCTCAAGGGTCCGTTCGGCTGCCTCAATCGGGCTCGCTACGGCATCGCCTGGGGCAGCATGGGGGCCGCGGAGTTCTGCTGGCGCGCGGCCCGCGACTATACGCTGGAGCGCAGGCAGTTCGGGCGGCCGCTGGCCGCGAATCAGCTGATTCAAAAAAAGCTCGCGGACATGCAAACGGAGATCACGCTCGGCCTCAACGCCTGTCTGCGCCTGGGCCGGTTGTTCGACGCAGGCCGGGCCGCGCCGGAGATGATCTCCCTGTTGAAACGCAACAACTGCGGCAAGGCGCTGGAGATTGCCAGGCTGGCGCGGGACATGCACGGCGGCAACGGCATCGCGGACGAGTATCACGTGATCCGCCACCTCATGAATCTGGAGGCCGTCAACACCTACGAAGGCACGCACGACATCCACGCGCTGATCCTGGGCCGGGCACAGACCGGCATCGTCGCCTTCTAATCTCTTCAACGATCGATGGCACACGCAAACGCTCGCCGCGGCTCGCGACGCTCACCGGGATCCGCAGGGTGCCCGGATATCGGCAACGCGGTACAAGCGTTCGCCCGAAAGCCGCATGGCGTTCGGCGCTGCGGTGGCCCAGCACCGGTATTGCGATCGTGATCTACCGAACCTTGCCGGAGGCGCTGGACGCACTGAGCACCTCGGATCGCCGCATTACTTACCTCGGCTCCGGTGACCACCGACGCGCCGTACGCTTTGCAGATCTGCGCCGGCGGGCGCTGGGGATACTCGGTGTCCTGCAGGACCGCGGACTGAAGCCGGGCGATCAAATCATCGTTCTGTTGAACGACAACGAGCAGTTCATCGATGTGTTCTGGGCGTGCCTGTACGGCGGCGTCGTTCCGGTACCGATTGCCGTCGGCGTGTCGGATGAACAACGATTCAAGGTGTTCCGGATCTATCAGCAACTCACCGATGCGTATCTGTACACCGAGCGCCCGATCTGGCGCCGGCTGCGGCCGTTTGCCGACAGCCGCGGGATCGCCGAGGCTTACGCCACCATCCGCGGGCGATGCGTGTTCACGGACGACATCCACGACGTGTCGCACAGCGGTGGGATTGCCCCGCTATCGGGCGCAGACATCGCGTTTGTCCAGTATTCGTCCGGCTCGACCAGCACGCCCAAGGGCGTCGTACTGACCCATGCCAATCTGCTCGCCAATATCCGCGACATCATGGCGGCGGCGCGGTTCACTCCGGACGACGTCAGCCTGAGCTGGATGCCGCTCACCCATGATATGGGTTTGATCGGTTTTCATTTGAACATGCTGATCAGCAACATGAACCACTATCTGATGAACACCGAGGTGTTCATCCGCCGGCCGCTGCAGTGGCTGCAGGCGGCCAGCCGCCATCGGGCGAACATTCTCTGCTCGCCCAATTTTGGATATCACCACCTTCTCAAGGCCCTGGAGAGGCGCAAACCCGATACGACGGCGATCGATCTGTCAGCAGTGCGATTGATCTTCAACGGCGCGGAGCCCATCTCGGCGCCGTTGTGCGAGGCGTTCCTCACTGCGCTGGCGCCCTACGGGCTGGACCCCGCGGCGATGTTTCCGGTTTACGGGCTGGCGGAGGCAAGCCTGGCGGTGGCGTTTCCCGCCACCGGTCAGGTGTTCGTTCACCGTGAGATAGACCGGGGCGCCGTCGGGCTCGGTGACCGGGCGCGGGCGCCGACGGCGGGCCATGCGGGCATGCGGTGCGTTGCGGTCGGGCGGCCGATCGGCGCGTGTGAGCTTGAGGTGGCCGATCAAACCGGCAAACCGCTGGCCGAGGGCACCGTCGGCCGCATACTGATCCGCGGTCCCAACGTGACCCAGGGGTACTATCGGGACCCGGCGGCGACGCGGTCGGCCATAGACGCGCGCGGTTGGTTGGACACCGGCGATTTAGGGTTCCTCGATGCGGGGCAGCTGTTCATCACCGGCCGCGTCAAGGACGTCATTTTCGTCAACGGACAAAACTACTACGCCCACGACCTGGAGGCCGTGGCATTGGAAAGCGAACGCATCGAGCCGGGCAAAGTCGTGGTCGGCTCGCACCGCGCCGAGTCCGAGAGCACCGACCGGGTGTTGGTGTTTGTGCAGCATCGGGGCGACGTATCCGGCTTCGCACCGACGGCCCGGGATGTTGCCCGGTTGATCAATCAGCACACCGGTGCGGAGGTTTCCGCCGTGGTGCCGGTACCGCGCGTCCCGAAAACCACCAGCGGCAAGGTGCAGCGGTTCGCGTTGGTCCAGGCCTACGTCGATGGAGAGTTCGACTCGACGATGGCCCAGCTGGCGGCGTGTACCGACCGGCGGCCGGAGGCGTCCCAGCCCCCGGCGTCGGCCATCGAAGCCACGTTGCAGGGCATCTGCGACCAGGTTCTGGGCGACTTGAGATTGCGACGCGACGACAACTTCTTCGAGACCGGAGCCAGCTCGTTGAAGCTCATCGAGATCCATGAACAGATCGAGCGGCGTTACCCCGGCCGCGTCGAGTTGACCGACCTGTTCGACCACCCCACCTTGCGCGAGCTGGCGGCGTATATGGAAGGGCGTGGATCAACCGTATAGCGAACGTTTCCGTTTCCAGCGGTTGTGAAACCAGAACCAGTCGCTTGGGTGGGCGCGGATCTGCGTCTCCACCGCACGAATGTAGCGGTCCAGCAGGGCGTGACCGGACTCGCGGTAGGGGGGTTCGCCGAGCAGCTGTACGCGGGCCTGATAGCGGCCCCGTTCTATGCGCTGCATACCGATAAAGACCACCGGAAAGTTGGCAAACCTGGCGAGCGTCTCCGGTGCGTAATAAAAACCGGTGTCCTGGTTGAGGAACTCGGTCCAATAAGTTTCATCGTGCCAGTTCGGCGCCTGATCCGCTGCGATGGCGACGAGGCGCGGAACGGCCCGCCGCCGCATGACCTCCTTGACCACATTGCGATCGTCGATGAGCGTTCCGCCGAAGCGCACGTATATGGATGACATCAAGGCCTCCAGGCGCGGATCGCTCAGTGGCCGGTAGATCGCCTCCACCGGATGCTCAAACTGCAGGCACAAGGTCAGCAACAACCACTCGATGTTGCATTGGTGAGCCATGGTGACCAGGACCGCCTCGCCGCGCCCCAGGCAGCGGTCGATCAAATCGGTTCCTTCGATGCGCACGCGCTGGGTCAGATCGGCGGGTTTCATGGTTAGGGACTTGAGCATTTCCACCGCGACGTCGGCGTAGTTTCGGTAGGTCTGCCGGATCAGAGAGTCGGCGGCGGCCTCGTGCTCGGGGAAAGCGCGGCGCAGGTTATCGACGACGATGGTCCGTCTGGACGGGGCAAACCGGTATACCCCGGCACGGAGCAGCGGCGCGAGGCCGTATAATACCGGCAGCGGAAGCCGCGACAGCAACTTGAGACCAGACACGAGCATGGCCTTAGCATAAACGATCCACCGCCTGCAGGCGGTGCCGATTACGCCCCTTGATCGATCCGTCCGCACAACCCTCACCATGCCACAGACCGAACACGGCGCCCTGTCACACCTGCGCATCCTGGATCTGAGCCGGGTCCTGGCGGGTCCCTGGGCGACGCAGCTGTTGGCGGATCTCGGCGCGGAAGTCATCAAGATCGAGCGCCCGGGGGTGGGCGACGACACGCGCTCCTGGGGGCCGCCGTATCTGCGCGACCGGGCAGGTCGCGAGACCCGGGAGTCGGCGTATTTTCTCGGCGCCAACCGCGGCAAGAAGTCCGTCGCGGTAGACATCACCCAAGCGGAAGGCCGGACCCTGATCCGGCGGCTGGCGGAGCACAGCGACGTGCTGATCGAGAACTTCAAGGTCGGCGGGTTGCGCCGCCACGGCCTGGGCTACGACGAGCTGCGCGCTGTCAATCCGCGTCTGATCTATTGTTCCATCACCGGATTCGGGCAAACCGGTCCGGCGGCGGGCATCGGCGGGTACGATTTTGTGATTCAGGCCTTGGGCGGGCTGATGAGCGTCACCGGGGAACGCGACGCGGCGCCCGGCGGTGGTCCACAGAAGGTGGGGGTCGCCATCGCCGACCTGATGACGGGCATGTATGCCGGCGTCGCAATCCTGGCGGCGCTGGAACAGCGTCATCGATCCGGACTCGGGCAGCACATCGACCTCGCGCTGCTCGACGTGCAGGTTGCGGCGCTGGCCAACCAGGCAATGAACTATCTCATTTCCGGGCAACCGCCCACGCGCAGCGGCAACGCGCACCCGAACATCGTGCCGTATCAGGTGTTTGCCTGCCGTGACGGCCACCTGGTCATTGCGGTGGGCAACGATCAACAGTTCCAACGGCTGTGCGAGGTGCTCGACTGTCCCGAGCTGGCCGACGATCCGCGGTTTGCAACCAACTCGGCGCGTGTGCGTCACCGGGACGCCCTGATCCCGATCCTGGAGCCCATTCTCCACCAGCGCAATAACCGCGCCTGGGGCGAGGTCCTGACCCGGGCGGGCGTCCCCTGCGGCCCGATCAACAGCCTCGACGAGGTGTTTGCTGACCCGCAGGTGCGCCACCGGGGGATGCGCATCGAACTTCCCCATGCGCTGTCCGGGGCCGTGCCATTGGTGGCCAATCCGATCCGGTTTTCCGGCACCCCGGTGCAATACCGTGCGCCGCCGCCTCAGCTCGGTGAGCACACCGGGCAGGTGTTGCGCGATCTGTTGGGCGTGCCGGCGGAGGAACTGAATCGTCTGGCGCAGGCCGGGATTATCGCTAAGGCTTAACGAGCTTTCTGGATCACAGGTGCTCCGCCGGCACAATCAACTGACACATCGCGATTTTCACGGCGCAATCAAGACCTATTGCGCTTGGCTTTAGGCCGCGTCAGCGATAAAGTAGCGATGGGAATAATCGAGCTATGGAGGGGGCCATACAAAGCTTTAGAACCCGAGTGGATTAGGAGGTTGTTATGTTTGCACGACTCAAACCGTGTCTTGTACCCGTTACCGTCGCGGTCCTCGCGACGTCGCTGAGCGGGGCCGCCCACGCCAAGGTCGACGGCGATACCATCGTCCTGGGCGCGGCCCTGTCGTTTACCGGCAAATACAAAACAAACGGCAAACACACCAAGAACGGTTACGACCTGGCCGTGAAACGGGTCAACGAAATGGGCGGCGTCAAGGTCGGCGGCAAGAGTTACAAGCTCAAGGTTGTCTACTACGACGATGAATCCACCCCCGCCCGCGGCGCCCAGCTGGTCGAGCGGCTGATCAAGCAGGACGGCGTCAAGTTCATGCTTGGCCCGTACAGCTCGGGGCTGACCAAGGCGATGGCGCCGGTGACCGAAAAGTACAAGATCCCTATGGTGGAGGGTAACGGCGCCTCCCGGTCGCTGTTCAACAAGGGCTACAAGTACCTGTTCGCGGTGCTGTCGACCTCGGAACAGTATCTGGCCGAGGCCGTGAACCTGGCCGCGGAGCAGGCCAAGGCGGCGGGGACTAGCCCGAGCGCGATCAAGGTGGCGCTAGCGGTGGAGAACGATCCGTTCTCCCAGGACATCCGCGCCGGCGTGCTGGACGACGCCAAACGCCACGGGATGAATGTCGTGATTGACGACAAGCTGCCCAAGGAGCTGAACGACATGACCGTCACCCTGACCAAGATCAAGGCCTTGAAGCCCGACCTGCTGATCGTGTCGGGTCACTCCAAAGGCGCGGCCACGGCGGTGCGGCAGATGTCGGAACAAAAGGTAGACGTGCCGATGTTCGCCATCACCCACTGCGAGGCCGCGGACGTCGTCGGGAAGTACGGCGGGGCGGCGGACTACACCCTGTGCGCCACGCAGTGGGCTGAGACCATGACCTACAAGGACGGGTATTTCGGCGCGGCGCCCGAGTACGCCAAGCTGTTCGAACAGACATACGGCTACGTGCCGCCGTACCAGGCCGCGGAGTCGACGGCCTCGGTGCTGGTGTGGGTGGATGCGTTGCAGCGCGCGAACTCCTTCGACACCGACAAGTTGCGTGACGCGCTGTCGGCCACCGAGATGGAGACCTTCTACGGCAACATCAAATTCGACGAGACCGGCAAGAACATTGCCAAGCCGATGGTGCTGCGCCAGATTCAGGGCGGCCAGTACAAGGTGGTCGCACCGACCAAATGGGCGTCGGACAAGCTCATCCATCCGCGTCCGAAGTGGAGCGAGCGCTAGCGCAGTCCTGTTAACCGTTTGACGCCCCCGGCGAAGGCCGGGGGCGACGGCTTAACGCAATGGGGAATCTTGAGATCCTGGTCGAGGCACCGATCTTTTCGGTGCAATTGCTGTTGGATGGCCTGCTGGTGGGTGCTATTTTTGCCCTGGCCGCGTACGGCATGGCGCTGCTGTGGGGGGTGATGAATATCATCAACATCGCCCAGGGCGACTTCGTGATCCTCGGCGGCTACGTGACCCTGACCTTGTACAACGCCGGCATACCGGCGCTGGCCGGGGTGCCCGTCGCTGCCATTGTGTTGTTCGGCGTGGGCTGGGTGATTTACCGCGTGGTCATTTTCCGGGTCGTCGACCGCGACCTGTTCATCTCGATTCTGGCCACGTTCGGCATCTCGATCCTGCTCCAGCAGCTGATGGACCAGATCTTCGGCGCCGACATCCAATCCGCCGAATCCGGTCTGGGCACGCTGTTTCTGTTTGACAACCAGGTCACCCTCGGCAAGGTCAAGTTGGTGGCGTTTGGTACCGTGCTCGTTGTCGGCGCCGCACTGGCTATTTTTCTCAAGAAATCCCGGATGGGGCAGGCGATCCGCGCCACCTCGCAGAATGCACGGGCGGCCCGGATCATGGGCATCAACACCGATCGCGTGTACGCCATGACCTTTGCCCTCAACGCGGCGGTCTGTGGCGCCGCCGGTGCGCTGGTGGTCATGACCTGGGTGATCCAACCATTCATCGGTCTGGCCTATACCATCCGATCCTTCATGATCGTGGTGGTGGCGGGTCTTGGGAATATCGCCGGGGTGGTGGCGGCCGGTCTGGGACTGGGCGCCGCGGAGCAGTTTGCGGCGTTTTTGCTCGGCGCCGAATTCCAAATCGGCTTCGTCTTCGCCCTGCTGGTCGTCATCCTGCTGCTTCGCAACGCTGTGCTCAAGCGCAAACGCCAGGTCTTGAAATGAACTCCAGCACCAGGATGGTCTTGTCCGCCGCCCTGTTCATCGCCGCGCTGTTTGTGCCGCAGGTCCCGGCATTGCAACCGTACCTGACCCAGATCGCGTTTCTCTGGGTGATGATCCTGTTCGCCCTCACCTGGGACGTCCTGGGCGGTCAGATGGGTTACAACTCCTTCGGCAATATCCTGTACTTCGGTCTCGGCATGTACGCGACGGCGGTGATCCAACGGGACCTGTATTTCACGGTCGAGGAGTACGCCAATGTCGCCGGGGGGGAGCAGGCGGCGCTGACTACGGCCGAGTACCTGTTCGGGCTCGGTCTCGGCATGGGGACCGGTGCGTTGCTGGCGGTGATCGTGGCCGCGCTCCTCGGTTCCGGTATCCTGGGTCTGCGGGGGCATTATTTCGCGATCTGCACGCTGGGGCTCGGCATCGCCGCCGGCGAGCTCGCCAGCGGCTGGGACTACATCGGCGCCGGGTCGGGTCTGGTGACGCCGCTGCTGCCGGACGCGCTGGGTGAGCGAGGCCCCTTCTTTTACTATGTGTTTCTGATCCTTGCGGTGATTGCCTTTCTAGTGCTGCGGCGCCTGTACGCCGGTCAGTTCGGGCTGGCGATCAACGCGATCCGGGACGACGAGGACAAAGCGGAGGCCTTGGGACTGCACACCACCCGCTACAAGACGGTTGCGTGGTGCGTCTCGGCGTTCTTTCTGGCCCTTACCGGCGGGGCGTTCGGAAACCTGGTGATCTTCATCGATCCCACCGACGTCGCGTTCGCCGGCCCCACCTTCGGGGTGTGGATGGTGCTGATGGCAATTCTGGGCGGCAAGGGCACGCTGTGGGGGCCGGTGATCGGGGCGACGGTGTTCCACGTCACTCAGGAGTTGTTCTGGACCTACCTGTTCGGCTGGCAGCGTGTCGCCCTCGGTTTGTTGATCGTGGTGGTGGTGGTGTTCTTTCCACTGGGCATCGTCGGGTGGATGCGCGAGCGCTGGCCCAAACGGTTTGGTGAGGTGGTGGACGCGGAGGCGCGCAAGGCCCAGATATCGCTGGAGGGCGAATCGTGACCGATCTGCTGAAGATCGATCGTGTCTGCAAGTCCTTCGGCGGTGTCGTTGCAAACGACGCAGTCAGCCTGTCGGTCCCGGAGGGCGCCATCATCGGCCTGATCGGGCCGAACGGCTCGGGCAAGACCACCTTGTTCAATTCCATTGTCGGGTATCACCCCATCGACAGCGGCTCGATCCGCTTTCGGGGAGAGGAATTGTCGGCTCTGCGCACCGCGGAGATCGCGCGGCTGGGGCTGCTGCGTACCTTTCAACAGACGCGCATCTTCGGCAAGATGAACTGCGTGCAGAATATGCAGATCAGCGTGCCCCATGTCGGCGACAGCTTCATGACGATGTGGCGGAGGTTTCCACCTGAGGTCACCGAGCGGGCCGAGAGCCTGTTGAAGTTTGTCGGTCTCTACGCCAAGCGTCAGCTGCGCGCCGAAGACCTCTCGTTCGGGCAGCAGAAACTGCTCGAATTTGCGATGGCGCTGATGAACGAGCCCAAGGCACTGCTGCTCGACGAACCCACCGCCGGCATTAATCCGACCTTGATCAACGGACTCATCGATCGGCTGAAGCGCGCCCATGCCGAGTTCGGAATTACGCTCTTCGTGATCGAGCACAATATGCGGGTGATCATGAATCTGGCCGAGTACATCTACTGTCTGGCCCACGGCGAGTTGCTGGCCAATGGGACACCCGAGCAGATCCAGAACGACCAGCGGGTTATCGAGGCCTACCTGGGGGGGCACTGATGGCCGAATCGGGGAAGGACGGGACCGGAGACAGAATCCATGGCCACGGTGTGGGCACCGTCGACACGGTGTTATCGGTCGATGAAGTCGAGCGAGAGGCCAGTTCTCGGTCCGGCGACCGCCCGTCGGCGCAGCGGCTGGCGGCGCTGGTGGACGGTGAGCCGCTGCTCACCATCGAGGGACTCAATGCCGGCTACGGCAAGATGCAGATCCTGCACGACGTGCATCTGCGGGTCGCCAAAGGGCAATCGTTGTGCCTGATCGGGCCCAACGGCGCCGGCAAGTCCACGATTCTGCACTCGATCTACGGATTTACCAACATCATCAGCGGATCGATTCGGATCCAGGACACCGACATCACCGCGTTCAGTCCCAACCAGAAACTCAAGGAAGCGGGGATCGCCTACATCCTGCAGGACAACTCGGTGTTTCCTGACATGACCGTCGAGGAAAACCTGTGGATGGGTGGCTATCTCATGGACGATCAGGAACAGGCCAGGGCGATGGCCGATAAGATCTTCACTAAATACGATCGGCTGGCGCAGCGGCGGCGGCAGCCGGCACGGGTACTGTCCGGGGGTGAGCGCCGGCTGTTGGAGATCTCCCGGGCGCTGGTCATGGACCCGGAGATCCTGCTCGTCGATGAGCCCTCCATCGGCCTCGAGCCCCGCTTTATCAACATGGTGTTCGAGATCCTGGACGATCTGCAGCATGGCGAGGGTAAGACCATCGTTATGGTCGAGCAGAACGCCAAGAAGGGCCTCGAGTTCTGCGACATCGGTTACGTGCTGGTGTCCGGCGAGATCGCCATGGCCGACAAAGGCGACGCCCTGCTCGCCGACCCCGAGGTCGGGCGATTGTTCCTCGGCGGTTGACGATTGACGATTCGTTTCGAACAATGGGGTCGGAGTCCCTGCTCCGGCCCCATTTTTGTGTGTGGATCCAGCCACAATACCGCCACCGCTTGACTGTAAAGAGGACGCCGTAACGATGAGTGAAGCGCATTACAACATTGCCGTGATACCCGGCGACGGCATCGGCCGGGAGGTGGTGCCCGAAGGCATCCGGGTCCTCGAGCGCGCCGGCGCGCGGTTCGGCATCGACTTCGACTGGTCGGAATTCCCGTGGAGTTGCGAGACTTATGCGAAGACCGGCCGCATGATGCCGGAGGACGGCCTGAGCCGACTCGAAGCGATGGACGCGATTTTTCTGGGCGCGGTGGGTTTTCCCGGCGTCCCGGACCACGTCTCGTTGTGGGGGCTGTTGATACCCATCCGGCGCCACATGCGGCAGTACGTCAACCTGCGTCCCGTCCGGCTGCTCGCGGGTGTCGAGTCGCCGCTGCGCGGGCGCACTGCCGCCGACATCGATTTTGTCGTCGTGCGCGAGAACAACGAGGGTGAGTATTCGGAGATCGGCGGGCGCCTGTACGAGGGCACCGATGCGGAGATGGTCGTGCAGGAGAGCGTCTTCACCCGGCGGGGGGTGGACCGGGTGCTGCGTTACGCATTCGCGCTGGCCGGCCGGCGTGCGGCCCGGCACGTGACCTCGGCCACAAAATCCAACGGCATCATGCACACCATGCCGTATTGGGACGAACGCTTTGCGGCGGTCGCCGCCGACTATCCCGACATCCGCACCGACCAATATCACATCGACATCCTCGCGGCGCAGTTCGTGATGCATCCCAATTGGTTCGACGTGGTGGTCGGCAGCAACCTGTTCGGCGACATCCTGTCCGATCTGGGACCGGCGGTGGCCGGCACCATCGGCATCGCCCCGGCGGCCAACATCAACCCGGACCGGGAACGCCCGAGCATGTTCGAACCGGTGCACGGGTCCGCCCCGGATATCGCCGGCCAAGGCATCGCCAATCCAATCGGTCAGATCTGGTCCGGGGCGATGATGCTGGATCATTTGGGGCACCCGGATGCGGCGGCGGCCATCGAACGCGCCATCGAATCCGCGCTCGCCGAGCCGGGTGTGCACACGCCGGATCTCGGCGGCCGGGCGTCCACCGCAGATCTCGGTGCGGCCATCGCGGATGCGCTCTGAGACACGGTGCCGCAGACACCGGCGGCGGACGCGCGATTCGGGCTAGCCCGCCCGTGTCTGGCGACATCACCAAGGGGATCAAGGCCGGCAGCTCGGCGGCCCCCACCTTCGTCGCCATCTTTATCGGTGTCGGCATCGCCGCCGGGGTGGCCGGCGTTCCGGCACTCGCCGCCGTGTACTCCACCCTGGCAGTCTTCGCCGCCCCCGCGCAGTTCGCGATGTTCGATGTCGCGGTCCAGGAAGGCGTTCTGCTGCAGGTCGTGTCCGTGGCGGTACTGGTGAATCTGCGGTTCTTCGTCATGAGCCTGACCTTGACGAATTTCTTTCCCCACGTCCCCCGCAGTCGGCTCGTGTTCTGGGCACAGTTCGTCAGCGCCTCCTCGTATCTGCTGACCTTCTTCGAGTCGCGCCGGCAGTCGTCCGTCGACCTGTTCGACTTTTTCCGGGGTGTGGTGATCATGACCTTTCTGGCCGCGCTGGTGGGGACGGTGGTCGGCATCTCGATCGGCGCCGGTTTGCCGGCGTTGTTCGCCTTCGGCGCCACGCTGTTTCTACCGATCTACTTTTCATTGTTGCTGCTGGGCGAGACCAAGGGCCGCTTCGAGTTGTTGGCGGTGTTGATCGGCTTGCTGCTGACGCCGCCGCTGGAGCTGTTGCTGCCCGGTTGGGGCCTGTTCATCGCCGCCATCGGCGCCGGTGCGGTGATCGCGGTGGTGGAGCGATGACCAACCTGGAGTGGCTGCTGGCGACCACCGGGGCCGCGGCGGGTACCTACGTCCTGCGCGCCGCGCCGTTTTTGTGGGCGCCGCTGCGCAGGGCAGGTCAGCGATACGTCCGCTTTCTCACTTACGTCTCGTTCGCCATTGCGGCCGGCATCGTGTCCAAGGCCCTGACCCTGGACGCCGGGCGCTTGGCGCTGGGACCGGAAATATACATCAAGCTGATCGGGCTGGCCGTGGCGCTGGGCTGCTATCGCTGGTTGCGCAATATTCCCCTGGCGCTGTTCGCCGGGGCGGGCTGTGCGGTTGCAGCCAAGTGGTTGGCGGGCTTGTGAACCGGTGCAATATGCAGGCTAGAGCTGCTCCAGGATCCACTCCGCGCTGCTGACTTTGAACTCACCCGGGGCCTCGATGTTCAAGGCCGTCACCACGCCGTCGTCCACGATCATCGAATAGCGTTGTGAGCGTATGCCCATCCCGCGGTCGCGGCGGTCTTCGGCCAGGCCCACCGCTTGGGAGAAATCGGCGTTACCGTCGGCCACCATCAAGATGTGGTCCACCGCATTCTGCGCCGTGCCCCAAGCGTCCATGACGAAGGCATCGTTGACCGACAAGCAGACAATGGCATCGATGCCTTTGCCAAGGATGGCGTCCGCATGCACCACGAAACCGGGCAGGTGGCTGGCGCTGCAGGTCGGCGTAAAAGCGCCGGGCAGGGCGAACAACACTACCCGTCGGCCTGCGAATAATTCGTCGGTGGTCACGGCTTGGGGACCCTGATCCCCCATCGTGTGCAGGGTGATTGATGGGATTGTGTCGCCGATCTTTATTGGCACGATGAGTCCTCCACTTAAGTGTCGGCCACAGACTACGGACACGCGTGCGGGTTTGCAAGGCGACTGGTGCCGGTAGCGTGCGAATCGTGCTATGTTGACGGCTGCCGAGAGCCACGAGTGAGGTGAACATGTCGCACAGCGACAAACCGCTTGACCCGCCATCACTGGCCGAGCGCGACGCCTTGGCCAGAGAGTTTCAACGTTGGTTGCCGGCCGAGGCGGTTCTGCATCAACCGGAACAGCTGCGGCCGTACGAGTGCGACGGCTTGAGCGCCTACCGTCGGCTGCCGCTGGTGGTGGTGTTGCCGGACACCGTCGAGCAGGTGCAGCAGGTCATGCGCTACTGCGCGGCGCAGGGTATCCCGGTGGTCGCCCGCGGCGCCGGCACCGGTCTGTCCGGCGGCGCATTGCCGTTGTCGAACGGGGTGTTGTTGAGCCTGACTAAATTCACCCGCGTCCTGGACATCGATCCGGTAAATCGCACCGCCCGGGTGCAGCCCGGGGTCCGCAATCTGGCCATTTCCGAGGCCGTCGCCGCTCTCGATCTGTATTACGCCCCGGACCCGTCGTCGCAGATCGCCTGCACTATCGGCGGCAATGTGGCCGAAAACGCCGGTGGCCTGCACTGCCTGAAGTACGGCCTCACCGTGCACAATATTATTCGACTGCAGGTGGTGACGGTGGACGGTGAGCTCGTCACCATCGGCGCCGACAGCCTGGACTCCCCCGGCTACGACCTGCTCGCCTTGATGACCGGGTCCGAGGGCATGCTCGGGATCATCGTCGAGGTGACCGTGAAACTGTTGGCCAAGCCGGAGTCGGCCAAATTGATCATGGCCTCGTTTGACCATGTGGAGAAAGCGGGTGACGCGGTGGGCGCCATCATTGCCTCCGGCATTGTCCCCGGCGGCCTGGAGATGATGGACAACCCGGCCACCCGGGCGACCGAAGATTTCGTGCACGCGGGCTACGACACGGACGCGGCGGCGATCCTGTTTTGTGAGTTGGACGGCGTCCCGGAGGAGATCGACGACGATCTCGAACGGGTCAAACAGGTGCTCGACCAGAACGGCTGCACCAGGATCCGGATCGCCCGCGACGAATCGGAGCGCCAACTGTTCTGGTCGGGCCGCAAGTCCGCGTTTCCGGCTGTGGGCAGGATCTCTCCGGACTACTACTGCATCGACGGCACCATTCCGCGCAAGCAAATCGGTTTCGTATTGACCCGCATCGCCCAATTGAGCGAGGAATACGGCCTGCGCGTGGCCAATGTGTTTCACGCCGGGGACGGAAACCTGCATCCGTTGATCCTGTACGACGGTAACCAGCCCGGGGAGTTCGAGCGCACCGAGGAACTGGGGGCGCGGATTCTGGAGGCGTGCATCGAAGTCGGCGGCACAATCACCGGTGAGCACGGCGTCGGGGTGGAGAAGATCGACCAGATGTGTGTGCAGTTTGCTCCAGCGGAGCTGCGCCAGTTTCACGCCCTGAAGGAGGCCTTCGATCCGCATCGCTTGCTCAATCCGGGCAAGGCCGTGCCCACCCTGGCCCGCTGCGCGGAATTCAGAGCGATGCACGTGCATGGGGGCGAACTGAAGTTCCCGGAGCTCGAGCGGTTTTGACCCGGGGACGGCGGCAATCGGGCGCGATGCGGTGAATGCCCCGGCAGACAACGGATCCCGAGACATGGCGGTAGAGCTCTGCGAGGCCGTCGTGCAGGCCGCCGCGGACGGCACCGCCGTGCAGATACAGGGCGGCAACAGCAAGGCCTTTTACGGCCGGGAGACCGCTGGAAGGGTTCTCGCGGTGAGCGGTCACAGCGGCGTCGTCGACTACGAACCGTCCGAACTGGTGGTGACCGTGCGTACCGGGACCGCCGTGTCCGCGCTCGAAGCGGCGCTGGCCCGGGAGGGTCAGATGTTGGCGTTCGAGCCCCCCCGTTTCGGTGACGCCGCGACCGTCGGCGGCGTGGTGGCCAGCGGCCTGTCCGGTCCGCGTCGCCCCTATTGCGGCGCGGTGCGTGATTTCGTGCTCGGTGCGCGGATCATCAACGGCCGCGGGGAGCACCTGCGCTTCGGCGGCCAGGTGATGAAAAACGTTGCCGGTTACGACGTGTCCCGTTTGATGGTCGGGGCCCTGGGCACGCTGGGCGTTATCACCGAGGTCTCGTTCAAGGTGCTGCCGGTTCCGGTTCGCGATGCAACCCTGCGCATGGCCCTGCCGGCCGATCTCGCGATCCAGCGCATGAACGAATGGGCGGCCCGGCCGCTGCCGATCTCCGGCACCTGCCACACCAACGGTGAGCTGTACGTCCGCCTGTCGGGCTCCGAGAGCGGCGTGGCCGCGGCCGTGAACCGACTGGGCGGCGACGCCGTGGACGACGCCGCGTTCTGGGAGTCGCTGCGCGAACAGCGGCTCGATTTCTTCACTGCCCAGACCCCGCTGTGGCGGGTCTCGGTGCCGCCCGCGGTTCCGCCCCTGGCCATCGAGGGCGAGTGGCTGACGGAGTGGGGCGGCGCCCAACGCTGGTTGAAATCCCCGCTGGCGGTCGAGACGATACGCGAACAGGTGGCCGCCGCCGGAGGCCACGCGATCTTGTTCCGCGGCGGCGACCGGTCGGGACCGGTATTCCATCCGCTTCCACAACCGTTGCTCGCATTGCATCAACGGCTCAAGAACGCCTTCGACCCCGGGCGGTTGTTCAATCCCGGCCGCCTGTACGAGGGCGTGTAGACCGGCCGCAGATGGACATCCCGGCACCGTAATCCATGCAAACCGCACTGGCCGATTTCATCAAGGACACCGAGCACGGGCGCGAGGCCGAGGCCATCTTGCGCACCTGCGTGCACTGCGGATTCTGTACGGCCACCTGCCCGACCTATCAGTTACTGGGCGACGAGCTGGACGGACCCCGCGGGCGCATCTATCTCATGAAGCAGTTGCTGGAGGGACAGGCCGCGACGGCGACGACGCAGCGCCATCTGGACCGTTGCCTCACCTGCCGGAGCTGCGAGACCACGTGCCCGTCCGGGGTCCAGTACGGCCGGCTGCTGGACATCGGCCGCGAGCTGGTGGAGGAACGCGTCGCCCGGCCGCTCAGCGAGCGGGTCGTGCGGCGGGCGCTGCGCTTCGTGATCCCGCACCGGGCCCGCTTCGGACCGCTGTTGAAGCTCGGTCAGTGGGTCAGACCGGTAATGCCGGCATCCTTGAAGCGCATGGTCCCGGCGCCGGCGCCGGAACGGGGTTGGCCGCAGAACGACCACCCCCGCGCCATGCTGGTGCTCCAGGGCTGCGTCCAGCCGGCGATCGCTCCGGATATCAATGCCGCCGCCGCCCGGGTGTTGGATCGCCTGGGCATCCGTCTGGTCGCCGCGGACGACGGCTGTTGCGGGGCGATGAGCCACCACGTCACCGCCACGGCGGAGGCGTTGGGATTCATGCGCCACAACATCGATGCCTGGTGGCCGCACATTGAAAACGGCGCCGAAGCCATCGTTATGACCGCCAGCGGTTGCGGCAGCACGGTGAAGGAATACGGTTATTACCTTCGCCACGACCAGGCTTATGCCGACAAGGCGGCCCGGGTGTCGGCGTTGACCAGAGACTTGAGCGAAGTGCTGAGAGATGAACCGGTGGAAAAACTCGCGGTCGCCGCCGGCCAACGCGTGGCGTTTCATTCCCCCTGCAGCCTGCAGCACGGACAGGGCGTGAAGGGCGTCGTCGAGGCGATCCTGGATCGGGCCGGATTTGCACTGATCCCGGTCCCCGATGCCCACCTGTGCTGCGGTTCGGCGGGAACCTACTCGATATTGCAAAGGGACATCGGGGCGCGATTGCAACGAAACAAGCTGCAGGCGCTGCAGTCCGGACGCCCGGATGTCGTGGCCACGGCCAACATCGGCTGCCTTGCGCACCTGCAGGGCGACGCCATGGTGCCGGTCAAGCACTGGGTCGAGCTGCTCGCCGAGTGAACCACGGATCGGGTTGGGGCGCGCGGAGACCTAAAGTTTCTCAACCGGGATCAACCTGCCCGACGCGGTGAGGTCATGAGTTCATGTCACTGATCGGCAAGTTGCAACAGCGGCAGCGGGACGGGCAGCCGATCCGCATCGGGCTGATCGGCGCCGGTAAGTTCGGATCGATGTTTCTGGCCCAGGCCAGGACCACGCCGGGCCTGCACGTGGTCGCCATCGCCGACCTCGACCCCGAGCGGGTGCGCGAAAATCTGGCCCGGATCGGTTGGCCGGAGCCGGCCTTCAGCGCGCCGTCCATCGGACAGGCCCTGGCCGGCGACCGCAGCTGCGTGACCGCAGACACCGATGCCCTGTTCGCGGCCGAGGCGATCGATGTCATCGTCGAGTGCACCGGACACGTGATTTCCGCGGTCGACCACGTGTTGAAGGCGTTCGCTGCCGGCCAGCATGTGGTGATGGTGACCGTTGAGGCCGATGCCGTCGTGGGCCCGGCGTTGGCGGCCCGCGCGGCCGACGCCGGCGTCGTGTACACGCTGGCCTACGGAGATCAACCCGCCCTGATCTGCGAGTTGGTGGATTGGGCCCGCACCGCCGGATTCCGTGTGGTCTGCGCCGGCAAAGGGACCAAGTACCTGCCCGCGTACCACGCTTCGACCCCGGACACGGTGTGGTCCCACTACGGTTTCACCGAGCAGCAAGTGGCCAGCGGCGACTACAACGCCCAGATGTTCAATTCCTTTCTCGACGGCACCAAATCGGCGCTGGAGATGGCGGCGGTGGCCAACGCCACCGGACTCGTGCCGCAGTCCGACGGCCTGCGGTTTCCACCGAGCCCGGCGGACGAGCTGGCGCAGGTCTGCCGTCCGCAGGCCGATGGCGGTGTGCTGGAGCGGCCGGGCACGGTGGAGGTGGTGTCCAGCCTGCATCGGGATGGCCGGGCCGTAGCGCGGGATCTGCGCTGGGGCGTGTATGTCACCTTCATCACCGACAACGAATACGTTCAGCGCTGTTTCCAGGAATACGGGGTGGTCACCGACGACAGCGGTCGCTATGCCGCGTTGTACCGGCCGACGCACTACATCGGCCTGGAGCTCGGTCTGTCCGTGGCGCAGGCCTGTCTGCGCGGCGAGCCCACCGGGGTCGCGGATCAATTCGTGGCCGACGTGGTATCGGTGGCCAAAGACGGTCTTGCTGCGGGTGAGCGGTTGGACGGCGAGGGCGGCTACACGGTGTACGGTAAACTGCTGCCGGCGGCGCTCAGTGTGCCGAGGCGGTTGCTGCCCCTGGGCTTGAGCGCCGGTCTGCAGCTGCGCCGACCGGTGGCGGGCGGTGAACCGGTAAGCTGGGCGGACGTCGAGGCCCCGCCACCGTCGAGCGCGCTGGCGCTGCGCCGCGAGATGGAACGTACACCGGGGCCGTCTCCGCTATAATCGTCTGCTCGAACCGCTCATCCGTCACGTCGATGCCCGACCCGCCGTATTACCAGCGCCACGTCTTTTTCTGCGTCAATCGGCGCGACAACGGTGAGGCGTGCTGTGCCGACCACGATTCTCCGGCGGTCCGCGACTACGCCAAGGCCAGGATGAAGGAGCTGGAACGGCACGGTCCGGGCCGCGTGCGCATAAACCAGGCCGGCTGCCTGGACCGCTGTGCGCTGGGGCCGGTCCTGGTCGTCTACCCGGAGGGCGTCTGGTACAGTTACGTGGACGAACACGACATCGACGAGATCATCGAGGAACACCTCATCAACGGACGGATTGTCGAACGACTGCGCATTTAACCCGCGGTTGGCGCCGGAGCATCGCGCCCGGTTCCGGATCGGAGCTTCGGTCGAGCGGCACCGTGCCGCGTTCCCGAGTGGCGTGGTATAAAATAGGGGCGAAGGGGACCCCGCCGGCCCGCGGCTGGCCGGCCCCCGGCTCGGCTGACCGGTTGACCCGGACCGTGTCCGTGGTGGCACAGGTGTTGTGCCGGCTGGTCTACACCGGCGCAGGTGCAATTGGCGATTTTTCGTCTATACTGAATACCAGGCGCAAGTTGACAAAGAAATTTTTATATTAGATAATTATTATATCCTGAAGTTATAACCGGCTTCAGGGCGGAAGAATGACCGGCATTGGCAGGGAAGCGGGTGCCGGAAGACAGGCTCCTCCATCCTCCTTTGGTGGTTTGGGCGTGGCTCCCTCTAAGCCACGCCTTTTTTTTGTCCGCAGGGCCGGCACAAGCCCTCCGTGCTTTACACTTCCGGTCGGCTTTTGTAGTATCCGTCGCCCGAACCGGCCGGGCCCGCGCAACGATGCAGACTTATTCGACAAAACCCAAGGACATCCACCGCGAGTGGTTTGTCGTCGACGCCGCGGACAAGGTCTTGGGCCGGCTGGCGACGGAGATCGCGTCGAGATTGCGGGGCAAGCACAAGCCGCAGTATGTCACCCACCTCGACACGGGGGACCACATCGTGGTCATCAACGCCGAAAAGGTCCATGTCACCGGCAACAAGGAGACCGGCAAGGTCTATCATCGCCACACCGGCTACCCCGGCGGCATCAAGTCCGAGACGCTGGACAAGCTGCGGGCCAGGCGTCCGGAGCGGATCATCGAGAATGCGGTGAAGGGCATGTTGCCGAAAAATCCCCTGGGCCGGGCCATGTTTTCAAAACTGCATGTGTATGCCGGACCCGAGCACAAACACGGCGCTCAACAGCCGAAGCCGTTGACGTTATAAACAGATCAGAGGGCCATCACGTGGCGAGCACGACGGAAATTTACCAGGCGATCGGCCGACGCAAGTCGTCCACCGCACGCATTCGTCTGCAGTTGGGGAGCGGACAGATCAGAGTCAACCAACGCCCCTTGGACGAATACTTCGGACGCGAAACGTCCCGTATGATTGTGCGCCAGCCACTGTCCACTGTGAACATGGAAAACCGGGTCGACATTGACGTCAACGTGGACGGCGGCGGTAACAGCGGCCAGGCCGGCGCGATTCGCCACGGCATCACCCGGGCTCTGGTCGTCTTCGACGGGACCATGCGCCCCGCACTGCGCAATGCCGGTTTCCTGACCCGCGACGCCCGCGAGGTCGAACGCAAAAAGGTCGGTCTGCACAAGGCCCGCAAGCGCCCCCAGTACTCGAAACGCTAACGCTTGACCGTCATCGGCGTGCACCGAACGCGGCTCGTTCCGACCCTCGTTCAGGCATCAGCGTAAACCCCGCGCGTTCCGTTCCATCCAGCGCGGCTGCAGGCCGCGAATTTCCGGCCCTTGTCTTGGCGGACTTGAATCTTGTATCGTGCGGCCTGTGCCCGCCTCCCACTGGGGGATCGTCTAGTGGTAGGACTGCGGACTCTGACTCCGCCAGCGGGGGTTCGAATCCCTCTCCCCCAGCCAATAAAAACAATAAGTTAAAGTTATTCTCTGCCGAGAGAACCTTTCTACGGGACACTTTTGGGACATTTTTGAAATGCCTCACTTGTATCAGCATCAATCAAAGGGATTCGCAGTGATCTAGACTCCGACCACAATTCTTGTGGTAGATCGCTCGCTCCCCATTATTACTGCTGAAGAACCGGGGCTGATTTGGGCGATGTTGATTATTACGAACGACCCTCTGGGCAATGGAGTTACAGGCGACGCTAACGGCGAAATACTGCGGTATGATTCGTGTCGATGCCTCCGGAACATTACGCCGCCTTCATCAGCTACGCCCATCGCTACAAGGCGTGGGCGGAGATTCTCCAAGAAAACCTGGAGCGCTGCCTGAAGCACGCGGGGCGTCCGGGCAAGGTGTTCCTCGACAGCGTCGATATGGGTTCCGGGCGGTCCTGGGTCACGCAGCTGCAGGCCGGGCTCGACGAATCGAAATCCCTCGTGTTGATCACCACGCCCGAGGCGCTCGCCTCGCCGCGTGTCGCGGACGAGTACGAGGCGGTCATCGCCGGCCGGCGCGACTGGCGTCAGGGTCGATTCCACATTGCACGCCTGATCGACACGCCGCTGCCGCCGTTTCTCGACCCACTCCAGCACGTCGATTTCATCGCGCACGACGAGACCCAATACCGCCGGGCACTAAGCGAATTACTCGCCGGCTTGCTCGGACACGCGGACCGCCGCGCGCTCCCCGACCTGGCGCCCGACATCGTGATCCCTGCGCCGCCCGAGATCGGTCTTCCCCTCGACCTTCGCCGCGCCTTGGTGGAATGGCTGGCGCCGATTCTTAAGAGCAAGGCCTATCGCCGCAGCGTTGCCCCCGCGCTGGGACTTCCCCGCAATGCGTTGGACGATTATCCGTCGTTTGAATGCGCCGCCTCGGCCGCGCTCGTCCTGGCTACCGGCGACGACGATCCCGTAGCCGCCGCCTTGCGGATCATCGACGTGCTGCGCGACGAGTTGGGTGACGACGAACCCGACG
>CAMYJT010000019.1 GCA_947258785.1 uncultured Gammaproteobacteria bacterium
CAACGGCGATTCCAGCCCTATCGTTACGGGTGTTGGAGGTTTTGTCTGCGGGTTACAGGCTTTATGCTTGGGGGACCGGAATCAGGTCTCAACGGGCACGCGCTCCTTTTTTGCGTGTGCCACACGGAGATCGGATTCGCCGTTGCCGCCGGTGCGGTTTGAGGCGGGGAACTATCGAGTCAGCGTTATGAGCAACAGACCGACCACAATGACGATACGCAAGCTGGCCGTGCTCGTCGTGATTTCTGTATCGCTGCTGATCGGCTTCTTGGGACTCGAGCGCCGTGAGGCCGGCGGATTTCTGCGGGTCGACGGCGAAACGGTGCTTGATGGTGCAGGGCATCCCGTGGTGTTGAAAGGATTCAACGTCGCCTTCAAGGATTTCCAGGGTACGCTCGGCGAGACCGACATACTGCGCATTGCGGGTACCGGCGCAAACGTGATCCGTTTGGTGCTCGACTACCGCCAATTAGAGTCCTCGCCCTTCGAACTCGATGAAGCGGGCTTCTCACTTCTCGATGAAATTGTTGCCTGGTGCGAGAAGTACCGTGTGTATCTGATCCTCGACATGCACCTCGCCCCGGGGATACAGAACCCGCATGATTTCGTGGTCCATCGCGAACCTTCGTTCAGCTTCTGGTTGGACAGGACATACCGGGAACGCTTTTACGCCTTGTGGGCGGCCATTGCGGCGCGCTATGCGGACCGGACAATCATCGCAGGGTATGACCTCCTCAATGAGGGGGTAGCGCCGGATGCTGCGCAATACCTCGAGGTGATGAACGCCGCCGCGGCCGCGATCCGCCGGCACGACGCCCGTCATATGCTGGTCGTCGAAGAGGCGATTCTGCGCAATGGCGGCAAGCGGCTGGTGCCGATTAATGATACCAATACCCTGTACAGTATTCACTTCTTCTATCCGCCCCGATTCACGTTCTACACGACCACTAGGGAGCGGCCCATCACGCGCTATCCCGGAGCCATGGTGACCAGCGGAGAGGCGGTCGGCGTCGCGAAATCGGAGCGCGTGGCGGGCAGCGGCGGGTGGACGCGTTTGGCATTCAAGGCAACGGCGCCCGATAGTGCTGGGATACTGCGGGTTGTCATTTCTTCGGATGAATCGAAGGGCTCCGTGTGGTTCGATGACATCGGCCTCGAGGTCGATGGACGCAGTGTAGAGTTGCCCGCGCCCCTGGTGTCCAACAACTCCTTTGAAATCGAATACCCTGGTATCAGCTGGGAGGCCCGCGGACCCTGCGGCACCGTGACCGATGCCGACGCCAGAAGCGGTCGGCGCTCGATGGTTTTTTCGGGTTGTCTAAACCGGGCGTCCGTCGTCAGCAGTCCCATCGTGGTTCAACGCAGCGCGTACACGGTTTCTGCCTGGATCAAAACCGCTGACGCTGGCGGGGACAGTCGTCTCGCGATCTCCTGGCACCGGCGCAAGACCCTGGGCTGGGTTAACAAGCGGAGACTCCGGGACAGAATGGACTACGCCCTGCGATTCAAGAACTGGTACGGTGTGCCCCTGTATGTCGGGGAATTCACTGCCCACGCGAATCCATCCGCGGACAGCGCCAACAACTACCTGAATGACGTCCTCGATATCATGGAAACTGCGGGGCTGCACTGGAGCTATTGGACGTATTACTCCGAATATCCCGGTATCGGGATCTACACAGGGCGTCGCCCGTTTCAGGCCCGGCCCGACAGCCTGGCGGTGATCGAGCGCTACCTGCGGAGGCGCGTGGATAGCGGGGTGGTTCAGTCCGGCGCCGGTTCGAGCCGGGCAAGCACTCCGTCGCTCGCGTCGGTCAGCAGGTAGAGATATCCATCGGGACCGCTGCGCACGTCGCGAATTCGTCCCAAAGTGTTGGCGAGCATGCGCTCTTCACTGACAACGCGCTCACCGCGTATCTCCAGCCGCACCAACAATTGGTCTTTGAGCGCGCCGACAAACAGATTGCCGTGCCATCGGGGAAACCGCTTGCCGTCGTAAAACGTCATCCCCGACGGGGCAATGGACGGCACCCAATAATACACCGGCTGCGCCATGCCCGGCTTTGCAGTGCCTTCGCCGATCCGGGTGCCCAGACCGTAGTTGCGGCCATAGGTAATCACCGGCCATCCATAATTGGTGCCGGCGCGCAGGATGTTCACCTCGTCACCGCCCTGGGGACCGTGCTCGTGCGCCCAGATCTGGTTCGTACCGGGCTGTAGGGCGATGCCCTGGACGTTTCGGTTGCCGTAAGTGTAGATCTCAGGCCTGACCGTCGTCCGGTTCACGAACGGGTTATCATCGGGAACGCGGCCGTCGTCGCGCAGCCGGATAATCGACCCCGCGTGATCGGCGAGGTCTTGCGCACGGCGGCGGTTGCCCCGATCGCCCAGAGTGATGTAGAGCGAGCCCCGCGGGTCGAACAGTAACCGTGACCCGAAATGACGCCCACCGCTTGATTTGGGCAAGGCTCGAAAGATCACCTCGACGTCAGAGAGCCGATGTCCATGCAGCCTGCCGCGTACGACCTCGGTCCCCAAGCCACCCGGCCCGGCGGCCACATACGACAGGTAAACGAACTTGTTGCTGGTGAACTCGGGATGCAGAACGACGTCGAGCAGACCACCTTGACCCGTGGCGCTGATCTTGGGCACTCCGCTGACGGGTCGAGGGTCGAGCCGATTGTTTTCGATCATCCGCAGCCGGCCGGTGCGTTCCGTCACCAACATGCGCTTGTCCGGCAGGAAAGCCAGTCCCCATGGATGTTCCAGCCCGTCGGTGATGACCACGACTTTGAGCCGATGTCGTTCCGTGCCGATCACCTTGCCGGCCGCGGCTGCAGTGTATTCGGATTGCACGCTGAGCAGCAATAGCATCAGGCAACTCAGCAGAAACTTGTTACACATGGATACGACCATCGAGGAGCGTGTCCAGGGATTCGGTGCTGCGACTTCTAAAGCGGTAGAGCAGTCCAACGCCCCGAAACTCCTCGTCAAATAGTTCGCCATGGTCCTCGAATGTGCGAACAACCGTTGTCACTCTCTCACTATGTTGCTACGGGCGGAATACTCGGACCGGCTCCTCGTCACGCCTGGTTGTTGGCACGATCTTGTTTCCTCCGCGAGATTCGTGTTTACGATGTTCCCTAGTGTCGAGGTAAATCACGTCATTCGATTCGCAGAACGGCTACACATACGCAGTCCGAGTGGTCTTGTCAACTGTGTGATCAATTCCGTCGGTCTGCGGAATTTGCCTGCCGGTTGGTGATGCAAAAGGCGTCTACGGATGAGGCCGCCCAGCGGCGACGTTGGTGTAGCCTGAACAGCCCGTTCACCGGTTTACACTGCCGTCGGCAATCTGTTGCAGACAATCGATAAACGGCCGCAGTGAGATAACAGAAGCAGCCGTTCAGCCTCGAACTGGGCGGCGTAATGCCAATGGGGTATCGACGGTGTGCCGAGGACCCCGCCCCCGGCAGAGCGCCCAAATTGGCACAGGGGGTGCCGCCGGGGTGGACATTCCCCTCGACCCAATGAAATTCTGGTGGAACATTCTGTATAATCCACCGACATGGCCCGGCAGAGGCATGCCATCCCGGGGCATAGGTGGCCCCACTGCTGGCGGCAAGTGGGGCGCTTTGTCAGTAACGGGTAATCGACACTCCCATGTGAATCAGTGCGGTCGACATCGTCTTATCAACGACTAGAGACTCTTAAATAATAAAGAGGCCTTTCAAGACTAACTTTGAGGATGAAAAATGAACAAATCTGAGATGGCTGAAAAACTCGCCAAGCAGTGCGACCTGTCCCAGGCAAAGGCTCAGGAGGTCGTGAGTTGCATCTTTGACACGAAGCCCGGGCGCGGAATCATCGCCGTCGAGCTGGATGCCGGCCGTAAGGTACAGATTGCTGGTTTTGGAACGTTCGGCACCAAGAATCGTTCCGCCCGCGAGGGGCGTAATCCAGCGACTGGCGCAACGATTACCATAGCGGCCAAGACATACCCGTTCTTCAAAGCAGGCAAGGGGCTCAAAGATCGGGTCGAAACGTAGAGTAGGGACGCTACCTGATACGGCGAGCGGGCGCCGCATCGGGAAACACCGCCCGAGGGCCGTCCTCGGGTTTAATCTGAATGCACGGTGCAGCGCGGGTCGCACGACGGACGGTCAAACCGTAACCGTGTCGTAGCAAGACTCACCGAGCATTGACTTTCTGGCGAGCGGAAGTCCGCGTGGTCGGGCGGGTTCATTATCGACAATCCTGAAGTTGCTCATCGGTGGCATCCATGGCATGGCCGTTCGGTGTCCATCCCTGTAACGCTGGTCAAGGGGGGCAGTCTGGGCGAGTATTGAGGCCGGTGTATCAGGACATATTATGATCCGACTCCATGGCGCGGATCTGTTCGAGCTGGGACCTCAGCTTGTCGATGGCCAGGCTGAAATCGACCGCTCGCTGGCGTTCTTTCTCAACCACCGGTTCGGGAGCCTTATCGATGAAATTGGGGTTATCCAGCTTGCTGTTGGCCCGCAGCAGATCGCGATTTAACCGCTCGAGTTCTCGTTCCAGGCGCGACACTTCCACACTTTTATCGATGATCTGACCCAGTGGCACCAGAATCTTCATTGCGCCCACTAGCGCAACCGCTGAATCCGGCACCGCTTGCCCGTCGTTGAGTTGGTCGATGCTGGCAAAGCGGCCGATGCTGAGCAGATACTCGCGGTTTCGCGCCAGATATTTCCGGTCTCTCGAGTCCCCGCCCTGAAGCAATACCGGTAGACGCTTTCGCGGATCAATGTTCTTCTCGCCGCGAATGTTCCGTACCCCGGTGATCACGTCCTGCAGCCAAGCAAGCTCATCAATCGCGTCCTTATCGATGTGGCTCGGATCACTACGTGGATAAGGTTGCAGCATGATGGTTTCTCCCTGTTTGCCGGCCAAAGCCGCGACCCGTTGCCAGATTTCCTCGGTGATGAAGGGCATGATCGGGTGCAGCAACCGGAGCAGGGTTTCCAGGGTCCGGATCAGGGTGTGCCGGCAGGCGCGGCGAGAGGCGGCGGACGCTGTTTCGGAGTTCAATATCACCTTTGACAGCTCCAGGTACCAGCTGCAGAATTCGTCCCAAGCGTAGGCGTACAAGGCATTCGCCATCTGGTCGAAGCGATAATCGGCAACCGCTTGTTCCACCTGCTCCTCCACTAGTTGCAGTCGCGCAATTATCCACCGGTCCGCCAGACTGTAGTCCAATTTGTCTCCGTTCAGGCCGCAGTCCTGGCCTTCGGTGTTCATCAGAACATAGCGCGCAGCGTTCCAGAGTTTGTTACAGAAATTCCGATAGCCTTCGATTCGTCCAAGGTCGAAGTTGATGTTGCGGCCCGTTGACGCCAGCGATGCGAATGTGAAGCGAAGCGCATCCGTTCCGAAGGCGGGAATCCCGTCGGGAAATTCCCGCCGCGTAGACTGCTCGATTTTCGGGGTCATACTGGGCTGCATGAGCCCGGTGGTGCGTTTGGCGACGAGTCGATCGACTTCGATGCCGTCGACCAGATCCAGCGGGTCGAGGATGTTGCCTTTGGACTTGGACATCTTCTGCCCGTGAGCGTCGCGAATGAGGCCGTGGACATAGACTTCGCGAAACGGCACGTCGTCCATAAATTTGAGCCCCATCATGATCATGCGCGCCACCCAGAAAAAAATGATGTCGAATCCGGTCACTAGGACGTTGGTGGGGTAGAAGGTTTTCAATTCCCGGGTCGGTGTCGGCCATCCGAGGGTTGAAAACGGCCACAGCGCCGAGGAGAACCAGGTGTCCAACACGTCCGGGTCCTGATGGAGTTCGACGTCGCGCCCGTGCTTGGCCCGCGCCTGCCCGATGGCCTCGGCTTCGCTGCGGGCGACGAAAATATTACCGTCGTCGTCGTGCCACGCCGGGATCCGGTGGCCCCACCACAGTTGCCGGGAAATACACCAGTCCCGAATGTTGTGCATCCAGTCGAAGTAGGTGTTACGCCAGGACTCCGGCACAAACCGAATGCGACCGTCTTCCACGGCGTCGATGGCCTGTTTGGCCAGCGGCGCTATTTTGACGTACCACTGGTCGGTCAAATACGGTTCGATAACGGCGTGAGAGCGGTCGCCACGCGGCACCACTAGCTTGTGCGGTTGGGTGCGCTCGAGCAGGTGCTGGTCCCTAAGATCAGTAACGATTTGACGCCGAGCGGCGTATCGGTCCATACCGTGATACGGGGAGTTCGGCAGATTGATGGCCGCATCAGCGGTGAGGATGTTGATGAGCGGCAAACCGTGGCGCATGCCGATCTCGTAGTCATTGAAATCGTGCGCGGGGGTGATTTTGACACAGCCGGACCCGAACTCCGGGTCAACATAGTCATCGACGATAACCGGTATGCGGCGTCCAGTCAGCGGCAGCGTAACCTGTCGGCCATGTAAATCACGGTAGCGATCGTCTCCGGGGTGTACCGCTACCGCTGTGTCACCCAGCATGGTCTCGGGCCGGGTGGTGGCCACGACGACGTGTCGATCGGGTTCATCGGCCAGTGGATACCGGATGTGCCAGAGGGATCCGTCCTCTTCTTCAGCGGCAACCTCCAGGTCCGAGATCGCGGTGTGCAGCACGGGGTCCCAGTTCACTAAGCGTTGGCCGCGATAAATCAGTCCTTCCTCGTATAAGCGGACGAAGACTTCCTGTACGGCAACGGATAAGCCCTCGTCCATGGTGAACCGCTCCCGTTCCCAATCCAGGGATGCCCCCATGCGCCGCAGCTGCTGGGTTATGGTGCCGCCTGAACGTGCCTTCCACTCCCAGACCCTTTCGATGAAGGCGTCGCGCCCGAGATCCAGGCGTGATTTACTCTCGGATTCGAGCTGGCGCTCGACCACCATCTGAGTCGCAATACCTGCGTGATCCATGCCCGCCTGCCAGAGTGTCCGGTACCCACGCATGCGATGGTAGCGGATCAGCGCGTCCATGATTGTGTCCTGGAACGCATGCCCCATATGCAGGCTGCCGGTGACATTGGGCGGGGGAATCATGATGCAGTAGGGTGCGCCGTCAGCGGCAGGGGCGAACCAACCGCCGCGTTCCCACCGCTCGTAAATCGGCTGTTCGATCACGCTTGGATCGTAGGTTTTGTCGAGGTCGGCGCTAGTCATTACTGTACCAATCGATGGCCACGGTGGCCGTGGTGGGAGCCACGGCGGGCGGGACCGGATTATACGCGAGGCGGGGGTGCGGCGCTTGCGTTTGGTACAGAATGCTTGGCTAACGGGTGCCGGTCAGTCGAGCGGGGGCGATGCTTCGTCGTCCTGATTCACAGACTCGTTCGACGACAGATGATCCACCAGGATCGCCTCCGCGCGGATCGACCACTCCCGCAGTGACTGCTCTACGGCACTGCGCAGTTCCATAATCAGCTCCGCATCCAGGACTGGACCGGCGGCGCCAAATCGCGTCGACACGGTCTCGATAATCTCGCCTGCCACGTTGGCAACGCCGGGTGAGACGGGTGGTGGATCGCGCGGCTCGTCAACGGTTGCGGACGGTATGAACCGTCTCGGGATTGGCATGTAAACGACATTGGTCAACACCGGCAGCGAATCGTCGACCGGTTGCGGTTCGGTGTGGACGGCGCCCAGGTTCGTCTCGGTATCGGGGGGTGTCCGATCGATAGTGGGAGAATCCGAGCCAGGGGCGCGGTCGTCTGTATGCTCACCGCCAGTCGTGCTGGTCTCGAGGGCATCAGGCGGTGCCTCCGCGGCGGCCTGCTCGTCCGGATTGTCGATCAGGTCCTCCAACGATCTGAGCGTCTGGCTCAAAACGGTTTTGTCCTGTTCCGGTTGCTTTTTACGGCGGAAGAACATGGCTATTCACACATCGACGTCATGGCTTTGCAGTTGATAGCCGCGTTTACGGTAATCACTATACCGCAAACGCGCCAGTTTTTTGTCGTCTAGGTCATTATCCACCAACTCCGCCACTCGCTCGAAGCGATCCGCGCACTCCGGGATCTGATCGAGCAGCGAGATGAGCACTTGGACCGGGGTCGGGTCGGGCGGCGCCTGTTGTCCGATCCTGATGGGTGCCTCAGTCTGGCCGGGCTGGCCGCCCGTCTCGCGGCGATGCGGGACAAAACTGCTCTGGTCAAACGTCCACAGCATCTCGTCGAGCTGCCTGGCCTGGTCCTCGTCGGCCGTCTGAATGTACGCAGAGCCTCCCAGCTGGTAGATCTTCTGTGCCAAGCGACAGGCGAAGCGAAGCTTACCGTCCGGAATGCTGGCGCTTAGGACGTAGAAATCGACCCGGGGCATCGCGTCAAATCGGATGGCTGAGGATTACTCGCACTCACCGATTAAAAATTGGGTGAGCAACGGGACCACGCGGCCGGTCGCGCCCTTCTCCTTGCCTTCCATCCAGGCGGTACCGGCAATATCGAGGTGCGCCCAACGGAAATCCTCGCAAAACCGGGCCAGGAAACAACCCGCGGTGATGGCGCCGGCATAGCGTCCACCGATATTCGCCATGTCTGCAAAATTACTGTCCAGCAGAGGCTGGTAGTCTTCCCAAAGCGGCAGTGGCCAGGCCCGGTCGAGACTGATCTCGCCCGCCTCCAGCACATCCTCGATCAAGGTTTGATCATTGCCCATCAGTCCGCTGGCGTACTTGCCCAGCGCGACGACACAGGCCCCGGTGAGCGTGGCGATGTCAATCACTGCGGCGGGCTTGAAACGCATCGTGTAAGTCAGGGCATCGCAGAGGATGAGACGGCCCTCCGCATCGGTATTGAGAATTTCGATCGTCTGTCCCGACATACTGGTCACGACATCACCGGGTTTGTTGGCAGCGCCATCTGGCAGGTTTTCCGAGCTGGGGATGACGCCCACCACATTGATCGGCAGCTTCATCTCGGCGACGGCCACCAGCGTTCCCAGTACGCTAGCGGCGCCGCACATGTCGTATTTCATTTCGTCCATTTGAGCGGCGGGCTTGATCGATATGCCGCCGGCATCAAAGGTGAGTCCCTTGCCCACCAGCGCAATCGGCGCAGTCCCTCGGTCGCCGCCTGTGTATCGGACGACGATGAGTTTGGCCGGTTCCACGCTGCCCCGGGACACCGAGAGCAGCGCGCCCATGCCGAGCTTGCGCATGCGGTCTTCAGCAATAACAGTAGTATTAACGGGATATTTGTTTTGCAGCGCTTTGGCCTGGTTGGCCAGATACGTCGGTGTGCAGATATTGCCGGGGAGATTGGCCAGGTCTTTCGCCAGCGCCTTGCCGGTGGAAATGGCTTCGCCCTGCACAATCCCACGCCGCAGCTCAGGCCGCTGATTCGGCAGGCGGACGAACAGTTCGATGGTGTTCAACTTGACCGGGACCGGGTCGGCGGACTTCAACCGATTGAATCGATACACCGCATCAGCCACCGATTCCACGGTATGGCGGGCTTTGAGTTCCGGGCTCATCCCGGGCACGTCAATGTCATGGAGGCCGAACAGGGCGTCGCGGCAACCGATTTGGACAAGCCGCGTGGCGGCGGCGAAATTGATCTTGCGATACACCGACGGTTTCAATTTCTTCTCGGGGCCGAGGCCAACGACCAGCAGCCGGCGGGAGGTCATGTTGGGCACCGAGTGCAACAGGGCGGTTTGGGAGTCTTTGCCGTCCATCTCACCGGCATCGAGCAGGGTGCTAATTGCGCCTTCGGTGATCTGATCAACCAGTCTTGCGGTCCCGGTTAGCTTTCCGCCTTCGAACATTCCTACGACCAGGCACTGTGTAAGCTGGCGTTCGATTTCTCCAACCTGAATCGAAAATTGCACGTGTCTCTCCATGGGATTTATGTTAAACGTTAACGGACAATATGCGATGCCCGTCCGTAAACCATGAACGGTCCGTGCATTTTACGTTGCGACGGGTGTGGCGCGCCATCGAAAATACACTGTTCTTGGTTTGACCCGGTTGTCATCCAGTGATTATTAATCGTGCTTTGATCCGCGAGGTGCTGCACATGAGCGGCGCCGTTACCCTCGTCATTCTGACTATCTTCCTCGTCGTTCGGATGCTTGGGTTTCTTCGCGATGCGGCACAGGGAGACATCCCCGTGGAGAGTGTGCTGGTGCTTGTCGCCTTGAAGCTGGTGAGTTACCTCGATGTTATTTTGCCGCTGATGCTGTACATCGCCATATTGATGGTGTTGGGGCGATGGCACAGGGACAACGAGATTACCGTCCTGTCCGCCTGTGGAATTGGTTTGACCGGCTTCGTTCGACCGGTGGCGGTCCTGGTCCTGATCATCGGAGGAATCGTCGCCTTATTCTCTTTCTACTTGACCCCACTGTCGGTGTCAGCCGGGTTCAAGATTGAGCAGCAGTACCGGAATCGCAATGAGGTGTCGGGAATTATCCCGGGCGTTTTCGTAGAGACCAAGAAGGGCCGGGGTGTTTATTTCGTCGAGCGTTTCGATCGCGATGCCAGTCGCTATGAAAATGTATTCGTTTACAAATCGTCATTCGGCAAGGAGGGCGTAGTGGTCTCGAAATACGCATACCAGCGCACCGACGAGTTGACCGGTGACGATTTTTTGGTGCTGCAGAACGGAACACGCTATGAGGGCAATCCCGGCGCGCCGGATTACCGTATTATTGATTATGAGAGCTATGCGTTGCGCATCGAGCCCCGGAATCGTATTCCGACGACCGTTCCAATCAAGGGCCGCTCGACTCCATTGGTTTACAACTCCGATCATCCACAAATGATCGGTGAGTGGCACTGGCGGATTGCCAAGGTAGTCGTGATCCCCATCCTCGCGTTGTTCGCGTTGAGCTTGAGTTATGTGAGTCCCCGCCAGGGCCGGGTGACCAACATGTTGTTCGCATTCCTGATCTATTTCATCTACACCAATCTTCTGGGATTCTCGGTGGCGCTGCTCAAGAAAGGCCGCCTCGATGGCGAGGTCGGACTCTGGTCGGTACATGGTGTTTTTCTGGTTATCGCTTTGTATTTCTTCTATCGGCGTTCCCGTAATCTGTCGCTCGTTCCCCGTTTAGGGCTGCGGTTTGGTGCTTAATGCGTATTCTAGAACTGCACATCGCCAAAACCATTCTGCGTTACACGTTGATCGTGTTCGCGGTGCTACTGGGTTTGTTCACCTTTGTGACCTTCATCGATCAATTAAGCGACCTCGGTACGGGTCGATACGGCATTATTGATGCGATCGAACATGTCGCGCTGTCGATCCCCAGAACACTTTACGAGGTATTCCCGATGGCTGCACTGCTGGGGTCTATCCTGGGGTTGTCCTCGCTGGCCGTGGACTCGGAGCTGGTCGTTATGCGGGCGGCTGGCGTATCAATATTGCGACTGATCGGTTCGGTGATGAAGTTCGGGGCCGCTCTTGCGCTGGTGGCCATGCTGACCGGTGAGGTAATCACACCGATTGCGGAGACCGCGGCACAACGTAGCCGTGCCGCGGCCCTGCAGCAAGACATTAAGCAGCAGACCGATTTCGGTTTGTGGATGCGTGATAGCAAAACCTATGTAAATGTCGGCGAAGTATTACCCGATTTGTCGGTATTGAAGGTGAGAGTGTTCGAATTCGACGACGATGGCCGGCTGCGGTCGCTTGTCTACGCCAGCGGCGGGCGGTATGTAAACGACCGCTGGCGATTGGAGAACATCAAACAAACCCTCATCAATCCCGAGCAGGCCGAATCGGCCACCGCGACCGCCGCGTATTGGAACACCGTTGTGACGCCCCAGATTTTATCGGTGTTCCTGATCAAGTCAGATCAGTTGTCAGCGTGGCAGTTGCATCGGTACATCAATCACCTCGAGGACAACAATCAAGATACCAGCCCCTACGAGCTTGCATTCTGGAACAAAGTAATTACGCCGTTTGCCACGGCGGTGATGGTGATCTTGGCGATTCCCTTCGTGTTCGGACAGGTGCGCAGCGGTGGGCTTGGACGCAGCCTGTTCATCGGAATCATGCTTGGTCTGGGTTTTTTCGTCGCCGACAAGGGATTCGGCTACATCGTGCTGGTCTACGACATTCCGCCGCTGCTTGGTGCGCTGCTTCCTACCTTGTTATTCTTCGGTGTCGCCCTGGTTCTGCTGCGCCGTCTTGCTTAACGCGGCGTAAGCACGTTGCTGGTTGCCGCTCGCCGTGCCAGGCTTGACCGCGACTTGCCGGAACGAGTTGTGCACAGACCGGCTGGGATAGCATGAATTCATGGATGTTATCATCAGATTTTGTTATTCGAGTTCAATTAATAGAGATAAGCAACTGAATTATATAAAGTTTTATAAAATCGCCCATTTCTTAGTCACTTTCTGACAGCTGTGCAGGACCACGAAAATGCTGTACCCGGAGCAGACTTATTCACAAAGTTATCCACAGCCGGTCCGGACGCCTGGCGCCTAACCCGCCCGATCCCTTCGCCATCATCCGGGATCCTTGGTGCAATACGCGGGTTAAGCCGAGCGATGCCGCCGCTCAGGCGGGACGACTCGTGCCGTGTTTACAAACCGGTGCACGCGCGGGGCGTGAGCGGAATCGGGGTTCTGAGAAGCCGCCTCCAAGCAGTCCGCCAACTCACCCGGTGGCGACGGACGGCAGGCCGGCCAACGCCATGGCTACTTCGGATTCGTCGTATTCCTGATCGTACAGCTTCCCGGCAAAGTAATCCGTGTACGCCTGCATGTCGAAGTGCCCGTGGCCGCAAAGATTGAACAGAATCGCCTTGCTTGCACCTGTTTCCTTGCACCGTACCGCCTCGTCGATCGCCGCCTTAACGGCGTGGTTGGCTTCCGGCGCCGGTATGATGCCCTCCGCTTTGGCAAATTCCACTCCGGCGTCAAAGCATTCCGCTTGTTTGTAGGCCCTGGGCGCAATCTGATTCAGCGCCGTCAGCTGGCTGACCAACGGTGCCATGCCGTGGTATCTCAACCCGCCGGCGTGAAAGCCGGGCGGCACAAAAGTCGATCCCAGGGTGTACATTTTAGCCAGAGGGGTCAAGTGTGCGGTGTCACCAAAATCGTACGCGTACTTGCCTTTGGTCAAAGAGGGGCAATTCGCCGGCTCCACGGCGACCACCTCGATGTCCTGTTCGCCACGCAGTTTCCGCCCGATGAAGGGAAAGGCGATGCCGGCAAAATTACTTCCACCACCGGTACAGCCGATGACCATGTCCGGGTAATCGTCCGCCATCTCGAACTGCCGGAGCGCCTCCTGACCGATGATTGTTTGATGCAGCAGCACGTGGTTGAGAACACTGCCGAGCGCGTATTTCGTGTCATCACGTTTGGCAGCCATCTCCACGGCTTCACTGATTGCAATACCGAGGCTGCCGTTGCTGTTCGGGTGCTCTTTGAGTATTGCGCGGCCCGACTCGGTCTGGTCACTGGGGCTTGCAACGCAGGTCGCTCCAAAGGTCTCCATGAATGCCCGCCGGTAAGGTTTTTGATCGAACGAAACCTTCACCATGTAGACCTCGATTTCCAGCCCGAAGAACGAGCCGGCTAAGGCCAGGGCGGAGCCCCACTGACCGGCGCCGGTCTCGGTGGTGATTCGTTTGACACCTTCTTGTTTGTTGTAGAAAGCCTGCGCGATGGCGGTGTTGGGTTTGTGGCTGCCGGCCGGACTGACGCCTTCGTATTTGTAATAAATCCGTGCTGGGGTGTCCAAGGCCCGTTCCAGCCGCCGGGCCCGGCACAACGGGCTGGGGCGCCATTGCGCCAACGCTTCGCGGACCGGTTCCGGGATCTCGATTTCTCGGTCCTGGCTCACTTCCTGCATGATGACCGCCATCGGGAATAACGGCGCAAGGTCATCGGGAGTCACGGGTTGTCCGGTCCCCGGGTGCAGGACCGGCGCGGGCGGTTCCGGCAGGTCGGCGACCAGGTTGTACCAGTGTGTTGGGATATCTTGTTCTTGTAGCAGATACTTGATGGATTCTGACATACCGTTCCTACCTCCAGCGATTCGGCCTATGTATAACAGAACACAGGCGACCGCGCTAGAAGCCTTTCCGAGTGTTGCGTGTTCCGGTCGCGAAAGCGGGAGAGCGGCCCAACGCCCCGGTGCAAGATGCGGATTACAGTACCTGCCGTCGTTTCAGCCAGGACGTCAGCCGGGCGACGCGCCTGTGGTCGCGTGTCGGTGCCGCCTCGGCCCCGCGCAGCATCGCCAGCGCGGAAGCCCGGTAGCTCCGGCGGCGTGGATCGAGTTTATTGCTTTGCTCGTGCAGTAACGCGTAGTTACGCGCCAACAAGGCGTAGGCATAGACGTTGTCTGGATTCATCTCGATCGCTTCGTCCAATACTTCGATCGAGCGCCGGTAGCGGCCTAAGCGATGGTGGATGAAGCCTTTGAAGTTATAGCCGAAAACATCGTCGGGGCGCTTGCCGATGTAGGATTCAATGTCCTTGAGCGCAGTCTCGTATTGAAGTAGTACGTTGACGTTGTAGATCGCGGAATACTTGTCGGGCTCCGCACTGTTGGGTTCGAGCCGCCTGGCGCGCGCCAACAGCGGTTTAACGTGGTTGGGCCGCCGGCCGGTAATCACATTCAGCCGCGCCAGCGTCATGACCACTGCGAAGTCCTGGGAATTTCTTTCGAGGTTCGCTTCCAGGGCGCGGATCTGCTGTGCGAGCTCCTCGTCCAACGCACACGAATACAAATCTTCCTCGGGTAACGGGAGATCCTTGCCGGTTGACTGCGGGACGCCGGACAGCAGGTTTACATACGGGTAGTTGCCCTGGGCGATCATCCAAGTGGGACTTGGTCCCATCACGACCAGCCGGCGTTGATGGACGATGTCGAACTTCCAGCCGGTGGTGGTCTTGCAGAACAGAAACGGTGCGTTGTTCCAACCCTCTTGATTACCGAAGTAAACGACTGCGTGACCGCCATCCTGGAGGATCCGGTATGCCGCACGCTGCCAGTGGCCGAGTGCTGCCTTGGTGCGCGGATCGGGATGATTCTGATCGCCCATCGCCAGTTTCGTCAGTTCGGTATAAATATCGGTCTCGATGTGGGTGCCGGAGCCCGCCCATTTGCTGAGCATGATGCGCCACGCCTGCTCGGGGCTCAATGCGCCGGCGCCCGGTCTGGCAGGGCCTGCTGCCGCCCGGGGGGTCGGGCCCAGGTAGCTGTCGAGCTGTCGGGTAGAGCCGGCACCGCCGGAGAGTAAGTCTTGATCGAGTTTTGCAATCATGCCGGATGTGTAGTCGCCCTGATCCTTAATCTGGGCGCGGCGTTCGAGCTCTTCCATCACTGCGATCAGACCAGTGCCGATATCCCTACTCAGGAAATAGGGTTTGAGCTGCAGGTCTTCGACATATCCCGTGAAGGCATCCGTAAACACGTCTTCCAGTTCATAACCGACCTCCAGCTTGACCTGCTTTTCGCTATCCAACAGCAGTAACAGCAAACCGCGGCCGTTGAAATCCGTGCCGATCCGCCATCGGTTCACGATCTCGACGGCGAGGTGCTGGATGCTGTGCGCCACCCCCGCGTCGGGCAGGGTTACGATCAGGGCTTCGATGTGAAAACGTTGCGCGATGCGTCGCAGATATCGTTCAGTGCCCTCTGTATAGTGTTCGATGATTTGGGCGTAGTCGAACAAATAACGGTCTTGCTGCGGTCTTTCATCCAGGGTGAACGCCGTTAAACGGCCGGGTTGATGGGAATCGCGTGGGATGAGGGGTGCGAGTGCCAAACCTCCGGCCGCGACAATGAGAATCACTAGCAACCAACGCAGGCCCCGCATGGCGCCGGTCAGTCGCCGCTGCTGCGTTGGAATGGGTCTTTCAAGCCCTCCAGCGCTGCAGACTCGGCCTGGAAATAAGGTTTGGTGGCAAACCCCAGCAGGTCCGCAATCACGTTCGATGGGAACTTGAGGGTCTTCACATTGTAGCGGCGCGAGAATTCATTATAGTTGCGGCGTTCCACGGCGATCCGATTTTCCGTACCCTCGACCTGATCCTGCAATGTCAAAAAGTTTTGACTGGCCTTGAGGTCCGGATAGTTTTCCACCACTGCGAACAGGCGGGCGAGCGCCGACTGGACCTCACCTTGAGAGGCCTCCAGGGCCCGCAGCTGTTCAATAGTCTGCGGCGGTTGCCCGGCCAGGCCCTTACTCACGCCGAGCGCCTTGGCGCGTGCCTCGGTCAACTCGCCCAAGGTCTCGCGCTCATGCTCCATGTATGTCCGCACGCCGTCAATCAACACCGGCACCAGATCGAGCCGGCGCTGGTACTGGTTCTCCACTTGCGCCCAGCCGGCGTTGACCTTTTCACGAGCGTCCACCAGGCCGTTGTAGATCAGCAGAATTGCCACGCCGACCACGGCGACGATGACAAGGATAAATATTGAAAGCGAGAAAGATCTTGCGTTGTCCATGGTCTTGCTCCGTTCTTGATTCAGTGCCTGCAAATCGATGACGCGGCGGTCGGGATTGGGGTCCGACGTTTGCGTAGATACGCCGGTGGCTGCACCACTTGAGCTCTCCGGGGGCGCCAGCGTCAACCTGCCACCGAGCAACCCGACGATGAAAAACGCACCGCAGAGGACCAACAGCAGGGTCAGGCGCCGCCGTGTTGACTTGGCCTCATCGGCAAACCGCCGAACCGCATGAACATCACGAGTATCCTGCGTCCGCAGCGACTCGCGCAGGCGATCCGCCTCTTCAGCCGTGATTTTGCCCTGTTCCAGCATCCTGCGGATGCGCGTCTCATCGGAAGCTGTTGTGGTCATGCCTGCCCCCTAAATGGCATCGATCAGGCGCATTCCCTGATTCACAGAGAGGTGGCCGGCTTCGATGTCTTCCAGGATTTTCTGTTTGCGCGATTCGTCCGCGCGCTGTTCCTCCTCCAGTCTCTCGATCAGCCTGTCCAGCCGGCTGCGAACCGTGGGATAAGAGACGCCCAAATGCGCCGACATCTGCTTGAGGCTGCCGCTGGCGAGTACGAACAACTCGATAAACCGTTGGTCTTCGCGCTCCAATCGGTACAACCTCGGGGTGTAGAACTCACCCGCGTGGCTGAGCCCGCAGTCCTCACAGGTGAGCTTGGTGATCCGCATGCTGGCACCGCAGTAGCTGCATCGGGGGTGGTCAGAGGCCATAATCTCAGCCGAATTGGTCAAATATCGTTACATATACTTGTATAATAGTTCAATAAAATAGAAAGAAAAGCAAAAATATATAAATAATATCAATTCAGGCACTGGAGACGAGGGTCAATCGTCGGTCTGCTGCTCGTCGGCATGCAGAAAGTGCCGCAACAGAAACTCGGTATCGATGGGTGACAGGTCGAACCGGCGGGCGGCCGCGTCGATGTCGTCGGCGGTGTATCGGCCACGGTCGGACAGCCAGCGCACGGCCTGGCGGAGTTTATCGCCTTTGGGCCAAAGATCGACGCTCATGAATCGAAAATTCCTGGAGTCGGAGCCACCGCGTTACTTCTTGAATTTCTGTCAAACAAGCACGCGCACCAAAAACCGAATCGGTGGCACAGCACAGCAAATATTGTCTACGCTTAGATAAAGTAGCAAATAAGAGTATAAGCGCCAGTCCGCGGCACCGGACCGCGCTTGTTTGATCCGGTTCACCAGGCAGGTCGGGGGTGGATTAAAGCGATCGTGCTGACGGACGATAGTGATGCGACGTCCGAGATGCGCCCATTCCCTACTAGAATAGTCTGAAATGGCAACGCTGAACTGATGATTAAGTCCCGCCGCTACGTTTTGATAACCAGCGTCGTAGGTCTACTCGCCGTCGTTGTATTGTTGTTCATCTTCCAACGCCTGGCTTTCCAGAGCCTGCTAGACCACGAGACCAAGTCGAACATTACCTTGACCAAGGTGTTTTCGAATACGATCTGGCCCAAGTACTCCTTATTTATTCAACGCACCTCGCAGATTCCCAAAGCGGATCTCCCGAGCCACTACATTGTCAAGCGTCTCCACGAGGACGTGATCAAGCAGATGGCCGGGTCAAGCGTCTTAAAGGTCAAAATCTATGATCTCAATGGACTCACGGTATTCTCCACCGATCCCAAACAGATCGGTGAGTATAAAAGTGAGAATTCCGGATTTCTCAGTGCGAAAAATGGCGTGCCCGCGAGCGGTATCTCGATTCGAGACCGCTTCGATGCCTTTGAAGGCGTGATTGCCGATCGAAACCTGGTCTCTTCCTACATCCCCATCCGCGCGCGCGAAGGCGCACCGGTTGAGGCCGTGTTTGAGGTTTATTCCGATGTCACCGACCTGGCCGCTAAATTGGAACGTTTCCAGTGGGAGATCTCGGGCTGGGTGGTCGGGACGCTGTCCCTGTTGTATGTGATTCTGTTCGTTGTGGTCCGCCGCGCGGACATAACGATCCAACGGCAGGAGAAAGTGCGTAGGGCCAACGAGGCAAAGATTCATTATCAGGCCTATTACGACTCGCTGACGGATCTGCCCAATCGGGTAAGTTTCGGTGAGCGCCTTGGAGAGGCCATCAAGCGTGCCAAGCGGGCGGAGCGTATGTTGGGGGTACTCTACATCGATATCGATGAATTCAAATTGGTGAACGACAGCTTCGGGCATGCTACTGGTGATGGGGTCCTCAGGGGCGTCGCCCAACGCCTCCGCTCGTGCATTCGCGAGACCGATATGCTGTTCCGGACGGGCGGCGATGAATTCACGGTCATCATCGAAGGACTGGAGTGCGTAGGAAGCCCGGGCGCGTTAGCCACCCGCATTATCGATGCGACGACAGATCCGATGCTTGTCAACGAACACGAGCTGATTGCCACCGTCAGTATCGGCATCGCCGTGTTCCCGAAGGACGATGTGACCGTCGAAAAATTGGTGAAGGACGCCGATACCGCCATGCATCGGGCCAAGGAAGTGGGACGTAACCAATATCAATATTATTCCCCCTCCATGAATGATCAGGCGTCCGAACGCCTGGCCCTCGAAATCGGGCTCAAACAGGCGCTCCGCAATAACGAGTTCCTACTCTACTACCAGCCTCGGGTCGCGGCCGACTCGGAGGACATCCTCGCCGTCGAGGCGTTGCTGCGATGGGAGCACCCTCAGTGGGGACTGGTGCAGCCGAACGCATTTATCCCGCTGCTCGAACGAATGGGACTTATCAATGCGGTCGGGAAATGGGTACTGCGCGCCGCTTGCCGGCAGGTCAAGTTGTGGCACGAGACTGGATTTACCGGTCTGCGCGTCTCCGTGAACATATCGCCGCGGCAGTTCAGGACCGGCCTGTTGGTGGATTCGGTCAAAGATGCTCTGAGCAGGTCAAAACTGGATCCCGCATATCTCGAACTGGAACTGACCGAAGGCGTGTTTGTCGACAACATCGACGACACTGCCACGACCATGAGCGAGCTCAAAGCGCTTGGCGTATCGATTTCCATCGATGATTTTGGCACAGGCTATTCATCACTGAAATATCTCAAGTTGTTGCCGATCGATTACCTCAAAATCGACCGGTCTTTCGTCAGCGATCTCGCAGAAAATGAAAAAGACGCCGCAATCATCAAATCCATCGCCGCCCTGGCCCATAGTTTGAAGATCAAACTGGTGGCCGAGGGCGTGGAAGATATAAAGCAGGCGGAATTTCTCAGATCCCATGACTGCCACGAGTTACAGGGGTTTCTGTTCAGCACTCCCGTGCCTCCGCAGGACATTCCAATTGTCTTATCGAAACAAAAGATACGACGAGCCGTTTGACGGATCCATCCCCCACCAATCCACTTGTCTTCGTTACAGCGCGACCATCCATGATACACCTCATGAGGCGTCTTGCGATCGAGCGCTGAGTGAGGCCGCTCTACATTGAACCACTGTGCATGCAAGGACAGCTCTCGGCAGAATGACTCGCCATGAAGCGGTACGCGGACATCCTTGGCGCGCCGGTACTGACTGATCTCAAACTCGTCCAAGAATTCGGCCAAGTGTTTGCCGGGGTGAATAGGTTTAATTTTCTGTGCCATAGTCACTTGTGGTAATCAACTATTTCAACGTCATATGCGTAGCCTTCTTTCCAACGAAAGTAAACACGCCACTGATCGTTGATTCAATGCTGTAAAGACTATTGCGTTCACCTTTTAATCGTTCAAAACGATGTGAGGGCGGAACTCGCAAGTCTTCTAAAACTACCGCGGCGTTGATTCGGTCAAGTCGTGTATTGACACATCACCAGCTATCTTTCGTAGTTCCACATCACAGTATTCCAGAGGGAAAGTTATGGCCTGTGGGTTACGCCTGGAGTTTCCAGGCGCTTTCTACCGCGTCACCTCCCGCAGTAAACTTCGCGAAACGGTTTTCAAGGACGGTGCGGAGCATAAGTGTCGCCGATAGGAAGCCCCGTGGTCCTGCATAAGTTGTGAAATTCTAAACCGCTCGCAAAATGCGGGCTTTGTAGTTTCTACCCACAAATGACGCTCTTAGTTGGACGCGAACGCTTGGACCGCATACTGATGCTGGCGCTGCCGATCATAGGCGGTATGGTCAGTCAGAATGTGTTGAATCTGGTGGATACCGCGATGGTTGGCACGCTCGGGAATGCGGCTCTCGCAGCGGTCGGAATCGGAGGCTTCGCTAACTTCTTCGCCATGTCAGCACTGCTCGGCATCTCGGTGGGCGTTCAGGCTACGGCTTCGCGGCGCAAGGGCCAAGGCCGTCACGCCGAGGTGGCGGTCCCATTAAACGAGGGCCTGTTGATTGTGCTGTTGGCTGCACCCCCACTGACTGCACTGCTGTACTTCGTGGTCCCAGTGATTTACCCGTATATCAACAGCGACCCGACCGTAATCGAACAGGGCGTTCCATATCTGCAGATCCGGCTGCTGGCGATCCTGTTCGTCGGCATGAACTTCGCTTTCCGCGGTTACTGGAACGCGGTGGATATGTCCAAGCTGTACATGGGCACGCTGGTGACTATGCACAGCGTGAACATCTTCCTCAACTGGGTCTTCATCTTCGGTAATCTGGGAGCACCCGCGTTAGGTGCGGCGGGCGCGGGACTGGCGTCCAGCCTATCTGTCGCATTGGGCACTGTGAGCTACTTTGGTCTGGGTCTCAAGCACGCCCGTGAGGCTGGTTTCCTGCACGGCCTGCCTGGGCGCGGCGAGGTGTTGCGCATGATTCGCCTGTCGCTGCCGAACTCGATCCAGAACTTGTTCTTCTCTGGCGGCTTTCTAGCCTTGTACTGGGTCGTCGGTCAGGTGGGCACCTCCGAACTGGCCGCTGCCAATGTGTTGATCAACGTGATGCTTGTGGCGATCTTACCCGGTATCGGATTGGGTCTGGCTGCGGCTACACTTGTCGGGCAGGCGCTGGGCCGCGGTGACCATGAGGATGCTCGGCGTTGGGGCTGGGACGTGACCCGGGTCGCGGTGCTGGGTTTGGCGGTCTTGGGTCTTCCAATGTGGGTGGCTCCGGACCTCGTGCTCGGAGTTTTCCTGCACGATCCCGCCACGTTGGCGCTCGCCCGGGTGCCGATGCGCTTGGTCGGTGCGCTGATTGCTGTCGAGGCGGTCGGGTTAGTGCTGATGAACGCGCTGCTTGGTGCAGGCGATACCCGTCGCGTGATGCGGGTCAGTATCGGCCTGCAGTGGCTGCTGTTCCTGCCACTCGCCTACTTGATCGGCCCCGTGCTGGGCTTGGGACTGCTCGGCATCTGGGTGTTGCAGGGCGGCTACCGAGGGCTGATGGCGTTCATCTTCTTTCGTATGTGGCGACGCGGGCGCTGGACTCATATTGAAGTCTGAACCTGTGCGGCAACCTCCTTTTGATTGCGCTTGTTATATCCGAATTATTGAGCGCATATCCTGTGCCAAACAAAATGCCAGCTCTTTTTTTCGCCATGGGTTTTACTCATTCTCCGGAGTTCGGCGATGGCGGCGATCTCGTACACGCGTTTTACAACCATTGCATCGCCCGCTGCAGCGAATTGCCCAAACGGCGACATGATGCGGTAGTGATTCATAAAACCCCGATTGACTACGCGCTCCTGCACCGTGTGATTCGGTCCCTTCAAGGTGTCTTTTGCGAGCAGTCTGGACGCCTTCAGATTTGGCGTACTCGACTCATAGTCAGCCGCCCCATCGGCAGCCCGGCCCATAAACGAGGCGTAGAGAAGCATTGACAGAAACAAGATCGCCCATCGAGGGCTGACGCCAATTCGGCTCCTTGTTGATTGCATGAATGCTGTTCTCCTGCCTGGTGTTGGTTGCGTTTGTAATCCAATTTACGCAATTAGCGAATGATATTCGGCGCAGCTGGTCCGGATAGTGCACGAACAAAAAAGGCGAAGCCTTTATTCCTTTATAATTCAGTTTCTGCATTAAAGATAAAGGGAGGCCTCGCCGAGACGGAATGTACTCGAGTTGCATTTAATTATCCAGATTGTAAATTGTGTCGCGTGCAGGCCAGTTTTGACGAGTACGACATCGCAATCGATGCTGGCGAGCGTGGACAGGGAAGGCTGTAGTACGACGGGTCATACTTGATCAAACCGTTTATGTAAGAGATGAAAGACAGCGATTGTGTGCGATTTTTACAGTGGGCGCTTCCCCGCTTGCACATGCATTGGCCAGGGTTCCGTAGAGTACGCTCGCAGGTGTGCAAGCGTATAGGGCGTCGGATGCGGCACCTTGGTATTGACACTACCGCAGCGTATTGCACCTATCTGGAGAAGCGTCCCCAAGAATGGACCGTGTTGGATACCTTGGGCCGCGTGACGATTTCACGGTTTTACCGAGACAAGGCTGTGTTTGCTTTTCTGGAAAAAGAGGTTTTGCCGATATTAGTCCAGCAGGCCGCCGATCGAAAACAAGATGGTGTCAATATTTGGAGTGCGGGCAGCGGGTCCGGTGAGGAACCGTATACTCTCGCGCTGTTGTGGCGATTGAAGCTGCAAAGGCGGTTTCCCCTCATGCGGGCACCTATTACCGCAACGGATGTTGATCCCGTCATGCACCAACGGGCGAAGGATGCCTGTTATCTATACAGCAGCGTCAAGAACCTCCCAGTAGAATGGCGCGAACAGGCGTTCACTAAACAGCAAGCGTATTATTGCCTTAGGCCAGAATACCGCCATGATGTCCGTTTCCTGCAACAGGATATTCGCCAGGCAGTACCCGCAGGACTCTTTGATCTGGTATTGTGCCGCAATCTTGTTTTTACCTACTTCGATTACGCGCAACAGCGCACGATTCTTGAGCAAATAGAAAGCGTGATGCAGACCGGTGGCGCACTGGTCGTTGGTCTTCATGAGTCTCTGCCCGAGAACACGCACGGTTTCCTCCCCTGGTCCGAAACGCTACATATCTTCAGACGCTAGGGATCAAATCGTGCAGGTAGACATCGGTCTTCAAACGGCGGTCGTGACTGCGTCGGATCACGAACAAGAGCTGGCCGTGGTGAACCGGTGGCAGTGAAGGGGGAAACGTCCCCATGCAGACATTTTAAATTCAATATCTGAGCGTCCGGAGTCCGGAGCTCAAGCCGATTTTTCATTGTTATTTCGAAAAAACCGGATATCAATACCTAAATCCATGAGTGAACTCCGATGACAACGCTATACCAGTTTTCGTTTTCGCATTTCTGCGAGAAAGCGCGATGGGCGCTGGATTACAAAGGCGCAAATTACACGACCAAGAACCTGCTGCCAGGTCTACATGTGCGTGTTTGCGAGAAGCTCGCGGTCGCGAAAACCTGTGTCCCAGTCCTGCTCGATGACGATGGATCCGCGATACAGGAATCTGCGGCCATCATCGATCACCTGGACGCCAAGCACGCCGCAGATCCTTTGACGCCCCATGACCCCGATCTTGCTAAAGAAGCGAGAGAATGGGAGGCGTATCTGGACAAAGAGGTCGGTGTGACCCTTCGAGCCTTGTTCTACTACCACGCGTTGCCAATCAGGCGAACCGCATTGACGTTTCTATTGCATGAAGGACCGTGGTACGGACGTCCTTTGTTTGCATTGATCTTCCCCAAGCTCCGAAATGCGATGATCGAGCTGATGGACATCAACGAGAGCACAGCGAAGGATTCGGAGCGCCGTTTGTCAGACGCGGTGACGCGAGTGAACGATCAGCTCAAAGACCGTGTATTTCTGGTTGGTGATCGCTTTACGCGAGCGGATCTGGCGGCGTGTGCCTTGCTCGAGCACTTATGCAAACCGATCGAAAAGTTCGAAAAAGTGTTTCCCGAGCCATTCCGAGCCCTGCAGGAACAATATCGGGATCAGCCCTTCTTCAATTGGGTCAATACGGTCTATCGTGAGCAGCGCCAAAAATCGTTGTGAAAAATCTGTCGAGCGTCTTCCTTGTGCAGCAATGGCTTAGACAGCTCTCGGAGGCGGACAAAGTTGCTCTAGATTGCTTGTCTAGCTCCCGAATAACTTCCAAGGAATTTCGCCGCCACCGAATGGCGTTATATCTCTTGATACAGATCAATCGTAGCTTCAGCTTGCTGGGCGTTCTTGCCACCAATGGCTGGAAAAGTAGATTTCCTAGGATGGTGGAATATGTTGCGACATCGTGAAATGGCTTGACATCGTACAGACGAATGTATAAACAAAAAAATCACTCTACGATGGTTTCTTGAACGATTGGATAGACGAAGGAATCGAGGTGGATGCGCGGACGCAGGTAGGACAAGTCAGAGAAACGTCGACCGGATATCAACACCGGTTTGCCGTAACCGTACTGTGACGTCGCGGCTTGTATACCTTGATAAAGTCGCTGCTGGCCGGTTGAGTGCCAGGTGTTCGGCGCTTGCGGTAATCTTTACTGATTCCAGTGAGTTTACGTGATCGACCGCGAACTAGTGACATCGGGGTTCGACACGGAAACCGTCGTGTCGGAAGTCTATCTTTCGTATCTACTGCTCGCTCAGATCGAGGCGGGTTTCCTGCCGCTGGAATTCCCTGTCATCAATCCAGGCGCCGGCATCAATGTGACGGTGCGTCTGCATCCGCCGACAGAACCTGAATACCAACGCCTGTACGTCGTCGACCCGAGTGCTACGTTGCCCGATCCGGTGGCAGGGTCGTTCGGTGTCGAATTGGTGCCAGGGGAAAAGAGTCCGGTTGCCAGTCTGGCGTTCAGCGCTGACGGCGCCAATCTGGTCGCCGGTTCGTGGGACGGTCTGGTTCGGCTTTGGGACGTGGAGACTCGCTTGGATCTGAGGACGTTCGTCGGCCACGAGACTTCTGTTACCAGTGTGGTCTTTAGTCCGGACGGTACACGCATTGCGTCGGCATCCGTCGACGGTACGGTGCGTCTATGGGACGTCGCAACCGGAGACGAACTGGCAACCTTCCGAGAGCATACAGGGCCAGTGTTCGGTGTGGCCTTCAGCCCCGACGGCACCCGCATTGTGTCGGGCGGGTCCGACCGGCTCGTACGTGTACGAGAGACAGACGGTGGTGTGCCACTGGCCCCGTTCGCAGGTCATTCCCTTCCCATTCTAAGTGTCGCGTTTGATCCCGATGGCTCGCACATTGCCTCGGGCGCACTCGACCAAACCGTTCGGCTGTGGGACGTGGCGACCGCCGCCGAGGTCACCACGTTCACTGGCCATACTGGCCCGGTGGCGAGCGTCGCCTTCGAACCCGGTGGAACGCGGATCGCGTCCGGTGCTTTCGATAAAACCATCCGCTTGTGGGACATCGCCACCGGCACAGTGGTGCGTACACTTACCGGACATACCGACGATGTCTTGAGCGTCGCCTACAGTCCCGACGGTACCCGCATCGCATCGGTCTCCAAGGACCGAACCGTCCGGTTTTGGAATGCGGAAAATGGCGCCGAGCAAAGGAAGCTGGAGGGGCATCGACGCCAGGTGTTGTGCGTGGCCTTCAGTCCAGATGGCGCCAACGTGGTTTCCGGCTCGGAAGACATGGCCATCCGCCTGTGGGAGACTGCGACCGGCAATTCATTGCGAGGTTTTACGCTCGTATTCATGCGCGTCGTTATTTCCGCAACTGTAATCGACAACGCCACTGGTGACGAAGTGGGTTCGTTGAACGCAGGTCTGTTGGTGGATTTCGACGTCGAGGCGCAGGAAACGGACGACGGCCTCGAACGAAACCACGCAATACGGATTGCGCTGGTACGGCTCGATGAAGCGACGGTAGCCCTGTTGCAGCTCGGCGGCACTGATCCTGAAGCCGTGGAGGAGGCGGTGCGGGCACAGCTCAACCGCACGTTTCCGCTGGGCGTTGCCCAGGGGCAACAAGTCCAGCAGATCCGGATTCGGAAGTTGATTGATGGACCGCGCCGCAGCGTCGGGTTTTATGTGGATCTGGCGTTGCGTTCGGGGCCCGAGCCGAGTGCTTATCACGAGCCACGGGGGAATACCGTCTTCGCCCGTGACTTCCGTGAACAGGATATACCAATCGCCATGGCAACCTCACCGGGGCTATTTGCATTGCTTGGTCCGGATACCAAGTTCCGACAAGCGGAAGAAACGTCTCCAGGCAGCGGTAGCTATCGTTTCCCGCTGCACGAGGACCCGACCGACCCAGAGAGCGATGAGATCGGAAAGATCAAGAACGTCATCATCGGACCGGAGCTGTTCGCGCCGGGCAACGTGCCGCCGGTGCCCACCGGGCGGCTCAAGATCGACGTCCATGGAGAATACACCGATGCGCCAGGCGATCCGGATTTTCATCTTAATCTCTTGTTCCGGCCAGAGATCGACGGCGGCCTCGTGGATTGGGATCTCGACGTCGATGTCGATTTGGGCCTACTGGCAACACTGCTGCTCATCGCGGGCGGGATCGGCCTGACGTTGCTGTTTGCGCCTGGGCTCGCCTGGGGCTCGGCGCTGTTCATTGGCACGATCTTGGGGCTGGCAGTGCTGAAAGAAATCATCGCCGAGCCGCTGGCGGCAAAGCTCATCGAAGATCGCCTCGATGAAGATCAACAAGCGTCGTTTTTCGACGCGCTGCCGTTTCGCGTGCCCGCCGCATGGCGACGCTGGGATCCATTTTACGTGACTGCGCATCAGGTGGTTGGCCTAGTGGATGGAGTGGTCATCGACCAACTCGGTATCGCCTTTGCAGCAATGGACTTGCGCCTTGGCAAGCAGCCCACGCCCATCAATCATTCCGTCATCCGCGACGAAGAACGGTCGCCCCAAGGGGAAGTGACGGCTCTGCGCTATCGCATATCGGACTTTCAGAATCACCAAGTCGATTTCGAAGCCACGGCACCGGCCGTCGACCGGATGGAATTCAGTCGCGCCGATCCGCAGAACGAGCCGACGCTGGTTAGCCTCACCGATGACCAGATAGCAGCCCGAATCGGAGACGAACACGACGAACGGCGGATTCTAGCGCCGCTCACCTATACGGCCGAGCGAATCTATCTAGTGGAAAAGCAGATCGATCAGCTTCTATGCCTGAGCAGAATCGAGCACGGTGAGCAGCGACGCTTAGTGATCGATAACTTTCGCGATGAGATCGAAGACGAGGTCAGGACCAACGAGGGTGATGACATTCTCGACGAAGTCACCGAGCAATTAGAGCAGGACTTGGGCAGACCGCCTACAGCGCAGGAAATCTCGGAGGCATTCAATACGCGCATCGGCGCGCGCGTCGACGAACTCTTCGAGATACGTTTCCCCGATTTTAAAGAAAATCGACTCCCCGATGAACTCGAAGCGGCGATTGCGCAAGTGCTACGTTTCGATCTCGCTCCGGAAGAAATGATCGCCCGGCAGGGCGCCGGTGTGTTGATTCTCGACGGTAAGGAAATCATCGTTCGCAAAAACGCCGACGGAACCATCACGCCCTATTATCGCGATCATCCCGATGGCAATCCGCGGGACAACCTCCTTTCCCTTCCGCACTACAGTCCGCCATACGAACCGCCCGCATGATCGTCGTAAGCGAGACGTAAGTTTGGAAGCCGGCGCGGTTTAGAATCTTCCTTATGTATTCCAGGCAACACTACTGGATTCGCCAGCCACTTTGTCTGCTCTATGACCGTCAAGCGAAGCGTGGACAAGTTCAATGGGGGATAGCCAAAGCGCGGATTTCGGTGTTTGAGTTCGACGGTGGCTTGGACGAGTTCCTGCGACTGGCCTTAGGGTCCAGGTTTACCTCTGCGGCGTAGCGAATAAAGGGCTCGATATTTCTGCCGCACCAAATAGGCATGAAATCGCAACGGCGTCGAGGGCCGAATACCCCCGGCCGTTTTCACCGTGCGGCCGGATCGGAGAAACAATGAAAAGAGGCTCAATAGCAATCGGTTGGCCGGTAACGAATTCGGCACTCGCTGCCGGGGGCGGCAGACGACGAGCAGTTGCTGCTGGAGTAGGAGGTTCTCAGCGATGATGCCCTTAATACCGCCCGGGCCGAGCAGCTTGGCGGCAGGTTGCCACAATCGCTGTCCACAACAAGACTGTGTTAGCTATTGAAATTGGGGACAATTGCGAATTCGACCCTACCACCCAACCGCGAGTATACGCGGTGGCATACCGGGCGAGCGCAACGACGTGCAACATCGTGACCCGGACGTATTGAGTCAAGACCAGATCGTCAAACGAACTACCTTCGATACGTATGTAAAATCATGATCCGTGGTAAGCATCTGTAATTCATGGCGAATACACAACTGGGCAAGCAACGCATCAATCGTGCCAACTTGCACGCCCTTCTTTCTGCACCGGTTGCGTAAATCGGCGGCTTTTATGTGATCGTCCCTTTCAGGTATCAGTAAAGGAAGTGCCTTGAAGTATTCGACTATCCGGTCATGCGCTTTTGGTTTATTAAATCCTTGAAGCAATTCCTGCAATACTAAACCTGTTACAAAAACCTCACCGCCTGATTCCAGTGCTCTTCTCAATTTCAGGACCTCTGGAATCGTTGCTTCCGCATCTCGCCTAAACGCCAGTGACCATACACTGGTATCAACGAACAGACTCATCCCGTATTCGCTCCTTTTTGTAGTCGTAATCCTTGTCCCAGTCCAGCCGCCCAAAAAGCTTCACGATATTCTTTTGCTCACGACGCGCAATGAATTCACGTAACGCCTTATTTACCGCTGCCTTCTTGGTGCGTTCTCCACTGAGCTCTAAAGTGCGTTCCAATAACTTCGGATCAATTGATAGGTTTGTTGCCATTTGTGTGTACCTCTACACAATACTCTACACAAACTTGGTTCGATTTTCCACCGCCGCACCGTCCTATTCGGACCCCTCATAGCCCAGCTTTTCAAAGGGGAGGAAGCTTCGTTCTTCACATTAAAGGCATGTCTTTAAGTGGATGCAGCAAAGCAAATTTTGCCAATATCACAACGATATGGCGTACTAGCGGATGTTAACTATAATTTTATCCATAACCGTCATAGCAACACGAGGGGACTCATGTTTCCACTTCAGCGCTATTTTTCCATGGCTAGCTTTATTGCGCTTGGACTCGTCATATTTCTCCTATTCTACGTAAACCGGCAGACTGCGGTCGAACAGGTTTTGGAAATGGGGGAGAGCGGAAATATTACGTTGGCGCAACTTTACGCCAACTCATTATGGCCCCGTTTTTCGTCATATGTGAAGTCGGTTTCGGGGCTATCAGGTGATGCGTTGCGGGCGCGATCGGAGACGAGTCAGATACATCAAGCGTCGTCAAAACTCGCCAAGGATTTGCCGGTATTGAAGCTAAAGATATACGACGTCCACGGCCTCACAGTGTACTCGTCCGAACTACGTCAGATTGGTGAAGATAAGAGTAAAAATTCGGGATACATGTCGGTGGTGTCGGAGGGTAAGCCAGCCAGTAAACTATCGCGAAAAGGAACCTTTAGTGCTTTCTCGGGAGTAATGTCGGACGTAGCCCTGGTAGAAACCTATATACCGATACAAAACGATGAAGGACGACTCGAGGGAGTCTTTGAGTTGTATTCAAACGTGACGCCGATAGTACATCGAATTGAACAGGAACAGTTTCACTTGTCACTCATCTTTATTTTTTTGTTTCTAGTGTTGTACGTGGTTTTGTTTCTGATCGTCCGTCATGCAAATAAAATACTAAAAAGTCAATATCTTGAAATCCAGGAAAGCCGGAAGGTCCTCGGTTTAAAGGCCTGCGTGCTGGAAGATTTGTTGGCGTCAAGGCCTCCGGTGAGCGACGATCAAGAGAAACTCGAACGCGAAAGTTTAGCGGGCATAACACTATCTATAGATTGAAGGCGCCGCGGTGCGACGCCGTCAACCCAGTGGTATCTGAGCAGAGCTAATAGCTCACCGCTCCGAGATGCTGGCGGTGTGTGCCGTCGCAATGACGGCTTAAAGTATAGAATTAATGCCTCGCTCCAAATTGTTCACCAAGTTTGGAGGGATTAAATTCAGCCCATCACCGCAAATACTTTATGTCTGCGGCGATGGTACGACAGAGCCAGGACTTCCCGTCGATAAAGCGCAAAGACTTACCATTTCGGTGACCGGTCTGGTCACCGACCCCTATACGCGGGTCAGTTTCAAACTCCAAGCGGCCTTTGGCCTCAGAAGATCCGAGGCGAAGAAGATGCAACCGCGTTGGACGGATCGCGGCACCAAGCTGGTGCGCAAAGGCAGCTGGACCAAAGGTGGCCGACCCAGAGAGATTCCGGTCCGCACCGCCTACCAACGCGACGATCAAGATGACCGAGCGCTCTGCGCACCTTGCACCGGAGAACGTTCGTGCCGCGGTGGCGAGGCTCGGCGCGCCCACGTCGCGAGTTTGTCACGTTTCAAAAGAGCCAAGGATGATCACTCAGGCACGAGTCGTATCTCTAACCGCGAACCCGTGGCGCGAGCAAGATTCTGTAATGTGGTTGTCGAGGGTCGGCCTTTTCCAGATTCCAACCGCGCGATGACCGACTGCGTTGTCTTCATGCGTTTAGCGAGTTGTGCTTGAGTCAGACCGACCCGGGTGCGGGCTTCAATGATCGCCTGAGCCACCGCAAATTCATCCTCGAGATCTTTATACGCCTTTTTGTATTTCGGGTCCTTGGACCACTTCTTGTGAAGATCACGTACTTTCGTCATTTCAATACCTCCTGCGCTCGGTTAAGCGCCAGCTCAATTTCACGTCGCGGGGTTCTCTGCGATTTCTTAACGAAGACCCGAACCACAACAACGCGCATACCGGATGCGGTAACGTAGATTGCTCTTGCAATACCGTCACGCCCGGTCATACGCATTTCCCACAGCGGGCCTTCAAGATGCCGAACATGAGGCAGGCTCACGGGTGGTAACCCTACGGTTTCGATGAGCTGAACAATTCGCACAAAACGTGCCCGCATATCGGCCGGTAACGTTTCGAGTTCCTTATCGACAACCTCGCTGAGCGTTTCCACCGACCAAGTCATGACCATATTATAGCAAATATGCTATACTAATCTAGTTGTCGTGGGTCTACGATATAAGCGCCATACCTGCGCCGCATGGTTAGTGAGTGCCGGCGTGCCGTTGGCGGAAGTACGTGATCTGCTCGGTCACAGCACCATCAAGATGACCGAGCGCTACGCGCACCTTGCGCCGGAAAACGTTCGTGCCGCGGTGGCGAAGCTGGACGCGCCCTTGTCACGTTTTCGTCACGTTCCGCGTATGAGGGTGGTCGAAGGGAGTACCAAGTGATTGATTCTAAAAGCGCCCCGAAGAGGATTCGAACCTCTGACCTACCGCTTAGGAGGCGGTTGCTCTATCCGACTGAGCTACCGGGGCGTAGGGTGCATTTTACGCGAATCCGGTGCGGCGCTCAGTCCGTCAACCGCGACCGCAGCCATTGGCCGATGTCTGAGACCTCATCGAGATTCACAGAGTGGGGCATCGGGTAGGTGTGCCACTCCACCGGATACCCGGCCTGTTGAAGAAACCGCCGGCTGTTGTCGCCCAACACTGGGGGAACCACCGGGTCGTAGTCGCCGTGGGCCATAAAGATCGGCGTGTGCCGGTTGGCGGCGTGTGCCTCCGTGGAAAGTGTCTGTGGCTGAGGCAGGTAACACGACAGCGCGACAATCCCGGCCAATGGATCCGGATGTCGCAGGCCGGCGTACAGGGCAATCGCCCCGCCCTGGGAAAATCCCGCCACGATTATTTTTGGGCTCGCAACACCGCGTTCCTGTTCGCGCTTGATCAATCCATGCAGGAGCTGCGCGGACCGCTTGATCCCGGCGATGTCTTCGCCCCGCTCCAGATCCAGGGCGCTGATGTCATACCAGGCCCGCATGACCATACCGTTGTTGATGGTCACCGGCTGCCGGGGCGCATGGGGAAAGACGAACCGCGTCGGCTGGTCGTCCGGTAGATTCAACTGCGGTACGATGGGTTCGAAGTCGTGGCCGTCGGCGCCCAGCCCATGCAGCCAGATCACCGAGTACTGCGGTGATTCACCGGTCGTGCTTTCGATGCATTCAAGCTTTTCCAGATCATTCATATCCAAGGCCGTTGACGGTATGGGTAGCGACATGATATCCGACCGGCGTCAGATGTACCGGCGGGCGGTAATTAGGGTACGATAAAAATACACCGAGGCTGGCGCCCGGGCCGGCTCGTGTGCCGAAATCGAGATTACATCAGAATACACGAACAATACGCAACGGATACCGACTGGCGCGGCAATCAACCATTTCAAAAACGCGGTGTCTCGCCTGGCCTGGAGAGCGGGACGGATGGTTGCGGATGAAACGTATAAACATACCGGAATTGAGGTAAGACACGATGGCGATTTCTACTTTACGACGTTGCAAGGCACCTTTGATCCTGTCGGTATTGCTGGTACCCCCAGTCTTCGGTCAACAACAGCCGGCCACCGAACCGGTGCAGGCCGTCGATCCGGCAATCGAGGCGGAACTGGCTCCGAAACCGGAGCTCGGACACCGGCCCATCGAGGCGCTTTCCCCGGAGGCGCAAAAAGTCCTGCGGGAACGATTGTTGAAGCGGTCGAACCGGGTCCTGCCGCCGGTACCTGACGAGACCAAGAAGACGATGTTTACCGCCATGATGGCGTCGAGTCCGATGTCGATTCGAGACTACTTCAACTTCATGACGTCCAAGCTCAAGGCCAAGCCGGGACTCGCATTCGATGAAATCATCGAATCGATGGACCTGAAGGCCAACGACGTGAACTTCAAAAAAACCGGACACAGCAAGATCTGGCAGGACATCTCTGCCATCACCGGTGTGCCGACCACCCGGGTGGAGGTGCTGCAGTACTGCGACGCCGCGGTCGGGCGCCGGATGTTGGACGTCAGTCCCGAGTTTGTGATTTTCATCCCGTGTCGGATCGCCGTGTACGAAGACGCCAATGAAGACATCTGGTTGATGACAATGGACTGGGACGTGAGCTGGTTGTCGTTTGTCTGGCATGACGATTCCAAACTCAGCGATCAGCTCAAGCAAGATGCTGAGCGCATACGCACCGCGATGCGTAAGATTATGGAGGCGGGGGCCAGCGGGGAGTGGTGAGTTGAGTGGTGTACCCGCAGGTCAGGATTTCAAGGTCAGGAGGTCGGCGAAGTCGCCGTTATAATCGTCCAGCATCGTACGGCTGTCTCGCAGCCACTTGCACGACTCGCACGGGCAGTTGTCTGAGTCGTGACCCTCGGCGACCACCGTCGATTCAATGAAGTCAACGGCGAATTCCAGAGCGGTGGCGACTTCCGCAGTGGGTTTATCCGCGAGGCTGCTGAATTCATCATGGTGCGCCAACCACTGACATTCCGTTGCTGAGCCACACAGCCGGCATTCCAGCTTTCCCGAGTAATTGCCGTGAAAACGGCATTCTCCCGGTCCCACGTGATTGCGTATCAGGTGCCGCGGGAACTCGAATGCCTTGATCAGCTGCTCTTTCACGATCACTTGTATCAGGCCTTGAACTGTCTATGCTACTGATATGCGGGTTAGACCACAAACCGCAGCGAATATCTCCGATATCTTTGAACTTTTCCGATGAAGAAGCGGACAATCCCGCCCGATTCGGCCGCGGCACCGCGGCGATTTACGGCTCACCACCGCTGCCGATCCATGGGTTTGGCGAGGCCGGTTGGGCAAATTTCCGGCCGACGGCTTTGAAGTCCCCGGTCATGGGCCGTACCGCCGGCTGAACCAGGCAAGCCGGCCGCGCTTGACCGCGGTGGTACACCGTCCCGGCCACACGTACTATTGAAATGGTGTCACCTTCCGGCGAGAGGGGTCCGCATTGAACGGCCGCAGGCCGGTCGAAACAAGAATTGAATTCTCCGGTCCAGCCATCGGATAATGGGCGCCGGATTCCATAATACTCTGACAATGTGATTTGGAATTGCCGATCCATTGCACAACCACCGGGAGATGGCGCGGGCACGCGCCGCAGACGTGAACCCACAATCTCAATCAGCGTGCCCTAGCCTCACGGCCGGTGGCGGGCTGACGCGTCGCCGCCTGCGTGTGTTGTTGATCAATCCGCGGTTTCCCGAAAGCTTCTGGAGTTTTCGATGGGCCGTCAGCGAAGTACTGCCGAAACACCGCGCGCTTAATCCACCGCTAGGGCTTGCCACGCTCGCGGCTCTGTCTCCGGCACACTGGGAGGTGCGGATCGTCGATGAGAACGTCGAGTCCATCCCCCTCGACCCCGACGCGGACATCATCGGTATCTGCGGAATGGCGGTGCAGTTTCCGCGCCAGCGCGAGTTGTTTCGTTACTACCGAAAACGCGGCTACTATGTGGTAGCAGGCGGTAGCTATAGCTCTCTGTGTCCGGAAGCTTATGAGGGGCTGGTGGATACCGTTGTGGTGGGGGAGGCGGAGTACATCTGGCCGCAGTTCTGCTGCGACTACGAGCAGCGCAAGGCGCTCTCTTTGTACCGCGAAACCGGGGTCGTGGACCTCAACGACTCGCCAACGCCGCGCTTTGATCTATTAAAACTCGAGACCTATCGCGCTGTCAGCGTGCAATTTTCCCGGGGCTGCCCATTTCGCTGCGAGTTCTGCGACATTATCGTTATGTTCGGCCGCCGGCCGCGGACCAAACGTGCGCAGCAGGTGGGGCTGGAATTGGATCGGCTGCGTTCGCTCGGCGTGCGGAATGTGTTCTTCGTGGACGACAACCTGATCGGAAATCGGCCGCGGGCCAAAGAGCTGCTGCGCTTCCTGATCGATTACCAGGACCGCCACCAGTTCAGGTTCGAATTCGGTACCGAAGTGTCGCTGAATCTCGCCGAAGATCAGGAGTTGCTGAAGCTGTTCAGTGCCGCGAATTTCGGATGGGTATTTATCGGCATCGAGTCACCCGATGAGGACAGTCTCAAGGAGACGAAAAAGACGCAGAACACCGGGCGCGATATCCTGCACACCCTGCAGCGGATATACCAGCACGGCATCGATGTCCTCGGCGGCTTTATCATAGGCTTCGACAACGACACGCTGGATACGTTTTCGCGCCAGCACACCTTCATTCGGGCGTCCGGGGTCCAGGTGGCCATGGTCGGTCTTCTCAAGGCCTTGCCCAAGACGCCGCTGTACGAGCGCCTGCGCAGCGAAGGCAGGCTGATCGATCAGGCCGAACACGGCGATAACACCGGCCTTGGAACCAATTTTCTGCCCAAACGAATGGATTACGAGGGGATGCTCGGCGCCTACAAGCGGCTGTACCACCAGCTGGTCAGCAATCGAGGCATCGCCGATCGCATTCGCAACAAGTTGATCCATCTGCGCCGGCCGGTGGCCAACGACGGGTATTCGATGCGGCAGCGCTTGAGCATTCTCATGAAGTTCGGCGTGCGTGGCCTGATGGCGGGCGGGCCAGGCCGCTGGTATCACTTCTGGCGTACACTGTGCCGGCATCGGCCGGTGACCTGGCCCCTTGCGGTGAGCGACTGGATTGCCGGCTTGGCGATGCGTGACTTTGTGCAGCGCAATTTTCCGAGCGACCTGGCCTATCAGCACAGATTGGCCAAAGCTGCGTCTGATTGCATACGCCGGCGTGCCGCGCGTTTGCGCGATGGTATAGCCGAGGTGACGCTCACGCCGGTGGAAACCGGCGCACATCTTGTGCTGCGCTTGACGGGGACTGTGGATCGGCGCTTTCTGTCCGGCACCACCCGGCGTCTGCGGAGCCTGCTGCGGCGTTCCACCGCCACGCTCACCCTGTGCATCGATGAACTGGGCGCAACGAAGCGGATTTATGTCAGCAACTCCTTACGCCGTCTCGCCCGTTACGGCGACCGCATCTCGATCAACGTCGGCGAGGCGCTTCGACCCGCCCTCGCCATCGATTCCTCGGTGTTTCATCTGGTGCTGGACGAATCGCGCTGAGCGCGGCGGTCCAGCGGCGCACCACCGCCGGGCGCCGGGAGATTCGTACGGTCGCCGGTGTTGGTCAACGAGGCGCCGGCGCGGGAAAGTGACGGGGTAATTCGATTTGGGTTAACCTGGAGCAGCGAGAAATTGCGTATGCTGGGCCGTTGGTGTAGTTGCCGCTGTATCCGGCGGCCCGCGAACAGCCGGTGCAGTGGGCAGATGTCCGTCGGCTGACCTATAATTGCGAACACGTTCGCAGTCCCGCCGTGCATCCTGACGCTGCGGCCCGGTTGTAATAATTATGACAACAAACTGCCCCATGGAACTCGTCTGTCCCGCCGGCAATCTGCCTTCCTTGAAGGCCGCCGTGGATAACGGCGCTGATGCGGTGTATGTGGGCTTTCGAGACCAAACCAATGCACGGCATTTCGCCGGGCTGAATTTCACCGCCCGCAATGCCGGCGAGGGTGTTCGCTACGCCCACCAACACCGGGTCAAGGTGTTTGTCGCGATCAACACCTACCCGCAACCCGCCGGTTGGACTCAGTGGCAGGCCGCGGTGGACCGTGCTGCCGAACTCGGTGTCGATGCGCTGATTGTCGCCGACATCGGGGTGATGGATTACGCAGCGGAGCAGTGGCCGGATTTGCGACTGCATCTCTCGGTCCAGGGCTCGGCCACCAATGTCGAGGCCTTGCGGTTTTACCACCGCAATTTCGGCATCCGGCGCGCCGTGTTGCCGCGGGTTTTGTCACTCAACCAGGTACGGCAGGTCATGGAACGCAGTCCGGTAGCGATCGAGGTGTTCGGCTTCGGCAGCCTGTGCGTGATGGTCGAGGGCCGCTGTCTGCTGTCGTCATACGTTACCGGCAGGTCGCCGAATACGTATGGTGCCTGCTCGCCGGCCAGCGCGGTGCGCTGGTGCGAGACAGCCAATGGCTTGGAAACCCGCCTCAATGGGGTGTTGATCGATCGTTTGGAGGCCAATGAAAACGCCGGCTACCCGACGCTGTGCAAGGGCCGTTACCGGGTCGGCGGGCGCGTCCGCTATGCCATCGAGGAGCCGACCAGCCTCAATACGCTGCCCATTCTGCCGGACTTGCAGCGCGCCGGGGTGGCGGCCATAAAGCTCGAAGGGCGTCAGCGTAGCCCGGCCTACGTCGCTCAGGTAACGCGGGTCATGCGCGCGGCCCTCGATGCGTGTGCGCGCAGCCCCGACAGTTATCGGCCGGAACCTGGGTGGAATGAAGAACTGGCCGGGGTCTCGGAGGGCGTACAGACCACACTTGGACCCTATTACCGGCCGTGGCAGTGATCCTCGAACTCGGGGCCGGTCAGCCATGACTCAGCCGACCCGGCCGAAGCTGGCGCTGGGACCGGTGCTGTATTTCTGGCCGCGCGGGGTGCTGCAGGATTTCTATCGAAGCGTCGCCGACACGCCCATAGACATCGTGTACCTCGGCGAGACGGTGTGTTCGAAACGGCGGGCCATGCGGAGTGAGGACTGGCTGGAACTGGCGGCGATGCTCGAGCAGTCCGGCAAACAAGTGGTGCTCTCCACCCTGGTGTTGTTGGAGTCCGGCGCCGAGCTCGGTGCGTTGAGGCGAATCTGTGCCAACGGCCGTTATCCGGTCGAGGCCAACGACATGGCTGCTGTCAACCTGTTGGCGGCCGCTGGCGCCGGGTTTGTCGCCGGTCCGACCGTCAACATCTACAACGCCCGCACCCTGAAGCTCCTCGCCCGCCAGGGTATGACCCGCTGGGTGTTACCGGTGGAACTGTCAAGCGCCACCTTGTCCGAGCTGCAGGCAGCGCGCCCGCCCGGGGTGGAGACCGAAGTCTTCACCTACGGCCGTTTACCCCTGGCCCACTCTGCCCGCTGCTTCACCGCCCGCGCGCGGGGCGTCACCAAAGACGACTGCGGGTTCCGCTGCCAGGATTACGCCGACGGCTTGATGGTGTCCACCCAGGAGGAGGAGCCGTTTCTGGTTTTGAACGGTATCCAGACCCAGTCGGCCCGGACCTTCAGTCTGCTGGACCGTTTGGATCAACTGCAGGCGATGAAGGTTGACGTGCTGCGCATCAGCCCGCAGTCCCGGCATACGGAGCGCATCATCGGCCTGTTCCACGATTGTCTCAGCGGCCGGTGTACGGCCGCCGGCGCCAGTGCGGATCTCAACGGCATGGCGCCGATGGGATACTGCAACGGGTACTGGCACGGCGATGCCGGAATGGCGCTGCACCGGTCCGGCTAGGCCTATGCACTATCGCGACTTGCGTGAGTTTCTGACCGAACTGGAGTCACGCGGGCAACTCAAGCGGGTTCGCCAGCGCATGGATCCCCGTCTCGAGATCACCGAGGTCTGTCATCGTACCCTGCGCTCTGGCGGTCCCGCATTGCTGTTCGAGGACGTCGCCGGCAGTGCAATTCCGGTGTTGGGTAATCTCTTCGGCACGCGCGAGCGGGTGGTGTCGGCCCTCGGGTTGGCATCGGCGGAATCGCTGCGCGACCTGGGCCGGGCGCTGGCATTTCTGCGCGCGCCGGCTCTGCCGAGTTCGTGGACGGAAGCGCTCGATAAGCTGCCGGATTTCGGCCGCTTGGCCTACGTCAATCCGCGGGTGGTTGACGACCCGCCGTGTCAGGACGAGGTGATCGAGGGGGATGCGGTGGATCTCACTGCACTGCCGGTGCAGACCTGCTGGCCAGAGGATGCCGGGCCGCTGATTACCTGGGGGCTGGTGGTTACGCGCGGGCCGAACAAGCCCAGACAGAACGTGGCGGTCTACCGTCAGCAGGTCATCGGCCGCAACCAGGTGATCATGCGCTGGCTGCATCATCGCGGCGGTGCGATCGACTTCCAGGAGTGGCGCGCGGCGTCTCCGCGCGCGCGGTTTCCAATCGCCGTGGTCATCGGCGCGGATCCGGCCACCGTCCTGGCGGCGGTCGCACCGATTCCCGACACGGTCTCCGAATACCAATTCGCCGGTCTGCTGCGCCGCGCCAAGACCGAACTCGCCGGCTGCCTGAGCCACGACCTGCAGGTCCCGGCGTCGGCGGAGATTGTCCTCGAGGGTTTCATCGATCCAGAGCAGGACGCCCGGGAGGGGCCGTTCGGCGACCACACCGGATACTACAACGCCGTGGAGCGCTTTCCCGTGTTCACCATCGAGCGGATCACGCATCGCTACCGGCCGATCTACATGAGCACCTACATGGGCCGGCCGCCGGACGACGAACCCTCGGTGATTGCCGCCGTGCTGAACGAGATCTTCGTACCGCTGATTCAAAAGCAGTTCCCCGAGATCGTGGATTTCTACCTGCCGCCGGAGGCCTGCTCGTACCGGATTGCGGTGGTCAGCATCAAGAAACGCTATCCCGGTCATGCCAAGCAGATCATGTTCGGAGTGTGGTCCGCTCTGCGTCAGTTCACCTACACTAAGTTTGTCATCGTCACCGACGACGATATCGATGTCCGGTCCTGGTCTGAGGTAATATGGGCCATGACCACCCGGATGGATCCGGCCCGGGACACGGTATTGATCGAACGCACGCCGGTGGACTATCTGGATTTCGCCAGCCCGGAGACCAGTCTGGGTTCGAAGATGGGACTCGACGCCACCAACAAGTGGCCGAGTGAGAGCCAGCGCCAGTGGGGGCGGCCCATCGAGATGACGCCGGAGGTTGTGCAGCGCATCGACGCGCTGTGGGACGAACTGGCCATCACCGAGTAATCTTGTGGAGAATGCGTCGTCATGACCCTAAACCCCATCCGCGAGCTGCCGCAACTGCCTGCGGTGTTGAGGTGGCCCTGGGCCGCGCTGCCCAGGCCGGTCCACGAGCGGGTCCTGCAGCGCATCCTGAATGCCGCCTGCGCGCCGGCGATCCACGAGGGAGAGCTCGATTTTCTCAAAAACCGCCGGCTCAGGGTAGAAGTGACGGACGGTGAACTGGTATTCTCAATTACTCTGACCGACGGCGTTCTGCGCGTTCGCGTCGGCGACCGCCCCGGCGACCTGACCATCACCGGGAACGTCTACGCGTTCATGCTGCTCGCCACGCGCTGCGAGGACGCGGATACCTTATTTTTCCGCCGTCAGCTCCGGACCCAGGGAGACACCGAGCTGGGGTTGTATGTGAAAAACTTTCTGGATGCGCTGGATCCAGACAACATAGTCTTTTATCCGTTGCTGAACGCCTTACTGCGACAAGGGCTGAGGATCGCCGACCGCTGGCCGAGATGAGGGACCGGGGCTCGCTACGTTGCGCCGATGCCGCGCGCTTCGCCTGAGGACATTTTGTACCGGATGATGATCGGGGGTTTATATGAATTCGGAAGGCGTAAGGCCACTCGGCGAGAAGTGGCAGGCGGGTGCCTGGACCACCCTGGAACCAACGATGCACCAGGAATCCGCGAATGAATCTGAAACCACAGACTGCGAGCCAGCCGGTCTCGAGTTTAACGATGAGGAGATTGACGTCATTCCCAGAAACCGCATCGGGCTGGCGGCCCGGCCGGGTGAAGCCCTCGACCTGCGGTTGCCGATTTCTCCTCAATCGGTGACGAAACGGCCGCACCGGGTGGGGTGGTGGTGGATCGGCGGGGCGGTGGGGATGGTAGTCGTGGCGGGCGTCCTGATCGTGGTGGTGCCGCGCTGGCAAATTCCCCATCCACTAAGTGAATTAATCGGGATTAATGTGGCCCCGCCGGCCCCGGGCGCTGCCGAGTCCGACCGGCGCATACCGGGGCAATCGCCGCTGGGCGACGGCGCCGACGGACGCGTGGCCGTAAGTCGCGAGCCCGAGACCTTTGGGGCGGGTGCCCCGGCCCCGGCGATGATCGGTACGGCGGGCCGTTCGGTGCCTGCGGCCGCCACCCCGCGAACGGCGGCGGATGGCACTGGAACCGGACTGTACGGCGAACTGCAGCGGAACGCCGACAGCGGTCGATTGGCCGCGGCGGCCACGGTCGAAACGGCGTTATACAAGGACGCGGTGAGCCCCGCGAGCGCGGTCGATCAGGCGCGTTATACCGCAGTTGCCGAGACCATACGCGACTGGACCGCGGCGTGGTCGGCACAGCGCATCGATGATTATCTGGCGCATTACTCGGACCGTTTCACGCCCGCGGACGGCAGCGAACTCGGCGACTGGCGGGAACAGCGTATCCTACGACTGACGCGGCCGGCCTTTATATCCGTCGAAATGTCGGAACCGGCCATCGAGGTGCTGACGGACACCCGGGTGCGCGCGACGTTTCGGCAGACCTACGCATCCGACACCTATACCGATCGGGTGACCAAGATTCTGGAGTTCGAGGCGACCGACGGCCGTTGGCAGATCGTTGCGGAGCGCGCCACGCCGCGTTAAAACGCCCAAGCCGAGAGACGCTCGATGGACGTGGGGTGTGAGGTATGCACTCCCTGTCTTGCTGATTGTTAATTGTTAATACAATTAGCGACATAGTAGGCAGAATTCACGTTATTGTTGATACGTAAATTTGTTTGGCCTTCAGGGCCGCTGGTGCGTGACACAGCCATTCACAGGTGTTCACGCCAGGGGTTACCGGCGGGTTGCCTCGATCGATTCCAATGCGCGACGCAATGATCTGAGGCTGGACCAAACGGGGATCCTCCATTTTTCGGACGAATCGCTAAACTGTATCAGTGTGAGCAGCACGAGTTCGAAATCGGCGGGAATGGCGAAACGAGTGGACAGGCGGCGGGATCGCAGGCGGTCGTCATCCAGACGGCGCAAACCAAGCCCCACCAAGCAGGTGGCCGACATCGCCGAGTCCATAGGCGTCTTGCGATCGGAGGGAAATTACGAGTGGCTCTCGGACGACGAGATCAGCCAGCTGAGTGAACAGCGGCGCGCTGAAACCCGTCAGCGTGAGGAAAGTCAACAACGGGCAGAAGGCCGCCGACGGCGCTCGGAGGGGCTGTTTGTCGTCAGCGGAGTTGTCTCCATCGCAGTGATCGCGTGGTTGGCGAACGAGCCGAACTGGTTGTATCAGCCTCGCTCACAACCGGAAGCCAAATCGGAAGCGGTCGCCGCCGCGCCGCCGAAGCGCAAACCGCCCGCGCGAGTCCGCGCGCCGGTACCGGATCCGGTGGCCCGGTCGGCCCCCGCGATGGCCGAGGGTACCGAGCGGTCTGCGCCACCGTCTGGACCTGCATCGGACCTCGTGACCGAGCGTACCGCCCGCGCGGTCTCGACGGTCACAAAAGTGCCCGCACCGGATCGGGCGACCCGGTCCGCCCCCGCGGTGGTCGCGGATGCCGGCCGTGCTTCGCCGCCGCCTGACCCGGTTCCGAGTCCCCGAACCGAGCATACCGATCCGGGGTCGTCGGCGGTCTCGAAAGCGCCCGCCCGCCCGCCATCACTCACCACCAATGCCCCCGGCCGGGTGGTGATCAAAGCGCCCTCGCTGGCGCTGACCGACACCATCAGTACGCCGCCGACATCGACACGGCCGGCGCACAGGACCGTCGCCGCAATCCGCAGCGAACCGGATTCGGCCGCCAACAACGTCGCACTGCCGAGCGCACCCCGTGATCCGGTCGCGGATGACTTAAGCCCTGATCAAACCGCTCGTGGCGTGAGTCCGGTTGGCCGCGGTGACCTGGGGACCGAGATCGTGGATACCCTGAACGCCTGGGCGGCGGCCTGGTCGTCGCAGCGAATCGAGGATTACCTGGCGTTTTATTCCAATCGGTTTCGATCCCCGCAGGGTGAAGGCATCGAGGTCTGGCGCCAGCAACGTACGAGTCGATTGGCCCGACCGGCTTACATCCGCGTCGACGTGTCCACGCCCAAGATCGAGGTGCTTGCCGAGCATCGGGTACGGGTGACCTTTGAACAGTCCTATCGCTCGGATATATATGTGGATTGGGCGATGAAGACCCTGGAACTGGTGCGCGAGGGCGGCAGCTGGAAGATCATCGCCGAACAAGCCGCTTCGTCCTGATACCCTAAACTTTGTTGCCGCACGTGCTCGGAGTCACGGCTCCGAACGTTTCGAAGCCAGTTTTTGATACAAGGCTGGAGCGAAGCCGGACAGATGGACCTTCAGGTAGCGCAGGGCCTGCAGGCGGCCCTTGACCGCCAGGCGGGGCAGGGCGAGCAGACTGGCCGCGTGTTCGCGGCGCAGCATCGCCTTTCTGGCGGTGACGGCGGTAGTGAAGCCCAACTGCCGGGCGATGCCGTACTCCCGCGGCCCGCACTCGCCCGGGCCTCCGTAGGGATACCCGAAATGCGCAACCGGCACCTTCAGGCGTTCGCTCAATGTTGCTTTGCTGTGCTGCATCTCACCCCGGGCGTCTTCGTCACCGAGCGCTGCCAGTGCCGGGTGGGTCACCGAGTGCGCGCCGATGGTAACCAGAGGCTCGGCGGCGAGCTCGGCGAGCGAGGACCAGGACAGCATGAGCTCCTGGTGCAGCGCCGCCGCATCGATGCCGTTCAGGCGCAGTAGGCCCGCCACCAGCGCGTCCCGCTCGGCCCGATCGCAGGACACCAGTCTGGCGCGTAAGCGCCAAAACGCGCCGCGTTTCTGACCCGGGTTGGCGGCGGGGATGACGGTGTGCTGTCCGTCGAGTTCAATGTCTATCCGCGTGCGGTGGTTCAATGCGGTCTCCAGGGCATACCACCACGGTGTATGGCTGCCGTCGATGAACCCGGTGGTCACGTACACCGCGAACGGGGCGTCGAACGCCTTGAAAACCGGCAGCGCGAGCTCGAGGTTGTCGCGGTAGCCGTCGTCGAAGGTGAAACACACGAAACGCCTGTGTGTGCCGCCGTGCAGGCGCTCGGGCAAGGCGTCGAGGGTGACCACGTCCCAGTCGCGGGCGCGGAAGTAGCGCAGCAGCGCGCGCAGAAAACCGGGTGAGATTTCGAAGTCGATGTTGGGGCGGAACCCGCGGGCGCCGTCGCCGTCGACAATTCGATGCAGCATGAGGATGCACCCGGGCCCTCCATGCCGATTTGCAAAGCGCCGGTGCAGCCCGCTGAAATAGGCCGCATCCAGCGCCGAGCGCAACAGCAGGGTGGTGAGACGGTTCATCGTTTGGACAGACGGCTTTCGGCCGATGCCGCGGCCGGCGCCGCATCGGCGGACGGCTGATAGAGCAGGTAGGCCGCCCCGCCCAGCAACACGAGCAGGATGTCCAACATCGACAGGCCGATGGAGACTGCGAAACCGCTGGTGGCCGACAGCCCGATCAGGCCGAACAGGGACACGAAGGTGCCCTCGCGCACGCCCAGGCCGCCCAGCGACACCGGCAGGGCGATGAGGATATTCATGACCGCGATCAGGATGAAGATGTACAGCAATGGAAGATCAACGTTGAGGAAGCGGGCCAGTGCGTAGATCTCCAGCGCACGCACGCACTGCAACAGGCAGGACAAAGCGAACGAGCGGAGCAGGCTGCCGGGCACGTGCTTGAAGGTCAGGAAGGTCTGATAGATGTCGAGAAACAGGCGGACCAGCTTGTAGTCCGTGAACCGCTCCAGCCGGCGGCGCACCCAGTTCATTACGTCGTGACGCTGTACGAGATACAGCCCGGCGAACAGGATCAGCAGCACACCGAGCAGCGGGAAAGCAATGGTCTCGCCACCGGCGAAATCGCGGAACAGGAGGGCCGCGACGACGCCGAACAGGAGTAGGGTCAACAGGCCCATGACCCGATCCATCAACAGCGAGGAGGCCGCCGCCGGGGCGCGGGCCGTGGCGCGGTACAAGTAGTAGCCGGACATGATGTCGATGCTCAGGCTGGAGGGCAGGAAGAAGCCCCAGAACTGGGCGATGAGGTAGATCAGCGCCACCTTGAGGGTCGAGATCCGTACTGCGATGGCGCGGAGCAGCACGTTCCACTTGAACGCGGCCAGCAGGCGGTCGGCGATCAAGGCCAGGAGCACCCAGACGGCCCACGACCAGTCGGCGTTGGCGAACATGCTTGTGAACTCGTTCCAATCGACGTACAGCGACAGATAGCCCAGCAACACGGCGCTCAATGCCAGTCGCCCGAATTGCAGTGCGATGCGCCTGGACACGGTGGATCTCGGGTGCGCCGGATTACCGCGTTTGGCCGCTGTTCAGCAGGCGCCGCGCCAGCCGCCAGTAGCCGTTGAAGAAACCTTGAGCCAGCATCAGCACACGGCGCAGGACCGGCGAGGTGATGTGGGTCGCGGCGATGTAAAGATCGCCGCTGCTCAGGATGTCTCCATCGCCGCGGCGGCGGCAGGCGGCGAAGCGGCGTCGATCGGCGCCGTAGCCCCGCAGCTCTTTGAACACCTGTACCAGCGCCTTGAAATAGATGCCCGCCGCACCCTTCAACAGGCAGAAGCCGAACTGCATCAACTCGAACACCGCCAGCGCCGGCAGGACGACCCACAGCGTGCGTGCTTCGTAATTCTTGAGCAGGAACATCCAGCGGTTGCGCAGTTGCGCCCCCAGGCGCTCGGTGGTGCGCAGCTTGGCGATGTGGGTGGCGGTAACCTCGCTGACGTGCAGGCACTCATAGCCGGCGGCGAGGAAGCGGTAGTAGATCTCGCCGTCGTCGGCCCAGCCGAGGGCGTAGGCTTCGTCAAAGTAGCCGATCTCTGCGAGCTTGTGCCGATCGATCAATACATTGCCGCAGCCGATGTTGCGCTCCGGCGCGCGGGCCGGGGTGTCGAGCGGCGCGTTCCGGTTCGGGCAGACCGATGCGCCGAGATAGTGCAGGGACCCGCCGTCCCAGTAGATCCGTTCTCCGTCGTCGAACGCGCTGATCAAGCGCGGGGAGGCGGTGGCGTTGCCGGGATCGGCGCGCAGCACCTCGAGCAGGCGTGGTATCGCGTCGGGTGCGAAGCAGACGTCGTTGTCGATCAGCAGCACATAGTCGCCCCGCGCGGCCTTGATCCCGGCGTTGCGGACAACGTTCAATCGCTGGGTGTTGCGGGTAAGATCGATGCCCTGGATGTCCGGATAGGCGTCGAGCGCCCGGCGCAGGCTGCCGTCGTTGGAGCCATCGTCGACTACGATGATTTCGAGATTGCGGTGCCGGGACCCCCGGCAGGCCCGAATGACCTCGAGCAGCAGGTCGCCGCCGTTGTAGTTGGTGATGGCGACCGACACCAGGACTTCCTCGTGAGGTTCAGCGCCGGGCACGGTTTACGGTCCCCGAAATCAGAATAACCAGGGTGTCGGAGTCAACGACTCCGGCCCCGTAGCTTGTGAAATCCGACCTCTGTCTTCTGCAATTGCCTGTGAATCCGATTTCCGCTGATGTTGGCCCCGATGCACGGCCGCATTATCTCTTGAGGGCCCGATGCATGGCTAGCCCGAGTGCATCCAGTAGTCACGGCGTTATGGCGGGATGCGGTCGCTCCGGGAGTCCGGGGTCGGAGTCACGACTGCAACCCCTGATTGTATGTTCAATGCGCGGTTGATGACGAACTCGTCCCCAGTCTGACGGTGAAAGCGGTGTGTGAAAACCGTGCGTTATGGCTATGGTGCGGCTGGCCACTCTTAAGTCTGAGTCAGGGCGAGCCCTCGAGCGCCGTCGGCGATCTTGTGAAGTGGCGCACAGCAACCGCGGCGGCCAACCCGCCGAGGACGTCGGCGATCAGGTCCGCAAGCTCGGGCGTTCGTTCCGGCACCATGGACTGGTGCCATTCATCGAAGGCCCCGTAGGCCGCCGTCAGGGCCACCGCGAGCCAGACCTGGGCCCAGCCGTAACCGGACACCGGGCGCTTCATCGAGGCCAGGTACAGCGCGCCCAACACACCGAACAATACCGCGTGCGCAATCTTGTCCTGCTGGTGAATCCACTGGTCCAGGTCGATATCGGGCTGGGCCGACAACACAAAGATCAGGCCCATCCATGACACTGCCAGCACCCGTGCGACTTTTTGTGACATGACTGTACATCATACCAAGCGCCGGCTGCTTGCCGCGAGCGAGACCACGCGGAATTCGTGATGGCCGGAGTGGGCCGAACCACCCGCAGCCATGGCCGATCTCCTGGAGCATTGCACTTGCCCGTCTGACCACCTCACTCACCAGGCGTCTGACCCGATTGTTCTTCTCCCTTGCGCCGGTTATACGTCCGCTTCGCGCGATAACCTGGCTATACGCATTAGCCTTGAACCGATGCGGGACATCAGCTGCAACTTGATGAATAATGCCGGCTTGGTGAAAGCTCGTGGGCTGGTGTTAAGGGATCATATGTATTAGAACAATACCCCTCGGAGCGGAGAAGGCAGTCCATGGTGAAAAATACGGAGGATATATGCTGAACGGTAAGTCGGTTCTGATCACCGGTGGGACCGGCTCGTTCGGGCAGAAGTTCGTTGAGACGCTGTTCAAGCACTATCCCAACGTGGAACGGGTCGCGATCTTTTCACGCGACGAGCTCAAGCAATACGAAATGGCACAACGCTTCCCCAGGCAACAACATGAACAGATCCGCTTCTTTCTCGGTGATGTGCGGGACAAGGAACGTGTCAAGCGGGCCCTCGAGGGGATCGATATTGTCATCCACGCGGCGGCGCTCAAGCAGGTCCCGGTCGCCGAATACAACCCCTTTGAATTCATCAGGACCAATGTGCTCGGTGCTCAGAACGTCATCGAGGCCTGTTTCGACCTGGAGGTGGAAAGAGTCGTCGCGTTGAGCACCGACAAAGCGGCTGCGCCGATCAATCTGTACGGTGCCACCAAGCTCTGTTCCGACAAGCTGTTTGTCGCGGCCAATAATATGAAGGGGAGCCGCAACATCAAGCTGTCCGTAGTGCGCTACGGTAATGTCTTGGGCAGCCGCGGCAGCGTGATTCCCTACTTTCTGAAAATGCACAAAGAGGGCAAAGCGATCCC
>CAMYJT010000020.1 GCA_947258785.1 uncultured Gammaproteobacteria bacterium
TACCTGGTGAAATGCGACAGTGAAACGACGACTCAAAATGACATCGACCTTGGGATTGTCAACATCATTGTCGGGTTTGCGCCATTGAAGCCCGCCGAGTTCGTGATCATCAAGATTCAGCAACTCGCTGGCCAGGTTGAAACTTAAGGAGTCACACAATGGCACAATTCTCTGTGAATCCGCAGCGATTCGATCCCTACAAGAATTTCAAGTTCCGCATCAAATGGGACGGGCGCTATGTCGCCGGCGTGAGCAAGGTTGGCGCACTGAAGCGAACCACCGATGTTGTGGAGCATCGCGAAGGCGGTGATCCCAGTACGATACGAAAATCGCCGGCGCAGACCAAATACGAAGCACTGACCCTGGAGCGGGGCGTGACCCACGATCCGGAATTCGAGAACTGGGCGAACAAGGTCTGGAACTTCGGCTCCGGTTTGGGCGCTGAATCGTCGCTGCAGGATTTCCGTAAAGACGTCATCATCGACCTCTATAACGAGGCCGGGCAGCTGGCCATCTCCTACAAGGTCTACCGCTGCTGGGTGTCCGAGTACCAGGCCCTGCCGGAGCTCGACGCGAGCGGCAACGCGGTGGCGATTCAGACGCTCAAACTCGAGAATGAAGGTTGGGAGCGCGACCGAGATGTTGTGGAACCCGCCGAGCCCAGCCTCTGATACACAGCAGGCGGGACTATGCGTTCACTGGCCGCGACAGAGGTTCTGAAACTCTGGGAGGCGGGTCGGCATCAGCGCCCCGCGCACCGAGCGCTCACCGTGCTCGGTATGGGTTATCCAGAGCTGTCACCCGACCGGCTCGCGATGCTCGAGGTCGGGGCCCGGGACGCGCGTCTATTTGCGATGCGGGAGAAAACCTTCGGTGACGCGCTCGACGTGTTTGTCGAGTGCCCGCACTGCGGTCGGGAACTGCAGCTGACATTGAGCACCGAGGAGCTGCTCGTTGAAGCGGTCGATGCGGGGGGATCGGTCGGCGCGCAGCAAATCGAAATTGCCGATTATTCGATCTGTTTTCGTCTCCCAAACAGCGGCGATCTCGCTGCCGTTACCGATGTCGATGATGTCGAAGACGCGCGGCGAATGCTAGCGACGCGGTGCCTGCTGAGTACAACGCATAATGGGAGGCCGATTCCGGCCGATGGATTGCCTGACCCGGTGGTTCGGGAGGTCGAGCAGCGGATCGAGGCGCTCGATCCCCAGGCCGACGTGGTAATCGATCTCCATTGTCCGGACTGCGAACACAGATGGGACGCTGTCTTCGACATCGCGTCATTCTTCTGGGCCGAGCTGCAGTCCTGCGCACAACGCCTGTTGCGGGAAGTCCACGTGCTCGCCAAGGCCTACGGATGGAGCGAACCGGAGATCCTGTCGCTGACACCGGCACGCCGCCGCCGGTATCTGAGCATGGTGTGCTGATGACCGGTTTGTTCACGCGACTCACCCAACGGGCCTTGGGCCTCGCGTCGCCGCTGGAGCCCCTCCGGTCACCCGCATTGGCCGTGGAGACTCTCGCGATACCGGATGCGACGACCCCGGCATCGGCCGATGCGGACGTCCCGGAAGCGGTCGCCGAACCCGAGTTCACGGCGCAGCGGCACCCAACACTAGTTGCTCCATCGGCCGCAAATACACCCGTCGATGATCCTCAACAGGAATCGATTGCCGATGTCCCGGCGTCGAGGCGGACGGCCGTCGAGCCGACCGGCCGTGCTCGAACGTCTGAGCACGTCGCGCGGGACCGACCCGCGCACCGCCGCGGTGACCCTCAGACGCCAACGACAGAGAGCGCCCGGACCGAGGCTCAACCTGTACGGACAGCGAGTCACGACGATACTGCCACTCAGCGGGATACACGAGCGAACCGTGTCACGGCCGAGGCCTCCGCCGTTCATCCGCTGTCAGCGGAACCACGGACAAGCGCTGCCCCGGGCCCGGTCCGGCACTCTCAGCGCGTGGGCGCAACCGCGGCGCCGTCGGTACAACTCGCCAAGCCACGGGGTACCCCCGCACGATACGACGCCATCGATTCCACCACCCGAATGGAACCCGCCCCGACGGTCAAGGTGACCATCGGCCGGATCGAGGTTCGAGCGGTACACGAGCCCGTCGCACCGCCGCCCCGCCGACCGACACAGCCGGACAGGACGCTGTCCCTGGCGGACTACCTGGCGCAACGCCGGCGGGGTGAGCGATGAGCACGGCCCTCGCGCTGGCCGGGGTGACCGCGGTGTTGCGCAATCTGCTCAACGACGGGGTGATCAACAACGACGTGAGCGGTGTGCTCGGAAGCACCGTCACGGTGACTGCGCGGCCCCCGGACCGGGTCCTGGTCACCGACGGGTCCGAGAGCTCCCAGCTGAACCTGTTCCTGCATCAAGTTACGCCCAACACCGGCTGGTGTAACACGGGACTCCCGTCGCGAGACGGCCGGGGGACCGCGCGACTGAGCAATCCGCCGTTGGCGCTGGACCTGCACTATCTGTTGAGCGCCTATGAGGCGGACGAACTGCACGCGGAAATCCTGCTCGGATACGCCATGCAGCTCCTGCACGAGACACCGGTGCTTGGCCGCAACGATATCAATACGGCGCTGGCCCTGCCCGTGGAGGGGGAATCCGATCTGCCTTCGGCGCTGCGCTCCCTGGCGGGCTCAGGCCTAGCGAATCAGATTGAGCAGATCAAGATCACGCCGGAGTACTTGAACACCGAAGAAATGTCGAAGCTATGGACGGCGGTGCAGTCGCACTACCGGCCGACCGTGGCCTACCAGGCCTCTGTCGTGCTCATCGAATCCAACCGCCCGGCCCGCTCGCCGCTGCCGGTTTTGAGCCGGGGCGGGCGCGATCCGGTGACCGATCGCGAACGCGGCGTAGCGGTGCAAGCCAGCCTGATCCCGCCGGTGCCGATGATCGAAGCGGTGGTGCCGGCCGGGGGCCAGCCCGTCGCACGGCTGGGAGAGACCGTCGACCTCGTGGGCCATCACCTGGCCGGCACCGGACGTCAGGCGCTGTTGCGCAACGAACGCCTGGTGGTCGACGAGGCCCTCGCCGCCACGAACGCCGACGAGGCGGTGGCGCTCATGCAGTTTGTCATCCCCACGGCCAGGGCCGACGATTTCCCCGTGGGTCTGTACCAGGTCAGCGGCCGGGTGCGGCGGCCCGGAGAGACCGACCCGCGCACCACCAACCGGCTCGCCGTCGTGGTGGCGCCGGAAATCACCAACTTGCCCTTGAGCGTGACCCGCGACGGGAGCGGTGCGGCAAGTTTCAACCTGACCTTTCATCCCGAACTGCGGGTGGGGCAGAGTGTGTTCCTGCTGCTCGGCCAGCAGGCGTTCGCCCCGCAATCCTTTACACCGCCCGTTGCCGACTTGGACTTCGTCGTCCCCGACGCCCCGGTCGGCAACCACTTGGCGCGGCTGCGGATCGACGGCATCGACAGTCCCATCATCAACCACGCCGCCACGCCGCCGACGTTTTTCGACTTCCGGATCGACATCTCATGACCACCTCGGCGTCCAACGCCCATTCGGCGCCGGACTGGATTGGCGCGAATCAGCACGTGCTGACGGCCGAATTGGCGCGTCTCAAAACGTTGCTGAATGCGGGTGACAGCGAAACGGCGGCGAACGAACTGGCCCAGGCGCGCGCAAACCTCGCGCATCGGGGCGAGCCCGCTGCCGTCGATGTTCTGGCGCGCGTATTCAGCCTGAGTGGATTCGAGCGTGATTTGCTGCTGCTGTGTGCCGGCGTTGAATTGGCGAGTGATTTCCACGACACCGTGGCCCAGGTATCGGGCACCGGGCGCGCGGCGCCCACGTTCAGTCTCGGCTTTGCCGTGTTGCCGAACGCGCATTGGAGCGCCGCGACGCCCACTGCGCCACTGCGCCGCTGGCGGTTGCTCGAGCCCGACGTGGGTGACGGAATTATGCACCGCCCGCTGTCTATCGATGAACGCGTACTGCACTATTTAACCGGTGTGTCCTACCTGGATCGGCGCCTGCAAGGATTGATCGTCCCCGTCGACGGCGCCGACTCCGCCGCCGCGTATCAACCGGAGCTCGTCGAGCGGCTCGCCGCCCTGTGGTCGCCGGACCCGCACGGCGAACGAGCGCCGTTGGTGCAACTGTGCGGTCACCGGCGCTCCGCCAGCACCGGTATTGCGAGTCAGGCCTGCGCGTCGTTGGGTTTGACGCTGCATCGGATCTCATCCGCCGATATCCCCGACTCACCGGCAGAGCGGGAAGCCCTGGCACGGCTATGGGAACGGGAGGCGGCGCTCGGGAACGGCGCGATGTTGATCGACCACGACGCCGTCGCGGGGCGCGAGCTGGCTTGTTTTGTCGGGCAAACGCGAGGCTTGATCGTGTTGGCGACGGACGAACCGGTCGAACTGGACACGCGCCGGTCTGTCCGTCTGGACGTACCTGCAATCGACCGCGTGGCGCAACGGCGATTGTGGCGCGTCGCCCTGGGAGCGCAAGCCGATATGCTCAACGGTCAGTTGGATCAGCTCGTCTCCCAATTCAATGTGGAGCCGGATTTGATGCACCTGGCTGCGTCCGACCTGGCGCAACAGCCGCCGGACACCGGTGCAGCAGGGCTCGGCGCCGCTCTATGGCGGTTTTGCCGCAGCCAGTCGCGGCGGCGGCTCGATGCTTTGGCGCAACGGCTCGAGCCGGCGGCGTGCTGGGAAGACCTGGTCCTGCCGGAGACACAACGCCAGAACCTGCGCGAGATTGCTGTCCACGTCCGGCAACGCTTCCGGGTCTACGAGTCGTGGGGATTTGCAGAGAAGTCGTCGCGCGGACTGGGGATGGGGGTGTTGTTTGCCGGCGCCAGCGGTACCGGTAAGACGATGGCCGCAGAGGTGCTCGCCGGCGAGCTCGATCTCGATCTGTACCGGATCGATCTTAGTGGCGTGGTGAGCAAATACATCGGCGAAACCGAGAAGAATCTCCGGCGGGTCTTTGCGGCCGCGGAGGACAGCGGAGCGATTCTCCTGTTCGACGAAGCCGACGCTCTGTTCGGCAAGCGCAGCGAGGTCAAAGACAGTCACGACCGCTACGCCAACATCGAGATCAGCTACCTGCTGCAGCGAATGGAGGCGTACCGCGGGCTCGCCATCCTGACCACCAACATGAAAAAGGCCCTGGACACGGCTTTCCTGCGCCGGATTCGCTTCGTCGTTCAGTTTCCCTTCCCGGATACCGGGCAACGGGCGGAGATCTGGAGACGGATCTTTCCGGCGCAGACACCGGTTGACGGCATCGACGTTAGGAGACTGGCGAGACTCGACATCGCGGGGGGCAACATTCGCAATATTGCGCTGCATGCGGCGTTCCTGGCTGCCGATGAGGGTGGGTCGGTCACCATGCGGCATTTAGCGCGCGCGGTCCGCCGGGAGTACGCGAAGCTCGAGAAGCCGGTGAACGAAAGCGAATTCAGGACCTGGGGTAGATAAAGTGCTGCCGATGAACATCGAGCTGGAAATTCAGGAACTCATCATGCATGGCTTTAAACGTGGTGAGCGGCATCAAATCGGCGCCGCCGTGCAGCGCGAGCTCACACGACTGCTGAGCGAGCGGGCTCTCCCGCCCAGGCTGACCACCGGTGGCGTGACACAGAAAATCGATGCCGGATCGTTTTCCGCGACGCCCAACTCGGCGGACACGGTGGGTACCCAACTCGCCGGGGCCGTCTATCGAGGAATTGCACAATGACGGCGCAGTCGGGCGTGTTATTGCCCCACCGGGCCGGCCGATGCGGCGCTGCCACTGAATCCGCAGGAGGGCCCGGCCGATGACCAATTTTCCCAATGCCCCACGACTTATCAAGGGCGGGATCGTGCTGATCGATCCGGAATCCGCACGCGTCGAACAGGTGATCCCTCTGCAGTACAACCCCGAATCGCTGAGCCGCAGTTTCCAGATCCAGAGCACTGAGAGTAGTGAGGGCGGCGATCGATCCCAGCCGCTCCGGATCAAGGGTCCGGCGGTGGAAACTCTGAAAGTCGAGGCCGAGATCGACGCAACGGATCTTCTCGAGGGCGGGGATTCCGAAACCACGGAACTGGGCATCCACCGCGAGTTGGCTGCCTTGGAATCTCTGGTCCACCCGGCCAGCGACGATCTGTTGTCGAATAACCGGCTGGCCCAACTCGGTACGCTCGAGATCATTCCGATGGAAACACCGCTGACGCTGTTCGTGTGGAGTAAGCACCGGGTACTTCCGGTGCGCGTCACGGAACTCAGCGTCACCGAAGAGGCCTTCGATCCCGGGCTCAATCCCCTACGCGCCAAGGTCAGCCTCGGCCTGCGGGTACTGAGCGTCGACGATGTCGGCTTTGAACACAAGGGAGGCCATCTGTTCATGAATCATCTTCAGGGCAAGGAGACCCTGCGGGACAAGCAGACCGGCGCGAAACTGAGTGTCATGGGAATAGGAGAGATTGCGTGAAGACTTGCATGCTCGCTGGTCTGCGAACCTGGGGGACTAGGTAATGCGCGACACGCTGCCGGAGCTCATGTCAGTACCCGGCCTGGAAGCGGCTGGTTACCCCCCGACCAGCCGTTATCACGGTGTCACTGTCAAAACCCGGGAAACCTCCGCGGGTCGGCAGGAAGCCTATTTGAAAAGGCGATTTGTACCGCAGCCGGACAGATTCGTCCTGCTCAACCTTCACCAAATTGTTCAGGGCGACCGGCTGGATAATCTCGCGCATCGTTATCTGGGTGACGCGGAGCAGTACTGGCGGATGTGCGACGCCAACGGCACGATGCGGCCCGCCGAGTTGACCGAGATCCCCGGCGCCGAGCTGCGCATCACCCTGCCGGAAGGCGTACCCGGAGGCACGGATGTCTAGTGCCATCCATTTAAGCCTGTTGATGGGGCCGGTCGTGCCGGTGCCGGTACCGCAATTGGTTGTGGACGCCTTGGACAGCGTGGAGGCCACCACGGCGGCAGGCGTATCCAGCGGTTTCAAACTCTCGTTTCGCTTTAACAGCGAATCGGAGCTGAACACCATCTTTCTGATTGCGGCGGGACAGAACACTTCGCCGGCGACGCCGCCTCTGCGGGTGCTCTTGATCGTCACCCTCAACGGCACGCCACAGACCCTGTTCGACGGCGTGATGACCCGGGTGGAGGTACAGGCCGGGGGGCACGGTTCGCCGGGAACCGTTGCCGTCACCGGCGAGGATCTGAGCAAGGCGATGGACATGCTGGACTTCAGCGGCCTGCCCTATCCGGCGATGCCGATCGAGGCACGGGTGGCGCTCATCTGTGCCAAGTATGCGGCGTACGGCATCGTCCCGCTGCCGGTGCCGGTGCTCTTCCCCGACGTGCCGATCCCGATCGAGCGCATACCCGCGCACCAGGGCACGGATCTGGCCTACCTGCAGCAGCTGGCCGAGGAGGTCGGCTATGTCTTCTACGTGGAGCCTGGCCCGGCGCCGGGCACAAACGTGGCTTACTTCGGTCCGGAGATCAAGGTCGGCGTTCCCCAACCGGCGCTCAACATCGATATGGACGCGCACACCAATGTCGAATCCCTGAACTTCAGCTTCGATCCCACCAAGGGTGTGCTGCCGGTGGTGTTCATACAAAACCAGATGTCTCGGGTGCCGATTCCGATCCCGATCCCCAATCTCAATCCACTGCAGCCTCCGCTCGGCGTCCTGGCGACGCCGCTAGCCAATGTCAGGGTGATGAAAGACACCGCCAAGATGAACCCGATGCAAGCGATCTCGCGGGGCTTGAGCGAGGCGAAGAAGTCACAGGACGCGGTGACCGCCGACGGTGCGCTTGATGTATTGCGCTACGGGCGCATCCTCAAAGCACGTAAGTTGGTCGGTGTGCGCGGTGCGGGTGTGGCGTATGACGGTTTGTACTACGTGGAAAGTGTTACCAGCACGCTCAAGCGCGGCGAGTTCAAGCAAAGCTTCCAACTCACGCGGAACGGCCTTATCTCCATCACACCGACAGTGCCGCCATGACCGAACGCTATTACGGAAAATACCGCGGCGCGGTGCTCAACAACGTCGACCCCATGCAACAGGGCCGCCTGCAGGTGCAGGTGCCCGACGTGGCGGGACTCGCCCCGGCCACTTGGGCACTGCCGTGCGTACCCATTGCCGGCCTGCAAAACGGCATGATGGCGCTGCCGGTAATCGGCTCGGGGGTGTGGGTGGAGTTCGAACAGGGCAACCCGGACTTCCCCATCTGGACCGGCTGTTTCTGGGGCAGTGCGGCCGAGGTGCCGGCGCTGGCGCTTGCCACCCCACCGGCGATCCCCGCCATTACCTTCCAGACGCCGCTGCAGAACGGTGTCACCATCTCCGACCTGCCGGGACCGACGGGTGGAATCATGCTCAAGAGCGCTACCGGCGCCACGCTGATCGTCAACGACACCGGCATCTACATTCAGAACGGCAAGGGCGCGATGATCACCCTGGTCGGACCCAGCGTGACGATGAACAACGGCGCCCTGACGGTGATCTGACATGCCCGGTCCGCTGTTACATCTCGGCGCTACGGTCCTGTGCTCACACGGCGGCACCGCCGTGCCGACTTCACCCAATCCCCGGGTGATGGTAACCGGCCAGCCAACCGCGCTGATGCCGGTACCCTACGTGATCGCGGGCTGCCCGTTCAACGTCTCCGGCAGTCCGGTGCCCTGCGTGACCGGACAGTGGGTGGTGGCGGCCACGCGGGTGATGTCCAACGGACAGCCGCTGGTGTTGATGGACAGTCAGGCAGTCTGCGCACCCAACGGCACGCCGCTGCTGCCGGTGGCCGCACAAACACGGGTGATCGGGAGCTGAACATGACGGTGCGCGTTCACTTCCCATACCAGTTCGACGGGCGCGGCCGCACGCGCGACGACGATCACGCCCATTGGGTCCGCGGCTTGATCGAGCAGGTGCTGTTCACGTCGCCGGGCGAGCGAGTAATGCGCCCCACATTTGGCAGCGGGCTGATGCAGCTGGTGTTCGCGCCCAACAGTGCCGAACTCGCTGCGGCGACGCAGATGCTGGTGCAGAGCGCGTTGCAGGAGTGGCTGGTCGAGCTGATCCAGGTCGAAGAAGTTGCGGTCGAGAGCGTGGATGCCACGTTGCGGGTCACCGTGCGCTACGTGTTGAGGAGGACACAGCAGTCGCAGGTGGCGACGTTCGAACGAACCACCTAGTCGACGCATGAATCGATGCAGATGAGATAGGCGTTAACCGAAAGATGTTTTATTTCTGTTGTGACAAGAGGCGCCGTGCGGCGATTGCCGGTAGCGATTGGAACGGGATCGACTATCTGGAGGTCAAGGACGATCCGGCTGACGCGTTCGAAGACCGGCAGCGCACGCTGTTCGTGTACTTCGTCAATGATCTGACGGCGCTGACGCTGGACGCCGACAACGTCGTCATCGAGGGCGGCGAGCGGATCCGGGACATCGACGTCGTCGGCTTGGCGCCGGGGAGCGATGCTCGGGTCTTGGAAGTCGAGGTCGACCGGGCCGGTGATTTTTCGGTCTATACCCTGCGGTTGGTCAAGGACAAGGCGGGCACCGGGCCTCCGGACCACGTCGATCCGATGCTGGCGGCAATCGATTTTTCCTTCAAGGTGGAGTGTCCGAGCGAGTTTGACTGTCAGCCGGAGCGGGTCTGCCCAACGGCGCCGGCGGTGACCCCGCCGATCGATTATCTGGCCAAGGACTACCAAAGTTTTCGCCAATTGATGCTGGATCGGATGGCCCTGCTGGCGCCGCAGTGGCGGGAACGCAACGCCGCCGACATTGGCGTTGCATTGGTCGAACTGCTGGCCTACGTCGGCGACCAATTGAGCTATCAGCAGGACGCGGTCGCCACCGAGGCTTATCTCGATACCGCGCGGCGACGGGTTTCCGTGCGCCGTCACGCGCGCCTCGTGGACTATGCCATGCACGACGGCTGTAACGCCCGGGTCTGGGTGGCCATTGAGGTCGCAACAGCGGACGCCGACGGCGTCCTGCTGCCCGGGCCGCAAGCGGATCCACATAAACCGGGCACTCGATTGCTGACCCGCATCGAAGAAACGGCCGGCGTACTGCCGCCCGAGAGACTGGCCGGCGCAATTCGGGCGGGCGCCGTGGTGTTCGAGACCATGCACGATCTGGTGCTGCGCGTGGATCACAACGAATTGCGCTTTTACACCTGGAGCGACGAGGCGTGTTGTCTGCCGGCCGGCGCAACGCGGGCCACCCTGGTCGGCCAGCACCCGCATCTGCAGGAGGGTCTGGTGCTGATGCTCGAGGAGGTCAAGGGACCGCACACCGGGCAGGCGGGCGACGCGGACCCCATCCACCGGCACCCCGTGCGCCTGACGAAGGTGGTCAACACCCACGACCCGGTGGGCAGCGATCCGGCCCCAATCTGCCAGATCGAGTGGGCCACCGAAGACGCGCTGCCGTTTGCACTGTGCATCGATACCCGTGCGCACGAGGACGTGAGTGTCGCGCGGGGCAACATTGTGCTTTGTGACCACGGCTGGACAATCGAGAAGGAGGAGCTCGGTGCGGTGCCCGACTCGAAACTAGACTACGCGCCCGAACCAGCGGCAGACCGCTGCGACCCGCCGCGACCCAAAGCTATCTCGCCCCGTTACCGGCCGAAGCTCGCCGAAGCGCCCCTGACCCAGGCAGCTGGGTTCGACGCAGATGCCGGAGCACCTGCCCGCGACGCCATGCACTGGGATCTTCAGGATGTCACGCCGCAAATCCGTCTGACCGGAACCCTGACAGAGGAAGAGGTGACCTGGGAGGCGCGGCGGGATCTGCTGAACAGCAGCGCTACCGACAACCACTTCATCGTCGAGATTGACAACGACGGTGCCGCCTCGATTCGATTCGGCGACGACATCCACGGCCGCCGGCCGGAGCCGGAAACTACGTTCACGGCGGTATACCGCGTGGGCAACGGCGCTCAGGGGAATGTCGGGGCCGCGGCGATCGCCCACGTCGTCACCGGTCAAGTGGGCATCGGCACCGCCCGCAATCCGCTCCCGGCCCGGGGCGGGGTGCAACCGGAGTCCATGGAAAGCGCCCGGCGGCGGGCGCCGCAGGCCTTCCGGCAGCAGGAGCGTGCGGTCACGCCGGAAGACTACGCCGAAGTTACCGAACGGCTCGATGGCATTCAAAAGGCCCAGGCCACGTTTCGTTGGACCGGCAGCTGGCACACCGTATTCTTGACCGTCGACCGGCGAGCCGGCCTCGCGGTCGATGCGGCGTTCGAAGCGAAGGTGCGCCAGCACGTCGGGCGCTTTCGCATGGCCGGTCACGATCTGGAAGTCGACGGGCCGCGCTACGTGCCGCTCGAGATCGACATGCAGGTCTGTGTCGAGCCCGATCGCTTTCGCAGCGAGGTCAAGAAGGAACTACTCGACGTGTTCAGCAACCGGATCCTGCCGGACGGCCGCCGTGGGATTTTCCATCCCGACAACTACACCTTTGGCCAGACCGTCTATCTCAGCCCTCTGTATGCCGCAGCGCAGGCCGTACCGGGTGTCGACTCTGTACACATCACCACCTTTCAACGCAAGGATCAGGCCGATCCCGTACCGTTAATGGAGGGACGGGTATTGCTCGATCGGCTCGAGATTGCGCGCCTCGATAACGATCCGAATTTCGCCGAGCACGGGGTCTTGCGGCTCGACGTGGGAGGCGGCAAATGAACGGCCTCCGGTCCTATTCACTGCGCGGGCTCAACGACTGCGGCTGTTGCGAGGGCGTTGCACCGCACACGCCGGCCGAGCTGGATAACCATTCCGGGCTGAGCGCGGTGGCCTATCGGGTCGGCGACCATTCTCGATTCAAACAGACCTTGCTGGCCCATCTTTCGGCCAAGCGCTTCCTCTCCAACGAGGCCTACGAAGCACTCAGCCGGCTGCAGACCCGGGATGACGATGACTACACCATCGGGCTGCTTGACGCCTGGGCCGCCGTGGGCGATGTGCTGACCTTTTACCAGGAGCGCATCGCCAACGAATCCTACCTGCGTACCGCCACCGAGCGCCTGTCGTTATTGGAACTCACCCGCCTGATCGGCTACCGCTTGAACCCTGGGGTAGCCGCGAGCACCTACCTTGCGTTCACAATCCAGGACGCCCCCGGCGCCCCCGATCGAGCGGTTCAGCTTACCACGATCGACGCCGGCACCAAGGTGCAGAGCACACCCGGGCCTGGCCAGCAGGCGCAGATCTTTGAAACCATCGAGCCGATCGAAGCGCGGCTCGAGTGGAACGCCATGCGGCCGCGCCTTATGCAGCCTCAAGTCATCGCCACCAGCATGGGGACCGTCGTGTTGGAGGGCACGACCACCCAACTCAAGCCGGGCGATCCGCTGCTCATCGTGCAAAGCGACGGCACCCGGCGGACTCGACGGATCACGGCCGTCGTGGCCGATGAGGAATGGAAGACCACGCGCGTCGACTTCGAGACCCCTGGCCTGTCTCCACCGGACTATGTCGCGCCGGCGCTGCCGCCGGCCGACCCGGAACGGCAGGGGCGGGCGGACGAATTCGCGGCCGCCACGGTGTTCGACGAGGCGGTGGTGGACAGGATCATGGGCAAGGTGTGGCGCAGTGAGGATTTATCCGCCCTGGTGGAGATCCAGGGCTGGTCAGAGGCCGACCTGGTGTCGGCGGTCAACACGAAGCTCACCAGCCAGGCGAGCGAGGACGGATCCGGCGTGTTGGCCTTCCGCCAGCGCGCGGCGGTGTTCGGCTACAACGCGCCCAAACTGGTGACGTATACCGGTACCAAACCCAATCCCGCTAACGAGTGGGATGAGTGGACACCAACAAATGAATCGGATGCGGTCATCTTCCTCGACAACGCCTACGACGAAGTGATTCCAGGCGGCTACGCGATCATCAAAAAGCCGGGGGGCGGGCCCACATCGTACCGCATCGAGCAGGTCTCGATTGAACCGCGCACCGAGTACGGCGTGAGTTCGAAGACAACCAGACTCACCCTGGACGGAGCGTGGTGGAATCCCCCTGATGAAGACAGCCCGTATTCCGCATACGGGGTGAGCTCGAAGACCACCCGGCTCACCTTGGGCCAGGCGTTGTGGAATCCCCCTGACAAAGACAGTGGTGACCTAGGTCATTTCAATCCCATCAGAGGTTCTGCCGTCTACGTCCAAAGCGAGTCGCTGCCGCTGGCCGGGACACCGATCGAGCAGGACCTTACCGGCGATCGGGTGACGCTCGATCGGATGCACCTGGGGCTGCAAGCCGGCCAGGCGGTCGCCGTGACCGGCGAGCGCCGCGATCCAAACCAGGGCACCGACAGCGAGGTCATGACGCTCAAACAGGTTTGGATCGACGGCGGGCATACCGTGCTGGTATTCAAGGAGTCGCTGCAGCACGCCTACCGGCGAGACACCGTGCAGATCAACGCCAACGTGGTCGCCGCCACCCACGGCGAGACGGTGGAAGAAATCCTCGGCAGCGGCAACGCCGGGGACGCGAACCAGAGCTTCACCCTGCGCCAGCCGCCACTGACCCATGTGCCGGCGGATACCGCAAGCGGCGCTGTCTCGACCCTCGAAATCCGCGTCAACGACTTGCTGTGGCACGAGGTGCCGTCGTTCCTGGGACGCGGGCCGGAGGAGCGGATCTATGTCACCAAGACGCACGACGACGGCACCACCAGCGTGCGCTTTGGCGACGGGGTCAACGGTGCGCGCCTGCCGTCCGGCCAGCACAACGTGCGGGCAACGTACCGGAAGGGCATCGGTCTGGAAGGTCTGCTCAACGCAGGACAGCTCAATCAGCTGATGACCCGCCCCTTGGGGGTGCAGGACGCAATCAATCCCGTGGCGGCCGCGGGGGCGGACGATCCCGAATCCCGCGACGACGCCCGGGCCAATGCCCCGCTCACCGTCAAGACGCTCGACCGTACGGTGTCTCTGCAAGACTACGAGGATTTCACACGCTCCTTTGCCGGCATCGCCAAGGCGCAGGCGATCCGCACCTGGGACGGGAGCGCAGAACGTGTATTCATCACCGTCGCCGGCCCGGACGGCGCGGCGGTCGATCCCAAAGGCAGCACTTACGACAAGCTGCTCAAGGCACTGGCGCGGGCCGGTGACCCCTACGTGAATTTTGCGGTGCGATCCTATCGCCCGGCGGTGTTTCGCCTCGAGGCCGGGCTGCACATCGATCCCGATTATGTGCAGGAGATCGTGCTGGCCGATGTCGAGCGTGCGTTGCGGGCGGGATTTTCGTTTGCCGTCCGCGGTTTTGCTCAACCGGTATCGCTGAGCGAGGTCATCACGGCGATTCAGAGTGTGCCGGGTGTACGCGCGGTCGACGTCGACGCGCTGTTCCGGGCGGAAAAAACGACGCAAAAACCCCGCGCGCAGCTGTTGGCTTCGCCCGCCCAGCTGGCACCGGATGGCGAGATGCTTGCGGCTGAATTGCTCACCCTCGATCCCGCGCCGCTGGACGGCCTCAAGGTGTTGTCATGAGCTTCGACGCCGCCCGCCTCTACAGCCTGTTGCCGGCGATTTACCGCATCCGGGACGATGCCGAGGGCAAGCCCCTCGAGGCGCTGATCACCGTGCTCGCCGAGCAGGCCGAGGTGCTGGAAGAGAATCTCGAGCAGCTCTACGACGATCAGTTCATCGAGACCTGTGCCGAGTGGGTGGTTCCGTATATTGGTGATCTTATCGGGTATCGCCCGCTATACAGCAAGACGGCGGAATATCTGAGCGCCCGGGCCGAGGTCGCCAACACGATTCGTTATCGTCGCCGGAAAGGCACGGCAACGATGCTGGAACAGCTGGCCCGGGACGTCACCGGCTGGCCGGCCCGGGTCGTCGAGTTCTTCCAGTTGTTGGCGACCACTCAGTTTATGAATCACATCCGCCCCGGTCACCACTATGCCCCGGATCTCCGGGATTGGGCGCGGCTGGAACAGCTGGGCACGGCCTTCGATACCGTAGCCCACACCGTCGATGTGCGTCGGATCGCGACGGATCAAGGCCGACAAAACATCCCCAACGTCGGCATATTCCTGTGGCGCCTGAAGGCTTGTTCGCTCAAGGGGTCGCCGGCCGTCGCCCTCGACGATCGCCGGCTGTTCTTCAGTCCCCTGAAGCACAACATGCCCCTGTTCACGCGTCCAGAACCCGAAACAGACATCACGCACCTGGCCGAGCCGCTCAACGTCCCCAACCCCATCAGCCGGCGGGTGCTGGATGCGGATCTCGTGTCCGCTGAAGCCGAAGATCTGGAGCCACTTTACTATGGGGAGGACAAGAGCCTGTTCCTGTGGGTCAACGGCGAAGAGATCGATTTCCGTCAGGTGAAGGTTTGCGACTTGTCGGATGTCGGGGACGGGTCATCCTGGGCGCACGCTCCAGTGGACAGGATCGCCATCGATCCCGTGCTGGCACGGATTGCGCTACCGCCCAACGAGCGGCAGCGGTTGCGCATCAGCGGGCACGCGTCCGGGCAATACAGTTTGACGTTTGACGGTCAACCCGCCGCGCTCGCACACAATGCCTCGCCGGCCGAGATTCGAGCAGCGCTTGAGGATCTGGACAACCTCGACCCCGGCGATATCACGGTCGACGGCGTTGTTAGCGACGCTGAGGTAGACGTTGTCATCAGCTTTGCGGGGGCGCGGGCCGGACAAGACGTGCCGTTGATTGCGGTGGACACCGCCGGCCTTACGCCCGACGCGACCGCGACCGTGGCCGTAGAGACCCAGGCGATGGCCGGGGCGGCCGTGGACGTCGTTTTTCATTATGGATTCCCGGCCGAACTCGGTGGTGGCGAGTATGAGCACCGCGCGAGTTTCGACAAAAAGCTCGAGGACTTCGAACCGGTCGTCGTCGATGCCTCCGGAGCCGCCATCGCCCCAATCCAGAATGCGATCGACACCCTCACCGGCAATGGTGTCGTGGAGATCAGTGACAGCGGCCGTTATGAGGAAACGCTGCAGATCGACATCGGGCCGGATACGCGCATCGAAATACGGGCTGCCAATGAGAAGCGCCCGACCCTGGTCCTAAACGAAGAGCTGAAGATTACCAGCGGTGAGGACGGCATTGTCACGCTGAATGGCTTGCTCATCACTAAGGGCCCGATTGTCGTCCCGCAGGCGGGCAACGAACTGACCCTGCTGCGCCTGCGCCACTGTACCCTGGTCCCCGGCCTGGAGCTGGATATCGATGGGTCGCCCAAGTTTCCAGAACGGGTCAGCCTAGTGGTCGAGTCTCAGCGGATCAAGATCGAGATCGAGGACTGTATCGTCGGCCCCCTGCGCGTCGCCGAAGGCGCCGAGGTGGAAATCAGGAATTCCATCGTCGACGCGACCGACGAGTCTCGCGTGGCATTCGCGGGGGTCGATGGGAATTCCGAGGGTGGTTTGCTCGAAATCGAGAACAGCACCGTCATCGGGCGGGTGCACACGCATATGACGAAGTTAGCCTCGAACACCATTTTTCATGCGGTGGCGGTTGCCGCCGAAGACCTGAACGGTGGAGAAGGTGGTGACGAAGAAGGCAGCGGTGACAAGTGGTTGTCTCCCGTACAGTCCACACGCAAACAGGCGGGCTGTGTGCGGTTCAGCTATGTGCCGCCGGGATCGCGCCTACCGCGCCGCTATCGTTGCCAGCCGGAACTCGCAGTCGCAAAGGCCGTAAGGGTCGCGGAGCGGGACGGTCCGTTGAGCCCCGGCGCCAAGGCTGAGCTGATTATCGCGGTGCAGGCGCGGATTCAGCCGTCGTTCCGGGATACGCGCTATGGCCAACCGGCCTACACGCAGCTCGCCTTGTCGTGCCCAGTGGAGATACGGCGAGGCGCCGATGACGAATCCGAGATGGGCGTGTATCACAATCTGTTCCAACCACAGCGCGAAACCAATCTGCGCCTGCGTCTGGACGAGTACCTGCGCTTCGGCCTGGAGGCCGGCATTTTTTACGCAAATTAGGGGATCGCGGTCAATGACGATGGGGAGTACGAGTCATGAGTGGTGATTACAGTCGTAAGACCTTCGACGCTGGGAATAATTTCAGCGGCGTGCTGATGCAACAGGGCCGCGTCCAGCTGGATGCGGACTGGAACGAGCAGGTCGCCATCGGGCAACGCCGGATCCGTGCGGAGACGGTTGATCTCATCGGGCGTGCGCGGGTGCCGCACCAGACCCAGAATGGGTTCAAGATCGAACTGAAAGACAGCCGGTTATGGATCCATCCGGGGCGGATGTATGTCGATGGATTGTTGGCCGAAAATCACGGGGCGGAAACCGATAAATTTAATGACGTCCTGGACGAGCCTGGCGGCACAGGTGCGATTTCCTACGACCAACAACCACACTTCCCGAATGCCGACGAGATCGATCCGCTGCCCACTGCAGGGCGGCATATCGTCTATCTGGATGTGTGGCAGCGTGAAGTGACCCATGTGAAACACCCCGGCCTGGTTGAGCCCGCCGTGGGGGTTGACACTACGGCGCGCTTGCAGACCGTCTGGCAGGTCAAGGTGCTTAAACCGGCGGGAGCGGACGACCTCCAGTGTCCAGACGCCGTCGAGGCGTGGGATGCCCGCAACGCTCCGTCGGCCGGCCGGCTCAGCACCGGCACCGTCGAAATCCCCGACGAGGAGAACCCGTGCCTGTTGCCGCCGAGCGGCGGTTACCGCGGCTTGGAAAATCGCTTGTACCGGGTCGAGATCCACGACGCCGGCAAGATCGGCAAGGCGACCTTCAAGTGGGCCCGCCACAACGCCTCCGTGGAATCCCGCGTCATCGCGGTCGATGGTTCCGCGCTCACCGTCACCCAGTCGAAGTGGGACGCCATGCGGCGCTTCAAGGTCAACGACTGGGTCGAGGTCACGGACGATGTACGCGAGCTGGCCGGAAACCAGGGGGAGATGCGCAGGATCGATGAGATCAACTACGACAAGAACACCATCACACTGAGCGGCTCGCTGCCGGCCGAAGACTTTCCCGCCAGCACCTTAGTGGTGCGGCATACCCGCATTCGGCTCTGGGATCAGCAACAGGGCGTCGATTCGACGACAGGTCTGGTCGATGTCACGACGGCGGCGTTTCACCTGGAGCACGGTATCGAGATCAAATTCAGCCTGGACCCGAACCAGCCCGACGGCGAGTTCAAGACCGGCGATTACTGGGTGTTCTACGCGCGCAGCACGGACGCATCCGTCGAGATTCTCGAACAGGTCCCGCCCAGAGGGATCCACCACCACTATGCCCGGCTTGCCGTGGTCGCCTTTCCAAATGAATTCATTGAAGATTGCCGAGATCACTGGCCGCCCGCCTCGGGCGCCACGTGCTGCACGGTCACCGTCGGTGACGGTAGGCACAGCCGCGGCGAGTTCGCGTCCATCCAGGCAGCCATCGACAACCTCCCCGACACCGGCGGCAAGGTTTGTCTGTTGCCCGGCGAATACCATGAGAATGTGAACATCTTTGGCCGACAGGGCATCACCTTAACGGGGTGCGGGACGCGTTCTAGGATCATGTCACAGGGCCCCAGCGAGGAATTTGGAGACGCCGACCCGGTCATCCACATCGAAAACTCCGTCGCCATTCAGGTCGAATCGCTCGCCATCGAGGCTCACAGGACCGGCATCGGCATACTCGTCGATGAGGCTGCCGGTCTTCCGGACGAACCCTTACCGGGTGCGGTAAATCGTTCCGCGCGGGAACCGGTACGAATCCGCCTGCATGACCTGCACGTGCAAGCAGCGTTGGGCAGCGGCATTGAGTGTCGCGCCGGCCGCGATCTCGCCGTGCAACGTTGTCACGTCCACATGCTGGACGTTCCCGGAGACTGGCCCGGGATTTTCCTCATCGGCGACGATGCCCTGCTGGAAGATAACGTTATTAGCGTGCATCCCATCGATACGGCGGGAGCCAACGACGCCGGGGACATCATGGCCGGCCGGGGCGGCATCCAAATCGGCGCGACGTCTGAGCGCGTGCGGGTAATCGACAACCTGATCCAATATGGGCTGGGTGACGGCATCACCCTCGGTAGCCTCGAGGAGGTGGACGAGAACGATAAGGTCATCCGCCGCGTCGTGGCGTGGCCGATAGGGCCCATCGATCCCTGCGACCCCTGTTCACCGCCGTCGCCACGCATCCCCCCGCGGACCACCGGGGAGGAAGAGCAGGAACCGCCGAGCTATCGCTCCGCCGGGGCGCTGTACGACATTGTCATCGAGGCTAACCGCATCTATGACATGGGCCGTAACGGCATCGGCGTCGCCGGGTTTTTCGACCTGAACGACGTGGACGAGTTTATCAGCGTCGAAGGGCTGGAAGTCCGCGGGAACGACATACGCCGGTGCCTGAAAAGCCCGCTGGCGGAGATCGACGACGCTATGGTCGATCACATGGGTTACGGCGGGGTGGCCCTGGCCGACGTGTCCGATCTAATCGTTCATCACAACACCATCCAGGACAACGGACCCGACCACCGCGAGCCGGTCTGCGGAATCTTTATCCTGCACGGGGAGGGCGTCGACATCAGCGGCAACCGGATTCTCAACAACGGTGCCAAGACGGCCATCCCAGTGCGGGATGCCCGGCGCGGCAACCGCGGCGGCATCCACATTTTCTACGCGGTCGCGCCGACCGTCGACGTGGGCTGGACAAAACGGACCACAGCCGCCGTCAAGTCTGGTTTGCCGCGTCAGAACGGCGTGCCCGCGGCCAAGATCCACGACAATATCGTCAGTCAGCCGCTGGGGCGTGCCCTGACCCTGACTGCTCTGGGACCGGTCTCGGTGGCCAATAATCAGTTCACAAGCTTAGGGGTGTTACCGTTCCAGCCGCCGGTCTCCACCACCAACATGTCGGCGACGGTGTTCATCCTCAATCTCGGCCTGTCGAATGAGTTCTACGGTCAGCTGCTCGGCTTCCGCTCGCTGATCGCAACCCGGGCTCCGGGCGGCAAGGTGGGCATTGCGGCTGTGTCGGAAGACAGTGTCACTTTTGTCCGCCCAGGTCTCGACGACCTGCGCGTCGGGCGGTATCTCGCCAACGGCAACGTCCTGTTTGCGGGCAACCAATGTGCGCTGGACCTGTTTGACCGCGAGGTCGGTGCCGCGTTGTCATCGGTGACGATCATGAGTCTGGACGATGTCGGCTTCCACGACAATGAGTGTGACTGCAACTTGCTCAGGGATTTCGTGTGGGTGCCGAATTTCCTTCTCGCGCTCTCGCTGCGGGCCAGCGACAATCGCCTCAAAGAGGGCGTGATGAACGCGTTCGTGTCCGCCGTGACCTCCGGCTGGATGAACGCCACAACCGGCAATCAGGCCACGCACTGTCTGATCGTAGTGGCCCCACCCGCTTTGAAAGTCGACAGCGGCAATAAGATCTTGGCTAACTTGGTTTTTCCGAAGCTTCGGGAGAAGCCGTTCTGCGACACCATCAAGACACTCATGCGCCGAACGACGGGCCTGGGGGACTGGATATGAGCAGAGTAGACACCACCACCATTCGTTACGGCGAGATCGCCGGTCAAGTCGACGACAGCCTCAAGGGCGCTGACCGGATCCGCACGGGCGCCCTGGGCGGGCTGCTACGGCTGCGCGGGGCAAGAGAGAAAGGTGCGGCGCGCGAGCTGGGCCGCGTGCGCGCGAAGCTGGGCGACACGCATCCGCGGGTAGCCGCGCTGCAGGAGCGCCAGCAACGCGACGGAGAGCTGGTCCGCGACCTCAAGCTCGGCGAAAGACGCGCCAAGTCTCAGCCCAAACGGGTCCCCGACGACATTTGGATCGTCCACGGCCGGGTCTATTCTGACGGCCTCGAGGAACAGGCCGGGTTGTTCGTCGCGCTGGTGGACGAGGAGGGAAACATGGTGCAGGAAAGCGTCTCCCCGACGGATCCGACCGGATACTTCAAGCTGATCTACACGCCCCAGCACGACGACCGGCCCGGACCGGTGGGGACCCCTGGCCATAAACTCAAGGTGTATCTGCAGGCGGCGGACCAAGACGGTGTTCCACTGTACCGCGATCCTCGGCCGCTGGTTCCGGGGCCCGGCACGTCGGAATACCGCGAGATCGTCATGGCCGAGGAAGAACGCCCGCCGGGGCCGCGTAAGAAAAAATCAAAAAAGAAGGCGCCCAAGAAAAAGACGAAGAAAAAGAAAGCGTCCAAAAAGAAGCGTAAGAAGATGAAGAAAAAGCACGGTTAGCACCGGCACGCACAAGGTTGGTGGAACACATGAGCGCCAGAGTAGCGGCAGACGTAGTCAAGTCCAATTCGACCCCCTCGAGGTCTGTAGCCGGCCGCCGTCTGCTGCCGAGTGTCAACCACAAGGCCGGATTTCCTTTATTGCAGATGAAGGCCCTGACCATTGGCGCCGCCAACGACCGTTACGAGCAGGAGGCCGACCGGGTGGCGGATGCCATCATGCGGATGCCGGCGCCACATGATGGGTTGTCTCGGGGCGACGAACGCATCAGCCGAAAGTGCGAAACCTGCCTGCTGGGGAAGGAATACTGTCCAGGATGTAAAGAAGACGAAGAACGGGTCCAGACAAAGCCGCAGGTCTCCACGATTTCGAGTACATTGCAGCGGCAGCTCGAGGAAGAAGAGGAGGAAGAAGAGTTGATGCAGATGTCGTCACAGTCCTCGGCGAATCCGGATCGAGTACAGCGTCAACCCGAGGAGGGCGAGGAACTGCTGCAGGCCAAGGCCGGCGCGCGCGGTCTCTCCAGAGGTGGCGGCACGGATCCATGCCATGCGGGGCGCGGGCAGCCGTTGCCCGCATCGGTGCGGGCGTTCTTTGAGCCGCGGTTTGGGCATGATTTCTCGAACGTGCGTGTCCATCGCGACACCTCCGCTGCCGACTCGGCGGTGGCCATTAGCGCCGCCGCTTACACTGTCGGCCGGCATATCGTATTCGGGCCGGGGCGTTATCAGCCCGACTGCGGGCCCGGCCGACGACTACTGGCCCACGAACTCGCGCACGTGGTCCAGCAGGGCAGCACTTCGGACGAGTTTGAGTCCCCCCGAATGAAACAGCGATTTACGTTCGATAAGAACTGCGACGATGCGGCGAGGTCGCAGATCAGCGCGGGCCACCGATTTGCAGAGTTGATGACGAGACACGCGGCCGAAGTACTCCAAAACAAACCAACCGGCAGGCTCAAGCCGTGGTTCGAATTCCTGTTCGGCGAGAATTCCGAAGAAAACAGAACGCACATTGCAAACAATTTCACAGGCCTACACCAATGGCTGAGCAAGGACTACACGATCGGTTGTCCGTCAGTGAGGGACGATCCCTGCGACGACAACGCTACCGAGGCACAGATGCTGGATGAGGATAAGGTCGTGGTTTGTATGAATAGAGCCGGTAGTTTCTCACAGGCTGGCATGGGACGATTGTTGGTCCATGAAAACGTCCGCAGGGCTAAGGGTCGGCGGAATGTCACAAATATAAATGATAAGAAGACGGGGGAGTGTGAATTTACTAATACAGGTCAATACAGCGAAGCTACCGTTGATGATGACCATGCGGTGACTTATTCCTGTTTTGCCGAAAAACTCGGGCCTCAATACATCGAGGCAGCCAAGGTTAAATCGCTCGTCGGAAAGCTATGGAAAGAGGGTGAAGGAGCAAGCCAGAAGAGCAATTGGACCGGGACACTGTCGATCGGCGACCTGGATGCCGAGCTGGACGTAAATGTCGAGCTCGATGTCCAATATGTTGACTTGAGCTACATCGTGATGGGCAACTATTCGTATCGTCACCCGAAACACGGAAACGTGGATGGAAAGATACCGTATGGCACAATCGATATTGTTGAGGATCGCGACAAACACGAGGCGCTAATTATCAATTTTGAATGGCGTGAGAATGGTGCGAGGGGCCATGGATTCTGGAACTCGTCCGGTGCCGACAAATTTGAAGGTCGCTGGGGTCGCGGTAAGTCGATCAACAACGGCGGGAGTTGGACCATGCAGCACAGCCCGTAAACAAAAAGACACAGGGTCAAGTCTCAAAAAGACACAGGGTCAAGTCTTGCATTGACACATTCCCGTGGTTTGTTCAAACACTTGAACCGGGCGCCCATTATATGTCACTGACAGAATACATAATTGGCGGGGTCGGTGATTGTGTGGCTGGGTGCCTGTCAGCGGCGTATCATGTGCTTGTTGCTGGAGAAGACCGGTACGTAATAGCCGTGTCCTAGACTCGGAGAACTACATATGAACAGGCGAACAATTGCATATCAGACACGCCAATCGTCAGTCGCCGACAAGCATGCTGAGTGTCCATCTGTACTGTGGGCCGGCCAACATCTCAATAGTGTATCGCCGTTACTGCAAACGAAGACGCTGACAATCGGGGCCGCCAACAATCGTTACGAGCGGGAGGCCGACGAGGTCATGCGGATGTCGGTGCCGCATGACGCTCTGACACTGGGTGATGCACGAATCAGCCGCAAATGCGAGTCTTGCTTGTTGGGGAAGGCAGCCTGTCCGGGATGCAAGGAAGACGAGGAGCGGATTCAGAGAAAGCCGCAGATCTCCAAGAATACGGGATTTCTGCAGCGTCAGCCCGAGGAGGAAGAGGAGGATGAGGATGAGCTCTTGCAGACCAAGGCCGTCTCTGGAGGTGCGCGCGCGGTGTCTTCTGACGTCTGTTCACGGATTGAGGTCTTGCGGGGTGGAGGACGGCCGCTGCCTGAATCGACTCGGGCGTTCTTCGAGCCGTGGTTCGGGCATGATTTCAGTCAGGTTCGCGTACACTCGAGTACGCTTGCGTCTACGGTCGCCAATGCTGTTCATGCTAAGGCGTTCACCCTCGGGAACAACATTATTTTCGGAGCGGATCAATACTCGCCCGTATCGCTCGACGGACAGCGTTTATTAGCACATGAACTGACTCATGTGGTGCAGCAAGGAGACGGGAAGACACGTATACCCGCGGCTGTGGAAAGATTCCCGACGAATAAATCATTGTCAGTTTGCCAACACGTGTCGCCAGGGGTATTGGCTCGAGTCGAGGACGGTAATCAAGAAACGGCGCAATCGAGCGGTTGCCGTAAGCAAACGCAAACACCTTGTCCCGGAAAGAAAGGACAATTCACCCGGATTGACTACCTTCGTAAGATGTACCTGGTAAATCGTGGAACGTGCAAGCTTTTCGTTGCGGGCCTTGGCAGAGATGGCAGAGTTATCAATCCAACTCAAGAACACTTCGAACTCCGACCGGGAGAGTCAGGAACCTTTGTTCCCCCAGAGCATTCTTATGCCGTAGCTTTTGGTTGTTCTATAGGTTGCAAAGGAGTAGGACTGTTGGAGCATCCATACCTATGCGCGTAGAGTCCGAACTGCGACGTTTATACCTTGACGCGATGCTTAGGCTAATGAGTCTGTATAAAGAATGCGATGCAGAAGTTGCAAAAAGACACAGGATCAAGGCTTGAATTGACATATTTCCACGGTTATTCAGACTGTTGAAGCAAGCATCCTCTCTAATGTCTCGGCGGACGTGGATGATCGGCCGGATGGGTGATTGTGCGGCGCGCTGACTTCCTGGATCATAAGTCGTGTTCGCTTCGGATAATTCAACATGAGTAGTCGAGCGATTGCAGATCAGACGCGCCGGCCCTCGGCCGCCCGTTGGCGGCCGGGTTCTCGTTCTGTGCGCTGGGCCGCATGGCGGTCAGATGTTACGCCGTTGCTACAGACAAAGACGCTGACAATCGGCCCCCCCAACGATCGTTACGAGCAGGAGGCCGACCGGGTGGCCGATGCGGTCATGCGGATGCCAGCGCCGCAGGAAACGTTGTCAAGCAGCGACGGGCGCCTGAGCCGCAAGTGCGAGACCTGCCTGCTGGGCAAAGAGGCCTGCCCGGGCTGTAGAGAAGACGAAGCGCGGACCCGGAGCAGGTTGCAGATTTCAAAAATTCCAAGTGCTTTGCAGCGCCAAGCCGAGGAAGAAGAGGAGGACGAAGAGCTGATTCAGAGGATGCCACAGCCATCGACAATTCCGGGCCATGTACAGCGTCAACCCGTGGAGGAGGAAGAGGACGAGGAACTGCTACAGGCCAAGGCTCGTTCTGGCGGGGTGCGCTCAGTGTCTCGGAAGATCGCAGCTCAGATAGACGCCTTGCAGGGCGGCGGGCAGCCGTTACCCGAGTCAGACCGGGCGTTCTTCGAGCCGCGGTTCGGGTATGATTTCAGCGATGTACGTGTACATACGGATGCCCGAGCGGCGGCGGCCGTGCAAGCAGTGAACGCACGGGCGTTTACGGTCGGGCGAGACCTGGTTTTCGGGCGTGGCGCGTATACGCCGCACCGCCGTGAGTGTCGGCGCCTGCTCGCCCACGAATTGACGCATGTTGTGCAACAATCGAACGACCGGGCAAATCGGGGGGTAGGGCGCGGTACTGAGGCGGGTGCAGAGCAAGCGCGCCGAGTTAATTCCTCGCGCAAGACGATTGTCCAGCGCCAGCGTGGCGGAAAGAGTAAAGCTCCAGCGTGTACGATCCCCGACAAGTGTCCGGATGATTTCTGCACGCCGCTGCCGAGCGTCGACGACGCGCAGGACCACCGGGAAGTGTGGTGGCCGATTCTACGCCAGGGCATCTCGAAGTTTGTGGATTCCCGGGTCGTACCGCTTTGGGACCAGTACGCCTGGGGTGGTGCAAATCCTCAGAATCTATCGGCTACGTTCGCGAAGGACTTTACTGCCTCGAAAACCACCAAGGCGACGAACGGTGACATTCAAGCCTCGATAACGCTAAAACTCCGGGCGTCTCCACCCACATTTCCTCGCGCGAAGAACACTGTGACGGTGAGTGTGGGCTCGGTCATTCCGGGACACATCCGGGCCCTGGGCGATGTTAAAAACGCCATGCGCATGAACTTCGATCAAATTGGCGAGGTCCCCGGCAACATCGCAGGTGACGTTGGAAAAGATCAGCTTGCCTGCAAGGTCGGCGCCAAGCCGTCTCCTTTTAACGACCTGCGCACGCTGAAGGGCAACCTCAAAATCGATCTGGATCCAGCCTCCAACGAGCTGACGGTGACTCCGCAACTGAAATACTTGGTGAAGGATACGATTGATCTCTGCCCGGGGGACTGCGGTGCGTTCAAAGAACAAGCCGCAACGGTCAGTCTTTCGCGTTGGGAGGCGACGGGCATTTCCGGCGATGTCCCATTCAGCGTTGAGTTCGACGCGTCCATTGCGCCGTTTAGGTTGGTTCTCTCCAAACCTCCACCGCGGGCGAAACCGCCTGCCTCGTCTCCCAAGAAGAAGAGACCACCCGTAGAGGTATGCGACGCAAAGGAAAACGCTCCCGTCGTCGTTCCCACAAAGACTCCCGGCAGGGATCGGATCGTCAAGCTGCCCCAGGGCACGCCAGTAGAAGTCCTCAAGAAGATACCAGGGCGTACGAAGGACGGGAAGTCAACGGTCTGGTATCGTGTCAAGATGCTCGGTGGTCCTGAACCGAACCGGATCGGGTTGGTGCAGAAAAGGTATCTAGAGAATTGCCGCACGAGCTGATAGCGAGAGTACATTTTTTACCGCCTAACGCCCAGCAACTTTAGAACGGTTAACTGACGTACCTTTCGGCAAATCGCCGGGATCCGTGTAAACACCGGTGCGGTACATTCGAATAGCCGAGCAGACCGCTCAAGATATAAGGCCATCCGACAGCGATATCACTCCGTTTGTCACGCACTAAGCGTGTCGCCGTTGAACAACGTGTTTCGATAGCGTACTAAGGTACTGCGTCATCCGTCAGAACAAAGGATGGAGGACTGAGGATGTGTCCCTGACGGCCTGGACATTCGCCACAGGCAACCGGGAGGGCCCGCAGTGCCCCAGCTGCGCGGGCAAGGCGGCGTCCTGCACTGGGCGTACGACCGACATCGGCGCACGCGCCAGCACTCCGTCACCAAACCACGACTCGAGCATTGAGTGGACTTACAAAGCAAAACTTTTGGCTTGTAAGTGGCATTTATCACAGCGCGTTGCCGGCTGGTGGTTTATAGAGAAGAAAACATTCAGGATTGGTGAAGGATCATGGCGGGACGCAGAAAATTAACGATTGCTTCGTTTTCCTCAGATGTGTGTTGTGAATCTTTTTTCGCAGCTGTCCAGGGCTTGGGTTATGAGGTCCACTCGGTAGGAGGTTCTGAGTGGTTGCGGGCAGGCACCGATGAGTTTACGGATCCGACGGTCCTGCTTTTGAGCAGCGCATATATTCCACGTGACCAGTTGATATCGATCGTCACCAAAGGGAAACAATCCTTCCTGCTTGGCGTGTGCTGCCACTCAGATCGCGAGTGGGAGTATGGGGTACTAAAGCATTGCACCGATTTTTTGGGTTGGCCTTGTCACCGTGACGAATTGCAGTTACGACTCCAGCGTACCTTTGGTGACCCTCAAGTTGTAGTAAACGACACTGACGAAACGGCGTTCCTGCAGCAATTCGTGGACTTGAATCTGCTGGGTGAGTCGCCGGCTTTCGTCGCCGCGTTGAAGCTGATTAAACAATTCGCACGCTGTGAGGCCCCGGTTCTGATTGAGGGTGAGACCGGGACGGGAAAAGAACTGGCCTCTCGGGCGATCCATTACCTCAGTGCTCGGCGCGATCATGCTTTCACGCCGGTGAATTGCGGGGCCATTCCGGACAATCTCATCGAGAACGAGCTGTTCGGGCATGAAAAAGGTGCGTTCACGGATGCAAAGGACAACCAGCCCGGGCTGGTGGCTGAGGCACAAAACGGCACCTTATTTCTCGATGAGATCAATACGCTGTCGGAAAAGGCCCAGATCGCGTTACTGCGATTCCTTGAAAACCAGGAATACCGCTCCCTTGGCGGCAAGAAGACCAAACAGACAAATGTGCGCATAATCACCGCCGCGAATACCCGCTTGGCGGAATTGGTCGAGCAGGGCCGGTTCAGACGCGACCTTTTTTACCGCTTGAACGTACTTTGGGTAGAGCTGCCACCCTTGCGCGAACGCGGCAGCGATATCAGGCTGCTCGTAGAATATTTTCTCCGCCAGTACAGCTCGCAGTACGGACGTCCGTGCAAATGTGTACATCCGGTAACCTTGGAATGGATGATGCGGCACCCCTGGCCCGGCAACGTGCGTGAATTGAGCAACCTGCTGCACAAAGAATACTTGCTGTGCGATGGTTCGGTAATGGAATTGCCCGAACAGCAACCCGGAATCGACGGGCGCGACGCGCGCGCTGACGGCCGATCGACATTCACCGTTTCGACCAGTTTGAGGGAGTTGAAGCAAAACGTCGTTGCGAATTTCGAAAAAGATTATCTTTGTTGGTTGATGGATGAAACACAGGGAAATATCAGCTTAGCGGCCAAGCGGGCCGGAACCCAGCGGAGCGCACTGAGGAGGCTGTTATATAAACATGGGATAGATAAAAACCTTTGGTGTGCCAGTTCTTAACACGGGTGGATCTTCGCTGACACACCCTGGGCAAAAAAGTTACCCCCTGTGAATGGAAGAATTTTCAATCGGTTGCGCGCATCGACGCCACCGGACATTGGGTCCCAAATATTCCACCCATCGCGCTGTGATATTACAAAAACTTCGATTGCTCAGAGAGTTGGGGCGGTATTCGAATCGGCACGGTCATTGCTTGGGTGATGGTTACGCCAGCCCATTCAGCGTGCAGGTACGGCGGTAGCGTGCTCAAACCCGATTCAAACGAAGAGATACTCGAGATCGCTAGAGAGATAGAAGACTATCTCATGAGGTATCCCGAAGCCATGGACAGTGTCGAAGGTATTACGAAATGGTGGTTGGCCCGTCAACGGTACGAAAATAGCCTAGGTAAGGTTCAAGCGGCGCTCGACCACCTGGTGTCACAAAAGCGCGTAGAAAAACGACAATTGACAGGCGGTAAGTGTATGTATTCGAGTAGCACCTAGGTGCTGAAGCGCACCCACGCCGCATGTCGGTGCTTTCGGCCCAAGCGTATGGGCCAGGGTGATAAGATAGTGAGCGAAAACGAGATTACTCTTGTAGGAGGCGGTGTTATGAGATCGCTATTAAAACTTGGGTTGCTTACCGCCCTTGGCATCGGGATACCGAGCAATGTTCTCGCTCAAACCACTGCAGCGGGTCCGGCTGAGCCTAAATTGGAATTCAACCGGGTCGCCGATAATCTAATTCTGGATCTTAGCTACACCGGCGGCATGATCGCGAATCCCGACCCCACGCCTTTCATTCGGGTGTTCGGTAATGGAAAGGTAATAATCCATTATCCCGCGTATATGAAGAAGGCCGGTGACTACACCCTTCAGCTTTCGCAGGAAGAGCTCGATAAGTTACTGAAAAACTTTGCCACGGAAGAGCTTCTCACCGCGCCAGAGTCGATTGAAGCCATGGCGGTTACAGCAATCACCCAAGCCGGTCCGTCCGAGCTGCCCGGCGATCACGGAGTAAAAACCAACGTAAAAGTGAATTTAGATCGCGTCGTACCCGCCGATACGACACGTGCCCCACTGACGGATGTAAAGACCGTCATCTCAATACAATCCGCGGCCATCGAAGCGGGTGCCGGCGCTCCGATTCAGCCGCTCCAGAATTTCTCGATCGGCGTCAAGGAGCTCGAAGGTCTCGCCAACCGTACGGACCTCGTGAAGCTCCCAGGAAATAATTGATCCTAAACAGCCACCTCGTGCGGCTGGAACCACATGGCGTGCAAACCATCATGAAATTCAAATCCGCGATACTGTTCTTAGGTCTGGGCGCAATCTCTCCGAACACGAGCTTCGCCCTGGATTTTAACTTCAATCCGGCGCCGGGAATGGCGCAGGAAGCGATTGACGGTTTCACTGCCGCCGGGGCTCTTTGGTCCAATATTTATAGAGACGATATCACGATCAATATGGAGATCGGCTTCGAGCAGCTCAGCCCCGGAACACTGGGACAAACAGGCTCGGAAAGGACCGCTGTGACGTATGCGCAGTTTCGTACCGCATCCACCAACGAAGCCAGTTCAGCGGACGATCAGCAGGCCGTTGGGAATCTCCCTACGGGTACGGCGGAAACCATGCTGCTCAATCGTACCCGAAACAGCCCGCACGGAGCGGGAAACGCCACCCCCTACTTGGACGGTGACGGCGACGCCAACAACGAAACGATTCGTATGACCCGTGCCAATGCGAAGGCGCTGGGGCTGCTGGCCGGGGATGATGCCGGTAACGACGCCTCAATCACTTTCAATAGCGAATTCAATTGGGATTTCGATCCCAGCGATGGGATTACGGCCAATCACTTTAGTTTTATCGCTGTGGCCGCACACGAAATCGGGCATGCGATGGGCTTCGTCAGCGGCGTCGACATTCTCGATATCAACAGCCCACCGGTGACGCCGGTCTCGTTTTTCGATCATGAGTTCAGTTTTGTGAGCCCGGTCGACGTTTACCGATTTTCGGCCCAAAGTTTTGGTCAAGGTGCGGGCGTCATAGACTGGACCGCAGACACGAGGCGAAAGTTTTTCGCCCTCGACGGCGGCGCCACCGACACGGGTGGATTCTCGACCGGCCGCAATTTTGGCGATGGCCAACAGGCCAGCCATTGGCAGGACAATCAAGGCCTGGGTCTGATGGACCCAACCGCAGCCCCGGGAGAAAATGGCCAAATCACCGCCCTGGACACTCAGCTGTTCGACGTGATCGGCTACGATACGGGGCCAGTCAATGGCGGCGCGGACGAGTTCTGCGATCAATCACCGCTGGCGATCCCGGACAATAACAGCTCCGGTGCGAGTAGCAGCCTGGACATCTCGGATTCCGGCACACTCACCGGCGTCGATGTCGATGTCGTCGCCACGCACACCTGGGTTGGTGACCTCGTGTTTGTCCTTACGCACCAGCAAACCAATACGTCGGTGGTTTTGATCGATCGACCCGGTGTGACGGCCGGCGGTTTCGGATGCAGCGGAAACAACATTGACGCGACCTTGAGCGATGCCGCAGCCGAGCCCGTGGAAACGTCCTGCAGCACCAGCGTGACCCCGGCGCTGGACGGCAACTTTATGCCACATCAAGCTTTGCAGAGTTTCGCCGGTGAGGACCTCAGTGGAAATTGGGTGCTGACGGTGTCCGATAACGCCCTCGGCGATCAAGGTACGGTGACGAAGTGGTGTCTGCGCGCACGCCGTTGACTGCGGTATGCGACGCGATCCGGCTTTCCGTCATTCGGCGTGAACTCCGCTGTGCATTTTAGTACGGGCGGTAGTTAACGATCAGCCGGAAGGAGGCGTACCGTGTCTCGAAACGATATGTTTGTAGGCAACAGCAACTGGACAAGAAAGTATATGTTACGGCCGGTGGCGCACTGCCGCTCCGGGTGTAGTCCACGCCGCTGACGTGTGGGGCCAGATCCTGGCTTTGTCGATGATTACTGCATTCCTGGCGTTCACCGTCAGTGAGACAAAGGTATTCGAGCCGCTCCGACACTGGGCAGCGTCGCGTAGCACGCGGCTGGGAAAGTTGTTGGCGTGCGGTTATTGCATGGGCTTCTGGGTTGCCGTCACTTTGGAGGTGATCTACCGGCCTGCGCTGCTCCAAAATTGGCGGCTGCTCGATTTGACGTTGACCGCGTTTGTAATCGCCTGGTTAGCCGCTTTCCAATGGTCCGCTTTGAGTTGGCTTATGGAACGGTCGGGAAAGTAATAAGGAGAGCGTTTCCTCGTTGTTGTGGACGATTGCGTGTTCAAAACAATGACTGATTGCTCAAAGCGCCCGTCGCCACCGATACATGGTGAGGCCGGCCCGGCCCCTCTGTTCAAAATATCTGTAGGTAGTGGTTCGCTTGGCATTCCGAGTGTTCTAGAAACTCTCAAACCATATCGCCATTAGTGCAATTGGGTGCGCGTAAGGCCTTCCTTGGTGTCATCCTTGTGGAAACCGTACCGCCGGCCGGTACGGCAGCTCGAGTCAAAGACCAATCTGCATCATTTTTGAGATCAACCGGGAGAAAACAATATGGTAACCAAGTATTTGGACTGCCGTCGGGCGGTTCCGACCGTGGTGTTGACGTTTACGTTGGTCGCGCCGGCCTTTGCGCAGGAGCAATCTCGCACCGATTTTATCTCCATGGATACGCGGATCGATCAGGTCGTACGCCTGATCGAATCGACATCGAATTGCGCCGCTGCGGTTAGTGCAATTCAGTTGGGTATGGAGACGCTGTATGGCGGACTGAGGCCCGTACCATCGAGAGACCGCAGAAAGGAAACGATTGAAGCCGACAGAAATATCGCCCGGATGGAGGTAGCGTTCGCGGATGCACTGCAGAAGTTTGCGACATCGGTCGAACGCTGCCCTGAGGCCGCAGCCATGGCATTGGAACTAAAGCTTTTTGTCGAGCAGATGAACGAGGTCGCCGTCGCCGTCGGTAAATTCACCATAAACTGTGGAGTCGACAAACCGTGTCAAGACTTGGTGCCGGTTCTGGACGAGGAGACCGGCCACGAAGTGTTCGACCGAATTGCCAAGCCTCTAAAGCCGGGATTTTCAATCAAGTTGCGCAGTCCTTTCGTACCGTGGAATACGGTTCTCGGTTGGGAGGAAGACGTAGTCGTTACCGAGCCGATTCCAAACGGATCCTGCGTCGCCATTTTCAAGGAAACACGCGGGCTGATGCTGCGACTCCATTTGGCCCGGATCGATGTCGTGCGGGATCCTTGGGCGACGCCGATGCTGGGACGGGGCGCAAAGATACCCATCTGGGCTCTCGAATGGGTCCCATCACAATACGGTAAAACCTGGAACATCTGCAACGACAAGGAGTATGGTCTCCGCACTACCGTGACTCAGCGGGTCAAGCAGGACATCCCGCTCAACTACTTTTGGCGCTACTACGGAAAATCCGGGCACTGGAGAGCCCACTAGACCGCGTTGTCTGCCACAAACGGACGCAAATCGGTCCTCGGGCGCGTCGCATCGGGGCCACCGCATTGACCAAAAGTTTTAACCAATAGTCGTGTGTACGATCTTCTAATAATGTGAATGAGTCTTGACGACCTGTTGAAAAAGTCCTGATCGAGACGGGTACTTGACAGAGTCGGTTATCGATCGTCAAACGCCTAAGGCCCCGTACGCAAGGCAAACAATCACGTCATCAAGAACAGTACCAAAGAACTGTATCGTTCGGATAATGGTCATCCCTCGATCGATCCGGTGTTGTTTTTCCGAACACCGTTGATTTAGTGCGATATCTCTTAGGGAGGTAAAAATGGGTAAGAAAGCCGAAATCAGCAATCTTCACAACTACTTTCGATATCTCGTTCCACGCGACGCCGTTAGGTCCCTCTTACTAGGTTTCGTCTTGATGCTGGTAAATACGCTGGCCTATGGCTTTAGCGTAACTCCCGCCCAACCCGGTGCAGCCACCACCTATCGCTTACTTGACGTCTATACGCTACCGGGGGGCGCCCAGCGCTCAGTCGTAATCAATCCAGCGGGCATTGAATCGATCATTAGAGGGGGCACGGACACGTTTCTAGCAACTTTACAGTCAGAATTCCCCGACTGGACCTTCAATGCTGCGGACACGGATTTGACCGGTAGTTTCAATATACAGAATTACTACGCATGTGGATTGGGGACTACTAATTGCGGAACCGAGCAAGGTGTTCCCGGCACGATCGTGGGTTCCTTTGTTGACGTTACGTACACGCCCGGTGCCGGCGATCCCACCGCGGCAGCGGATAATCTGCACTGGATTCAGCGGCTTTTTGCGAATCACGCACTGGGTGCCGGCGGTGGGCACGGCGTGAATGAAGACAAAATTGATAATGACAATACTGTCGTGGATACGGTACTCGGTGCATGCTCGAGCAGCCCATATTATGATTGCGGTTACTTTGCCGGCGAGACGTTTTTCGTAGATCGACCGAGCAGGTCGGGTGATCCGGAGAGTGACCATGTCTGGGGGGCGGAGCTCTACCTGGTTGAAGAGACCGCCGACGATACGGTCACGATCTACAATGGCATTAAGTGGGGGTGGTTGAACACAAGCTCAGATGTGAGGGCCTTGGTTGCTCCACCGTCAGCAATCATATTTCAGAATCCTACGCCGGCGGTCGGGGGGGCGACAGTAGCGACAGGTATAGGCACTAACAGCATTACCTGGGGTACTGCCGCGGCAGACAGCTTCGCAAGCAGTCTATCCATTACCCCCTCGTCGCTTGATCTGACCCCGATGATCGGTGAACCGTTTTTGTTGGGCACAATTACGTACTCCAACGGCACGATTGTCAGCGGCAGTGGTTTAAGCTCCATTGAAATGTCGGTGCGTACCACTATCGATGTCGCTGACTTGGATATCACGGGATTGGTTGTCGATGACACACGCCTCACAACGATGATCAACACACTGAATACATGTGATGCTCACGTAGCAGGAGACTGTACACAGGCGGAGGCAAGAGAAAGCGCCGATTACGTAACGATACCTCCGGTAGCCGACTTGACCGCGGTGCCGACCACCTTTCCCGCCTACGGTGAGTTGGGCAATAACTTTCACGTGCTAGAGGAAAGCTCAGCAACCGCTACCTTGATTGGCAGAATCACCGAAGCGAAGATCACCGCGGTGGGTGGTGACGGTGGCGGTCTACTTCGCCCCGGTCCCGGTGCACCCGCGCCCGGTACTTTAAAGTCACGTAAGTATATCGTAGGGATATTGGGCTTTGGTAAGATTCTGGAGGGTGATGGTTTTATTACTCGGGGCGTGCCAAGCCCCTCGGTGGAGGATGTTCCAACGCCGGGAGATGTGGGTACCGTACTTACCGGCGGGGGGACCGTCACAGTTGGTTTTGTTGTTGGTAGCGAGGACGTGACACCTTCTTCGGTTGCCTTACTGGATACGGTGGTGCAGTTGGTGCTTGACGGGCAGGACCTCATGGTCGAGGTTGGAGTGCATACCGATGACAAGGACATGGCCGGGCCTGTTCAGCTCCTTTCTTTGAAACGTGCCATGAAAATAGAGCAATTCCTCGCTATGCATGGTGTTCGCAAAGATCAGGTCGTGGTGCGTGGATATGGCAAGCGCAAACCGGTTGTAGACAAGCAAAAGAAGAAAAGACGGGTACGAACCAAGCGTATCGAGCTCAAGTTGATCAAGCGGCCATCAAAAAAGGATTGACGGCCCAGGACGGCTTATCCTATTTCGGTGTCAAATCAAGCGAATGGTCGCCTTTGCGGGCGGTCAGATGTGCTCGCGAATAATAATAATCTTAATTGGAAAGTCACGGTCAGACTTTTACAAAAGCCTGTAATCGTTGAACGCGGCAGGTATGCGCAACGCATAGCCGTGCCCGCCTAGTCGTCAACAAAACGCCGTTTCTCCCGCTTCAGTTCCGGCCCACAGCTCACAAATACGTGATCCAGTGCCGGTAATATTTGGGTGGGTTACCGAGTAACTACCACCGTCCGCCGTGTGCGTTTCCAACCGAACGGTGCCTGATTTTTCTATCCAAGCTTTGCAATCAAACCGAGAGGTAATTAGTGATGGAGAGAAAGAAAGCAAAAAAGAGACCAGGCAATAATCGACGCGCAACGATTGATTTGCGGGATATCGAAGAGCACAAGCGGCCTGAGATCGCGGTATACGCCGTCGATAGGTCACGCAAAGTAATCGCCACTGCCGATGTCGATGACAAAGGCCAATTTCAGATTTCCGAAAAAGTATTACAGGAAGCGCATCAAGTCATCATTGGGCCGCAGGTCGAGGATATCGGCACCATCGAGCGTGACAAGCTGACTATCTATCGCGCCAGTCAAATCAAACAAGTACTGGACGACAACGGCGTCCTGGTCATCCCCAAGCAGAAATGGTATTCGTGGTTTCTCTTTTGGCGCTGCGTACACGGCACGGTTACGCATTGTTTCCCATACCCTTGGGTGGTCAGCGACCTGGTGAGGCAGGTGCAGTTGGCCCAAGCTTCGATCAGCTTGAGTGAAACGATCCTCAGCGATGCAAAGATCGCGTTGCCTACACCCAGGCGTATTTTCCCGTATCGCTGTGAAACGGTGTGCGACGGCGTGGTCGAGGTATATCGCCGGATATGTTGTTGTCATCCCTGGATCATCTACGATCCGCGCCTGCCGGAATTGCTTGAGGAACTTGAGCACGTGGTGGAAGAACTGCCGCCGATTCCCTGGCCACCGGAACCGGACCCAGACCCGCTGCCTATCCATGCGCTACCCATTTTCAAACACGGTGCCTTGGATGAGAGAGCGCTTCGGGCCAACACGGACCTGCAGGCGATTCGCAGCCTTGCGCCGGCGGAACTGCCCGCCTATATCAACGCCCGGCCGTATTTGTTATGCCACTGCGGCAGTGCAACTCAGGTCGCTCACGGCTTCATTCAGCCCGACGGAGAATTCAATATCTGCTGGCACGAATGGCCACAACTGATGACCATCAATTGTCACGAGGAATACGCCTACGTCGTCAAACAGGTGATCAATGGATCGCTAGTGACCATCTACGATGGCTTAGCGGCCAACAAGTGGTTCCATTACGGCGACAGCGCAGATTTGGTGAGTCATCATCTACAAGCGCAGTCCTGTCGCAATAATGACTTCCCCGGCGAAGGGGCCTTCGCACTCTTGCAGGACATCGGCCTGATGCCGAGCTACAAGCTGAAGACACCCGATGCCACCGGCTGGGACCGGGTCGCCACACCGGTGTACAACGATGGTTTGGCTCACCCGGCAGCCAACGCGGCCGCCGCCAAAGGCAAGTACCTGGATCGTAACTGGGGTGGCAAGTTGTTGCTGCGGTATCACTTCAGTGAGAGCATGCGTGGCGTTGGTGCCAAGTACTACCGGGTCAGCGTGGTTGCCGCCAACGCCAACGGCAATCCGACCGGCACACGCAGTTATCTCTCACCCAACGAGTGGAGGTACTACACGTTCGTTGGCATGACGCCGCACGTGGAAAAGGTTTCGCTCGGCCCGCACAGTGCAGGATCGCAAAACGATCTGTATGAAATACCCTATGACGCCGATCGCGCCTGGCACAGTGGGCAGTACCATGCCATCCTCAAAACCAACGATTTTCCAAACGGACGGTTCCTGTTAACCGTCGAAGTCTTCGACAACGCCGGCAATCTGCTCCGGCCGACGGGCACTCCGAATCCAGGGGGCAGTGTTGTAGCGGCCTTTACCTACCGGCGCTGGTATCAAGAGGTTGGACCAACGGCGGAAGTGCCGTTCGCGGCCCTCACTCATATGTTGTGGTGGGACAATCGCAAGGCCAAAGCCAAGATTGTCGACTTGCGTGTGAACGGGGCAGCCAATACCGCACAGTGTCAATTCTTAGTTGCTGCGGGAAGCGCAAATTTCAGCGTCGGTTATCGAGCCTATCACCAGGAACCGATGTTCATGCTGGATCACCGGATTTGGTGGCGGCGCGGTCTCGGCGGTCCAAGCGGCATACTCACCAGCCCGCACCCGAATCCGGACAATGTCGGCGTGCCGCCTGCTCTTCCGCATCAAAGCGGCAGCAACAGTTTCTCAACCATGTTGGCCGGTTTATCCAACCCCAAGTGCAGCTTTTCCGCCAACCTGCATGTCAACGTGAAAACCTACAATGGGATCGGCACCCTGGATGGACTGGATGCCTGGGATCAGGCCGCGTTTGCCTTGGAAATGATTCCCTGAGGTTTGCAAATTAACGAGGCTCTTTTTAGAGACTCGGCAGCTTTTGATTGGTGCATCGATCATACGCTGTTACAAATATTACGAAAATACACGTGCACTCAGGGAGTGAGGTACAGTCTAGGAGCCTGTCCGAGTATCCGTTATTCGTGCTCACCCACTTTCTTGCTATGGGCACAATACCTGGACAGGTTCCTAGCAGATACCGAACCCAGGGAAGGGACCGATGGTCAACCCATGAAGTTGGAACGAAGAGAGCGATGCCTGCTTGTTAAATCAAGGAGGCAGGCCGAAATCGGATACCACGCTGTCGATAAATATACAACACCGGAGGAGAATGGTCGTGTCTAAATCGTTATTACTCACCGCTGTCGCAGGCGCAATTAGTCTAGGCGTCCTGTCTGACGCAAAGGCCGACGAGCTCCCCAAATCTGCACTGGTCTACAAAGTGATCAAGCGTGGATTGAACCAGGAGGAGGCCGGCCGTCTACAAAAAGTGTTTCGGTTAGACGCCCTAACCCGCGATGATTATGGTGCGGTTCGTTTCCTCGATCAGAAGGCTTTTCTATTTGTGCCCATGCAGAAAATAACGCCAAGCACAAAAGAAAGACCAGAAGATAGTGAAGGGCCTATCCTATACGAAGGTTTTGACCTTGAAGCCATCAGCCGCATTAAGGTTCCTGATCTTAAAAGCGCGACGGAAAAAGTGGAGGGATTACTCCGCGAAGCAGACTTGTTGCCGGCTGGTGCTATTCCACTCCCGAGTCACACGCGTTTAGAAGTTACGTCGAAAGAGGGTAGAAACGTTATTACCAAGGCTATCGATACGGCCGTATCTTTTCAATTTACGCTTGAAGACATACCGCTCGAAGGACCCGGTGCGAAAATTCGTGTTGCACTAGGTTCTCGGGGTGAAGTCATACAACTCAATTACGCATCACGCGAGTTAGAAGCAATAGAAAAAGTTAGGATCGTTGATAAGGATGAAGCCGCGAAGCGTTGCGCAACCTGGACCAGTTCAGGAAAGCAGGAGTATGTTCGGGATATTACAACAACACTCGCGTATTTTGCGCCACAACTATCCAGTGGAATTGACAGGCTAGAACCCAGTATTCGATGTGCAGCGATTGATGATAATGGGGTAGCGAGCCAGATTTATTTCGTACCGGCGTCGGTCGATGCGATGCGTTCACCACTTATAGCTCCGCAAATTAGGCGCGAGATTAGGCAGAGTAGGGTCAAATTAAAAAATATCCTGGACTACATCATTAACCCGGCTGATGCAGCTTTTGGTCGAAGAGATGTGGGCAGCGAAGGTACCGGGCCCTGTTCGGGTCTACCGCACACTGGATTGAACATCAATAGTTTTAATAACCGTATGACGGCGTCGGGCGTGGTAGTTCAGTTTGCATGGCTCGATGGCAATGCGTGGGAAGACGATTGGAAAGACCCATCGCAATCAGGAGATGATTCCGACTGGGTTGATGATGTCGACATGGCGTACTGGCAAGGCCATGGCTGGCCCGAGGGGTTTAGTTTCTCCGGTTGTAGTTCAAACGACGATACATCAATGACCAACGCCGATGCGCTTTGGGGTAATCGCAACGTGGAATGGGTGAGCCTGTTTACATGCCTGGTTCTAAAAGGCGATTCAGGTGGTCAGAGTTGGTCTCAACGTTGGGGATCTGCGTTCGATCGCCTGCATCAGATCAACAGCTTCGATACCGTTTCCTACCATAGCGCGCAACACGGCGGCATATACGCAGAATACCTGCTGCGTAACAATCCCTTGAATGTTCGTCAAGCTTGGGCGCAAGCGTCGATCGATGATCAACCGCCGCAAGTTGTGTGGGCAACGATGGGAGCCATTAGCGCGAACGGTTTGGTGAATTTTAATGATTTCTTCTGGGGTAAAGGCAGTGTGGGGCCGGATATTCCGGCATCTCAGATCACCGGGTACTGGCGTATCTCAGGAGGTTCGTAACGGCCAAGATTTGGGTTAAACACTTTAGATCGAAAAACCTGCCCACGCCTAATATGAATCCGTACTTCACTTCACATCCTTCGCGAAGCACTGACTCGCTTTTTTAAATTCTCTTTCTCCATCCGAAGATTACTAACCTCCTTGCACAATCACTTCAGCTCCTCACGCTCATCCCCATTCAGACCCGCACCAGAGACTTCCTCTGTAAATCGTTGCCTCGACTTGCGCAGTAAATTGTCATTGATTCCTAAACTCCGGGCCGCCCCGGAGATCTTATAGCCCTGCTCGGTAACCGGCGTCACCGCCTCCTGCCTGAATTCTTCCGTATAACTCAGTGGAGGTAAGCCCCGGGCTCCGAATTGCAACCCCTATGCGGAACGGTTTGTGCGTTCCATTAAAAATCAATCCCTCGACCGGATCCTTCCAATATTTGGATAGTACGCCTTTTAGCGCCTTACATTGATATGCGCCTCCTCGTCGGATTCAAACACTTGTGAGGTAACGGCGCGTTTTCCCAATTCCTTACCGAGTTTAACGCGGAGGAATGCGCTGGTCGTGTAACGCGACACCTTGACGTAATAGTTTTCTTCCACGTACTTGACGAGATCCATGTACGCGTCGGCGATAGCGTCGTCAGCGACAAACCGCTCATAGTTCACCACCGCATTCACGCGTTTGCCCAACGGCTTCAGCACTCGCTCGACCGCCTGTTTGATCTGATCTAGGTCGGCCTGCGTTCGCACGTGCAATCCGGCGTAGTTTAGAAACAGCATATTTTTCGCCGGATCGTAGCTGATCCGGTCTTCGATGTGCATATCCAATAAGCGATCCCGGAGTTCCATGGGGCATGATTGGAAGATGGTGTGATCCATCAATTGCGGGCTGTCGATAATGGGTTCAAAGGGTAACAACGCCAACACATCTCGTTCGAGATCAATTCCCGGCGCGATCTCTGTCAACTCCAAACCGTCCGTACCGAGCCGGAAGACACAGCGTTCGGTGATGTAGCACACTTCCTGGTTACGTTGTCCCGCATATTCTCCGTTAAATGTGATTTGATCGACGTGTTCCATGAATTTTCCAAAGCGTCCTTCCTTGAGAATCTGCAGCTGCCCGTCGGTAATGTTCACTTCGAGCCCTCCCGACGTGAAGGTCCCAAGGAACACCACCTTCCTGCCGTTCTGACTGATATTAATGAAACCACCGCACCCTGCCAGGCGGTTGGCGAAGCGGCTGGCGTTAATATTGCCTCGTCGGTCACACTGCGCAAACCCGAGATACGCTGCGTCTAGACCGCCACCGTCGATGAAATCGAATTCATAGGGGTGGTCGATAACAGCCCGACAATTTACGGCCACACCGAAGTCAAGTCCCCCCATGGGAACGCCGCCGATGATACCCGGGTCGACAGTCAACGTGATAAGGTCGTGGATCTTTTCCTCGTGGGCGACGGATCCCACGATATCAGGCAAACCGATTCCCAGATTCACGACGCTGTTTTCCGTCAGCTCCAGCGCTGCACGGCGTGCGATGATCTTGCGTTCATCGAGCGCGAGCTTGTCGAGCGTTTCCAGCGGTGCGCGAATTTCCCCCGAATACGCGGGATTATACTGAGTACCATAGGTCTGCATATGGTACTCCGGTTCGGCCAGCACTACGCAGTCGACCATGATGCCCGGAATCTTCACTTGTCGTGAATCCAAAGAGCCCCGTTCCGCTACGCGTTCGACCTGACACACCACGCAACCCCCGGAGTTCCGGGCGGCAATGGCCATCGACAGGTTTTCTAAGGTCAAAGATTCCTTCTCCATCGTGATGTTGCCGTCGGGGTCCGCGGTGGTACCGCGAATGAAAGCCACATGAATCGGGAAAGCACTGAAGAACAGGTACTCCTCGCCTTTATACGTCACTACCTCGACGATATCTTCCTTGGAGGCGGCGTTCATTTTTCCACCCTCTACACGCGGGTCGACAAACGTGCCCAGGCCGACTTTGGAAAATGTGCCTGGCTTTTTGGCGGCTATATCCCGATACAAATGGGTGATGACGCCTTCTGGCAGGTTATAGGCCTCTATCATGTTGTCAACCGCCAGTCGCTCCAACTTCGGCATCAGTCCGTAGTGGCCGCCAATGACGCGCTTGAGCAGGCCCGTATGAGCAAGTCGATTGAGTCCCTTGTCGCGGCCGTCTCCCTGACCACCCGCGTAAACCAAGGTCAGGCCGTACGGTGATCCGGACGCTAAGAAACTCTCTTCAATACCGGCGAGGAGCTTCTCGGGTGTTCCGTTGCCGCCGTACCCGTTGGTGGCAAGTGTGTCGCCGTCGTGAATGATCGCTATCGCATCCTCAACGGGGACCAGTTTCGAGTACATAGTATTGGCTCCTCGGCCGTTGTCTATTTGTTAACCGCACTATCATGTGACACTGGATTGGGCGCCCGAGTTCGCTGGCGATAGTTGGTAGGCCGGTTCAGTAGGAGTAGATCGCAACCCGTTCCCTCTTAATCACGATGATGGGCAACGTTCCGGTGTTGTTGTCTAGACAACCCGGTCTCGGGGTTTCTGGCCAGCGAACACGGCGTCCAGGTTATCAAATGCTCGAAAGCCCATGACATCCCGGATCTCTCCTGAGTGCAACGCAGCGATCAACGCATCTTAATCGACAATATCACCGCGTACAGAGTTCACGACAATCGCGCCGTCCGGTAATTGTGCAATGCGCTCTGCGTTGAAGAAATTCTGGGTGTCCGGAGTGTTGCGGAGGGATAGGAAATTCGTGTCACTCTTTAAAGATGCTCCGGACGGTCGTGAAATACAGTCGAAAGAACGCGGGAGAATCGTTTCACTCAAACGTGTGAGTGGGTTGCATCATGGATACTGTCGTATTGCTGAGTAGAGACCACACAATGATAATTTCTTGGGAGACACACCTGGCTGCGGTGGCTGCTTACTTGCTTAGTTCAATTGAGAGGGTGTCTCCTTGTATCTGGTAGGGGAGTCCAGCGTCGTCAGCGAGTCTGGTGAAGCGCGTCAGGTCGTCGCCTTGCAGGAATGAACCCACACCAATGAGTTTTTGGTGGTTGGCGTCATACGCCAGCATGAGTATAAAAGCAAACAGCGCCTCGCCCGGTGTGAATTGGCAGTGCCCGAATCGGTCGATCGGCAGTGTAATGTGCCGCGCGAGAAAGGATCCTTTCGCAATCGTCTTCAGGAGATAGAGGATATCGTGAAGGTACGGGACCTGTTGGTCACGCAGGGTGTGGATGGTGACCAGCGGCCGTGCGAGCTGACCGGAGGTGTTGTAGAAAGTCTGCATCTCGGTAATGGCAGGGGTGTCGGCATCCACCCGCGGCACCAGGAGATTCAGCAACAGATCGTTGTCGGATCCGGTATATAAGCGTTTCCGATTGTCGAAGGGAAAGCCACCGAGGGTAATCGTACCGTCGTTCAAATTTATTACGCTGTAGCGCAGCACATCCGCAACGGATTGCTCGACGGTCTGAAGATAGTTATCCGAATCGAAGGGCAGCCGGGCGACCGCGACCCACTGGTTCAGCTGACTACGGAATTGGGGACCGAATACGAGCGGTTTAACGACTAGCTCGTAGTAGTCACTCCAGATATCAATCAACGCCTGGCTCGGATTAAATGGATCACCCGGGATCACGCCAGGAAAGAAGTATTCGAAGGTCGCCCGTGCATCGCCGAAATAATTGACCTGGAATGGAAAGTCCCCCACGGGGCCGCAGGCTGAGAGCCCGGCTGAGAAGACATCCGGATGCCCTTCCATCAACAGTGTGGTAATGAGTCCGCCTTCCGAGGCGCCGGTCAGATACACCTTTGCCGGCGGACCCTTAACGGCGGAGAAAATGGCGACCAGATCCAAGATATCTGCCACACCCTGGCGTACGGCGAGGCCGGTTTTACTGTAACTATTGGTGGCAAAGCCGAATCCCAGCCCGTTGATCAGGTCCGGGAGACAGGTGCCGTCGAAACAAAGCTGGTCCTCGGGAATTTGCACAGGGGTTCCCGCATCCTGAAAACCGTGTGCCCAAATGACTAGATTGCCGTTGTACTGCTCCAGCGGTGGCATACAGATTCGGTATATCGATCCACTTGTTTGGATACCATCGGGATCGCAGACTGACTCGGCGAGTGCCGTAAACGACGTCAGCAGCAGCCCTAGGGCCACCATTCCCATATAACGGTGTAAAGAAACCACCATGGATCTCCTGATCAGATCAGCTGCAAGTTTTGGCGTGAATCTATGATATCGCCAAGGACGGTTCGCGGTCGACTCTATGAAGCGTACGCACAGCACAATCGCTACCTTTGCCCGCTAATCCTGTGTTGGATGACCCGGATAAATACCTGAAAACACGGCGCATAGGACCGGTCCATGACTAGTATGGCGTTGTCATCTGTGTGCAGATACGAACCTGATTTTCGCATTCGTTTGCTCGCGTTGCGGCAATTTGACAACACACTGGTCCGCTTCCGATGGAATACGAATACCGCTAAACTGTGCGGACAATGACGATGCCACGGGCAAACGACAGGGCGCTGCGAATCGAAGATGTGTTGGACCGGCCGTTGCGGGAAGTGCTGCAGATCTTTCATCGGCGTGTCGTATACGACACGACGTATTTTGGTATCTCCACCCGTAAAAACCCGTTGGACTTCTGGGTCTACCAGGAGTTGATACACCGGCTTAAGCCGGATTATGTAATTGAAATCGGGACGTTTTACGGCGGCAGCGCTTTGGCGCTGGCGCACCTGCTCGAGAAAGAGGGGAAAGGGAAAGTCATTACCGTCGATATCATGACGTACACGGTACCCCGTTCCGTTAAAGAGCACCCCCAGATCGATGTCATTGAGGGAGATGCCACCAAAGACGACGTGTTCGAGCAAGTGCGCTCACTGGTGCAGGATCATCACGGTTACACCACCACCAGAAGCCGGGTCATGGTGATCGAGGACAGCGCCCACACCAAGCAGAATACCTTGGCCGTGCTTCGCAGGTATTCGACGTTGCTCGGGGTCGGTGATTATTTCGTCATCGAAGATTCGATCCTGGGCCATGGTTTGCCAGACGCCACAGACAAACTGGGGCCACTGGCGGCCATAGAAGAGTTTCTCGAGGAGCACACAAACTTTGCAGCCGATCGTTCCCTGGAGTCGTTTCTGTTGACCTTTAACCCGAAGGGTTATTTGAAAAAAATCGCGGACTGACGGCGAGACAAGACGTTCGAGGCGATTCGGCACTGCGGTCTAATCTAGAAAGACCGCTGTGCCCGGTTTCCCGGAGAACGTCCGCAACACGTCGACGGCCGGGAGCGGACGCTGTACCACCGGGCGGCTCTCGAACCCTCTACCGATCGTGTAGTAATCGGTCTCCATGCGTGCTATATCCCAAACATTCGAGTATTGATTCCTGGTCGGGTAAGAGTAAAGTACGTAGGACGGTGCTGTTTTCGGGGTAGAGGATTGCGCCATAGTTTACCGGTTCGGTGCTGATGTTCAGTTTCGAGAACAAGTGCCCGCACTGCGGCGGTACGCGGCTGCGCCGGTCGCGGCGGCGGAATGTGTGGGAGCGGGCGATCCGGCTGACAGGACTCAGACCGGACCGATGTGGGGACTGCGGTACGCGGTTCTACAGTTGGACCAGGGACCGACTCGTCTTGACCGCGCTCAGTGTGGCGTCAGCCAGCACTGTGCTGGCTGCGCTGCTGTGGGTGCCGGGACACGCCCCGTTGCCCGTGCGTAGCGCGGTGCCGAAAACGGCAGCGGTGGATTCGGCCCGACACCTGCCCCCAACGAACTCCACCGCCGTTGACGCCCCCGCGGGTGCGGCCGTTCCACAAACCGCTCAG
>CAMYJT010000021.1:0-44427 GCA_947258785.1 uncultured Gammaproteobacteria bacterium
ACTTCAGTGCTTGTTGCCGAAATAGTTTGACCGTCGCACACGCCGATCCGGTGCGCGCAAAGGTGGCAAACAAACAGCGTATGGCGCGTTGCACCTGCTCGGTTGATCGTCGAGTCCGCCCGCCTGCTCTGTGCGTCACCATTGACGGCAGCTCTAGCCCGCATATTGCGAAACGCGCCTGGTAGCAAGAGAACCTTCTGCGCACGGTCGGTAGCGCGCATTAGTCCAGTGTTCGCGTCGCACTTCCGTATAAGCAACTACATCCGAGCACTATGGGTGCCAAGTTTTCAATACTCTGTCGTGGCGCTGCAAGAAAGGCGAAACTGCTGCGTTTTACGCCATTTTCACTTCTATCTATCCGCCGTAACGAACAGCTGTCGGGACCCATACCGCCACAGCGGCACGGTCTTGTGCCCACATCTGGTGCAGAAAACGCAGCGTGTCTGCTTATGCCTTACCCTCTGGTTGGTGCGGCAATATTCCTGCGCCACCATCCGGCTCCATGCTGAAGCGCACGTCCAGTACTTCGAAGGCATACATACCGACCCCCATTGCCAGCACGAAAATCAACACCGATTCGTTACTGGTTACGATTGAGGCCAACGCTGGCCCGGGACAAAATCCCACCATGCCCCAGCCGATCCCGAACAAAGCAGCGCCCAACACCAACGGCCGGTCGATTTCGCGGCGCGTAGGTAGCTGAAACCGTTGCCCCATCAACGGCGCCGGTTTACGCAAAATCAATTGATGGGTAACAAAATACACTCCGGTAGCACCCACCATCACCAGCAGGAGGCTGGGGTCCCAGTCGCCGGTGATGTTTAAAAAATTGGTGATTTTCTGGGGCTGAGTCATCTGCGAAATGCCGAGCCCCACGGCAAACATCAAGCCGGACAGAAAAGTGACCACGTGTGCCATCAAGCCTGCTCTCCCATAAACTGATTCACAACGATTGCGGCCATTACGCCGCAGACGAGAAACACGACAGTTGCAACGAGCGAGCGTGGTGCCAGACGGCTCACACCACAAATGCCGTGACCACTTGTACAGCCGCTGCCCATACGCGTGCCGATGCCCACCAGCAGACCCGACAGCATCACGGTAGAACCGGAGTAAGGGATGTTGATGGACATCGATTGCGGGTGAAACCACAGCAACAGTACGCCACCGCAAAGTAGCCCCGCCACGAACGAGAAGCGCCACAGGGTTTCACCTTTTTTGAAATGCAGCAGGCCGCCGAAGATTCCACTTATGCCGCAAATGCGTCCATTCAACAGCAGCAGCAGCGAGGCTGCCAGACCAATGATTATCCCGCCGATCAAGGAAGAGACGGGTGTGAAATTCTCCATCGATTCAACCTCCAGTGGTTTGGCGAATGTAGTTCACTTACGGATCTAAAGGCATTCAAGTGCGCGCATCGCGTCGTCGGTGCTGAGGAATATTTTCCAGACTTGAGTTCATCATTGAAATCTGTCCGCCTCAGCCGATCCTCGACGGGTCCATCAAACTTCACTCGGGTGCAGCACAACGTTGCCATCACGCAGTTCTGTGATCAAGTCATACTAAGTCTCGAGGGCGCTGACGTCGATGAAGTTGATTGCGCTGCAAATCAGCACCACATGCTTCAGATCCGGATCTTCAGAGACATGGCGAAGCACTGCATCTTCCAGGAACCTGGTATTGGCAAAATACAGGCTTTCGTCGATGCGCGTCGCCAGCACATGTGTACAGGTTAGCACTTCGTGGCGATCGATAATCCGAAAGTGTTCACTGCCGCCGACACGCCCGACGACGGCTATATGCGGACGGCTGGCGCGCCAGAGATACATCATCAATGAAGCGATAATGCCGAATACAATGCCCAACTCAATACCTGCCGTAAGCACCGCGATGAATATCATCATTAACACCACCGTGTCCGCCCGGTTATACGGTCCACTTTTGGTCAATAGTTTTATGACCGCCGCTCCGAAATTCCGATTTCGTAATGGCCACTCAAAAGGTCCTTAACAAAATAACGGCATACCGATGCTGGCGAAACCGATCAGCAAAGTTGTCAGATTGATGTCCGTCAAGCGCTCGGTCGCAACAAACACGATCTCATGAATATAATGAGTGTGCGGTAATAAATTGATTCAGTCTTACCGTGGCCATGCGGCGGAAGATTTCGGGTCTGTTTAGCGACGGCTTAACTCAACCGGTAATGAATCGATCGGTGTCGGGCTTCTTCCGGTCACGGTCGGTGTGTTTTGCGAGCACCGGGCACCGGCTGTTGCGCAATACAGCCTCGGTCACAGAGCCGAAGACACCGCGCTCCAGTGCACTTCGACCGTGGGTGACCATCACCACCAGGTCGATGTCCAGATCGCGGGTCTTCTTAACGATCTCCATTACCGCAGGCTGCAGTCGAGAGGACTCGACCGACACACGCACGCCCTTAGCTGCGAGCCGTTCACGTAACGGTTCAAACAATATCTCCGGATCCCGCATGGTGTCAGCTCCAACGTCCTCCTTGGAACCGCGCTCATCGTGATACAAAAACACCTCGGAATCAAAACGCCTCGCGATGAATTCGACCAGGGGCAGCAACTCGAGTGCCATGTCGGTGTCGTCGATGGGAAAGAGGATTCGACGAATCGCATCGGGCCCGCCGGTGGGCTGCGTATTCCGGACGGGCGAGATGAGCATTGGAACGGTAGTTTTCCGCAACACACCCTCGGCGATACTCCCGTGAAAAACCCGATCCAGCCCGGTGCGCGCGTGGGTCGGCATCGCTACCAGCGACGCTGGCAACAGCAGCGCCAGCTTACAGATCTCACTGACCGCATCGCCCATACGCAGTTCGCATTTTGTATACTCCGCGTTGTCGCCAACCCGGCTAACCGCGTGCTCAAGCAGCCGTCGTGCTTCTTCGAGCGCAGCTTTGACCTTCGCACGGTCGGCGCGTTGAAGATCTTGCATGACGTGAACAATCGTAATCTCGACGCCCGCGCCGGATATGAGCTGATTGATCCGTGGCACGATCTGCTCTGCAAACTCAGTGCGATCCAGTGGCAACAAGACCTTGTCCAACATCGGCCCTAACACGCCTTCCAAGCTTGTCTGGTGTTCAGCATGGTACCGCAACGCTGTGGTGATATCGTGGTTCCCACCAAATTGTCTGATGAGCATGTGATTATGTCTATCGGACTGCGATACATTCGTCGCCGTACTCGAATTTGGTTATATCGATTACTGTACCGACTGCAATAATGCGTCTTGCAAAGCGTGGATGCAAGAAGGCCGAATTGCTGTGCAGACCTGGGACATCGTAAAACGGTGCTGTGCGGTGGCACGATGCTGAACAGGCGCACGTACCCGAGTGGGCGTAGTGCGATTTGGTTGAAATAGTTCGACCACTGTTGATTGGCACACAGATGAACCCCATTCAGTAGCTATCGGCTTGTTAATTTGAGAGGACCGCCGGGATGGAAAAGAAGACACAGTTCAACTTCTGGTACGTCGTCGCCGCGATGATGTTAGTTCTCATGTTCCAGAGCTATTGGCAGGAGTCACGGCAGATCGAGTCGATTTCATACAGTCAATTCGAACACAATCTTCAAAAGGGATTGATCGAAAATGTGGTGGTCCGCGACCAGTTCATTACCGGAACCTACAAGAGTCCAGGGGAAAGCGGTAAACGGCACTTCGTAACCGCCCGGGTACCTGCCGATCTGGTCGAGCGCTTGAACAAAGCCAATGTCGAATACACCGCGGCGGTTGAGAGCACATGGCTACGGGACATTCTGTCGTGGGTGCTGCCAGTGCTGTTGTTCTTCGCACTATGGATGTTCCTGTTTCGCAAGTTCGCGGAGAAACAGGGCATGGGCGGCTTCATGTCCGTCGGCAAGAGTAGGGCCAAGGTGTACATGGAAAAAGACACCAAGACTGTGTTCGAGGACGTGGCGGGGGTTGACGAAGCAAAAGCGGAACTCGTGGAGATCGTCGAGTTCCTGAGAAATCCCGCCGAATACGGGAAGTTGGGTGCCCGGGTGCCCAAAGGTGTCTTGCTCGTGGGCCCGCCCGGAACCGGTAAGACTCTGTTGGCGCGGGCCGTTGCCGGCGAGGCCGGAGTACCGTTTTACTCCATCAGCGGCTCGGAATTTGTGGAGATGTTCGTTGGGGTGGGTGCCGCCCGGGTGCGGGATCTGTTCGAGCAGGCTCGTTCGCATGCCCCAGCGATCGTTTTTATCGACGAACTGGATGCCCTGGGCCGCGCGCGCGGTGCGTTCCCGGGGGTCGGAGGACACGACGAGCGTGAACAGACGCTCAATCAGTTGCTCACGGAGTTGGATGGATTCGATTCCAGCCAGGGGTTGATCCTGCTGTCGGCGACCAACCGCCCGGAGATACTGGATCCCGCCCTGCTGCGCGCCGGCCGGTTTGACCGTCAGGTGCTGGTGGACCGGCCGGATAAACTGGGACGGGTGCAGATACTCAAAGTGCACAGCAAGAACAAGAAAATCGCCGAAGACGTGGATCTGGAAAAGGTCGCGGCGCTGACCACAGGCTTCAGCGGCGCCGACCTCGCCAACCTGGTCAACGAAGCCGCGCTCGTCGCCACTCGCCGCCGCACTGATGCCGTCAGTCTGGACGATTTCACCATGGCCATCGAGCGCATTATTGCCGGCCTGGAAAAAAAGAACCGGCTGTTGAACCCCTACGAGCGTAAGGTGGTGGCCTACCACGAGATGGGGCACGCCTTGATCAGCATGGCTTTGCCCGGCGTCGACACAGTGCATAAAGTCTCCATCATCCCCCGCGGCATCGGTGCGCTCGGCTACACCATTCAACGTCCCACCGAGGATCGCTACCTGATGAACAGCGAGGAATTGGAAAACAAGATCGCCGTCCTTCTAGGCGGCCGCGCGGCCGAGAAGCTCGTTTTCCAGCACCTGTCCACCGGCGCGGCGGACGATCTGTCCAGGGCCACGGATATTGCGCGAAATATGGTTACCCGCTACGGCATGGACGAAAACCTCGGCTACGTAAGCTACGACGAGGCCAAGGAAAACTACCTGGGTATACCCGGCACCGCTACAGGTCGGGATCGCGTTCTCAGCGAACGGACCCTGCAGTGCATCGACGATGCCGTGCGCGAAATCGTGCAACAGGTGTTCGGCCGCACCTATGCAGTGCTCGAAGCGAATCGAGCTGTATTGGAGCGTTGTGCCGCCGCGCTGCTCGAAAAAGAGACCCTGGACGAAGACGATCTGCGAGGGCTTACCCAGGACCTTGTGAAGTAATCTGTCGTCCTTATTAAACGTAAGACAAACACGGTAGGCTGGCGTATACAAAGGCGGAGTCCCCGGACCTCCGACACCGGTTTTTCATCGCATCAGACGCGGCAACCCGTTGCCCGCGGCCTGCGTCGGCTATCCGCTTGGGAATGACGGCCACATGCCGATCACGGGCGCACTCGAAGTTGTGCAGCGCACAAATACCGGCTACGATAACCACATCGACTACGTGGAAACGAGACCGCCGTCGGCATTACAAACCAATTCCTTATTGGTGCCAAGGGAATTAGGGTATGATCCCGGCAGATACCCGATTTGATTAAGCAATGGCTTGCTTCATTGACGAACGACTGAGCGCTGTTTAACCGACTTTAATGAAATGGCCGTCACGCCCAGCTCGCTGAACGTGGAGATACCCGCCTCGGCGCCGGCACGCCGCCACCCGAAAATCGATCTAAGGGTGGTCGACCCGGTCCGGGCTGCGATCCGCGATGGCAGCGTGATCGGGGTCAGGCGTACGACTTTGTCGGGCAACGATGCGGTCGCCAAAGGCGCGCTGGAAGTGGGCGCCCGCTTTTTCGCGGGTTACCCGATCACCCCGTCCTCGGAAATCCTTGAGTACGTCGCCAAACACATATTTCGTTGCGGCGGGACCTACCTGCAGATGGAAGACGAGATCTCCAGCATCGCCGCCGCGATCGGCGCCGCACTCGGTGGAGTCAAATCTTTCACCGCGACTTCGGGACCGGGTTTTTCCCTGAAACAGGAAAACCTCGGTTATGCCTGTCTGACCGAGTGTCCGCTAGTAGTCGTGAATGTTCAGCGCGGCGGCCCGTCCACTGGCGGTCCGACGGACGTAGGCCAGTCGGACGTCATGCAGGCCCGCTGGGGCACCCACGGCGACCATCCGGTCGTCGTCGTCGCGCCGTACTCCGTACAGGAATGCTATGAGGAGACGATCCGGGCCTTCAATCTATCGGAACGCTACCGCATCCCGGTCATTGTGTTGACCGATGCGAAAATCAGCCAGATGAAGGAACCGGTGACCCTGCCGGCCCAGGATGCCATTCCAATCGTCAACCGCGCCAAACCCATCGGAACCCAACAGGGGTATGAGCCTTTCGGGCTCTCGCCCACCGGCATCCCCCCGCTGGCCGGTATGGGCGAAGGATACCGCGCCCATTTCACAGGGCTGTACCACGGGCGTGACGGCCTGCCGACGCGGGACCCGAAGATGATCGAGGAGCAGATGCTGCGTATCCATGCGAAACTAGAGACGCCGACGGCCACCGCCGAGATACGCAAGACGGAGACTTATTTTATCGACGACGCGGACGTCATTGTCGTGGCCTATGGCATCACCGCGCGGGCCGCCAAGGACGCCGTCGTTCAGGCCCGGCGGGAAGGCCTTCGCGCCGGACTCCTGCGCCCAGTGACGCTGTGGCCTTCAGACGCGGAGGTCCTGCCGGAAGTCCTGGGCCGCGTCCGCAAGGTGGTGGTGCCGGAGCTCAACTTGGGCCAGTACATCACAGAAATCCAGCGGCTGGCCTACGAAAGCGCCCGGCGCAATCAAATTGTTCCACCCGAGATCGTGCCACTGAACCGCGTGGACATGCAGCTCATCTCCCCGGCGCAGATTCTGCAGGAGCTGAGATCGTGAACCTTGTGCAGGACTGCGCCCTTCCGACATTCGATCTGTCACGGCCGCAAATGCGTAAGAGCATCTGGTGCGAGGGATGTGGGCTCGGCAATCTCCAGCAGGCGCTGACCAAGGTCCTAGTACAGCACGAGTCCAAGCGTCGGGGGCTCGATCCGGATATCGAAGAAGAACTCGAGCAGATCAAGAACAACATCGCCCTGGTCAGCGGGATTGGATGCACGTCACGCCTGCCAGGCCATCTGGATGTCAACACGGTGCACACGACCCACGGCCGGGCACTGGGCTTTGCAACCGGTTTGAAGATGGCGCGGCCCGACCTGACCGTCGTCTTGGCCGCCGGGGACGGCGATATCTTCGCCATCGGGGGTAATCACTTCATTCACGCCGCCAGGCGCAATCCCGATCTGACCCTGATCGTGTACGACAATGAGTCCTACGGAATGACCGGTTCGCAACATTCGCCCACTTCGCCCCTCGGTGAACGGGGGGCTTCGGTCCCGTATGGGGTTTTCGAGCCGCCGTTCGACCTCGTTGCCTTGGCGCAAGGGGCAGGAGCCTCATTCGTTGCACAAGGCGCGGTAACGATGTCGCAGGAACATCAAACGCAGCTCGAGGAGCTGATCGCTCAAGCGCTTGAATATCAGGGGTTCTCGTTCGTTAACGTCCGCGGCAGCTGCCACACCGGATGGGGCGAGTACAATCAGCGCGAGGATGCCTATCACTATCGCCAATATATCGAGAAGCGGACGATGCCCGTGGAACGCTGGCGGGAGTTGCCGGAGTCGGAACAACCCCACTTCATTCCCCTCGGCATCTTCGTACGCAAGCATCGCCCCGACATCCACAACTCGGTTCATTACCAGGCGGCTGCGGAACGCGCAAAGCGGGTGGATTCCGGGGAGACACTCGTGCAGCCGCCCGCAGAGCAACCCGATCCCTTGGCCGAATTCCAGCTTACCAGCCTGCGCTTTGCCGGCACCGGCGGCCAGGGCGTTATCAGCGCCGGGGAGATTGCCCTGAATGCGGCGCTGCAGGCCGGCCGAAGCGGTGTGTTCACGAAAAACTATGGGCCCGAAGCCCGCGGCGGCGAGGCGTACTCCGATGTCATCGTCAGTACCGGAGACATCCACTTTCCGCAGACCGATCAACTCGACGTGCTGGTGGCCCTAAACCAGGAAAGCTTCGACAAGTTTAGAGACACGGTCGCCCCGGACGGGACGATCATCGTCAACTCTACCGAGGTTTTCGAGCTCTACAACGATTCCAGGGTCGTCGCCTCGCCCATCGGTGAGATTCACGCCCGTAAATTAAACCCGTCGAAGCGCTATCTCGGGATCAACGTCCTGGCGCTGGCCATAACGCTGGCTTACCTCGATCTGGTTCCAACCACGGCACTCGAAGCCGCGGTCATGCAAGGTCTTGGAAAAAAGAAACCGCAGCTCAACCGTAAGGCCCTGGCCCTCGGCTTTGCGGAGGCGGAACGGCTGGCCGGAAACGCTAATGGTGCCCCCGGCCGATGAACCCGGTGTGCCATACGAACGATTGAGATTTCAAGTTGACGAGGGGAATGCGATGCCCGTAATGGTCACCACTGCCCCGGACCCTGGCCGGGGCACCTCTCCGGCAAGTGAACCGGATGCGTCATCCACGCGGCAGCGGCTGGATGCGTGGATCGACCTCGCCCGCAAGCATGACTTTCGCGTTGACGGGGGCGACCTTGCGAAGGAACTCCTGACCGGGGAGCAACTTGCGCAGCTGCAAACACTCGTCTTCAACGATAATACCTTAACCGCGTATCGCCGCGTGGCACGCCGCATAGAGTTCATCGCCGACGGCGTACCGCCGGTACACCTGCTCGAGGAGGCCTCCTCGAAAAACGAGGTTGTCTATCTGCAGGACATCGACTATGACGTGTGCAAATCCTGCCGCTTATGCATTCAAGTGTGTCCCAAGCGCGTGTACGTCGACGACGGGTTCGGACGCCCGGACGTGAACCTGCGCCGGCCTGAGGAGTGCACAGGTCCCTACCAGTGCGGCCAATGTGTCGATGTCTGCCCCGAGAACGTGATCAAGGTGATCGACGGTGAGCCGATCTTCGAGGCTACCGTATACGTCCTGCTGCCGTCCCGCGGCCCCGAGGCCGGCGGCGAAGCACTCAGCGCACGTGACTTCGTGGTCACGAATCCCCTGAGCACCCGTATGCCTGTGGTGTTGCCAAAGAAACTGAAGGTCAAGAATTTCTCGGCCTGCCACGAGTTATTGAACAAAGCCCGGTTTCATCCCTTGCTCGAGCTCCACGGCTACCCCCGGCACTTCGTCGACGCAACGGATCCGGAGCAGGACCTGGAAGCCTGGGCCAAGGAGAACGGCCGCGACCCCGGACTTGTCAAGAGCGCCGTGCGGCTTCTCTACAAGCATCTGTCGGAACTCAACCCGGTGCTGCAGGGCAAATATCAACTGGGCGAAATTGTCCACCGGGTAATCGACCAGATCATTCACCGGGGGATCAAGATCCGATCCGGAGGGGGACAAGAACTCCTGGCCGGGATTCTGAGTGACGCCTATATCGACGAACGCTTCCTGGGTGCGAAGAGCAGGCCCATCGGGGGCCTGCTGCCTGCCGGCACTTCACCGGCCTGGAAAACACCCTACGGCGAGGAGATCCCAGAGTATGTCCACCTAGAGAAGTGCCTCGGGCCCGAGTGCGGTCTGTGCGTCACGCACTGCCCGGAGGGCGGCGGCGGAGAACGTTCGGCCATTCGCATGACGTTTAATGTACCGATGGGTACCGTGCCTGCGCTGGTGCGGGGTGGTCGCGTTTATCTCGTCAGACTCGGCGGGGCACACGAAGCGTTCGAGGACCACGAGGACCTCAGCGATGAAACGCCGTTTCAGTTCGTGGTCAACCCGGATTATTGCAAGGCCTGTGGAATCTGTATCACATGCTGCCCCCATGACGTTATCGAGCCGAGCCTGCGGGCCTTTGACATGAGGCGGGAGAACCTGTGAACGGCATTGAACTGAAATCCCACCCAGGTGTACTGGCGAGGCGCAGCGAAGGCATCGTGCCGTTCGCCCGGGCCATACAGGCCGCCAGTGCAGGCCGGATCGCATTCACGGTAAACGGCTTGCGCCTGGCTGACCAGGACCAGGCGCGCCTGAACGGCATCGACCTGGAGCAGGCCGTGGGTCTTCTCGCGGAGGCGATCGAACATCCGCTGCGCCCAGGCACCTATCCGCTGGAAATACTGCTGAGCCTTTATGGAAACGGCCGGACCATGGCCCAGGTGCTCGATGAGTTCTACCGGCAGCACTTGCCCTTCATCGCCGAGAATCTCGTGGAATCCATCGAGTCCCGGTTGCTCAAGGTCTATCTGCTCGGCAGTGCCGGTACCGGAGTCGTGTCAGCGGTCCAGGACATGGTGGCGGCCTTTGCCGCCGCCGGGTATTTCGGGCGCGCCTTCCCGCTCTTCGATCCGTCGAAGAAAGGTGCGCCCGTTCGCGGCTATGGGGTCATCGGACGTGAACCGATCAGGGCCCATGCTGCGTTTGAAGCTCCGGATATCATCCTGCTTTTCGACCACAAAATGCTCCCGCTGCTGCGCCAGACACTTGCCGGCTACTGGAATGTGGACCCCAAGCGGATCGGTATACTCGTAAACAGCGCGATGACGCCGGGTGATTTCCGCTCGGCCAGCGATTTCCAGCAACCCTACGCCTTGTATACCGTGGATGCGGATGCCCTGTTGCGGGGCCGGCGCATCCCGCCGAACTACGCCATGATCGGTGGCCTGCTCGGCATGCTCGATGATTGTGTTATCGATAAGCAGGCCTTCACGCGCGTCGTCAGATCATCGCTGGAAGCAAAGTTCGGTGCAGGTGAAAAACTCGACGCCAATTTGGACGTGTTCGAACAAGCCCAGCAGCGAGTGCGTAAAGAAACCGACGCCGAACTCCGTCCGCAGAGCCTTGGTCCGGTCGAAATCGGCGCCGTACCGTCCGGGCAGACAATCCTGTTCGAGGACGGCAATCAGGCCATCGCGCGCGCCGCAGCGCTGGTGCTGAACCAGTTTCCATCGGTTGTGGCCGCCTATCCGATTACGCCCCAAACGCCGATCGTGGAGACCCTGGCCAAGATGGTGGCTGAGGGGGAATTGTCGGCCGAGAGCGTGACACCGGAGTCCGAACACGGTGCCGCCGGTGCCGTACTCGGCGCGGCGCGCGACCGTGTCCTGACGTTCACGGCGACGAGTTCCCAGGGGTTCGCGCTGATGAGCGAGGTCGTCCACAGTATGGCGGGATTACGGATGGGGAACGTGCTCATCTCGAACGTGCTGCGTTCGCTGAACTCACCCCTGGACGTGGAGAACGACCACAGCGACCTCTGCAAAGTCGGGCTCGACGCCGGGTACATCGTGTTCATGACGCAGGACGTGCAACAAGCCTTTGATTTCCATCTGATGGCATATCTGGTCTCTTTGTATGCGGAGTACCGCGAGGTCGAGGGGCCGGTCGGAAACCGGGCCGGTGACGAAAGCAAGGACGTGGAGATGATTCCAGACCGCAGCGTAATGCTGCCCACCATCGTCGCTTCCGAAGGATTCGAAGTGAGCCACGCGCCTGAACGCTACTTGGCCGTGAGTCAGACCCTGGCCGAGGATCTATACAAGGACCCGTTTTTTGACTATGTACGGAAATTCGTGGAGACCCCGAACCGAAGCATCATGGGAACGCTTCAACTCAGCGACTCCCGGCACGATACCGATTACCAGCGTCACACGGCCATGGAGTTGACCCTTGATGTGTTGCCGAAGGTATTCGAGCGGTTCGAGCACTACACCGGCCGCCGCTACGAGTTGCTGCGGGCGTTCAATCTGGAACGATCTGAGACGGTGTTCGTGGTGGCGGGGGCGGCCAACGGGACCTTTGAACAGGTGGCGCGGGAGTTTCAGACTTGCGGCATCAATGTGGCCGTAGTGCACCCGAACGTCCTGCGCCCATTTCCGAAGCAGAACTGGGCTGACGTGATCAACGGCAAGCGGGTGTACGTCTACGACCGTGACGATCCGTTCGGCGCCGTCGGTGGACGTTTGTACACGGAGCTTGCGGGTGTGGTCAACGAATACGGGCTGGCGGACAGCGGCACCATACTTTATGCCAGGATTTACGGCCTCGGTGGCCGAACCCCGACGCTCTCCAACGTCCGTGACGAAATTCTCAAGGCGCTGCGTTGTCAAGCCGGAGAGCTGGAGCTGCTGCCGGAGAAACAATACGTGGGGGTAAGTCTGTGAGTGGGAAAACAGCGGGAGCCGCAATACAATCGCCGCCAAAAATACCGGTCGGCAGCGAATTCTTCTGTGCACCGATCACCGGGCACGGCATGTCGCTTGCGCTGGCTGAGCAGATTATCGAGGACTGCCGGCGGTTTACCGACGGAGTAAGGCTCCTGGTTTCCGACCGGCCGTTAGCCACACCGGTGGACGAACTGACTGCTGAGCGGCTGCTGAGCTACCTCGTACCCGAAAAAATTCTGCTCGCGAGCGGCGTGGCGGAATTCATGCGGCGTATGGGCAGCGAACTCAGACGCGGCGACTACTTCCTCACCGCTCTCGTAGAAGACATGGACGCGTTGCCCGCGTTCACCCACCTGGACCGGCAGCTCGAGGCACTGCAACGCCTAGCCAGCAAAGGTTGCCGATTCGTGGATTTGCCCGACGATCCGGCTTCCGCTTACTCGGCGTTACTCGAACTGTCCAAAGAGCTGAACATCTCGCTCGAGTACCTGCTGGGAAACCTGAACAAAGTGATACTGCTGACCGGGGCGACCGGAATTCGCGACTTGATGCTTAATTTATCGGGGCTGTATCACAACTTTCAGAGCGGATTCCTCGAGCTGGAGCTGTCGGGAGCGAGCGCCATCGGCTCTTCTGAGCTGCTGCGGCGGGCCACGAAGCTCGAGACGTGCGGCATCACGGCTTGTATGTTCGACCGGGGAAAATTCAACAAAAAATTGAGTGGGACCGACGCCAACGGCCTGGATCAGGTCATTGAAGAAGCCGAACAGCAGTACTGCGTCGAGCCGGGAGAGTTCCGCCGCTTTATCGATCTCTGCCTGAGTGCCGAGGAGGACCGGGTCGCCCGGGCGCCGGCCCTTTCCATGCGCGAACTCCTGGCTTGCTTCAAGTTTTCCGAGGATGAACGAGACATCGTCGCGCTGCCGGCCGTGGTCAAGCAGGACGACCCCTTGCGATGGCGGGAGACGGAGCTTGGTAAGGCGCTGGTCTGCCTGCGGGACAGTCTGAACTGGCTAGCCGTGTCCATCGGTATAAAGGCGGCGGGCAACCTCGAGGCCTTTACGCAGGATGAAACATATCGCACCCGGGTGGAGCAACTCAGGGAGCTGGCGGGCGGTTATCAGATCACGGTGCCGTGCGGACGCGAAGGCGTGGTCATTGAACGCACGGTCAGCGATCTGTCTATCGAAGACATCTTGTTCAACCTCTACTGTCTGGCCGTGCTCGAGAAACGAGGACTTACTGAAGTCCTTGACACTGCAATCAGCATTCTCGAGGTGATCCGCACGCTGGAGAACCACGATCCAATCGTCGATCTCGGCGCGTTGACCAGTGCCCGCCTCGCCGGGGAATCCTACGCGACACTCCTCGGTACCCAGGGATTAATTCTGCGCAATGCCCCCATCGTCTCGGCCTTGGAAGAGCTTTGGGCCCTGAGCGGCAAAGTAGAGCTCACCGTACAATGTGCGGAGGGCACCGTGAAGCGCGTGCAGGATACTTCTGTGGAGGAATTCAGGCGTGCTGTCATCCTGATGGGCCGGCGCACCCGTGTTCCGCATTCGCCGGAGCGCATTCTGGCGGTAATCACCGACCTCGTCGTACCCGAAATCAGGGCCCTGCCGGCCAAGGTGATCGAGCGCGGAAGCCACGATCTAGGCCGTATCGTGGACCTGTCCGTAGACGGTGTGCCCGCCCGCTACCCGCTGCGCCGCCCGTGGCGGAAAATTGATCTGGATCCGATGATTTCCCTTGGTTGCGGCCTCGAGCCGGGCCTCCGCAACTGCCTCGGCTGCCCGGTGAATGCGCTCTACGGCACCGTCACCAAGACCGCGCAGGTCTGCGGATTCGAGGACATCATCACCTACGAGGCAACCGGCTGTTTCGAAGTCTATTCCGGCATCTGGCCGTACACCGGCAAAACCCAGCCCTCGGTACACGGCGTCTTCGGCGGCGTACCCTCGGAAATGCTCGGGGGCTTGGCCGCAAAACGCGCGCGGGCGCGTTACGCCCGCAAGCAAAATGGCGGTGTGTGTGCGAACAGCAACGGCGGCAAGGTACTACACCTCGGATGGGGCGGCGACGGAGCCACGTTCGACATCGGTTTCGGCAATCTTTCGGGATTGTTCTCGCGGCTGCAGAAGCTCGACACCGATGAACTCGAAGCTGATCTTCACCAACGCGCCATGTACGTCTGTTACGACAACGAGGGCTATCAGAACACCGGCAACCAATACTCGGCGGCAACGGCCCCCGGCGGTAACACGACGACGAATCCCCAGGGCAAAGACCAGCCCTTCGGTAACGACATGCGCAAAAAACCAATCGTCGAGATCGTTGCCGAGCACGGTGTGCCGCTGGCCGCGCGGATGAACATTCACCGTCAGGAACACATGACCCGAGTCGTGGCGCGGGCGCTGCAGGATGGTGACCGCGGCAGCTTCCTGCACTTTCTTCAGCCCTGTACGACGGGGTGGAAGTTTACGTCCGACAGTCTTACGTATGACCTTTCACATCTTTCCGAAGAAGGTGGTTTGTTCACACCGGTCACCATCGAGGAAGGGATCGCGTATCTCGAAATCTATCCAACCGCCCGCGACCCGGGGGATTCCTTCCTCAAACTTCAGGCGCGTTTCAAGCACTTGCTAGGCGCCGGCTCGAGCGCCAAAGAGCACATTGAGAAGGTGATGGACTATTACCGGCAGGAGTGGCAGCGCACTTTGCGATTGACCGGTTACGACCGGGAAATTCCCCGTGCCGACCGTTTGGGCTACCTCGAAGAAGAACATCGCATGCCGAGGGTCTCCTGAGGCGTTTGAAGGCCTGCCGTTTTACCGCAGGACCGCCGCCTGGCATACGCCTCCGCAGTGTGTCCGGACATATCGCTCGCACACCCTTGATTTCGAAGACTCGAAAGCTCGTTTGGCCCGGAGCTTGCACCAAGGCGGCGAAAAGAAGAGCCACCACGGTGTTAGAGATAGGGAGTTCGACGCGGATCCGGTATGACAGTATGTACACGGGTACGCACCTATTCCGGTGCCGTCTCGATCTCGAACGCCTGCATTTGCACTTCACTCAACCCATAGCTGGTTATGCATTTCGTTCCAGTACGGCGTGTTTACCGTCCGATCTCTTAGCCGTCATCCGGGATTCTTGGTGCAATACCCGGGCTTAAAGCCCACGCCGGCTGCGCTACCGGACCGCGGTGTTCAGCCTAAGCGCTTCTGAAGTTTATTCAGGCGGTCCGTCAGTGCCCCGAGGTCCGTCTCTTGAGCCACCTCGTGGGAGAGCGTGCTGATCTCTGCTGGAGACAGTTTGCCGCGCGCCATCGACGTAACCACCTGGTGGGCAACGTGCAGGTGCAGGTCGTGGACCGTTGTGGTCGGCTTCGGTTCGCTGTCCGGCGGGAAGTTTAGGTCATAGGGTGGCGTGAAGGACGGCGAGTCCGCCCGCGGCTCCGACCGGGCGAGTACACCCTCGAAGGTCGGTGCGTGGTTGGTGCGTTCGCCCAAGAACCATCTTGACTTGGGGATGCCGGCCCAGTGGAGCAGCGTGGCGAGGAAGGACGTTGCATCGTAGGCCACGTCCGTCTCCGAGCGGAACAGCGTCTGCGCTTCGATCCACGGGGAAACCAGAATCGTCGGAACCCGCGGGCCCATGATGTCGTAACGGAATCCATCGCTCTCGTCGTTCGGCCACGGGTTCTCCGCGTAGGGCGGCGGCACGTGGTCGTAAATACCGCCGTGCTCGTCGAAGGTGATGACGAGCAGCGTCTGTTCCCAGCCGGGCCCCTCCCGGAGCGCGTTATAGACCTCGTTCAACTGCACCTCACAGGGGACGATGTCCTCACCTGGGTGATAAGACGTGGTACCGGTCTTCGAGATCCACACGGGCTCCAGGTAGCTGAACGCGGGCAGGTTCCCGTCTTGCGCATCCTTGTAGAACTGCTCGATGTCCGCGATGTAGTCGGTTTTCTTTGCCGCGACGTTCTCGTCAACAGTGGGGATCTGTCCTTCCAGATACAGCTGGTACGTGAAGACGTGTTCGTACCATTCGGTCGAATTGTAAATCTTCCAGTCCGTGAAGCCGTTGGCCCAGAGAACTTTCCAGATCGAAGCCCGGTGCGGCTGCTGGGGCCAGTAGAAGTATTGGGGCGGGCTCATGAAATTGTTCAATTCCATCATGGCCGAGCCGGTGATCGAGAAAGACCGGTTGACGTCGGTGCTGGTGGGCATCGAGCAAAACCACTCGTCGGAGACGGCAAAGCTCTTGGCCAGCCCGTTGAGTACCGGAAGCTGCTCGGGGCTGTAAGTCTGCATAATCTGATCGCTGCCGTTATTGCAAACGAAGCCGCCCATGTCCGGGACCGCGCGCTCGGCATAACCATTCGTGTTGGCGAAGAACAGCTGCCGCAGGACGTCCGAATTGTCGTGGTACGGATCGAAGTCGAACATCTGCAGCGAGTAGTCGGTGCTGAGCTTTCCGTCCCTGTACTTACTCAGATGGACCTTCCGGTCGCCGTGCAAGTTGTAGTAGTCCGTGCTTGCGCCCTTGAAAGGCCCGTCGGGCCCGATCACGTGCACGCCGTTCATACCGTTTTCGTAGAGCCACCCGCACGCATGATCGAAGGACCGGTTTTCGAGCATGTAGTAGACCACGTGCTTGATTTTCGACCGCATGAACTCAATCGTGCCGGGCGTGCTGGCGCGCGCCTCGTGCACCGGAATGGTCGGCTGCACACCCAACAGGGTTGAGGCCGGTGTGAAGGCATCGGGCAGGCTGCCCGCGCGCACGGGACCACACAGGGGATCGGCGCTCTTCGGGTCGAACCGCCACAGGCGATAACTGCGCTCGGCGGGAATCCAATCGAGGATGTATTCCCCGATTGGTACGAGTTGATGGCGTTCGTCGATGCTCGACCACGCGCCTTGCTGGATCGGTGGGTACACCAGCGGTACTGTGGCCTGCGGGTCGACGCTCCACAGCCGGTATTCACCGGTGTCGACCTCGCGGTCGAGAACGTATCCGTTCATGGGGATCAGCTCATGACCCTCCTGTATCCCCCGGAACGACCCCCGCGGTGTATACGGATGCGTCGCCGGGATGGGATCCGCCGTGCCTGGCGCGGTCGGACACGGATCGAAGTTCCAAAGCGCGAACGTGCCTCGCCCATCCGTGGGAATGAAGTTCAGCAGGTAGCTGCCGAGCGGAATCAGACGCAGCGTCTGGTCCTGGTCGTACTGCTCGTGGCCGCCGTGGGGATTGCCGAAGTCGGCGCTTCGGCCCCAGAATTTCTTTTTCGGCCAGTCACCGTGCTGCACCGGTTGGGCCGCAAGAGGGTCTGCGTTCGTCGGGTCGAACTCACAGAGCCGGTAACTGAAAAAGGGGCTGCCCTGCGCATCTTGGATAGGCCCCCACTCCAGGAGATAACCGCCGATCGGCACGAGGCTGTTTCGGTGGTCAAAGACCGCGTCCGGACGCAGAGACTCGACCGGTGTGAGGAGCTCGGGCGCATCGGAATCGCATCGCCACAAACCGTAGGTGTCGTCGGAGGTGCTGCGGCTGATGACATAGTCGTTCGTGGACCGGCTGGCGTTCGTTGACATGTGCTCTCCTCCTGTTGAACTTTGGGCGGCGGGTCGTCGTCCTCTATCTGAATAGCAGACCATTTTGTTTCGATAATTACAAGCGCAGCCGTGCCGGCCGCGGGCGGTGGGGACAACGCAGACGCGCGCAGCGTTGTCCATCATGTGCGGTGATAAGCGCGCCGTGCCATGGGCATTAGGCCCGGCCGGTTTGACAGCCTGGCCGCGCAGGCTGGAGAATGTAGCACCTCGGAAACGACTCGCGTGTTCTATTACTTTGGTTACGGCTCGAACCTGAATTTGACCTCGTTGCGGGCAAAAGGGGTCGAACCGGTGTCGTCGGAACGTGCCACCTTGCATGGCTGGACGCTCCTGTTCAATGTGCACCACTGGTTCCGTCACGAGGGCGGCGTAGGCAATATCCGTCCTTCCGACAACCCCGCGGACCACGTGCAAGGCCTGGTGCATTTGTGCGAGGACGAGCACTTGCCATTGCTCGACGCGGTAGAATCTTACGGAGTCGGTTACGATCGCATCGCCGTGGAACCACGCACCGCGCGCGGGCCGATGCGCGCGCTGACCTACGTCGGCCTCCCCGCTTATCTGGATGAGCGCTGCCTGCCTACGCAGCGCTACGTCAACATCCTCGTAAGAGGGGCAATCAGCGCCGGCTTGGACGCGGCCTATATCGAAAAGCTTCGTCAGCATCCAGTCTATCCCGAGAAGGACTACCCCCCTTTCCAGCACCCCAATGGACCCACGCCGGTTTTCAACCGCGAGTCGTTGGCCCGGTATCCGCTGTACACCGCGCTCGGCGGGGCCGTGTTCGACATGACAGACGCCCGCCGGGACCTCCACTGTCTGCATGACTTCTTCGGCGGCAAGGACATGACTCTGTTCCATCTCAGGCGGCTCGACACCAGCGACGGAAGCGAGACGATCGACGACATCAAGCGCGGCCGCATCTCCGAAGCCGGCGGCAAATACCTCAACGCCTACCTGAATGAGTACGACGCGGAGTTCCGCTACGTCGGTCGCTATGTCTACGACTAGGGACTCCGGTCTGTTTTCCACGACCGCCCGGACGGGCCGGCGCGCGCTCCGATGCGATCCGGCGAACACCACTACCGCAACAAACTTGGAGGCCGACCATGACCGAATTCCAGGACGCGATGCCGCACGGCGCGATCGAGGAGGTCTTTCCCGACGTCTTTTTCGTGACCGGGACCATGAAAAACGAGTTCTTCGGGTCGATGTGGCAGTTCAGCCGCAATATGACCGTCGTTCGAGAGGACAATCGGCTAACGATCGTCAACTCCGTGCGGCTCGACGAGCAGGGTCTGGCCGCCCTGTACGCGCTCGGCACGGTGGCGAATGTGGTTCGGATTGGCGACATGCACGGGGTCGACGATCCCTTCTACGTCGACCGCTACGCAGCGGCCTTCTGGGCACTGCCGGGGATGACGATCCAGGACGGCCTGCAGGTCGACCATGAGCTCACCACCGGCGGCGCCATGCCCTTTAGCGACTGCAGCCTGTTCGAATTCAAGACCACTAATCGCCCCGAGGGCATCCTGCGGCTCGATCGCGAGGGCGGCATCATGATCGCCTGTGACTCGCTGCAGAACTGGGTCGAGCCGGATGAGTTCTTTCTCGATGAGACCGTCGCGATCATGCGGGAGATGGGCTTCTTCACACCCGCGAATCTGGGCCTCGCGTGGCTGCACGCGAGCGAACCGGAGGCACAAGACTTCGTGCGGTTGAAGGAAATACCCTTCAGGCATGCGCTGTGCGGGCATGGCAGCCCACTGTACGACACCGCGGGGGAGAACTACAGCGCCACCATCGCGCGCATGTTCGAGGTCTGAGTTGTGGAAGCGACCCGGTCCAGCCGTGTTACCGCGGTGAACATTCCGGGCTACGCGCTTATAGACGTCGTCCACGCATCGGGCCCACGGATCATCTACCGTGCCGTGCGCAAGACGGACGGCACGGAGGTGATCCTCAAAACGCTGCACGACCAGTTCCCGCGCAAGCAAGACGTGACAGTGATCCGGCGCGAGTTCCAGATTGCAAACAGGCTTAGCATCGACGGGGTCATTCACGTCCATTCGCTGGTGACCTACGGCTCGGGCAACCTCGCCATCGAGATGGAGCCTTTCGGCCTGTCGTTGACCGACCTTCTAGCTCAGCGCAAGGGCAAACCGCTGCCTCTCGAGCTTTTCTTCTCGATCGCCGTCCGCCTTGCGCAGGTTCTCGGCCGGTTGCACGAGCAGGACCTCGTGCACAAGGACATCACACCGAGGAACGTGCTGTTCGAGCCACAATCCGGCGAGCTGTGCCTTATCGATTTCGGCATCTCCTCGGAACTGTCCCGCGAGCGCCAGAGCATCACACTGTCAAAGCGCCTTGAGGGCTCGCTGCCCTATATCTCGCCAGAGCAGACGGGACGGATGAACCGCGACCTGGACTACCGCTCCGACTACTACTCGCTGGGTGTCACACTTTACGAGCTGCTCACCGGAGCACTCCCCTTCTCAGCCGACAGCGCACTGGAGTGGGTGTATTGCCACATCAGCCAGCCGCCGCCTGAGGCACACAAGGTCATCGGCGACGTACCCGAACCGCTGTCGCGGATTATCTCAAAGCTGATGTCCAAGGACGCCGAGGACCGCTACCAGAGCACCTACGGCCTGATCACCGATCTCGAACGTTGCCGCGACGTGCGTGCGCGTGCGGGATCGGTCTTGCCCTTCGAGCTGGGGCAGGCGGACGTCTCTCGCAAGTTCCACATCCCGCAACAACTCTACGGCCGCGAGACAGAGCTGGAGCAACTCCTTGGTCTATTCGACGACGTAGCCCATGGCGCGATGGAACTGTGCTTGGTGTCGGGATACGCGGGGGTCGGCAAATCGGCCCTGGTCAACGAACTCGGCAAGTCGATCGTTCGCGAAAAGGGCTACCTTATCCAGGGCAAGTTCGACCAATTCCAGCAGAGCGCCGCTTACAGCGCCTTAGCGGCTGCGTTTCGCGACCTCATGCAGCAGCTGCTCGGCGAACCCAAGGACCAATTGGACGCGTGGCGCAAGGCCCTGGGGGCAGCCCTGGGCCCTAATGGGCAACTCGTTATCGACCTGGTGCCTGAGCTCGAGCTGATCATCGGGGCCCAGCCGCCCGTTCCGGAATTGTCTCCCACAGAAGCGCAGAACCGTTTCCAGATCGTTTTCGTGAACTTCGTCAAGGTGTTCACAGACGAACAGCACCCGCTGGTCATCTTCATGGACGACCTCCAGTGGAGCGATGCCCCGACGCTGAACTTGATTCAGCGCCTCGTCACTGCACGTGAGCTCCACCACCTTCTCCTCATCGGCGCCTATCGCAGCAATACGGTGGACGCGAGCCACCCACTGCGCGTCGCTTTGGACCAGATTGACAAGGCGCGGGAATTCACCGAACTCTCCCTCCGACCTCTGGATCGTGCCGCCGTCGATCGACTGATCGCCGACACCCTGCACAGCGATCCAAACCGCTCGGGGCGCCTGAGCGTGCTCCTTTACGAGAAGGCCCAGGGCAACCCATTCTTCATCAAGGAGCTGCTCAAGAGCCTGAACGACGACAAAGCGGTCGCCTTCGATCCGGAGACCGGGCGTTGGGACTGGGACATGGACGCGATCCGGCGCACACAAGTAAGCGACAACGTCGTCGAGTTCATGGTCGCGAATTTGCGTCGCCTGAGCGAGCCGGCGCAACAGGTACTGCAACTCGCCGCGTGCATCGGCAACACTTTCGACCTCAGGACCCTGTCGATCATCCACGAGCGAACGATGGAGCAGACCAACGCGGCGCTGTACGAAGCGCTAAAACGTAATATGGTCGTTCCCCTGACCGAGAGTTACAAGTTCGTCGGTCTGGACATCACCAACGGGAACGATTCCGGCACGGTGAATCCCACTTATAAATTCCAACACGACCGCGTGCAACAGGCTGCCTATGCACTGATCGATCCGGACCGGAAACAGGCGGTCCATCTGTCGATCGGGCGGCTGATGCAGCGTCATGGGACCGAAGAGGAAGTCGAGGAGCGGCTCATCGACATCGTGGGCCACCTGAACGCGGGGTGCGAGCTGATCGAGGATCCGACTCAGCGCCGCGAGCTTGCCTGCCTGAATCTCGACGCTGGCATCAAGGCCCAGCGTTCTTCGGCGTATGACTCGGCGCTCGGCTTTTTACAGATCGGACACGAGATGCTCTCCGGTGACGCCTGGGGAAACGACTATGACCTCATGCTGGCACTCAGCAGGGAGGTCCAGCAGTGTGCTTACCTGACAGGCGACCACGAACAGGCCGACGCGTGGACGGAGACAATGCTCGAGCACGCCCGGACTCCCCTCGTGAAGGCAGAAATCTTGTCGGCCCGCACACGCCAATACGCCACCATCGGGAGAATGCGCGAATCCATTCAGGCCGCCATCGCCGGCCTGTCGCTGCTGAACATCGACCTGCTCGAGACTCCAGGATCCACTGACATCGCCGACGAGGTTGCCCAGGTGGAGAAAAATCTTCAGGGGCGCTCCATTCCCGAGCTCATCGACGCGCCTGGGCTCACGGACCCCGAGGCGCAGGTCGCCATTCGTCTGTTGATGGAAATCTTCCCCGCGGCGTTCCTGTCGGGGAGCGGCGACCTGTTTCCATACCTCGTCCTGAAGTCGGTAAACCTCTCTCTGCGCCACGGCAACAGTCCCGAGTCCGCGTTCGCATATGCGGCCTACGGGATGCTCCTGTGTGGCGCCCTGAACCGCCCGGCTTTGGGCTTCGAGTACGGCAAGCTCGCAGTAGCGATGAATGAGCGCTTCGACGACATCGCCCTCAAGTCGCGGATCATCTACGTCTACGCGATGTTCATCCACCACTGGAACAAGAGCTGGTCGAGCATGACCCCATGGTTTCTCAAGGGCATCGAAGCGGGGTACCAGTCTGGAGACCTGCTCTACCTTGCCTACAGCGCCCAGGACTGCATTATCTGGGACCCCACGCTCGATCTCGAGACGGCCTCCCGGGAACAACGCAAGTACCTCGCTATCGTCAAGGACTGCGAGTATCGGGACTCGCTGGACTCGGGAACCTTATTCCTGCACATGCAATTGAACTTCCAGGGATTGACCGAAGGGTTGTATTCAATGAACGACGCTTCGTTCGACGAAGTGCGGTGCGTCGAAGGCATGCGGCAGCGGCGGTTTATGACCGGAATCGCGAACTATCACATCTATAAAGCGGAGATTCACTTCTTCTACGACGACTACGAAGGTGCACTCGAGCACGTCCGGGTTCAGGACGAGCTTATCGCCTCCTCCATGTCACTGCCTCAGCTCGTGCGGTTTTACATCGTAGCCTTTCTGACGCGTGCCGCCTTATACCCGGGCATGGACGGCGCGCAGCAGGAAGAAACGCTCGAGGCGCTGCAAAAGTATCTCCGCCAGATGGCCATGTGGGCCGATAACTGCCCGGAGAACTTTGAGCACCTGCGTCTCGTCATGCAGGCCGAACTGGCTCGCCTGGGAGCGCAAATGCCGGCCGCGCTGCGGCGGTACGAACAGGCGATTGCCGCCGCTCGGGCCGGCGAGTTCCGTCGGGACGAGGCTCTGGCCAATGAGCTGGCCGCCAAGTACCTTTCGAGCGTTGGCCTGTCGAAGGCTGCCGAGGGTTACCTGCGTGAGGCCCACTATCTCTACTACCGTTGGGGGGCCCGCCGAAAGGTTGAATTCCTGGAACAGAAATACCCGCAGCTGTTTCACTCGCCGGCGCCGGAGCGGGCGAGCGTTCCCGCCACGCAGACCCTCGATGCCACAACGCGGTTCTGGGACTCGGCGTCGCTGGACATGAGCTCGGTCGTGAAAGCCTCGCAGGCCATCTCCGGTGAGATCAACGTCGAACAGCTCCTGCAGACCACGATACAAATCGTGCTCGAAAATGCAGGCGGCCAGAAGGGATTCTTCGTAGTACGCGAGGGTGACCAGCTCATGATCCAGGCACAGGGCGAAGCGGGGCGGGACGGGGGGGCCATCCATGCCGAACCGATCCCCGCCCAGGTTCCCGGCGCAGAACCGCTGCTGCCGGTCTCCGTGATCAATAACGTGCTGCGCACCGGCACACCACTGGTCTTGAACAACGCAGCGGAGTCCGGCCGATTCGCCACCGACCCCTACATCGCTGCCCATCAGCCGAAGTCGGTCATTTGCATCCCGGTCCTGCGTCACGGTCAATTCCAGGCGGCGATTTACATGGAGAACAACCTGACTACCGGCGCCTTCACCGAAGCGCGTGTCGAGATCGTCAACCTGCTCTCTGCGCAGGCGTCGATCTCCATGGAGAACGCCCGGCTTTTCGCGGATCAGTTGCACCTGGCCGAGGCGCAGCAACGCTTCGTGCCCAGCCAGTTCCTCGAAAGCCTGGGCCACCAAGACATCGCGCAGGTCGGCCTCGGCGAATACGTCGCCAGGGAAATGACCGTGATGTTCGCAGACCTGCGCGACTTCACCGCGATGGCGGAGCGTCTCGATCCACGCAGGATAATCGAGCTGCTGAACCGCTACTTCAGCCGGCTTATTGGACCGATCACCGAAGCCAGCGGTTTCATCGACTCGTACAACGGTGACGAGATCATGGCGCTCTTTGGTCTCTCCGCCGACAAAGCGGTCGAGGCGGGTGTCAAGATGTGGCGCGCGCTCGAGGACTTGAACCGCGACTCCGTTGCACGTGGAGACCCCGCCCTGAGGATGGGATTGGGCGTGAACACCGGTGACCTGGTGCTGGGTACGGTGGGCGCCCAGGATCGCCTGCAGTGTGGCGTGGTCGGAGACAGCGTCAACCTCGCCTCGCGCATCGAGCAGCTCACTAAACTCTATGGCGCGCCGTTCCTGCTTGGGGAGCACACCTACGAGCGCTTGCGCGCGCCCGAGGACTTTTCACTGCGCAGGGTCGACCGTGTCGCCGTCAAGGGCAAAGCGCAGGCCATCACACTGTATGAGGTGCTGGACGCCGAGACCCCTGAACGCCGCGTCGCCAAGGAGTCCACGCGGGATCGGCTGCGCCGCGCCATGGACCGTTACTACGCCCGCGATTTTGCTGTGGCTCACCGAATCTTCACCGACGCCCTGACGGTCGATCCCGCGGATAAGGTCTTATCGATCTTCGCCGAACGTTCGAGTGTCTACACCAACAAGGCCCCGCCGCCTGACTGGCAGGGCTTTGAGACGCTCGAGCACAAATGAAATTATCGATGCCCCTGCTCTCCCGACGTGGTCAACAGCTGATCGACGCCCCGCCGCGTCCGCGGTACCTTTTTGAGCACTTCGTGCGCGCCGATCGGTCGTGGGATCCGGAGCTGAGGCCCGATGGCTACATCTCACTCTGCCTCGCCGAGAACAAGCGCATGGCCGACCGGCTGATCGATTGCCTGGACCGCTACCGGGACGTCCCCGGCGACGTGCTCGGCTACGACGACATGATCGGCAACCTGGAATTCCGCCGGAATCTTGCCGCCTTCATGAGCCGCAGCTTCCTGGGCCGCGACATCGATGCCGACCACATCGCAATCCTGGCGGGGGCGGGGAGCGTGCTGGAAATCCTCTTCTACGTCATCGCCAATCCGGGCGAGGGCGTGCTGATTCCCACCCCGAGCTACGCCGGATTCTGGCCCGACCTCGAGGTCCGCGATGGCCTCACTATCGTGCCGGTAGCCTGCCGAAGCCGCGACAACTTCCGACTTACACCGGCGTTGCTCGACGAGGCGATGGCGAGTGCGAAGGTGCCGGTGAAGGCCCTGCTCCTTACCACGCCCGAAAACCCGCTCGGCCGCGTATACACGCGCGACGAGCTTCGAATGATCCTCGAGTGGAGTGAAGACAACGGTCTGCACGCCGTCTTCGACGAGATTTACGCGCTGTCCGTATTCGGTGAACGTCCGTTTGTAAGCGTCGCGTCCCTGCGCCCGCAGCTGGGCGATCGCGCCCACATCGTTTGGGGCTTCAGCAAGGATTTCGGCGCGAGCGGCCTTCGCTGCGGGGTGCTGATCAGCGGCAGCGACGACACGTTACGAGCCGTTCGCGAGCTCGCCTACTGGTCGGGCTGTTCGGGTCACACCCAATATCTGCTCTCAAGGCTGGTGTCCGACCGGGATGCCGTGGACGACTACATCGGGCGGATTAGAGCCGGCTTGAAAGAGGCCTATGATCGGGTGACGCAGCATCTCGACGCGTTGGCCATCGCCTACCTGCCCGCCGAAGCGGGATTTTTTCTGATCTGCGATCTGCGCGCCCATCTCGCGGCGCCCACGTGGGAAGCCGAACGGCGCCTGTGGCATCGTATCCTGGACGAGGCGAACGTCAATCTGACGCCCGGCGAGGCGTGCCGGATCGCCGAACCGGGCTTCTTTCGGCTGTGCTACGCGGCCGAACCTGAGGCGGCGGTGCAGGTCGCGATCGAGCGATTGGGTCGCGTGCTCCGCGGCCGCGCCTGACCGCTCAATCATCCTTTCACTGCGGTTTCGAGCTGCTCCCTCCACGCGTTCGTGTCGACTTCAGGCATATTGTGCAAGCCAAATTCGATTACCTGCTCTTTGAAGATCTCAAAGGCACTCTTGAACTGATCGCTGTCCGGATCTTGCCATTGCTTGATCATCTGTAAGCGAACCTGTTTGTAGAGATCGGGATCCGGATCTTGGTTCCACTTCTGGGACATCTCCGCCTGCCATCCAGACGCAACGAGATCCTGAGCCAGAATCGCCCAGGACTGAGCGTCGACTTGCTCTTCGGCCGATTCCTTGTCCTCTGCCTGCTCTGCCTTTCCGTAGTCCTTGTCGTAATAATTGAACTTGATGGGGTGATTGGCGCACATGACCGGCGTGATGGCGCCGCTGTCGTGGATACGCAGCGAGAAAGCCTGGCCGACTTCCGGTCTCTTATTGCCCTTGGAATCGGTGTACAGAGAAACGCCCTGCTGCTCGATTTCGTCTGCGAAATTCTTCCACAGCCAAATACCCACCGGACCCCCGTAGGCGACGACGGGCTGCGTCGTCGTGCCGGTTGTGCTCACCCGCAGCAGCAACTTCAGCATGGACATGGCATAGGGCTCGAACGCCTCGAGCACTGGTTCGATGAGATTGCCGCCCCGGGATCCTCCCGGCGCAGCGATCGGCGCGATGTCGACGATGGTTTCCACCAGAGTATTCTCAGCCCCGGGATAGCGGTTGTACCCCAGTAGGTTCTCCCACCTCCGGTTTGTCGGTGAGTAAAGATAGTCCATGTAGGTCACCGTTTCCGCCGGAGGATAATGCAGCAATTGAATAGAATTGGTGTTAACCATCGACAATCCGAAGGGCGGCAGAAACGAGCAGGCGAAGTCTGCCGGAGTCAGTTTGTGCCGGCGTCTTTCCTTGTTTCCTTCCTCGATCAGCGCCTGGCGCGTTTCCTCCAAAACGCCCTGCTGCCGATTGTAGATCTCAAGCCCTTGCCCAACGGTCTTCAGAAACCTCGACAGCGTCTGCTCATAGGCTCCTACGTCGTAGTTTGGACTGGTAATCCTGATTGAGTACACGTCGTCGTCCTTCCACTCGTAACGGCTGCCGTTCATGACCACCGCCCAGGCGCAGTAAAGCCGGTCGCGCAGCAAGGTCTGGTTGACCGAATGCTCGATGGCATCCCTCAGGACAGCGGGACTCTTGCCCGGCACATCGGGGGAGTAGGCAAACAAAGGCAGCAGCTCGCTGGCGGTGCCAAGTTCAAAGTAAACCGAATTCGTCATGATTTAACCTTTATCAGTTGAGCGAAGGCAAAATGGTACGACATCCAAACCACCGCGGCGTACTCTACTGCGGCCGGCAAGCAATGCCAATCATAAACCCAGGCATACATCTCCCCGGGGTCGGCGGGAATCTACCGTTCGGCGAAGTACTCGAGCGGGTAATTGACCATGTAGACGGTGAGCCGCCCCTGTACGGCCAGGGCGCCCGCTGCGCCGGCGAGCAAAATTGTCGCACCGGCCAGGCGCAGGCGAGCAATCAACGTCAAAGCGGGCATGCGGTCACTGGAACTCCGTAAAAAAGGCGCTGGATGCGTTCAAGTCGATAAATTGCCGTTGATACTCGATCATCTGTTGGCGGACTAACCGGGCCTCTTCGCTGTTGTACAGCTCGATCAGTTCGCTGCCCCGGTCCCACCAGTACTCGATGACTCCGTCAAACGGCTCGCCACCACCCCGATCCTCCTGGATCATCACATTGGCGTCGACATCCAAGGTGAGATTTCTGGCAACACGCGTGGGCTTGGTGATGTCGATGACCCGCTGGAGCAGGTCTTCAAACTCACGGTTGTGCCAATAGTTACGGAACTCGTCTATCGAGAGATCTTCGCGCCTTCTAATACAGTTGATAAATCGAATCACAGAGTTCTCCTTGGTGCTTGTATTATGTCAGACCGCCTGTCGCAGTCGTGGAGTCGGAGCCAGAAGACTGACCTTGCATTTGCTGGCCGTTTTCATCTATCCGATAAACAACCCCCTGACCACATCAGCGCCGTAGTAATCCACTGCCCACAGCATCACCGCGTAGAGAGCGCTACTGATCAGTACGATGATGAATATCTCGGCGCCCAGCAAGCGCGCGACAGTGGCGCGGCGGCAAGCCAGCAAGAAGATCGTATCGATCTCACGCTGCCGGAGCCTCAGAGACAAGGCGAAAACCGGCACGATCGCCAGCGCGGTAGCCGAATCCACTACCAGGATGACCGTATCCAGCACATTTTTAACGCGGAAGATATTCTGCAGCAGGCCGTCAACAACGACCTCGGGTTCGACGATTTGATGACTCGCCGACTGCTCCGAATAACGGCCGTGTAGGATCGTACCCAATTTCGTGTCTTTCGGTACGTCTGAGTGGCGAGTATTACCTGCGGCCGACAGCCGTCACTTTTTTTGTCCGGTGGGCGAAAACCCAGGCGGCAGCCGGCCCAGGTCACCCTCGCCGAACAAGAAACCGACCATGTGCCGCTCCATCAACTCGATGCTCTTCGGGTCCGCCGAGCTCAAGCCGTTTTCATTGATGATGGTCGTGAGCCGTTCGAGCCACTGACGCCAGCCTTCCTTGGAGACATTCGCGTAGACCCGCTCCCCCAAGGATCCCGGGTGCGGTGGCCGGTCGAGACCCTCGGCCTCTTGCTTTAAGACTTGACAATAAACGGTACGGGCCATTTCCTCACACTCGGCATAGGATTTAGGGGATTACGGGTGTTGCTGACAATCAGCGTAAAAATTCTGACTAAAATAGTCAACTATCTGTGCAGAGAAGGGTATCATATCCAGAACTGATACAGGAGCGGACACATGCCTGAAGCAACACCCATGGACTATTCCACCACCATCACCGACAGCGATATGCGCACGACCCCGGCCGCCGAGGCCAAGCTGGCGGAGTTGCAGGCCGATGCCGGACCAGAAATTGAAGGCATCCGTGTGTTCGTGACCGGTGGCGGTTGCAGCGGTATGAGCTACGGCATGACCTACGCGGAAGAAGTGAACGAATACGACAGTACGCTCATCCGCAATGGCTGCAAGATTGTCGTCGACGCGGTGGCACTGAACTATCTGCAGGGCTGCGAGATCGATTTCGCCGGCGACACCTTCACCTTCCGGAACGTGTTCCAGGCCGTGGGTGGCAGCGGTATGTGCGGCGGCTGCGGCGGCAGTGGTTACTGACCCCGACTGCATCCCCGCCGCCGCGTTGTTGCCCACCACTGATCCGCTTGTCTGGCGTTCACGCCTGCAGTCAGGTACGCCGGCAGGTCCGGCGCTACGGTACCCGCCGACGGAGCGGGTGCTGGTGATCGCACCGCACAGCAGCTATCGCACCACGGCCTTTCTCGATGCCGCCCACCGGCTCGATGTCGGCGTATTGTTCGCGTCCGAAGGCAAATACTCCGTGGTGAGCGCCTACGCGGACGGCGTGCACATCGATCTAAAGGATTCCAAAAGCTCGTTACGGACGATCCTGGCCGAAGCGGCGCGGCGTCCGTTCGCCGGCGTGCTGGGCACCGACGACCCCACCACCGAACTCGCGGCGCGGGTGGCGCGGCATCTGGGGCTGCCCCACAATCCACCGGCGGCGGTGAGGATCGCCCGACGCAAGGATCAGGCACGCGCCTGCCTTGCACAGGCGGGAGTCCCCGTACCCCGGCACCACCTCATCGATCTGCGCCGGTCATTCGCCCGACAAGCCGAGCGGGTGTGTTTCCCCTGCGTCCTGAAACCGCTCACGCTTTCGGCCAGCCGCGGTGTCATCCGCGCCGACAACACCGACCAGTTTTGCAAAGCCTGCGCGCGTATCAGCCGGTTGTTGCACGCAGAGGACACCGACGAACACGATCACATCCTGGCGGAGAATTTCATTCCCGGCGTCGAGGTGGCGGTGGAAGGGATGTTGTCCGGCGGGGAGTTGAATGTGCTGGCCGTATTCGACAAGCCCGATCCGCTGGACGGCCCCTACTTTGAGGAGACTTATTACATCACGCCCTCAAGACTGAATACGGCAGTGCGAACCGAGATCCGGCAACGCATCAACGACGCCTGCGATGCCTACGGATTGCGTGAAGGCCCGCTACACGCGGAATGCCGGATAAACGACAAGGGTGTCTGGATCCTCGAGGTTGCACCCCGCACCATCGGTGGCCTGTGCGGGCGGTTGCTCCGGTACGGCACCGGACGAAGCCTGGAGGAATTGGTACTCGCCCATGCCATGGCCCGTCCTTTGGCGCTCCCCGAAGACCGCCCGGGCGGCGCTGGAGTGTTGATGGTTCCCACCCCGGCAGCCGGCGTTCTACGCCGCGTCGAAGGTCTGCTGGCGGCACAACGCGTGCCCTTTGTCGAAGACGTCTCGATTCTCGTGCGCGAAGGCTACCGGCTGGTGCCGTGGCCGGAAGGTTCAAGTTATCTTGGCTTCATCTTTGCCCGCGCGCCCACTCCGGAACAAGCCGAAGCCGCGCTGCGGCAAGCGCATGCCGAACTCAATTTCGTCGTCGCACCGCTGTGGAATCTCCATCCAGGCCCTAACAGCCTGGCGGCAGCACCGGCTGAGGCAAGCGTGTCATGAACGTGGTGTTGATTAACCCCTACGAAATCGGCCGGCAGCCGTTCGGTCTGGCGGAGCCGGCCGCGTTGCTCACGCAGGCGGGCTGCACGGTCGATTGCCTCGACCTGTCTATAAACAAACTCGATGCGGGCCGCTTGGCGCCGGCCCGGCTTGTTGGGATCTATGTCGCCATGCACACCGCGACGCGAATTGCGGTCGAAGTGCTGCCCCGGATCCGTGCGACCGCGCCACAGGCCCACATCTGTGTGTACGGCCTGTACGCACCGATGAACGAGGCGCTGCTGCGCGGGCTTGGGGTCGACACGGTGCTCGGTGGCGAGTTTGAGCCGGGGCTGCTGTCGGTCATCGGCCGCCTGCGGGCCGGCGGCCCAAGCGTCCAGACGGAAGCCGTGGTTAATCTGTCGAAAGTGCCGTTTACGGTGCCGGACCGGTCCAAGTTGCCCGGGCTTTCGGAATACGCCCACCTGATCCTGCCCGACGGCACCCGGAAAACAGCCGGATTCGTCGAAACCTCGAGGGGCTGCAAACACCTGTGCCGTCACTGCCCGGTGGTGCCAGTCTATGCAGGCCGGTTTCGTGTCGTCCCAAGCGAGGTGGTTGCGGCGGACATCCGCAATCAAGTCGATGCCGGCGCCGAACACATTTCATTCGGGGACCCGGATTTTTTGAACGGCCCCAGCCACGCGCTCAAGGTCGTCCACGACTTGCACAAAGAGTTTCCACATGTCACCTACGACGCCACCATCAAGATTGAGCATATCCTGCAACACCGTAATCTGTTGCCCGAATTGAAAAACACCGGCTGCCTGTTCATTACATCGGCGGTTGAGTCGGTCGACGACCGGATCCTGGGCTACCTGGACAAGCGCCACACGACTGAGGACTTTATCCACGCGGTGCGGCTGTTGCGGGACGTCGGTATTCAATTGGCCCCGACCTTTGTCGCCTTTACACCGTGGACAACGATTCGTGCTTACCTCGAACTGTTGCAGTACCTTGCCGACTTGAACCTCGTCGAGAGCGTTCCGCCGGTTCAACTGTCGATTCGCTTGTTGATTCCGAACGGTTCCTATCTGTTGAGACTGCCCGGCTTCCGGGCGCGGGTGGGGGACTTTGACGCGGCGACACTGGGACATCCCTGGACCCACGAAGACCCCCGGGTGGACGAGCTGCAAAAGGCCGTCCAAGCCTGCGTCGCGCTGGCTGAAGAATCCGGGCACCCACGGGGCGAGACGTTCTCAAAAATCTGGCGTTTGGCGCATTGCGCCGCCGATACACCCCGCTTGATGCCGGGCCGCGATGGTCTCGAAGCGCGCGTTCCCCGTTTGTCGGAGCCCTGGTATTGTTGTGCGGAACCGACCAGCCAGCAACTGGCCTCGTTCTGAGGCTGTTCCCCACGAAAATAATCGGGTCGGCGTGAAAAACTCCGATCCCGTGTTCCTAGCCCGGCGTTCAAACTCCCGATCTACTCGCCGGCTTCCGGGATCCTTGGTGCGGGGGGCGGGTCGTCAGGTCCGGCCGAATCTGTTGACACCCTGGACGGCGTCGCGCCACCCATCCAGCAGGCGCTGGCGAGTGGCGGCGTCCATCGATGGTTCGAACCGCCGGTCGAGCCGCCACATGGACGAAAACGCGTCCGGCGAATCGAACACTCCGGCCCGCAGTCCAGCGAGATACGCCGCCCCGAGCGCGGTCGTTTCGGTCACCGTGGGCCGTTCTACGGCTACATTGAGGACGTCGGCGAGCAGCTGCAACATCCAGTCGTTGACCACCATACCTCCGTCAACGCGGATTGATTCGACCGCCTTGCCAGCGTCGCCAGCCATGGCCACCACCAGGTCGTGGGTCTGGTAGCAGACCGACTCCAGCGCAGCGCGCGCGAGATGGGCGACTCCGGTGTCACGCGACAATCCAAACAATGCGCCACGCACCTGGGGATTCCAGTACGGAGCGCCCAACCCGACGAAGGCGGGGACCATGTACACACCCTGGTTGTCGTCGAGGCTGCGTGCGAGTGATTCGGTGTCCGCAGCCGCCGCAATGATCTTCAACTGATCGCGCAGCCACTGCACCGCCGCGCCAGCCACAAAAATCGATCCTTCCAGCGCGTAGGTCGGCATGCCGTTAAGACGGTAAGCGACGGTGGTCAACAGGCCATTCTGAGAAAGCACCGGTCGGGGGCCGATGTTCATCACCGCAAAGCAACCGGTGCCATAGGTGCTCTTGATCATTCCGGGCGTCGCACAGCACTGCCCGACGGTCGCGGCCTGCTGGTCTCCGGCGACGCCGGTGATGGGGATCGCCGCACCGATGCTGGCCTGTGTCGTCGTTCCGTAACCGGCGGCGCAATCCCGCACCTCCGGCAACAGGGACCGTGGCACATCGAGGATGTCCAGCAACTCATCGTCCCAGTCCTGCGTGTGGATATTGAACAGCAGAGTGCGCGATGCATTGGTCGCGTCCGTTGCGTGCACCGCCCCGCCGGTCAAGCGCCAGATCAGATAACTGTCCACCGTACCGAATGCCAGGCGTCCGGTCCCGGCCCGTTCGCGGGCGCCCCCAACCTCATCGAGCAGCCAGTTGATCTTGGTGCCGGAGAAATAGGGATCGATTACCAGTCCGGTCTTCTCTCTGATCGTGTCTTCTACACCACGCTCACGCAATACACGGCAGCGATCCGTGGTGCGCCGGTCCTGCCAGACAATTGCGTTGTGGATGGGGCGCCCGCTGTCGCGGTCCCACACGATTGTAGTTTCACGCTGGTTGGTGATGCCGATCGCGATCACGGGCTCACCACCGCTCAATACCTCCCGGCACACCGCCACGGTGGTCTCCCAAATCTCCTCGGGATCGTGCTCAACCCAGCCGGGCCGTGGGAAGTACTGGGTAAACTCGCGTTGCGCCGACCGCACCGGCATACCGCGCTCGCTGAACAGGATGGCGCGGCTGCTAGTGGTGCCTTGATCGATGCTGAGAATGAACTCGCCCATAACTATTTATCTGCGTTGGAATTATTTATCGGCCTAGCCCGCATGGCACTTACTTTCTAACAATAGACGCTGGAAAAGGGCCATATCGGGGAAGAGTCTCCGGGCTCATCGCCAGCAAGTATGCTGGCGATGAGCCAGCGCGTAAGTATTTACAGCGTGTTCCGGAGTTTCTCACTCGATTCAGCGTGCGCTGGAGATTTAAATGAGCGCCATGCAGGGCTAGACCCACTTGAACACCACAAAACCGTAGACGATAGAGACAATCAGTGCTCCCCACAACGGCGTGCCGAATAAGCCCAACCAGCCGAGAAAAATAAACGCGCCACCAAGCAGTGTGATAAACAAACGGTCGCCGCGTGTGGTGTCCAGGCCGAATACGCCGCGGCGCGGAGCACCTCCGGGTGCGAAGTGTTCCCACACACCCATGCCGATCAGGCATAACAGAATAAAAACAAAGAATGCCACGGTGGGCCAGGTCCACGCCATCCACGACAAGTCCATGCCGACCCGTCTCCCTACACCCGGCCCAGGGCAAAGCCCTTGGCGATATAGTTGCGTACGAAGTAGATCACGAAAGCGCCCGGTACCAACGTTAACGTGCCCGCCGCGGCCAGTAGTCCCAGCTCGTAGCCGGCGGTGCTGGCGGTGCGCGTCATCGTCGCGGCAATCGGCTTCGCCGCCACCGAAGTGAGTGTCTTGGCCAGCAATAACTCCACCCATGAGTACATGAAACAGAAAAACGCGGCGACTCCGATCCCGGCGGCGACGGTCGGAATAAATATCTTGACGAAAAAGCGCCAGAACGAATAGCCGTCGAGATAGGCGGTTTCATCGAGTTCTTTCGGAACCGCCGACATGAAACCCTCCAAAATCCAAACCGCCAGCGGAATGTTGAACAGGCAGTGCGCCAGCGCCACAGCGATGTGGGTGTCGAACAGGCCGATTGCCGAATAGAGTTGAAAAAACGGCAGCGCAAACACCGCCGGCGGCGCCATCCGGTTGGTGAGCAGCCAGAAAAACAGATGCTTGTCGCCGAGGAACCGGTAGCGCGAGAAGGCATAGGCCGCCGGTAGCGCTACGGACACCGAGATGACGGTGTTCATTACCACATAGGTGATGGAATTGAGGTATCCGTTGTACCAGGTTGGATCCGTAAATATCTTGCGGTAGTTGTCGAGAGTGAAATCCAGTGGCCACAGAGAAAACGTTCCCAGAATTTCATTGGTCGTCTTGAACGACATATTCAACAACCAATAGATCGGCAGCATGAGGAACACGATGTACAGCGTCGGCACCAACCACCTGTGTGTCCGCATCACTGTCCCTCGTGGCGCATCATCAGCGTGTAGAACACCCAACACACGAGCAGGACGACGAGAAAGTAGATCAGCGACATGGCCGCAGCCGGGCCGAGGTCGAACTGCCCCAGGGCGATCTTGACCAGGTCAATCGAGAGAAACGTCGTTGTGTTGCCGGGCCCACCCCCGGTGAGCACGAAGGGCTCAGTGTAAATCATGAAGCTGTCCATGAATCGCAGCAGAATGGCAATGGTGAGCACCCGCTTTAATTTAGGCAGCTGAATCCTCCAGAACACCGACCAGGCGCTCGCCCCATCGATTTTGGCCGCCTGATAGTAGGCGTCCGGGATGGAGCAGAGTCCGGCGTAGGCCAACAGCACGACCAACGAGGTCCAGTGCCAGACGTCCATCAACACCGTTGTCATCCACGCCGACTCGGGCTGTTGTGTGAAGTTATAGTCGATACCGAGCGCATTGATGCTGCGCCCGAGCAGACCGATGTCCGGAAGGGCAAATATGTTCCACATGGCGCCGACCACATTCCACGGAATCAGCAAAGGCAGCGCCATCAGCACCAGGCACACGGAGACCCAAGGCCCTTTGCGCGGCATCGACAGCGCCACACCGATCCCGAGGGGCACCTCTATAACCAGGATCATGCCGGTAAACGCCAGCTGGCGCAGGAAAGAATCGTGGAACCGGTCCGAATTGAGCACCTCTTCGAACCATTTCACACCTTCCCAGAAAAACACGTTGTCCCCGAAGGTCTCCTGCACCGAGTAGTTAACGACGGTCATCAATGGAATGAGTGCGTTGAAAGCCACCAGCACAACCACCGGCACCACGAAGTACCACGCTTTCTGATTCGCAGTCTTTAACATGTCCTGCGGCGCCTAAGTCTCCTGTGCCCAATCCGCTGTTCGAGTGGCGACTTGCCCGCGTAAGCGGTTGTCCGTCATCTCGGCTGTCTCGTCGGGGTACATGTGCTAATTGACAACCCAGCCATCGGCGTAGATCCGCGTCGCGGCAGGATCGAACGAGATGCGTGCGCTGCCGGACGGAATGGCTGCGTCCTCCTCGACAATCATCTTGACACGCTGATCCGCATAGCGGACCTCGACGATGCGGTAGCGGCCCAGATCGTCCACCTTGACGATGTGGACCGGAAAGCCGTGATCATCAAAACGCACAAACTCCGGCCGGACCCCGATTTCCGTTTTCGTCACATCGGATCGAGGCCGGCCCGACGATGCCGTGTTTACCGCATGACCTGCGCAGCGAACCGTCCCATTGTCCAGCTCACAAGGCAGGATGTTCATGCCCGGCGAACCGATGAAATGGCCGACAAAGGTGTGATTTGGGCATTCGAACAACTCCACCGGAGTGCCAACTTGAACCACGGTCCCATCGTACATCACCACGACCTGATCGGCGAAAGTCAGCGCCTCAGTCTGATCGTGGGTGACGTAGATCATCGTCAGGCCGAGGCGCTTGTGCAATTCCTTTAATTTGGAGCGCAGCCGCCATTTCAGATGTGGGTCGATCACGGTGAGTGGTTCATCGAACATAATCACGTTGACGTCGTCCCGAACCAGGCCGCGGCCGAGCGATATCTTCTGTTTGCCGTCCATGGTCAAGCCCGAGGCGCGGCGGCGCAGCGAGCTTTCGAGATCGAGCATTCCGGCAATCTCCATCACACGGTCCCTGACCTTCGCTTCGGCGATGCCACGGTTACGAAGCGGGAATGCCAGATTGTCGAACACGGTCATCGTGTCGTAGACCACGGGAAATTGAAACACCTGAGCGATTTGCCTCTCGATGGTCGGGACCTTGGTGACATCCGTATCGTTGAACAGCACCCTGCCGTGCGAGGGCACCAGCAGGCCGGAAATGATGTTCAGCAATGTGGTTTTCCCGCAGCCCGATGGACCCAGCAACGCGTAAGCGCCGCCGTCCTGCCACACCGCATCGACCTGCTTCACGGCGTAGTCCTCGGACTTCGCCGGCTGCGCGAGATAACTGTGCTTAACCTGTTCTAAGCTGATCTTCGCCACGATGATGAATCAATGTGGGCGGTCCCGGGAAGCGGTGTCCGCCTGGTGCCCAATCAGACTTCCGTCATTATCGAAGTAGAGACACCGTCCCACATGGAGAAACAGTTCCGCGATGTCACCGACTTCAAAGGGATGTATTCCGTGGGACTCGGACACCCACAGATTGCCCTCGACGTCGGCGTGCACAATGCTCTCGGAACCGCTGATTTCGGCCACCAAGACCCTGGCTCGCACCTTAACGACCCCTTGGTCGATCCCACCAATCGTCAAATGGTGGGGACGAACGCCGATCGTGTAGTGGCCATCGGCAAGGTCCCTGAATCCGGCCGGCGCGGTCCAGTGTACAGACTCTGTCAGGAAAAAGATCGGGCCGCGTTTCTCGACCTGTGCCGTGTTGATGGGGGGATCGGAAAATACTCTGGCGCTGGCCAGCGACCCAGGCGAGCGGTAGAGCCGGACCGTAGGACCGTACTCGACCACGCGTCCCTGCTCGAGGGTCGCCGTGTAGCCGCCGAGCATCAGCGCTTCCAACGGCTCACTCGTCGCGTAGACCACGGTGGCCCCCGTGTCCTGGAACAGTTTGGGCAGTTCGTCCCGCAGCTCTTCACGCAGCTTGTAATCCAGATTCGCCAAGGGTTCGTCCAAGAGCACCAGGGCGGCGTCCTTGACCAACGCCCGGGCCAGCGCGGTGCGCTGTTGTTGCCCGCCGGACAACTCGTTCGGCAAGCGCTCCAGTATCGGTGTGAGCTTGAGAAGTTCAGCGATGCCCTCGACACGCCGGCGCACCTCGTCCGCCTGGACACGCGCCACCCGGAGGGGGGAGGCAATGTTGTCAAACACCGTGAAGTTTGGATAGTTGACAAACGCCTGGTAGACCATGGCCACGTTGCGCTTCTGTACCGGTAGACCGGTGACATTCTCTCCGTTGTGCCACACTTCGCCGCTGCTTGGGCGTTCGAGACCGGCCATCAATCGCATGAGTGTGGTTTTGCCGGAAAGCGTCGTCCCAAGCAGGACGTTGAATTCACCACTCTCCAAGACCAGGTTGGTCTCGTAGATGTGGGTCTCGCTTCCCAGCTGTTTTGTGACGCGTCTCAGCTCAATGCCCATATCCGTAGCCCGAAAAATCCCGACAAGAATCGCTTACGCGCTGCGGCACTGACCTCAAAGTCATACCGTGCGCACTGCTTCACTGATGAGACCCGAGAGCGCGTTTGCATGATCCGGAGATCGCACAGCGGCATCAGTCCTCCACGATCAGGCTGAGGCATCCCCTGGAACGATGCGCACGGCGCATCGACCGCGCTCTGCCTCTGATTTCATTGGTAATCCACCACCGCTGCTTGGCATGGTATCCTGATCGGGGGAGGCACCACCTGCATTTACGACAAAGCTCATGTTTACGGTAAAGAACCGCCACCGGTCAGCGCGCCGCGCGGAAGCCCGACAATGTGCTCACCCGCGCGGACCCGCCTAAATTAACTGCCGACGGTGAGAATCAGCTTTGTTGCCAGCGCTTCACCAGTTCGTCGTAGTCGATGGTTTCCCCCTTGGGCTTTTCGTTGCTGAGCTTGGCTTTGGGCGAACCCGGCTGATTGAGCCAATGCGACGGATCCTTTTCCTCATTCAAGCGCGGTCCGCAGCCGCCGTAAGTCTTGGCCTTCTCGTCGGCCGCCTGCATGCGCGCCATCACCTGATCCATTTCGGAGGCCAGGCGGTCCATGGCCTGCTGGGGTGTGAAGGCGCCCGAATTGACGTCGCCGATCTGCTGCCACCAGATCTGTGCAAGCTTGGGGTAATCCGGGACGTTGATTCCAGTCGGCGACCAACGCACCCGGTCCGGCGAGCGGTAGAACTCGACCAGACCGCCGAGTTTCGACGCCCGCTCGGTGAACGAGGCATGACGGATATCGCTGTCGCGGATCGGTGTGAGGCCGACGTGGGTCTTCTTTAGTGACACAGTCTTGGACACCACGAATTGGGCGTACAACCAAGCCGCCTTACGCCGGTCTACCGGTGTCGACTTGAACAGGGTCCAAGAACCGGCGTCCTGGTAACCAAGTTTCTGGCCGTCTTCCCAATAGGGGCCGTGCGGCGAGGGCGCCATGCGCCACAACAGGTTGCCGTTTTCGTCCACGGTGTTGTTACCCGCGGTCTTCGGCGCCACCATGGCCGAGGTGAAGGCGGTATACCAGAAGATCTGCTGGGCCACATTGCCCTGGGACAGCGCCGGCAGCGACTGGTAGAAGTCGTAGCTGGCGGCACCGGGAGGGGCGTACTTACGCAGCCATTCGTCCCATTTGCGGATGGCATACACGGCGGCCGGACCGTTGGCTGCGCCGCCCCGCGACACCGAGGCGCCCACCGGGTTGCAGCTTCCGGACTCCATGCGGATGCCCCACTCGTCGACGGGCACACCGTTGGGCAGGCCGTTGCTGCCGGCACCGGCCATGGACAACCAGGCATCGGTCATGCGCCAGCCCAGGTCGGGCGCCCGCTTACCATAGTCCATGTGGCCGTAAACACGCACGCCGTCGATTTCCTTGACGTGCACGCTGAAGAATTCGGCAATGTCTTCGTACGCCGACCAGTTGACCGGGACCCCCAGCTCGTACCCGTAACGCTCCTTGAATTGCTTCTTCAAACCGGGACGCTGGAACCAGTCGTACCGGAACCAGTACAGGTTGGCGAACTGCTGATCGGGCAGCTGATACAGCTTGCCGTCCGGCCCGGTGGTGAACGACTTGCCCATGAAGTCGTCGACATCAAGCATCGGGTTGGTCACATCCTTGCCGTCGCCGGCCATCCAATCGGTCAGGTTGACCGCGAGCTGCAGCCGTGAATGTGTACCGATCAAATCGGAGTCGTTGATGTACGCGTCATAGAGGTTGCGCTTGGTCTGCATTTGAGTCTGCACCGCCTGCACCACCTCGCCCTCACCGAGAAGCTGGTGGTTTACCTTGATGCCGGTGATTTCCTCGAACGCCTTAGTGAGCGTCTTTGACTCATACTCGTGGGTGGGAATGGTTTCCGAAAGGACGTTGATTTCCATGCCATTGAACGGCTGAGCGGCGTTGATGAACCAGTCCATTTCCTTGAGCTGCTCGGCCTTCGAAAGCGTGGACGGTTGAAATTCCTCGTTGATCCACTTTTCAGCCTCCCCCATGCCGGAAACGGCGGCAGGCGGAACGCACAACAGCGCGGCCACGCCCGTAAGCGCACACAAACGTTTCATTTTTCTCCTCCTGGTTCCTTATGGTAGGGCAACGATGGTATAGGCCGCTATTTGCGAAATCAACCGTCGTAGCCAGCGGTGCGACGTACGGTTGCGGGCATGCATTGATCGGATTCGTTTCACCATCAATGCCACTTCGGTCCGAAGTTGCCGCCGGTAAGTCACGCTCGCTAATGTCATTCAGTGTACTAAGCGTTCGCCGGCACGCGCACACCGAAAAACGTGGCGTACAACAACGGCACGACAACCATGGTGAGCACGGTCGCAATCATGAGGCCGAAGATGATGGTCACCGCCATGGCGATGAAGAAGGCGTCGAACAGCAGGGGCATCAAGCCGAGCGCCGTGGTCAACGCCGCCATGGCCACCGGCCGCAGACGGCTTACGCCTGAGTCAACAATGGCTTGCAGCGGTGCCGCCCCGTTGCGTTTCTGAAACTCGATCTCGTCGATGAGTACGATGGCATTCTTGATGAGCAAGCCGGCCCTCCCCACAGCCGGGCACGAGTTTACCCCATCACCGGCTATTGCATAGTCCCACCGGACTGACCGAGTGGGAATGCGGACTATTGGAGATACACTTTCGGACCTGATCCGGATTAGATGCGCCAGCGTCCTGCCGCGAATCGCTAGGATCACCGGTTGGATGCTCAACGTTTTGCTCGACAGGCGACCGGCTAGGACAACCGCAGCGATTGCTCCGGGACGTACCGCCGGCGGTTATAACAGGTGACCACCCCAACACCGTCCACCCAGTAGCGATGGGGGTTGACAGGCCGCCACTGGCTCGAAAATCCAGCCTCCGGTCCAGCATCTGTTTATGCGATAGCTAAATCCCAAATTTGTCGGCTGTCCCCATATTCTCAATGTGCACTGTGAATCGGCAGGCTCAGCCAGATAGGCACACCTAGGTAATGTTGCCCATTTACACCAGGAAGTCTGAGGCATATAAAGGAACCCGCAACCAGAGTCGGCTTGCATGTCGAACCAGAGACCACGAACCAATCGTGACAGCAATGACGGCGGAGGAGCACCGTATGGATATCACATCCAGAATTACTCAGCAGGTTTTGTCGGTAGTCAATGAAGTCTTGCTGGTGGATGACATTTTCGACGTTCTCGATGTGTCCATTCAAAACGAGCTGGCTCCTACCTCCCTGGATCGGCTGACCCTGTTCGTGGCGTTGGAAGATGAATTCGACCGCCAAATTCCTCAAGAAGAAGTCAAGGACATCGATACCATCCGCGACGTCATCGCTTACATAGCTTCAGAAATCAAATCCGCCGCCGCATAAGGTCACACCCGGCCGTGCGTTGCGCGGAGCAGCGTCGCATACGTTCACTCTGCCGCAATGACTCGGACAAACGGCCAGAAGCCGCTATACTAGAGACCGATTCACACGTCAAAGCGCGGTAATTCGCAGTTTTTGAGCGTGTTGGATCCGTATTTCGGTCGAAAGGCAAAATAAAGAGCGTACCTTCGTCAGGCGTTGGCAGCGGGCGGGTAGAAAGCCTGCTGCCTCTCCATGCGGACGAGCGGAACGGCTCGCTGGGAACCTGTCCGATCAGGGTCCGTCTTGGGTTTGTCTGACGCATATTTCACCGATTGGGGCAACCGGATTAACGTCTACGGATTATCGTTGTTGTTGCTTGTGGGCACGCTGAGCGGGGCCGTCGCCGCTGTGGACGTCCCGAGAACGTATCCGGAACCAAGTCAGTCGCCTATTGTCCCCGATAACAGACCGGCGGTGTCGAGTCCGAACCGCATCGACCCACAGCAGAGCGACCCAAGCCTGGACACCTGGTCGGGCGAGTGGCTGACGGCCGCACCATCACAGGTAAATATTGATGCCGATTCGCTGGACGCAGCGGTCCAAAGTATCGGTGCAATGAATGGCATCTACAGCCTGCTGCTTGTTCGCGACGGCTATCTGGTTATCGAGCGCTACTTTCGACAGGGGTTTCAAGCCAAACCGCACAACTTGAAATCAGCGAGCAAAAGCCTGTTGTCTGCACTCATCGGTATTGCCGTAGATCAAAACCTGCTGAACCTCGAGCAGACGATACAAGAACTCCTGCCGCAGGCACAGGGCTTGAACGAGCCGGCCAAGGCCGACATCACAGTCCGGCACCTGTTGAGCATGACGTCCGGGCTGAAACCGACCAGCTATCAATCCTACGGTGACTGGGTGAGAGCCGATGACTGGGTTGAGGCTGCACTGCAGGAGCCGCTGCTGGTGACACCGGGGACACAGTTTCAATACAGCACCGGTAACACGCACATTCTATCGGCGATATTAACTGCAGCCACCGGTCGGAGCACCCGGGAGTTTGCGCACCAAAAACTGTTTGGCCCCATGGACATCGAAATACACGGTTGGTCGACCGATCCGAATGGAATCTACCAGGGAGGGAATAATCTAGCACTGACGCCGAGGGACATGGCCAAGATTGGACTGTTGTATTTACATGGTGGCAGGTTCGGGGGTCAGCAACTCGTACCAGCGTGGTGGGTCAAGGCCTCGACCCGGCCAATCCAACAAGACGTGCACGACGTATACGGTGGATATGGCTACTTGTGGTATTCGCACCCCGGGCAGGAAGTCGCATTTGTAGCCGTCGGCTATGGCGGACAGTACATCTATGTTGCACCCCCGTTTCGCAGTGTTGTGGTCGTTACGTCGACTTTAGAGTCCAAGGGCAAACCGTGGGAGAAACGGCTCTTCAGCCTTATTCGCAGCGAACTGCTGGGCAGTATCCAGACCAGTCCGACACAATTGGCGCGCGGTACGGTTGAACCAGACTCCAGTATTGTGGCGACGGAAACCCCGGTCGAGGGGACCGACTCACCCGGGCTGCAGACCAGTCAGCCCGAGGAGTTGCCGGCGCCGGACCGCCCGCCCCCGATTCCCGGCGGTACGGCTTCCGAAACCCGCATTGGCCGCACCGTGGCGCGCTTGAATCTACGCAGCGGGCCGGGAGAGTCTTACTCAGTCCTCACCACGCTCGCTTTGGGTACGACACTCGAAATCATGGCACAGCGCGGTACCTGGTTTCAGGTCCAGTCGGAAGACAGCAGTGGTTGGGTATCGTCCGCCTACGTCAAGACTGTTCCAAGCGAGGTAATTACCGTGGCGGAAAGACCGGCGTCTACGGCACCGGGAGATAAAGACGCACTACAAGCGCCGCCGGGCGACAGCGACTTGACCACATCTCAACGACCACGTTCGGAGCCAGCCTTCGCAGGCTCGCCAACCGAATTGAATGATCGCTTGCTCGAGGTCGCACAGACTCAGCAAACTTTAGCCGGCGAATTGTCGAGCCTGCGCAAAGAAGTGGATGCGCAACGAAATGCCGCCGAACGTTCTGAATCCGCACGCCGGACGCTGATCACAGAGTTGACCATCGCCCGGCGGGAAATCGATACCTTAAGTAAGATGCTCGAATCGACGGTCTCCAAACACGAGGCCCTGGACATCGCGCTGGCGCCCCTGCGCCGCCGGATGGAAGTGCACAGCAACGCGATTGACAAGGGATCGCAGGCACGCGAGCAAACGGGTGAAGATCTGGCGTCTGTGCGGGCCGGACTCGAATCGACCGGCAAAGTGCTCGAGGACATGCAGGCCGGGAGACAGGCCCTCACCGAGGAGCTGGCCGCGCTGAGCGGGGAGCTCAAGAGCCGGCAGCAGGCGGCGACCCGTTCCGAGGCCGCCCGCGAGACCCTGGCCGGTGAACTGGCCGGCGTGCGCACCGAGATCGCCGGGCTCGCCGACACCCTCAACACTGTGCGGGCCGATCGCCTGCGCCTCGACGAGGAGTTGACCGGCCTGCGCCAGGACATGACCGCACAACAAACCGCTGCCGAGCGCTCGCAGTCGGCCACGGCGCGCATCGAAAACGA
>CAMYJT010000021.1:44441-52057 GCA_947258785.1 uncultured Gammaproteobacteria bacterium
ACCGCACAACAAACCGCTGCCGAGCGCTCGCAGTCGGCCACGGCGCGCATCGAAAACGAACTGACGGCCACCCGCAAACAGCTCACCGCCCTCAACCAGACTCAACAGGACGCCAGCGGGGTTGCGGCCAGCGAGCGCCAGCAGGTGAGCGAACAACTCGCCGGCCTTTCCGATACCCTCAACACCCTGCAGGCCGATCGCCTGCGCCTCGACGAGGGGCTGACAGCCACCCACAACCAGCTCGCCGCCCTGCGCCATGAGGTGGCTTCCCAGCGCGAGATCAAGGAACTGGGCGCGACCCAGCGTCAACTCACCGCGCTTCGCGAGGCATTGCAGGAGAATCAAAGCTGGACGGGACTCCCCGCAACCGATGCGCCTGACCAGCGCCGGGATCCCGTGCCGAATGAGCTTGCGGCCGCCGCGGCTCGAACCCCGGCGCCCCCGCCCTCTAAATCGGCCGATTTAGAGGCGATCGGGGGATTCCTAAAGTCGTGGGCAGAGGCGTGGAGCAGCCGGAATACGGTGACCTACCTCGGCCATTACTCCAAGGACTTTCTCCCCCAGGGCGGCATCAGTCAGGCGACCTGGCGGAGACAACGGCAAAAGCGGCTCGTTAAGCCGACGTTCATTGAGATCGAAATCACCGACCTGCGCGTCGAGGCAACCGGCAAAACCAGCGCACGGGCGACCTTCAACCAGTCTTATCGTTCGAACGTGTTTTTTGACCAGGTGATGAAGATCCTAGACGTACAATGGGAAAATGGGGCGTGGCGAATCTTGCGTGAACGTAGTCAGAGCGGTTGACACTCCGTCTCGATTGCCCTGCCCCACTAAGCACCTACTATTTGGATGGATCTTGAGGCATCATACCCTTTGTCGCGCCCATCATATCGTTGTACCACTTTTCGTAGCTCTTGGGGTCCAACGCCTTGGTCATCTCATTAAACCATTGGGTGTAGGTTTGTGGATCCATGAGCTTAGCACCCTGCCCCATCCCCTGCATGTAGGCGTTCGGGTTCATCAACTGCATGTATGGCTGTGGGTTCATCCACTGCATATACATCGCCGGGTTCATGTACTGCATGTACGGCATCGGATTCATCATTGACATGTAGCTGTTTGGATTCATCCACATACCGGGATTCATGCCCATCATCATTGGATTCATCATCGTGGCTGGATTGAGCATGACATTCGGATTCATCATCATTCCCATCATCTGGTGTGGGGTCGCCTGCTGCGCCGGCATCGGTTGCTGAGCCTGGATCGGTAACGCAGAGATCGAACCGGTGACCAACACTACGGACACAATCATCGTTTTGCTTAGATAGCGTTTCATTAAGTAATCCTCGTTGTTGTTGAATCTGCCCGGTCAGCCCGATGCAAGTCGAAGAGCTGTTCAGACCGCAATTCCGGACACCGTGCGTGTGGCGGCCGCCCTCCGCCGCAACCGCAATACATCATACCCCAGTTGATGAGCGCGCTTGTAGCACCTGGCCGGGAATTTGCGCCAAGGATCCCGGATGATGGCGACGAAATCGGACGATAAGAACGCCGTGCTGGAACGAAACGCATAACCAGCGATTCGATCTAAAGGACGGATACCCGAGTATTCCGCTTAGAGGAAACCACTACTTCGGCGTCAACGATTCCTGCTCGAAAGACAGATAGACGTTGTATGCATTGGGACGATTCGCCAGCGCAAAAGCAGGTAGATGTTTGTATTCACTCCAGTCGACGCCGTCATAGGCCTCATCAAAGGGCTGCCAATTCTCGACGGCGAGGGCCATTTTCTCTCTCAAAAACTTGAGATACCGGCGCGTCAGCTCAAGCGCCTCACGGGGATTACCAGCGGCCGGACCATGGCCCGGGATCAGCGCCTTGATCTCGGCAGACTCCGTACGCTGCAGCACATCCAGCCACTTGCCGGTGTTGGCGTTGCCAACGAACGGGATTCGGCCCTCGAAGATGATGTCTCCGGAAAACAGCACGTCATCGGGATCCACGTACAGGGTTAAGTCTCCCTCGGAGTGCACACTACCCAGGTAGGTTACCGTAAACCGCACACCTCCGAGTTCAAACCGATGTTCACCATCCACAATTCGATCCGGTTGCACCAACCGCGTGCGTTGATTGACCCAGGGGGCCAGTAGTTCGCGCCGGGCGACGAGCAGCGCCGCTGCGGTTTCGGACAAAAGATAATCGCGCGCACCGCGCGGAGCAATGACGTCTGCGCCCTGCTTTTTAAACACCTGCAATCCATAGATATGATCGGCGTGATAGTGGCTGGTGACCACGAATCGAATCGGCGCGGTTGAAATCGTGCGGATTAGGCCCAAAAGCTTCTGCGCCAGAAACGGCGTGCCCAGCGCGTCGAACACCACGATGCCTTGTTCAGTGACGATAAATCCAGCGTTGGAGATAAAACCAGCATTCTCGGTCGCCGCGCCGGCCAGACCCTGAACGAAATACACGCGGTCGGAGACCTTCTGCAGGGACATGTCGACGAACACCGAGGGATGGCCCGGCCCGTAAGCAGCGCCGCTGCCCATGACGAACAAAATCAGCAGGCATGCGTTGAACAGCCAGCGTCCGCATAGACCTGCCCGCGACAACCACACGGACATCCCCAACCTCACTGACACCGTTCTTCGAGAAGATAATCCAACCACATATCGGCCAGCTTTTCCTGCACTGAATTCTGGCGCAGCCGTTCGTGCAGATTCGCGAAATCCACTCGATCCAGCGGTTGATCCTGGTTATAGCAGGAATACACAAAACATTCGTCGCCGGTGTCAGGATCGACATGCTTGCACAGACACTGAGCGCACACTCCCTTCATCATACACTGCATTGGTGAGTTGATGGAGCCGATGGCGGTGTGACCCGGTTTGAGGTAGGGCTTCAGCACATCGTGGCGGGCCGCTTGAACCGCCGACATCATGCGATCCGAACCAATCGTGATGATTGAATCGATCTCCGTAAGATTGATCGCCACATCACCCAACTCACCCGCTGCATAGGCGACCATGGCTTCAACGATGTTCGCGACAATTGACTTGTCCTGCGGCCGGGTGACCGGGATGGGGCCCCTGCCCGGACCGGGGTCCACCGACCACACGATAATATCCGACGCTGCTTCGATATCACCGACTTTGAAGACGTCTTCGGGATCCTTGTAACCGGCGAAGTAGACAACCTTATTGCCCGCTGCACGCAACGCCTTGCCGATCGAGAACAAAACGGCGTTGCCGAGGCCACCGCCGGCCAGCAGGATGTTCTTGCCGTGGGGCACTTCCGTCGGTGCACCGGTAACGCCCATCACGACGAGGGGTTCTTCCGGCTTCCACAACGCACACAGGCGTGACGATGTCCCCATCTCCAGGACAATGAGCGATATCAAACCGCGCTCCTTGTCGACCCACGCCCCGGTTAACGCGAGTCCTTCGGCAACCAGAGTCGTACCGTTCACCGTTGCAGCAAGTGATTCGAAGTTCTGGACCCGGTAAAACTGACCGGGGTAGAACTTTCGCGCCTGCATCGGCGCCCGCACCAACACTTCAATAATACTAGGAGTCAATCGACTGACCTCGACGACCCGCGGCCGCAGCGCCTCGTCCAATCTCCGCTTGAGCGACGCCAGCCGGTCGTCACGATCACTTTGCGCAGCCGGATCGAGATGTCTCAGTTCCGACTCGAACAGCTTGACCACGTAGGGGTATCCATCTCTCGCGCTGGCCATGGCCTTGACCACATTGCCGGCATAAACCGGATGATTATCACCGTAATAAGTTATGTACTTGCCTTGTCGCTGATAAGAGGTAAACGGAGCAGGTTTGCCGACCTTGGGCCACGGCACATCGTGCTCAGGATGGAGCGTCGCACCGGTGGGATCGTCGGTAATCTCGAAGCGCTGAAAGAATTGTCCATCCAGCTCAAACGTACCCGGGTATTCGTGCTCGTAGATGATGTTCGGGGATGTCCCTGCCGCGACCAGCAAACTGCGCAGTGGTACCTCAACCTCCTCACCGGTGCCTGACCATTTTTCCTCCGACTCAGCAGTTTTCTCGAACCGAATCGCCCGCAAATGACCGTAACCGTCCGCTAACGCCTCGATAGGATTCATCTGCTCCGCAATGCTGATCCCCTCTTCCAGGGCCTTCACAATCTCTTCATGATTCTGCCGATACGCCGGAGCATCATGAAGTGCTTTACGGTAATACAAGGTCACCCCACCCCACTGTTGGATCAAGGTCTGAAAATCGGGAGCCTCCCCCGACGCCAGGGCGCGCTCACGCTCGGCCTGAATCAATCGTCCATGGGTCAGGAATTCCTCCAGGATTTCGTGCTCCTCCGCATCAAAACGGGACAATACGGCCGGCTGTCCATAACGTGACGTAAGGGTCTGAAAACGGTGAAGCATGGCCTCAACCTGCACCGGATAGTAGGCCATGAGTTCCGTGGCTGTGTCGATAGCGGTCAAACCTCCCCCGATCACACCCGCCGGCAGGCGCACCTGCAGATTGGCCAGAGACGACGCCTTGGCCGCACCGGTAAGCTGCAAGGCCATGAGAAAATCAGAGGCCTTACGGATACCTCGTATCAGGTTATTCTTGATGTTTGCGATTGTCGGTTTGCCGGCTCCAGTAGCCAGCGCGATGTGATCGAATCCCATACGCCAGGCGTCATCGATGCTCAGGGTGCCACCGAACCGCACTCCGCCATAGCATAAAAACGTCTCGCGCCTGGCCAGAGTAAGATAGATAACCTTTAAAAAATTCTTGTCCCAACGCACGGTAATTCCATATTCGGCAACACCACCAAAACCGGCCATGACCCGTTTGTCGAGATCTTCGTAAAGATCGCCGAAATCACGAATCGGCGCCGGTGGCACCGTGCCGTCACCGGTCAGGGCGACGGGCAATGGCTCAATCTTCAGCGCGTCAATACCAGCAACTGCGAATCCCTCATTGAGCAGGTAGTGAGCGAGCGTGTAGCCCGCCGGTCCGAGACCAACCACCAGAACATTCTTTCCGTTGTACGGGAGGGCGTGGGGCCTTTTTGTGTTGAGGGGATTCCATCGCGTAAACAAACTGTAGATTTCAAACCCGTAGGGCATGAACAACACGTCCGTCAACACATTCGTCTCGATCTGAGGGATGTTGACCGGCTCAGTCTTTTGATAGATACAGGCCTTCATACAGTCATTACAGATCCGGTGACCCGTTCCCGGCACCATCGGGTTGTCGATCATTATCAGGGCAAGCGCACCGATGTCGTCTCCCTCCCGCTTGACCAGGTGCATTTCGGATATTTTCTCATCCAGCGGGCAACCGGTTTGGATGACGCCCAGCGGGTTGATTTTGAACACCCCGGTCTTGCGGTTGCGCATACCTTTCGCGCAATAGTCCGTTTCGGTCTGATGACAGTAGATACAATGATTGACTTCATAGGCGATTTCTCGTGACGGGAAGCGTTTGTCGGTCAGACCGAATCCATCCCGGCGTCTGCGGCTCGCTGCCGGCCCGGCCAGGCGGTGATAACCCGCGCGGGATGACGCCTCAACCGGCACCAATTCATCGAAATCCACCTTTGCGGGTTTTCTGAGTCCCACCCAACCGGAAAGCGCGGAATCCATCCGCGGATCCGCGGTCACGGCAAAACTCCAACGCCGCAAGACATCCAGCAAACAAGTCGCAAACGACAAGGGCGATTCTTCGGAGAGTGCATCCGCGAAGGCCACTCGGGCCTGATCGTCCGCTGACAATCGATCCCGCAGTGCCTGCAGGTCTTTTTCCGCGTCTCGAACCTCGCTCCCAGCGGCGCCGTCCACGCGCTGATAGTGCTCAACGAGCCTCCACGACCGGACGCCGATGCGGGCCACCACCGTTTCGTCATCGACCCCGGCGGCCGGGCTCTGCGCTTCGCTCAAGCGTGTCAGCGCTGAAATTTGGCTTTCGAGCTGCGGCAGATTCCACGCCGCCGTCTCCGTCCCCTTATATTGCTCAGCCGCCGCCTCGACGATGTGGCGGCGAAACGCCGCCAGTTCGCTGCACTCATCGTTGAACCTCTCGGCCTGCGCCTGGTGTGTCGACTCAATACCGAACAGCCGCGCCACAAAATGGCCCACATGGGGCGCCAATTGCACCAGCAGATCGGACACCTGTTTGGGTGTTAGATTCTGATCGCCGGACGCGCGATACGCCTCGTAACGCACGGACAGTTCGGGATTCGCCTGCGCCAGTGCCGCCTCGAAGGCCGCCAGAAGGTCGCCAAGCCTTAGCGAGTCATACAGGTCGCAGTAGGTGAAGCCGGGGATCCCCAGTTCCCCCGAGGTCTGGGTGTCCTTCCGGTTTCCAATCTGTCCCGGGGGTGGTTCGCGATACTGATCTGTCTGCTGCATCGGGTATTGTTGTGACGGTTTGGCGCCATAGCGCGCGCAGGCAAGGGCCGCATATGTTAAGGATTCAACGACCCTGCCGCCAGGGTTGGTAGCGGTCGTCGGCGGCCGGAGCCCACGAGGTCTACCAGGAAAATGACCCGCCTCGCGTATTCCTTGGCCATTGGGAACCCGTTACTATGGCTACCGCGAGGCGCATATGAGCGATATTTTCATCAGCTACGCCAGTCCGGACCGGCCGCGGGCCGAGTTGCTCGCCAAACAGCTGCAGACCCGGGGCTGGTCCGTGTGGTGGGACAGAACCATACCCCCGGGTAAAACTTTTGACGAGGTCATCGAGGCCGAACTGGCGGCCGCGTCGTGCGTCATCGTACTTTGGTCAAAGGCATCCGTGGACTCCGCCTGGGTGCGCGCAGAGGCCGGCGACGCCATGAATCGGGGTATCTTGATTCCTGTCCTTGCGGAACAAGCGGATATTCCGTTGGTGTTCCGTCAGATTCAGGCGGCACACATGATCGACTGGGAGGGACAGTCCAGCCACACCGGCTACCAGCAACTGGACAAAGCGATTGCGGATATGCTCGGGACGGGCGAGGCGGCGGTGACGGACCGCCAGCCGGACCAAGACTCACGGCTGGCCGAACTGCGGCAAGGGGTGTTAGCCGCCAAGACCCCTGAGGATCTCCGGCGGACCCTGGCCCAGGTCGAAGACCTGCTGAGCAGCGACCCGGCGCTCGCCGGTGGGCTGCTGCTTAAAAGTCAGATCGAGTCGGCCATCCGGGGCCTGACCGGCACCGGTAGTGGCGAGGGTGAGTCCGGCGGCCCAGTGCGGCAAAGACCGCAAGCGGAAAACGGGTCCGCCAAGACCGAGCTCGACGGGGGATTGATCGCGAAGGCTGCGGCGCTGGCGGCGTTGGCGATTGGTGTAGTTTGGTGGATGTCGCAAGGCGACGCACCGTCAACGCAACCGGCAGACCCGGCAGCTCAGAGCGCGGCACCGGGCAGACCGGTGAACACCGCAACCGCCCGATCAGAGAAAGACCGCACAGAGCCGCAGCGGAGCGAAGACCGCGGGCCGGCTGTCGGATCGGGGGAGCCCGCCCCTCCCGAGCTCGATCAAGCCGCGGCCGGCCAAGCGCCACCAGTGCCCGCAGAACCCGACACCGCCGAGGCCCCACAACCGGTCGAAACACCGCCCACGAAATCCCTCGCCCAA
>CAMYJT010000022.1:0-32629 GCA_947258785.1 uncultured Gammaproteobacteria bacterium
GGCCATCGAGATCCAGAAGACCCCGGACACCCAGACCATCGTCAGCGGCGGCACCGCCACGTTCACCATTGTGGTCACCAACACCGGCGATGCCGAGCTCAGTAATGTTACGGTCGCCGATGCCGACGCGCCGGACTGCGACCGCGACCTCGGCACCCTCGCCGCCGGGGCCGCGACCGATTACGATTGCAGCCTCGCCAACGTCACCGCCGACTTCACCAACACCGCCACGGTGACCGCCGACGCCCCTGCCGGACCGCCGCTGCAGGATGCCGACAGCGCCACCGTCGACGTCTCGCAGAGGGTCTTTGTCAGCCTGGATACACCCGGCAGCGTGGACGGTGTGGCGTTCGGCCCGGAAGACATCCTGGTACGCGACATCGACGCGCCGGTACCGCAGTGGTCGATGTATTTCGACGGTTCGGATGTCGGCCTGAGTCAGGCGAACGTCGACGCGCTGCACCGCTTGAGCGACGACTCGCTGCTGTTGAGTTTTGACTGGCTGGAGTTGTCGGTACCGGGACTCGGAATCGTAAAAGAGTCGGAGATCATCCGCTTCGTGCCCACCTCGCTGGGGGATGACACCGCAGGCACCTTCGAACGCGTGTTCGACATCGCTCCGTTTATGCTCAACGGGTCACTGGACGCGTTGTACGTCACGCCCGATGGGCAGACGGCGGTCAGCAGCCCGCGTGGGTTTAGTTTCATAGCGAGCGGTTTTACGTTTGTCGGCGGGGAGGATCTGGTGTTGGTGGACAATCTGGCCTCACCGAACCTGTTCCCCCTCTTCGACGGCTCGGACGTCGGCCTGGTCCGGCCGCTCGAGGACATCTCCGGACTGTGGGTCGATCTGACCAATGTGGATCTGTTCCTGACCACCCAATCCGCGTTCAACGTGCCCGGTGCGGGCGGAGACGGGCGAGACATTTTCGTCTGCACCCCCGCGTCCCTCGGTCAGAACAACACGACCTGTACCTTCAGTCTGTTTTTCGACGGTTCGGACAGCGGCCTGCCGTTTGCATCGTCCATCGACGCCCTGTTCATCGACCGCAATTAGTCGGTATTAAAACTCGAACAACCTCGGGCTCGGAGGCAACTGCTCCGGCCCCGGGGCGATTCGGTTCACACCTCCATCGTGCCGGAACCCACGGACGCCTCGAGGCGTTCGCAGAGGGTCTTCAACACTTGAATTCGGGCGTATTTTTTGTCGTTTCCGGCGATCAGGGTCCACGGGGCATTGGCGGTGCTGGTGTGCTCGATCACATTGTTGACCGCCTGGACATATGTGTCCCATTTGCCGCGGTTCCGCCAATCCTCGTCGCTGATCTTGTATTGCTTCCAGGCAATGCTCTCACGCGCCCGGAACCGGGCGAGCTGCTCGTCTTGGCTGATGTGGATCCAGAACTTGGCCACCATGACCCCGTGCTCGGTGAGCTGCTCTTCGAAGTTGTTGATCTCCCGGTAGGCGCGCATCCACTCAAAGGGCTCGGCCAGCTCCTCCACCCGTTCGACCAGCACCCGCCCGTACCACGACCGATCGTAGATGGTCATATAGCCGGCCCGGGGCAGGTGCCGCCAGAACCGCCACAAATAATGGTGTGCGAGTTCCTCATCGGTGGGCGCCCCGATGGAGATGACGCGGTACAGACGGGCGTCCACCGCCGCCGTCAAGCGGCGAATCGTGCCCCCCTTCCCCGCCGCATCCCAGCCCTCCAAGACGGCGACCAGCGAATGTTTCTGGTCGTAGGCCGACCAGGCCAGTTCATTCAGCCGGCGCTGATAAAACGACAGCTGTTTGCGGTATTCGTCGGGATCCAAGGCGAGGCTGAGGTCCAACCGGTCCAGAACGCTCGCGTCGTTGTCCGTCCCGACCGGCGCCGCGAGGTGGTGGATCACGGCCCGCCGATCGCCGCGGCGGTGCTCCTGCAGCGCGGCCTGCAAGACCGACAGCAGCACCTGCCCGGCGGTCAGGTCCCGGTACCGCTTGTCGTCCGCCTCGATGACGTGCCACTGGCTTTCCATGGTGTCGGTGAGCCGGATCACGCGCTCGGCCACGTCGACGAAGACGTCGTAGCGCGCGGCCAACTTCTTTTCGCGGCGCCGGATCGGCGCCGGCTTCGGCGCCTTGAGGCGCTTTTTCAGGCGCTTGGGCTGCACCCCCCGGCTCAGATGTAACCAGATCTTGACGATGAGCACGCCGTCTCCGATCAGCATCTGCTCCAGTTGATTGATCCGCAACATCTCCTGATCCAGCTCGGCCTCGGAGATCTGGTCCAACACCCGGCGGGTAATCGGATCGTGGTACCAGGCGCCAAACATCATGGCGATCTCCCCCCGCGGCGGCAGACACCTCCAGAACCGCCAATGGCCGGGGCGCTCGCGTTCCTCGTCGGTGTCGTCCCAAAACGCGTGGGTCTGCAGACCCCGTGTGTCCAGCCACTTATTCAAGCGGTTCATCAACTCACCTTTGCCGCCGCCCTCAACACCGGCAACGATGATGACCACCGGCCGACCGGCCTCCCTTAACTGGCGCTGGATCTTGAGCAGTTCGCCGCGTATCTGCCGCTCTTTGGTCTTGAACGTTGCTTTAGACTCCTGCCGGCCTAACTCCACTGCCTCAAACATGCACTCTCCCGGTCATTGAACGGCTGCGGCCGGTTGACCGGCCATAAACCAACTGTAGACCAACCCGACTGAAATCAGGATGCTGATCGAGAAGCCGTTAGCGTTTAAACTGCGCCGACCTGGATTGAAACGGCGTTGCCCCCATTGTTTCATGTTGTAGTTACACTATTGGCACTGTGCCTCCCCACCGGGGTCTGGGCACAGGGTAAGACAATCGTCAGCCACGCCATCGCGATGCACGGAGAGCCCAAGTACGGGCCCGGTTTTCCGCATTTCGACTACGTCGATCCCGATGCGCCCAAGGGCGGCACGCTGCGGGTGGCGGATCAGGGCACCTTCGACAGCTTTCACGGCTTTATCCCCAAGGGCAATGCCGCCGCGACCGGCTCGGTGGAAACGCTTCTTACAACCAGCGCCGACGAGCCGTTCACCGCATACGGCCTGATCGCCGAAACCATCGAGTACCCCGAAGACCGTTCCTGGGTCGTGTTCACTCTGCGGCCCGAGGCACGCTGGCACGACGGCCGGCCGATCACGGCCGATGACGTCGTGTGGTCGTTCGAGACCCTGACGACTCAAGGCCTGCCCCAATACCGGTTCTACTACGCTGGTGTCGCGTCGGTGGAGAAACTGGGGGCCCGGCGCGTCAAATTCACGTTCAAGGACCAAGGCAACCGCGAACTGCCGCTCATCGTAGGTCAGCTACCAATCCTGCCTCGGCATTACTGGGCGGACAAGGATTTCGGCAAGACCACCCTCGAGCCGCCGCTCGGCAGCGGACCGTACCGGATCACGGAGTTTGAGGCCGGCCGCTTTTACGTGCAGGAGCGCGTCGCGGATTACTGGGGGAGAAACCTGCCGGTCAACGTCGGTCTGAACAATTTCGACCGAGTCCGGGTCGATTTCTTCCGCGACGACACCGCCATCCGCCTGGCGCTCAAATCCGGCGACATCGACTACCGCGAAGAGAATCAGGCCAAGGCCTGGGCGCTGGACTACGAGGTGCCGGCGGTGACCAAGGGCTGGCTGAACAAGGAACTGATCCGCCATCGGCTGCCGACCGGGATGCAGTCCTTTGTCATGAACAGCCGCCGGCCGGTATTTCGCGACGTCAAGGTGCGAGAGGCCCTGGCCTACGCGTTCGATTTCGAGTGGACCAACCGCAATCTGTTCTTTGGTCAATACACGCGAACCGAGAGCTATTTTTCGAATTCCGAGTTGGCGTCCCGTGGCTTGCCCGACGGTGAAGAACTCGAAGTCCTCGAACGTTTTCACGATCGATTGCCGGCGCGGGTGTTCACGACGCCCTACCGGGCCCCCGCCACAGACGGCAGCGGCTGGCCCCGGGAAAACCTGCGCCGGGCCTTCGAGCTGTTACGTGAGGCCGGCTGGATCGTGCATGACCTGAACTTGGTCAACCGCGACACGGGGGAGCCGATGCGTTTTGAAATCTTGCTCGTGAGTCCCGCATTCGAGCGCATCGTCCTGCCCTTTGCGCGTAACTTGAAACGCCTCGGCATCGATGCCCGCGTGCGGCTGGTCGACCAGACCCAATATATCAACCGCCTGCGTAGCTTTGACTACGACATGTTCGTGTTCACCTGGGGCCAGTCCGAGTCACCGGGCAACGAGCAGCGCAACTTCTGGAGCACGCGGGCCGCGGACAACCCGAGCAGCCGTAACTTCGCCGGTATCAGGGACCCGGTGGTCGACGAACTCATCGAACTCGTCATCGCGGCGCCGACCCGGGAGGATCTGGTCGCCCGCACCCGGGCCCTAGACCGGGTCCTGCTCGCGGGCCACTACGTGATCCCGAATTGGCACATACGCGCCGATCGGGTGTTGTACTGGGACAAGTTCTCCCGCCCACCGACCCCCACCAAAAACGGTGCGATGACCAATCGCTGGTGGTACGACGTCACAAAGTCCGCCGCATTGGAACAGGCGAGGCGCACCGACATGGCGCTGACCACCCCGGAAGCCGATGTGGATCGTCCCGGGTTTGGCACCGCCGTGCTTGTGCTGGGCGGCCTGCTGCTGATCGGATACTTCGTGTTTAGGCGCGCCTGGCGCCCGCGAGTTGGATAAGACTGTGACCGCTTACATTATTCGCCGTCTGTTGCTCATGATCCCCACCCTGTTCGCCATCATGGTGATCAATTTCGTAGTCATCCACGTTGCGCCGGGCGGGCCGGTGGAGCAGATCATCGCCGAGCTCACCGGCCAGGGCGCGGACATCACCGAACGCGTGACCCGCACCGGTACCGGCGAGGCCACCATCAAGGCCGACCAGTCGGGCACGTCTGCGGGAAAGTACCGCGGGGCTCAGGGCCTCGACCCCGAATTCATTGCGGCACTGGAACGGCAATTTGGATTCGATAAGCCCCTGCACGTCCGTTTCTTCAATATGATGGGCAACTACCTCAAGTTCGATTTCGGCGAGAGCTTCTTCCGCGACCGCAAGGTAGTCGATCTGGTGATCGACAAAATGCCGGTGTCGATCTCACTGGGTGTGTGGACAACCCTGCTGGTGTACCTCATCTGCGTACCGCTGGGCATCGCCAAGGCAACCCGCGACGGCAGCCGGTTTGACGTGTGGACCAGCGTCGCCATCATCCTCGGCACCGCCATCCCGAGTTTCCTGTTCGCGGTGTTTCTGCTGGTCATCTTCGCCGGCGGCAGCTACCTGGACTGGTTTCCCTTGGGTGGGCTGGTCTCCGAAAACTGGAGCGAGCTGTCCTGGCCCGACCGGATTCTCGACTACTTCTGGCACCTTGCCCTGCCCATCACCGCGATGACCATCGGCGGCTTTGCCACGCTGACCATGCTTACTAAAAATTCGTTTCTGGATCAGATCAACCAGCAATATGTCATCACCGCCCATGCCAAGGGCCTGAGCGAGCGGCGTGTCATGTACGGTCATGTGTTCCGTAACGCCATGTTGATCGTCATCGCGGGATTCCCGGGGGCGTTCGTCGGCATCCTGTTCACCGGCTCGCTGCTGATCGAGATCATCTTTTCTCTGGATGGGCTCGGGCTGCTCGGCTTTGAGGCCGCCTTCAATCGGGACTACCCGGTCATGTTCGGCACTTTGTATTTCTTCTCCCTGTTGGGCCTGGTGATGAACCTGATCGGCGATCTCGTGTACACCCTCATCGATCCGCGGATCGACTTCGAAGCGCGCGAGGTCTGAGATGAGCGACGCGACTGCGCAGCAACCGGTATTTCTCGGCATAGCCGTAACGCCGCTTACCCGCAGGCGACTCGACAGCTTCAAGTCGAACCGGCGCGGTTACTGGTCGCTGTGGCTGTTCCTGGTGCTGTTTCTGGTCACGTTGTTCGCCGAGTTCGTCGCCAACGACAAACCGTTTCTTGTCTATTACAGCGGTGATTTTTACAGCCCGGTGCTCAATGCTTATCCGGAAACGGCATTTGGCGGTGAATTCGAGACCGAAGCCGACTACCGGGACCCGTTCGTCGCCGAACTCATCGATCGGGACGGTTGGATGCTGTGGCCGCTGATCCGCTTTGACCATCGCACCGTGTCCTGGGATCTGCCGGTACCCGCCCCTTCACCGCCGGACGCGGTACACTGGCTCGGTACCGACGATCAGGCCCGTGACGTGACCGCCCGGCTGATCTACGGTTTCCGCATCTCGGTCCTGTTCGGCTTTACCCTCACCGTCATCAGCGCCGCCATCGGGGTCACCGCTGGGGCGGTGCAGGGCTTTTTCGGCGGTTGGCTGGACCTGTTGTTCCAACGCTTTATCGAGGTCTGGTCGGGCCTGCCCACCCTGTACCTGCTGATCATCCTGGCCAGCATCGTCGAGCCGAATTTCTGGTGGCTGCTGGGCCTGTTGCTGTTGTTCAGTTGGATGGGGTTCGTTGGCGTGGTGCGCGCTGAGTTCCTGCGGGCACGAAATTTCGATTACGTTCGCGCCGCCCGAGCGCTTGGGGTCGGCAACCTCGTCATCATCTTTCGCCACGTACTGCCCAACGCTATGGTCGCCACCCTGACCTTCATGCCGTTCACCCTGGCCGGTTCGGTAACCGTGCTGACGTCCTTGGATTTTCTCGGGATCGGCCTGCCGCCAGGATCGGCGTCGTTGGGTGAGTTGCTGGCACAGGGCAAGGCCAATCTGCAGGCGCCGTGGCTGGGTCTCACGGGTTTTTTTGTGATCGCCTTGATGCTGAGTCTGATGATCTTCATCGGCGAGGCGGTGCGCGATGCCTTCGATCCTCGCAAGACTTTGGGCTGACCGCCTTACACGACGATGAACGCCCGGGTACGCAATCTGCTGTTGGACGTCAATGATCTGTCGGCAAGCTTTCGCTCGGCCCAGGGGCAGACGGCCGCTGTCAGGCACGTCTCGTTTCACATTGAAGGAGGCGAGACGCTGGCCTTGGTCGGCGAGAGCGGTTCGGGGAAATCGGTGACCGCGCTGTCGATCATGCAGCTCCTCCCCTATCCGACGGCCTACCATCCAAGCGGACACATTCGGTTCCGCGGCGAGGAATTGATGGGCGCCGATGCAGTGAGCCTGCGGCGCATCCGCGGGGATCGCATCAGCATGATCTTCCAGGAACCGATGACTTCCCTGAACCCGTTGCACCGCGTCGAGAAACAAATCAACGAAACCTTGATCCTGCACAAGGGCCTGAGCGAGGTCCAAGCCAGGGCACGGGCACTGGAGTTGCTGGAACTGGTGCAGATCCGCGACCCGGCCAACCGGCTGCATTCCTATCCGCATCAGCTGTCCGGCGGCCAGCGCCAACGGGTGATGATCGCCATGGCGCTGGCCAACGAGCCCGACCTGTTGATCGCCGACGAACCGACCACGGCGCTGGATGTCACCATTCAGGCGCAGATCCTCAAACTGTTGAAGGATTTGCAGCGCCAGTTACACATGTCAATGCTGTTGATCACCCATGATTTGAGCATCGTGCGTAAGATCGCCGACCGGGTCTGCGTCATGCGCCAGGGCGGGATCGTGGAGCGCGGGGACACGCAGCGCTTGTTCACGTCCCCACGGCACGCCTACACCCGGGAACTGCTGGCCGCGGATCCCTCGGACCACACGCCGCCGCCGGACAGCGGCGCCGCCGAGGTAATGCGCGCCGAGGACGTGCGCGTGTGGTTTCCAGTGCGGCGGGGCGTACTCCGCCGCACCGTCGACCACATCAAGGCCGTCGATGGCGTCTCGGTAGCGATTCGTGAAGGGCATACCGTCGGCGTGGTCGGTGAGAGCGGGTCGGGGAAGACCACCTTGGCACTGGCACTGTTGCGGCTGCTCGGCAGCCGCGGCGCGATCCGGTTCGACGGTCACGACATCGACCGCATGCGGGCACGGGAACTCAAGCCGCTGCGCAAACAGATGCAGATCGTATTCCAGGATCCCTACGGCAGCCTAAGCCCGCGTTTGTCCGTGGGCCAAATCATTGCCGAGGGCCTCGAGGCCCACGGCATCGTGGGCTCGGCCCCGGAGCGTGAGGCAGCCGTGATTGCGGCCCTCGACGAAGTCGATCTCGACCCGGACTTCCGGTTCCGCTACCCGCATGAATTCTCCGGCGGCCAACGCCAGCGCATCGCCATCGCCCGGGCGATGATCTTGAAGCCCAAACTGGTAGTGCTCGACGAGCCCACCTCGGCATTGGACCGCTCCGTGCAGGCGCAAATCATCGAACTGCTGAGCGTTCTCCAGCACGAGCACCGCCTGGCCTACCTGTTCATCAGCCACGACCTGAAGGTGGTGCGGGCGTTGAGCGATGATTTGATCGTATTGCGCGACGGCCGGGTCGTGGAACAGGGCCCCGCTGCCGTCATCTTCGACAACCCGACCCAGGAATACACCCGCGCCCTGCTCAAAGCGGCGTTTGAACTGGAGGCCGTGGAAAGCAGGGAACTCGCCCAGTAAGCGCTCCCTAGCGGTGTGTTACGGCATTACTTGGCCTGGTGGCACTTCATACAGGCCGTCGGCTCGCTGGTGCTGAACGCCGTCTCGCCGTTGTGGCAGGCCCCGCAGCCCTTGCCCTCATTCATCTCGGCCATGGTCCGCTTGACCTCGCCGTGCTTCATCTGGAACAGCCCGCCTGCCCCGCCGGTCATATCGTGGCAGTCGGTACACTGTTTCCCGGCTTCACCATGCGCCTTGCCCGAGAAGGTGACCGCGCCCAGTGGCGTCTCCCACTGAAGATCTTGGCCGGGGGGGCTGGCGGAGACGCCGCTAACCGATAAGATGACGGCGGTGACGATCAGGCCGAACGACAGTTTCTGCATTATGTGCCTCCTTATCGTGACGCAAACGCTGGTGAATCGGATTAGGCCCGGCATTTAAGTACCTACGCAGCCTGATTGCATTGATCCGGATCAACAGAGCAAGGACATCAACTCTGGGCGGCGGATCCGGGCATGATGTAATCGCATCATCCCGTACACGGCATTCCGGCGCTAAGATAATGCTGCACAGGGCTGCGGACCGCGCGGCATAACGACCACCGGATGACTCGAGAATGAAAAAGATTCTACTAGCCGTTGACGACACCAAGGGCTCGGTAAGGGCTGCAGAGATGTTGACTGAATGGGTGACGACGTTCCAGCCGGAGACCATCCTGCTGTTACATGTGGAAAAAATGCTGGGCCGGTCATTGATTGGCGAGAGCCTGGAGAGCGACGTCGACATCGACGAAATGCGAGCGTCTCTGGAAGGGACCGAATACATAAAGAAACTGGACGACCGGGCACGCCGCATCATCGACTACCACAAACAGATCTTGGAGCGCGCCGGGTTTTCGGGCATCGAATCGATGGTCAAACCGGGGCATCCGGCCGAGGAGATCCTTTCGACGGCCACGCAACAGGGCGTCGACCTCATCGTGGTCGGGTCCCGCGGTAAACGCCGCCACGATTTCCTCCTCGGCAGCGTCAGCCGAGAGGTGGCCAACAGCGCCGACACCGCGGTGCTCATCGCGCGTTGACCGCCGCCTGACCCGCGGACCGGCAGCCGGAACGCAGCGCTGAGTTACCCTGACACCGTGTAACTTCGGCCGTCGCCGGCCACAGCCGTCCGGCCAAACACATTGCCTTCAATCTCCGATGCGGAGAAACCGGGAGGGGCACGTCCACCGGCAGCTCCTCAACGGACTCCGTCCAGAGCGGGTTTTTGCCGTGCTTGGCCCCCCCTGTTATAAATGTCTCCACCGGCACGGTGCCAGAGGCACTCCGGCGGCTGCTTTAAACCAGTGTCACCAGGGGAGTTGCAAGACACGTGGAATCCGGTGAATAGGCGCCGTCTACGTCGAGTTGAAGAGGTGATGCGTTCCCCCGGCGCCGGGTAGCCGACAATCCTGAGGGCCACCGTACTGAAATTCATCGCCAAGCAACCAAGAGAGTGAGTGATGTCCCAACCGGAACCTGAAGTGAAAATCCACCGCGGCCTCAAGGGCGTTTACTTCGATCGCTCAGCCACGACATTCATCGACGGACGCGCCGGCGACCTCCGGTACCGCGGCTATTCCATTCATGACCTCGCCGAGCAGTCGAGTTACGAAGAAACCAGCTATCTGCTGCTCCATGGCGAGCTGCCGACCCAGTCGGAGCTGGCAGGATTCGAAGACCAGCTCAAGTCGAGCCGCGCCCTGCCCGAACCGGTCTACGACATCATCGACGCGCTCCAGGATGCCCACCCCATGGATGTCCTGCGCACCGCGGTATCGGCATTGTCCACGTTCGATCCGGACACCCCGGACAATTCCCCCGCGGCCACCCTGCACAAAGGCATCCGCCTGACCGCTCAGGTGCCGATGATTGTTGCCGCCCACGAACGAATCCGCAACGCCCTCGACCCGGTTGCACCGGCTACCGAGCTGGGCCACGCCGCCAACTTCCTGTACATGTTGACCGGCGACCGGCACAACACGGACGCCGCCCGGTTGATGGACACGGACATGGTGCTCCATGCGGAACACGGCTCCAACGCCTCGTCGTTCACGGCCCGGGTCGTGGCCGGCACCGACGCCAATTTGCACGCCGCGGTCACTGCTGCGGTGGCCGCCTTGTCGGGCCCAGCCCATGGCGGCGCCGCGGAGAACGTCATGCGGATGGCCCAGGAAGTGGGCGATCCCGACAAGGCCGTGGAGTACGTCAAACGCAAGCGTAAGAACCGCGAGCCGATCATGGGATTCGGTCACCGTGTCTACCGCGCCGAGGATCCTCGCGCGCGTCACATGCGCGCCGGCGTTGAGCGTTTGTCGAAAGAGATGAAACAACCGCACTGGTACCAGATTCTCCAGGCCCTGGTCGATGCCATGGCGCCCTACCGCCGTCACGGCGTCAATGTAAACGTCGACTTTTACGCCGGGGTGGTCTATCACCTGTTCGGCATACCTGAGGATCTGTTCGTACCGATCTTCGCGGTGGGGCGGGTACCGGGGTGGACGGTTCAAGTGCTCGAGCAGTTGGAACACAACATCCTGATTCGCCCGCTCACCCATTACACCGGGCCGGCGCCCCGCGAATACATCCCCCTGCACCGTCGCTGATCCAAGGCGACAACGCAAACAATCGGCCCGGAGTGGCAAACTCCGTCCTGGTGTCTGCATCCATGGCGTAGCCCGCGCATCGCACCCAGGATCCCGGATGCTGGCGAAGGGATCGGGCGGTGAGGCCGCCGCGCCGGAACGAAATGCACAGCCGTAACTATGGATTGCGTGAAGCGCAAGTCCAGGCGTTCGCGACCGAGCCAGTGCCGGGATAGTCCCGCCCTGGCGCAATATGCGGGTTAGCGGGCGGTCAAACCCCCGTCTACCACGAGTTCACTGCCGGTCACGTAGGAGGATTCGTCGGAGGCCAGAAACAAAACACAATTGGCAATTTCCTCCACGGTGGCAAAGCGGCCGAGCGGGATCTCGGCCAGGCGTTGCCTGCGGCCCAGTTGCGCGGGAAAGACCTCCGCCAGCATGCCGGTCTCCGTCGGTGCTGGATGCACCGAATTGCAGCGTATGCCCTCTGCGGCGTATTGCACGGCGATAGACTTGGTCAATAGGCGCACCGCGCCCTTTGAAGCGTTGTACGCCGTGGAGTACGGCCCGCCGATGAGGCCGGCCACCGATGATATGTTGACGATGCTTCCGCCGCCCGCACGCCGCATGGCCGCGATCACCGCACGGCTGCCCAGAAACGCGCCCTTGACGTTGAGCGTCATGACCTGGTCCCAACCCTCGGCGCTGCTCTGGTCGAGGGTCGCACGCTGATACATACCAGCGTTGTTCACCAGAACATCAATCCGTTCGAAACGGTGCAGCACCGTCTCCACAACGTCACGCCAGTCCGCTTCCCGGGTCACGTCGAGCTTGAGAAACACACCCCGGCCGCCCTGCTCGCAGCAGCCGGCGGCTGTGCGGCCGCCCTCTTCGTCCTGGATGTCGCCGATCACCACGGTGGCGCCCTCCCGGGCGAACACGCTCGCCACCGCCGCGCCGATGCCGCGTGCGGCACCACTGATGAGCGCGACCTTGTTGGACAGTCTCACGGCGCGCGCAATTCTCGCCGTAGCCCGCCCACGACAATGGCGTGACGTACGTGGACGGCCGCCTGGGCGGTCTGTGACGTGGCGGGGCGACTCACTCCGGCTCGATCACGAATAAAATCTGCTGGTACTCAACGAGTTGCCCGTCTTCGGCGCCGACTTCGACGATGCGTCCATCCAGCTCGGCGTGGATCGTGTTGAACAGCTTCATCACCTCCACGAGACACAGGGGGTCGCCTTTGTGAACGACATCGCCGGGCGAAACGAACGGGTCGGCGTCCGGCGAGGGCCGGCAGTAAAAGATTCCGCTCATGGGCGCGCGCACCTCAAGCAGGTCCCCTGCCGTCGATCCCTTGACCGCCGTGGCGGCCGGATCCGCTGCCCCGACCGCCGGCTCACCGGCGGTTCCGCTGCCTTCCGCCGGCGTCGGCCGGCTGCTGACCGGCGCCGGATCCGCCGATGGGAATTCCGGCGCCGTGCCGCCGCCCGGCGGCGGTTCGGCTTTCCGCCGCACAGCGAGTTTGACGTCGCCGATCTCGATCACCAACTCATCGAGGGAACTCGCGTCAATAAGCTTGACGATCTCGGCGATTTCAGTGTACGTCAGAGGCACGGCGTCTCTTCGTTATACAATTATCGTGGGCGTGCGCCCAGCCACCCCAAGGTGTGTCTAGTTTTGTCACCGGTTGGCGATTTAGCGCATCATTATATCGTAAGCACTATTCGCCGTGAGGTATACCGTATGCAGCGTGTCTTGATCGCGAACCGGGGAGAAGTGGCGCTTCGTGTTATCCGCGCGTGCCGCCAGGCAGGACTGGAAACGGTGTCGGTGTATTCACAAGCCGATACCGGTGCTCCACACGTCTGGGCGGCCGACCGCGCCGTGTGCATCGGTCCAGCTCCGGCCAAACACAGCTATCTGGCGGCCGGCACAATCATTACCGTGGCCCAGGGCAGCGGGTGTGACGCGATCCACCCCGGTTACGGTTTTCTGGCTGAAAACGCACAATTCGCCGACCAGTGCCGCGAATCCGGACTCGAGTTTATCGGGCCGTGTGGAGCCACCATCGCCCTGATGGGCGACAAGCTGTCCGCACGGCGCAGCGCGGCCAAGCTGGGGCTGCCGGTAGTCCCGGGGTCCGACCGCGGCTACACCGAAACGGCGCAGGCGGCCGGCGCAGCGGAACAGATCGGTTACCCCCTGTTACTGAAGGCCCGCAGCGGCGGCGGGGGCCGCGGCATGCGGATCGTCGATTCGTCCGATGAATTGGATCAGCAGTTCGTGCAGGCGCACCGTGAGGCCGAGTCCGCGTTTGGAGACGGCTCGCTGTATCTGGAGCGTTTTTTTCAGCGCGTGCGCCACATCGAGGTGCAGATTTTCGGCGATCGGCATGGGAACTACCGGCAACTCGGCGAACGCGACTGCAGCGTCCAACGGCGGCACCAAAAACTTATCGAGGAATCCCCCTCCCCAGCGCTCGATGACAGTCAGCGCCGCGAAATGTGCCAGGCCGCCGTAGCGTTGGCGGAAGGCATCGGGTACGTCAATGCCGGGACTGTTGAATTCATTCACGATATGGACAGTGGCAACTACTATTTCATCGAGATGAACACACGCATCCAGGTCGAGCATCCCGTTACCGAAACGGTCACCGGCACCGATCTGGTTGCGGAACAACTGCGCGTCGCGGCGGGCCGGCCGTTGTCGTTTGTCGATCACACCCCGGTATCGCGGGGCCATGCCATCGAGTGGCGGATCAATGCGGAAGACCCCGACCATGGGTTCATGCCAGCCGCCGGCCGGATCTCGCGCTGGCGGCCGCCGACCGGCCGGGATCTGCGCCTCGACAGCGCCACCTACGAGGGCCAAGCCGTGTTGCCCTATTACGACTCACTGCTGGCCAAATTGATCGTCTCCGGTGAAGACCGCGACCGGGTCATTGCGCGATCGCGCCGGGCGCTGTCACAATTCGACATCGATGGCATCCCGACGACCGTTCCCTTTTACCAGCGGCTGGTCGACGATCACCGCTTCATCTCTGGTGACATCCATACCCGATGGGTGGATCAGCACGTGATACAAGGCCATGGATGAGGACCGGCACATTTCCGTGATAGACGTCACCTTAAGGGACGCGCACCAGTGTTTGTGGGCGACGCGTATGACGACCGGAATGATGGCTGAGGTTGCGCCGCTGCTCGACGGGGCGGGATTCGAGGCCATCGACCTGGTCGGCGGTGCGGTGTTTGATGTCTGCGTGCGGTATCTGCGTGAAGACCCTTGGGAGCGGATGCGCACACTGAGTGGGTGGGTCACACGCACACCGTTGATCGTCCACCATCGCGGCCAAAGCCTGTTCACCTTTGAGCTGTTTCCGGACGATGTCGTGGAGCTCACGGCGGAGCGAATCGCCGTCAACGGCATCCGGTATCACACCACCTACGACGCGCTGAACGACATCCGCAACCTGGAGGTCCCGGTCCGTTCAGCCAAACGGGTCGGCCTGCATGTGGTCGGCGGCTTCGTCTACACCCACAGTCCAGTGCACACCGACGATTATTACGTAAAGAAAATACGGCAGATCGTCGACCTTGGGGTGGATGGGGTGTTTCTGAAGGATCCCGCCGGCCTGCTGACGCCGGAACGCGTGACGAGCCTGATCCCGGCCGCCAAACGGGCCTGCGGCGCGTTGCCCCTGCAAATACACACACATTGTCTGTCGTCGCTGGCGCCGTACGTCCTGGTCAGGGCCGTTGAACACGGCGCCGACACCGTGCACACGGCGACTTCGACCCTCGCCAACGGCGCCTCCCACCCCGCCACGGAGGCGTTCGTGAACAATGCCCGCCACCTCGGCTTTCAGGTCGACATCGATCTGCAGCCCATCACGGAAGCCGCCGAACGCTTGCGTTACATCGCCGAACGCGACGGCAAACCGGTGGGTTCGCCGCTCGACTACGACACGTTTCACTTCCACCACCAGATCCCCGGGGGCATGATATCGAATCTCAAGTCCCAACTGGCCGAACTCGGAATCGAGCAGCGCCTGGAGGAGATTCTTGACGAGGCCGGCCGAGTGCGGGCAGACCTCGGTTATCCCATCGTGGTCAGCCCGTTCGCCCAGTTCATCGTGACTCAGGCGGTTCTCAACGTGATGGCCAAAGAGCGCTACGCGACCATCCCCGACGAAGTGCGGAAGTACCTGCTCGGCCACTATGGGGAAATCGCCGGCACCGTCGATCAAGATCTCTACGACCGGGTGACCGAACGCGGAACCCCGGTTACGAGCCGGCCCGCCGATCTGTTGGCGCCCGCGTTGGACCGCCTGCGCCGGGACCGGGGCCCGTTCGACTCAGACGACGACCTCCTGCTGGCCGCATACTATGGGGACAAGGAGTACCGGGCCCTCAAGCAGGCCGGACCGATCAAGCTGGACTACCCGCTGGCGTCGTCCCCCCTGCTGACCTTGGTGCGGGAGATCGCCGCCCGGCGCGACATTGCCTCGTTTCATATCCGTCGGCCCTAAACGCAGACACAGCCTGCACTGTTTTCCACCGCGCCGGGTACGCTTGACCTGTCGCGGATTCTGGTGTCCAGTATGATGCTCACTCAGGCCCAGATGCTTCGCCTCTGAGTTTGGACAAAGCGAAATCCTTACAGCTAACAACGATAAGGAGGAGACCCCATGTTGATGCGATCGATGTCCCGCTTGATGCTGCTGGCCGTCCTGCTGGCTTTGCCCGTGGCCGGCCACACGCAGTCTAAGGCTATCCCGGTGCTGCTGTGCCCGTTCGGCTGCGGCCCCATGGCCGGTGACACCATATTGATGAATCAAATGATTCAATCCGGTGTGCCCATCACCCTGCTGCCCCAGGAGACGCCGGGCTATATGTACAACGTGCGGGAAATGGCTAACGAGAAACACTGGAAAAGGACGGTGTTCGCCACGGAGGACACCATCATTCAACTCGGGTTCTGGGGAGGTTCTCCGGAGTTGAAGGAGTTTCTGCCCAAGAAAGTTGATATCAAGTTCCAACTGCTGTACGGCGAGGCCTGGTGGGGCCAGGGTAAATTTTTTGTCACCTACGACCCAGACCTCAAAACGGTCGCGGACCTGAAGGGCAAACGCATCTCCCTCGGCCTGCGCGGTCAAAGCGATTGGGGGGTGTACTCCCGATTGTTCCTACAACACGGTTATGGCATTACGCCGGACAACACCGATATTCGGCACATGACCCCCGGCGCCTTGACACAGCAGTTGATCGACGGCACCACGGATGCGGTCGTGACGCCGTTTGGCACCGAGCCCAATCTCAAGGCCTGGCTGATCCCGGGTCCCCTGCGCCAGCTCGAAGCGGTTGGCAAGCCTTTGTACTACATCGGCATCGAGCAGTCGGTAGTCGATGCCCTCAATAAGAAATTCGGCACCACCTGGCTGCACCTCACCCTGCCCGCCGGCACCCTGCCCAAGCAGACCGCACCGCTGCCATTGGCCGTCAACCGAGGATTCAAGGCCGCCCACCCCGATTTCTCCGCAGACAACGCTTACGAGCTGGTCAAAGCGGTGGCAAAAATCGGCCCCAAGATGAAAGAACTGCACCCACTGTGGCAGATATGGTCACCGGAACTCATGCTGCACGGCCTGTCGGAAGACAACGTACACCCGGGCGCGAAGCGCGCCTACCTTGAACTCGGCTGGTGGGACAAGCACACGCAATATCCCGCCGTCACCTATCCACAGTAGCGCTCCGCCTTCGTCGACGCCAACCGGGACGGCGTCGACCGGCTGCTTTCCGCCCGCAGGACATTGGATCAATCCCGGCCCAAACACGCCTGGCAGTCCATCGATCTCGCCCTGAGTTGGATCAGCTGGATCGGTGGGGCGGCATTGACGGCGTACATCGGATTCGCCACCTTCGGGTTTGTTCGCAGCTCGTCTCAACACTATTCGACTTTTGTCCTAGCCATCGTCTTTCTGGCCGGGATTTTAGCGATCCGTAATCTCATCGAACGCCGCGAGCGTCAAGCAAGATTTTTCTGGTGGCGAATGCTGCTGGCCCTGTTTGGAACCCTGCTGGCGACGCTGAGCATGATCTATGTGCGCTGGCATGCGGATCGGCTGGAAAGCACAGCGCCGTTTTTTGAACCCCTCGACCTGAATGTCGGCTACGGGATGCTGGTTGGCATCCTCCTGCTGACTTATCTGCATTGGGGAGGGCTGCTCACTTCGATTATCTCCGCCGCGGTGATCTATTTCTTCTTCGGACACAACATCGAGAGCGTGTTGTTTACGCATCCGCCTTATGAAAGCAATTTTGTGCTCAATTACATCGGCCTGGGCACCACCCAGGGCTTTTTCTGGCTCGCCCAGATCGCCGCCGACAGCATCTACTTTCTGATCATCTATGCGGCACTGCTGCTGGGGCTCGGCATGCTGCGCATGGTCCTGGAAGTCGGCAAAGTCAGCGGCCGCTACGTGTCTGGCGGCGCCGCGTTTCCGGCGCTGATCGGCAGCGGCATCGTCGCATCGGTCATGGGTCAAGCGGTGGCCAATGTGGTCATGACCGGGCGATTCACGATTCCGATGATGCAACGCCACGGCTTTCACAGACCGATGTCCGGTGCGATTGAGTCGGTGGCTTCGACGGCCGGGCAGATCATGCCGCCCATCCTCGGGTTGGCGGGATTCGTGATCGCCGCCTTTCTCAACCGCCCGTATATCGAAGTCGCCCTCGCCGCACTCATACCGGCGCTGTTGTATTTGAGTGGCGCAACGATTGGCGTGTTGGTATATGCGCGACGCAACGCCCTGCCCACTTTGACGGAGACAGCCGATACCGGGCTCGTCGTGCGTATGCTGCCGACGTTTCTGTTGTCGTTCGTTGCCGTACTGGCTTTGTTGTTGAGCTACCGCTCACCGTCGATTGCCGGATTGACCGGTATCGCCGTGGCCCTGGTGATGTGTGTTTTCCAAGGCCGATACCGACCCCAACGCCGTGAATTCATGAAGTCGCTGGAAGAAGGGCTGACGCTGGTGACGGTGTTGTCGTTGTTACTCATCGCCATCGGCCCCCTCGGCCAGGCCATGCTGACCACTAATCTGTCGGGACGTCTGGGTTCCGTACTGGTGCAGATCCTTCCGGACGCGCCACTGGTGCTGTTGCTGGGGGCTATGGTGGTGTCTTTGATCCTCGGTATGGGCCTGCCGACCCCGGTCGCCTATATCGTGGTCGCGCTGGCGGTCGTGCCGTTCATGCAGCAGCTGGGTGTACCGGCGCTGCAAGCGCATTTCTTTGTGTTCTATTTCGCCGTGTTCTCGACCCTGACCCCGCCGGTGGCGGTGAGCGTGCTCGCCGCGGCCAAACTTGCCGGTTCCCGCTTTCTGGCCACTGCGGCGGACGCCATGAAATTGGCGGCAACCACATTTATTGTGCCCTTCGCATTCGTCTACAACCCGGAGATCATGGGTTTTCCAAATCTGACCTGGGCGGTCTGGCCGATCACCGGCGAGGTGCTGCTCTTGCAGTGGACCATATCCGTCGCCGCCTATGGTTACCTGCGGCGCAATCTCGCCGCCGGAGAACGATGGGGATTCGTTTTGGTGTCGGTCGCCGGTTTTGCTGCAGTGGTAAGCGAGCGAGACCTATTCTCATGGCTGTTCGTCTGCGGGCTGGCCGCGATGTGGCTGCTCACCCATAGCTCTTCGGGCGGTTCCCGACGGGGCCGGACGCCCAGCGAGTAACGGTGCCAACGGAGCTGAAAAGCGGATAAGATTCTGATCGACCTTGACAAGGGAGTAGACCAATGACGACTGCGGCCATAATCACCGTGGCAATTACCGGTGCGGTCCCGAAAAAACGGGACACGCAGGCTGTTCCGGTGGTGCCTGCCGAACAGATCGAGTCGACTCAAGAGGCCTTCGAGGCCGGCGCCGCCCTGGTGCACGTCCACGTCCGCAACAAGGACGAATCATCGTCGTCGGATCCGGAGTTGTTCGCAGAGGTCCAAGACGGTGTGCGTAAGCACTGTCCCGGTATGATCGTGCAGTTTTCGACCGGCGGTCGGGGCCGTACTCAGGCCGAGCGGGGCCAGGCATTGTCCCTGAGACCCGACATGGCGTCGCTGGCGACGGGGTCGGTCAACTTCCCGACTCAGGTTTACGAAAACCACCCACAGCTGGTTGAATCCCTGGCCCAGACGATGCTCGACCACGGCATCAAGCCCGAGATCGAGGTGTTCGATCTGGCGATGCTCTACAACGCCAGGAATCTGGTCGACCGGGGCCTGGTTCGGGCGCCGGCGCATGTTCAGTGGGTTCTAGGTATACCCAACGCCCTGCCGGCGCGGCGCCGGGTGCTCGAGTTTCTGATCTCCGAACTCGAGGAAATCATGCCAGACGCTACCTGGTCCGCGGCCGGGATCGGACGCCATCAGCTGGAGGTGAACCGCTGGTGTCTGGAGCTCGGCGGACACCCGCGCACCGGGCTCGAGGACAACATCAAGTTTGACCGGAATCGTTTGGCCGACAGCAACGCGGAACTCGTCGCCCGGCTGGCGGGGCTGTGCGAAGAATACGGCCGCCGACCGGCGACCCCCACCCAAGCGCGTGCCATCCTGGGCCTGAACCCGGCGCCATAGCGAAGAGGATCGGAAGACAAGGGCGGCTACCGGGAAACTGTGTCAAACGTCAAATAAACAGGGCTTTGAACAGATAGAAAAAACCGATCGCCAGAAAAGCGCCGGCGGGGAGCGTGATGACCCATGACATGAATATATTGCGCACCACGTTTAGATTCAAAGCGTCGATTCCACGTGCCATGCCCACACCGAGTACGGCGCCCACCAGGGTGTGGGTTGTGGATATGGGCAGACCGATGCCGGAGGCCATTACCACCGTGGTTGCGGCCGCCAGTTCGGCGGCAAAACCGCGGCTGGGTGTCAGTTCGGTGATCTGTTTGCCCACCGTGGCGATGACCCGAGTGCCATACATGAGCAGACCCAGCACAATGCCCACTCCTCCCAGCAATAGAATCCAAATCGACAGGGCGGATTTTTGAGCCACATCCCCTGCGCCCTGCACGATCCCCACCACGGCCGCCACCGGACCAACGGCATTGGCAACATCGTTTGAGCCATGTGCAAAGGCCATGGCGCAGGCGGTGAAAATCATCAGTACACCGAAAATCCTTTCGACATTGGCGAAATGAAACTGAGTCTCGCTTTCGGGATCGACCTGTATCCAGCTGATAAGAAACTTACCGATACCCATCAGGATCAATCCCACCATGGCCGCCAGCATATAGCTCTGCCCAGTAGAGAGCTCCAACCCGATGTGCTTGAGGCCCTTGAACAGGGTCACCAGGGCAATCACGAACCCAACCAGAAATATGTATATCGGCACGTAGCGTTTGGCGTTTTCAAACGGATCTTCGGTGCTCAGAATCAGCCTCTGCACACTCCTGAACAACAGGAAGGATATCGTCCCCGCCAATAGAGGGGAGACGACCCAACTGCTGACGATCGAGACGATTTTGTCCCATTTAACGGCATCCATGCCGATACCGACGATGGCGAAACCAACGATCGAGCCAATAATGGAGTGGGTGGTCGATACCGGCCAACCTAACGTGGAGGCGACCAGCAGCCAAGTCCCGGCCGCCACCAGGGAGGCCAGCATGCCGATGACAAGATAGTCCGGGGTGTCCGCGACAACAGACACGTCAATGATGCCTTTGCGTATCGTCGCCGTCACTTCACCACCGGCCAGGAACGCACCCAGAAACTCGAACACCGCCGCAATAAGCACCGCCTGGCGGATGGTCAGCGCCCGGGATCCCACCGACGTGGCCATGGCGTTGGCCACGTCATTGGCGCCGATCCCCCAGGCCATGAACAGGCCGAACACACAGGCCAGGACGAGATACGTGGTGGAAAATTCCATGGAATCGGCGGGCTGTTGCTATCGCGCCAGCAGATACTCGAGACGGCTGCCAACCCGCTGCGCAAGATCGGCTATCTCCCCAATCCAATCGATAATTTTGTATAAAAACATGGTCTGAATCGGATTCAACTTCTCTTCCAGCGGATACAAACTGGCCCGCAACTTCACCTGCTGCTCATCGTTTTGTTTCTCGATGGCGTCCAGCCGCTTGATCATGGATTCGACCAAATCGACCTCGGCGCCGCGAAAACCTGTTTCAAACAACTCATCCAATTCGTTGATGGCGGTGCGCGCCTGCCTGGTTGCCTCTACCGAGCGATTGATGAATTCAACCATCTGATCAGAAATCTCGGGAGGAATCTCCATCTTCCGTCCGAGCATCAAGCCTGCGATGTCCTTGGCCTTGTTGGCAACCTTGTCCTGGATGCGCAACATTTCCAGGAGATCGATCCGCGACACCGGCATGAAAATGCCCTTCGGCAGATGCAGACGAATATCCCGCTTGATTTGATCCGCCTCGTTCTCCAAGATACCGATGATGCGCTGAATTTCGAGCGCCCGTTCCCAGTCCCCATCCACGACAGCTTTGAAAAATGATTGCAGCTCGGACACGCAATCCACCACCTTGTCCATGTGATGCTGCATGGGTTTGACCGGAGATCTGCTGAATATTCTCGACAAATAACCGCCAGTCGCCATATTTATCGCTCCTCGACCCCGATGCCCCTGTATAAAGGATTCGCACCATTTCAACAAGTGTGCTTGTATTCTGGACACAACACTGCGCTTTATGTAACAGTCAAGCGCTAACGGCCCACCTGTCACCGTGGGCCATCCGAGTGGAGAGCTGCCATCGGCAAACCGCCATACCGTCCCGGTGAGCCAGTCGTCTATCAGGTTACCAAGCACAGTAACCGCCCAGGGGCGCGCGCCGAGAGCATCAGTCCCTCGCGGCACGGAGATCAGTACACCTACACCATTAAAAAATTCTGGCGAGTCGTCGAACAGACCGCAGAGGGGCGCATCGTGGTGCGCACGCGCCGCGGCAAGCGACGCATCATTACACCGGACGATCCTTGCCTGCGCCACGTGACCTGGTGGGAGCGCATCGCCCATTGGGCGCGCTTTCCAACGCCACTCGACGAGGAAAAGTGATGGAGTACCCGCGGCGGGTCACAGCGTCATCCACCGCCCGATCGATTGGCCGGGCCGATGAGCAGTTTAATTACCGTTGTCTCTCGAGTAAGGTCTCCACGTAGGCAAGAAGATCCTCGATTTCACTCTGCGTGATGGTAAATTCCGGATAATAGGGCACCGCATTCGACCAACGTTTGTATCCAGGCACGCGGGTAAACACCGGATGCGGCCGCCGCGCGTAAAACGTCTTGAATATCTCTGTGTAGTTTTCGCTTTTCACCATCCACTGAAACGATGGCGTGTTCCCGATCCCACCCATGCGGTTGTAATCACCGATGACATGACAATGCGAGCAGTGTTCAATCGCGAGTTTTTTCCCTTTTTCAGCATCGGGCTCGGCCAGGGCCGTTGCGGCGGAGACGAGCGTGAGCAGGCCGACCCATTGTGGGAAACGCAGCGCCATCAGTGCCTTGGCGGTTCCTTCTGCGGCTTTTTCGCCTCAACCGTCGGCACCAGGATACGCTCACCGACGTCGGGCGACCGTTGTTGCGGGTTGTACCGGGTCAGCACCCAATACGGCAGCTCAAAGACGCGTGCGACCTGCCACAGGCTGTCGCCCTTCTTGACGATGTACGGCTCAAGACCGATGACTTCGTAGTGTTCACGGAATTCATCGACCAGCGTGCGGTGATATTCCGCGCGGTCATCTTCAAATTCCTGCAGTGCCGCCGCGGATTTAATGGGGAGGCGCACGCGCTGGCCGATCCGCAGCCGACTCCTCGAGCTCAAGCCGTTGAGCCTGCGCAACTTGCGGGTATACCCAATCCCCAACCAATCTGCGTAATGCCCGAGTGTCTCTTCCGGATGTACCCGAATACTGTAGAAGCGGTTGCCGTTGACCTGCTTAACGTTCACCCTGAGGTCCAAGGGCCTGGTCAGCGGCGACAACAGGTCGGCAACACCAGCCGCCGCCGATTTCCGGATAGCCGGGGATTCGGGCACCGGTGTGGTTGCCTTTGCCAGCGTTGGTGTCCCGATTGGGGCCGGTGACGACTCAGGCCGTTGGGCCTTGCGTGAACCGCCGGCCGGTCGGCCGGCTGCCTTCCCGGCCACCTTGACGCCCTCCACCTGGGCGGCCGCGGTTTTCGTCCGGCGCCGCGGTTTGCCAGGGATATCGAGCTTCTGTCCCACTCGAATCAGGGCCCGTCGGCCCAGGCCATTGAGTTGAATTAAGTCCCGGCAACGGACGTCGAACGCATCGGCAATAGCGCAAGCGGTGTCGCCTCGCCGCACGACGTACTTGCGGCCGCTGAGCTGAGGCTGCTCGGCCGGTAGCCGCTCGAGTTTGGCGATTTTTCGCGCCCAACCGTGCCGTCGATACGGCAAGCGCAGTACGTAGCCTTCGGGGATCAACCGCCATCCACGCCACACATAACGGGTGAGCGCTGGATTCATTTGTTTCAAACGCTTAGCGGGTATATTGAACACCGTTTCTATGCGTTTAACCGAGGTCGGTCGCTTCAAGTGCAGCTGGCTGTACCGCAAGGCACCGTTGCCCGCGATGTCTCCGAAATACCGCTTTGCGTTTCTGGCCACGTAGCGGGCCGCCAGGAAGCTCGCATAGAAATTTCGCACGGCATTGCGGAACGTATGAGACTTGTACTTACGCAGCACGGTGACATAGTCGGGACCGAACTGGCGTATCGCACGCCGCATGCCTGACACGCCGTAATTGTACGAGGTGATGACAAACGGGTTGATCTGTGCGGCGGAAACCGGCCCACCGACTTTTTTCTGCGCCGCCTCCGTCAGGTTCCTGGTCGCATTCAACAAATAGCGTGCGGCACCCCAGGTGGCCGCTTCGGGATCGAAGCGTTCATCTATGGTCGCATTCAATTGCAATCCCAAATTGCGTGCGGTACGCGGCATAATCTGCCACATTCCCGCCGCACCCACCCGTGAATACGCACGTGGATTGTATGCGGATTCCACGAACGGCAGGTACTGAATGTCCTCCGACAGCCGGTTCTCGCGCAGAACCTGTGTCACATAGTCCCGGTACGTCCCATACCGTTTAAACGCCTCGATGAAGCGGTCCCGGTTGCCCTGCTGGCAGCGGATGCGTTTCGATGCACTGCGGATTTCCTTCGGCTTGCGGGTCGGGAACAACTCCAGCAACTCCTTCTGCTGCCGGTTCCAATTCGTCCTGCCGCCCGCCAACTTGGCGGCGACCTGCTGAAGACGCTTGCGGATACGCTTGCGTTCGCGCTCGACCGTCCGACCTGCCCGCTTACGGCTACAGGTCTCTTTGGTGGTGATCACCGAGTACACTCGCTCGGGGTGACGGGCGTCGTGAAAGATGACCTGGTCCGTCCGCCAGCTGCGGAACACCTTGATCCAGAAGTCGACCCGCCGGCGGATCTCCGGTGGGCAGGGGAAGACACTCCCACAATTGAGCGGATGGTGCTCAACCTCGGGCACCGGATGCGCAGGGCGTGGGAACCACCACAGCACCACGACAATGACGCAGGCAACCGGCATGATCCGCCACCGGGATCGTAAATCGCTCATGGGCATATCACAGTATCAACTCGTGGCCCGCAAGTTAACCGATGCAGGCATCGCGAACAACCGGTCAACTATGGGTAAATTCATGGCTTTGTCAGGGCCCCGCTCCGCTGGCGGGTTCGTGGCACGTATCAGTGCTTCGGCCTGCGCCGCGGTGATCCAGCGCCAGGGCACAGGCAATCGTCATGCGAAATCCGCTCTATTTGAACACCAGCACACGGTTGGCTTGGGGGATAATCCTGCGGATCTCCGCGCCGCACAGATCGTCGACGGTGACCGCGACCTCACCGTTGTAGCGGCCGAACCCAAAATGGGCAAGCACGCTGTCCTGGGAACCGGTACCGCGGCCGGCGGCGATCTCTCTGAGCTGCGCGCGACCCGCGTACTCCACACGCACCCGGGCACCGATGCCGAAGCGATTACAGTTGGGGCTGCGCACGCTCACCGACAGCCAATGGTTGGCGTTGCCGTCGTTGCGCAGTAGCGTGACACCGCCGCGGCTGGCGACTGCCAGGTCAATATCCCCATCCCGATCGTAATCCGAGGCGGCCACCCCCCATCCATTTTCAATGCCGGCGCCGCTCAACCAGCTCACGTCTTTGTATCGGCCGGTCCCGTCATTGAGCAAAAGCCGACTGAACCGTCCCGGATAGACGCTGGTGACGAACAGATCGAGATCACCATCATTGTCCGCGTCGAACAGCACCGGATCCGCGTTGGTTTCTTCATAGCCGATCCCCGACCGTCCATGGCGATCCCGGAATACGCCTGCCTCGGACAGCTCGTTGACCCACAACCGGCTGCCATCCGAGTAATCCAGATAGCGAGGATGTACAAGGTTTGTCATATACAGGTCCAGGTCACCATCGTTGTCGATGTCGCCCGCCACACTGCCGATGGTGTGACCGGGGACCTGCCGGGTGCCCATACCCCGTATCCCCAACTCGGCGGCGGCCTGCCGAAACCCGCCCGCATTGGTGTTCAACCACACAGAATTGCGGTGCAATCGATAGTTCGACACTACGATGTCCTGCGCACCGTCGGCGTTGAGGTCGCTCCAGATCACCCCACGCCCGCACAAAGGCGCCTCCAGGACTACACCCACCGCGGCCGAGGCATCGACAAACTCCCCGCGCCCCCCGTTGCGCAGCAAGCGGTCGGGGTCACAGAAGCCACGCTCTACGCCGGCGCCCTCGTAATTGGCGAGATACAGGTCGAGCCAGCCGTCGTTGTCGAAATCTCCCCAGGCGGCGGCTTCGGTGCGCATAGGCTGTCGATCCACCGCGGCCAAGGCCTGCTCGCTGATGTCACGAAACCCCTTCCCATCCAGGTTCTCCAACAAGCGGTTCCCTTGGCGGCGGGTCAGGAAAAGATCCACGTACCCATCGTTGTTGAAGTCACCCCAGATGCCGCCGTGGCTGGCGCGTATCCGCTCCAACCCCAGCACGCTGGTAACCTCGACAAAAACCAGCCCGTCGTCGTTCCGGAACAAACGGGGACCGTCCAGCAGCAGATCGTCGTCTCCATCATTGTCGTAGTCACCCCAGGCGACCCGCTGCGAGCGTATGCCCTGCAAGCCGGATCCGGTCGCATCCGAGAACGTTACGACGCCGCGCCGGGCGGCGAAAAAGCGATGGGGCGGCCCCCGATAGCCATGGCGCTGGGCCAGCAAAGTCCTCAGCTGCGACAAAGCTGTGGCCCTGCGATTACCGCCGGCCAGGGATGCCTGCAACGCCGCGATGGCCTGATCGACCTGCCCCGCGTGCAGCGCCAGTTCGTACAACTGCTGATGCACGCGCCAGGCCTCGGCGTGTGACGCCAGGGCCCGCTGCAGTAAGGACTTGGCCTCGGCCGGCTGGTCTTGATGGCGACGCAATACACCGAGCCAAAAGTACGTCTCCGCCGCCTCCCAACCCCGTAACACGCGCCACACATCGGCATCGATATAGTGCTGACCTTCTCGATCGGCGGCTGCCCGCCACGCCTGCAGGTGGCTTTCTAGCCAGGCCTCAGCGTCGGGGTCGGCCACGCCGCGCCGAATCCAGTCCGCGGCGAGCAACTGGCGCAGGTGACGATTTTCCGGGTATTGCCGCAACAACGCCCGCGAACCCGCCACGTCAACCGTTGCCGGCAGCGAGCGCAGCAACACGCGGGTGACCAGCCGCACCCCGCGCTGGCCCGGAAACCGCCGCAGATACAACCCGGCCAGCCGGTGCTGCAGCTTGTCGCCGCGTGCGGCGATGATCTGTTCGACCAATTCGCCGGCAATGGCGAAGCGCAGCGTGTGGTCCTCCGCCAGCGAAGCGGCCCGTTCGAGCGCCGCCACAGCATCGGCGCGCCGTTGCAGATACCCATATCCCTGATAGGCCGCGAACAAGGCCCCCGGCTGGTCCCAATGCGACTGAGCAAACTCATCGACCTCCGGGCGCAAGCGCCCGCGGAAACCACGGTCGATGGCAATCAAGGCCGCCCACCGCCGTTGCCGGGACGCATGGTGAGCGGGGTGGACCTCGAGCACTGCCTCGAACTGACGGACCGCAGCACGCAATTCGCGCAACCGGAACTGACACTCACCAAGCCAATGACCGGCGTCGGGACGGGATGCATCCAGCTGCCACAGCGCGCTCAATCGGTCACATGCCGTGCGGAGCCGGCCGTCGGCCATCAACCGCTTGGATTCGGTAAGGGTGCGCTCGTAGTCCGGGGCGACTGGCTGCACCCATGCGCTGCAGCCCGAAGCCAGCAAACAGGCGATGCACAACAGCTGCAGACCACCACACTTCATGCCCGCCCCAACCAGGCGCGCCGTATGATTCGGCAGACGTTAATAGTAATATCCAGCTGTCTTTCGCTTATCCACCGCATGAAACTGATCACCAAAGTCCTCGTCGCGTTGGCCGTTCTCGGCATCGGTCTGTCCATAGGCGCACTGCTGCTAAACAAGGTCCCGATCTCCGATCCGCCGGGGTGGAAGACCCGACTGCTTATATATTTCACCCGCAACACCGTAGAGACCGACGCCAGCAGCGCCTTGCCCGAACTCCGCCCAACCACCGTGACGATCCCCCCGGCCGCACTGTTCAAGATCACCCGAGAGGCCGTTGTCGACCTGGGCTGGCAGATCACCAGCATCGACTCCACGCGAATGACCCTGGATGTCATCGTTACGACCTCGCTGCTGCGGTTCAAGGACGACATCAAAATCCGTATCGTAGCCGTTTCAAACGACCGAAGCAGCCTGCACATTCGATCCCAGTCACGGATCGGGCGTGCCGATTACGGCGCCAACCTGGGCCACATCTTAACGCTGCAGCGCAAGATTGAGGCAATACTGAAACGTTCCCAGCCGTGACCCCGGTTCAGCGCGTGGCGTAACACTGTGGCAACACCCGACGTCGAACCCAATCAGTATCGGCTGCTCACGCAACGCCGATTCCTGCCGTTCTTTCTGACCCAGTTTTTCGGCGCATTCAATGACAACCTGTACAAAAACGCGCTGGTCATCCTGATCACTTTTCAACTCACTACGGGCTTCGACATCAACGTACTCGTAAACGTTAGCGCCGGGTTGTTCATCCTGCCGTTTTTTTTGTTTTCCGCGACGGCCGGACAGTTGGCGGATAAATTTGACAAATCTTTACTGATGCGGCGTGTCAAGGTGATGGAAATTGTAATTATGCTTAGCGGCGCGATCGGTTTCTACTACAAGAACCTGCCAATGCTACTCACGACGCTGTTCTTCATGGGCACCCAATCGACGTTCTTCGGTCCGGCGAAGTACGGCATACTGCCCCAGCACCTGAGGTCCGAGGAGTTGACCGGCGGCAACGGTTTAGTGGAGAGCGGTACCTTTCTGGCTATCCTGCTCGGTACCATCTGCGGCGGGATACTGATCGCCCTCGGTGACGGTGGCCGACACCTGGTCGGCGTGATCGCCATCGGCGTCGCGGTCGCGGGCTGGTGGTGCAGCCGCTATATTCCCGAGGCCCCGCCGCTGGCCCGAAACCTGAAGATCAACATTAATTTTATTACCGAGACCTACCGCATCCTGAAATTTACCTACCAGGACCGCACGGTTTTCCTGTCGGTGCTGGGCATATCCTGGTTTTGGTTTTACGGCGCCGTGTTTCTCACCCAGTTTCCCAACTACACCCGGGGCACGCTGGGTGGCGATGGCACTGTAGCCACCGTACTGTTGACAGCGTTCTCTCTCGGCATCGGAGTTGGATCGCTGCTGTGTGAGAAGTTATCGGCCCGCCGCATCGAGCCTGGACTGGTACCGCTGGGTGCGATCGGCATGACCTTGTTTGCGGCAGACTTGGCGTTCATGCACATCGGCGACAGCCCCCCGCCGCTTGCCAGTGCACATCAAATTCTCACGGATATGACCCACTGGCGCCTGTTGTTGGATCTCGTCCTGATCGCTCTGTCCGCCGGCCTGTATATCGTTCCACTCTACGCCATCGTGCAGGACCGCAGTAATCCACGACATCGAGCACGCGTGATCGCAGGCAACAATATTCTCAATGCCGCCTTTATGGTGGTTGCCGCTTTGATTTCCGTCGCACTCCTTCGTGCCGGCCTCACTATTCCCGAATTGTTTCTCGTTGTCTCAGTGATGAACGCGGTGGTGGCCGTATTCATTTTCAGCCGGGTCCCGGAATTTACCATGCGCCTGTTGATGTGGCTGCTCATTCACTCGATTTACCGAATCGACGAGCGCAACATACAACATATCCCCAACCGTGGTCCCGCGGTCCTGGTCAGTAACCATGTGAGCTATGTGGATGGATTGATCATCTCGGCCGCCAGTCCCCGGCCTTTGCGCTTCGTGATGGATCATCACATCTTTCAACTGCCCGTGCTCAACTTTATCTTTCGCACCGCTGGAGCCATCCCCATCGCCTCCGCCACACAGAATCGACGGATCTTTTCACAGGCCTTCGAACAGATTACCGCCGCTCTGGCCAACGGCGAGTTGGTGTGCATCTTTCCGGAAGGTGCGATTACCCGCGATGGTGAGATTGCCGAATTCAAAAGAGGAATTGAACTTATCGTGCGGCGCGCACCGGTGCCCGTCATCCCTGTCGCGCTGTGTGGTGTTTGGGGTACCTACTTCAGCCGCCACCGGGGACGCGCGATGTCCGGACTGCCGACCCGCCTGTGGTCCAAAATCGGTGTAATCAGTGGTCCGCAGCAGCCGCCGGAGTCGGTGTCCGCACCGGCGCTGCGGGAAGCCGTCCGCGGGCTGCGGGGCGCCTGGCGGTGACGTTCGCATGGCTTTGCAGCAATCAGGACACGTGCTACGGTTAAGACATCGGGATAACAAATTACACCATCGACTCCTGATGCCACCCGCGCAAACCACGTCAACCGAGACCGACAGCGAACCGGATCACAGTTCGGACCAGCTGCTCCCTAAGATAGTCGACGAACTATACCGGCAGTCTATCGCCACGCAGATAATTAATCTGATCGCCATCACGGTCGTGTTGGTCGTGCTGTGGCCGGTCATGGACACGCAGCTGTTGATGCTGTGGGGCGGGGTATTCGCGTCGGTCACCCTCGTCCGCATGCTGCTGGGGACGTCCTATCTGGATCAACGGGAGCGGATACGCCGTCACCGCAGATGGGCCGCCACCTTCGACGTTGGTGTGTTGTTGAGCGGACTCGCCTGGGGCACGCTCGGTCTACTACTGGATTTTTCCTGGCCGCTCGCGTATCAGACGTTTACAGCCTTCATCATCGCCGGTATTGGCGCCGCCAGTGTTTCCAGCTATGCCGCCTCGCTGAGGTCACAGCTGCTGTTCGTGAGTTGCCTGTTGTTGCCGGTCTGTGTACGGCTCGTTATGTACGGCTCCTCCATTGGTTACGGTATGGGTCTACTCATCGTCTGTTACGGACTGTTGCTCGTGCTTGTTGGCCGGCGCAATCACCGGGGCATGACCCGTTATCTGATGTTGGGCCGCCAGCATCAGGAATTAGTCGCTCATCTTTCGAATTCCAACAAAGACCTGTATCAAGAGGTCAGCCAGCGTAAAGCCGCTGAAGCGTCACTCAATGAAGAGCGGGGTTTGTTCATTGGCGGTCCTGTTGTCGTGTTTCGTTGCCGTGTGGCTAAGGGCTGGCCGATCGAATACGTATCGCCCAACGTGTCCCAGTTCGGATTAGACGCCGCTCAGTTGATGCAGGATCAAACCCGCTTGCAGGATTTCATTCATCATGATGACTCAAAGTCTATGGATGTCCTGAATGGCGTGGCGACACCGGCCGACAACGCCGGACACAGTGGGATGGAGCGGGATTTTCGCATGACGCTACCGTCCGGTGCGGTCCGATGGATCTTCAGTCACGTCATTGGCGTGCACGACGAGTTCGGCGACTTGAATCAAATCAAAGGTTATTTACTGGACATTACCGATCGAAAGCATGCCGAAAGCAAACTTGAGGAGGAGAAAGAGCGCGCGCAGGTCACCCTGCACTCCATCGGTGACGGCGTTATTACGACGGATATGATGAATCGCGTGATCTACCTGAACCCAGTGGCCGAATCGATGGTCGGACTGACCTTGGCCCAGGCGCTCAACAGACCGCTGCAAGAGGTGTTCTGTATCTATGACGACTACAGCGGCGAGCGCATACTCGACGTCACGAACACCTGGCACGGCCGACAACGCGGTGGAGAAGCCTATTATGTTCGGCTCCATCACCAAAATGGCCACGTGTTTGACATTACGCACTCGGTGGCCCCGATTCGAGACGCCGAGAGCAACAAGATGGGGATGGTCGTAGTATTTCAGAACGCTTCAAAGACCCGCGCACTGGCCCGCGATCTGGCGTATCAAGCCGCGCATGACCCGCTCACCAACCTGCTCAACCGACGGCAATTCGAAACCCATGTCGAGGCAGCTATTGCGTCGACACATAAAGGTGACGTTACTCATGCCCTATTGTACCTCGATCTGGACCAATTCAAGATCGTTAACGACACCTGCGGGCACGGCGCTGGTGACGAGCTACTGAAGCGCCTGGCCGGTTTGTTCAAAAAGAACATCCGCACTTCGGACATATTGGCCCGTCTCGGCGGCGACGAATTCGGCGTACTGTTGCATCAGTGTTCAATGGCCGAGGCCAAGCAGATTGGCAATAAGCTCCGCCGGGTCATGCATCAGGCGCCGTTTGCGTGGAACGGGCAGTTGTTCGAAGTCCATGTGTGCGTTGGCATCGCCGAGATCAGCGAGCACAGCGGCACCCTTTCCACTGTAATGAGCCGGGCCGATATGGCGTGCTATTTGGCTAAGGATCTGGGACGTGACCGGGTGCACGTATACCAGCAGTCCGACATAGAAATGCGGCGGAGAGCGCGCGAAATGCGCTGGGTCGCGCGCATACACAACGCCATGGAAAACAACCGGCTTATATTGTTCGCTCAAGAAATAAGACCAGTCGCCAGCGAAGAGCATGACATCGTCCGCAAAGAGATTCTGTTGCGGATGTACGAAGATGACGGTGAATTGGTGCCCGCCCGGGCATTTCTGGCAGCGGCGGAACGCTACAACATTATACCCACTCTGGACCGGTGGGTAATTGTACAAACCTTCACCGCCTTGAGAGACAGTCCGCAGCGTGATACGAGTGTTTACTCGATCAACGTGTCCGGGACTTCGCTCAGCCAGGATGAATTTCTGGAGTTTATCAAGGAGCAGATAGAACAATACAACATCAATGGTTCCCATATCTGTTTCGAGATCACCGAAACCGCCGCGATATCAAACCCCACGAACGCGTCACGATTCATCAGTGAGCTAAAAGCATTGGGATGTCATTTTGCGT
>CAMYJT010000022.1:32643-88971 GCA_947258785.1 uncultured Gammaproteobacteria bacterium
CGGTGGACTACCTCAAGATCGATGGATCGTTCATCAGGAACATCGTCAATGACCCCGTTGACCGGGCATTGGCAGAGGCGATCAACGACGTGGGGCACGTAATGTTGATCGACACCGTGGCCGAATTCGTGGAGAACAGGCGAATTTTTGAGATGGTGAAGAAAATCGGCTTCGATTACGCACAAGGATATTACATAGATCGGCCGACCCTGCTCCCCGGACAGGAATCCAAGCTGCGGCTCATACGGCAGCGCCGCCGAGCGTGACGCCACTCGTCCTACTGCGCTACGCGCCCTCTTCCGGCGGAGATGTTGGAGGACCGCTTGGTACCATGGTTACATGGATTCGTCACCGCCTGGGAACTTCAGGCGTACACAGAGCCCCGGCGCGTTGTCGCTCAGATCGATCTCGATACCGTGCAGCTTCGCCACCGCCGCGACCAGACTCAGCCCCAACCCACTGCCCGGCGTGGTGCGGCTGCGATCGACCCGATAGAAACGTTGAAATACTTGTTCCCGTTCAGCCTCCGGAATGCCGGGACCCGTATCGCAGATGGTAATCTCCCGCGACACTCCGTCCTTCAATTTTAAGCCGATCGTACCGCCGTGGGGTGAATATTTAATCGCGTTGTCCAACAGGTTGGCGAGCGCCTGAAACAACAAATCGCGGTCTCCGCGTACGCTCAATGACGCATCACAATCAAGCTGAAACAGCTGCTTGCGTTCTTCCGCCACCGGTTCATAGAGTTCCGACACATCGAGGAGCAAGGACCGCATATCGATTACATCGAATCCTTCCTTTCTGGCGTCGGCCTCGATACGGGCGATCCGTAACAATGCGCTGAAGGTTGTCATCAGTCCATCCGCCTCGGCCAATGCGCTGTCGATCAACTCCTGTCGCTGAGCCTCATTCAGCTTCCCGATACTCAGCCGTTCCAGTCGATGCCGCAACCGCGCCAGCGGCGTCTTGAGATCGTGGGCGATATTGTCCGAGACGCGGCGTACGCCGTCCATCAGCAGTTCGATCTGATCCAGCATTCGGTTCAGGTTTTCCGCCAACAAGTCGAAATCGTCCCCGCTGCGGGTCGTGGGAATCCGCTTGCTCAAATCCCCCGACATGATCTCGTTGCCGGTGCGGTTGATGATTTCGATTCGGCGCATCATGCTGCGGCTCATCATGACCCCACCGAACAACGCCAACGCCAAGGTAATCCCCATACCCCAGATCAGGGTGCGGACGATGAGCTTCTGAGAGTCCTGCAGCTCGAACATGTCACGACCCACTAACAGATGAAAATTTCCCGGCAGCAGGAATGTACGGGCTCTGGCAAGGTGGGCCCGCGCCGCCTCCGGACCACTCAACTGAAAATCCAACCAACCGTGAGTGTCCTCTCGAGTGCGGGGCCAGCGGTCGATGTTACCCACCACCGGCCTCAGTTTGCCGTCGCTCAACAGATAAATGGAGGAATCTCCCGGTTGCTGTTTCGCCAGCCGGTCGGCAAGCTGCGTCGTCAACCCCCGCAGTCCATCGGTCTCGTAGCGTTCCGCCAGGCCTTCTATCTCGGCCCGGATCGTTTCATCCGCCTGCCGCAGCATATAACCGGCGGTTGACCAATAGATGAATATCAGCAGCGCGAACACCGACGTGCTGAACAGCACGATGTACACCAAGGCGAGACGAAAGGCCGAGCTTCGAAACAGTCTACTGGGACGCACGCAATACGTACCCCGCTCCGCGGACCGTATGCAGCAACGGCGTTGGAAATTCTTTATCTATTTTGGTTCGCAGACGACTGATGTGCACGTCGATTACGTTGGTCTGTGGATCGAAGTGATAGTCCCAGACCTTTTCCAGCAACATGGTCCGAGTAACTACCTGACCGCTGTGGCGCATCAGGAATTCGAGCAGACGAAATTCGCGGGGTTGCAGATCGATGGCCTGTCCGTCGCGCGTGACCTGGCGGCTGAGCAGGTCCATCTCCAAATCAGCGACACGGAGCCGAGTGAGCGGCGCCTCTATGTCGGCGCGTCGGGCCAGGGCCTCGAGTCGGGCGAGCAGCTCGGAAAAAGCAAATGGCTTGACCAGGTAATCGTCACCGCCGGACTTCAAACCCTGCACCCGGTCATCGACCTGGCCGAGCGCGCTGAGGATCAGTGCCGGTGTGTGGTTGTCGGCGGAGCGCAGCGACCTGATGATCGACAGTCCATCAAGACCCGGTAACATGCGATCCACAATTAATACGTCGTAGGATTCGGCACCGGCCAGATGTAGTCCGTCTTTACCGTCCGCCGCATGGTCGGCGGTGTGGCCTTGTTCCTTGAGGCCCTTGACAATGTAAGACGCGGTGTCCTGGTCGTCCTCGATAATGAGTACACGCATGGGTTTATTGTCGAGCCGGACCGGCCCGTCCGTCAACGAGGCAGGCAGTCTCCGGAGGCGGAAAATGCGGTGGCTCCGCCTCCGGACGGACTACCTGGACGCGGTCCCGGTCAAGATATGCGCACAGCGACGAAGCGTTGCTGTCCAGCACGTTCGACAAGCAGCAGCACAGCGTCGCGATCCGCGGCCACCGCATCCTGCAACGCTTCGGCGACCTCTTCGGGAGTCTGCACCTTGGCGCCGCCGACAGTCTTGATCACGTCACCGGGAGTGATGCCCTTGCGGCCCGCCGGGCTGTCGGGGGCGACGTCCACCACCAAAACACCATCGGTCTCATCCTGCAAGCGGTATTGACGCCGTGCATCGGGCGTCAGCGGGACCAACGATAATCCGAGCTTGGGTTGTGCAGCGTCGGGGGACGGCGCGGCATCGGCCACCATCTCCTCACTGGGGCTCTGTCCGATGGTGACCACAATCGTGCGCCGTGACCCGTCACGCCAGACTTCCAGATCGACCCGAGTGCTGGCCTCGATCTCGGCCACCATGCGCGGCAGATCCCGCATACGCTTAACGTCTTCGCCATTCACTCGCAGGATCACGTCGCCCGGCTTTACGCCCGACGCCTGCGCTGGGCTACCGGCCACCACGTCGACCACCAGCGCACCGCGCTCGTCGTTCAGGCCCAGGCTCTCGGCGATGTCATCGTTGACAGTCTGGATCTGTACGCCCAACCAGCCTCTGTCCACGCGGCCCTTTTTCTGTAACTGGGCAACGATGGATTTCGCCATCGAGGCCGGAATGGCAAAGCCGATTCCGACGTTGCCGCCGTTGGGAGAGAAGATCGCCGTGTTGACGCCGACCACGGTGCCATCGGCGGCGAACAGGGGACCCCCGGAGTTGCCCCGGTTGATCGGCGCATCGATCTGCAGAAAGTCGTCCATCGGACCCGAGCGGATGTCCCGGCCGCGCGCGGAGATGATGCCGGTGGTCGCAGTACCGCCCAAACCGAAAGGATTGCCGATCGCCACCACCCAGTCCCCAACGCGCGCCGCGTCGGAGTCACCGAACACGACGTATGGGAACGGCTCGTCGGACTCGATCTTCAGCACCGCTAAATCGGTTTTTGAGTCGTACCCCCGCAGTTCGGCTGGATACCGGCTGCCGTCGTTGGTGACCACGGTAATATCCTCCGCCCCGCGAATGACGTGGTGGTTGGTGACCACGTAGCCCTGCGCATCGACGATGAACCCGGAGCCGACCGCATGGATCTTTTCCTGGTGCTCGCCCCGCCGATCGAACTCAGGGGCCTCGAAAAAGCGCTCGAAGAAATCCTGAAACGGCGAGCCCGGAGGCGCCCCGTGCGGCCCGCGCCGTTCGAAATGCCTGCGTATGACGTTGCCGGGATTTGAGCCGGTGGTCGCGATGCTGACCACGGCCGGTGTGACGGCTTCTACCAGATCGGCAAAGCTTGGTGGTTTGAGGGTAAGGCTGTCGGCCTTGATGGCGCTGTGTGCGGGGGCCGTCTTCGCCATCACCGGAGTCACGACCTGTACCAGTACGGCAACCGCTAAAGCGGTCCCGAGGAGTCCGACACCCCAGCGTTGGCGGGATATAGTCTTGGTAATATTCGGCATTGCTCTGTCTCCTTGGTTAAACTATGCGCTGCATTGCGGATCGCTTACCCGCCGCTGCGCCGGTTTACGTGGATAAGATAGAGGCTGCGTGCTTAAGAACCAATGTCGGCATAATTAAATTTACGTAACTTTTTTTCCCGGTCACCCATGCCATTCATCACCGCCAACAACATTCGTCTGTTTTACGAGGAACGGGGCACCGGTGACCCCGTGCTGTTATTGCATGGCCTCGGATCAAGCGTCCGGGACTGGGAAAATCAACTCGACCAAATCGGCCATCGATATCGGGTTATCGCCGTAGACCTCCGCGGCCACGGTCGATCCGACAAACCCCCGGGGCCCTATTCGGTCACGCAGTTTGTCGACGACGTCGTTGCAATGCTGCACAGCCTGGCGGCGGTTCCGGTCCATGTGGCGGGGCTATCCATGGGCGGCATGATCGCCTTTCAACTGGCGGTGAACCATCCGGAGATGCTGAAGACCTTGATCGTCGTCAACAGTGGTCCGGCCCTGATCCTGCACACGCTGAAACTGAAACTGGAGTTTAAACGGCGCGAGTGGACCGTGCGCCTGCTCGGCATGCGCAAGATGGGGCAAATACTCGCCGACAAACTGCTTCCCGAACCGCATCAACGGCACCTGCACGACGAGTTCGTCCGGCGTTGGGCGCAGAATGACCGGCAAGCATACCTGGCCTCGCTGCGCGCGATTATCGGCTGGAGCGTGGCAGACCGCATCCACAACATCAAATGTCCCGCGTTAATCGTGAGCGCGGATGAGGACTACACCCCGGTGTCGATGAAGCAGGCCTATGCCGCACACATGTCTGACGCTGCGGTCGCCGTGATCGATCAATCCAGGCACATGACACCGATCGACCAAGCGGACGCCTTTAACCGCACCGTCGAGGCATTTCTCTCCGCCCACTCCGAGCCGCTCACGCCTGAGCGTTGATCATTCTGATCTTGCCGCTCTGCGTCTTTCGATAGAATCGCCGCAGCTCCGACAGCAGCACCGGCGACTGATGCCGATTCAAATAACGTTGCCGCAAACGCCAACAGTATTTAGCGGCAAAGTGGTTGGCGTCTCGATATCTCTCCAGCTGTGACGCGTCGAGTCCCCCGTCGAAAGTGAAATTTTCAAACAACCAGTGGTGCACACCGTCGGACATGACGTTGTTCTGGCGCCGGAGTAGCTGCGATACACCGATATACTTGTCCACCTCCGCCTGGAGTTCGAGCTCCATCAACGTTACGCTGCGTTCAAATTCGGCGTTCCATGCCAGGTACAGGAAGTGACTGACACCCTCCAGGGCAATACAGTACTGTGTGATGTTACGGTTACTGAGACTGAATACCGGATCTTCATCCGACAACTTCGCCATCACGCTGGAATCGATGTAAACGGACAACTGCAGTTCGGCTTCATGCTGACACAGTAGTAACTTCTCGTTGGCCGCGCGCGGGTTGGCGCTGGTGTCCAAGGTGCGGGCCAAGCGGGGGTCGGTGATTAAAAAATCATCCACGTCCTCATCGACGTTGATCTCATAAATGTCCTGCAACTGCCGCTGAAGCGCGCGCAATCGCATGATCCGGCCGCTCAGTGTCGCAGCCGGGCGTCGATCGGATCCTGAATATGCACCCCGAATCGAGACAATAGGCGGGCCGCACGGCTGCTGCCGGTACGTGTCCACAGGTCGTACCAGCGTATCAGGTCTGCATCGTTGGCAACCTGAGTGTGATCCCCAACTTCCTCCAACACGTGGACGAAGTGGTTGAATTGCCGGGATAACTCCCCAAACACCTCGCCTTCGACACCGGCCGCACTGCCATGCACCGACTCGGACAAGTACCCATACGCAGAACCGCCCATGGAACAGTAATAATCGACATCCACAAGTTTACGGCGCAAGCTGTCTGAGAATAATCCGGATACGAACAACGCCACGTCTCCAAGTCGGCGCAATATAAGGTGGCGTTGTTTAATGTTGTCCGTCTGCACCGCATCGCCCAGCAACAGGGCCAACGGCTTTAAGTCGTAGCCTTCCTCGGCACTCCAGCCGAACAGTTGATCCGTACGGGTGTAGCCGGCCAACAGGTTGACCACATAGGCGGTCGTTTCCTCCTGTGCCTCTAGACTCTGGTTGGCCATCGCCGATCTTACCGACTCATGGAAATACGATTTAACGTCGGCTGTGGCGATCAAACCTGCCATTGTGTAAGGCGTTGCCATAAACTGCCTCGTCTCCCGCAACTGGAATCGGTCAGCACGACTGTACCGGATACGTAATCGATGCAGAGCGTTACTAACTAAAGTATAGTCATGAATTCGTTCAACTGAAGCTAGCACTCGGCGCGCAGTGCTGCTAACGGTTTGGCGTATCAGATGTGACGGCGACCAAGGTCGGTAAGCAGCCGATGCGAAACTCGGCGGTGTAACCGCTAGACGGGGCAACGCATCACAAACCGATGAGATCGACCCACCGGGGAGCCGGCGGGTTCGGTAGGTGCGGTATCCAGCTTGCTGAACCTGGGTACAATACGCGCTTCATCATCAAACCGGGCCCCATACGATGCATGAGGCGATTCGACGCCAGTTCGACACTTTGCTTGTTCAGGTCCAGGCGCTCGTCCCGGACAACTCACCATGCCCGGGTGCAGATCAGTTCCTGCGGCCGTATTTCATGGACGCAGCACCCGGGGATCTGCTGCACCTGGACGCGGAGTGTCTCGCCGACATGGTGCTGGGACACCTCAATTTTGGCCGTTACCGGAAGCCCGGAGCGCCGCTGGTCCGCGTGTTCCATCCAAAATCCGCCGACGGAGAGACCAGCCTCAATCAGTGCATCGTCGAGGTAGTAACCGACAACATGCCGTTTCTGGTCGACTCGGTATGTATGGCCCTCAATCAACGTGGGCTGACCATCGACCTCACCCTGCATCCCATTACACGCGTTCGACGTGATAATTCCGGGAATTTAATCGAGGTGCTGAACAGGGAGAGTGGTGAGCAGGACGACACAATAGTTGAGTCGTACCTGCACATTCAGGCATCCGGAGATTCGTCGGTGGAACCGATTTCCGAAATCGAAAATTCAATTCGGTCGGTGCTCAGCGATGTCGCGGCCGCGGTCAACGACTGGCCGGCCATGCAGGACAAAATTCCGGTGCTGCAACGCGAGATCGAGACCGGTAATCTGCCGCTCACCGCCAATGAGATCGACGAGGCCAAGGCGTTCCTGGACTGGCTTATTGACGACCATTTTACATTTCTGGGCTACCGCGAATACGAATTGACGCAGAAAAACGGCGACGAGGTACTGCTCATCGTCAAGGGGTCCGGTCTCGGAATACTTCGAGAGCATAAAGACGCGGAGGAATCAAGTTCGTTTTCAGTGCTCCCCACAGAGACACGCAAGCGGGCTCGCGAGCCGAAGCTGCTGATTCTTACCAAAGGTAATTCGCGGTCGACGGTCCATCTGCCGACTTACATCGACTATGTTGGCGTAAAACGTTTTGACGACCAAGGACAGGTAATCGGAGAGCACCGCGTTCTGGGTCTTTACACGTCGGTGGCCTACCGGTGCGATCCGTACACCATCCCTGTTGTGCGCCGCAAGCTCGAGCAGGTAACGCGACGATCCGAGTTCGAGTCCGGTGGCCACGCCGACAAAGCGTTGCAGACGATTCTGCAGACCTATCCACGCGACGAGTTGTTTCAGATTGCACCGAATCTGTTGTACGACACGGCAATGGAGATCCTTCATCTGCGGCAACGCCAACGGGTGCGCCTATTCCTGCGCCGCGATACCTACGGTCGCTTTGTTTCGTGCCTGGTGTTTATCGCCCGTGATCGCTACGACACGGAACTGCGTCTGAGATTCGAAAAAATACTGCTGACCACCTTCAACGGGACCGGGCTCGAGTTCAAACTTTCGTTGGGCGAACCGATCCTCGCCCGCATTCAGTTCATCGTGCGTGGTGTGCAGGGACAACTTGCCGACGTCGACGAGACGGAATTGGAAAAGCAGCTCGCCGAGGCCGCGCGCAACTGGAGTGAACGACTGAGTGCCGCACTGCTGCAGGACAACTCGGAGCGCCAGGCCAACCTCCTGCTCCGCCGTTATCGAAATGCGTTCCCGGCCGGTTACCGCGAGGATTTTTCGGCCGCGGATGCGGCCCAAGATATCGCCCAGACCGAAAAGCTGACCTCACCCGAAGATCTCGGAATCTTCTCGTACCGCCCCGACAATGATCAACTAAACACCCTCCGCTTGAAGCTGTACCACTTGAACACACCGATACCGCTGTCGGACGTGATACCGATCCTCGAAAACCTTGCTCTGCGGGTTGATACCGAACGCCCGTACTGCATCGAGCGACAAGACGGTGTGACAATCTGGATACATGATTTCGGCACCCGTCATGCCGGTCACAAACCCTTGGCCTTGCGTAGCATACGTGCATACTTCCACGAAGCCCTGGACGCGACCTGGCACAACCACACGGAAAACGACGGCTTCAATCAATTGGTGCTGAGCGCCAAGTTGAGCTGGCGGGAAGCGATGGTGCTGCGCGCCGTCTGCCGTTATTTGATCCAGCTGGGCGTTCCGTTCAGCCAGGCATACATGGAGACCACCCTGGCCAACAACGCCGATATCTCCATGTTGCTGATCGATTACTTCAACACCCGCTTCGATCCGACGCTCACCGATCGGAATGAGTTGTTGCAAACCTACGCCGACGACATCAATGCAAGGATCAACGATGTATCCAGCCTCGATGAGGACCGCATACTGCGGCTCTACTTCTCAATCGCCAAGGCAACGTTGCGAACCAACTACTTTCAGCGCGACAGTGACGGCCAAGCGAAATCGTATCTCACATTAAAACTCGATCCGGAAGCCATTGACGCGGCGCCACTTCCGCGGCCCAAATTTGAGATCTTCTTCTATTCATCGCGGGTCGAGGGCGTACACCTGCGTGGCGGCAAGGTCGCCCGCGGCGGGATTCGGTGGTCCGACCGGCGGGAGGATTTTCGCACTGAAATTCTGGGCTTAATGAAAGCCCAGCAGGTCAAAAACGCGGTCATCGTCCCGGTCGGTGCCAAGGGCGGCTTCGTACTCAAGCGACCGCCTGCCGAGCCCGATCTCCTCAAAGGCGAGGTCGAGCAGTGCTACCGGCTGTTCATCCAGGGTTTACTCGATGTGACCGATAACCTCATGGATGGAAAACCGGTGTTTCCCGCTGACACCGTTTGCTACGACGCCGCAGACCCCTATCTCGTTGTCGCTGCCGACAAGGGCACTGCAACATTTTCCGACATCGCCAATGAGATCGCGTTGCGCAACGAATTCTGGCTGGGAGATGCCTTCGCCTCTGGAGGTTCGGCCGGATACGACCACAAGAAAATGGGTATTACTGCCCGCGGCGCCTGGGAATCGGTGAAGCGGCATTTCCGGGAACTTAACATCGACACACAGACGACGCCGTTCACCACCATCGGTATCGGAGACATGTCCGGTGATGTGTTCGGAAACGGGATGCTGTTGTCTTCGCACACCCGATTGATCGCCGCATTCAACCATCTGCACATCTTCATCGACCCCGATCCCGATCCGGAGGTCAGTTTTCAGGAACGAAAACGGCTGTTCGAGCTGCCCCGGTCCGGTTGGCTGGATTACCGGCAAGAGCTCATCTCCGAGGGCGGCGGCGTTTTTTCTCGGACCGCAAAATCCATACCGCTCAGCCCGCAGATTCAGCATCTCCTGCACATACAGTCTGACGCCCTGACTCCGAACGCTCTCATTCAGTGCATCCTCAAGGCATCCGTGGACCTGTTCTGGAACGGTGGCATCGGGACCTTCGTTAAAGCGCGTCACGAAAGCCACGCCGACGCGGGAGACCGGGTCAACGACGCCATACGGGTCAACGCCGATGAATTGCGCTGTCGAGTGGTGGGCGAAGGTGGCAACCTGGGTTTTACTCAGCGCGCCCGCGTAGCCTTCGCTCGTCATGGGGGTTTGATCATTACCGACTCCATCGACAACTCCGCGGGGGTGGATTGTTCCGACCACGAGGTCAATATCAAGATACTGCTCACGGCCCCGGGTGCCGCCGGCGAATTATCGCTGGAACAACGGAATCGCTTGTTGGAAGACATGACCGAGGAAGTGGCGGGGCTGGTGCTCACGCATAACTATGGACAGACGCAGTCCATCAGCATCGCCAACCGGCAGGCGCCCCAACAGCTTGAAGACCACGTCCGCTTCATCCGTTGTCTCGAACGGGTGGGCAGGTTGGATCGGAATCTCGAATTCCTGCCCAACGACGAAGAAATCGCGGAACGACTGACGGCTGGCGCCGGCCTCACTCGCCCGGAACTGGCAATCCTCCTCTCCTATGCCAAGATTTCGCTGTACGAAAGTCTTCTGGAATCGGACGTGCCAGAGGACAGCTACCTGTCGAAGGATTTACAGCGATACTTTCCAAAACCCCTCCGTGAACGCTATCACAGTTACATGGAGGCACATCCGCTGCGGCGTGAAATCGTCGCGACACATATTACCAACAGCGTAATCAACTTCGTGGATGTGACAATGGTTCCGCGTTTTCACGAACAGCACGGTTACTCGTCCCCGGATATCGTCCGCGCCTATGTCGCGGCCCGGGACATCTTCGACATGCCGCATTTCCAGCGCAGTGTGGAAGTGCTCGATAATCAGGTTAGCGCGGACGTTCAATACGCCATGCTGCTCGAGATGCGGCGCCTGATCGAGAGGGCGACGCTGTGGTTTCTGCAAAACCGTCCCAAACCGCTGGAGATCGCGGCGGCGGTGGACGGTTTCGCCGATGGCGCCCACCAACTCACGGCTCGGTTGCGTAGTTTGGTCACCGCACCGAACCGCGAAGCGCTGGATCGCGCGGCAGAACGCTATGTCGGCGATAAGGTGCCCGCTGAACTTGCTGAGCGTTGCAGCGGGCTGGGGGCCTTGTATTCGGCACTCGACATCGTCGAAGTCGCCGCCGGGTCCCGTTTCGACCTCGATGAGGTGGCGGGCATTTACTTCGATCTTGGCCATCGCTTGTCTTTGTACTGGCTGCGCGACAAACTTCGGCAACTGTCCGATGGCCGTCATTGGCAACGCCTTGCCACCGAAGGATTGTTCCTGGATCTGTACCGCACCCAACGCCTGCTCACCAGCCGCGTCGTCGCCGGGCGTGCGAAATCCAAACACGTTGATCAGTGGATATCGCGCAACAAGTCGGAGATCTCGCGCATCGAAAAGATCAACATCGAGTTGATAGAAAACGAGACTCCAAATCTCGCCATGCTGCTGGTTGCCATTCGTGAGATCCAGGCGCTGACAGATTAGTCGATTTTGCGCGGATCGCGCGGTCAATGAAAAAAGTAATCAAATCTAAAAAAATAGATCGGTTCAACCTGTCTCCGGGCTCAGTGCTCGCCGGGAAGTACGTAGTCATTGAGAAGCTTGGCTGCGGCTGGGAGGGCGAGGTTTATCTGGTCAAGGAAAAGGCCGCAAACATTGAACGCACGGCCAAGCTTTTTTTTCCGCAACGCAACCTGCGTGATAAGACGTCGAAATTTTATGCCAATAAATTACACAAACTCCGGCACTGCCCAGTGACGGGCTGGCGGACAACCTCTATGTCGAGGAAATCACCAATATGGTTCGTACCGGCCCCCTGCCGGAGGCCGCGGATAAGCTGATAAGCCTGGCGCAATCACGCATGCGCGAGGTGCCCACCGGCCGGCCCAACCACCCCGATGACCTGACCTTCATCGTCTTTCGACCCAACGTGAACGGAATCCGCGAGCGGCGGCGCCAGTTTCACATGCCCTTCGAATGAACCGGCCCAACCACCGATGAATGCGTTCGCTGCTTGGTCAGGACCGGCTGGATAACGGTGGCCACGCCCGCGCGTAGCCGTCGAGATCGTTCAGGTAGCCGTCAGTAGTCTTTGGCATCGGTACGCGCACTCCGGCGAGGTATTTGATGATGTCGCTGCCTTCCCTCAGCATCCGCCTGCCGTCCTCGAGTTGGCGTTGCGCCACGCCGCCGGATTTCGGTTCGAAACCTTCGACCGCTTCGGCCGCTGCAACGAATCGCGGCCAAACCTCAAAAATTACCCAATCGCTGCGCACCGTCTCAGCCTCCAGCTTGGCGGCCACGGCGAGCTCGTGGATCCCTGCGGTCACCCCCTGAAACGGCGGCTGTTTGTCGAACACCTCTATCATGTGGCCGGTAAGGCGGTCGATGTCGCGCATGGCTTGCGCGATCTTGATGTAGCGGCTCTCGTAAAAGGCCTCCATGGGCATGGTGAACGCCTTGAGGGGTTCCCCCCAGAGTTCGTCGATGCCCTCTTCACCGCTGTAGTGTTTGACCATTTTACCGAGCTCGAGCGCCTCTTCGAGGCATTCTCCGCACTTTCTCATCAGTTCGTTTTCGCTGCTGATGAGCACTCCCTTGGCGCCCAGGTTTACGATGGAGTGAAAAATATCGGTTGCGCGGTTGAACAATGCACCGGCTAGCATCGCCCCTTTTACGCGCTTCTTGGCCGGATCCGTTTCTTCATCATAGGCCTTGCGGGCCAGCTCCAACTTTTCGCCCGGGGTATTAATGCCCGGTTCGGTGTGGTGGAAGGTTCGGCGAGTCAGTGAATCGATCAATATCTTTTTTTCGGCCAGGGTATCCTCGGGCGGTGCGTAATATCGGATCCAATATCCGTTGTAATAGATACTAATCTTGCCTCCAACCTCACGGATGCACCCATTGTCAATTCTTACTGCCGGATCGCTCATTTCGACACCTGCTTGGTGGGTGGTGCGGAGTATACGGACGCTGCACAGAAACGTGGGTATTTTAGTGCGTGATCCGTGGCTTGTGCACCCCCTGGAATGGTTAACGGCCAGTTTGACCACAATTCCCCGGACCTGCTCCCGTTGGTTAACGGTAATTAACGATTTATCGGCCCAGCTCCGGCTCCAGTTCGAGAATTCGCCGTCTCACCTCTTCTGGAATCGGACTTTTCTCTTGGCTGCGGTAGTCAAAAGCGACGATTACACCATGTCCCTCGGCCGCCACCCTGTCGTGCTCCGCGCTGACGGCCAAATATTGTTGTGTGAATCGGTCGATCCCGATCTCGGTGACGCGGGCCCCAACCAGCAGGATTTCTGGATAGGTGACCGGGAACCGGAATCGGCATCGGGTAGAGTGCAGAATCGGGCCGATCCCTTGCCCCTCGGCCGGGCCCATCAATCGAACACGTTCGAAGTAGTTGATTCGCGCGCTCTCAAAATACTGAAAGTAAACGACGTTATTGACGTGGTTGAACGCATCCATGTCCCCCCAGCGAACCGGGATCTTCATAACCACCGGGTAAGCGTCGAGCATTGTATGCATAAGTACCTCCACCGCCGGTTCAGGGCGGGCCATTAACGGAAATGACCCGCCGGTCGTGCATTCGAAGCAACGGATCTGCGGACCCCGTCCTTGTCCGGCAAGCAAGACCAGCGAGCTGTGATTCGACTGTCATCGGCGCAGTCACCGCGGCCGTTGCCCACCACGGCCCGCGCGATGCCGGTGGCGGGGACCCCCCTATATCCAATTTCCGTGTTCGATTCAACGGCTTTGATCCCCTGCGTGTATGGGCGCGGCGGCCGAAACTCCAGCCAGGCGGATTTCCAGAACCCATCACGCGGCTGCACCGCAGATTCCACATCAGGTAAAATGGCGGCATGACGAATATCCGACACCGACTGCGAACGCCGTTAGCGTGCCTGGCGCTGGCGGCCCTGGTGGTCGCCTGCGCGACCAATCCGGTCACCGGTGAAAAGAACTTCGTATTGATGAGCGAAGACCAAGAACTGGAGTTGGGGCGCCAGTATCACCAAGCGGTCCTCAAGGACATGCCGGTCTACGATGTTCCGGCGCTGCAGGCCTACGTCGACCGGGTCGGCCAGGAGTTGGCCACGAAAAGCCACCGGCAGAATCTCATCTACCGGTTCACCGTCCTCGATTCGCCGACTGTCAACGCCTTTGCCCTGCCCGGCGGTTATATTTACATCACACGCGGGATTCTCGCGTATATGAATTCGGAGTCACAGTTGGCCGGCGTGCTTGGCCACGAAATCGGCCATGTGACCGCCCGGCACTCGGTGCGCCAGCACAGCACCAACACGCTGGTGCAGATTCTCGGCGCGGCGGCGGCCGTCGGCACCGGCAGCCGGGCGGTTAGCGACCTGTCTAATGTCCTCGGTACCGCACTGGTGCGCGGCTACGGTCGCAACATGGAACTGGAAGCGGACCGGCTCGGCGCCGAATACCTGGCCGGCGTAGGTCACGATCCCGAGCACATGATCGATGTAATCGGCATCCTCAAGTCCCAGGAAGAGTTCGAACTGCAGCGCGCCAAGGAAGAAGACCGCGAGCCGAGGGCCTACCACGGCCTGTTCTCCACGCATCCCCGTAACGACCAGCGTCTGCAGGAGGTGATCGCCGCCGCCAAACGTTTTCAGGGCGCCGACACCAAACCCGAAGATCGGGAGGCCTTTCTGAACCGGCTCGACAATCTGGTGTTCGGACCCGGCGAGGACCAGGGAGTCCTGCGCAACAACCGCTTCTACCACAAGAAGCTCGATTTCTCATTGACGCTACCGCCGGGTTGGCGGGTGGAAAATCAACCCAAGCGCTTGTTGGCACACCACAAGAGCAGCAATGCGGTCATGCAAGTCACGCTGCGGGACTTGAACCGCCGGCAATCCCCGGAACAGTTCCTGCGTCGTGAGTTCGACGACCTGCAGCAGGGTCAGCGCCTGACCACCGAAATGTTCCCCGCCTACGCGGGGATTACGAAGATGAACACCGCGTTCGGTCAGGTTTACGGCCGCGTCGCCACCGCCTTCCACAACAATCGCGCGTTCATCTTTGGCGCCGCCAGCAAACAAGGACTGGTAGAGACCCCGTTTTTCGACATGGTTCGCAGTTTCCGAAGGCTGCGCCCGGAGGAAGTCGACCTGGCGCGCTCCCGTCAGATCCGCCTCGTCCGCGCCAGACCCGGTGACACCTTTGCCGGACTGGCCGGGATGTCCGGCTTGACCAACTACGCCGAAGAGCAGTTGCGACTGCTGAACGGCCTGTACCCCGACGGCGAGCCGTTCCCCGGACAGCTGATTAAGACCGTCCGCTAGACTGCCCAAACGTTTGGTGCTCCCGGCGACGCACCCGCCACCGATGGATCACCCAGGCGTAAATGACCGCGTTCACCAGCAACAACAAAGCGGCAAGAAGCACCTGGTAGCCGGTGGTGAGGCCCGCTGGGTACACCAGCGGCATAAGGTAGTGATCAATGAAACCGCCTCCGTATCCGGGCTGCCCGGCCCGCCGCCGAAACCAGTTTTCCAGCGGCGTCAACGGGCACGGCCAGCCAGTCAATTCAACCAACACCCCCCACAGCAACGCCGGGAGGTGCGCCCAGACCCAGCCGCGCCGCCACAGTGCCAGCAATCCACCTAATATTACAAACAATATAAAGGCGAAATGCAGCAGCAATACGCCGTCGGCAATCAGTTGTGCAAGCATCGAAATTTAACGCGAACACCGACCGACTGGGTCTGCTCGGCCGGCTAACCCGGATATTGCACCAAGGATCCCGGCGCCGAATCGCCTATCTCTAACAACGTGTTGGCTCTGTTTTTCGCCGCCTGGTTGCAATGTCCGGGCTAGGCCGCGCTGGTGCAGGCGGACGCCGATTCCAGCGCCGAGGCGTCGCCGCTCAGTATCTGGACGATTTCAAACTCGAAGCACTCCATGCTGCTGGTCGCCAACCGCAAGGCCCGCGCTTGAACGACGCATGAACACCGCTCGGTAATGAGCCGAACCCGTTTACCGGACATCAAGGCCCCTTTCGGCGCTGCGATTGAATGTGCGTTCGCTCCGCCGACGGGCATGACCATTGTCACCGCCAGAGTCGGAGGCTTGTTTGCGGACTCCGCATTCGACGGCGTGTCCACAAAGTCCTGGATCATCGCCGGGGCCGCGATCGGGCCCAGCTTGAAAACACCGATGGTGATCTTTGCGGGTGCGTCGTTGCACAGCCAACGCACGACACCGACGTCCCACGCTGGCCGCCCCCGCAAAGGTCTGCGTACCGCGACCAAATCACCGACACGGACCGGCAGGGGCTCGACGTCGGTTTTGGTCAATTGAATGCCGCTGGCGCTTTCATCGACGCAGTTCCACTGTCCCAGATCGGAGGCGCGCTTCACAGTCTGAAGTCGCTGGGCGCCGTACGTACCCCGCGCCAGTTCAATATCCTGATTATCCTGCGTATGCTGCCAATTCAGCACTTGTTTACCGTTAAGGTAGTAGGTCACCGTGTCGAAACCGCAGATCACCGGGCGCTGATCCGTGGCACTCAGCCGCAGACCTTTACGCCGCATCCTCCCGCCCCAGCGTCCGATAAGGTCGTCCAACAAACGCTTGCGGTCAAGTTCAGTGATGGGCAACAAGCGCCAACCGTTTTCCGTAAGTTCTTTGCTAAGTTGTTGATGTTCTTGATAAAGCGTGACCACCAAGCGCGCCGTGTCCAACAGAAAATAGCCCTCCCGGTCGTTGATGGGAACCAGATCGCGGCAGACGTACGCCGGACCATCGTTCCGCACATCGACCAGGAATTGGCATCTGTCCTGGGGTACGAGCGGCGGTGCTGTTAACACCGCATGCACCGCCCACTCATGGCAACGGTTGTAAATCTCGTCGATTTCACCGTGGGCGAGTTGATACGGATTCGCGGCGGCAGTGAGCAAAATCTGTTTGTACACGTGGGTGATTGTTGTGTACGACTTGAAGGTGTTGAACTTGTCGGCGACCGGAAACTTCAGCAGCTGATGGGTGTGCGCCTGCTGGATCAGCTCGTGAATGCCCCGCCAAACACCCTCCGGTACCGGCTGATAAACGCGGTAGGCATCCCGGCACACGGCGCTGAACGAGACAACCGCTCGATGGATCAACATTGCGTGAGCCGGTTTGCTCAACCGGCTTCGCCTGCCCGCGCCGCACGCCGCGGTGGACGCGTAAGCAGCCGCGAGAGACTTGTGCAAATCCGACAACAACTCGAAATCGGACCGCGAGGTTGGACACAATGGCAGCCGCTTTCCGGCCCACCTGTCGATCAGCCGGAAAGTGATGGTCGGAATGACATCACGGTATTCCTCAAGTACGGCGAGACGGCGTTGTTGGGATATAGCGCTGTCCTGCATCGCAGACAGGGAAGACCGTACCTGTTGCGCCGCCGACGCCGCATCGAGTTCCAGCAGCGCATGGATCCACTCCTTGGTCGCAGCGGGCGATAATGGGCCGCCCTCCCCGACGTTGGGCAATACGCTGGTACCACACCGTTCCGACGACAAACACACCCCCCAACAAAGGCTTGCAGTTGTAGTCCCGTCAATATCTGGGTTAAGTATAGACCTTACACCGGCACTTATCCGAGATCATACTCTTGGGTCAAGGTCAGGAATACAAAGTAAATAAGTGGGTATTTTGCGCTTGGGAGCCGAATCATGAACTTGGAAAAAGTGATTTTTGCGTTTTTCATCATGTTGGCCTTGACCCTCAACTTCGGATTCTTCATCGGTGAGATCGACAATCCCGACCATCATCATGCGTATGAGCTGTTCGCGGCCATCGTCGTCAGCCTGATTGCGACCATTATGAAGTTCGGTGATCGCACCCAATTGGGCGCCGTGTTGTTGGCCTCCAGCCTGGTCGCCGATCTGCAGTTGATCGCCGCTGCGGTGATGTGGGGCCTCGGTGGCGATTTTTCCGGTGGTCAGCTCAGCCCCTCCGCGATCGCCAGCATCGTTTCCCTGTCCGGCGGTGCGCTGGTAGCCAATATCGTGTCCGTCATCCTGCTGGTGGTGGAGACCGTGATGTCCCGCCGCTGAACCGGCACCCGCACACATGCCGACTATCTTCTTTCTCATTTTTCGGCGTCTGCGAAATCCGCTGATTTTGCTGGTTTGCGTCTATGCCATAGCGGTGCTCGGCTTGACGTTGATACCCGGCGTGGACGACCAGGGACAGCCTTGGCGGATGGGTTTCTTCCATGCCTTCTACTTCGTAAGCTTTATGGGCTCTACGATTGGGTTCGGAGAGATTCCCTACCCGTTTACCGATGAGCAGCGATTGTGGGTGCTGTTTTGCATCTACACCTCGGTCTTCGTTTGGTTGTACTCCATCGGTACCGTTCTCAGCCTGGTGCAGAATCCTGCATTCCGATACGCGGTGACCCATACCGCGTTCCGCCGCAACGTGCAGCGGATCGTGGAACCGTTCTACGTGGTCTGTGGCTACGGCGACACCGGCAGGCTGCTGATCCACGGCCTGGTGCGGCGTGGCATTCGCGCCGTGATCCTGGATTACAACCAAGACCGTATCAATAATCTGGAGCTCACCAATTTGGACATCTTTGTCCCCGGACTGCAAGCGGATGTCTCGGATCCGGAAAATCTAATCACCGCAGGGCTGAAACACATCCGCTGCGCCGGTGTCGTGGCGCTGACCAACGACGATCGTACAAATCTGAAAGTCGCCATCACCAGTAAGCTCCTGAATCCAGACCTGCCGGTCATCTGCCGATCGGAGATCCACGACGTCGGCCTGAATATGGAATCCTTCGGTACCGACCAGATCATCAACCCATTTGAGCTGTTTGCAGACCGCTTGGCGATGGCACTGCACTCGCCGGCCGGATACATCATCCACGAGTGGCTCACCAGCAGCCCGGACACACCACTGTCCGAACCATTGTTCCCGCCCAAGGGGCGCTGGGTACTGTGCGGTTACGGCCGCTTTGGCAAGGCGATGGAGCGTTACCTGAGTTTTGAAGGCGTCGAGGCGACAATCATCGAGGCCGACCCCGCGCTGACCCAGGCGCCGGCCGATTCGGTGCTGGGACGCGGCACCGAGGCGGTGACCCTGCGGCAGGCGGGTATCGAGCAGGCCGTCGGAATCGTCGCCGGTACCGACGACGATGCCAACAATCTGTCCATCATCATGACGGCAAGGGAACTCAATCCCGCCCTGTTCACCGTCGGGCGTCAGAATAAGCAGGAAAACCATCCTCTGTTCGAGGCCGCCGAGCTGAATATGGTGCTGCAGCGCAGTGACTTCATCGCGCGCACGGCGATCACCCTGATCACAAATCCGCTGCTGGCCGAATTCTTCCGTACAGTGGACACCGAGGATGAGGAGACCAACAATGTACTGGCCAGCCGCATCAGCGGCGTAGCGGGCGCCCGTGTGCCGGTCACCTGGACCATCGACGTCAGCAAGAACGCAGCCCCGGCCTTAGCCATCCGCCTGTTCCAGAAGGCCGTGACTAGACTCGGTGAAATTACGATCGATCCCAGCGATCGCACACACCCCCTCCCCTGCATAGCGCTGCTGTTGAAACGGGGCCCCAACTGCCAACTGCTGCCGTCCCCCGACACCGAGTTAGCTCTCGGTGACCGGGTGCTCTTCTGCGGCCGGCAGGCCACGTACGCCCGGATGCGATCGACGGTGGTGAACCAGAATACCTTGGCGTATGTCGTCGGTCAGGTGGAGCCGCGCCTAGGGTCCCGGCGTCCCACCCCGAAGCCGGGCGCCGCACGCTGATCGCACCTGTTCCGGCGCATCGCGCCGGGTTGGGGAGATAAGAAAGTCAACTGAGGGCTTGACAAGTCTTAGCCTTCGACTTATGCTGCATCGCAACAATGTTGCAGCGCACAAATTCGTGCGCCCGAATCTTGGAGACCCATACCATGCAGAAGCAAGTACTAGAGGCAGTAAACAACGCCGTCGAGACCGCCTACGCGGCATCCAAGGAAGTCATCGACATCAATACCAACGCCGTTGAGAGCCTGATCGAGAAACAGTTGGATGTGTTGAGCCAGACCGTAGATTTTGGCGTCAAACAGGCCAAACTGGTCGGCGAAGTGAAGGACGTCAAAGCAGCACTTAGTGCCCAGACGCAGTTGATGGAGTCCGTGGCCGAGCAAGCCGTCGAGAACGTGCGCGACGTGATGGCGATCGCCAACAAGACGCGGGCCGCTTACGACAAGCTGGTCAACAAGGGCGTAAAAGAAGCGGTCGCCGCCATCAAACCGAAGGCGAGCCAAAAAGCCGCCTGAGCCGGCCTCGACAGCAGTCAATATTCCTCCTCCTATGACAGCCCCTGCGGTGAGCTCTCACCGCAGGGGTCGTCATTTTATCGGCCCTGGATACGGGGTCTGGTGTTTGTCGGATCAAATCGTTTTTTCCTTTTTTCCCCGCCGCGAATCCAGGGTAAAGTATGCGATTCGACCACCCACCGAACCCTGACCCCGGTGCGGTGGTGGTAACCGTGAGCCACTGATATGTCCACACCTATTTGCGTAATTGCCGGAGCAGGACCGGGCAACGGATTATCGTTTGCACGCAAGTTCACCAGTGAAGGCCACCGGGTGGCGCTGCTGGCCCGCCAGCCCGACAATCTTGCCCTGTTGCGCCAACATCTCCCAAACGCCAGCGTCTACGAGTGCGACGTGACCCAGGCGCCGCAGATTGAAACCACCTTTACGGCCATAGGCCGGGAACTCGGACCGGTGAACACCCTGATCTACAACGCCGGCGCAAGCGCATTCGGGAGTCTGGACGAGATCAGCGCGGCGCAGCTGGAGGCCGCCTGGCGGGTAAACACTTGGGGATTTTTCAGCTGTGTGAAACAAGTGCTGCCGGACCTGCGGGAGGCCGGCCACGGCACTGTCATCGTCATCGGGGCGACCGCATCGTTGCGCGGGGGAGAGAAGTTTGCCGCGTTTGCGTCGGCCAAGGGCGCACAGCATAACCTTGCCCAGTCGATGGCCCGGCACCTGGGTCCCGAGGGGATACACGTGGCCTATGTGATTATCGATGGCGCCATCGATCAGCCGCGCACCCGAGAATTCCTGCCTGACAAGGGGGACGAATTTTTCCTCAATCCCGACCACATCGCCGACGCGGTGTACTATTTGGCCGAGCAACCCAGGTCGGCCTGGACCTTCGAACTCGACCTGCGACCGTTCAAGGAGCGGTGGTGAGCGAACGCGCGACACCCACACCCGAGTCCGGTGATGGCGGCTCCCGTCCCCCCGGAGGCCGTGAGCCGGTGATCCGCATTATCCCGATGCCCCAGGACACCAATCCCGGTGGCGACATCTTTGGAGGCTGGATCATGTCTCACGTCGACCTGGCCGGAAGCATCATTGCCGCGCGGCGCGCTAACGGACGTGTCGTCACCATCGCCGTCAATTCGTTCACCTTTCGAAAGCCGGTATTTGTGGGCGACCTGGTCAGCATCTATGGAGACGTACTGCGGGTCGGCAACACCTCGGTGACCGTAGCGTTGCAGGTGTTCGCCGAACGGCGTTGGCCCAGTGGTGCACCCGGTCGTTGTGTCAAAGTGACCGAGGCGGACCTCACCTACGTCGCCATTGACGACAAGCGGCGCCCGCGATCGATTCCCAGCATTGCTACGGCTGCGGACGGCTGAAGCCCCTACCGGCCGACCAACCGGCAATATACCCGCTCAACCGCGCTCGATCCGGTTGCCGCCGCCACGCTTAGCTTGGTACATCGAGGCATCGGCACGGCCCACCAGTTGTTCCATCGTTAAGCCCGGTTGCAGTTCAACGACACCCAGGCTCATGGAAACCACCGGTGCTGGCTCGTCGCTATCACCGCGCTCGTCTCCACGGTCCGTCCAGCCGTCTGCGAAGGCGCCCCGGATCCGTTCGGCGATGACACAGGTCTCGACTTCCGTAGTCTCCGGCAGCAGCACCATAAACTCGTCGCCGCCGTACCGGAACGCTGCATCGGTCTTGCGAATGGCGGCCTGGACCGTTCTGCTGGCGAAACGCAAAGCCTCATCGCCCCGAAGGTGCCCGAAGTGGTCGTTGATCCGTTTGAAGCCGTCGATATCGGCACAGATCAGACTGAGGGGGCGGCGATAGCGATGCGCTCGATCGACTTCGATGTTCAATACCGCGTGAAAGTGCCGCCGATTGTACAGGCCAGTAAGATCGTCGGTGTTGGCAAGCTGCTTGAGTCGGGCCTCCAGGCGCTTCTGTTCGGTTAGGTCCTGAAAAAAGCCGACGCTGCCGATCTCCACGCCGTTTTGCATCAACAGCGCCGCCGACAACCGGATGTCGATTACCCGCCCGCCGCGGGACAACAATCGCGTTTCGTAACCCTGCAGGCGTTGACCGTGACTGGCGTATAACAAACGCTTCACTTGCTGGGCCTCGGCAACCGACGGGTAAAGCCTGGTGATGTGCAGACAGTTCAACACCTCTTGCTCGGGGTACCCCAACAACATCTCCGAGGCAGAATTGAACAGCGAGATCACACCGTTGCGCTCGACCCCGATAATGGGATCGGGACAGACAGCGATCAGCTGACTGACGCCGTGTTCAAACATCTGTAGATGTGAGATCCGATCACCGTACTCCGTAACTATAGACAGAAACGACTCACGAGTCGGCGGCGGCGCCGCTGGTTGGTTCGGACGCGACTGTGCAGGCTAACTCAGTGATTCCGCAAGCAGCCCCGGCGGAACCGTGCCGGCGTAAGTGACCGAGGCGGTGCCCCAGGCGACCGCAGTCTCCAGGGCCTTCTGCATGGCGCCGCCGGCAGCCAGAACGTGCGTCAATCCGGCGGCGAACACGTCGCCGGCGCCAGTGGAGTCAACCACCTCGACAGTCGGGGCAGCGACGGTGAGGACCGCTCCGTCTCCGAATGCGGTTGCGCCCCGGGCACCGTCGGTGACGACCACCCAGCGCAGCGGCGTGCCGGCCACCCGCCTGGCAGCGGCAAAGGGATCGTCCAGAAACGATGCATCGAGATCCGACACCGATCCAAGCAGCACCTGGGCGGGCCGGAACCCGTCGTGAACCGGAGGCACGTGTGCGACGACGGTCCGGTCCCGGACCCACGCGGCCAGCACCGGTGTCAGCGCCGGATCCGCGCTGCGTACGTAACAGCAGTCGGCCGGCACGTCGACCAGCGTCTGGGGTAAGCAAACAGCCGTTCGCGCCAGATTGACCACCGTACGCTCACCGCGGTTGTCGAGCATGACCAAGGAACGGGTGGTCTGCCCCGCGTGACGATCGATCAGGCCGATCTCCACACCATGGCTGGCAAGCTCGGTCACCAACCGTACGCCCTCCTTGTCGTCACCCACCGCGCTCAAAACCAGCGCACGGTCGCCGGACCCGACGAGCGCCAGTGCGGTGTTGGCGGCCCCGCCCCCGATGCGGCAGCCACCCCAGCGGCCGGCGTTGTGTGACCCGGCCCGCAGTGGGTTGCTCAAATGTACCACTTCGTCCCAGGCCACCGAGCCGATGATCAGGATGGTCGCCACAATCTGGTTCCAGTCAGCCGCACGGTGGCGCGCTTCGTGTCGGTCCGGGTGGAGCCGTCCGAGTCCCGGCACCGCTTCGCGTCGTGTTCATGAGGCCGACCAGGGTACGAAAACTCGCCGGTGCTGTACAACGGCATAGGCGTTGTTCGACGGCGGCCGCGGGGCATGTGGAGAGTGACCGGACAATTTCGGAGACCTGCATGCGGTGTGTGGTGGCAGCGCGGCCGCGGGGGAACCGGGAAACGCCGGTCCAGAATTGGAGTTATAGTAGCCCAACATCGTGACCTGACCCGGTATGCCCGGCCTGCCTGGAACAAAGGATGACCTCGATCACCGAGCAACTCAATTTCTCCGACCTGCAGAGCCTTGAGGGGCTGCGGCGGTTGGACCGTGATTTCCTATCCGACCTGCACCAACACGATGCGAACATCCACTCCGAACTCCTGCGCTACCGGGACTGCGACGCCGTATTCGGAGCCTTAGCGACGAGTCGGCTGTTGCTGGCCGTGGCGCCGGTGCTCGAGCGGTTTCTGGTTCACCGGTTCGGCATCGAAGCGGTTCTCGACACCCACCGCACGGCGATCACCCGCCACAATGTGGTGTCCGAATTCAAGCACGAGTTTGTCCAACGGCGGGTTCGCCGGCTGCGCGGTGACGCCGGCACCTCGCTGGTATCGCTCGAGGAATGGCTCGACACAGGGATCACCGCAGATCCGGATGCACAGGGTGATCGCGAGCTTGCGGTCGCCCGATTCGCCATCACGCTACTCGACGACCCGGAGCTCAACACCGATGCCATTGAGCGGATGACCGCGTGGTGCGCCCTGGCGCGCCGCCAACCGCGGGCGGCCGGTGTGGAGGCCTGGGTCAGCTTCCGCCTGCCGCAACCCGTCGACCCCGCCCGGCTGGTGCCCTTGCGGAAATCGGTCGGGGACGTTGCTGGCCGGATCGAGGCACAGACCGACGCCCTCCGACGCCGCGATGGGTTTACCCTCACCGACCCCAGGATGCCAATAAGAGAAATCATAAGTCAAATACACTATTGTGTTTATTGCCATGAAAATGAAGGAGATTTTTGCTCAAAGGGTTTTCCAAAAAAGAAACAACAGCCGGAATTGGGTCTCAAGGTCAATGCTCTCGGCGTGACCCTCACCGGGTGTCCCCTGGAGGAGAAGATCTCCGAGATGCACGTGTTGAAGCGGGACGGACGGAGTCTGGCCGCCCTGGCCGTGGCCATGGTCGACAACCCGATGATTCCAGCCACCGGGCACCGCATCTGCAACGACTGCATGAAAGCCTGCATCTATCAGAAACAAGACCCGGTCGACATACCGCAGATCGAGACCCGGGTGTTGACCGACGTCCTGGCACTGCCCTGGGGCGTCGAACTCTACGACCTGCTGGTGCGCTGGAATCCGCTACGGCGCCGTCAGTACCTGCCGCAGCGCTACAACGGACGCAAGGTGCTGATCGTCGGCATGGGGCCCGCCGGCTTCACCATGGCCCACCACCTGAGCATGGAGGGCTGCGCGGTGGTCGGGATTGACGGGCTCAAGATCGAGCCACTGCCGCGCCAGTTGCTCGATAAGCCGGTACGCGATTACGAATCGCTGTGCGAGTCACTGGATGAACGTATCATGGCCGGATTCGGAGGCGTTGCCGAGTACGGCATCACCGTGCGCTGGGACAAGAATTTTCTGAAACTCATCTATTTGACCCTCGCTCGCCGCACGAGCTTCCAGATGTTCGGCGGGGTGCGTCTGGGCGGCACCGTCACCCTGGACGACGCTTGGTCACTGGGCTTCGACCACGTGTGCCTGGCCACAGGGGCGGGACTACCCCGGGTGATCAGCATGGGCAACAGCTTGGCGCGCGGCATGCGCCAGGCCAACGACTTCCTGATGGCGCTGCAGCTGACCGGCGCCGCCAAAACCGACAGCTTAGCCAAGCTACAGGTGCGGCTTCCGGCATTGGTGATTGGCGGCGGCCTCACCGCCATCGACGCCGCAACCGAGATCCAGGCCTACTACATCAAGCAGGTGGAAAAACTCCTCGACCGCGTGGAACGTTTGCAACAGGCGCACGGCGCGGCTGCGGTGAGTGCGGGTCTGGACGAGGAATCCAGACTGACCCTGAACGAATTCCTCGACCATGGGCGCGCCGTGCGCCGGGAACGGCTCCGGGCCGAGGCGGCCGGAGTGACCCCGGACTTCAATCCACTGCTCCGGCAATGGGGCGGGGTCACCATCGTCTACCGCCGCAGCATTAACGAATCCCCGGCTTATCTGCGCAATCACGAAGAGGTGATCAAGGCGATGGAGGAAGGGGTGCTCTACCTCGAAGGACTGGAGCCGCTGCGCGCCGTACTGGACCGCTTCGGGCACGTTGAGACCCTGGTGTGCCGCCGCCGACAACGACAGGCCGGGCGCTGGATGTCGACCAGCCAGGAGGTGGCGTTGCCGGCCCGTGCCATACTCGTCGCCGCCGGGACATTTCCGAATACGATTTACGAGCACGAGCACCCCGGTTCCCTCGAGATAGAAAATAATCACTTTCTCACCCACGTTGCCCATCCCGGTCGCATCCAACCGGTGCAGGCCGCCGACCACTGCAAGGCCGCCGAGTTCGGACCGTTCACCTCCTACGATCGTGATCACCGGCGCGTGAGCTTCATCGGCGATGCGCACCCGGTCTTTCACGGCAGCGTGGTCAAGGCCATCGCCTCGGCCTACCGCAGTTATCCGGAAATCATGGCCGACCTACTCGCCACGCCGGTATCCGGCGGGAACGCCGAATCCCACGCGGCGTTCCGGGACACCATCGCAGAGTGCCTGACTACGCGCGTCGATACCATCAATGCCGATCACCCGATGATCGTTGAGTTGTGGGTGCGCGCGCCGCTCGCGGCGCGGAACTACCGGCCCGGCCAGTTCTTCCGGCTGCAGACCTTCGAAACGCTGAGTCCCAAACGCCACGGCACACGCCTGCAGATTCCGCTGTACACCGTGAGCGGCGCCGGGGTGCGCGGGGACTGTATGCGCCTGCTGTTGCTGCGCTACGGTGCCGACGCCCGCCTCGCCGCTCAGCTCAAACCCGGAGACCCGATTGTCCTGATGGGTCCTACGGGCGCGCCCGCGAGCATCACCACCGATAAGACGATCATGGTCATCGCCGGGAGCTGGGGCGCCGCCGTCATGCTGGGACTGGGGCCGGCGCTGCGTGCGCAGGGCAATCGAGTGCTGTACATCGCCGCCTACGACGAGGCCGATCAGCTCTATTGCCAGGATGAGCTGGAACAGTGCGCCGATCAGATCATTTGGTCCACCGCCACCGGAGCGCGCATCACCCCGCATCGGCCACGGGACGTCAGCGTGCAGAGCAACGACGTCATCGACTTGCTGGGCCGCTACCATCGCGGCGACTGGTCTACGCCCGCCGATGCGATCCCTCTGAATCAGGTCGACGAGGTGCTGGTTATGGGCTCCACCGGTCTGTTGCGGGCACTGCAGACGGCCATGGGATCCGCGCTGCGATCGGTGTTCCGACAGGACGTAAACATCGTCGGCACCGTGGGCAGCCCCATGCAGTGCATGCTGAAGGGCGTCTGTGCCCAGTGCCTGCAGTGGCAGATCGATCCGGACACTGGGGAGCGCACGCGCGCGGTGTTTTCCTGTGCCATGCAGGACCAACCTCTGATGTGGATCGATGTCGACAACCTGGCCGCGCGCCAGGCCCAGAACCGCCTTCAGGATCACCTTACCTCACTGTGGGTCGACCACGTGCTGCAATCGGGAAACGGCAACTAAGACCGCAACGGTGAGGACGCGCAACACCCGCTGGCCGGTGCTACGCGGCCCGGCGGTTACCGCAGACCGGACGCCGCAATGGCCATTGTGCGTTCCCGCCCAGCGACCCTAGCCCGAATGAGTCAATTAATTGTTGATAGTCGGCACATCAATTCCCGATAATGGCGCCCGTGCCCTGGCTCCTCATGCCCGGGATTCTCATGCAACCGACAGGAATACATGTCATGGCCATACTCATCGTTGGAATCGTCATATTCTTCGCCATCCACTCGGTTTCCATCATCAATGCGCCGTGGCGGGATCGAACGGCGGCGCGGATCGGCGACTGGCCATGGAAGGGACTCTACGCACTGGTTTCCCTCGCCGGATTCGTGCTCATCGTCTGGGGCTACGGCCTGGCTCGGGAGGTGCCGCTCAACCTGTATTTTCCGCCGGCGTGGCTGCGCCACGTTTCGCTTGTGCTGCTGGTTTTGGTGTTCCCCCTTCTGCTCGCCGCCTATCTGCCGGGGCGCATCCGGTCCGTCACCAGGCACCCGATGCTGACCGCGACCAAGGTCTGGGCCTTCGCCCACCTGCTCGCCAACGGTACCCTTGCCGACGTCGTTTTGTTCGGGTCGTTTCTCGCTTGGGCGGTGGTGGACCGGATCTCCCTCAAGCGGCGAGCGCCGCGGCCCATACCAAGTGCGCCGCCGTCGGCCTTCAATGACATGATCGCCATCGTGGCCGGCCTGGCGCTGTACGCGGTTTTCCTGATGGGATTACACGTCTGGTTGATCGGCGTCTCGCCGCTGGCCTGACCGATGCGCCGGGGAGGGACCGCATCAACTCTACACCACAATACACGGTTAACCGCGCCCGCACCCGCCTGGGCATTGTGCGGCGCTTACTCGAGGCCGCTGCAGTGACAACCCTGTTCGCAGCGCCGGCGGCTGATGCGGACGCACCACCATCCGGTGCCACACAGGGTCGAGATCCTCAAACGGACCTGCGTTATTGGCGATGGAATGCAGACGGGATCCTGTTCGAACTCACCCAACGCCTGCCGGATCAGACACGGGGGTTCTTCGAGGCACGCGGCTTCGATCAACAAATCGCCAACGAAATTGCGATGTCTTGCGTGTTCCAAACCAATTTCAAAAACTCAGCGCCGTCCGGTGACGGTACGGTGGCCTTCGACCTCAGCAAGTGGCGGGCAGTCACGGACAGCGGCCGCCACCGCCTGCTGACACGCGAAGTCTGGCACCGGAGATGGTCACAGCGACCGGTCACCAAGGCGGCGCGCATTGCCCTCGAATGGTCGCTGCTCCCGACCCGGCAGCGGTACGCGCCGGGCGACTACAACTGGGGGATGACGAGTTTCGGGCTGGCACCCGGACGGAGCTTCACGCTGGAATTCAACTGGGTCCACGACGGCCGCACGTTCTCGCGCACGCTCACCGACATTGAATGCGCAGCCGACATTCAACAGCCCCCCGGGTAGAACCAGTAGGCGCCTTCATCATGCGACAATACAGCTACCTGCTGGCCCTATGGTGGGCGCTTACCCTTGACGCGGCCGGGGAGAGCGGTCTTCAGACCCTTACCACCCTGCCGGATCGCCCCCCGGCCCCGGCGTTTACGCTGCCCGATGCGGACGGCGCTACACATCGCTTGTCCGACTACCACGGGCGAGTCTTGATCGTCAACTTCTGGGCCACCTGGTGCCCGCCGTGCCGTGAAGAAATGCCCTCCATGCAGCGGGCCTGGGAACAGCTGAAAGACGCGGGCATCGCGATGCTGGCGATCAACGTCGGTGAGGACGAGGACACGATATTTGCGTTCACCGCCAGTTACCCGGTGGAATTTCCGCTGCTGCTGGATCAGGACTCGACGGTCGTGCGCCGTTGGGCGGTGGTGGGCTTGCCCACGACCTTTGTTGTGGCGCCGGATGGTACCTTGGCCTACCGCGCCATCGGCGGACGCGCCTGGGACGACCCTGCGATAATGGACCGGGTCCGTAGACTGGCGGGTATCAGGGGGGGAGAAAAATTCTGACCGGGGACCCATGCCGTCAGGTATCGGCCCTATGGCCCACCCTGCCGAACCGCCGCAGAACACATCGTGTACACAAAGGAGAGAGCCACATGACTGTCGCCGTCGAAAAAAACGGTACCGTCTGGACCGTCATCCACAACCGCCCGGAGGCCCGCAACGCCATGGACCCGGAGAGCGCCGACGCGCTGACCCGGACATTTCTAGAGTTCGACGCCGATGAGGAAGCGCGCGTCGCGGTGTTCTACGGCGAAGGCGGCGCCTTCTGTGCGGGCTGGGATCTGAAGTTCGTCAGCACCCTCGATGAAGCCTATCCACTCGGGGAACTGGACATCCCCCCGGCAGGACCGCGCGGCAACGGGGGCGAGATCCCCCGCGGACCGCTGGGCCCATCGCGGCTCGAACTGGATAAGCCGGTCATCGCCGCCGTCGCCGGCCCGGCGGTGGCGGGCGGCATGGAACTCGCATTGTGGTGTGATTTCCGGGTGATGCAGGAAGACGCCTATTTCGGCGTGTACTGCCGGCGCTGGGGCGTGCCGCTGATCGACGGTGGTACGGTGCGGCTGCCGCGCATCGTCGGCCAGGGCCGCGCGCTGGAGATCATCCTCACCGGCCGCAAGGTGTCCGCCGCGGAGTGCCTTGGCCTCGGGCTGTGCGAATACGTCGTACCGAACGGCACGGTACGCGCCAAAGCGGAGGCGCTGGCCTGCGACATCGCGCGGTTCCCACCCGTGTGCGTCCGGGCCGATCGTCGCTCGGCCATCAAGAGTCATGGCTTGCCGCTGCGTGACGCCCTGGTCCAGGAGTGGTACAACGGTCGCGAGGCCTTGATTAAAGACGGTGTCGCCGGTGCCGCACGATTCAAGGACGGTCTTGGGCGTCACGGAGATTTCGATGAGATCTATTCGGAGTAGAGGCACAACCGGACTATTGCATCCGGTCTGGGTTGATGTTCGGGGCTGGCTTTGGATTTTTTTTCGTTTTGTAAAGAATCGTCGTTGAGTTTCTGGCCTGCGATAGATCAATAGTTCTCTAAACTCAGTTCGTAACTATGACCGACCTCGCCGTTATTGTACCGGTTTACGACGAAGTTCAATCCATTGAGCAATTCCATAACGAATTGCTCACTGTTCTAGGAACTCTTGGATTAGTGTGGCGTGTGCTCTACGTTGATGACGGAAGCTGTGACGGAAGCTCGGATGTATTGGAACGCTTGGCAAGCCTCGATGGCCACATTAGCGTAATTGAGCTCAGCCGGAACTTTGGCAAAGAAGCAGCAATCACAGCTGGACTAGATTTTACCGACAGTGACGCCGTAGTCATAATGGATGCCGATTTGCAACATCCTCCCGAGATGATTGTGGAGTTCGTCAAGCACTGGAGAAACGGGACGGATGTGGTCTTTGCGCGCAGGCGCAATCGGTACATTGAAAGCGTTCTCAAACGAGTTGGATCGCGGTTGTTTTACAAAATTCTACGTTATAGCTCAGATGTTGATATACCGGAAGATGTTGGTGACTTCCGTTTAATGAGCAGGCGTGCGGTCGAGGCCGTGCGTAAGCTACGGGAAAGACATCGCTTCATGAAAGGATTGTTTGCCTGGATCGGATTCGAGCAGAAATATGTCGAGTATGACTGCGTCTCGCGAAGCGCAGGACACAGCAAATGGGGTTTGGGGCAACTCATGAACTTCGCGTTGGACGGCGTTACTTCGTTTTCGATTAGACCGCTGCGTATTTCTAGTATTTTCGGCGCCGTGATAGCGATATTATCGTTTTTTTATGGGTCGTGGATTATCATCAAAACCCTAGTCTTCGGAGATCCAGTACCGGGGTTTCCGTCTTTGATGGTAGTCATTCTATTCCTCGGTGGCATACAACTCCTTGCCCTCGGACTTATTGGTGAATATATCGGAAGAACATTTGGCGAGTCCAAGCGAAGACCAATTTACGTAGTGAAAGACATTAAGAATCCCGCAGATCTGCTGATTGAACCGCAGTTATCACATCCAAACCAAAACGATGCAGCCCGAGAAGGGCAGTCTGGTTAACCGTAACGCGCACCTGCGACGCGGCATCCAACAAGGATCGTGGATGATGGCGCAAGGGCTGGGTGGCTGGACGTCGTGAGGTTCGGACGAAGCGTAGACCCGGCCACACAGCGTTAAACCGGACATGGATCGTAAGCCTCTTTCCAAGATAACGCTTAGCCCCTATTTTCGCCGCCTTGTTGCACGATCCGGTGTAAATCGCTACTCGTTGCTGATATTCGTTGTCGGCGCGGTCTCTGTAGGGTTGTTGACAATTCGGGCAACACCGGAGTTTTTGCTTAGCGCCGACCATTTTTTCTTTCCGCGGCTGGCCCAGGATCTGCTCCGCGATCAGGGTAATTTGTCTGATTGGGTATTGATTAGCGCACCGCGTTTCTTTCCTGACATGCTCTTTTACTTCTTAATGTACTGGCTCTATGAGAGTCACTTGCGATCGTTGGAAATGGCGAGTTATGCGCTCGTGGCTCTCCAGGTATTATCGGTTTATCTTCTCTGCCTCGCTGTTTCGAAGAACAGATTGTCCTCGACGTTGGCAGGTCTGATCTACCTGACAGCCTGTGGTGTGGCCGGTGTCGCACTGACGAGTTTTTCACTGATATCCTGGCATACCGGGGCTTTCGCCGGTGTATTGATCTGCCTGTATCTGATTTCAACCAGACCCCTCTGCGCTCCGCGTTTGGCTGCTCTATTTCTTCTGGTCGTAGTGCTGGTACCGTCGGATTTTCTGGTCATCCCCATCGTTTTGTCAGGCATAGTCGGGTGGTGGATAGCCGGCTGGTGGGTTGAGCGAAAAATAACTGCGGAGAGCAATATAGCGGGTTTTACAGTGGTCGCTGCGTGTGTGACGGGTGTTGCCGTCTACTATCTATTAACGCCCAACCCATTCACCAACCCCGTTCACGCAAGCAACCTGAGTCTAAGGTCTATGGCGAACTTGACGCATCTCGCCAGCGCAACGATGACAGCCGTTTTTTCGTTACTCACCAACAAATTTTTCTTGCTGGCGTCATTTCTATTGGCAACCGATCTCTACATTAGTAGAAAAGACAAAAGAAAACGCAGTGTAATTGTGAGACTCGGATTGTTTTGGCTGGTATCGGCAGTCGCCAATGAGTGGTTGCTGTCCCTGGGCGCTTGGGACGTAGACCGATATCGGATCATGTCAATAAACGGGTCGATAGTGATTTCTGCTATTGCCATTGCAGATATCTTGTCAGGCCGATCCTTTATTTATTGGGTACCGCTATTACTGTTATCCCCCGCTTTAATGTTGGGAACTCATCCGGCTGAATCCAATATCGATCGAAATTTCACTCGCATTCTTGCCGAGATTGATTGTTTAAGCGATACGGTTGAAAGCTATGGGCTACGCTATGGCGTTTCAGACTTCGCGACTGCAAACAGGTACTCTGTGTTGTCCAATGGCTCGATACGACTCGTTCCCATCAGAGGCAATAGCCGCCGCGTGCCAATGGCCATGTTATCCACATCCTGGCTGGCTAATGATTTTAACTATGTCATTGCAGATACGGACCTTGAACCTGAATTATATAAAGAGCGCAAATGGGTCTACCCCCTAAGCCAGACCATGGCCATAAAACTTTTTGGAGAGCCGGAAGTCCGATATCAATGCGGGCGTAAATCTCTGCTGATCTACCCAACGGCAATATCCCTGTCGACTCCAACTCAACGGAGCAAGTCCGATTGACATGTTCCCGCCTGCGCAGTTGAAGCGCCGGGTACTCGGACAGGCGCATGAAGGCGCCTAATGACATTCTGGCCGCTTTGGTTAAGAATATTGAAGTGGATGAATTATTTGCGACATTTCCTCGCAGCCGCCCCCCCCTGCCAATCAAGTATCAGGAAATCTATGAACGCGAGTATCTACTCAATCGTGAGGGCGAAAAGACAATTGAAAGTCTAGCCAAAGGAGTCGAAGCCTGGATGCACCGGAAAGTAGCTGGCCGTACCTCTAAAACCACGCTTGAAATCGGTGCAGGTACCTTAAACCATCTGAAATTCGAAAAACAGATCGTCCACTACGATGCCGTGGAACCTTTTCGCTCGTTGTATAAAGACAAACTGGAAGTGCACCAGGTGAACGAGATCTACGCGACTTTGGATCAAATCCCCAGCGAACAACGCTATGACCGGATTATTAGTGTTGCCGTCTTAGAACACATGACTAATCTTCCCAAAGAAACCGCTCAAGCTGCCTTGCACCTCAGCCCGAACGGTGTCTTCCAGGCGGGCATTCCCAGCGAAGGCGGATTGATGTGGTGGCTCGGCTGGCGGATGACCACGGGGCTGTCATATTGGATGCGTAATCGGCTCGACTACGGTGTGCTCATGCGCCATGAGCACGTTTGCCAAGCGACCGAGATCATCACTGTGGTGAAGGCCCTATTCGAAGACGTGAAGGTTCAGCGCTTCCCTCTCCCGTTTCACCATCTGAGCCTTTACGCCTATGTTGAGGCACATAGACCTCGCCTCGAACTAGCAAAACATCTTGCACAGACCCGCTGAACCGTATTTATCGAAGTTTCTAAGAGTTTGCAAAGGCTTAGAACGTTCTCGCAGACCGACTTTCTTAACGATCTACCGATCCTTGGCAATCTGGACGTAGAAAGACGTTTACGAGCAGCCTCTCCCGCTGCGCCATAAGTAACTGCCGTCCTCCTGCCATTCGATCGTTAACGATGCCGATCGAGTTGCTGATCGGCCCACCGGCAAGTCCCTTGTATATCGGGGTGCAGGCCGTCCCGCGCTGCTTGAGCGGGAACAGCACACCAAACGAGTGTGGATCGATCAACTCGCCGTGCTTGAGCGCCTCACGGCGTACGCCGCAGGCTACGCCTCGATATGCACCTCGACCTGCAAGGCCTCCAGATCCCACTGATAATCCAGATATCCGCTTACCCAGCCGCGCACGTACTCCGTACCCACAAACATCAAAGGTTCGGTGCGATACCCGTGTGCGTATCCCATACCGAACAACTCGGTATAGTGCACCGTCACCCGCGTCTCCACGGGGAATCGCCGTAGAAAGGGAAACTGCGGCAGCAGCGGCCTCAATTCATCGAACATCTGCTTTATATCGATCCCGGTGTTGTCGGATCAGAACTGATGTAACGGGCAGGACGCTGAACCCGTTGCCCGAACAACGCTCGACGCTGGCTGGGAGCGAGATGGTTCAACGTTGCGATACTGTCGGCGATCGAACAGGGTATGCGGATAGCACCGCTAAGACACCCGCTCGAGCTGTTGCTGTGCAGGCACCCCATCTTGGTGCCTTGCGCGGCGCTGACGCCCCGCTCATCGAGGGTGGTTTTGAGCTCATCTGGTGTCATGCGTTCGGCTGCCGCTGCGCGCACGGTACGGTCACAAAATAGCGCAAATATCAGCGGTTAACAACACACATGAGGTAAGCAACGCAGCGGCTGTCCGCCACCGGAAGCCGGCGATTTGTCGCCGCTCCGACAACGGCGTTACCAGTCGAGGTCACCGAACCGGACACCGAGCTCCGGCGCACCGCGCGCGCCGCTTGGGCCAAGCTGATCTATCGCGTGTACGAGGTGGATCCGCTAACGTGCCCAAGGTGCGATCACCAGATGCAAGTGATCACCCTGATTCACGACCCGCAAGTCATTCAGCGGATCCTTAAGCACCTCGGGCTGTGGGCTCCGGAACCGGTGCAGCGGGGGCCTCCAGAGGAAACCTGTCGGTGTCTAATTAACGATTATGCCGCGAACGGAAGTTGAACCAATTCACGGCAATGCGTCTGCCAACGGAAATCATCGATCCTCGCGCACCTAGTCTTTGGTTCTCCGGCCACGTCGGCCGTAGTATCTCCACCGAGCGATGCGTGAACTCGATCCTGGTTGTAATAGTGTTGAAACTGGATAAGCTTTCTCTCCAGATCAAGCGCATTCCAGAAAAGAATGTGATCAAGCCATTCTCGGCGAATAGATCCTATTAGACGTTCGATGAATGGGTGAGAAACGGGAACACCGGTGAACGCTTTGATTTCGTCAACCTCATGCACGCGCAGGTTCGCCTGCCACCGATGATCCTCAAATAGCGGATCGTTGTCCGAACTCAAGTATCGAGGCGGGGATTTTCTCATTATGACTTGGTTGAACATCCGGCAAAGTATTATGCCGTTGACGTTACCACCAGCACCCAATGACTTTTAAGTGTGATCGATTCACAGCGGAAAAGGTCAACACTCCACAAACTGTCTTTCATGTGACCGATGAAGGTTAACCACGAAGGACCTTTACCGCCCGGTAATACTTGGCGAGCACGCGTCGTACCACGCTTTTGTCAATCTCGATACCGAAGGTTCTCGAGATGATTAGCGCAATGCGGGGATAGCCAAAACGTGGATTCCGGCGTTTGAGTTGAACTATGGCTTGGATGAGCTCTTGAGATGGACCTTTGGGTCCGGGTTTGCCTCTGACGTGGGGCGAGAACAATGCCCGGTATTTGCGGCGCACCAAGTAGTCATGAAATCGCAATAACGTTGATGAACGAAGACCCACGGCCGTTTTCGGAATGCGGGCGGGCCGGAGAAACAGTTAAAACAAGCCAAATAGAACCCGATCGGTCGGTAATAGATTCGGCGCGCGCTTCCGGAGGCGACAGATGACGAGCAGTTCTGCTTTAGTAGGAGGATCTCAGCGATGATGCCTTTCACACCGCCGGGCCCAAGCAGCTTAGCGACAGCCGCCAGTAGATGGATCAGAAGCAGTGAGATCTCTTTCATGAGGTCGGAAGGTTAGCAGAATTTCTGCCCACGACAACATTGCGCTAGACGTCGATCTAGGGAGAAACTTACGAATTGGACACCCACAGGCACGTAATCTCGATTTTTTTGATTTATTGGGAATCGTTCCCCGTTTGTTGGGCGAATTCCAATAAGGTTGGCGCGACGCAATACACGCACCGCTTGTGTCACCGGTGCTTTGGGCTTACTCATTGGCCGCTTGCTATATCAACTTACCTTTAGCCGGTAATCGGCAGCTGTCGGTGTGCCCCTCCGTTGCCCTCCAGGCGTTCATGCCAGTGGCTGCACATACCAACTGTGGCGCATGCCTCACAACGATTCGTAATAAGAGATCATCTTTTGGCGTGTTGCCGCATCCGGCAAGCGGCCGAATCCGGCGCCCATGTTGTCGATCATGTGGCGTAACTTAGAAGTCGCTGGGATGGCACAGGTTGCTGCGGGATGCGAGACTACGAATTTCAAAAAGAACTGGCCCCAGCTTGCGCAATCAAAATCCGTAGCCCACGGCGGCAACGGTTTGCCCTTGACGCGGCGAAACAGGCCACCACCCTGATACGGGCGATTAATCAACGTGGCGATACCGCGCTCGGCAGCCAGCGGCAGCAGGCGCTTCTCGACCTCGCGATTGGCAATACTGTACGTAAACTGCACGAAGTCGAACGGTTCATTCTGCAGTATCTGTTCGAGCCCGCCATGGTCGCGGCCATGCGAGGTGGTGATGCCGATATAGCGCACTCTGCCTTCTGCCTTCCATGCCTTGAGGGTTTCGAGATGGGTCTCCCAGTCGACGAGATTATGGATTTGCATGAGGTCGAACACCCCGACACCCATGCGCTGCATCGAGCGTTGCATCTGCGCAATGCCTCGTTTCTTGCCCCGCGTCCATACCTTAGTCGCCGCAAACAACGCCTCTTTGTTACTCACCTTTTTCAATAAATCGCCGATGACTTGCTCGGACGAACCGTACATGGGTGAGGAATCGATGACCGCACCACCGCGGTCAAAAAACGCCTGCAACACATCGAGCAGCGTTGCCCGCTCTGGTGCATCATCCCCCACGTCAAAGGTCTGCCACGACCCCATACCGATCACCGGCAGCGATTCGCCTGAAGATGGTATCTTTTTCTTGATTGGTGACTGCTTCATGGCAAATACGAATTGCGGCGTCGACACCAGGGAGGCCCCCAATCCAAACATGGATTTGAGAAATGATCGTCGACAAAGTTTTTGCTTGTCACGCATACACTGCACACTGACAGTGATGAGATTAAATTGTAAACCCGGTCGCCGCGCCGTCGACAGACACCATTACCAACAACCCAAGGACCCGGTAACCCACCATGAACTCGAACCTCGCAGACCGACCTCAGCCACCGTCGGATTACGACCCATAGAACGCCCGGCATTCGGACTCGCGGCCACGTACCACGCGCCGTTCGATCAGCACACCGCGGGTTTCGGTAACTATGGTGTTTTGTCCTTCCTGGTGGTGATCGTCGTAGAAATATACCACCACCCAGTCGCGAGTGCGGTCCAACTCATGGGCCCGCGCGGTGTTGGAGAATAACACGGTAAAGTGCCAACCATCGCGCTGGGTATGCAGAATCGGTAGCCACGCCTCGCCGCGTGGGTTGAAGCGCTTGGGGGCGATGGTGGGCAGCTTACCCTGTGCCGACTTTCTGCGATACTCGCGATCGACGTCTAGGAGTATATCGACACCGGGGCCATGAACCTCAGCCCGTGGCCCCACCCCACGCACCCGCCCGAGCATACTCTCCAGGGTGGCGCGAATGGCCACCGCGCGCCGCGGTCCGACACCGGTGAGCGATTCCAGACGGCCGTCGTGGGCAGCCAACTCCAGGGCCTCGAGGGTGTCGACATGTAATTCATCGTGTATACGCTGCGCGAGACGCGGGCCAATCCCGGGTACAGTTTGTAGCAACTTTTCCGGATCGAGCACCCCACGCAGCCGCTCAAGTTGCACCCAACGCCCGGTGCGCAGGATCTCGTCGATGGCGGTGGCCAATCCGCGGCCGACATTGGGCAGTGCCAACAGGCCTTCCATGCCTTGGCGTTTGACGAGCATAGCCACATCCTCGCCGAGTCCGCCGACGGTGTCCGCGGCGCGCCGGTAGGCGTTGACGCGGAATGGATTAGCGCCTTGCTGCTGCAGAAGATCGGCGGCCTCGCGCAACTTACCGGCCACCTGCTGATTGATCGCGGGGTTGGTGCGCATCGGGAAAGGATCAGTGGACAATTCGCGACATAGCGATGATTAAAATGGATTCCCGATCACCCTAGTTTGCGCGCAACAAAGTCGAGGCGATCTTGTCCCCAGAAAAGCTCATCATCGATGACATAGGTCGGCACACCGAACACACCACGCTGAATCGCCTGTTGGGTATCGCGTTCGTATTCCGCGGCAATATCCGCTTCGCTAGCAAAATCTGCTAACCCCTTGCCATCCATTCCGACGTCGTTTGTAAGCGCTATCATGGTGTCAACATCGGCGATGTTGGCCTCCTCTGCCCACACGGCACGCAACATTCTTTGTGACAAACTGAGGGCGTCCAGACCTTGCCGGCGTGCGGCGATGATCATTAACGACGCGGGATTAGCGTCTACCGGGAAGTACTTGGGCTCGAGCACCAACGGAATATCGAGAAAGTCACGCCAGCGGCGCAGCTCCTGCAGACGATACGCCTGACGCTCGGGGGCGCGCTGCTTGAGCGGCAATCCACCGGTTGCCGGAAACACCTTGGTCAAGTCAATGGCAAGCACATCCACAGTGGCATTGGCGTCGCGGGTGATGTTGGCGAAACGCTCGCCACCTAAATAACTATATGGTGAGACGGGACTTAGGTAATAATCGACAACTCGGGCCATGGCAAATGATCTCCACTATTGAAAAATGCTGAAAAAGCTTAGAAACGGATCGGGAACGATTAATAGCAAAACTCATTACAATCATTACAGTACTCCATGCTCATACCTTAACCGATGCAGCGCGATCTCAGTTAAACAGATTATGAAGCGCATCGTGCGCAGATTAACGTTCGTCACCGCGCTGTGTCTACTGGCGCTAATACCGTTGACGCCGGGAATCGCCGACGCCGAGTACGGCGCCGAGCAGAAAAATATGGCGTTGGTAGGCCATCACGCCCTGCATGGCCGCAGCGCGTATCAACCGGTCATTCAGGAGCACGCAGGACGTTGGATTGCCTACGTCGGTCACCACCGGGGCAGCGCGCGTAACCCGCTCACCGGTCAGCGGGAATCCAACGGTACATCAATCGTTGATGTGTCCGATGCTTCGCACCCCGTTTATCTACACCACATACCGGGTGCGGGCGGCGCGCAGATGGCGCAAACCTGTCGCGGCAGGGATCTCCCCGCCAACGATGACAAGGTCTACCTGCTGCGCACGAACGGCGACGTAACCCACCAGGTATGGAACGTCACCGACCCGCGCGCACCGCGTCTAGTCAGCACGCCGCTGACCGGAGGCCACGCCACCCACAAAAATTGGTGGGATTGTAAGACCGGCATCGCCTACCTGGTTTACGATGGCCGGCAACTGGGATGGAAGACACGCCGTCTGTTATGGATCGTCGACCTTGGCGACCCCGCCAAACCCCAGATCGTCCGCCAGTTTGGACTGCCCGGCCAGCAACCGGCAAAACAGTTATTCGGAATCCCACCGGGCGCCCACGAGGCCACACTGTCTCCCGATGGAAAGCGTCTTTTCATTGCCTACGGCACCGGCCATCAGGGCATCGTGCAGATTTTAGATGTGCGCAAGCTCTTGAACTGCCGGCCGGCCTGCCCTGCTAATCCCACAGTTAAGGAACTGCTCGATCCCCAAGTGGGGCGGCTGGACATGCCGCGCTTTTGGGGTGCGCACACCGCGTGGCCGGTGATGGGGATACCGGTCCCCGAACAGGCAAAATTCATAAACGCCAGCCCGCGTGACTTCGTGGTCCTGGTGTCCGAGTCATTTGCCGCCGAGTGCCGAGAAGACGCACACGATATGGTATTTTTGGTTGACATCAGCGACGAGAGCCGGCCGTTCCCGGTGGCGAACTACCAGGTCCGCGAATCACAAGGCGCGTTCTGCGATCGCGGTGGGCGTTTCGGCGCTCACTCAATGAACTGGTCTTATCATCCCGCGTTTTACAAGAGACTGATCGTTGTCTCGTACTTCAACGCTGGGGTGCGCGCCGTAGACATTCGCGATCCATTTCACCCTCAGGAAGCAGGCTTTTATATCCCGGCAATCAAAAACAATGCTGTGGCGCAAACCAACAACGTCGAAATCGATGGACGCGGATTGATCTACCTGGCCGATCGCGCCGGCGGCGGCCTGCATATCGTGAAACTCACCGGGACCGCGGCGCAAATCGTGCACCAATAACCAATTGAGGCCGACTGTTGCAATATGCGGGTTAATCCTATTCTTTGATCCGGCGTTCTCGCTAACCTTCAAAACGCCGCCTGTTCGGCCTCCAAAACGGCAGAGCTCACGTGCTTGCCGAAATCCTCCTCGAACAACGGCCAATTCCGGAATTTGTCCATGAGCGGCATGAGCTGTTCTTTGATCTCATAGGGGGCGAGCCCCTCCTCGCTGTATCTCACTGCCACGTCGTAGACCATCTTCAGATATCGGCGGAACGCGTCACCCGCCTCGGGACCACCCGAGGGCCCATGGCCAGGCACATAGAGTTTAAGGTCGAGAGCCAGGGCACGATCCAGCGCCGCGATGTCGCCCTGAAACGTGCCGTCGTCCATACGCCCCATGCGTTGATACGCACCGATGTCGCCGAGAAACATCAACGAATCTTCCACCACCTCGATCATCGCGTCGGTGTTGGTGTGCGCGTGCTCCGACAGGTAGACCCGTAAGCTGAGCCCGCCGATAGCGATCTCCTGACCATCTTTCAACATCTCAGTCGGAATCTCGGCTTGGGTACAGGGAGAGGAAAATCCTTTGTTCTGCACCGCGACAAAACGGTTGCCTCGAACCCGGTTTGGCTATCACCTGCCATACGGGCCGGCATCGACGCCGATCAGCGCGTCTGGGCGGTCAAGGCTGGGACTGACAAGCAAAAAACGAACTAAAAACGGCGGCCAAACTGGGTGCCTTCCGCGTGTTGCTGGCGCCAGCACGAGCGGTGCCGGCGACAGCGCTCAGGCGATGTCGGGAACGGGGACGTATCCCAGCGGGAGTTGGGCCTTCGAGGGCCAATGGGGCGCATCGGCCGGGTCTGCGTCCTGCGGCGGGTCCCGCTCCATCGGTTCCGGGCGGCTGGCCGCCACCGGTAGCCGGTGATTTGTCGCCGCTCCGACAACGGCGTTACCATGTCAACCCCAACAGCCAGACAAGCTCGCCGTCACCCGTGCAGCCGCAGATCAGGCACTGCAACGATCACACCCCGCTGGGCGTTCGCCATCTGGTCGAGTGCGCGGAGAATCTGCAGGTCTCGGAACCCGAAGTCTTTCGGCTCGCCTACCGTCACTGGTACGAGCGGGAGCTCCCCGACGCCTTACTCGACGAATTGTTCGGCGGTTACCTAACGCGCCAGGAACTGCCCGGTTGGGTGCGCTGTTATTGCACCCGGGTTCTCAATATGGCCGATGTTGGACAACTCGACCCCCGCGAGTTCGGTGTGGATCGCCCGCGCATGAACCGGTTTTCGGATCAACAGTTCGCGTCGCTGTTAACCCTGGGCGGCTTCGTCGTTTACTGGCTGTTCCAGGCTTGATCTCTATCGCCAGTAAGACCGGCAGCGGACACGATAATAAGCTGGAATCAGTGTTGGCCGGAGGCGCCCGCCGCGAACCGGTCGGCCAGATCCTGCCACTGCCTGGGCGTTAACAGGCCCACAAAAGCAAAACCACCATTTTCTAGCGGTTGGAATACCGCGCCTTCGGCCTCGTCCGGATACACGCTCGTTGCCTCGCGGGCAACGTTGCCATGCGCCACGATAACCGTATTGAAGCCGGCCGGCGGCCGCTGAGCAAGGCGCAGGCGCGCCGTCTCGGCAATGGCCTCGGTCCCGCCGAAGTACTCCGCTACCCGCAGGTTCATGACATCCGTTGTTGTCTCAACGGGACCCAGCGCCATCAAGCTGGCAGTCTCAACGGTCCGGCAGTAGGGGCTGGCGAGCACCAGTCCCACCGGGATACCGAGCGCCCGGATCGCGTCCCCCACGGCACGGGAGGTGCGGCGACCCTCGTCGGACAGTTGCCTAACCCGCGAGGGATCACAACTCGTCCAATCCCCGGCTTGGCCGATGTCGTCGCTCTGGGACCAATCGGTCTGCGCATGCCGAAAGTAGATGTTGTATCCCCCGGTTTGCAAGCGAGCGACGAGTGCCTCTGGCGACGGCAACGGGTCGTCGCTGTGCACCGCCCCGGCCGGCACAAGCATCACCAGGACGAATAGCGCGCCTCGCATCACCTGTGCAGCACCTGCGTTTTGACATAGCGAACGATGCGGTCGTTGTAGGTGTCCGAAAACCAGACGTCGTCGCCGCGGATCGCAACACCCTCCGGCCGATCGAAGACACCCTCCCCCTTTCCCGGCCCTGCCCCGCCTAGCACCTGAACCAAACTACCGTCCGGGGCAACTACCTTAATACGATGGGTGTACTTGTCGGCCACGTACATGCGCCCCTCGGCGTCGAAATCCAAATACCTCGGTCCACTGAAGCTGTAAACGGCGCCAGCAAGTATGCGCGTCACCTGCAGGGCATCGTTCAGACCGACCATGCGGTCGTTGGCGGAATCGGCAACCCAGAGCCCACCGCTTGGATCGAAGGCCACGTCGTGGGGCGCGGAAAAGCCGCCGGCTTCGCCCACCACCTCGCCGCCTCGAAACACAACCAGGTTGCCGGAGGCGGCGCCGGTGGCAAACACGCGTCCGTCGGGGTGGGCGACAACGCCCTCGGGTCGCCGAATGCGCCCTTCGAGGGACCCGACTAAACGCCCACCGACGCCCTGAACCGCGTAAATCGCAATCCGGCTGTTGCCGGTGTCGGCAACCAACAGGCGTCCTTGGGCGTCGAACGCAACGTCATGCGGCTCGGCCACCTCGCCCTGGGCGAAGACACCGAGTTCCCGCAGGGTCCGGGGGTCCAGCACGGCGATGCGATCGTTGCCGTTGTCCGCAACGTAGAGGGCCTGGCCGTCCGGGGACAGCACGATATCGTGCGGCCTAGCGTAGTTCTCCGCGCTGGCGGCCGCCAGTTCAAAGATGAGGGGATCGGCCTGCACGCCGGCGCCCAGACTAATCAGGACCGGAACGGCGGATAGCCGGGATCTTACTGACAGCAGCATGGTGTACGCCTCCAGTGGGATGGACAATCAATCGGCAAGACGGAGTGTAACCCCCAGATTCTCACACGATGTAATTGGTGCCGCACCATCATTGGATTACGATCCGCCGTCTGGGGATGCACATTACGGATAACTCAGATCGCCATTTCGAGTCACGGTTCCCCGATATCGAAGAAAAACGAATTACTCCGACGCCCGGTAAAGCCGCGCGGCGTTAGCGTGGGCGATACCCGCGGCGACCGCCGCGGGTAGCTGCTCGAGCCATGCCCGGTGCGCCTGGACGAGATCGGCGTAGTCCGGCCAGCGAGACGGTAACCAGGTGTCGGTGCCGACCATGAACCGCTCCGGGTGGCGCAGGAACAACGCCCGCCATTCATCGGACAAGCGGCCGCCCGGCGCGATCTCAGCCGCCCGCAACGCCAGCTCGGTCCACAGCGCGGGAAAACGCTCCAGCATGTCGGCGATCAGCGCCGGCGGTGCGCTCATCCCAGCGTGCGCCCAGAGTATCCTGACCTTGGGCTCGAGATTGAACAGGGCCTCGATCACTGCCGCATCGCTGTGCACATGGAGCACCAGCTCATGCTCGATTGCCAACCGCACCAACCGCGCCATCTGCCGGGTTTCGACGTCCTCGGCATCCAGCAGATGAAACTCACCGAGCCCGCGATACCCGCCGTGCGCCAGACGCGCTTCCACATACGCCAGGACCTCATCGTTGCGGAACCAGTCGTGCCGGTCGGCGGGGCTCCGGTATGGGCGCAACTCGGGAACGATGCGAGCCGCATCCGCCCGACGGAGCATCAAAGTGCCGACGTCCGGAGTGCTCGACACCAGCGCCCGGGTCACGCCGGCCCGCTGCATCAGCTCGAGTACCGCCTCGGGGCTAAACGACTGCCACACGTCTTCGCTGTAATGCACGTGGGTGTCGAATACTGGCAGTGTGGGCTCGGCAGCGGCCGTGGACCCGAGGCACGCCGCGAGTAGCGCCCCGGTGAGCGCAGCACTGATTCGAGGCAGTTGCCACTTATGCATGGACACAGCGCACGTCGATCACGACAATAACAGGTAACAAGCTGGCCAACCCAACCGTACAGCAATCCGGCTGATGATCCAACCGCTCCGAGCTTTGATGGTCTAATGTACCGCACGATCGGCAACACCGGCATACGGGTCTTTGCCATCGGCCTGGGTGCCATGCCGCTCTCGTTGGCGGGACGCCCGCCGCGCGAGCGGGCCGAAGCAGTGATCGATGCGGCGCTGGACGCCGGGTTGACGTTCATCGACACGGCGAACTGTTACTGCGTCGACGACCACGACATCGGACACAACGAACGCCTGATACGCGATGCCCTGCGGTGCCGTCACGCGGCCGGCGTCACGGTGGCCACCAAAGGCGGACTCACGCGTCCGGACGGCCGTTGGGAGCGGGACGGCCGGCCTAGCAGTCTGCAGGCGGCCTGCGAGCAGAGTCTGCAGGACCTGGGCCTGGAAACCATCCCACTGTACCAGCTCCACGCCCCCGATCCGGCCGTGCCGTTCACCGATTCGGTCGGCGCGTTGGCGCGGTTGCGCGACGCCGGCAAGATCGCCCATGTGGGATTGTCGAATGTCGACATCCCGCAGCTGGAGGCCGCACGCGCGATCGTGCCGGTAGCCTCGGTACAAAACCGCTGTCATGTCCTCTGCCGTCGGGACCTGGACAACGGCCTGGTGGATTACTGCCGACAACACGGGATCACCTACATCGCCTACAGTCCGGTGGGCGGTGGCAACGGCCATAAGCGACTGCCAGGCGTGGCGGCACTCACAGAAATTGCCCGCGCACACGCAGCCAGCGTTTACTGCGTGGCCCTGGCGTGGCTGCTGCATAAGGGCGAACACATACTGCCAATCCCTGGCGCGAGCCGCACTACCAGCATCCTGGACAGCGTCAAGGCGGCCAGCCTGAAATTGACCGGTGCGGACGTCACGAGCATCGATAAAATCGACGCAGGATTGCGGCAATAGGGACTCGGGTACCGTACCACGATGCCCGCGTCACAATCACACATCACCGATCGCACGCCGCTCGGCGCCAATCTGGTCGCCGATGGTGCGACATTCCGGGTCTGGGCGCCGCGCGCGAAGGCGGTCTATGTCAGCGGCGAGTTCAACGCCTGGTCGCAAACCGACTCCAGTCGCCTTATCAAGGACGCGGCGGGTTACTGGTCGGGTTTCGTGCCGGGCGTCAAAGACGGCGACCACTATAAATTCTACGTCTTGGGGCAGGGCAGCCGGGGCTACAAACGCGACCCCTACGCCCGCGAGCTCAGTGAACAACCGTCCTATCCGCTGAGCAACTGCATCGTCCGCAACCCCGCCGCGTACCCGTGGCACGACAACCACTACCGCCCGCCGGCCTTCAACGATTTTGTCATCTACCAATTCCACGTGGGCACGTATTACGGACCTATGCGGGAACAGCGGGTCGCACGATTCCTGGACGTGCTCGACCGGCTGGACTACCTGGTTGCGCTGGGGGTGAACGCGATCGAACCGCTGCCCATCGTGGAGTTCGCCTCGCCTCGCAGTCTCGGTTACGACGGCTCGGACATCTTTTCACCGGAGATGGATTTCAACGTCGATCCACCGGAGCTGGGGCCGTACCTGACCAAGGTCAACGCGCTGCTGCAGCGCCGGGATTGCGCCCCGCTCACCTTCGATGTGCTCGCCACACCGATCAATCAGCTCAAGGCGATGATCGATATCTTCCATCTCTATGGAATCGCCGTGATCCTCGATGTGGTGTACAACCACGCCGGTCTGCAAATTACCGGACAGGATGAAAGCATCTGGTACTTCGACCGCGCGCCGGGGGATAGTGACGCCAACAACAGCCTGTACTTCACCGACCAGTGGCACACCGGACCGGTGTTTGCGCTGTGGAAAAGCGAAGTACAACAGTTCCTCATCGACAATGCGGCCTTTTTCGTCGACGAGTATCACATCGACGGGCTGCGCTACGATCAGGTGAGCGTCATCGTGGATCAAAACGCCAACGACGGCTGGCGCTTTTGTCAGAGCCTGACGTCTACCGTCCGTTACATCGATCCAACTGTGTTTCAGGTCGCCGAGTATTGGAACGTGGACCCCTGGGTGGTGCGCGCCCGCGAGGCGGGCGGCGCTGGATTCGACGCCTGCTGGCACGATGGCCTGCGTGAGAGTATCCGCCGGGCGATTGCCCAGGCTGCCGTTGGACGCGGTAACGACGTCGACCTGTCCGGCATCGCCGGCAATCTACGCGCAGCGGATTTTGCGGTGGCCTGGAAGGCCGTGCAGTACGTGGAGAGTCACGATGCGGTCTATCTAGGCCGCGATCCGCGTGTCGCTGCACTGGCCGACGGCAGCAACCCCCGGTCCTGGTACGCCCGCAGCCGTGCCCGCGTCGCCACCGGCTTGATCATGACCGCGCCCGGCGTGCCGATGCTGTTCATGGGTCAGGAATTCCTGGAGCACCGGCAATGGAGTGACAACCCGGATTTTTTCTCGGACACGCTCATTGCCTGGGCGGCGCTCGAGGGGGGCGACAAACACATGGCCGACCATCTGCGTTTCACCCGGGATCTGATCGCGCTGCGGCGCCGTCAACCGGCGTTACGCGGGGAAACCGTGCATGTCTTCCACGTGCACCACGGCAACCGGATCCTGGCGTATCACCGCTGGCTCGCGGCAACCGGCCGCGATGTCGTGGTGGTCGTGAGCCTCAACGAAGACACCTTCTGGAGCTACCGGCTCGGCTTTCCCGGCCCGGGGCAGTGGCTGGAGGTGTTCAACAGCGACGTCTACGACCACTGGGTAAATCCCCGCATCGCTGGTAACGGCGGAGCGGTGTGGGGTGACGGTCCTCCCATGCACGAGATGCCGTGCTCGGCGGACGTCGTCGTCCCAGCGAACGCTGTGCTCGTCTTCGCACGCGACCACGGTGGCTGAACCGAGGCCTCTCGGTGGCTGAAAAGTCGTGATGCTGTGCAGACGTTTCAGCGCCGGCAAGCGCCAGTCAGACCGGGCGCTACCGCCAAGTTTGGCAGACGCCGCGTCCTGAAGGTTGGCGAGATGCCGGCCTGTGATGAACAAATCCACGGCAGCGGCGGGCGCCCGAGGTGGGCCACGACGCGGTATCGGCAAGTGACGGTGATTCGCTGGTGAACCCCGGGCCCGGTCGCGTCGCCTGTGTCACCGGCGCCGCTGGATTCATTGGCACCCACGTCGTACGAGAACTGCTCAACCGCGGATATCGAGTCCGCGCCACGGTCCGCGACGTCCACGATGCGGCCAAGACCGGCCACCTGCGTCAACTGGCCGGGCGTCACGCCGATGCCCTCGCCCTGTTCTCCGCCGACTTGCTGCATGACGGCAGTTACGATGAGGCCGTCAGCGGTTGCAACGCGGTCTTTCACGTCGCTTCAGCCGTCTACCTGACCGCCCGGGACCCGCAACGGGAGATCGTCGACGTGGCCGTTTGCGGCACGAAAAACGTCTTGGACTCGGTCGTCAACGCCGGGTCTGTCAAAGCGGTCGGTCTGACCAGCTCGGAAGCCGCCATCATCGACACCCGTCCCAGACCGGGATACCTGTACACAGAGGACGACTGGACCAGCGACGCGACGCTTGCCAACAATCCGTACGGTATGGCCAAAGTCGAGGCAGAGCGGGCGGCGTGGCAGATCCGGGACGAACTCCCCGCAGCGGAGCGGTACTCGCTGATGGTGGTGAATCCCGTGCTCGTGACTGGCCCTGCGTGCGCGCGGGTACATCTGCGTTCCTCCTTGTCGGTGATCCGGGACGTCCTGCTCGGCACCTTCAAAGGGTGTCCCGATCTCGGCTTTGGCATCGTCGACGTCCGCGACGTCGCCCGGGCCCTGGTCGACGGTGTCGAGCAACGGCTCACCGGACGCCACATTCTGCACAGCGAGTGGATGCGGGTGCGGGAGATTGCACACACCCTCGCCGCCGCGTTTCCGGAATACCGCGTGCCAACCAATCGGCTGCCCAACGTGCTCCTTTATCTGGCCGCGATATTCGACAAACGCCTGACCTGGACGTATTTACGCTACAACCTGGGCCGCGAGAATTACTTCGACAACCGGCGGGTGCAGCGGGCGCTCGGACTGAAGCTGATGCCGGCACGGCGGTCGATCGTTGACAGTGCGCACTCGATCAAAGCGTATTTACAACCGCCTGGATAAACGGGTGCAGACCGGTGTCAAACGGGGGCGAACACGACTTCCGATTAGGCCAGCGCGATCGCCTCGGTGAGCAGCTCGAGGTTGCGCAGCCCCTCGCGGCCGTCGACCTCCGGTGCTCCGCCGGTCTCGACAGCCGTGACGAAGTCGCGGATCGCGCCCGCGTAGGGGTCGGTGACGTCGAACTGCAGGATGCCATTCTGGGTGGCGATCGACCCCGCACCGAAGCGGCTGAGCGTGTCCTCGCAACGCACATAACCATCACTGCCATAGATCTCGGCGCGGCTGGGCGCCGCGAACAACACCGAGGCACAGCACTCCGCGGTGGCGCCGGACTCGAAGCGCAAAGACAGAACCGCGGTCTCGTCGTGCGGACCGTTCCAGACCTCGCGCCCGACGGTGCAGGCGAGTGAGACGACCTCGCCACACTGGGGTACCATCACCCAGCGGATCAGGTCCAGACAGTGGGTGCCGACGGCGGACAGGCTCCACCAGCTCGCGGTCTCCGGCCATGCACGCCAGTTGCGGGCGTCTTCCGCCTTGAAGGTCCACTGGGCCCGCGCGTGGCGAAGCTCACCGATACCTCGGCTGCGGATCAACGCCAGCATCCGTCGATGTCCGGCGTGCCAGCGCAAGTGATAGCCGACCGCGAGCCGGACCCCAGCGGACTCGCAGGCCTCGACCATTGCCCGGCCCTCCGCCACAGTTGTCGCCATCGGTTTTTCCACCAACACATGTTTACCCGCCCGGGCCGCCGCGATGGCCTGCCCGGCGTGCAGGTGGTCGGGGGTGGCGATGACGACAGCGTCAAGACCCGGGTCGGCCAGCAATGTCTCGAGCGAGTCATGGGCCGGTTCCAGCGACGCGGCCCCGTGCCGGCGCGCAAACCTCCTCGCGCGGCCGCGGTCACGGCTCAACACGCTCCACAACTGCGCCCCCTCGACCCGCTGCAATGCCGGAGCGAGGTTGCTGTCCGCGATACTGCCGGTACCCAGCACGCCGATGTTCATAACGGTAAATTAACTAGACTGAATGGCGATCGAGTCACGACACGCCTTTACAAGTCAATCGGTCTGACATCTCCCCTACGCCATCTGCAAGTATATCTGGATTCGGCCGCTTAGCTTGGCCCTGGTGACGGTGGGCGCTGCAGTATCAGCTGTTGCCCCGAAGACCGGCAAAATGTCATAAGCGATAGATTCTTTGTAACAACCGTCCGGCCCCATCCGGCTAAAGCATATCATTGACTGTCACAGTGAAAGTAGACCGGTTATGAAGCAGCAAGTCACTGACAAGCAGGCGCGGGCCGGAAAGCCGGCGGCACACGTTGTCCGCCGGACACCGCGATGATAGCCTACCCGCACAGCATCCGCGTGTCGCCCGTTTCGGCAATTGCCATGATCAAAACCGCGCCCGAAACCATGGCGGAGCACCGCCCGGCGTTTCGTGCTGGCTCTGGTCGGCGATCAGGCCTTGGCCGAGGACCTGACCCAGGAGACGTACTTACGTGTCCAGCGCGCGGCCGATTCCTATGCCAATTCGGTGCAAACCATGCGCGCGACACACAAGAGTTCTATTCCAATGCGGTTTGTTTAAGAGAAGAGTCATCATGAACAATACAGATACATTGATAGGCCAAGTCAGAGCGAGGTATGCCAAGACCGCCCGAGGGGTCGCCGGACACCACAGAGCCTGCTGCAGCGCAACACCGTCTCGGGGCGGACGCTGCGATGCGATCACCGCAAACCTCTATGAACCCGACGAGACCACTGCGAATCCCGCTGACACCGGCACCGCGTCGCTCGGTTGCGGTAATCCGACGGCGCTTACCGCGCTTTCACCCGGCGAGGGTACAGTGAGATAGAAGACTATGACCCTCAAGCACTACGCAGCCGGAATGGTGCCCGCTGTGCTCACCTGGATGCTGCTCAGTGCATCCGGCCCGATCACGGCCGAACAAACACCGCTCCGGATCATGCCGCTGGGTGACTCGATCACCCAGGGTTATCGCTACGGCTACCGGCGAGCGCTCTGGTTAGCTCTCGAGCAGGCGGGTATCGAGACCGACTTTGTGGGCAGTATGTCGCGTGGCCACATCAGGGACTCCCAAGCGCAGGATTTTGATGGAGACCACGAGGGACACTGGGGTTACCAAGCGGAAACTGTGCTCGCGCGCATCGATGAGTGGGCGGCGCGCGCGAGGCCGGATATCGTGCTCATGCATTTGGGGACCAACGACGTGGGGCGCGGGCGGGACGGCGATGAAACCGCCGGTGAGATCGCGCGCATCATCCAGCGGCTGCGCCGCCATAATCCCGGTATTCATGTCCTGCTGGCGGCCATCATACCTGTGGCGCACGACCTCGTGAGCCGGCGTATAACGCGATTCAATGACGCATTGGCTGATCTTGCCGCGGCTATAGACAGCCCGGCATCACGGGTGTTGTTAATCGATCACTTCGCCGGTTTTGACGCCGGCGAGGACACCTTTGATGGCGTTCATCCGAATAATCGCGGTAACCGAAAGATGGCCGACAAATGGTTGGCGGCTATTCAGTCTATATTGCCGGGTGCCGTTTTGCTCACACCGGAAAGGGATCGATAAGCAAAAAACTGAACCTGACCCTAAACATTCTCACTTGACCTTCATTGCTATTAACCATCACTTTTAAAAGCCGCTTTGCTGCATAACGTCAAAAATGAGCCGCACGCCAAGGCGGCATTTGGATGCGCCCCATCCTATTAAAAGTATTTCACGACTAAATAAATAATGAGTCCTATACATAATACGATTCCCGGAATTGCAATGCGCATAACTGCCCGCGCTTTAGCAGCTGCTTCTTTCTGAAGCTGTATTGACTCAGCTATTTGGCTTTTTGCGCGTTCGAGTTGCAGCTTTGAAATTTCCAGATGCTCTTCTTGTCTCCGCAACGACTCGCGCTGATTGTCTCGGATGTCAATGAGAATCCGTTTTAGTTCTTCGTCCGTACTCATTGGCTTTTCTCCATGTGCAGCCTAACGACTAAGCTCAGCGACAGCCAAGAACAGCGGGAATTTTGCGTCAGCAAAAGGCGTGACATATTCACTTTGTCCATCTGGAGCGCATTGTTAGACAACCTCATTGACGGCTTTAATCTCGCAGTGGACTGCCCTTCCGAAGTTTTTCACTCTCTCTTTCTCGATCTCTCGGCATATCCATATTGGATTAGACCCTGCGTCGTACCACTCTAGTAGTACATTGCTGTCACGGTATACGATCATATGATCGGCAATTTCTGGCTCGGCATGGTGTTCCGAAAGTTGGGCCAGGCCATCTAGACTCTCGACAGTGAGCTGTAAGTGGTATCCATCAGGCCCAAGAAAATGAGGCTCACAACGTGTATCGTTAGCGGGACTGACTTTTATCTGGTCGAGATAATCTTTGACGTTATTGTCAAGGCTCGACCCGCTAATGGCTAAAATGGCAGGTCCATCAATGAGGCCTGAAAGATTGCTAAAGAAAAGAGCAAAGTCGGGGTTTCCTTCTATTTCCCAGTGTGGCTCATCGCACAGATATTTCATAAGACTATCAAATGAAGCTCTAAGCGGACTTTGGTTGTCTAACGACCAAGCTCAGCCGTATCGCGGCATGCTGTCGGCAGCAGCGCCTTTTTAGCCAACAAGCTATCTCTCGCTGGACGTACAGTTTCCTATCTTATCGACGAGAAGAATTTCCCGAGAATCAAAACATATCCAAAACTACCTCACTTCGTAGATTCGAATGCTTGCGATAAACGGATTGCTTTGGGCAAGTGTCTCCGCAGCATCAAGACTCTCCGCCTCAATGATGTTGTAGCCAGTAATGGATTCCATATTCCATGGGAGATCTCTAGTGCCACTTTTCGAGATTTCTCGACCACCACTGAACCCGCCTTGATCGACCTGATTGTCAGAGATCGATGCAAACCAGTTCTCCCAAGCCTTCATGATTTCCTGAGTGGGTCTTTTAAATCCAAAATGCAGAAACATGAACTTTTTCACTTTCCCCTCCTGGTCTATAGGTAATTTCAAGATCTTGCCGGCCGGTAGAGTCTGGATAACAACTATGTTCAGCGGCGCCCGTTAAGGCCGGCACGGGTTTGCCAGGAGCGAGCTACGTGCAAACCAAGTGACGGTTAGGGCGTCCACTCCAATTATACGTTAGGCGCCTTCCGGTTCATTGGTGTGTTAGCGCCATTCAAGCTTATCCCATGCAAGAAAACTGAGAATCGCAATTGCCAGGGGAATAGGCAGGGTCATCCATAGCGGCACCAAAGACCCCACACCATCGTAGACCACGAAATATGCAATCCAATTTATGAAAACTGACCCGAAAAAGACGACAACGCCCCACTTGCGAAGCAGAAGAAATCCAATACCGGCTGCGCACATTAGACTATACCGGACGCCGACCATCATTGGGCTACGAAGCTCATCGGAGCCAGCAAGATAACTAAATGCTCCCAGGTTCATCACGCCGAATATGATCAACAGGACTCCAGCCACTCTAAGCGCGATTTGCACGATTTAGGCGCCTAACATTCCAGCTCACCGGCAAAGGCGAACTGGCGTGACTTTTGCCCAAGCAAAAGGCATGACAGATTCAGTTTGTCCGTCTGCAGCGCATTGTTATGGGTCTTTATGTGCATCGCTTATGGTAATTGATTTACCTAAAGCCTTCATGGCCAAGGTTCTTAAGTTATCAGTTTCTTTAGATGAACAAATAATAGAAATCTTATCGTTCGAAACCCACTCATACTCAAACAGTTTTTCACAATAGCCAGCGAAAATTACGTATCCGTTTTTGACGGGATCATTTACATTTTTTGGCGCAAGAAATAAGTATTTACCGTATGGAGCATGCCTATCAAAGTCTGAGTTAGTTTGATAGCTAAATATGGACATTCTTTTATCGGGAGAATCTTTCTCTGAAACATATTGCCAATAAAAGTCATATATATAGAAATCGTAGATGAAGATACCTAAACCTATGGAACTTAGAACTAGGACGTAAATTAATATTCTACTTCTCAGACTCATAACGTTGGAATTAACCCGCGCCGCACCTCCTCCCGACAGCACTGCTGAAAACGACGATGCACCGCTTTGTAATTGGGATAGGACTGCGGCAGCATGTGCCACTGAGCGCCAGTAACCAGAATCCACGAAACGGCTTCGAGGACGCGTCGCGTGGGAATCGGCTTACGACCGGGGCGACCTTCGGGAATATTCTCTTCGGGAAAATCCCGGATCCTTTCCCACTGATCGTCCCGCAAACGAATCATGGGCTATAATAATACCGCATCTCAGTCAATTCGTGATCTTGAGATAGGTTCTAGTTATACGGCATTTATAACTTCACTCCGTAGTAGCTTAGAACGGAGACCATGAGAAAATAACAGCCAACAGTGACTCCAACGGAGACACCAATGCTTAGATAGAAGTTAAGCCCCTGCTTTAACAGGATTGGCAGCGTTAAAAATAACGCCAAGGACGGCAAAACGAGCCAAAAGACGCTCGATGCTAGCGCACTCACCTTTGCGACATCCTTGGTGTCTATGTATAGCCAAAGTATGGCCAGAACGGAAACCAGCGGTATTGAAGCCAAGATTGCGCCTACAAACGAGCTTCGCTTAGCAATCTCAGAAATTGCAACTATCAGGACGGTCGTGACCGCAATTTTGACAAGGTAGTAAGCCAATCTACCATCTCTGTTTTTGATGCTGTATAACGATTCAGCTAACCGGCAGCCCGTAGGCTAAACCGTCTTTTTGCTCCGCAAAAAAACGGGACAGAAAGGGCTGTCCGCGTTGAGCACTTTGTTATGCGTCACTTCGCTTTCAGGGGAAATCGGTCGGGGTGCTCGATGGTATCGATCCCAACATCTACATCGAGTTCGGGCCAGTAGAAATTCCCCGGAGTAGGTTCTTCAACGTTGACCACCTTTCTAATTGGTGCGTCCTTAAACCACGGAAAGTCCTCATAGGACATAAAGAGCTCTTTGTCTCCAGTTAACACCCAGACGCCATGGCTTGAGATGTTAGTGATCTCAACCCTCGAAATAGTCGTGCCACGCGGCCTTGAGCTCATCGTAATGCCTTTCGATAATCGTCTCTACTTCTCTTAATTGTACCTTAGAAAATCGGTAATTTCGTGCAAGTTCCAATTGGGGATCTAGACAAAATTTAGCTTCTCCGTCAGCGCAGTATACGTGTACATGAGGTCGAGATTCTTCACGCGAAAAGAAAAAGAACCTATAACCACGTTCCCGAAATATGGTCGGACTTATTTAGGTGCGTAGTGTGACGTATAACACCGCCCCTGAGACGCGGCCGACGAAGCAGGCCGTCTACTCTCGAAGGGCTTGTTAGGCGGTAACCGACTTGTTGCCACGGAATCACCTTAGCAGACGGCGATGAACTAGCACGATCCCAACCCCGAGTAGTGGGTATACTGCGTTTGCAACGATCCAACTGATGGTCAGTGAAGCGTCCACCTTGTGTGCTGCCACGGCGACAATGAACCATACCCCCGCCAGGACAACAGAAAAGCAGATCCACAGGAGCAAAGCTAAGATCGTGTATAGCTTCGAGGATCTCCTGGATCGCAATGAGGTCACCAGTATCGCCGTCGGAATGGCAACCAACACGACGACGGCACTGAATCCCACCAGAATGATCACTATCGCAGGCATTCCCGTTTCCGCCTAACGTTTGCGATCAGACAAGCGAGCGTCGGCTCTGCATCGCGTTGTTAGGCCACTTACGGTATTACCATGCAAACTTCCAGCCTCGCTCGATCAAAGCAGTTTTCGTTTTGTTGTTTATCCATAATACAAATGCGCTCTGATCGAACGCCTGAAGCATTTCATATCTGCTTTCGGATTTCGCAATTATTTTATTTGTTTCTATTAACGTGTTCATATCTAGGTAGTCTTCCAAATATTCGGGGATAATCGAATGACGTTTATTCTTCAGATCGAATGAGATTTCTATAGATCCGTAGTCTGTTGTCCAAGTTTCAACGATATTCTTCGGGGAGCACCCACCTTCAGAAATAACACCCAATTCTTCCAGCGTTTTCACATACACGAGATTTCCTTTCACTACATCTGCCTCCGTATCTTCCCACCATATTCTTTTGCTACCGTACCGTAGTATCTCTAAATCCGCAGAAAGACGATTGTTGTCAAAGCGACTATCATCATCAAATTCCTTTCCCCATTCTGCATAGTATTTGCGAGATATATATTGAGCTTGTTTACAACTGTTTGGTTGTTTTTGTTTTCTAACAACCCCAGTTTTAGAAAATACTTGACGCGATCGTTTAGAGATTCCATTGGCATAGCGTGAGCTCCCGGAACCAATAATAAATACGCAATTGCGAAGGGGCCGAAGACCAAACCCAGTCCACTCCACAGTATGGGATTTCTTCCTTTTATTCTAGCTATACCAAAAGAAACAACAGCAAAAAAGACGATTAATGCAGCCGCGAGAATTCTACCAATGTTTAAAGTACCTTGGCCCAGATCCAGTTCGACGCGCCAGTGCGGCGTCGAACCATTCGCGCCCGATATTTCCGCTACATTGAAGTCCATCGGTAGCTCGATTAGGGGC
>CAMYJT010000022.1:89077-91436 GCA_947258785.1 uncultured Gammaproteobacteria bacterium
ATTTTGCAACATCGTCTGTCTCCTCAAGAAATCGAGGAAACACACGCTACGCAATGAATCTCAATCGGGAAAGGACGTCGCAAAATGGCCGCTTACGTACATACGGCGGCACCAGCGCTGAATGAAAACACACCGGTTCTCCCTGACGACCGCGCACCTTCGGTACTTTCACCGTCACCGGACCAATCCCCGTCTGGATCTCCCTTTCGGGCTGATAACCATTGCGCACGACTAGCGCGCGATCTTGTTCATCGTACCGCCCAGCAAAGCTCGACAACAGTTCCGAAACCTCCGCTTCCAGCACCCGTGCAATCAATTTTCTCGCCCCAGTCCGGATCAGCTCCGTCAATTCGTCACGACCCTCTCGACCTGTTAACTCAACAACGTTACTCTTGCCCATAGTGGCGTATCTCCTAATGGTTGGTTTGATGTCTCTCAACAACAAATCAACCCGATACGCCGCTCTCTTTCAACCTATCCAAACACCACTTTCGATCATATCTCGGTTTGGTAACGGTGTATGAAAACCGTAGTAGTCCGAAAACTGTCCTATAAAGTCCCAATCACTGTTCTGCGGCCACTGGACCCAAGAAGGAACACTACCTAGCTTTGTGCCGTTGTACACACTTTTAATGTATTCTCGGTCGAGACTCCCGTATCGTGATTCAGACATAAAATCGCTGCGAGCAGATTCCGGAATACTACCGTCCTGTTCTAACCACCCCAATACTCTTACTTCAGTCTCGATCCAAATAGTAGCGCCAGGGTCCCGCTCCTGGTTGTACGTGCAATTCCCCCAAAACCGTATTTCTGCCGAATCAGGTTGAGCAACATCGGGAGGATAGGTAATTCCGGTTTCGAGACTCTCTGGCTCGAGAACAAAACTGGAGTTACACCCTTCTGCTGAATCCCATGTCCATTCACACTGAGAATAGGGATTACAACACATGAATATGAATAGGGAACGCCCACTTCGACCTAAATTTAATCTTTCTGCGTGGTGATTTAGCTGTGCAATTAAGGACATTGTCTTATCGCAACTGCGACAAACTGGCCATGAGGCACTAGGAATCCCCCAGGGCAAACCGTCAAACTTGTCTTCAATCGACGTTTGGGACGTAGAAAAGAGACCCAACTGCAACTTTGGTATGTAATACTTCATTTGATGGCTAACGCCCCGCAACAGCGGCCAACAAAAGGCGTAGCCTTTTGTTGGTCCGACTGCATGCGCTTGTTAGGCGGCATGTCGTGCCATTAAGGAAATTGCAAAATTACCCCACATAATAAATAGACAGATCGTACTAAGCACGTATATGGCCCACCGATGTACAACTTTATTGTACGTCACGTGGATTAAGCTGTGTAAAGCGCGCAAAGCAACATAGGTCCATGCGAAAAACAATTGTGATTGTGTAACCTCGCCTGTAACAAAGAGAATTAGGCAAATTGCGTAGAATAGAACTGGGGTCTCAAGAAGATTACTAAAATTATCGGCTGCAGAAACATCTTTTAATTTGGCTGAAGCCATGTCACTGGTTGCAAGTGATTGTGGATCGATTCGAGCTCTCATTATTTCTGATATGCGCCGTACATACATCAGAACCCAGCTACAGCCTGTGATTACCACTAAGGTTACTACAGGCCAGAATATCGAGGTCTCCATATTTGTTTAATGCTGCCTAACGTTCGCGATCAGGCTCGTCGAGCTGGAGCGACTTGTTTTACGGCGATTATTCATCACCATTGCTATTTTTCTGGGGAAGGCGCACCAGAAAATACAAAACAAAGAATATTGCGAGCACTCCCCATAGATAAACAGTTTGTAAGCTCTCATCCAACTGGCTATCCGAAAAGATTTCAGCAATCGAGGTTACAACAATTTTCAACAGAACGGCTAGGACAGCCGAGGTCCAAACCCCATTCCAAAGGCTCGTAGCTCTCCATTTAATTTCTCAATTCCCCTATAGCCGTATAACTCCGCCCTTAACCCGCCGGTCGTTTTAGGCCGAGACGGTGGAACGGAAAAAAATAATTGTATGGTGCAAGCCCCTTGAAAACCCGCGCCGTAAGCCCGGTCGGATGTTCAAGGGCTTGTTATGATTGCTTACCAGTCTTCGGGCTTCATCTCATGTGGAGTAAAATACTTACTACCATCTGACCTTGATAGGAGTCTCACTGTTTTCCGTAGCTCGAAACTCTCAGGCTCTATCCAAACTCCTCTAAATGTACCATCATCGCCCGAAACCCCGGCCCAGCGACAACCATCATGCTCCATTTCTGGATGAGGTTCAGAAATTCCCGGGACATAGGAAATCCTACCCTTTTTCCACCCACGCCAAAACAACATAGATTTATATTC
>CAMYJT010000023.1 GCA_947258785.1 uncultured Gammaproteobacteria bacterium
TGTCGCAGGTCTTGAGATCGATCGTGAATACTCATCTCGTCCAATGCGGACGTTGAAGCGTCTGTACCTTGTAAGTCCGGATGGGGTCGATGAGAGACCAAGCAGCATTTTCATTCTGGAATAATTTGTATTGATTTCTGCTTAATCTCTGACCGGCCAAATCCTGCCAATCGTACTGCCTGGCCCAGACGACTGGTTGATGTGTAAATCGGTAGCTCCCTATCCGGTTAACGCGTTCGCTGGGGCTTCGGAGTCGGCATACGGATTGCGATTCTGATAAGTTGATTCGACATCCAACGCAAGGATGCGAACAGTGGTCAAGCTGTAAAGGTGCACGGAAGAACGATCCCATCCGGGCAAGGACCGGTTCGTAGCAATCAGTGGCATGCATCGACGCTTTTGCCCCAGTTGTGGGACCTAGCGGACGGTGGAGCGCGCTGCGCTACCGGTGGATGAATTGCGGCCCCGGTTGCCGATGCGTGAGTCAACGCCATCGATGTCGTGTAGTAGGGCAATGCAGGAGCGATGTCTGAGTGTCCTGAGTTTTCCCTTCCAGTTGCGATTTCGGTTCGCCAACCGGCCCGCGGTGATGAGCAGCGTATCGGGCGCCGTCCGCCGGGTATCGGGTACATCTGATTCGTCAGGCCGGAGTGACCCGCACAGCGCCCGTCTTGAAATATTGAACGTTATTCGTTTAATCGATAAATGCGGATAGCGTTGTCACGGCCAATCTTGCGGGCAATATTGTCTCTGAGCGAAGACAGCAATTCCGCGGCGCCGTCGCGTTGTATCGGGGTACGTTTTTCAAACTCTAACGGCGCGTACGCAACCCCTGAGAAGTCCTGGGAAACAACGAAGCTGTCTGTGCCCAGCACAAATCGATCCGGATATTTCTTGAAGACTCGTACCCATGAATTGTTGATTCCGGTCTTTGGATGCCATACCGGATCAGTGTCTGGATGGTTCACTGCTCTAATGCTGAAATACAGATTGGGATGCTTGTCGAGCATTTTTCGAACAAGTTTTGGCGTGTACCAACCAACCGGATCAGAGCCTGCGTGCGCCCACACAAACTTAGTGGCCCGGTTGTGGGCAAGTAACCGCTCGAATGCTGTAATGTTTTCTTTTAAGACACGTGGATTCTTCGGTGAAGTAAGTCCTCTGGGCGTTTTTACGTCTTTCGGGATGGGATCAAAGTGCAGATCAATAGGCACATTATGGCGCGCCGCAATATCCGCAAGTAACAGGAACAGCGGGTGGTCAGCAGGTGCCGATTCGTAGCCATGGCTAGGGCTTAGCGACACATGGTGTACAGCAATTTCGCCAAACCCTTTTGCACCGCTTGCAATAATCTTTTCAGCCGTCGCCTTGAATCTGTTTCGAATCTGTTCTGACACCACCGGCGAATGACCAGCGGCTTGTATCATTGGGTTTAAAGTGCCACCACCACCAATTATTGCGATTCGTGAGTCATACTTTTTTGTTAAACTGGCAATTGACTCGGCGTCAAAGTTCGGCATCGGCCGCGGCGGCGGCATGGCGATTATCCGATCAATTCCCGCTTGATCCATAATTTTTATCGTCCTTTGTGCCGCTTTATCAAAACCGTCCAGATCTCCTTCATCGGCGATTATATGGAAGTGAACATCTATCCAACCCTCTTTATCATGCGGCCTGCTACTTTCAACGGCAGGCGCCATTAACGTGGAGCCCTGTTTATCTCGGGTTTCTACATTTGACCGGCCCGCCGATTTCTGTTTTCGAAATTTCTTTAATTCTTTTAACGTAACATAGCCATCACTGTTGGCGTCGATACGCTTAAAGACGTTTTGAGATTTTTTCCATTCAGCCGAACTGATACGGCCGTCGCCATCGTTGTCCATTCTGTTGATGACCATCTTTGGCGGCGGTTGAGCCCAGGCCAGGCCCGCGATTGCAAAATTAGCAAGTAGGGCGATCCCGATATAGAAAGAATTGCCTGAAGTAAAAGGTCCGGTTGAAATAGTCGGCATTACAGATCCTCGCTAGTTTTCTTTCGTCACATCATCCAATTCTTTCCAGTTGCATGGTTGCTGCATACAAAAGTACAAGCTCTAATTTGATTAGCGAATATTCTTTTACAATACCGGATCGAATCACGGCTGTGTTTGTCATTACAGGGAAACCTGGGATTTCACCACCCGCATATTTTCTCTATCTATTCTCCCTTCCAAAACGACGCCTTCCAAAACTCGCAGCGACCGAAATCACCGTGTTGGAGCGGGTGTTTGCGTGATTCCCGATCGAAAATTGTTAAATGAACCCGCTTGTCGCCTAACAACGATGGGTCAATAAGATGGAGGACTTTACGGACGTTTTGCCAACGGCCGGCACGCCGGTCCAGGATGGTCGATGGGGCAGTGTACATGTTGTCGATCCAAACCAAAAGACTTCCACTGGGACTCAATCCAGCCGCCGTCAGCTCCCTGTTCTCGTTCCTCGGATGCAACATAAGATTGTAAAAGTGGGTGTTGGAGTGGTCACGCATATACTTGAAGGTGAGTTCATACGTGTTGGCGATAGAATCAGCCGAGGCCATGTGAACGATGTGGGTGAAGTTCAAAGAGGGCGCACGCTCAACAATTCGATTGGCGACGAATGCACCCATACTGTGCCCAATCAGAACAATCTCAATTCCTTGATGCCCATCTTGTTCCAGGAATTCCAGTAAGCGCGAGACCCCACCCTTGCCTTTAGACTGACGATCATGAATTGCAGCGTTGTGCCTTAGTTCCCTTGATGTCCAAAAGAGCGTTTGTGTCCGGCGCCGCATGATGTCCCACGCCGGTCTTCCCAACTCGGCCACAAACGGTGTCGTCAAAACCTTTGCGGGAGACGTTACTAACCATTGGAGTTTGCGGCGTTTAGCTGAGGGCCGGTCGGATCCGCAATGATACTCCCTGCCCGGTGGAACCACGCGAATGTAATCATAGCCTACTTCGTAATCACCGATGTTTTTGTGCTCTTTCTTCGTCATCGAATCGACCGCATGTTTGCCCTGTACGATCCAGTTTCCCAGTGCACCACCGACCGCTCGAAGTACGTCATTTAATGCGATAAACGGAGAAAGGTATTTCCTGGAATTACTTTTCTGGCCTTGTGTGATCTGAAACAGATGATCTTCGTAGGTATCCTTGAGGCTGGAGCGCCAGTTGATAAATATCGGGTAGTAACCAGCGTTCATTATTTTTGGGTACAGGGCATTGGCGCGCTCTAGGCTCGTTGCGCGCGAATTCAGACCGCCGTGAACAAAAATCAATAGTTTGGCATGTTGGTTGGTTTCAATGTGCTCCCCTATCGCCTTACTCAGAGGTTGGAAATTATCTTTAGCCAACTTGAACTCTTCTTCCTTCATCTGCCTCAGATCATGAACCTTTAATTGTTGAGAACTCGCTTTCAGCAATTCATTCACTGATCGCACATATCCATCTGCGTCAACCAGCAACACGTGCTTTTTGAGTTCGTCTCGCTTTACGACGGCGTGTGAACACCCAAGGAAGGTGATTGGAATGAGCAAAACCAGGGAAACAAGCGCAAGCGCGCGAAATTCGACCGATGCAGCACCGTCTAACCGACAGCGGTTGGGTTTCTCAGATCTGGACATTGTCGTTCTCCTTGCGATGCGTGATCGTCTGAAGATTTATGCGTCGCGAACAGTAATTCCGGAGACAGTATAACTATACTGATTCGCGCGAACCGGCCGGGACTCGAGCAACCCGGACCCGAGCGCAAATCTAACAGCAACGAGTTCGCGTAGTGCCGGACCGATTGATTTATCTTCCTGCCGGGACGCCGACCCCTTGAAGTTGTAAAAGTCAGGCGGCTGTGGTGAGCGGCACGCGCAGAGTCACGTCGACACCGGACACGTCCCGGCGGTTGGTGACCCGCAAGCGGCCGCCGTGATGCACGGCAATGCGGTTGGCAATAAAAAGTCCGATGCCAAGATGCGGCCTGCCCTCGGTGTTGGGCCGGTGCGACGCCATGCCCACGAACAGGGCTTGCAGCACGTGCTCGGGAACACGCGGCCCCTCGTTACGCACGCTCAAGTTTACCCAGTCGCGATTCTGATTGAGGATGAAGTGAATCCGGCTGCCGTTCGGTGCAAAATCCAAGGCGTTGTCTTTGACCTTGTCCAGCAGTTGTGCGATGCGCACATCGCTGCCGCGGGCGTGCACGCCGGCCGGCGGCCCATTGTAAACCAGATTAGAGCCTGGACTCAGCTGTGCGGAATTGGTCACGTACTCACGCACCAGTACCGCCAGATCGAACACCTCGGGCGGCTCTTGTTTCAGGGCGTCCTCGATGTGAGCGGCCTCGGTCAAGCTGTTGACAATCAGTTCCAGCTGGCGCGTTGCCTGCTGCGCACTTTTGACCAGCGCAGCGCTGTCTTCTCCGCCCGTCTGCTGGGTCAGCTTCTGTAGTGTCATGCTGATGGTATTGACCGGATTCAGGATTTCGTGGCGCAAGGTGCGCGGCACGGTTTCCAGAAATCCGGTGTAGCGCTGCAGGCGCCCAAGCAGGCCGGAAATGCCGCGCGACAGATCGCCCAGATCGTCGCCCGCCGCCTGGTCAATCTGCAGCGACCCCTTCACGATCCGGCCGTTGGTATCGATGGCGGCGCCCGCCTCGCGCCGCAGGCGCCGAATGCGAAACGCCAGCCATGTCCCAAACAACAATAGGCCGGTCACCACCAGCATCAGCACCGCGAAGGTGGCCAGCGCCACCTGACTCAGCGTGTCGCGCTGCAGGTCGAGGATGCGCGCACTGTTTTTCTCCAGCAACACCGTGCCCATCACCTGATCGCCGGCGTAGATGGGATGCGCGGCAACAATCAAATCGTCGCCGCTGTGCACGTCACGGCGATGCAGCACGTTCTGCCGGCCAGCCAGCGCGTCCTGCAAAAGGTCGTGGCTGATGCGGTCGGTGTCCGCGCACAGGTCGCCGGCAAAATCCTGGCCGCCCAGCACCGCGCGCACCCGGCCATAACGGTCCACCACACAGATGCGCGCGTCGGACCGGCCCAGACCCTGGATAATGCGCTCGAGTTCCGGGGACCGCACAATCAGGCGGTTCAGGTCCTCGGACCAAGCCTTGGGCACAGTCGCCACCACCGCCTCAATTGGCCGCTCGTCGGGGTCGTCCACATCCACCACGCTCAGGCCGAGGCGCTTGGGATAGCCCAACCACGCGGTCGGAAACCGGAATTCTAGATCGTAGCTGCCGGTGCGCTCCTGCCATTCGCCGCGTACCGGCAGCGCCCGGCCGGTGGTTGGATACCGCCAGTTGGGCTCGACTTCGTAGGCGCTCACGGTGCCGGGCCCTTCGGTGACCATCACGATGCGGCGAATCTCACCGTCGGCGCCAAACAAAGACAGGCGTACGTGATCGCTGCGGTCCAGGCTGCGGTACCGCGGGTGCCGGTAGACGCGCTGCGAATCGGTGACGTTCACTAAACCATAAATAAATTCGCCGCGCTCGCCCAACACCAGGTTGAACGAGACCGATGCCGCGAGTCCGCCGGTGCGTGTGTACACCGTGCTCTCCGGTCCGAACCGCTTTCTCCGCTCCGGCACCTTGCCCCAGTCGGTGGCATAGCCGTCGATCTGGATCGAGCTTTTGATCGGGTACGCGTACAGCGCATTCTGCTCCAGCCAGTTGTTGTCCATACTGCCGGACAGATCGAACCATTCCGGGCGATCATGCAGCACCGTGGCCACCGCGCGCACCGCCAGCGACTGCGCTTCCTCCTGACCCTTGAGCAGGAACTCCTTCATCTCCTCGATGTAGCGATAACCCAGCCAGGGAATCGCCAACAACACCGAACTGAACAGCAGCAGGCGGCCACCCAGACTCCACCGGCGACGCTTCATCGGCACACCCAGTGGTATCCGTACCCGTATTTGGTGCGGATGCAGTCGAAATGCGGGTCGACGTCTTTGAATTTTTTTCGCAGATGCACGATGTGCGTGTTGATGGTGTTGTTCTCCACTACGCCCTGCTTGGTAGCATCGGCCAGATCGTCGTAGCTGGCGCCGTTCACGCGCTCGGCCAGAATATTCAATAGGTCAAACTCGGTGGGCGTCAGCTCCAACGCGTGCCCGTCCCAACACACACGCATCGATGCGGTATCCAGTTCCAGCTTACCCAGTGTACGCAACTCGCCGCGCCCGGGGTGGCGGTTCCTGCGGTCCTGGATGCGAAACAAGGAAACGATGCGCGCAAGCAGATACTCGAAGGTGACCGGCTTGGTTTGATAGTCCCAGGCGCCCAACTGCAGCCCGTAGATCTTGTCGATCTCGTTGCCACGGCTGGTGAGAAATATTACCGGCACGTGCGGATCGCGATCCTGCAGATAGCGGCAGATCTCAAAACCGCCGCCGATCTCCTGGCCGAGGATGATATCCAGGATCGCCAGGTCAGGCAGCGCGCGCTCGAAGGCGTGCAGCGCCCGCTCGCGGTTCTCAAAGTCCTGCACCCGGTAGCCTTGCTCGCGCAGCGCCTGCGCATAGTGTGCGCGCTGCTGTGGATCGTCTTCCACGATGGCGATGGTTTTAACCCGCATATTGCACCAAGGATCCCGGATGATGGCGAGGGGCCTTCGGCTGCGCTCAGGACAACGCTCCAAACCGGCTCCGCCACTTTACCTCAGCGCCGCGCCCTTGTTGAGCCGGTGACAAGCATCTCCATAATTTCTCCAGGATTTCTCCATCTCTTCGCCAAGATTGCCCGGCGGCGCGCTGCTTGAATAAGCCTCCCAGCAACAAACCGGCGCGGCCAGGAGGAAAATTCTGCCAGGGACGGCGGCGCTGGTCCCATCAAAAAAAGGACGCGTATGCAACGACACCACGCGAATGCTTCCGGCGCACACACCCGCGAAGCTCACCCGGCCCGGACAACCACCAAGCGCAACGTCATGACCGCTCTGCACCGTGGTGCGCTGGTCATGCTGTTCAACCTCGGGGTACCGGCCCCGGTGTTTACGGCACCGCTCAACGACGCGCGGCCGCAGGACGCCACCCAGGGCAGTCTGTGGCTGCGCGAAGACAGCGCAGTGCATTATGAACCGGCACCGACCCTGGACACCGACGTGCATATGGACATCACCGGCATGCTCGCTCGCGTGCACGTGCGCCAGCGTTTCACCAATCCGGGTCAATCTTGGGCGGAAGGCATTTACGTGTTTCCGTTGCCGGAACACTCGGCGGTCGATCACATGCGCCTACGCATCGGCGAGCGCGTTATCGAGGGCCAGATCAAGGAGCGCGCCGAGGCCAAGCGCACTTATGAACGCGCCAGACAGGCCGGCAAAAAGACCTCGCTGGTCGAACAAGAACGTCCCAACATCTTCACCACGTCGCTGGCCAACATCGCGCCCGGCGAGTCGATCACCGTGGAGATCGAGTATCAGCAGACCATCCGCTACATCGACGGCGCGTTCCGGTTGAGATTTCCGATGGTGGTCGGGCCGCGCTACATACCGGGCATGCCGGCGGGCGTGGCCGAACAGGTGCCCGCCTTCGCCGGCACCGGCTGGGCCCAGGCCACCGGTGATGTGCCGGATGCGGCGCGCATCACGCCGCCGGTCCAGCATCCCAAACACGGGCCGATCAATCCGCTGTCGCTGGACATCCAGCTCAACGCCGGTGTACCGCTGGCCGAGGTGAACAGCCCGTATCACGCCATCAACCACACGCAGGAAGCCACGGGTCGCCATCGTGTGCGGCTGGCCGGGGACACGGTCCCCGCCGACCATGACTTCGAACTGGTGTGGCGCCCTCAGACCGGCTCGGCACCGAACGCCGCATGGTTCGTGCAACAGAAAAACAATCGGCAGTACGGTCTGCTGATGGTGGTGCCACCGCGGCAGCAGAGCGAGGCGGCCCGCGTTGCCCGCGAGGTGGTACTGGTGATCGACAACTCGGGATCGATGCACGGCGGTTCCATCGCCCAGGCGCGCGCTGCGCTGTTGCTGGCGCTGGAACGGCTCACCGACGTCGACCGCTTCAATGTCATTCGCTTCAACCACGCCACCGACAGTCTGTTCACGCAGCCGCGCCCGGCCAACGCCCACAATCTGGCCCTGGCCAAACACTTCGTCAACAATCTGCGCGCCGGGGGCGGCACCAAGATGCTGCCGGCATTGCAACTGGCGTTGACCGGCCAAACCGAACAGCACACCACCAGCCAGGTCATCTTTCTCACCGATGGCAGCGTCGGCAACGAAAAACAACTGTTCCGGGTGATCCGCAAACAACTGGGCAACCGCCGCCTGTTCACCATCGGCATCGGCTCGGCGCCCAACAGCTACTTCATGCACAAGGCGGCCGAGTACGGGCGCGGCACATTCACCTACATCGGCAAAACCGGCGAAGTGATGGAAAAGATGACCGGCCTGTTCCGTAAACTGGAGCAACTCGCGCTCACCGACCTGCGCATCGAACTGCCGCCCGACACGCAGCTCGAAATGCTGCCCAAGCAGATCCCCGATCTGTACCTGGGCGAACCGCTGCTGCTCGCGTTTCACAGCCAGCGGTTACCGCCGTGGATCACGCTGCACGGACGTTTCGGCAACCAGCCTTGGCAGACCCAGGTGATGCTCGAGGGCGGCGGCCGGGACGCCGCACTGGCGCCCGAGTGGGGACGCCGCAAGATCGCACAGTTGACGACCGAGCTGCACGACGCGCGCTCGGTCGCTGCGCGCCAGGCGCTGCGCAGCAAGGTCATCGACACCGCCCTGTCTCACCACCTGGTGAGCCAATACACCAGCCTGGTCGCGGTCGACGTGACCCCGGTTCGCGAGCGCAATGCCTTACTCACCCGGCACGCACTGAAGACCAACCTGCCCAAGGGCTGGTCCTATGAGCACGTGTTCGGCGCCCCGCAGACTGCCACCCCGGCCCAGCTGCAGCTCCTCCTCGGTATGGCCTTGTTGCTGCTGGCGGCGGGCACGCACTATCGGTGGCGCCGAACACGATGCTGAGATCGAAAAAGGGGACAGCCGCGTTTTTGCAAAGGAGTCTGTCTCCTTTTTGGCCGATGCTGGTCGTGGCGCTGGCCGGCGCCGGGGTCTGGCAACTGGGCGCCGGGGCGTGGATCCATGTCAAGGCGCAGCTCGCACAGCTGCTGTTGGCGCGGGCATGGGCGCTGACCGTGGCCGGCGACACGAACGTCCGGCCGTGGCCATGGGCCGACACCTGGCCGGTGGCGCGCCTGCGCATTCGGTCACGGGGGCTGGATGTGATCGTGTTGCACGGGCACAGTGGCCGCAGCCTGGCGTTTGCACCGGGCCTGGCGCCCGGCAGTTCGCCGCCCGGCCAACCCGGCACTACCGTAATCAGCGCCCACCGCGACACACATTTTTCTGCGCTCGCTGGGCTTAAGGTGGGCGAGGTGATCGAGCTGCAAACCGCCACTGTGCATTGGCGCTACCGCGTGCGTGCGACCGAGGTGATGGACACGCGCTCTGATCGGATCGTCAACGATCCGCTGCACGATGAACTGGTGCTGGTGACCTGCTACCCGTTTAATGCGCTGGTACCGGGCGGCCCGTTGCGCTACCTGATTCATGCGACGGTTGACACGGGAACAGAGCTGTATCGTGTCCCCTGAATTCACACCAGGTTTCCACAGATGTCATACTGAACCCGCTTTTTCACTTCTTTCGTATACTGTTCCCCGTATTTTTGAAATTTCACCATCAGGTCACTACCACGGTGCATCATCTCTTTCTCAAGAAAAGACTGGGCGCGTTGGCTGTCGTCATCGCAATCCTCGTATGGGTGATGATCGGCAGCGGCTCGGTTTCGTGGGAGTATGTTTACCGGTCTCTGCGCCAAATCGGATGGATGGGCCTGGCGATTGCATTGTGCATGGCCGTGGCGCAGTATCTCTGCCTAGCGCTGCGTTTTTTCTCGCTGCTGCCCAAAGCCCATGTTCCGCTGCTGAGGATCTGCCGGATCTATTCGGTCGGCCAACTTCTCAACCACCTGGTTCCCGCCCGCGCCGGAGATCTCTATAAGATCTTCGCCGTCAACAAGGCCTCGAACAACCGGAAATTCAGCACGGCACACGTCGTGTCGGCCTTGGTTATCGAGAAGTGTTTGGCCGCTTTGAGTTTGTTCTTGCTCGTGTATCTTCTGGTGGACTGGATGGCCATACAAGGCTCCGATATACCGGTCCTCGACGCACCCCACAAAATTATAGGCGGAATCGCCGTGGTTTTACTGGCGGCCGTGGTTGTGTACTTGGTCCAGAAAAAGTCCGCTCGGCTTCGTCATTGGCTGCGGGAACTGGTGACGAGTTTTACAACGCTCATGAACCTGCCGAGGTTGTCGGTGAGCATCGGCTTGAGTGTTTTGGTGTGGACCTTCGAGGTTCTGGCCATGCATTTTCTGGCGGTCCCGCTGCAGGTCGATCTGGGCCTCGGTCAGGGCATGCTGATTCTGCTGATCCTCAATATCGGCATCGCGGTCCCGCTCACACTGGCCAATGTCGGTGTTTACGAAGCGGCCTTGGTGTTCGGCCTGAGTTTGTGGGGGATCGAAACCAATCAAGCCATTGCCATCGCGCTGTGCCACCACATCCTGCAGATCGCGGCCTTGGGGCTTTGGTCGGCGACCTTTTCCGTGCTGGCGCGGTCTCAAACGTCACGGGACACGATACGTGATTCGCTGTAACTTGTACGAATCGCTGCTCAATTCGCTTGTCACGCGTTTCCGGGGTTCATCAACTTGCGCAGCGCGTCTTACGATTTGTTTACGGAATCGATCTGCGTGTCCCCGCGGGGACATCAACCGCGCGGTGCAAAGTCATCAGTTCACCGCGTCGCCTTGCGGTTTGACGGATAAGTCGAATCGGTCGATGCGAACGGGATAAATTGGGTGCTCGGTTGAACCAGTCGCCACCAGGTCGGCGAGAATACCCCCAACGATCGGGCCCAATTGAAATCCATGCGCCGATAATCCGAACGCGTGAAAAGCGCCTTGGCGTGCGTCCCTGCGCACCGACCACCGGTCTCACACACTACGGCATGCGAGCGGTGACCATCAGCATGGGGACGTAAGCCTTCATCGGAACCGGCTCTTCGAGCATGGCCGCGACGCTGTCACCCCACGCGCCGGCGCAATTGATCAGCACCGGCGCCTCCAAACGGACGGAAAGGTTCAAGGCCTGGATCCCCAACATTGAACGCACGGGCGGCATACTGTTGCTGCTGGCGGCAGCTTATTTCGCGTATCGGGCGGCCGCCTATGCCGGCTGGGTACCGCCCCGCCGGGATCTGTTCGGCAACTAAGCGGGCACCGCTTCCGGCAACTTGGCAGTTCGCGAATCTGCACCCATACTTTTCATACCAATGCATGGGACAAAAAAAAGTAGAAATGGGGTCAATAATTCATTACCGCCAACATTGCCGGTTGTCGCCCTGTGTGCGGCGTCTGTTGCGTTCGCTGCTGTGGCTGCCCGCCCTGCTTGCGAGCTGCGGCGGCGTGTTCCAGGGCCCGGTACTGGGCAGCATCGAGCTCGAGCGGCCCGCCGACGCCGGTGACGCGGTGGTGTTTCTCCGCTGCCGCGGGCCCGGACTGCACGGTGAAGTGCAGACCGACGCCGAACACACCCGCGTCGGCGCCGATGGCCGTTTCACTTTTTTCGGATCGATTACCTTTCCCACTACCGAGCGCTGCTATCTCAAGGTGCACCACCCACGCTACCGAACCGCTCGCGTCAAACTGGCCGATGTGCTGATACAGAAACTCGAGCCGATCGCGCTGGAGAGCTGGGGCGCCTTTTTCAGGACCGGTCCCACCTACGAGACCAACCCGGGAACCTACCGGCCATGGCCCGAGTCGGAGGTGCGCCGTCATCTCCTCGATACGCTGATGTGGCTGCAGACCTTCCGGACCCGTGATCAGCGCAGACTGGCCCGCTACTTACCCGACATTCACGACATTTACCGCCAGGCCCTCGCGCGGCTTTCTCCGGCCAATCGCGGCGTGCACAAGTGGTTGCGTTTGATCAGCCGTATCGAGGCGCTGACCGCATATCCGTATGCCTACAGCGACTACATCGATGCCGTTAGGGCCGGGGACGCCGAGCGTGTCCGGGTGTTGCTCGACGGCGGCGTGCTGCGGGGCCCGACTTCGACCCTGTACCTGGCAGCGACACGGGGCCACCTCGACGTCATCGATGTGCTGCTGGCCAACGATGAACCCGTCAATGTCGCCGGGTGCGGCGCGCCGCTGCTCGGTGCCATCGGCAAGAGCAAGTGGCGGGCGGCGGTCAAATTGATCCGCGCCGGCGCCGACGCCGATGTCGTCTGCGACAAACGCCGCGTTGTCGGCGACGCCCTGAGCGGCTTTGCCCGCGGCAGCCAGCTCGCGCTGCTGGCCTCGTTTCTGGACGCCGGTGTAGCGGTGGACACGCGCAACAGCCGCAACACCACCGCACTGGCCGAAGCCGCCGCCGGCGGCCGCATCGAAGCGGTGAAAACCTTGCTTGCCGCCGGCGCCGACCCCGGAGTGCGCACCGCCGAAGACGTCGCCCTGATCGATGACGCGGTCACCAAGGGTTACCTCGATGTCGAGCGGCAGCTGCGCCTGGCCCTGGCGTCACCGCAGACCGTGTCAAGCGTTGCGCCGGGTGCAGGCGAGACCCTCACCCTGCCCTGGCGGCGCGGATTCCCGGCACCGTACCGGGTCTACAGCAGCCGCGGGCAGGTCACCGGTATGGCGGCCGACCCCGAGGCCGCCGGTGTACTGTGGCTGGCGACCCAGGGGGGTTTGCTGCGGGTCGCGCCGGAGACCGGCGAACAGCGGACATGGACCCGCGCCAACGGCTTGCCGTCGAGCCGCGTGCACGACCTGTGGTTTGAACCCGCCGGCCGCCATCTGTGGCTGGCAACGAGCGCGGGACTGGCGCGCCTGCCGATGGACGAACTCGACCGGGTGGAAGCTGTGGGTTCCGGCGAGCCGCGCCCAAGCCATAAGAGCGGATTCCTGCGTCAAGGCAAACACGGTGCGGTCTGGTTCTGGGGCACCGGCCGCCTGTATCGACTGCACGCCGAGCACAGCGAGGCCCGGAGATTTGTGTTCCCGAGCACCGTGTTGGGCGCCGCCGTCATCCCGGGCAGCGCGGACTTTTTTCTCAGCGACAACAGCAGCGTCTGGCGTTTCGACCCGGACGAGGGCGAGCGGGTGCCGGTTGTCGATGCCAAAGCGCTGGCCGCTCACGCAACAGACGGCCCGGCCGGTCTGCCGCAGCCGGGATCGCTGGCACTGGATGCCGCGCGCGGGCGCCTGTGGATCGGCAGCCACCGCCACGGGGTATTCGGCCTGGAAATCGGCACCGACACCATCCGTCGTCCACGGCTCACCCCCGAGCAGATCGCGCGCTGTGCGGGCATCAGGACCTCACCGCCTGTGCAAGGCGAGGTCATGCTCGCCGCCGGACAGACCTTTGCGCAACTCGGACGCTGCTTTGGCCGCATCGACGGCGACAACCGCTTCCGGGTTTTGGGCAAGCGCATAAAGGTGGGGCCGGTGGGCGACGCGCAAGGCGACATCTGGTTTCTGGCCGAAGACGGCTTTTATCGCCTCGACGCCGGCGGCGGGACCACAAGATTTGCCCGCACGCCGGACCCGATTGCCAACGCCCAGATCACCGCGCTCTTCCGCGCCGGCAAGCGGCTGCTCGTCGGCGTGCAGGACGCCCCCCTGGCCGTGCTCGATCTGGAGCAGCGGACCTGGTCGACGGTGGCCGGCGTCACCGATGTCCACCGGCTGCGCCGCGTTGCGGCGCGTGACGAGTTGCTGGCGCTGGGCCGGTCGCGGTACTGGTGGGTGGACACGGAGACGCTGGCCGCGCGCGAACTGGTGTTGCGGCCTGCGGCCGCAGCCGTGCGCCCGGGGACGCAGTGGCAGGACGTGCGCGACCTCGAATTCGACGGCCAGACCTTCTGGGCGCTGCGCCACAATCGCAGGCACCGCAAGGGGCGATCACACATCGGTCTGCACAGTCTCTCGGCGGACGGTTCCCGACACTACAGTTCGGCCGGCGGCTACTCGCTCGGCGAGTTGACAACCCTGGTCCAGGATCCGTCACACTCCGGGCGGCTCTGGCTGGTACGCAAGCGCGATCGTACCCTGGTCGACTTCGACAAGGCCACCATCGCCAGTCAGCTTGCCGGCGCCAACAATTCAAAACGGCGGAGCAGCCAGCTGTTGGCGGCCGCGCTCATGGATCGCCGGCTGCGCGCGCTGACGATAAAAGCCCACGAGGCGCTCGATCCCGACGCCCCCGACTTGACCTGGGGCGTGCAGGGCAGCGGCCTGTACCTAAAACGCGGCTCGAAGGTGATTCATCGATGGCCGGCAAAGTTGCCGGCGGGCACTGTTGAAGTCGTCCGCGACGGCGAGACCAGCGTCTGGATCGCGACCGCGGAAGGCCTCCTGGAGTTTCCTATTCACGAGCCCCTGGCCGCGTTACAGCGAGCGCCATGAACAATGCGGTCAGAGCCAAGCTGTCCAGCGGGCTCTCGTATCCTTCCAAAGATCATTGAGTGGAAAATCGAGTCTGACCCCATTTTCCGATTTCCCGCTTTTTGTGATGTTTCACAATAATTCTGTAAATTAACCCATAGAACAGTTCGAATTCAGAAATTAAAGTTATAGGCGCCGCAACCACACGTAAAACGAAGTCGGTTCACATGGGAGGGCGCTAACAAGCGTCGGTACTCAACGCATTTATTATTCACGTATCGCTGCCGGCACTGATACTTCTTCACGTCCACCAACTCAAGCCTACGCTTGAACTTCTGTATCCAGTCGTGATGCCGTGGATTATGTTTGCAGCAGGTTTTGCGTTCTTCCGGCTCGCCGGTCGTGCGATGAGCTGTACGCCGCAAAACATCGGCGCATTGATACTGACCGGATCGCTTGCCAACACCTCGTTTGTCGGACTGCCGATGATCGAGGCGTTTTATGGCAACACCAATGGCGAGTTGGCCATTGGCATTTGTATCGACCAGCTCGGCACTTATATGGTGCTTACAACCCTGGGTATTCTTGTCGCTACCGCGTACTCGGCCGAGAATCGGTCACCGTCCGCGCTGGTAAAGAAGATACTGGGGTTCCCACCCTTTCAAGCCTTGGTGCTCACCATCGTCCTCATGCCCGTCGAGTACTCCCCCGGTGTGGAGACCGCCTGGGTGCGACCCTCACGCCACTCGCGCTGCTCCGCGTGGGTTATCAGCTTCGCCTGAAAGAATGTGAAGGCCGGCTCGGGAACCTCACCATCGGTCTCAGTTACAGTCTGGTACTGGCCCCCGCGCTGATCTTGTGTTTGTTCTACGGGCTCATGGGCGCCGGCGGCCGCGTCGTTCAGGTCACAGTGTTTGAAGCCGCATGCCCCCGCAGATCGGCGGTGCGATCGTCGCCATGGAGCACAAACTCGAGCCCAGCCTGGTGGCGGCTGATGGTGGGAGTGGGGATTCCTCTATCGTTTATGACGCTTATGGCTTGGTGGTACGTATTGAGAATAGTGTGACATGGAAAAACCCGGCTCTGGCGCCGTTGTTCCCGTTTTTCTCTCTACATGTTACCCAGGTACGACGTCGCCTCTTCACCGGGATTGGGCAGCCCCGCCACCCGCCAGGCGTTTAGGCAGTAACCGAACAGGTCGTTGACCGTTCTCCGTTCGATACCCGCGTCCTGGCAGACCCGGTGCATCACCGGTGGGGTCCCGCTTCGCGTGTAGTGGTCGCGCAGGGTGTGGATGATGCGCCAGTGCGCGTCGGTCAGGGTTCCGACGCTGATGTCGCGGGCGATATCCCGGGCGAGCGCCTCGGACCAGGCCTGTGTGTCTTTGAGTAAGCCGTACTCGTCGAACTGACTCGCATCGATTGTTTCTGAAACTGCCGGGTTCATGGTTTCCTCCCCTCGCCTGATTGGTGCTAGCGAGCTAGGATATCAATATTTTTCATAAAAACCAGTATTTATAGAATATAATTCTTTTATATTGAATTTTATCTGTAATTAAGATATTTATATATCGCCCGTACGAACATACGTGACAATAAATATTATGGATACCGTCGATCAAGAAATTCTCCGCCTGTTGCAGCGCGACGCGAGCCTCACCGTCAAACAGATCGCTCAGCGCGTACACCTGTCCACGGCGCCGTGCTGGAAGCGCATCCGCCGGCTCGAGGAGTCCGGCGTCATTCAGGGCCGGGTCGCGATCCTGGACGCCAAGCAGGTCAACACCGACGTGACGGTGTTCGTGCAGATCAAGATCGACAAACACAACAGGGCGTGGATCGACCAGTTCGCCCCCGCCGTCAGCGAGCTGCCCGAAGTGCTGGAGATCTATCGCATGAGCGGCGAAGTCGATTACCTGCTGAAGGTCGCGGTCAGCAGCATCGACGCCTACGACCAATTCTATAAAAAACTGATCAGCCGGGTGGAGTTGTCCAACGTGTCGTCCAGCTTCGCCATGGAACGGATCAAGTGCACCACCGCCTTGCCGATAAACATCGGCGATCACAGCAAGGCCCGGACACGATTCGCAGCGGAATAAAGAAGAGCAATGTACGCTCCCTCGTGCATCTCAAAAAATCGTAGGACCACCGCACTACACTGCAATGCCGGCACGTTCAAACTAAAATAAAATCAAATTCGATTCATCCAACTTGCGATTCCCGATATGAATTCTTATGCTAATCAGTCACAGAAAGAACACATTGGAACATAAGATAAGCGTATAGGCCTTGGAGATTATGATGTGGCTGACCGGATGATGTTGAGGGGACTTCATGAATTTCGTATCGCTCAGCACAATACCGATTAAAATTAAATGAGGAGTATCAAAATGCACCAACGGTGGTTAAGCAAGCTATTCATATTCGTTGCGGGTTGCGCCATAGGTTACAGCGGCTTGGCGCTATCAAACGGCGTCACCGTAGAAATGGACAATGATCTTTTTCTCAACGGTGATCGCATCATTATTCGCCAGCTTGCCCAACATGACGACGATACATCCTCGGACGAGAATTCCGAAGACAGTAATTCCGAAGACCCCGGCGGGAGTCCGGCGCCATCCACATGCCTGGGGGTAACGGCCACCATCATTGGTACCACTGGCAACGACAAGCTCAAGGGCACGCCCGGTGACGATGTCATTTCCGCCGGCCCCGGTAACGATAAGGTTAACGGTCGTGGCGGCGACGATCTTATTTGCGGGGGTGGTGGTAATGACAAGCTCAATGGCGGCGCCGGCAATGACACTGTTGACGCTGGACCGGGCAATGACAAGGTTAACGGTAAGGGCGGTAACGACGACCTCGACGGCGGCGAGGGCTACGACCGTCTCGATGGCGGCCCCGGCGACAACGACAACTGCATAAACGGCGAGAAGGTGAAGCACTGCGAGCGCGAGGACGTCGGCGGCACGCCGGGAATCAGCGTCGCCAAGAACGACCCCGGGCCCGACGTGGCTCCCGCGGTTCCGGCCGGCGCCGACGCCTTCTTCGACATCACTGTCGAAAACACCGGTGACACCGACCTCGTCAACATCATCGTCTCCGATCCGGTCGCACCCGGCTGCGAGCAGGCAGTGCCGGATCTCGCGCCCGGCACCAGCCACTTCTTCTCATGCACGGAGCCCACGAACCTGAACACGCCGGAGATCGCTAACGAGATAACGGTCACCGGCGAGAGTCCGCTAGGCGTCGTCGTCTCGGCGAGTGACACCTCGACGGTGCCGGTGCGGATACCTGACATCTTGCTCACCAAGCTGACCAACGGCGTCGACGTCAACATCGACCCCGTGCCTGAGATCACCCAGGGACAGCCCGTCGTGTGGACCTACGTCGTCGAGAACACCGGCCAGGGCAACTTGAGCGGTCTGGTGGTGGACGATCCCGACCTACCGGCCGGCGTCTCGGTCTCATGCCCGGCAACCGACATTCCGGAGGGCGGCAGCGTCACCTGCACGGCCGACGATCTGGCGGTGCCTGGCGCCTACGCCAACACTGCGACCGCCTCGGCCGACAACGGAGGTGGGTTGACAGTGTCGGCTTCCTACAGCAGCGCGTACGAGGGCATCCCGGCAACGATCACCGGCTCCGGCCTGGTGCTGTTCACCGACAGCGGCGGTGTCGCGGGCGCCGACGTGACCGGCTCAATCGAAGGGGGTCCGCCTGCTTTCACCACTACCGCATTCGACGGAGCCTACGGCGTCGCTGCCAATGGCCCGGCGGCGAGCCAGTTCCGGGTCGACGTGTCCACCGTTGTGGACGGCGTGCCGCTGTCGAGCACCCGTTACGGCTTCGTGCCGGCCGGCGCCGACACCGTGGCACTCGACCCCATCGAGTTGCCCAACCCTGCCACCTCCCAGCTCTTCAACCTCGGCGGCGGCGAGTTCGGCGACTTCGACGAGGTCCGTGTTATCGGCCTGCCGCCTGAGGTCGTCGCCGCCTACGGCGAGGCGTTCGACCATCAAACCGAGCCCAACGCCTTCCCGGGCCTGGTGGGTGACGACCCCGGTGACCCGTTCAACAGCACGGTGTTCGCCTGGCTGGTGGCGCTCGACGCCGCCGGCGACGAGGTCACCACGTTCCCTGCGCCGGTGACGGTGCGGCTGCGCATCCCCGCCAACCAGCACGTCGATGTGTTCGACCTGACGCCGGGCAACGGCGTCATCGACATCCCGATGTACTCCTTCGATGAGGTCTCCGGCGACTGGGTGATCGAGGCCACCGGCATCGTCACCAACTCGTCCGGGGTGCCGTACACAGAGGCCGACGCCGTCAACATCCGGGCCGGGTTGTTCGGCTCATTCGCGGTATGGGCCCAGTTTGAGACCGACCACTTCAGCTGGTGGAACGTTGACTACAAGAAGACCGACTTCCCGGGATCGGGCGATCCGAGTTTCTTCGACTTCGGTGACGCCGGCGGTACTTATCCGACGACGCTGGCCGAGGACGGCGCGCGCCACAGCGATCCCAACCGGCTGTGGTTTGGCCAGTGGGCCGACCTCGAGTCCGACGCCGACGTGGTCGATCTCGACGAGTTCGACGACGGGCTGCTGTCGTTCAACCCCATCAGTGTGCGCGTCAACAACTGGGACATCGCGGGCGATATCTACCTGAACGTGCTCATCGACCGCAACGACGACGGCGACTGGGCCGACCCCGGCGAGTGGGCGGTGCAGAACGCGATCACCGCCACGCCGATCTTCAAGGGCAAGAGCTTCGACACCACCGAGTCGTGGGACCCAGTCACTGAAGGGGCCTTGCGGATCACGGTGACCACCGAGTCGCTGACCGCCTACGACGGTACCGGTGCGTTCGCGCTCGGCGAGACCGAGGACTACTTCGACCCACCACCAGGCGACCTGTTCGTCGAGGTCGACGGTGGCGGGGCGGTGACGTCCGACGTCGGCGGCATTGACTGCCCGGCGACGCTGTGCGACACGTCGGTCGCCGGCGGCGCGGCGGTCACGCTGACCGCGACCGCGACGCCCAACCGGGAGTTCCTCGGGTGGAGCGGCGAGTGCTTCGAGCGGGGCACCAACCCCACGTGCACGGTGATCGTGGACGCCAACTCGTTCACTTTTGTCCGGGCTACCTTCTCCGAGAAGCTGGAGCGGGCGTTCTCCCTGGCACCCGGATCACCGACGCTGGCTGCCAACGGTTGGTCGCCGGCCGATATCCTGTTCATTGACGAGGACGCGGGGGTGGTGACCCGATTGTTCACCGCCGCCGAACTGGGCCTCGACCCGGCCGATGACATCGATGCCCTCAACTTCTTCTTCAACGGCCGACCGCCACCGGTCACGGCGTTTGACTTCGTCGACACCGAGTACTCGGTCACCGAGACTTCGGCGGGCGATACCGGGACCCAGATCGAGGCCGAAGCGGCGTGTGCGGCCGGCGACCTGGGCGGTGACGTCTGGGCCTTAGCCGGGTTCGGCGAGAATGAGTTCGCGGCCGCCGCGGCCATCGACCCGTTCGCGCCCTTCCAGTGGGTCGACGAGGACGGGGTGATGTGTGGCACCAACGTTCCGTTCGCCGCCGCCGGGCTCCAGCCCGGCGACGAGATCGACGCCTGGAGCCGAGTCGATCCGGACCTCCCCGGCACGCCGTACTACTCGCTGGCGCCGGGGTCGCCTACGCTGGGTCTGCTCGGGGCGTCGGAGGCGGACATCCTCGAGACCGAGGCGGGCATCGCCCTGATCGGGGTGCCGGCCGGAGACCTCGGCTTGGTGCCCGGCGACGACGTGGACGGCCTGGCCGGCAACGTCGGCGTGGGCGGCGGCGAGGTGCTCCACATCAGCCTGACGCCGAGCTCCCCGTCACTGGCGGCGAACGGCTGGAATGCCACTTACGTGCTGACCTCGGAGAACTTCGGGGGTGGGTTCGGACCTCTGTTCATCAACCTCACCGAGTTCGAGCTGGGGTTGCTGGTGACCGACGACCTGGACGCCCTCGAACAGTTTGGGTTCGGGTTCTTCCAGTAGCAACGCCTCGGGCGGCGCGGGCTCACTTTGCGCCCGCGCCCGCCCTCGATGCACAGCCTCTGAAGTGGTCCGGTGATTGTTCGGGTTACTGTCTGTATGTTGGGAGTCAAGATGGATGCTGATCTCCATATCAGGTTTGCAACGGGATAATCTTCGCAGGTGAAGCTCCTGAGCCTTTGGACTCGTCGTCGAGATGCTCGCGGTAGGTTTCCCGAATCGTATCGAACTCGCCTTGGCAGGCGAGAAAGGCATCCACCACCACCGGATCGAAGTGCCGACCGCGGTCCTTGAGGATGCGGCTAACCGCTTCTTCGTGGTCGTAGACCGGTTTGTAGACGCGTTTTGTGGTGATACAGTCATATGCGTCACTCACAGCTACGATGCGCGCGCTGAGCGGGATGTCCTCGCCCGCAAGATGGCGCGGATAGCCGGAGCCGTCCCACTTTTCGTGGTGACAGTAAGCAATTTCCATCCCCATCTCGAGGAACGTGTGGTCATCGAAGTCATCGATCACCGAGCGCAGAGTGCTGGCGCCGATGACCGTGTGCTCGCGCATGATGTCGAATTCTTCGTTAGTCAGACGACCCGGCTTGCGGAGGATGTCGTCCGGTATTCCCACCTTACCGATGTCGTGCAGGGGGCTGGATTTTTCAAGCTGGTCGATGAATCTTTCATCGATTCGATCGGCATACGGCGAGACCCGGAGCGCCGCCGCGATGCGCCCACTGTACGCCGCGATCCGCTCCAGGTGGCGGCCGGTGTCTGCGTCTCGCGACTCGGCGAGTCGGGCCAGGGTAACGAGAGCCATGTCTCTGGTTTTGAGGATCTCGGCTGTGCGCTTTTTCACCACCCGTGCTTGGGTCTGCAGCGACGAGCTCATCTCGTTGAATTCACCGAGCAGTTTCCCAATTGAACCGCGCTCGCGATGCGCGATCCGGACTCCGAGCTGGCCTTCCGCGATCTGATTGGCGGCGTCGATGAGCTGGACAATGGGCCGGGTAGCCCGACGCGTGAACCACCACGCAAGTGCGAGGGCGGACAAAAAAGTCACTATGAGAGCCAAACCAAGCACATGTATAGATTGCTCGATGTGAGCCTGGGCGGTGGCGGTGCGGTGTTTGAGACGTGGCGTCGCGATGTGACGAATTCTGCCCACCAAGTTAGTGAGCTGCCCACCGATTCGCGCCACTTCGATCTGCATCTTCTGGCGCAGGGCGTTGTCGCCGATTGCGGTTACGAAGCGACTGAACCCCAATTTGTATCGGTCGACCAGCTCTACGCCGTTCTGAATCAGGGCCTTACTGACACCCGCGTGGTGGCAGCCTAGACACGCGTTCATTTGGGACTCGAGCTCACGGATGGTTACGACAACTGAATCGAGATTGTTCGCAAACACAGTTCCCGAAACTTCTAGCGCCTGCTTCGACAGGACGATCTGGCGTTCAAGATTTTGTCTCATGCCCTCGACCTCGTGAAGCATGATTACCCTATCGAATTCCGCCGAGCTCTTCCACAGAACGTGCAGGCCGAAGCCGTAGCCCACGCCAAAGAGTATGAACAGCATCGTGAACGTGACGACGAAGCGGCGTTTCATTTGTTGATGTAGCTGTAGCTTTTGATATCGATACCAGCCGTGGCGGCGAGGTCGAAAACCGGACCGTAATCTGCCGTACGCGTTGCCTCGAACCTCAACGCGTCCATCTTCTGGAGGATTGCTCTGCCTTTGACCGTGTTATCAAGATTAAGCAGGAGGTCGCGGACTTGCTCCTTGAGTCCGGCGTCGAGCAAAACCGACATGAACAATCCATTCGACGGTACACGCGGTGACACGGCAAGGATCCGCAGTTCTTCCTCGATGCGCGGGTCGACTTGCATGCGCCAATCCATCACCGTGTTCTTGGCGGCGCCGATATCGGCTTCGCCGCCGAGCACCGCCGACACCGTTGCATCGTGACTTCCCCAGAAGCGTACCTCGGAGAAGAAGGTTCCCAGATCCTCGACGCTGTGCCTTCGCAGGTAAGCCCGGGGAAACACGTAACCGGCGGTGGTGGCTTTCTCGACAAGGGCGAGTCTCTTGCCCCGCATGTCGGGGACAGTTTTGATGCCACTGTCTTTGCGCACGAAGATTCGGCCGAAGTAGGTGGAGGTCCCGTCCCGATTGACGGGCCGGGCGATGGGCTCCATGCCGAGCTGAGCGCTCGCCAGCCCGCCGGTAAAAGAGCCCAGGAAAGCGGCCAATACCTCGTTGTTGGTGATGCGCTGGACGATATTGCCGTAGCGGCTGAGCATGGTCAGCTGGAAACGGGCGCCGACCTCGCTGGACAGGTACTCGGCCAGCGTCTCGTATCGCGCCACCTGGTCGAAGATGTTTCTTTCCGGAATGAGGCCGATTTTGATCGCCGGATTATCGCTTTGTGCCGTTGCCGCCCACGGCCCTGCAACCGCCAGCACCAGCACCGTTGTAGCGATGTGATGAACGTTGAGCCGTATCAACCGTAAGACCGCCAATGCTTGAAAGCTGACACGGGCAAACATGAAGATTGTAGTGTGTTTGCAGTCCGTCACACCGCCGCGGGCCATCGAGATCGCACGACTTACTGATGACGCGGCAAATATTAAACAAGCTACCCACGTCAACATAGCTAGCATAATCACACCCACTTGTATTTATTATAGCAGAGTGATCGTGATCATCCAGAATCCGGGTGCCCACCGCCGCGTCTTCGATGCGTCGATTCCTTGTTCTGGACCAACACAAAAAATGGAATACCTATAGTCGAGTAATGATGTATTGTTTAGCCGCAACAGCACAGACGTGGCTGATCGTGACCCACGCGTCAATTGTGAAGATGGAGGGAATGCCAAACCAAATAATGGACTACTACAGCTCGCACAAAGAGCGGCTCCTGAAGGATTTTGACCGCACCTCCGGACTGGCGAAAGGTTGGTTGGACACGCGCTACGGCAAAGAGTTTGCCACCACTCTACAGAACGGAGTCCGCCAGGAATCACTGTCCCCCGCGTTGCGCTGCGGATTTAATCGCCGTTCGTCTGAGGCTTGTCCACCGCTTCGGCATCGCGCGAGGAGTCCTTCGTAGCATCATCAACCGCCGCGTCCTTGGCTTCCGCTTTCGTAGCAAGCTTGGCCTGGCGTTTAGCTTCGCGCTTTGCAGCCTTGGCCTTGGCGCGCTGATTGCGTTCGAATGAGTAATTGGGTTTACGTGCCATATTTGTCTCCACTCGCTGTCAGTAAGTTTCCGAGTCGATAAGTCGTATCTCCATTATAGGACCGTCAACCGAGTAGAGGTTAGGCAATTATGTTGGCGTCGCGTCTGCTTGCCGATAGACGCCTGCGTGGGCTTCCCTTTTTACGCGGATTACCGATTCGACTCTTGAAGCCCGACGTGGCTTTTTTGGCATTGTGTGCGCGCGAACGTGGACCAGGTTTGGTTCCCGGCCGTGGTTTGCGGTTTGACCTCGGCACATTTCGAGACGTGTGCGCGTTGGGTTCCAGGCCAACCACGATGCCACGCTCCAAGCTGCGCCCGGTTAGGCGTTCGATCTCGCTCAGTTTCGATCGATCGTCGGGCGCCACCAGCGAAATAGCTGTACCCATCGCCTGGGCACGACCGGTACGCCCGATCCGGTGGATATAATCTTCCGCGACCATCGGCAGATCGAAATTGATGACGTGGCTGATACTACGAATATCCAGACCGCGAGCGGCCACGTCTGTGGCAACCAGCACCCGGATCTTGCCGCGGCGCATACGCTCGACGGTACGTTTGCGCGCCGACTGACTCATGTCCCCATGCAGCGCGGCTGTCGCGTGGCCCTGGGCATCCAATACCTTGGCCATGCGCCGTGCCCCGCGTTTGGTCGCGGTGAACACCAGCGCTTGGGTCAGCTCGTCCTGTCCCAAGTGGTGCGAGAGCAGTTGGCGCTTGTGCCCAACGTCATCCGCCTGGTAGATGCGCTGGGCAATCATGGCGTGACGATCGCGGTTGGCCGCGAGTTGAACGCGTTCGGGATTTTTCATCAGCGCCTTGGCGATTTTCAACACCTGACCTTCCAGGGTGGCCGAAAACAACAGCGTTTGGCGCGCGGCGGGGACTGCGGCCGCGATGGTCTTGATGGGCCGGATAAAGCCCATGTCCAACATGCGGTCGGCCTCGTCTAGAATCAGCACTTGCAAGCGCGAGAAATTCACCCGCCCCTGGCGCATATGATCGAGTAGGCGCCCCGGAGTCGCCACCAACAGATCCAGTGGTTTGTCCAGCATCCGATATTGCGGTGGATAGGGCATGCCGCCCACCAGGTGGCCGGTGGTGAGTCGGCAAAATCGTCCGAATTGCGCGACCGCGTCGCTAATCTGCAGCGCGAGCTCCCGCGTCGGCGTGACGACCAGGGCCCGGGGCCCGACATCGCGTTTCGCTGCCGGTTGCAGCAGCCGCTGCAGCGTGGGCAGCACGAACGCGGCGGTCTTGCCCGTGCCCGTTTGCGCCGACGCCATCAGGTCTTTGCCGGCCAGCGCAAGTGGAATGGCCCGGCGTTGAATGTCGGTCGGTTGTTGAAAGCCGCTGCCTTGAACGGCCTTGAGTAATCTGGAATCGAGTCCTAATTGTTCAAATGACATCAATGTGTACACCGTCCGCCTGACAACAGGCGGATCACTAAATAATGAAAGACAAACCAACTTGGATGGAGTTATACCGAAGCTAAACACATCGTCTGGTTCACTCGTTGGCGGCCCCGGCTGTCAGGCTCGAGGACCGCCGTACGTTGCCAACCAGGGAGGGTAATCAAACCGTTCGGGAGGGTTAGAAACGCAAGGTCCCATTCAGGGAAGCCTGCACTATACGGTTTCCATGCCCGAAAAGCCAGCGCTGTCATTCTAAGCGCAGCGGAGAATCTCTCTACGCTGAACAGCGACCGCAAATTGAACACGCTGAATCCCTTGCCTTCGACTGCGCTTAGGCCAGCCTTCTGCAAAACCCGGCTCTGATCCCATTTCTCTCAAGCAAATATCGAATTAAGTATCGTGTCCCCCAATTGTACAAAAGGGTCAATCGATATTTAAAAAGCCCTCGTTAGTATTAACGTCCAAGTTGGGGCGCCGGCAGCAAACGAACGCCCAGCGGTGTGTCGATGTGCGCGACCAACCGCGGAGGTAAACCACTGTCAGTGGGCACCACGGACACCGGACCCTCGAGGCCTAACGACACGAGCAGACGGGAAATACGCGCCGGCTCGGGATGAAAGAGTTCAAGGCTGGCAAGCGACAACCCCAGATCTTTCAGTTTCACCGCCGGGCGCGCTTCGGTTTGCCACTCGATGAGGGCCGGCGCGACACCGTCAAACGGCAGCGAGCCATCGGGTGTGATGGTAATCAGCCAACTGAGCGTACCGCGGGCCATAGGTTCGATATTTCCCAATGGTTCGGCGGACGCCGATGCGGCTGCATGAATGTCGGACGTGCGCGCAACCCAGGCCGCAAGGGACGGGGCGGCGTTCGGGCCAAGCGTGTCGAGCGCAAACCAGCGCGGGCGGGACGGCGCCGGCGCCGCCGGGTTGGGGGCAATGACCTCCAAGTACACAGTATCTCCGAGCCGCACAAGGAGATTGTGGGTGCCCATACGCGGATGTTCCCCTCCTGCCTGCAGTGCAACCCCAAGGGCTTCGCGCACCAGCGCGGCACCGACTTCAAGAGATGGTGCGGTGACAACGAGGTGATCAATAAAGCAGCGCGACACCCCAAGCCCCCCATGTCGCGCTCAAGCGCGCGCCGGTTTCGGCGCGTCGCCGGCAGCGTCCGGCCGGGCCCTGTGCCGTATCCAAGCAAGAGCTTCGTTCGCACTCTGGTCGGGCGGAAAGACCGGATAAAACACTTTCTGGATGCGTCGATTCTCGATGACGAGCGTTAAGCGCTTGTACAGCTCCTTGCCGGCGACGGTAAAGGTGGGCAAACCGAGCATCTGCTTCAATCGAAGTCCGCTGTCACTCAACAGCTCGAAGGGGAGATGCAACCGGTCGCGTGCCTCCCTCTGGTAGTCACTGGTCTGCGCGCTCAATCCAAATACGGAAGTATCCAGCGATTGCAGCGCAGCGTAATGATCGCGAAAGTTGCAGGACTGAGGCGTGCAACCGCGAGCGCCCGGGATGCTATCCCAATCTTTGGGCAACGGTACGCCTGGACGTCCGGTCATCGGGTAGATGTAAACCACCAAGCGGCCCGGCATGGCAGCCAGATCAACGTTCGCGCCGCGGGTTGCGGGAAGCGCGAGCCGTGGGAAGTGTATCCCGCGCAAATGAGACGCCGCGCCATCGTCAACGGGGCGCGGCAGATCTTTCGGCAGGTCCAAAATATTTGTACTCATGCGACTCCTATTTGTTCTGACGCCCAAACAACCGGATCAGAGAATAATTTCTTCTAATATTAGCGTGTCTGTTCTCTTACCCGTATTTACACGTGCACTGCGGGACTGGCCTAACCACTCTCGTCATCGTAGACAACGCGCTCCTCCTGCCAGGCGCAAGCCGCATCAATCTTTTCGTCTTCCGAGCGGAATTGACCGTTTTCCGCCCGACCGGCGATCCGCGACAAACGCGCCATGGTTTCCGCGTGCGTCTCCAGGCTGCCGCCGGGCGGAATATGCGACACCGTCACACCCGTTGCGGCCAGCTCCCGGCCCACGAGCAGGGTTCGATGGCAATCGAGGGGCCTTTTTCGGCACACATCGGTGCAATGCGATGTGTCGCGGTGCGCTTCATTTGTTGATTTTTTACTCAGTGACTGGTTTGTAATGAGTTCCGGCAGTTCGGTGCGGCGTCGGAATGCAATCCGCCGCGTAGGCATCGAGAGCAAGTGCGAACAGCATCGTGGAGGCCAGCAGATAATTCGCTGTCAAACTGCCTCCTCAGGCTTTTTGGGATGAATTCATAGACCGCCACACGATGTTCAAGTTCAAAGCGGACGCGGTCTCGGTGAGCCAAAGAGCGGGACGTCGGGCCCACGGCCGACTGTTGGTTATGGCGTTTTGGTTTGCGGGTACAGCCGGTCCACCGCCTCTGCAATGCGGATAGGATCGAACACCGGTAGAGAGCATGCACGATTAGCACAGGCAAACGCAGCCGCCCGGTCCAGCTCTGGATAGAGCACGTCCGGGTTCGGCAACGTTCCCTCGCGTTTGTCCCACCACTCGACGCGTTTGTAGCCGCTCGGATAGCGGATGGCGGCTTTGAATAGGGTTTGCGCGCTGGCGTCGTCCTTGTGACCGATCACGGTCATGTGTACCGGTTGCTGCCTAAGCTCAAGATCCGCCAGCAACACGCCGGACAGGAACCGCCGTTGATCGGTGATCGCCGGGGAGGAAAGCCAACGCATTCCGTGCTCCGCCATGTCGCGAAAACCCTGATCACCGGTGTAGTGGAACATCAGGTTGGTGAATCGCGTGACCTCGATATTGGTATCCAGGTGTTTGATGGGGTCGGAGAGCACATCGTAGCGTCTCCCGGCGGGCCGGGTCGTGAAACCGCCACCATCCTTATCCATGAATCCCTTGCCGATAAAGTTAGCGGCGTTGACTGCACGAGTGAGCCATTGTCGGTCGCCGGTGACCGAATACAGGTCGATGAATGCCTTACCCATCGCCACGGTATCACCCAGGTACGGGGTGTCGCTGGTCTGATTGCGACGAAAACCACCGTCATGACGGCTATGATGGACAACCATCCATTGCGCGGCGCGTCGAGCATTCGCCAAATACCGGTCATCGCCGGTGGCTGCGTACGTTTTACTCAATGCAGAAACCACCCAGCCGTTCTCACGGGTGTAGATGTTCGTGTCGATCTTCGGCAGACCGAGCTTACGGCGCTGCTCGTCGTTCAATGCGTAATACGCACGGCCGTCAATGTCATTGTTTAAGTCCGCGTCCTGGCTGGTGTAAAAAACGCCGTCGGGGTTCATCATCAATCCAGTCAGGTAGCGCGAGACCGCCTTCGCTACGCTTAGATACTTCTGATTCTGAAACAGCTGGTAAGCCAGGACATAACTGCGTATCGACTCGGTTTGTATTGACATGATCTTCTCGTAGTGCGGGGACTGCCAATCCAACGCATCCGAATATTGATAGACACCGCCCCACTCCGGGTCCAATAGATTGGAGTACAAGGGATCGAGCGTCACTGACCATTGCTCCTCAGGCACTCACAAGGGAAGCATTTATTGTCGTTACTGCGTTTGAAGGTGTTTATCGTACAGGTGACGCATACAACGACAAATATGGTTACTATGCTCTGGAGTATTGACGCCGCTGAAGAGCAAGGCAATACGCTACGGCCCGAAACGACGATTTAAGGGCTGACTATTTCGGATGCGAAAGAAAAGAGGGATGAGACAGATAATTGCCAAGACGTACTGATAACTGAGAATGGTGAGCATGACAAACCAGTTAAAGGTTCGAAAAAAGGGGTCGGTGACAAACGATAAAGCTACTGATTCTCAATTATCACCGATTCCTTTTTACCTGGCCGCCACCGCCGAGGCATCTGGCGATTACATGTGCTGGGACCGTAAAAAATTGCTGCTCCTTATGCGCCCGCTTCCTACTGCAGGTGGCGCGAGGTGTTCCAGTCACCGGTGACAATCCGCAAGCTCGGTTGAACAAGTTGCTCCAGCAATTCACTCCAGCCAAACACTGACCGCGACAGTTTTTGTGTCAATGCAAGACCTGACCCCCTTTGCGCAAGTAGTTTTTGTGTCAATGCAAGACCTGACCCCCTTTGCGCAAGTATTCCTCCGATTCTTGTTCTTCAGTCTTGTCGATGCTCATTACATTATCGACAGGAGTCATGGCATCTTGTCCTTGGCAGGTAAACTATCAACTCGTAGGGCGTGCATTTTTTTCTGGCTCTTCAGCAGCGTACTCGAATGATCTACTTGTATCCTCGTCGTTCAAATCTCAATGGTTAAGTTCCTATAATCATCGGCCACCAACCAGGTCCTAGCAGCCCAATACTGCCGATAATAATTAGCAGTACTCCCATCGCGTATTGACCATATCCCATTCTTTTAGCGTCTCTTCCTTCTTTTACTTCGGTATCAAAAAAGACTTTTGATCCTCGAGGAGGAAATTGCGCATTACGTATAATTTTTTGGCCAAATCGTATGCTAGAAATTCCAAACCCTATTAAAGGGGAGAACATCAGAGCAAATAAGGCCCACAAATAGGCAGCGTCACCTTCTTTGTCATACGATTCTAAAAGGAACGGTAAGACCCATTTTAGCCAGCAGTACACAGCACCCATAAGCAGCGCGATCCAAACCAAGCATTTCTTACGATGGTTAGAATCTGCGAAAACCATAGTTTTGCCACCACTATTTTCCATGGAGGACATCATTTCATCTATACGCCCGATCGCGTAGGGTTCCTAACAGTGTGCCAGCGACAGCGGATGTAATACGCGCGGCAAAGATAATGGGCCACCGCATACTCCATTTACTACTACTTTCTAATCGCTTTTCTCCTTTGATTTAGGCCGGCGCTCGTAAATCCTGAATCGTCATCGCAGACTTCGATAGGTTCGCAGCTCAAGGAGCACCGCTGGTACGAAGAAAGGAACCATAATGGCTGCCACCAGCGCGATCCAATTCAACTCCAATAGCCGATCCATGAAGTATAGACATAGTGCCGCCAAGGCTAGGAGATAGAACACTGAAAAATATTGTCATCCCCGTATGGTTTGAAGTTGATCTAACAAACGTGGAACAGGGATCGGTACTTGCGACCGGCATGTTGTCGCTAGCGCTCCGAAGATCGCACCGACCAGAAGTTGATCTGCCGCCCGCCATTTGTACCAAACCCTAGATTCAATTCAATCTCAGCCGATAACCACTCCGATCGCGGGCACTTAGCCTGGATTCTGAGAAAACTCAGGCAAACTCTAGCCGTTTCCGCGTCCACGTCGCTCTTTCGTGACGCTCGATTCACGGTGACTCGCACTACAACATGGCTTTAATCCGACTTATACTCGACAGTGCCTGACGTAAACGGTCCTGCCAGCACCAGCGTGCTGAGGGTCAAAAGCAAATGTATTGTCATGCGTTTCATCGATCAATCCTCTGTAGGACGTGATTGTGTAATCGCCAGCGTTCGGCCCCTTCTCCTTATGGACACGCCGGACAGGGGTTGGCTGACTTGGTACTGAATCCACCGTTCGACTCGACACTAAATCCAGACTCGACGTTGATTTGGGGTGAGATCACCTCGAGATTACCGGTCTCCGTCACGCCCGCGGTCCCCGTGATCGTCACCGAATTGGCAGCAGCACATTGCTGAGCATCAGTCACCACACTGTCCAGGTTAGCATCATCCCCCGCACATAGGCTAGCGCTGACAACCGGATCATTGTCGATATTATCCTGAATGCCGTCGGCATCGGTGTCGGGATGATTCGGGTTCATAAGCGGGTTGATATTGAACTCTTCCAGATTGGTCAATCCGTCATTGTCCGGATCGTTATTCGCATCACTCGGATCAAGGGGATCCAGTACCGCGGGGTGGGCGTTCTCAAACACATCGCTCATGCCGTCGTTGTCGTCGTCAGGATCATTGATATCCGCAATGCCATCCCCGTCGGTGTCGAGCAGCACCTCGAAAGAGCGCTCGAAGTCATCGCCACCGCTGCCATCCCCATCCCCGTCGAGCTTCTGACCCACCGTGTTCTCAATCGAGGTCGTCCCGCACACGTGCAGCCGGTACACCCCCACCGGCAGCGCCGCGCCACCGTTGACACTCAGCGTCGCCGTCAACGTCCCAGAAGCGTAGCTCACACTGTTGACCGTCACCTGAGTATCGTCGGCCACCACCCCGCCGGCGCAGTCCACGGTGTCGAAGCTCGCATTGCTCCCGGCCTCGAGCAACAGATAGTTGGCCGGGTTGGTGACGTCGTTGGCCCCGGCATCGCCCGCCGGGTCGGCCACCGCTTGGTTAAAGGTCACCACTAATTGGGTGATGTCCACCACCGTCTGCTCGCCCTCACCCAGCAATCCGTCGCCCGTGTCGGCGATGCTGTCGATCTGGGTCACTTGCGGGGGATCTGCCCACTCGATCAATACGGATTGGACAATGGGAGTAAGCACCGGGGATAAAGAGTGGAGCTCGGCCTTCCAACGCAGATCATCGCCCGGGGATGGAAACGTGAAGTTCTCTCCCGATCGCACTTGCTGCCAGCTGGCACCGCCATCGATACTCAGGTAATAGTCAATCCGGGTATTGCGGGTCGTCGCCGTGTTCTGGGTGTCGGTAGCGGTCAATCGCGCCGCCCCAATGCCCGTTTGCGTATCGTTGACCTTGAGCGACACCGCCATCCCCTGTGCCGTGTCAAACACCCGGCGGCGGTACAAGCGGTTGACCTGATTGTAATTGCCCGCTACCACGTCCAGGGCGCCGTCACCGTCCACGTCGCCCAGGGCCAACGACTCAGTTTGATGCGCATCGGCGGTGAGATCCACGCCGGTCACACCGTTGAACGGATTGCCGGTACCGTTGTTTGGGTACCACTTGTTGACCTGCTGATAGCTGCCCACCACGAGATCCAGATCGCCGTCGCTATCTAGATCGCCCAGGACCACGGCGTGGACGAATATTCCGCTGACGATGTCGCTGCCGGTCACCCCGCTGAACGGCGTGCCCGTACCGTTGTTTAAATACAAACGGTTAACGCCACTGTTATTGCCCGTCACCACATCCAGGTCGCCGTCGCCGTCCACATCGCCCAAGGTTATCGCTCGGGTGGGGTGACGGTCGCTGGTGATATCCGCGCCGGTTACCCCAGAAAAGGGTGTGCCGGTGCCGTTGTTCAGGTACAGGCGGTTGGTGTGCGAGGTCCCCAGGGTCCCCGCCACCACGTCGAGATCGCCGTCGCCGTCCACATCGCCCAGCGCCACAGCCTTCGTGCTATACGCGTCGGCGGTGATGTCGCTGCCGGTCACCCCGTTGAAGGGATTGCTGCTGCCGTTGTTCAGGTACAAGCGGTCCGTCTCGCCGTTATTGCCCGCCACCAGATCCAGATCGCCGTCGCCGTCCACATCGCCCAGGGCCACGGAGTAGGTCTTGTGTGCATCGGCAGTGATATCACCGCCGGCCACCCCGTTGAAGGGCGCACCGGTGCCGTTGTTCAGGTACAGCCGGTTGGCTTGCCGGTACCGCGCCACGACCAGATCGAGATCGCCGTCCCCGTCCACATCGCCCAGGCTGACCGAGGTCGTGGAATGCGCATCGGCGGTAATGTTGGTGCCGGTTACACCGTTGAAGGGATCACTGGTCCCGTTGTTCGGATACAAGCGGTTGGTCTGACCGTCGTTGCCCGCCACCAAATCGAGGTCGCCGTCGCCATCCATATCGCCCAGGGCCACGGGAATTGTCCAGTGCGCATCGCTGGTAAGATTGGCGCCGGTTACGCCAACAAATGGGCGACCGGTGCCGTTATTTAGATACAAACGGTTGGTAACACCCGTATAGTTACCGGCCACCACATCTAGATTGCCATCACCGTCCACATCGCCCAGCACCACGGAGTTGGTCTGGTGCGCATCGGGTGTGATGTCGCTGCCGGCTACCCCGCTGAACGGAGAGCTGGTACCGTTGTTGAGATACAAACGGTTGGCCTGACCATAATTGCTGACGACCAAATCCAGATCCCCATCCCCGTCCGCGTCACCCGTGGTTACGCTAATCGTGCTGTGCGCATCGGCGGTGATGTCCGTTCCAACGACACCATTGAAAGGATTACTGGTGCCATTGTTCAGGTACAGGCGGTTTATCTCGTCAGTAGGTACGGAGCCAAAGGCGTTCGCCGCCACTAGATCGAGATCGCCGTCACCATCCACATCGCTCAGCGTCACGGCGTACGTCTCCTGTACATCGGCGCTGATATCGGTACCAATCACGCCGCTGAAGGGCGTGCCGGTACCGTTGTTGAGATACAGGCGGTTCGTTTGCCCAGTGTTCCCGACCACCACATCCAATGCGCCGTCGCCATCCACATCGCCCAGGGCCAAACTGTAGGTGCGGTGCGCATCGGACGTGATGTCCACACCGGTTACGCCATTGAAGGGCGTGGCAGTGCCGTTGTTCAAATACAGGCGGTTAGCCTGACTCCAGTTCCCCGCCACCAGATCCAGATCCCCGTCACCGTCCACGTCGCCCACCACCACGAAGTTGGTCTCGTGCGCATCAGACGTGATATCGGTACCGGTGACACCGCTGAAGGGGTTGGCCGTGCCGTTGTTCAGATACAGCCGATTCACCCCGTTGTTCCCCGCCACCGCATCCAGATCACCATCGCCGTCCACGTCGCCCAGGGTCACTGAGTAGGTCGAGTGCGCATCGGCAGTAATGTCCACACCGCTGACCCCGTTGAACGGATCGCTGGTACCGTTGTTCAAATAATAACGATTCGCGACGGTATTATTGCCGACAACCAGATCCAGATCCCCGTCGCCGTCCACATCCCCCAGTGCGACGCCGGACGTCGGGTGCGTATCGGCGGTGATATCGCTGCCAGTCGCGCCATTGAAGGGATTGCCGTCGCCGCCGTTGAGATACAGCCGGTTGACCTGATACCGATTTCCGGCCACCACATCCAGATCCCCGTCACCGTCCATATCGCCCAGGGCCAGGGGCCAGGTGACATGCGCGTCGCTGGCGATGTCGCTGCCGGTCACCCCACTGAAGGGATCGCCGGTGCCGTTGTTCACATATAAGCGGTTGGCCTCGCTGTCATAGTTCCCGACCACCACATCCAGATCGCCGTCGCCGTCCACATCGCCCAGCACCGCCGTTATCGTGCCATGCGCGTCGGCAGTGATGTCGCTGCCGGTTACCCCAGAAAAGGGCGTGCCGGTGCCGTTGTTCTGATACAGCCGGTTGGCCTGCTGGTAGTTCCCCACCACCACATCCAGATCCCCGTCGCCGTCCATATCACCCAGCACAGTGGATAAGGTCTCATGGGCGTCACTGGTAATATCACTGCCGGTCACACCATTGAAGGGATTGACGGTGCCGTTGTTCAGATACAGCCGGTTGACCTGGTTTATATTCCCCGCCACCACATCGAGGTCGCCGTCCCCGTCCGCATCGCCCAGGGCTACCGAACGGGTGGCGTGCGCATCGGTCGTGATATCCACACCGGTCACGCCACTGAAGGGCGTGGCAGTGCCGTTGTTCAAATATAGGCGGTTGGCGTGATTCTGGTTTCCCGCTACCAAATCCAGATCACCATCGCCG
>CAMYJT010000024.1:0-27116 GCA_947258785.1 uncultured Gammaproteobacteria bacterium
GCTGGTCCAACAACGCCAGCCGGTCCCCCAGCGACTTCGATTCCTCCTCCCCACGCCGTTCCAACGACGCCATGCGGTCCCCCAGCGAGGCCAATTCGGTCTGCAGCGCCTGATCCTGCGTCCGCAATGCCGCCGCCGGCGGGGTCTGCTGCGTCGATTCCGCCGCCAGGCCCGGCGGAAGAGCGGGCGCGGCGGGCGCCCGCGAGAGCGACAATGTCGTCGAATCGGTCATCTCCATCGGTACACGAGCGGGCGGAAACAGGCCTCGAGGGATGTCCGGAAATCGTTGGTTCAGGCTTGACAGATGCTCGTCGCGGACAATGCATTCAGAATTACCTTTGTCGGTGCAGATCAAATCCGCTAGTTGCCACTTTTGTTGCCGTTGCCGAAACAGTGCGGACATCTCCTCATATCGCGATCTCCCGTTGCGGGATTGCGGAACCACAGCCAGCCACGCCCAGCCGTTCAACACCCTCAGTTGCTTGACAATAAATACAACATCCAGCCCACGTGTCCGCTTGAATCCACTGCGCAGCGCATCCAGTATGGCCTTTCTTTCAGGCTTGCCCGGAGCCGGCGTCGTTGCCAGCCCCTCGGCCGGCAGTTGTGCGGTAACCAACGTAGTTGGCAGCGATACACCCAGGACCACAACGGTGAGAACAAACCAGGCTAGATTATTATTTGGTATATACAACGCGACTAAAATGTTTTGCGGATTGACTACCTGTGACGACTGGAAAAAGTAGATTCAACGTCCATTACTGCCGGGCTAATTGTTACGTTCCTCGGCCCATTTGCGAGTGCGCTGCTGTGCTTCAGCGATCTGCCCGGCCGTCATCTTGGCCGCGATTTGGTCTCGGTTCTTCTGTGCATCCGTGTGCCCTTGAGCCGCGGCCAAGTTGTTCCACATGTAAGCCAGTATGTAATCCTGCGGCAGGCTATCGCCCGTGCCATACATGGCGCCGAGGTTCGCCTGTGCGGGTGCATAGCCCTGCTCGGCGGCCTTCCGATACCATTCGACGGCGTGTTGGCGATTCTGAGATATACCCTGGCCGGAGTCATACATCCAACCGAGATTGGTTTGTGCCGCGGCATTACCCTGTCGCGCGGCCTTCGAGTACCACTTGAGTGCCTCTTCGAGGTCTTGGGGCACGCCCTCCCCGCGGAAATACAGCCAACCCATGTAGGACTGGGCCGCGGCATCTCCTTGCTCCGCGGCATTCCGGTACCAGTCGACCGTCTTTTTCACACCCGTTGCCGCGGCTTGAACGCCGTCTGACCGAAGGACCGGTTCGACCCGCGCTGCAGCGGTGATTTCCTGGTCTTTGGACCGATCCGCTGTGAGGCGCGCCCCGGGGCTCGGGGTTTCACCGGATCCGAGCCCATTATCGACACGATTAGTTTGTCCAAGCTGCGCCTGCACGCCTGCCAATTCCTGCCGCCGTTCAGCCGCTTCTTCCCGTCCTGGGATTGGCGGGGTTTTGTCAGTGGCCGGTTCACCGCTTAGCCTGCCAAGGTTTACCTTCGCGGAACCGTGTCCGTGTTCGTTGGCGTACTTAAACCACTCTTGGGCCTTATCCTTGTCGTAATGAACGACGGCTCTGGCCAGGGTGAACATGTCCTTGGAATATTTCTGACCATTGCCCAGACGTATTTCACGTCGCAGCCATTGTTCCAGTAACTTTGTACCTTCTTTGAAATCTTCTTCAGATTGTTGCGAGTACTGAGTTGTACGTTTCTGATTCAAATAAAGGTAAGCCAGCTCCCTCCCTGCACTGCTGTTACCCTCCTCAATCTGCCGTTCGAGTTTGTTCACTTCCGTGTAGAACCGGTTTGTGCTCTGTTTGTGTTTCACAAACCCTCCCGCCAACACCGTCATCACAATCGCGACAAATGCGCCCAGGAACACCAGGTATGAACGCTTCCAAACGGCTTCACGCCGTGACACCGGCCGCAACTTATTTCTTCTTCTAATGCTGTCTGGAAAGTGCCATAGAAGCGCAGGCACCATCGCCGCCAGCACACTGATGAGCATCACTCTCTCGTGACCTACTCCCACAAGTATCGCAGCAAGAACTATTGCCGCTGCGTGAAGCAATATCACAACAGCTCGTAAGCGCGGCTTGTTACTCTGCTTACTGCGACTGGATTCGGTACGCGTCCATTGAGGTGTTAGCGCCCCAACCGGGACCCGTGAAGGTTGCTCATCGTCTGCCGGTGAAGGTTCAGGCAAAAAACCCTGTTTCATTTATGGCATCACTACTGCGTTCGCATGGTCATTTCGACTTACGCTGACATCGGCATGAGTCACAATTTGACTATCGATGTTAAAGACAGCGCGCATCGTTGAATCGTGCCGGTTACATTGTCGGCTGGTTGCCACAATTGAAGTATATATGACACCTATTACGTGCCGCCAATGAACCGGCCCTTAATTTATCCGTCTGGGACGCAATAACCGCTGTCCCAGTTTGACCTCCGGGCAGTGTAAAAATCGGGTACACGCATTATATTTAAGCTCTGGGCTCCTTTCGGCCCTGACACAACCACGTCTCTTGTGCGGAGCGCCAATGAAGAAAATACTCATATCTTTTGTATTGGGTGGGATTGTCGGGGGCCTGGCTGGATTCGCCGCCGGCATCTTTGTTTACCCTTATGTCTTTCTCGCCGATATCGTAGCTGAAGAGAGGATCGTCGATGCCGGGAACAAACGGATCGTGGCGGGCGGTGAGTTTGTCCATGCAAACCCCTCCGACCCGATCCATTACGGTCAGGGCAAGGTGACGGTGTATGACGATGTGGTGCATCTGGAAGATGATTTCGAAGTCGGGCCCGGGCCCGCTTTCCACGTCTATCTGGTGCCGGCGGACAGTGTGTCACCGGATACCGATGTGGCGGCAACCATGTTCATTGACCTCGGCCGCCTGCGTGCTTTCAAAGGCAGCCAGGTGTATCCCGTGCCGAACGGCGTAGATCTGGCCAAGTACGGTAATGTGGTTATCTGGTGTAAACACTTCGGTGTGTTGATCTCACCGGCCAAACTCACGTTTCTGTAACCGGCCCATGCACCGGTGCATACTCCATGTCGACATGGATGCCTTCTACGCCTCGGTGGAAATTCGTGATCGTCCGGAGCTTCGCGGCAAACCTGTCGTTGTCGGCGGCTCTCCGGAGGGCCGCGGTGTCGTCGCTGCGGCGAGTTACCCGGCGCGGCGGTTTGGCATCCACAGCGCCATGTCTGCGCGGACCGCTGTCCGGTTGTGCCCGGACATTGTTTTTGTCGCGCCGCGCCACAACTACTACGCCGATGTCTCAGCGCAAATCCGTCAGGTATTAAATCGCTACACTCCGCAGGTGGAACCGCTGGCGCTCGACGAGGCCTTTTTGGACGTAACCGCCAGCCTCAGGCTCTGGGGTACGGGCGCAGAAATCGGCCGGCGAATCAAGACCGCGGTGCGGGACGAGTTAGGGCTCGTCGCGTCGGTTGGGGTGGCCCCCAATAAGTTTCTCGCCAAACTGGCGAGCGACCTGGACAAGCCGGATGGTTTCATCATCGTCGAACCGGACTCGATCCAGGACTTCCTCGACCCCCTGCCGGTCTCCAGATTGTGGGGCGTCGGCAAGGCCGGGCAACGTACCATGGCGAAGCTTGGTGTGCGCACGGTTGCCGATTTGCGCCGGCGCCGGCCGCAGCAGCTCGAGTCCCGGTTTGGCGAATGGGGACGGCATCTATGGCGCTTGGCCCATGGGCGGGACGACCGACCGGTGATGAACGACCGTGAGGCCAAGTCCATATCTCACGAGACCACGTTTAGCGAGGACCTGAGCGAGATCGACGTCCTGCGGTCTGTGCTCTTGGATCTCACCGAGCAGGTCGCCCGCCGTCTGCGGCGGTACCGACGCACGGCCCGGACCGTAGAGCTCAAGCTCCGGTTTTCGGACTTCATCACCATTACCAGATCGAAAACCCTGGCCCGAGCCACCGATGTCACCCATCACCTCTGGCAAACAGCCGACGAACTACTGATCAAGGAATTGAGGCATTGTGACCGCGCGGTCCGGCTGCTGGGAATGGGAGTCGGCGCACTCGACGCGGATCCGTGCGATCAGCTGGAATTGTTCACCGATCGCACGAACACACGACAATCCGGCCTGGACCGGATTACCGACCGAATCAGCGACCGGTTCGGCGCGGGCACCATACATCGGGGGCCCGTGCAAAGGAAATAGAGCGCACCCCGCGCACATCCTCAATCGGGGCGCACCCCGCCCGACTGCTTAAAGCGTTTCAAGCGGAAATAAGCTTCTCTTTCCCGTTCTCCGATGTACTGGGCGATGATCCGGATTTGGCAATTGAGCTGCGGCAAGACCTTTTCCTCCAGGACACGGCTTCTGCGTGTGATATTCAGTATCTCCCGGCCGAGCATCTTCAGCTTGCTTTCGAAGGTCGCGATGTCCAGCATCGACTCGACAATTCGCTCGAATCGATGAATCGATTCCTCCAGGTGAGGTGTGCTCGCCGCGTAGTCGTAGTCGCGATCCACGGGAGACCGCACGAAAGGGCCGTAGGCAGATACTTCGCGATAGTGTATGCCCATGACGTTCCTAGCCTGAACATCGACGCCGATATCACGTTCACTGGCGGCCGCTAGGGTTTCGACATATTCCGAACCGGCGTGGCCCATGGACAGGTGCAGCTCGCTCAATGCTTCTCCGTACTCGGTCTTGATCGCCTCTCTTGACCGGACGAACGGGCGTGCGGAATCGAGCAGCTCCTTAATCAGCGCCTGGCGGCGGGCTTTTAGAATCGCGACGCTGTTCGTCACGGACTCAACTTTGTCTCTCAACTTCAACAGGTTGGTGCGCGTAGGGTGAATCATGCCGATTCCAGCGAGAACCGTTGTAGCAGACCGAGACCGAGATCCAGGGTCTCAGCGATTCCGCGGCGCTCGGTTCCCTGGTGCACGATCTCCGCCTCGAAAGCGTCCGCGAAATCGAGCATCAATCTGTCGTCGTCGGTCATGCCCTCTCGGCCGACGATGACCTCGAGTCTGCGCAAATCGCGTCCCTTGGCGTAATGGGTGTACAGGGCGTTGGCAATGTCGCGATGATCTGCTCTAGTGCGTCCTTCTCCGATGCCACGCTGCATGAGCCTGGACAGACTCGGCAGGACATCCACCGGGGGAAATAGACCTTGCTGGTGCAGCTCCCGGCTGAACACGATCTGTCCCTCGGTAATGTAACCCGTGAGGTCGGGAATTGGGTGGGTGATGTCATCCTCCGGCATGGTCACCAGGGGCAGCATGGTAATCGAACCCGGCATCTGTTTGATGCGGCCGGCTCGCTCATAGAGGGATGCCAGGTCCGAGTACATGTAACCGGGATAGCCGCGACGTCCGGGCAACTCCTCCCGGGCGGTCGAGACCTCGCGCAGGGCGTCACAGTAGTTGGTCATGTCGGTAATGACCACCAATACGTCCTCGCCATGGACGAAGGCAAGATACTCGGCAACGCTCAAACCGAAGCGTGGCGCCAGCAACCGTTCGACCACCGGGTCGTCGGCGAGATTTATGAAGGCAACAAACCGATTGCGCATTCGCATCAGGGCCTGCCGGTAGAACTCGTGTTCGTGATGAGCCAGGCCCAGTGCAACAAAGACGACGACAAAGGCCTTGCCGGTCTCCACGGAGTTCACGGCGCCCGCGTGGGCATGTTGCAGAATTCCCGCCACCATTTCTTTCGAGGGAAGACCGGCGGACGAAAAGATTGGCAGCTTCTGTCCTTTGACCAGCGTGTTGAGACCGTCAATGACGGAGAATCCGGTTTCAATCAATTCCTGCGGACGGGCTCGGGCGATGGGGTTGATGGGCAGTCCGGACACCGGGGCCCAACGTTCGGGTACGAAATGAGGCAACCCGTCAAGCGGTTGAAATGAACCATCGAATACACGATCGAGCAGCGACCGAGACAGCGGCGCCTTTTTAACCGCGTCGGTAAACTCCACGCTGGTTTGGTCCATGTCCAGACCACGGCTCTCACCGAAGATTTGAATCAGCACGTTGTTCTTTTCGATCTTGAGTACTTCCCCCTCCAGCTTCCGCCGGTCGGGAAAGACGATGGTGACGGATTCACCCATGCGTGCCTGCATGACTCTCTCGACGAAAATCAGCGGTCCCTGGATGCGGGCCACGGTCGAGTAGCTGTGCACAGACAGGCGCATGTCTCCAGTCCTTCAGGCTTCCGGCCGGGCGTTCTTGGAGCCCAAACTTGTCCTAGGGTAATCCGGGCCGGGTTCGGTCCCGGACGCGCCGTGTGTCGGCGTGTTCGTGTCTCGAAAGTAGGGCTCGAGGATGCCGCCGATTTTTTCATTCGTCTGTTCCGGCGACGAATACGCATCCTCGGTGTAGGCGTTCTGCATCAGGAACTCGCGGCGGATGCGCTCGGCGACGTGCATCAGCATGCGGTCCGCCTCCTGCAGGCCCTCCGTGCCGACTATTTCGGCCACCTCCCGCAACCGTTGCTCTTTCTGCAGGATCTCGCGGCATCGGCGGTGGTGCAGCCCCCACTGAGGCGAAACCTGTCGATTGAAATACGACGCGACGTCCCCTTCGTACAGGGAGAAGCTTTGAAACCAATTAATGGCGGGGAAGTGCCGCCGATACGCGAGGTTTGTGTCCAGCAAGAACAAGGAACCGGTGGTCCGCAGGCAGGCCTGGGTGACCGGTTCGGTGAAATCGCCACCCGGTGGAGAAACCGAAAGTATCATCGTCAATGAGCCCGTTTTGCCGTCGGCGGTCTCGACCGCCCCGGCACGGGCGAAAAACTCGGCCATGCGCGAAGCGAGGTAGGTCGGGTAGCCCTCTTCCCCGGGCATTTCTTCCAACGCCGAGGAGATTTCCCGCAGCGCCTCGGCCCATCGCGACAGGCTGTCAGCCAAAAGCAGAACATTGTGGCCCATGTCCCGGTAGTACTCCGCCATCGTGACCGCGGTGTAGATCGAGGCCTCGCGGGCGGCCACCGGCATGTTGGACGTGTTCACCACGACAATGGTTCGGGTCATCAGCGGTCTGTCGGTCCGGGGGTCGTCGAGCGCGGAGAATTCCTCCAGCATCTCGGCCATCTCGTTGCCCCGCTCACCGCAACCCACGTACACGACCACATCCACATCGGCGAACTTGGCGATCGATTGCTCGAGGATGGTCTTGCCGGTGCCGAATCCGCCGGGGAATATGGCTGTCCCACCCCTCGCCAAAGGGAATAGGAAATCGATGCAGCGCTGCCCCGTGATCAGAGGCTCCACGCGCGCCCGTTTCCCGCGACTTGGGCGGGGAAGCCGTACCGGCCAATCGTGCTGCAAATAGAGCTGCGTGCCGTCCGACAAGGCCGCCACGGGATCATCCAAACCCATTTCGCCCTCGACGATACGGACAATGCGCCCATCCGCTTCCATATTGGGGATGTAGTGTTTGAACGGTCCTTCCTCGACATAGCCCAAGGACTCACCGCGGCGGGTCTCGTCGCCCGGCCGTTTCAGCGGGATAAACGAAAAGGTCCTTGCAAGCCACGGTTGCGCCGCCTGCTTACCGGCCTGGATAAAAGCCCCATACTCCTGGTACAAGCCGTCTAGGGGCCTCTGTAAACCGTCGAACATGCGGTTCAAGAGGCCCGGCCCCAAACGCGCGGTGAGCGGCTTACCGACGCTCCGGACCGGTTCACCGACACCAAGTCCACGGGTGTCCTCATACACCTGAATTACGGCGCGTTGTTTCTCCAACCGCACCACCTCCCCCATGAGCTGCGCATCGCCCAAGCTCACTCGGTCGTACATCTTGAGTCCTTTGGGGGACGCGCTGACCGTCGGCCCCGAGATGCCTGTAATTCGGTTGGTCATAGATTTAGATTGATCTGATAACCAATTGCCCTGCGAATGAGGTGCAGCGCGTAGTCTTCTGCGGTGACCTCGGCCTTTTCGGGTGCTGGCAGGACGACGATGAGTCCGGGCCAATGTGCTTCCGCCTCTGTGAACCGATCACCCCCGAGACCCTCGATCAATCGCTCGTCGACTACCACTACGCCGTTCGTAGGATCGCCGGTCAATTTGTTCAGTATCTCTGTCACCTGGTCCAAAGCAATACTCTCTTGACGAACCCCGGCTAGACTGAATCCGTATCGCGCGTCCACGGGCGTTACGAACACAATTTTTTTCATGCGATCAACTCTCTGGAGAGAACCTCCACGTCGATATCCTTGCGATGATGAAGTAGAGCCAGATTGCGCGCCTGGATGTAAGACCGCCAGACATAGTCGAGGATCGGCCCGACGACCTCGGCCTCTCTGCCGCGTTTGTGCAGCATCCTCGTCATATATTTCAGCAGGACGGTCTCAACGGCCCCTTCGGAACTTGCGGCATCGAGAGACTGGATGTCCGTCACTCGCCGCACGAGCGTGTCGAGTCCCGCCAGGTCCTTGTCCGCCAGCACCTGAAGAAACTGCGAGGATGATATGCAGCCGCCGGATATGAACTGCGGTCCATCCGCGATGTCCCAGCGCAGTTGTTTGTACAGGTTCATCAGATTCCGCAGATCGATGAACAGACCCAGGAATTGTTTGATCACCGGGTGCCGGGTTCGCTTCGGGGCCGCTTCGAGATAGCCGCGCAGGAGTCCGTGCTCCAATCCTTGCATCCCCTTATCCGCGTAGGCGCTCTCGAGGCCACTGAACGTCGCGGCGTAAGCGGAGAATCGCTCGGTGATCGCGGCTATCGCTGATCGTGTGTCCGCACTGTGCCGCAGAACCCGCTGCAAGTCCTCAGCCAGTAGGCTGTGCGCAAGAATCCGCTCGATCGCAAGGCTGTCCGGGAGCAGCTTGCATCTGAGGCACAGCACGACGGTCTTCAGCTCGAAGAGCAGAAACACCACCACGAACGTCTTTCGCAGTTTCGGATTCATCTGCCGATACAGCCAGTCAAGCTCTTCGAGCAGCGACCGCCATACTTCTTCTTCGTTCGTCTCCATCGGCGGGCGCTGCACGAGGAAAACCTGCCAATCGGAGACCAGCGCGGACCGCCGACCGTTGACCCGGGCGATGAGATAGTCAGCGGGAAAACCGTCCGTCGACGGGTCACGTAACAGATCCGTTGCCATCGATTTCCTCGAGTATGTACGGCATCAATTCCGGCAACATGTCCAGCCAAGCCCGCTGCAGACGCCGCTCCAATGTGTTATCGATGCGTATGCGCCCGCCCTCGACGGCCACAGTCAGGCCGCCCACGATCTGCTCGTCGCACACGATCTGCGCGCCCGGAAAGTGCGTCTGCGCCAGGGCCCGGTCCTCCGGATTCACCGTCACCCGCCGCCACTCGAGGGTCGGCAATTCGTCGACCAGGGCGGCGAACAGGCCCGCGTATCCGGAGTTTCTGAACTTCGGCAGCATCTGCCCCGCCAGGACATACAGGCGGTCGGCCAGGCTGACTTGGGCGGTCGTGCGAATACTTCTTACCTCGACTTCGGCCCGCGCCGTTGCGGCCTCCAACGCCGCGCGCGAGAACGCCGATGACTCCCGCGCAGTCCGCCGGTCGTGCTCGTTGATCTCTCGGGCGACCGCCGCCCTCAAGTCCGCCGAGTCTTTCCTCGTATGCCGCCATACGGATTCAATCTGGACCTCGCCTTTTTTCCTAATGTCACTGATCAGTGCTTCCCGAGTCACGGCTCAGACCATGAACAGGATCATCGCCGCAATCACGAAACCGAGAATAACCATGGTTTCAGGAATCGCCAGCAGAATAATGATTGTTGCCGTAAGCTCCGGTTTCTCAGCGAGTGCACCGGCGCCGGATGCGCCGATTCTGGACTGCACCCAGGCCGTGGCGATCGCGCTGATGCCCAAAGCCAGGGCAGCGGCAAAGGCCAACAGGACCTTTTCCAAGTTCAGAACTTGCTCCATAGTTTTACCTCCTCACTCGTGTTTCTGCAGCGGCCTGAACTGCTTGCCACCAGGCTCCATGAATTTTCCGAAGAACTCCACGTAATGCAGGCGCAAGGCGTGAATGGTCGGCGCGAATACACCGAGCAGGATATTGAACGCATGCAGCAGGACGGCCACAACGACGCCTAGCCAAATACTTCCCGCCATGCCCGCAAGATTGTTGGCGACGTAGGCGAGCAGTACTGAGGTGAGTCCGACCGCCATAATCCTAGCGTAAGAAATGATGTTGCCGATGTGTTTAAGCACCTCGAAGGGCGCGAGCAAACCACCGGTCAACAGCAGCGCAGGGACAATGACCAGGACCGCGATAATGAGCGGTCTCTGAATCAACGACGACACCGGTGCAAAGAATGAGGCCAGGATGCCGATAAGGCAAATGACCATCAGCATACTCAACAGCCTGAATGCCACTTCCTTCGTCTTGTGGCCTTTCCATGCCGACAGCAAACCCAGCGCCAGCCCGACGAGAATGTGAACAGTGCCGACGGCCAGCGCGAAATAAAGCATCGGCATGATCGATGTGCGCCGTTCAAAGCAAATCGGTTCGAGTCCCAATACATGGGTTCCGAATTCCCCGAAACACTCGCCATACAACCAGCCAAAAACGATTGTATACGTCGATGCGAACGCCAAGATCTGGGCCGCCTGCCGCACCTTCGGTCTGCGCTTGACAAACAAGATCAGCCCGAGCGCAAGCAGCAGTAAAATGGCGCCGTAACCGATGTCCCCAAGTATCATCCCGAAGAACAGCGGAAAGAAGATGCCTACAAATGGTGTCGGGTCGATCGATGTATAGCGCGGCAAAGGCAGTATGCTGATGAGCAGCTCGAAAGGCCGAAAGTATGGAGGATTGCTCAGGACAACCGGTATTTTTTCGAGGTCCTGCTGGAGTATTTCTTTTTCCTCGATAACGACGGTATCACCAAATTCCTCCGCAAGCCTGTTCTTCAAGCCCGGCAGTTCGGCGGCCGGCATCCATCCGTAGAGCAGAAAGCATGTTTCCGTCTCATACAGCGCGGCACTCGTGTGTAACAGGGAAAGTTGGTCATCCAGCCAATCCTGAATTTTCAGATAACGCGCCCGCCAGGTTGCTGCAAAACGACGCAGCGCTTCATCGACGTCGACCACCTCGGCGTTGAGCGCAGTGAGCCGATTGCGGGCGGCGGCGGATTTTTCGGGGAAGGGTAGATCTTTCATAAACGGCGGCAGATCGACCTCCGGGATCTGATGCTCGCGCAAACTGTTTTTCAACTGCGTGGATAACTGTTTCTCAACGGTGAGCAAGCCTATAACCGAACCGTCTTCGGCCTTCACCGTACGCAACTCAGATTCCGGTTGCAGGCGGCCGGTGAGCTCGGTGAGTTGCTGGAGGCCGGCGGTATCCTTGAGTTCTACGGCGACTTGGTCTTCATCGGCGGTCCCGCCGCCGCCGGCGAGCAACGCGTCGATTGCGCTCAAAAAACTGATGTGCCGTTCGAGTTCGCTCCGTTCGGCGAGTGCGGCCTCGCGGCGCCGAGACAATTCCCTGCAGCTTGTAATGTGCTTCGACACCAGTCCGGCAATGGACCCGAGCGCACCGGCGGGTCTGAGGTGAGTCTCCCGCACCGGGGTTACGGGCAGATATCCCAGCAACTGGCCGATCTTGAGTCTTAGATCCTTGAGGTACATCCGCTGTGCAAGCGTTTCCTCGTCCAGGATCAGAGGCCGGACCAGGGGCTCGGCAATTTTGTGTATCGATTGCTTGATGTCCGAGTCGATCTCGAGCACACCCGTCTGCTGAATCGACTCGAGCACCCGCATCAACAGTTCCTTGGGCCCGATGACCTCGATTTTGGACATCTTCACGATCACGCCTGACCTCCCGGCGTGATGCACGCCATGTGCCTCCAAACGACCCTCTTCAATTCGGCGTCGCTCATCCGCTCGAGACCAGCGGCCAGCTCGACGGCGTCTTGGACGATCGCGGCCGCCCGGGCCTCCGCGTCCCGTGCCGCCACCACCTTGGCCTGTTCGGCGGCGTCCGTTATCCGCGCGAACGCGCGTTGCCGTTCGTGCTCAAGCTCCGCCTTGGTCCGCTCGAGCCACCGCTTGGCTTCTTGCCGCTCGGCACCGAGCTTTTCCTCGATCTCTTGTTCGGCATCCAGGATTTCTTGAAGTGTGGTGGACCTCATGATGGCGTGCCCTGTGCACGGTTTGACTATTTATCCGTAGCAGCTCTTTTGCCATGACCCTGGTCAAGCAAGTTTGCTTGGGCAGCGCCGGAGAACCGGGGCCGGCGCATCGGTGGCGGAGTAATGATTCCGAGCACTTTACAGGGTTTATTGGTTAAAATGACAACGCGGACAGGCCGGCTTCGACACGAACCAACCGGAGGCAAAACGCCAAGCTATGAAATTAACCGCCAAGTTCAATGTGGTCCCGGGGTCGGTGTTCGCCGCCGGCTACATCGGCCCGATGGCGCGCATCTTGGTCAACAAGGCGTCGGGAAAGGCCCAAGACGTCCGTGAACTGTATCGTATGTTGGCCGAAGACATACCCGGCAAGGAACAGCGACAGGCGTTGCTGTGTTCCAGTCAGACCCGGCATCGACCCCGCCAGCCCTCAACGACCGGCGAGACATCGACGACTTGACTCGAACACCATCGCGACCCGATGAGTGGAATGTCCGGGGCGATTTCGGGACACATCCGAGGTAACTATGCCATGAATGAACGAAACGATATCTGGCGCCGCGTGGAACGTCATCTGGTCCGCTACGGAGGAACCTTTGCACCGTTCGTTGCGCATCGGGCCAACGGCTCGTTTGTCTACGACGCGTCGGGGCGGCAGCTGCTGGATTTCACGTCGGGGCAGATGAGTGCAATTCTCGGGCACTGTCATCCTGAGATCGTTGACGTCGTTTGCTCGATGATCCATTCATTGGATCACCTGTTCAGCGGCATGCTGTCCGAGCCCGTGGTCGACCTGGCCGAGGCCTTGGCCGAATTGGCGCCGGATCCGCTCACCAAGGTTCTGTTGCTCAGTACCGGCGCCGAATCCAATGAGGCCGCACTAAAAATGGCGCGACTTTTCAACGGTGGCTACGAAATCGTGAGCTTCAGCCAATCGTGGCATGGAATGACGGGCGGCGCATTGGCGTCGACCTACTCCGCGGGACGGAAAGGCTACGGACCCCTGTCGGTGGGCGGGATGGCAATCCCGGCCCCGAACCTGTTTCGTCCGGCTTTTGGGCCTGCAGACAGTTACTCCTGGGCAGACGAGCTCGACTATGCATTCGACCTTGTAGACCGCCAGTCAACCGGAAGTCTGGCCGCCTTCATCGGCGAGCCGATCTTGAGTTCGGGCGGCCTGATCGATCTCCCAGACGGTTATCTCCAAGCGCTCAAGCGGAAATGTGACGAGCGCAAAATGCTGCTGATCATGGACGAGGCCCAGACCGGACTCGGCCGCACAGGTACAACCTTTGCGTTTGAGCGCGACGATATTACTCCAGATGTGTTGACGCTCTCCAAAACCTTGGGCGCCGGTCTCCCGCTAGCCGCGGTGGTGACCACCGACGAGATCGAACAGCGGTGCCATGACCGCGGCTTCCTGTTTTACACCACACATGTGTCCGATCCCCTGCCGGCCGCCGTCGGTTTACGCGTACTGGAAATCCTTGTTCGCGACCGGCTTGCCGAGCGTGCGCAGGTGGCGGGTTCGAGATTGAGGTCGGGTCTGTATGCGCTACAAGAAGAATTCGATTGTGTCGGCGACGTCCGCGGTCGAGGACTGATGCTTGGTATCGAGTTCGTGCGTGACAAACAAACGAAGGAGCCCGCCCCCGGCTTTGGCGAAAAGATTACCAACACCTGTCTGGTCAACGGGCTGAGCATGAACATCGTCAATCTGCCGGGTATGGGTGGTGTGGCCAGGATCGCCCCTCCCCTCACGGTCACTGATGAAGAGATCGATCTTGGACTGAGCATCCTGCGGGACTCGATCAAATCCGTTTACCTGTAGCAGACGTCAATTTATCAGGTCGGGTCAACACCATCAACACATCGAAGCGGGTTAGCCTATTCCTTTAACTCGTACACTTCGAAGATTTTGACAGACGGTGGTTCTGTCAAGATGTCACTCACCATCTCCCGGATATCGAGTTCTGTGACTCGACTGACCGCCTCGGCATCCTCTTTGGTCCGCCATACACTAAAGCTGCCATAATCGCCGGTGGCTTCGTCTCGAAAGAAAGTCGAGTGCTCGTAACCCGGCAATGTCCTCATAACGGCGCCGGCTTTGTCAGCCAATGCTTCCGCCATCGACTGATTTCCAGTTTCCAGTGAAAGGGTCACTAAACGTGCGTACATAATTGATCCTCCTTCTGTCTACTGTTCACTGCTCCCCGAGCAACTGATCGATCGCCGCCTCGAGATGGTCGAAGTCGAATTGTTCGGCCAGGGCATCGGGATCGGTCCCCGCATCCGCCGCCATCAGGTTCACCTCTCCGGTCTCCGTCGGCCACCGCGGTCCAAACAGGCGCACCGCCATGTACATCATCCACGCACGCGCCCTGGGCGTGCCGTCTTCGAGCATGGCTTCGTAGAACATGCGTGCCGCCTGTCTCGAAGAATACAGCTGTTTGGAGACGGCCACATCGTGCACCACCGTGGCCCGCCGGTAATCACCGACGAAGGGGGTACCGACGACCCGGTTCCAGAGCACCTCGGGAATACTGGCTCCGTCGACGACGTCTCCCGTCTGGGCCGGCCAGGTGACATCCTTTGAATCGATAAACGCAAATTCCTGCTGAAGCTCCATCTTCCGGTCCTGACCGGGATGCATCAACCATTTCGTGATCACATCGCCCTCAAACCTCTGCTGATCAGGCATTTCACACCTCCTAATCTGTACTGAGTGACCTGGGCCGCGTCTGCTTACGCGGCCCACCGATGCGGCTTCAGATTATCATCCTCCTGCCGACACTGGATATCAACCACGCGCTGTTCACATTACAAACAACGCCTTGAAGGAAGTTGTGCTCACGACCAGCCGTCGGGGTCGACGCGCTACCGCGATTACATATCCAGCCGAGTTCCAATAATCCCAACATTTCGGACCCGTGTTTGCAGTCCTGGAAAAACGTCGAATTGTTGCGACATGGAGTCTGGTTTGAAATACCGAGCGCCCAGAGAATATCCAACAGCGGCGGTGCGGACGCCGAAGTGCGCGCACGGGAATCCGCGATCACGCGTTAGACCGCGCCTATGTCATCAGCTCGCCCGGCGGGCCGCGCGCTTGCGCTCGTGCTCCTTCAGAAACCGCTTGCGGACGCGAATGTGGGTGGGGGTAATTTCCAGCAGTTCGTCCGCTTCGATGAACTCCAGGCCCTGTTCGAGCCCCATCGGCAGCGCCGGCGTGAGCAGTACGTTGTCATCGCGGCCCGCGGCGCGGATGTTGGTGAGCTGCTTGGCCTTCATCGGATTCACGGTGAGATCGTTGGTGCGGCTGTGAATTCCGATCACCTGCCCCTCGTAGACGTCCTGTCCCGGTCCGATCAGCAGACGACCGCGCTCCTGCAGATTGAACAGCGCGTAGGCCAGGGTCCGGCCGGTCGCGTTTGAGATCAGGGCACCGTTGCGCCGTTCCGCGAGCACCCCGGGGACCATCGGCCCGTAGTGATCGAAGACGTGATGCAGCAAGCCGCCCCCCGAGGTCAAAGTGAGAAACTCCGATTGAAAACCGATCAGGCCCCGGGCCGGAATCACGTAGTCCAAACGCACGCGACCGCGGCCATCGGGCTGCATGTCTTTGAGCCCTCCGCGGCGCCGGCCGATGGCCTCCATGACGGCGCCTTGCGATCTCTCCTCAACATCCAGCCTGAGCTGTTCGTACGGTTCCTCGCGGACTCCGTCCCGCTCCCGGACAATGACCTCGGGCCGCGATACCGCGACCTCGAATCCTTCGCGGCGCATGTTCTCCAGCAGGATGGCGAGATGCAGCTCGCCCCGGCCGGACACGGTGAACTTCTCGGGGTCGGGGTCGGTGGTCGCCTGCACGCGCAGCGCCACGTTGTGGACCGCCTCCCGCTGCAGCCGGTCCCAGAGCTGGCGCGAGGTCAGGTACCTGCCGTCCCGTCCGGCGAACGGTGAGGTATTGACCTGAAAGGTGACGCTGATGGTCGGCTCGTCGACGTTCAGCGACGGCAACGGCTCCGGTTGGTCCGGGTCGCACACCGTGTCGGAGATGGCCAGATCATCGACGCCGGTGATCGCCACGATGTCGCCGGCGTACGCGGCGCCGGCCTCTACGCGCTCCAGTCCCATGAATCCGAAGATCTGCAGGATCCGGCTGGACCGGCGACCGCCCGCACGATCAACCACGACCACCGGCGCGTTGCGGCGGATTGTGCCGCGTTTGACCCGGCCGACACCGATCGCCCCGACGTAGCTGGAGTAGTCCAGCGATGAGACCTGCATCTGAAACGGGCCGTCGACATCAACGTCCGGCGCCGGGGTGTGGGCGACGATGGCCTCGAACAAGGGTGTCAGGTCGGCCCCCGGTCGGTCTGCCTGCAAGGTCGCCGCACCCTGGATTGCCGAGGTGTACACCACCGGAAAATCCAGTTGCTCGTCGCTGGCGCCGAGACGATCGAACAGCTCGAAGGTTTGATCGAGCACCCAGTGCGGCCGGGCGCCGTCACGGTCGATCTTGTTGATCACTACGATCGGTTTGAGTCCGTGGGCGAAGGCCTTCTGGGTCACGAACCGGGTCTGGGGCATCGGGCCCTCGACGGCATCGACCAGCAGCAACACCGAATCGACCATCGACAACACACGTTCCACCTCGCCCCCGAAGTCCGCGTGACCCGGCGTGTCTACGATATTGATCCGGTAGCCCCGCCAGCCGATCGCCGTATTCTTGGCGAGAATGGTGATCCCCCGTTCCCGCTCAAGGTCGTTGGAATCGAGGATCCGCTCGACAACGCCCCGGCTCGCGAGGGTGCCGGATTGTTGCAGCAGCTTGTCGACCAGGGTTGTCTTGCCGTGGTCCACGTGGGCGATGATGGCGATATTCCGGATATGGCTGGCTGGAGAATCGGTCATGGGTGACCGGATAGTACTACATGGGACCCGTCGATTGCCTTGTGTACGAGCATGGGCACGGCGTGACCCAACGCGAGCCAGCTTGGTGATCGAGGCGGTGCCGGTGCGCCTGCAGACCCCATCCACCTCCGGAGGCGGTTGGATCAATACCCGCTTGCGCACCGGGCCGTTGAGTGCCGTGCGGCGAGACATCGTCGGGGCGGAGGGTGGCGATGCGGTACTCGCGGCGCGTGATGCAAGAACCGGGATGTGGAGCGACCCGGCGTTCTACAGGGTCGGCGGATTCAGCCTGGGCCCCCAGGCGCCGGCGGGCAGAAATCCAGAGTCATTCTGCTGGTCAGAACGGAGCCGGGCGTCAATTCGCTGCTGCGATCGACGGGCAAACTGGGCGCCCAGGGTTCTATCGCGGTCGGGCCCGTCGGCGCCGCCGCCACCGTCACGGCGGATATACTGACCATCGTCAAGGCCAAGGGGGCATTCACCGGGGTCTCGCTGGAGGGGACCGCCATCGAGGCCTACACCGAATTCAATCATGCGTACTTTGGCAAGGCCGTGACCCCGCGAGATATTCTTATCGACCGCGCGGTGACGAATCCAGCGTCGGATGGACTAAAGAAGACGTTGCTGGACGCCGCGCGATAAGGGTTGACGGCCGTCATTATTTGTAAATGATGCAAATAACTTATTGTTTTTTCGGTTTAACGCGGCAAAAATCTGCTTAGCCGAATACGGGGACTATTCGCTGTGACAAAATCTTGCAGTCTGAACTTGATTGAGTCTGATTGCGCGTGAGACCGATTGGGGCCGGAAATAAGCGCAACAAATAGCCGAACGTCGACATGCCGTACAACTTGCGAACGATTGACGCCGGTATACTGGAGGTTGTTCACACTGGGGAGATGACCATGGAAGAGGCCGTGGCCTCCCGCGCCGAGGCCGGCTCCGTTATGAGTAAACAGGCCCTGACCCGTGTGCTGATCGACATCAGTGGAGCAACCATTGCCAAGCTTCCCAACACCGTTTCTCTTGTTGACTTCAACGCGTCTTACTACGACGTGCTTCCGGTCGGCAGTAACATCGCCTGCGTGATACCCGCAGACAAGAACATTGTCACCGACGCCAAGTTTGCAGAAACCGTCGCTTTGAACAGAGGCATATCCATGAAGATCTGCCTTGACCGGGACTCCGCGCTCGATTGGCTCAAGGACCTATAAAAATCTACAGACTGACTTTCCATCAATACTGGTAACAAAAGACAACGCTTACCAGACGATCGTTGGAAGCCGTTTCGACGTAGTCAAAAATCTACAGCCCGAATCCGCCCAGGGACCGGCCACGGTGCCAGTGCCTCCCGTTTTACAACCTCGGCCAGGACACCACAATGTCCCGGTACGTGCGAAGGCGCTTGGCACGTTTAGCGGCTCCGGCGAAACCACCGACCACGGCTTCTTCGTCAGTCGCCGTTGCCAGCGGATCAGCGTCTTTCAGGTTTCCAAAATCAAGGCCGGTCAACGCCTCCACCAGCGACAGCTGGACTTGAAAGCCCTGGTGGTCGCCGAATACGAACTCGAGGTCGTCAACCAGGCTGCGTTGGCTCAGCACGTAACCGGTCGCGGAAAGTTGCCCGACCTCGTCACCGGCATCCGCTGCCTTGACCATGACGACGACTTTCCAGAATTCATTGGGTATTTGTATGCCACGATACGCCTCGTCGTCCTGACGAAACACGGGCCCGGAGAACACGGTCGCCTTGAGATCGAACTCATCGGAGTTGTCGAGAATGTAATCCTCGAGACCCAGCCACCAATTGCGGTTCAAGGTCATGTGCTGGGGCGCACAGTTGGTGTAAAAGAACGAGTCCTCGACCGCCAGCTCCGCGATATCGCGGCGCTCACCCCACGACGGATCAAGGCGCCGGACCAGGTGCCCGCGATCCAGCGGGTTATTCTTATAGAGGTCGTTGCCGACCTGGTACTGTGCATCGATACGCGGATCGAAGAACCACTTGTCATTGCCCCGTGGAATGCCGTGCAGCTGATTACCGTCGATGTTGACCACGGCGTAATAGGCCACACGCCGGGCGCGGTTCATCACCACGGAGTAGTGCGTGTAGTGCAGCACCGCGTCGTCCCGGCCGGCCACCGGCGCCGCATCCGCCCGCATTACGTCGCTCATGCCCGGCAGAGGCACATTGACCCCGAGAAAATACGGCTCGTACCCCGTGCGCCCCGCCATCTCGTCGATGGACGGCTTTTCCTCTACGACTTCGTTCGCTGGAACCACACCGAATCCGGTGACCGCACTGCCTGACCTTACCTCGCTCAGCCGGGCGCCAACCACCGGCGCCAGCACCGCGAAGTTCGCCTCCTGCTCCTTACCGGCGAAATGCAGGGCAACCGCCTTGCCGCTGCCCAGATCGAGGACGGTGGATCCGGAGTTGCCGCCGAGCGTCGTGCAGTCGTGCGTCAGCAGTCCGTTTGTGTCGGATATCGCGATGACAAACCCGGGTGCGAAGCGTTTTACGTTGTAAATGTCGCCAAAGATTTCGTCCATCTTTGTCGGAATGTTGGTCCGCGTGTCCTTGGCCGGATAGCCGATTACCGCAACCTGCCGGTTGGTATCGATGGGGTCGTCCCACAACGGCAAGGCATGGCGTTGATCGCCTGCGTCTTTCCAGTCCACGCGCAGGAATGCCAGATCCGGACCGCCCTCCGGTTCGATGAAAAGAATCTCATCCAGCGCAAATTCCTGGGGCTCACCGCCGCCGTACTCCTCCCTGAAGTCGACGCGCGCGGTCATCGGTCCCCCGAATACTCCGGGCAGAAAGTTAAACGTCGTACCGGTAAAGATGCCGAACTCCCGAGCCACGTGGCGGTTGGTCACGATGACATCGTCCGCCAGGACCCAACCGGTGCCCACCCAGGGCAATCGGCGGTGGCCGTTGACCTCGATGCGTCCCACCGAGCGCACCACCTGCCGTATCGTATCGCGGTTCGGTGCAAGTTGGTCCTGCAGGGTTTCGGTGGGAATATCCTCGTCGTTCAGGTCATCGTGTTGAATCCGCAGCACCGGGCGGCCCACCACTTCGATGATCGCCTCCAGCGCAGGGTTGCCCACGTCCCGGCCGCTGAGAATGTCGTTGGCCACATCCACATTCGAACCGACCAGGCCTCGAGTGCGCGCTTCGAGGCCGGTGGACGACGTCTGTCCCGATATCCGTTCGAGTATCTCTTCCTTCAATTTCGCATCACGGCCGATACTCTTGAATACATCCCGTTTGGAATATTTCAGATCCGACATGTTTACCTCCTGTCAAAGCGGCATCCGAGAACGATCGAGGACAATAACAACGCGCTCGAGTCTGTCGCCGCCTTCCGACTTACCTGTTTCGCAAGCTAACAACGAACGCCTCGTCCGAGCGCCAACCCCGGCGTATATCCCCGTGTCCGGACACTAATAACCGGTTACCGAGCCCCTTGGGATCGATCCTCATGCGGTCAAATGACGGACAATTCGGTCCAGGGCGGCCACCAGTTCGTCACGCTGTTTCGCGAGCGTTGCCCTGCGCCGCTTCAGCCGGGTAACCGGGGCCTGCTGCAGCAGCCGCTGCATGATCTGCAGATGTTCCATGACCGAACTGAATTGACGGGGCGACGATGCGTAGCGGCGTATGTCGGCATAGCGCTGCGCAATGTCCTGCGCCACCGGCAGCAGTGACGCCTCCGACAGGCCATCGGCGACGCGCAGGTCGGTTTCGGTTATCGCCGACCAGAAATTCTCGCGGGTCAACTCGATGCCCGAGTGACGCTCCTCGAGTTTGCTGAGCCAGTCATTCATCTGTTGTGGGTCAACTTTATAGCCGCCTCTATCGACGCCCGCGTAGTACTTGAACAGGCACTGCAGGCCCAGGAGGTTGATCACCGAGTACGCGCACGGACGGCCACGGTTGTCCCGCACGGCGCACTCGTTGGCCCGGTGATAAACCTTGCAGGCGGTATCCAGAGATCGTACGCGGCTTTTGGTTGTCGGCCCGAAAACGAGCGCCAGACGCTTATAGGCGCTGCCCAATAGATTCAAGCGTTCGATCGACTCTTCGTGATCTTTGTTCAACTGCTTGATACTGGCGATCGCTTTGCGAATGTAGGCCTTGGCGGTTCGATCGTCTCCAGCCTCGTCCAATTCGACGGCATAACGCCCCTTAAGATTGGCTAGTTGCTCCAGGTCGGTGAGCGTTGCCGCGGGTCTCGCCGATCCGGCAGCCGCCTCGTAGGCCTTAATCGCGCGCGGGAAAACACGGAGCTCAGCCCACGCCTTCCCGAGCGCCGCCTGCAGCCGCGCCTCAGTCACCCATACGTCCGGCAGCGCGTCTACGACCGTCTTGAGATCGCGGGTAAGATACGTCGCGTCGGCGGCGGTCTTGGCCCTTTCCGTAATGTTGTCGATTTCAATGATGGCGTGACCCAAAGAGACGAATTGTTTGCCGTTGTCACGACCCGCGTGACTGGCGGCGGGGACACTCACCAGACGAAATGCAGGGTCGCCGTAACATTGATAAGCGCCCCAGGTATTGAAATCGGGATAGGCGATCCGGGTCTGTGTCCGCGCCTCTTTGACGGCGTAACCGAACGTCTGTCCGCCGAGCATTTGTGTATAGAAGGTCTTGGCGAACAGCTCGGCGGCATCGTCCTGGACCTCCCAACCCGCAACCACGACGGCCCGCATGCCCCGGTTGATCAACGACACGCCAAAGTCCGCCGCCAACACGTTGGGCCGGTCCAGTTGCGGCCGTTCGCCGCCGTCGACCCGGCCCAGATAGCAGCAGTTGATGAATGCCAGCTGCGGCGTGGACGGCATTTGCATGATTTCGGCCGCCGTCAGCACATGATCCTTACCGATCACCACGCCGGTCAGCGGTAAGGATGGCGCGCCGTCGTCCGCCGGCTTCACTTCGTGATTGACGACGCCGTGGGCGGCGATGTGCAGTATTTGAATGTCCCGCGTCATCAATTCGCGGATCACATCGACACCCGTGGGCTTGAGCATCACCGCGGGCTGCGGCCAAGGGCTGTCCGTTTTGAACAATCCGGCCACTGTCTGACCTTCCTTCGCCGCGCCGGGCAATTGCGGGTACTTGGATCCCTGCAGATCCGGATCCGCGATAATGACCGCCTCGCCCCGGGTCGTGCTCACCACGCTGTTGGGTCCCGCCATGACCAATTGCCGTATGAGGCTGGCGTCCTCGGCCAACGGTTTATCCCCGTCAGGCGTGGGATACTCCATCAATTCCCAGGGATATCTGGCGGAATCCTTGTCCACCAGCAAGACCAGGTCCCGGTTCTCCGGGGCGTGATGCTTGAATTCAGGGGGAATCAGGAGTTCAAACAGGACCCGGCCCACCCGGTCCGCGGCATGGACGCTGCCCGTCGCCTGCTTGAGGAACGGTTCCACCGAACTTTGTTGGGTCGGTGTGATTTCCATCGGGACGCGCGCTCCCGCCGCGATCACCGTGAAACTCAACGCGCCATTTTTCTCGGTCTTGATGCGTATGCGCGGCCACCAGCCCGCCTGCTCGAGATCGTAGGGGCGGCGTAGTCCGCCTTCGATCGAGTTGACGTGCTGTCCGGCGGTGATCCGATCGCGATAGGTGGCGTGCCCGGCGATCTCGCTGAGTTGGTGTTGGGCCAGCGCCGCACGATCTTCGTAGAGTTCTACGAACTCGACGGTCCGGACGGTGCGGTCAATATTCCTGGTTTCACCGGCCAGTTCACGATTGGCGTCCAACACACCGCGGAGCACCGCGCTGATCACGTTTTCAACAGTGATGCCACCCGCCCCCGAGCCAATCAACAGCGAGGCCAGTTTGATTTGATTGTCGGGGAATTTCGGCAGGTCGGAGATGTTAGATGTCTCGATCAGCTTCACTACGTAGCGCAACACCGCAGTGCGTACGGTTGAACTGAGGGCGCCGGGCGTCAAAGTGCCCACATCGCCCAGGCCGACGACCACCGCCCCGGTCAATTCGCCGCCCGGGGTCAGGTCCAGGACGATGTCGTGGGATCTTATCGGGCCTGGATAAAGCCCCAATTCATGCCGGTTGCGCAGCCGGCCACCGAGCCGGCGGTCCAGCGCGGCTTCGGCACTGACGATGTTGTCGCCGACGTAGTGGCCGACCGCCACCGGCTTGTCGACAAAACACAGATCACCGTGTGTGACCGACACGGCAACCGGCGGCAATAACCATGCCCGCTCCGCTGCGGCGGGACCGGCCGATCCGAGCGCGGCCCGGGTCAGGGTTTCCGCATCGGGCAGATAATCGACGGTGTCTTCGGGCATCTTCACCCGGTCCGCAAGGCCCCGCGCGATGGGCCGATTGCTCGATAAGGCCTGCGTTGCACCGGTCTCTATGATCTCCGCGATCGCTTGGAAAGACGGTGGATGGTTGGCCAGATCACCGTGCACCACGTCGACGAACCAATGTTGGACGCCTGCCGGTATGCCGCCGTCCCACGGCACCCGGCCGTCGCCTTCCTGGGTTGCCAGGACTTCTATGTGTCCGTTTTCCGTATCGATTTCGACATCTATCGGCGTATCCGGCGCCCGTCCGGCGATATAGAACACCCGCTGCCGGTCCAGCGTTTTTTGCTCGAGATCGGCCCAGAACGCGTCGGCACGTTTGAGCGCATCGGTAAACGCCCGTTGCCAGCGCTGACCCAATACGGATTGTGTTGCGCGCCAGACCGGCGTCGAATAGAAACCCTTTCTGTCGCCCGGCGCCTTGTTGGATTCCCTCGGCAGCAGTTCCAGCACACCCGGGAACACCCGTATCAGGGCCAGCAGTTCGTTCTTCGAATGCCTTAGATCCACCAGCGCCAATTGTTTGATCAATCGCTCGTGGCCCACCAACACCCGCACCATGGAGTGCGAACCGTCGTTGGGCGTGCCGAGCATCAGCACTCGAGAGCCTTCCCGCCGGCACAACGCGTCCCACACCCCCCCGTGAGCCGCCATCATGGCCCTGACCACCAGCCCGCCCATGGAGTGGGCGATAAACCGCACCGGCTGGTCCGACTCCGCCAGGTACTTTTCGACCGCCGCCGCCAGCCTGCCGGCGGCATGCCGGATCGACTTGCGCCAGTCGTAACCGAAAGGAATCACTTCGTGCGACTCCTTGAGAAAATCCGCCAGCGCGCCGTAGCTGGATACCAGGGGCCGCACGGCGGTGACCTCCTCGTTATCGATCGCCAGCTTGCCGAAGCCCCCCCACAACAAACCCAGTTTGTCGACCCACACCAGGTCGTCGCCCACCGTGAGCTCGCTGCCCATGATGCCCGGCACAATAAACACGGCGGGCACCTCGCCGGTTTGGCGTCCTCTGGGCAGGGAACGGGCGATGACCTTCGGCACCTGAACCCGCTCGGCAAACCCCGCAGGCTTCGCCTGCTGCAGCGCCGCTAAGATGGCCTTGCGGGATTCATCGTTGCGGAAGTAACTGAAGTGATTGACCCGATCGCCTTGAACCGACTTCGCGAAAATCCCGAAACGGCGCGTCGCGCCCCCGTCCATGGAAGGGGTGTTGACCACCAGATCGTGGTCGCTCCCGTAGAAACGGTCCACCAGCAGCATGGCGATTTTTTTGAAAATGCCCCGCGGTTCAATGTCCCCCTCGACCACCGCGAGCGGCGCCATCGAGCTGCCGCGCACATTATTGAGCATCAAGGTGGTGGGCGAACGGGGCATCTGCGCTTCCAAACCGGGTATCTGCTCCGGGCGCGCCTTTTGCTTGAGGATGGCAAGCAACAGGGATTTGATCAGCCCGTAAACCGGACTCGCCTTGAGTACCGGGATATACCCGACGATATTCAGCAGCGCCGACAGGTACATGTCGAGCCGGTTGCTCGCCAGGGTGGTGCCCCGGGCCGGACACGCCACCCGGACAAAGCGCTCTACCGAAACGGCTTTTTCCGCGAACAGCCGATTCAATTCGATGAGTTGCCCGCGCTGGCGTGCGAAGGGGTTCTTCCCACTGCCGCTGCCAAGATCGCCGCTTGCAATGACCTGGAGCAGATCGAGCAGTTCCCGGTTGGTCTCCGGTTCGAAAAACCGCAGGTCCTCCTTGGCAAAGGGCGCCCGGCCGTCCGCCAGCTGCCCGCGGCAGATCAGCTCCCCCACAATGCCGCCGCGCGAGTGGGAGACCAGATGCAGCCGGGCCCCCTGCGGCAGCGCGCGAAGAAGATTGACGGCGTTCTCGATCGGGCTCAGCCCCAGGGTGTGATGCTCGAATCCTGCAATGTTTTCTTGTGGATACTGTTGGGCGATCTGCACCCATAGATTGTCCGGCGGGGCATTCCACAGATCCGCGAAACTCCCCTGGGTGCTCGATGCCGTGCCGTGCAGGAACACCAGGATGGGTTTGGCGATGTTGAAATCCTTGGCCTGCACCGGCGTGAGACCGCCTTCCCCCACCGTGTCGACCTGCCGCAGATCCGCAACCCGGTACAGGGCATCCCGGTCTCCGACGATTTTTGACTCGATCTTATCGGTGATGAAATCGGCAATGGATTTTGCCGCCGCAGTTTCCACATCGACTATGCCTATCGATTTCAGGATAAAGCTGACCAGGCCCCTGGAGGCCGGCCGCACATTGAGGCACCGAGGAACAATAAGCTTTCCTCCCTTGCCCCGCCCCGCCTGGCGAGCTAGAAATTCCTCCTTAAACCGCCCGGCGGTGGTATAGAGCACAATCCCATCGTCGAGGCTGACCTCCAGAACGTCGTCAGGACGGGCATTGAGTTCGATCTCTTCAGCGGTCTTCATCCCCCGCGCACTCTCCAGCCGCGCGCCCTCGCGAATCGTCGCGTCCACCGCGTCCGCGAATCGTGGTTCGACCAAGGTGCCCGGCTCAGCCTTCAAGCGCTGTCCGGTGGCAATGAGTTTTATGGTATCGGACGGCATCGGTTTACCCTCCCAGTGCGACTACACCTGCATCGGTCCAATTGCAGGCACGACTCGAATGTCCGGATTCACGAGCGGCGGCGAACCCCTGCCACCGGCAGCCAAGATTAATGGAAGACCCGAAGACGAATTGCAGCCGGTTGACAGCGTGATTGTCGCGAGCGGGCGCGGCGACGAAATGGCGATCACCGGCGGTGGTCCCGCCGGCAGTCGAAAAGCGTTTACCTGTTGTTTTCCGGTCCATCCAGTCCCCTTCCCGGTACTGATTGTCCCTGGACACCCTGATCCCACGCACTGCACACCGCCTTCATCATACAAACACTGACGACGGAGACAAGTTTCTCACCTGTCCGGTCGGATAACGCGCTGCACTGATCATGCTCCGGCGCCGGGCAGGCAACGCCTCGGCAATGATGGGTACGCGGTTTGCTGCGCCGCGCTAGACGAACCGTGGACGCGGCTGGACAAGCGCTTTTCGCGCTCACTTATGGGCTTTAGCAGCCCGACGATCCTGCGGGATACGATTGATGATCAACGGCGACGGGAACGCACCGTGCCCCGCAAAGCATAACGGGATGCGGCCGGGCACAACGCCCCCGGCCTCCCGGAATGGGAAAAGGGTAAAAGAGAAAAGGAAAAAGGGTTAGTTCTCGATGTCCTGGGCGAGACGAAAACCCAAGTAGTCGTGCCGGGTGGCGGGGGGGTTCCAGTTGCGGTACGCGGAACGGACGTGCCTCGGTTTGGTGTTCCAGGAACCCCCGCGGAGCACGCGCCGGGCGCAGTCCTTCTTTTCGCGCGCCGAGCCATCGCGGGGTGCCTTGTCGTAGTTGCCGACCCAGCAGTCTTGAACCCACTCCCAGACGTTCCCGTGCACATCGTAAAGGCCCCACGCATTCGGCCGCTTCTGGCCCACCTCCTGCGATTGATCATTGGAGTTATCTATATACCATGCGTAGTCGCCGAGCGCCTGTTCGTCGTCCCCAAATGACCACCGCTTTTCGGACCCGGCCCGGGCCGCATACTCCCACTCGGCTTCTGTCGGCAGGCGCCCACCCGCCCACTCGGCGAAGCGCGCCGCGTCCTCCCAACTGACCC
>CAMYJT010000024.1:27170-28449 GCA_947258785.1 uncultured Gammaproteobacteria bacterium
CTTCGTTGGTGACCGGATAACGCCCCAGATAAAAAGACGGCACAGTGACCTCATGCTGCGGGCCTTCATCGTCATAGCGATTCGGCTCAGTCTCCGGCGACCCCATTAGAAACGAGCCGCCCGCAATCCGGACCAGTTCGACACCGCCGTTTGGACTGGCCCTCGCCTCTTGCGTGACCGCCATGCGGCGCGCTTTCAGCCACCGCTTAACCTCGGGGGCGGGATGTTTCGTCAGTTGGTCCGCGAGGGCTTCGAGGGACTCTGCCGGGCTCAGCCGTTCCAGCAACCGCAACGCCTGCATCTGCCGTGCCCACAATTCTCGGTCGTTACCAGGCGCCTGGGTGACGAGCTCCATAAACGGCGCCTCGGAGACCTCGGCGGCCTCTTCCAGAATCAGGTCCACCAGCTCCGGGGCCTCGACAAAGCCCGGACGATTCACCACCTCGCGCATTAACGGCGTAAACAGCGAGGGATTCCCGATGGCCAACAGCATCAGGACCACCTCCTGCCACCAGCTTTCCCCATAGTGGGCGGCAAGCTCCGGGATCACTTTGGGATCCCCCTCGAACGCCCGCCGGCGGATCTCACCAGCGGCGAGGTACTCCTGAAAGCCCAAATGCATGAGACCGTACTCGTCCTGGCCCCAGCCGGTGAGCAGTCCACTCTCGTCGCGCACCGTTCTGAGAAACTTCTTGGCACTGCCACCTTTCCATTGCACGGACTTGAGGGCTTTGTTGAGTACCGGGGCCAGGTCCTTCGAGGAGGCCCGTATGCGTTCCTCCTTGCCGTGCAGCCATAACGCGGCAGGTTGCAGAATCCGCCGCCCCTGTTCCGCGGTAACACTGAGCGGGAGTTTCTTGCTCCCGCGCCAGTGCTCCAGCAGCACATCGATGCATTCGTCATACAGCCGCGCCCTCCCTCGGGGCATGACCCCCTCGCGGTCCCGGTGAACCAGACATAGGTTGGCAAGTAATAGAGGATTACGTGTCATCGCCACCATTCGGGCGGCGCGAAAGTCCGGCTCCGCCAGGCGTTGGATCAGATCATCGGCCCGGGTTTTAGCAGTGATCTCACCTTGGGTGGGATTGGGGGCCAAAACCGTTTCCACCGCCCGATACCAGTTATGGATAAAGGCCCCGGATTGCTCTCGGTTCAAGGGCCGCAGGTGCAGCTCCAGGAACTGGGTATCCAGCCGGACCTCCTCGTCGTAGCCCGCAAAGCGGCAGGTGACTACCGACCTGCAGTGGGGCCGGGCTTGGGTGGTTTGCTCGATCCAGCG
>CAMYJT010000025.1 GCA_947258785.1 uncultured Gammaproteobacteria bacterium
TCGAGCCTAGTGAAGTTCAATACATTAATGCTCATGGAACAGGAACAAAAAATAATGATGGAGTAGAAGCCAGAGTAATTAATAGGGTACTCGGAAAACAAGTACTTGTTAACTCCACGAAGTCGTTAATAGGACATGCAATTGGGGCTAGTGGAGCCTTGGAAATCGTTGTTAGTGTTCTAAGTCTTAAGAATCAAACAACACACGTTTGCCGAAACCTAAATGATCCGGTGGCGGAACTCGGTTTTGTGGATTCAGTGAAACGTCGTGAAATTTCAATCGCAGTGACGCAATCTTTTGCTTTCGGTGGCCAAAACGCTGGGCTAGTAATGCGCCGTGTTGACTCGTCTATTATGGCGTAAGAATATTCGAGTAACAATATGGGGCAATGTTACACACTGTCGAGAGACCTAGTGGAAATGATGTTTTTTCGGTTCCTGGCTATACTTGTTATATCGCGGTTTGATATAAATTTTGCCATATGGTTTTAGGTCTCAGATACATTCGTCGCCAGTTAAAACGACGAATCAGATTAACACTCAAGAATTTCCATCGATGCCCGGCGACGGATCGCGAGCAGAATATTTTACGCTCACTTACAGGTGGGTTGATCCTCGGTTATTTGTGGTGGGTTGGTGCTTTCGATACCGATTTAAATGGAGTCTCACTCTTCCCGAAAGAAACTATAGTACTGTATGTGATTTTTGTACTTGGAATGCTGGCGTCTTTGTTCGTTTATCCGGTTGAATCCGCGACGCGCCGGTTGGGAGGCATGTTTGTTGATCTCTCGTTTATATCCTATTTTCTATACGGAGGCGGTGCAGTAGGCGCGCCTTTGTTTTTTGTATATTACTGGGTTGTAGTCGGAAATGGATTTCGGTGGGGGGTTTTCTATCTTTATGCTGCAATGTTCGTAAGTTTGTTTGGATTCGGGCTCGTGTATTGGTTTAGCGACTACTGGCATGCTCGGTCTAACATTGCGTTCGGAGTGATGCTTGGACTAATCGTGGTGCCACTTTTCGTATCAAGATTGATTCAACGATTAAATGATGCGTTGGCGAGAGCGGAAAGTGCTAACCGCGCGAAAACTTCTTTCCTGGCCAATGTAAGCCACGAAATACGCACCCCGCTAAATGGTGTAATCGGGATGTCCAATTTGTTGACCACGACCAGATTGGATCGGGAGCAGCGCGAATTTGTACAAACAATACAAGCCTCCGCCAGCACACTGTTGTCGCTGGTCGATGACGTCCTCGATATCTCTCGAATCGAAGTTGGAAAGATCGATATTGCACAGGTCGAGTGCGATTTGCCGATGCTTGTCAACAGTACGGCAAAGATGCTTCGGCCTGCCGCCGAGGAGAAAGGACTGTACGTCAAAGTAGAGATCTGGCCCGAAGTACCGGTGCTCGTGCTTGGCGATCCGCAGCACCTCCGCCAAGTGTTGATCAATCTCATTGGAAACGCGATTAAGTTTACCCAGCAGGGTGGTGTGGAGGTTCGGGTGACCCGGCATGGCGAGGGACCGGACGCCACGTCCGTAGGCGTGCGGTTCGAGGTCATCGACACCGGAATCGGTATAGCCCAGGACGCCCAAGCGAAGATCTTCGATACCTTTACTCAAGCCGACGAATCGACGACCCGGCGATTTGGTGGCTCCGGCCTGGGCACCGCTATCAGTAAACAGTTGGTAGAGTCCATGGGCGGGCAGATCGGATTGCAGAGTTCCCCCAGCCAGGGCAGCCGGTTCTGGTTTGTTCTCAGCTTTGCACTGCCGGAGCGTGCAGGAGAACCAGGCCGAACCGAACAGGCCAGTCTTAGCAACAGCAGAGTACTGCTCATTCGGTCCGACGCTCAGGATCGCCGCAAATTGCGACAATCCATATCGAGTTGGGTCGGCCTGATTGATACCGCCGCCACCGCCGAGGCCGCGATGGACAAGTTGCGTACATCCATGGTGGACGGCGAGCCGTTTCACATCGCGCTGATCGATCACCCGGTGAAAGACCTCAATCCAGTGGCCTTCATGCAACAACTGCAGGACGAGGCGATTACTGATTCCATGGCGGCAATGCTGGTCGCATCCCGGCTCAGCGAGACGGACCTGGCGGATTTTCGGGAGGCGGGCTACGCCGCCATTCTCGAATCACCCATCGACAAGACACTGTTGTTTAATGCGCTGCACAATTGCCGGGCCTCGGTGCTGGAGGAATACGGACAGGTCACACGGTTGATCGATTACTATCCCAAGGGCAAGGGTTTGCAGCGCTCCGGAGAGATTCTGATTGCAGAAGACAACGAAGTTAATCGCAAGGTCGTTACGAAGATTCTTGAGCGTGCGGGGTATAACACATTTGTTGTGAACAACGGTGAGGAAGCGTTGCGCCGGCTCGATCAACGCGAATTCGATCTGGCCATTGTCGACATGCACATGCCGGAGATCGATGGGTTGGACGTAGTTAAAATCTTTCGATTTGCTCACACCGATCGGGCATATATGCCTTTCGTTGTTTTGACTGCAGACGCCACCACAGAGGCACGGCAACAGTGTGAGCAGGCCGGTGTTGACGCTTACCTGACCAAGCCACTGCAACCCAAATTACTGCTGGAGACCATCGAGCGGGTAGCGGAAAAACGCGAGCCGTCACCCCCGATTGCCTTGCCGACCGTGCTCAATGACGGAGAAGCCGGCAACGAACAGGTGTCCGAACAGGTCATGGATACCTCCAAGCTGGAACAATTGGAGGTATTGAGTGGGGACGTCCGTTTCGTTTCGGAGCTGGTTGACGTGTTCAAGCGTGACGGCGCGGCGCTGTTGGAGCGCCTGGAGACCGCGATCTCTCGTGGTGAATTCCATGCCATGCGCGAGGCCGCTCATGCCTTGAAAGGGAGTTCGGCGAACTTGGGGGCGGCCCGCCTTTGCGACATTGCTGCGCGTCTGAACAACATGAAACTGTCTGAATTCGCCGAACACAGCGGCCCCCTGTTGGAGACCGTCAAGTCGGAGTTTGGAAATTTTCAGGTAAAGCTTGGCGAATATCTTAAACAGCGCGAGCGTTTGAACACGCCGAAGTCGTAACTCTGGTTTCTCGTCTAATCGATGGTGGGCACGCAGACCTGTGTAGTTTTTCCACTGATGTTGGTCACCTGGGCAATATTGACGTCTACACCGTAGATACGGTGCAGGGCGTCCGGAGTTACGACTTGCGTCGGCACGCCAAGCTCGAGGAAACGGCCGTTCTTCATCAGCGCCACACGATGAGCCACCCGGAATGTATGGCCCGGATTATGGGTGGACAGAACGATGGCGATGCCCGCCCGTGCGAGCCGGTTGATGTGTCTGAGCACCAGTATCTGGTTGCCGAAATCCAGGTTGGCGGTCGGTTCGTCCATGGCCAGGATTTTCGGTTCCTGTGCGAGGGCGCGGGCGATCAGCGTCAGTTGCCGTTCACCTCCGCTGAGCCGGGTGTACACGGCGTCTTGCAAGTGTTCGATGGCCAAGCTGCGCAGTGCTTGCACGGCGACGTCGCGGTCATGGCTGGATGGGGCTGAAAACAGGCCGAGATGCGCGCCGCGCCCCATGAGCACCAGCTCCAGGACGGTAAACGGGAAGTAGGCGTCGTGCTGCTGGGGAACATAGGCCATTGTGCTGGCAATCCGTTGCCGGGGCCATTGATCTATGTCCTCATCGTTCACGCAAATCGTCCCGGCCTGGGCCTTGAGTAGACCGAGGACGGTTTTGAACAATGTCGTTTTACCGCAGCCGTTGGGCCCAAGTACGCACAGCACTTCCCCGGACTCCAGTTCGAAGTTGACGTCCCGTCCGACCGGGTGATCGGGATAGCCGAATGCCAGTTGACGGACGGTCAGCATCATTGCCATCCGTGTTTGGAGCGTGCCAGCAGCCACAGAAAAAACGGCGCGCCGATGAGCGCGGTCAGGATCCCGACCGGGATCTCGGTATCGGCGAGTGTGCGAGACAAGTCGTCGACCCCCAATAGAAAAGCGGCGCCCAGCAGCATCGATGCAGGCAGCAGACGGCGAAAGTCCGGCCCTACGAGTAATCGTGCAATATGCGGGATCATGAGTCCGACCCAGCCGATTACGCCGGTAATCGAAACCGCACCGGCGGTGATCAGGGTGGCGGAGCCGATCAGCAGCAAACGCAGATTACCGGTGTTGACACCAAGGGCGGCGGCCTCCTCGTCGCCGAGAGACAAGATGTTCACACGCCAGCGTAACAACACGAGCGGGACAATGCCGGCGGTCACGACAATGCAGGTGACCAATACCTCACGATGGCCGATCGAGTTGAGGCTACCCAGCAGCCAGAATGTGATAGCTGGCAGTTGATCGTATGGGTCCGCCAGATACTTGAAAAAAGCAATGCACGATCCGGCGAGCGTGCCCATTACAACACCGGCCAGCACCAGCACCAGCACCGGATCGTGCCCCCGTACCGTCCGGGCGACGCCGTAGACTGCCACCACGATCATCCCACCGAACAGAAACGCCATTAACTGAACACCCCCAAGGGGAAGCGACAGATAGATACCGAACGCGGCCCCCAGGCCAGCACCGGAGGACACACCTAGGATCTCCGGTGATGCCAACGGATTCCGAAACAGCGACTGATAGGTGGCCCCTGCGGCGGATAGCGCCGCCCCGACGATCAACGCAGCGGCGACGCGGGGCAGGCGGATCTGAAAGACGACGGTGTCCAGCACCGTCGGCAGATTGTGTGAGGCTCCGCTGAGTCGGGCAGCGATCACCGTGAAGAGGTCGCCGGGAGCAATATCAAATTTACCGATACCGACTGACAGTACGATCAGCCCGATCAGCAGCACCGATGAGACCGCGATTCCACGGGCGGCCGATATTCGTCTTGCTTTATCGTTGATGATTTGTCGAGTCAATCCGCTTGATCCACTTCACGCGCGGGAGGCTGGGCGCGTTTGATACTGACCGGCCCGTCGACGCCGGACCGGCGTACCGCCGGATGTCCGCTTCCACCCGGTGGCTGTTTGCAGGGTAACCCAGCCCGGCGGGGCGTGCCAGCGGCGCGGCATGTCCTTGGAGGCGCATTGGCGGTTAAGCTACCGGCCGTGGTTGAGCAGACCGTGGGCGAGTCCGGTTTCACGGGCGTGTGCACACTGCGCCGGAGTTAAAACGGTGTGGTCGGGTCCGGTTTGCTCCTGCATCAAATTATCGCCGTCGCCGACGTGCTCACCGCTGTCGCTCAAAACGTGCAGGAGTTCGTGGGGCAGTGCGATTTCGGGATGCTGGACATCTTTGATCAACCAAACCGTGTTACGCAGCCACGGCCGTGTACTGGTGTTAGCTGTCCCGAACGCCTCGCCTTCAAAGGCGAGCGCCATCAAGGTGTCGCGGACCAGAAAGACCGTGGGTGTAGGCAGCATCGTACGATCGATGATGGTCTTAGCGGTGCCGGCCTGAAAATCCATCAGATACGGTGACACCCGCAGGCGGAAGAGTTGTGCGCGGGAGAGGGCGATACCGCACTGGGACAGCACGTCGGCAGTTGTGTGGACTATTTCCGGAATCATCGATTCCTGCCAGCCCGAATCCGCAACCATCGCGATGCTCAGGTTTAAGCCGAGGCCGTCCACCGGGGTGGGGCGCGTCAACAGGAAGTGGGGCCCTGTCAGTTCGATCGCTGCGTCGTCGGACCGCGGGTCGGGTAGGTAGCCCACCGCCACGTACTCCGCCGCCGAGCGCTTGACAACGTCGCGGAAGAGGCGGGCCTTCAGATCGTCAGTGCTGATGTCGGGCTGTCTCGAACGCACGCGGGCGGCCAAGGCGGCAATGCGGGTTACCGCATAGCTCGATCCGGATGCGGTGCCTGGACGGCCGTTATAATTGATCACACTGCGCTGCTCGGCGGGTACCAGCAAATGAACGGATTGCGGTCCCCAGTTGACACGCTCGGCCGGCCGGCCGTGGTCGTCGGCCGACGAGACCGAAACCAGGTTCGGCAGGCGCAAGGACGCCGGATAGACGGGATGCTCGTCAATGTTACGCCCACTATTGCCGGCGGAGGCAATGAACAAGATTTCCGGGTGCGCGCGCGCCGCCTCGGCAAAAGCCCGCCACTCAAGTCGGCGGTTGCTGCCCAGGGGCATCGCCATAATGCGCACCTCGTGGCGCGCTGCGTGTTGGATCAGATCGCGCATGCGCGTCATCTCGGGGCGCGGGTAGCGATACGGCACGATCAATGCCTCCGGGGCTTCTTCGAGAATGATCGAAGCGGTGCGGGTCCCGTGCCGCTGCACGAAAAACAGCGAGCGCGGCGTGTGCACATCGAACGGTCGGTCGTCCAAATCCCAGAAATCGAACCCGATTAATGAGCCGTCGGGTCTGCGCGCCAGACCAGCTTTTATTTGGGGCAGCAGATAATTGACACCTGAGTCGACAAAAGCCACTCGCACACCCTGCCGATACGCGCCGGGCGGCACCGGTGGATTAATGAGTGCGGAGCGGCCGGTGGGTTGGAGCCGGGCGTCGAGATAAACGGTTTCCACAGCGTCTCCGGCGTCGTCGTAGCGGACAGAGCGCGCATCGCGCGGGGCACAGCGGTGATCGAGCCGGAGCCACAACATAGGGTGCCCCGATGCGTGGGTCATTTCCGCACGCACCTCGCGTAACCGGTCCTGCGGTGCGATGCGCTCCACCTTGATGCGTCCCCCGTCAACCAGCGAAAACGTCCACGACTCGCTAAAGCGGCGACGGCTGGGGCGAGATTCGCCCCGCTGGCTGCCGGCCATGCCCGGCAGGCGATCGGCAAGTCCGCTGATTTCCGCGACCGGGGTGCGGCACGCCAGGATTGCGGTCTGCAGGATAAGATTCTCTGGGGTATCGCCATCGGCCTGGGCGGACAGCACCAATAACACGAGGCCGAGCAAGCTACGGCCCCAAGATACCTGGGTGCCGCTATAATTCTTGGTTGGTACCGTTTGCGTTACTCTGTAAGACAAAAACGCTTCATCCGGAGGCTGACCACGTTCAATTAGCGGAGTCGACGACCACCCACAATGACAACAGAATTGCTGGAAACTTTTTACGCCCACAATGGTTTGGTGTCCCTGATCGGCGCGGGCGGGAAGAAGACCACTTTGCTTCGACTGGCGCGTTCCCACCCGGGCCGGGTCGGCGTCACCTCGACCGTGTTGATCCCACCGTTCACCAAGCAGTTGCAGGCGCAGGAGGTGGTCGAGCCGGCGGACCGGCTGACCGCAGCGGTGGAGGCGGCGGCCTTCCGGTCCCGGCGGGTTGCTTTTGCACTGCCCGCTGAGAAGCCCAAGCGTCTCGGTGGTGTCGATCCGGCACAGGTCGTCGAAATTCATCGGCGCGCCGGATTCGACCTGTGTTTGGTCAAGGCGGACGGTGCGCGGTTCAAAGGTATCAAGGCGCCGGGCGCCGCCGAACCCGTGATTCCGGAATCGTCGGTGGTGATTCCCATCGTGTCGGCCTCCGTCTTCGGCGAGCCGCTCTCGGAACAGATCGCTCACCGGGTGGATCGCATCGTAACATTGACCGGCGCCGTGCGGGGCGATCCGATTGCGCCAGAACATGTGGCGCGGCTGCTGGCCGCCGCGCAGGGTGCGTTGCAGAACATTGGTGAGGCCCGGGTAATCGCCGCGATCAACATGGTGCACACGGCCGCCCAACGGCGGCTCGCCCGGCAAGCGGCGGAGTTGGTATTGGCCCTGACCGATCGGATTGACCGCATCGTGCTGACGAGAATGGTCGATGATCTACCGATTGTGGATGTAGTTGATCGATAACGCGTCGGTTCCGGACCGGGTCACCGCGATGCCCGCCGTCGCGGGGCGGCAGTTTTTAACAGTGCCCGCACGCCGGCGGTATCCCGGCCTTGCACCTCTGGCGGTGGGTGTGGAAAAACGCTACCCTGCGGCGGCGGCGGGGATGGCAATGCGCGTCACCCAGGGTGTGGATCACTAAACGGGGAGCAGTCAAATGAACGAAGACAAATTCAATATAGAGATGCGGAAGTTCCTGAAGAAAGTTGGTATCACCTCCCAACGGGAGATCGAAAAGGCGGTGCGTGAGGCGGTCAACAGCGGTGCCCTGGCTGGAAACGAACAGCTTGAAGTGTCCGTCACCCTCGATATTCCCCGCTTGAATAAGCAGGAGAGCATCGACGGACGCATCGCATTGGAGTAAGCGACACCTGTTTCATTCTGACCCACAGATGGCGGTGACTACACTTCCGCTTGGTCACCGGTTCCCGGCTGCCGGGCCTTCGATGTGGGCTTGGCGTCGAATTCGATGTGTTCGTGACCGTGATAAACCAAGAAGTGCCTACCCTTGGCCCGGGCGATCATCAGAACCCCCAGGTCGCGCGCCAGTTCCAAACCCATGTGAGTAATACCCGAACGTGACAACAGCACGGGTATGCCCATTTGGGCTACCTTCATCACGATTTCCGAGGTGAGCCGGCCGGTGGTGTAAAACAGCATGTCTCCCCCGTTGATGCCGTCCAGCCACATCTGTCCGGCGATGGCATCCGCCGCATTGTGGCGGCCAACGTCTTCGATGAACATCAGGATCTCGGATTCGCGGCACAGGGCGCAGCCGTGAACCGCGCCGGCCTGGCGGTAGATCTCGTTATGGCTGGCAATACTGCGCAGCAGCGCGTAGATGGTCGATTGCCGTATCCGGGGAATCGACAGCCGGACATCATACAGCTTGTCCAGGGTGCAGCTGAACACGGTGCCCTGGGCGCAGCCCGTGGTGACGGTCCGCCGCGACAACTTCTCCTCCCAGTCGATCACGCCGGTGCCGGGCCGGGTGGTGACGCTCACCTGTTCCCGGTCCCAGTCCACGTCTACGGACACAATATCGCTCAGATTTTCTATCAGGCGCTGATTGCGAAGGTATCCCAAAGTCAGGGTTTCCGGATGGGTCCCGAGTGTCATCAAGGTGACGATCTCCCGGTCGTCCACCTTGATGGTGAGCGGAAATTCTCCCGCAACGCTCAGATCGCGCTGATCGTTGTACTCGTCCACCGCAATGACGGCGTGGGTCGGGCTCAAGCCCGCGTCCGACAATCGGGGTCGGAATCTGGAGACGGCTCTGGTCATGGACACCTGCACCGACAACGCATATCGAGCAACCGCTTACATTGCCTAGTCTAGAGCGACATAGTAATGTAAGTCATCATGTCTGCTCCACCAGACTTACGCAACGAAGTGGGTGACCGGTTCCCGGTGTCGGTGATTACGGAACGGCGGGCGGTAGCGGATCGGCGTTGGACATCCGAACAATTTGAGGTGGTGGGTGTGGTGGCTGGCTCGCCGGGCGCCGGTGAGGCCGGCCGCCGCCGTGCGGTGATGCGCGAGAGTGATGCCGGGGCCCACGTCCTCTGGACCGGATTTTCCATTGAACTGTTCAAAGACGAGGCCGAGAGCTATTACTGCAACCTGCGCGGCGAGCATCCCAGCGTGTTTGTCGTCTGTCGGCAGGAAGACGACGATCCTGAGCTGGTGCCGTTTCTGGTGACCCTCAGTTACGACGAGTCGGCGTCTTACCTGGAAGTGGACGACCAGGTGTTCTCGGTGCCGATTCCGCCCGAGTTGTATGTCTGGTTGGAACGCTACGTCGTGGCCAATTACGTCCCGCAACCACCCAGGCGGCGCAAGCGGAAGTCCTGGCATCAGAAAGAGGACACGGATGAGCAAAGACGCTGACAAACAGCGCCAAGCCGATTTGGAGACGCCGGACGAGCCCGACGGCGGCTTCTACCGGCGTTGGTCGCGGCGTAAGCAGGCTGCGCGGCAGGACGATCTGCCGGAGGCTGCTGCCGAGACTGTTGCGCCCGCACCGAGCGAGCCGGAGTTGCCGCCACTGGAAGCGCTGGATGAGTACAGCGATTACAGTGGATTTCTATCCGACAAAGTCAGTGACCGCTTGCGCAAGCAGGCCCTGCGCAAGCTGTTTCATCTGCCCCAGTTCAACATTACCGATGGCCTGGACGACTACGACGAGGATTTCAGTATCTTCGAACCGCTGGGGGACATCCTGACCGCCGACATGCGTCACAGGGCCGAACAGGAGTCTAGGCGGCAGGAGTCGCCAGCTGCCGACGAGCCCCTTACGCCGGCGGAACCAGAGGTCGCGGAAGCGGACGACGCGCAACAGCCCGAAGCGACGATTACGGAGAATCAGGCTGCGGACGCACCGCCCAACGATCCAGACGACGAGCCGTTGCCACCGGTATGACCGTCTTGCACAGCGATGCCGCCGTTAAGGCAGAGGTAGAGCGGTATCTGGGTTTTGCGATGACGGATGCCACTGCCGCGGGCCGGGCACGGCTGTCTGCTATGGCAGCGGTGCTGGAGATATCGGTCACACCGACGTCACTGATCTCGTATCGCTCGGCCGGGCGGCTGCTGATAATCGGCCCAGCCCCGTCGGCTCTATCCGCGCTCGATTCACTGCCTGACGGGTTGCACTGTGTCGTGCTCGACAACGAGGCCGACCGCGGCCGGCCCGCTTCAGCTCCGGCGATCAGTGTTGCCGAACGGTTGCTGGGGAAGGCGACGGTAACGGTAGTGCGCGCGGTCCCGCGGCAGGTGCAGGGTTATCTGGGTCAGTTCGTCGTCACCGTCGACGACGGTGACCAGGAAAAAAATCTGGCGACTCTCCTCGATCCTCAACAGACCACCTTCGATCTGGTGCTCGATCTCGGCCGGGAACCGTGCATCCAGGCCGAGTTGCCGCCGCCGGGATATTACGCCCCGGAGCGGGAGCCTGATGCCCTCGAACGGGCGCTGTCCGAGGCCCCCGAGATGGTGGGAGAATTTCAGAAACCCAAGTATTTCGACTACAAACCGGCGATCTGCGTCCACGGCGCGCGCGGTGTCACCGGTTGCACACGATGTCTGGACGTCTGTCCCGCACTGGCCATTACCGCGATCGGTGAGGAAGTCTCGGTTGAGGCGCACCGCTGTCACGGCGCCGGGATCTGCGCCACCGTCTGTCCGACCGGCGCCATCACCTACACCTATCCCGGAAGAAGCGACACACTGGCGCGTATCAGGCAATGCCTCGCCAATTTTCGATCCGCCGACGGGACACCACCGGCCGTGTTGTTTTTTGACGCGGAATCGGAATCTGACGAGGCCGCACGGATGATGCGGGACCTGCCGGAGTGGTGGTTGCCGATGAAGCTCGAGCAGATCGGTTCCGCCGGCATGGAGATCTGGTTGTCGTGCCTGGCGTGGGGCGCGAGCCAGGTGGCGGTACTGGCCACGGCGCAGACACCGGCATCGGTGGTGCAAGGGCTCGAGGGCCAGATGGGTTATGCAAGCGCTATCCTCGAAGGCATGGATTATCCAGGATCATCGCTGCGGCTCCTTCACGGGTGCGACGAGGCCGGTCCGGACGCCGAGTTGCGGTCCACGGAGCCGGCCCTGGTGGCGTCCCCCGCCACCTTTGGCGCGATGGACGGCAAGCGTGAGGCGGTGCTGTTCGCCATCGACCACCTGCACCAACACAGTCCGGCTGCGGTCGAGTCGGTACCGTTGCCGTCCCGAGCGCCCTTCGGCGAGGTCCTGGTCGACACCGGTCTGTGCACCTTGTGCATGTCGTGTGTCGCTGTGTGTCCGGTGTCGGCGCTGGTCGATGGGGTCGATCAGCCCGAGCTCAAATTCATCGAGGGTAACTGTGTCCAGTGCGGTCTCTGTCAGACTGCATGCCCCGAGAGGGCCATCAATTTAGCGCCGCGATTTCTCTACCAGGTGGATCGGCGCCGAGAGGCCCGGATGTTGTACCAGGAACCGCCGTTTTACTGCGTCGAATGTGGAAAACCCTTCGCGACACGCAGCATGATCGAGAAAATGGAAGAGCAACTCGCCGACCATCGCATGTTCCAGGGCGATGCCCGGCGCCGGTTGCGGATGTGTGAAGATTGCCGCGTGCGGGACATGTTTGTGGTGCCCTAGGCGGAGTCCGATCCTCGAGCGATTACACGTCCCTGCAAACCGGGAAAAACCCCTCAGAAGGGCTGGTAAATTCACGGAATGTGGTTCAAAATAGACCTTCCAATTATCCGTTTTAATGGATAAACCCAAAGGGTGGCAGGCTCAGTAAAACAAGTAACGCCATCAGAAGGAGGAGCAGCCCGCGCCAGCGCATATTCTGTGTTGGCAGCGCTTCTCGCGCGGCCGCCACAGGCCGAGCTGCTGGCACGTTTGAGCCAGCCCAGTCCGGCTGCCGCGTCCGAATCCGCCACCCCGCTCAACCAGGCTTGGTTGGAGCTCCAGCAGACCACCCTCAGCTACTCTCCGGACGCCATCGCGGAAGAGTTTCACGATCTGTTTATTGGCTTGGGGCGGGGCGAACTGGTGCCGAACGGTTCGTGGTACATCACCGGGTTTCTGATGGAAGAGCCGCTGGCCGAGTTGCGACATGACCTCGGCATCATGGGTTTCGAATCCGTGGAGCATGTACACGAGCCCGAAGACCACGTCGCCGCCCTGTGCGAGACCATGAGCCTAATGGCCGCGGACGACGGCGAGTTTGATTGCGCCACCCAGCAAAAGTTTTATCAAAAGCACATCGAGCCATGGATGACCAAATTCTTTCACGATCTAACGGAAGCCGAGGGCGCGCGGTTTTATGTGGCCGTGGGCCGTTTCGGAGAGCAGTTTCTGTCGGTCGAATCCCAGTACTTTTCGATGGGGGTTTGACGTCATGGAACGAACACGCACGTTGACTTTATCCATACCTCGATACACGCAGGAGGAGAACAGCGATGAGTAACGCAAATCGGAGTCGGGGGCCGACCTCCGGCGGTCGCCGCAGTTTCTTGAAACATGCCGCGTCGGCCGGAGGTGCGGCTGCGGTGGCGGTGGTTGCAAGCCGCGTCGTCGCCGCCACCGAAGACGGAGCGGAGGTCGAATCCAAACAGCCAGTCTCAAAGGGATATCAGCTAACGCAGCACATTCGAGACTACTACCAGACGGCGAAGGTGTAGGGCGAGTTCCGCCTACATCCTTGCATACAGGAGGAGACTGAACGATGAAGTTGAAGAAAATCCAGTCAAGTGTCACGCCGATGCCCGGCAGTGCCACGCAGGCCGGTGATGTCAATTCCAGCGGCGCGGCCATTGATCGACGGACATTTCTACGCCGTTCGGGATTGGCGATGGGCGGCGTCGCGGCAGCGGGGATTCTGCCGCCGTCGATGATGCGCCGCGCGCATGCGGCGACGGCCGCCGGCAGCAAGACCCAACAGGTGCGCACAGTCTGTACCCACTGCTCTGTGGGCTGCGGCATTATTGCCGAGGTCGACAACGGGGTGTGGACCGGTCAGGAGCCGGCCTTTGATCACCCGTTCAACCTGGGTGCGCACTGCGCGAAGGGGGCATCGGTCCGCGAGCACGGTCACGGTGAACGCCGGCTCAAATACCCGACCAAGCTCGAGAACGGAAAGTGGAAACGCGTGTCCTGGGATACGGCGGTCAATGAGATCGGCGACAAGATGCTCGAGATTCGCGAACAATCGGGTCCCGATTCCGTTTACTGGTTGGGCTCTGCCAAGTACAACAACGAGCAGGCCTATCTGTTCCGCAAGTTCTATGCCTTGTGGGGCACAAACAACGGCGACCATCAAGCCCGGATCTGCCACTCGACCACTGTCGCGGGTGTGGCGAACACCTGGGGCTACGGCGCCATGACCAACTCCTACAACGACATTCACAACAGCAAGGCGATCCTGATCATCGGCGGAAATCCGGCCGAGGCCCACCCGGTCTCGTTGCTGCACGTATTTCGCGCCAAGGAACGCAACAACGCCCCGCTCATTGTGATTGATCCCCGTTTTACGCGCACCGCGGCCCATGCGGATCTGTACCTCAAGATCCGGCCGGGGACCGATGTGCCGATTGTTTGGGGCATGATGTGGCACATCTTCGAGAACGGCTGGGAAGACAAGGAATTCATCCGCCAGCGCGTCTGGGGGATGGATCAGATCCGCAAGGAAGTCGCCCGGTGGACCCCCGAAGAGACCGAGCGGACCACCGGTGTGCGGCCGGAATTGGTCAAGCAGGCCGCCAAGATCATGGCCGATTACCGGCCGGGCACCTTCATCTGGTGCATGGGCGGCACGCAGCACACCATCGGCAACAACAACACGCGCGCCTACTGCAATTTCCAGTTGGCGCTGGGCAACATGGGCAAGGCCGGCGGTGGGACCAATATCTTCCGCGGCCACGACAATGTGCAGGGTGCCACCGATATGTGCGTGCTCAGCCATTCGCTGCCGGGTTATTACGGCTTGTCCGCGGGCGCCTGGAAGCATTGGTCGCGGGTGTGGGATCTGGACTACGAATGGGTGAAGGCCCGCTTCGATCAGAACAGCTATGAGCAGTCAAAGGGCAAGGACGTGGCGCCCATGAACACCAAGGGCATTCCGGTCTCGCGCTGGATCGACGGCGTTCTGGAAGACAAGGCGAACATCGCGCAGAAGGACAACATCCGTGCGATGGTGCTCTGGGGACACGCACCCAACAGCCAGACGCGTGGCCCGGAGATGAAGAAGGCCATGGAAAAACTGGACCTGATGGTCGTCATCGACCCCTATCCCACCGTGAGTGCGGTGATGCAAGACCGCACCGACGGGGTCTATCTGTTGCCGGCGTCCACTCAGTTCGAGACCTATGGGTCGGTCACCGCGTCCAACCGCTCGCTGCAGTGGCGCGACAAGGTCATCGAGCCGATGTTCGAATCGCTGCCCGATCACACGATCATGTATAAGCTTGCCAAGAAGCTTGGATTCGCCGACGAGTTGACCAAGCACATTCAGGTCAGCGCCGACGAGCCAATGGTCGAGGACATCACCCGGGAGTTCAACAAGGGAATGTGGACCATCGGGTACACGGGACAGAGTCCGGAACGCCTGAAGAAGCACCAGCAGAACTGGGGGACGTTCAACGTGACGTCGCTGAAGGCCGAAGGTGGGCCATGTAACGGTGAATACTACGGCATGCCGTGGCCCTGCTGGGGCACTGCCGAGATGAATCACCCAGGGACGCCGAACCTGTACGATCCCAGCAAGCCGGTGGCCGACGGTGGGCTCAACTTCCGCGCCCGCTTCGGGGTCGAGCGTAACGGTGAGAACCTGTTGGCCGAAGGGTCGTACCCGGTGGGCAACGAGCTCAAAGACGGGCACCCGGAGTTCACTGCGGACATGTTGAAGAAGCTCGGTTGGTGGGACGATCTGACCGACGAGGAGAAGCAGCTGGCGGAGGGCAAGAACTGGAAGACCGACCTTTCGGGTGGGATCCAGCGCGTCGCCATCAAGCACGGCTGCGCGCCGTTCGGCAATGCCAAGGCCCGCGCGGTGGTGTGGACATTCCCCGACCCGGTGCCGGTGCATCGCGAACCGCTGTACACCAGCCGGCGCGACCTGGTCGAGGATTATCCAACTTATGAGGACCGCAAGTCCCACTACCGGCTGCCGACCCGCTATCAATCCATCCAAGCCACCGACTACAGCAAGGACTATCCGTTGATCCTCACTAGCGGGCGCCTGGTTGAATACGAAGGCGGCGGCGACGAGAGCCGTTCTAATCCGTGGCTGGCCGAGCTGCAGCAGGACATGTTTGCGGAGGTGCATCCTGTGGATGCCAACAACAACGGGATCCGGGATGGTCAGCAGATCTGGTTGGAAGGACCCGAGGGCGCAAAGGTGAAAGTGATGGCCATGGTCACCCGGAGGGTAGCTCCGGGGGTAGTGTTCATGCCGTTCCACTTCGGAGGGCACTTCCAGGGCAGAGATCTGCGCTCGAAGTATCCCAAGGGCAGCGACCCGTTCGTGCTGGGTGAGGCGGCCAACACCGCCATGACCTACGGTTACGACTCGGTGACTCAGATGCAGGAGACGAAAGCCTCACTGTGTCGGATCAGTCGCGCCTGATTGAGGAGGAGATACCATGGCTAGAATGAAATTCCTTTGTGATGCAGAGCGTTGCATCGAGTGTAATGCTTGTGTGACCGCCTGCAAAAACGAGCACGAGATCCCATGGGGCGTTAACCGCCGCCGGGTCGTAACGATTAAGGACGGGGAACCCGGTGAGCGGTCGGTGTCGGTGGCGTGTATGCATTGTTCCGACGCGCCGTGTGCGACCGTCTGCCCGGTGGATTGTTTCTACACCACCGACGACGGTGTGGTGCTCCACGACAAGGACATCTGCATCGGCTGCGGCTATTGCTTCTACGCTTGCCCGTTCGGTGCGCCGCAGTTCCCAGCGACAAGTGCGTTTGGATCCCGTGGCAAGATGGACAAGTGCACCTTCTGCGCCGGGGGACCCGAGGAGGACAGCTCCGCGGAAGAGAAGCGCAAGTATGGCCGCAACCGGCTTGCCGAGGGTAAATTGCCGCTGTGTGCCGAGATGTGCGCGACCAAGGCGCTGCTCGGTGGTGACGGAGACCGGGTCTCCGACATCTTCCGGGAGCGGATCACGTACCGGGGCTCGGCCGCTATGGCCTGGGGCTGGGGCGTGGCTTACGACAAGCAAGGTGTTAAAAAGAGCTACTCGCAGTAACTAACACCTAAGACGGGCCGGCCGGCGGCGAGTTCGCCGGCCGGTCCCGATCGCCTGGTCGGTGAAAAGGAAGGTGGTCGCTGTGCCCGAGTCCCTCAGCCGCAGGATCCGCTCCGGCACCGGGATCCGCGGTGTATGATTGCGGCTTAGACCGAGTTGAGGTGGAGGTCAATTGCCGGCGGTTACCGCCGGGCCGGTCAATATCGGAATTGTCGCAAGAGGTGGACCATGAAGTGTTGTAAAGTAAGTGATTTCGCGTGCGGCCGCGCGCTCAAGGGCATGCTGTTGGTTTTTAGCCTGGTGTTGTTGCTGCCGCTGTTTCCCTACGCCTTTGCCGAGAAACACAGCCCCATCGTTGTGCCCAACCCAGGCACCGATTTGTGGCGTGCGGTACGCCATGCGTCCGAGGGCTCCAGCCAGGTCAAGGGCGTGGACACCGGCGTGCTGGTTGACGACAACGGCAAGAGCTGGCTCGAGTTCCGGGTAAAAAAACTCGTGCCCTACAGCGCCTATCTGCTGGGCGGGGTGTTGTCGGTGTTCCTGTTATATTTTTTGATCCGCGGTCGGATTAAGATCGAGGGCGGTCCCAGCGGTCGCGTTGTCCAGCGGACGACACGGATTCAGCGCTGGGCGCACTGGTTTGTGGCCATTGTGTTTGTGATCCTTATGCTGACCGGGTTGGTGATGTTGTACGGCCGGTGGGTGTTGATACCATTGCTCGGACCGGACGGTTTTTCCGGGACCGCGCAGGTCGCCAAGACCCTGCACGATTACGTCGGTGTCCTGTTCGTCGTCGGCGTCCCTCTGCTGTTCGTGGTGTTCATCCGCGAGGCGTTGATAAAATTCAAAGTGGATGCGATGTGGATCGTTAAAGGTGGCGGCTACCTGGGTGGCAGTCATCCCCTTTCGGGCAAGCTGAACGCCGGTCAGAAGCTCTGGTACTGGACCGCGGTGCTGGGCGGCGTCGTGTTGTGCGTTACGGGTTTGATTCTCGATTTTCCGAACTTCGAGCAGGGTCGCGAGGTGATGCAGACGTCCCATATGGTTCACACCATAGCAGCGGTGGTGGTGACGGCGTTCTTTTTCGTCCACATCTATCTGTCCACACTTGGCATGGAAGGCGTCTTCCGGGCGATGACGACCGGCAATGTAGACTCCAACTGGGCAAAACAGCACCACATACTGTGGTACGAAGAGATTAAGGATCAGGCCGTTCCGGAATCCGAGCCCAGCGAAGCGGCGGATATTCCGGCAACTGCGAAGCAGCCCGGTTGACGTGGGCGGAACGCCCGGCCAGCGCGGTGTGCCACGGCGGTGCACGTGCTGCTCGCCGGGTCCGCTCGACTGAGCACGGCGGGCGATCCTCATGATGGCCAAAGGCAGGCGTTTTTGGGCCCGCAGTCATGTGCGGGAGTGTTTAAATAACGCCCTAGTAGTGATGGCTGGCTTGCTGTTGGCGGGCGTCGCGTGGGCCGCTGCCGACAACTGGGCCACTGCCATTCAGGCCGATGACCTGTCTACCGTAGAGGTGTTGCTGGATCGGGGCGCGGACGTCAATGTAGCGACCGAAAACGGCAAGACCGCTTTGATGTCCGCCGCCAAGCTGGGTCACCGTTCATTGATGGAGGCCTTGCTGCGGGGTGGTGCCGATATCAACGCTGTCAATCACAACGGCGGTACGGCCTTGATGTACGCTGCGCTCGGCGGTGACCTCGAAGCGGTGCGTTATCTGCTCAAACGCGGCGCAAAGCTCGATGCGGCGTCGATGACCGGGTGGTCGGCGCTGACCGTCGCTGCGGCGAAGGGGCATGCCGACATTGTCGGCTTCCTATTGGGGCGTGGTTCGGACGTCAATGTCACCGATATATATGGTTGGACGCCATTAATGCGCGCAGTCGAGCAACGCAAGATGGCCGTTGTTTCGGCGTTGCTCAAGCAGGCCGGGGTGGTCCTAGATGCCCGCAACGAGTTCGGCGCCAGCGCGCTGCACCGGGCGTCGGCCAAGGGATTCGTGGAGATCGCCGAGTTGCTGCTGGACCACGGCGCAGACCCGGCGTTGACTGACTCGCAGGGCCGGGACGCTGTCGAAATCGCCCGCTTGGCCGGCCACTCCAAGATCGTTGTGTTGCTGCGGGAGCGTCCCGCCCGACGTGCTCGCTGACGGGCATCGCAGCACCTGCTGCCGATCGGAACCGATGAGTTTCTGGACCACGGCGGAGCCGCTGACGCGGCGGTGGAATTTGTCCGTCTCGATTTAGATGGTCAGCTGATGCAGCAATGGCGCCGGAGCGAATAACTCCGATCCGGTTTTCAAGCCCCTTACCGCTGCCTTGATGCAATACGCGGGTTGACGGTCAACACAGCACCTGCTGCCGGCAGAAATCAGTGAGATTCTGGACCACGGCGGAGCCGCTGACGCGGCGGTGGATGTCATCCGACTCGAATTCGATGGTCAGCCGGTGTGCAAATTTTTCGAAATACCGGTTGAACATTTCACCGCCATAGGTGCCCGTCGCATAGAGGTGGCCGTCTTCGGGGTTATGCTCCAACACAATGGTGGCCAGCGGTTGTTTGGCCGGTCCCCCCAGGACCTTGGCGCCCCGGGTCGGGTCGTAGACACTGCGCTCGGAACAGCAGAATATGACCCGCGCGCGCTGGGACGGCTGTTCGCGCAGGTCTTTGAACGAAACCTCTTGATGCCGGTAGTTGATGAAGCTTATATCTTGGGATGGATGGCTCATCTTGTGGGCACATATGGCGGAGAAGGCAACAATGGAGCGGTTCGGGCCCACGCCGCCTCGCCAGAGATACTCCTCATTGTCCTCGGTAGTCAGCACCGTCTTGGTCACGGCCGGTTTGCCCAGGTCCAGCAGAAAACAAGGGGTCGCGACGTAGGGATAGTGAAAGACGTAGTTTTCGCCTACGTCGAGCAGCTCGGGTCGAATCGGTCGACGTTCCTGGTCGACGAGCCGTACCCGCTGGTAGCGGGTCAAGGTCCCGGTTGGTTTGGCGAGCGTTGATGGGCTGGTGCTCGCAACCGCGAGTGCCGAGGCACACAATTTGACGAACCGGCGTCGATCGAGCTTGTTTTTACGCGCCATGGGCGCTCCCCTCGAATACAGTGGATGCGTCGCTCGGTTATTCTAGCAGGAGACGATTTATTTTCTAGTTACGGATTGTCACAATTCCACGGAGTGCAGTAACGGATACCGGTGCCGAGCATCACCGCGAGTTAACGCGAACGTTGCGCTAGTATCTGCATCAGAATGTCCAGGTCTTCCGGTCGATTGACATTCATGAACGCCGTGGGTCGATCGGAGAAATCAGTCTCAACGACATGGTGGTGCTCGAACCACAGGTCGATCTTGCGTTCACCGGCTGCCAGAAACCCGAGCATGCTGTCCACGAGGTCCCGTTTCAGGAGTAAAAACACCGGATGGACGCGCTCGCCATCATGGGCCACACTGGCCTCCGCGCCGTGTTTGCGAAGCGTCCTGTGCAACCGGGATACCAGGTCATCGGCGATCAGCGGTGAATCGCAGGGCACGCTGACGACGTAGGGGGTGCTTGCGGTCTGCATACCGCTGACCATTCCGGCCAGCGGGCCGGCGTAGTGGCCGGCGACGTCGGTGACGACCTCGCACCCATACGCCCGATAAGCGGCCAGATTCCGGTTGGCGCTGATGACCGTCCGGTGTACCTGTGGGCGCAGCAATTCCAGCACATGTTCGACCATAGGCCGGCCACACAGCTCGATGAGTCCCTTGTCTTCGCCGCTCATGCGCTTGGCCCGGCCTCCAGCGAGGATGACTCCCGTCACTTCGTCTCGATAATCGCTCATCGCCGCCAACCGATATGCCGGACCCCAGCCCGCGTGATCCAGCGCATAAACTAACAAAACCCGCCCCGCGACGCGATGCCAATTTGCCGGCAAAAACGGTACACTGCAACCATGAGGGTGAAAGTGAAATTGTTTGCTGGCCTGCGTGAGAAATTCGGTTTCGCCGACAAGGACATAGTGGTTGGTGACGGGCAAACCGTGACCGATGTCTGGGTGACGGTCAGCCGGGGTGGCGAGTTGCCCGGCAGCGTCCTGATGGCGGTCAACATGGATTACGTCAAGCCGGATGCGCGGGTGCAGGACGGCGACGAGGTCGCATTTTTTCCGCCGGTCACCGGCGGTTGACGTGCTGTGCTCGTAGCTGCGGACTACCGTATATCGTTCAGGTAGGGCTTGATCTCCTTCAGGACCTTCTGCACTGACGGTCTCATGCTGAGCCGTTGCCAGTAGGTGCCGATATTCGGGTGCGCATCGAACGGCGCAACGTCGTTCGCATAGAACAATGGTGGCGCGGCGGCGCAGTCGGCCAAGGTAAACTGATCACCCATCGTCCAGGTTCGGTCCGCCAGCTGTTTCGACATGTAATCGTACATGACGCCGATCCGGAAGTTGGCGTTATCGATTAATTTTTGATTGCGTTTGGCTTCCGGCTTCCAGCCCTCGAAGATCAGGTTTGCTACCGACTCGTTTAAGTACAGGTCGTACATGCGGTCGTGAAACCGGGTTTGCCGGCCGCGGACTGCATCCTCCGGAATCAACCGTCGCACGTCCGGGTCCAAGTTGTCGAGGTATTCGATGATGATGGTGGATTCGGGGATCATATGGCCGTCGTTCAGGACCAACAACGGGACCTTGCCGAGCGGATACAGCTTACGGTATTCCGCGCGTTGCTGATCGTCACGGAGATCGACCAGTTCGGAGGCAAACTCTATATTTTTTTCGTACAGGGCGATCAATACTTTCTGTGCGTAAGTGGACAGCGGGAAGTAGTAGAGTTTCATGTCACGTGCTCCAACGATCTCAACGTAGAGATGCGCGTTCTCAATTATCCGGCCGGTGGCCTACCCAATGCGTAGATGTGTCGGGGTTGCCGGGGGAGTCGTTGGTGTCCAGACAGGGCCAGCCCTTGAACCAAGCACTGAGTTCACCGTGGTCCAGGACATATTCGCTCGGGAAGGAGGGCTTTGAAAGCAGGAAGTTCCGATTGAAGGTTTTGAAAAACAGCAGCCCGCCGGGCCTCACGGCGGCGCGGACAACGGGCATCAGTGCGCGGTTCAGGTATCGCAGCAGCACCACCACACTGAACACCGACTCGGGAAACGAGTACCGGTCCAGATCCGCAACAAAGCATTGCACGCGGAGTTGACGAATCCGCGCCTTGTGCCGGCAGTGCTGCAGACCGACTACGCTGCCGTCCACCGCATAACTGTCGTAGCCGCGCTGGGCGAGGAACAAAGCATTGTCCCCGGTACCGCTGGCGATGTCCAAGGCGCGGCCGCCGCCGGTCAACAGGACTTGGTGCTGTATCAGCAGCGGATCTGGATTCAGCGTTTGACTTAACGCCTTAGATTCGTACTTTTCATTCCAGCGCTCGATCTCGGATCGCATGGCGAGAAAACTCCACTTCCCGTGGCAGGTGGTGACGTAGGACACCTCGTTGGCGGTGACGGTCGATGCAAACCGATTATTATACCGCGGTGCCGGGGCGACCACTCCGCTTACCGGCAACGCGGAGCATGGACATCATCCGGTGTCATTGTGCGCGGCTCGGGGCGGCAAGTCGATACAAGGGCGTATTACCTAGCGGAATTGATTTTAACTCCCACGATGAACCTGGTCGTCCGTTTCAATTGTCTGCGGGCGTATTAGAAACAATCAACCGGGCTGCCACGGCTCACTCTACAATGGGGTGGCGCCGCCGCGGGTCTTGCTGTACAAGCAAACAAGACACCCGGATTGTCAAGTCATTGATCATTCCGGTCTACTACCAGAACGAGCCGAACATTCCGGAGCTGCTCACCGGACTGAATGAACTCGTGGCAGAGATAGGCGATGGTATCGAGCTGATCTTTGTGGTGGACGAGTCCCCGGGCCGTTCCCTTGAACTGCTGCTTCAAGCCCTGCCGAACCAATCGTTCCCTTCTCAACTTATTGTTATTTTGAAGAATTTCGGATCTTTCGCCGCCATGTGGACGACTACGTACGTGTATACGAGGCCTGTCTCCGTCTAATCGCCGGTTGAAACCCGGGCGGCCAGGTTGGCCGCACAATGACGCCGATCTGCTCAGATGAGCCGTGCCCGCTGGGCCAGAGCGACGGCCTCAACGCGATTGTGAACCTTGAGTTTGCGCAGAATATTCTGACCGTGGTTGCGCACAGTCAGCACGCTCAGGTCCAGCCGCTCGGCGATTGTCCGGCTGCCGCAGCCTTGCGCAAACAGGGCCAACAGCTGCCGTTCCCGCGAGGTGAGCACATCTGCACCGTCGCCGTCCCCGTCCCCACTGGACCGGAATGGTGCGCGGCCGCCCGCCGGCTCCGTACCATTGTGTGAATCGGAGTTCCGCCCGACGGGGCGGAGGATATGGACGATGGTAGCGCCGGCCAGATTCCAGGGTCCGACGCTCAGTATGGCCACCTCGGTACACATGGGGCGACGGTTGACGTGACTCACATGCATCTCGAAGCGCCGGATGGCTGCTTGAATCCGGGCCATGTTGATGACCGGACAACAGGGATTGCAGAAACGATTGCCGAACACGTCCGTCCCACACAGGACCTGATAACATGGTTCACCGACAACGTTTGATGTGTCGTGGCCCAATAGCTCCGTCATTGCGGGATTCCACGTAACGATCCGTTGCCCATCGCTGACTGCAAATGCGGGATCTGCCGTACTCATGACGATATCGGCTGCTGTCATGATGCCTCAATCCATTCCCATGAGCGCGCACCGAAGGACGCGGGCAGAGTCGATGAAAAACGGCAAAGCATAGTGTCCGACTCGGGATGCGGTGTAATGGATCCCGGTGTAGATGCCGTCGGTATCCGGGCCATCCGCGCGGGAACTGTGCAGCTGCCGACGAATTGCAGAAATGATCGGGTTGCTCGGTCCATCCTCAAGCGGATCTCCAAACGCTTCGTACGGAAAACTTAAGCTAGCAGGATCGGGTTCGGAATTCTTCACCCAATTGGGTGAATGTGAGGGCCTTGGGTTGGGAGGATTGACCAAGTTAACCGCATGGCCGGTGCCGGGTTGTGATGCATGGCCCGGCAGGGATGGCGCTATTCTTCGCCTTGCTGCAGTAACTAACGAGGTCTGCAGGTCGCGAGGTGCAGTCGTGGTTGTGCGAATTCAACGGGCCTATCCGGGCAATAGGGACTCACCCGCGGCGGTGATCAATTTCTCCACCTCGGCCTCTAGCTTGCGCAGACCGTTGGCAGACCGAGGCCCGTCGCCGAGCCGGCACGAATCCTCCAGATCCACAGCGGCGCGCGAGACTGAGGACGCCGCCACATAGCCTGCCGACCCGGCGATCACGTGGGCGACCTGTCCGGCACGCTGGTGCTCGCGGCTGGCCACTGCGTCGCGCAGTTGCCGCAATTGCTCCGGCAGACGCGCGAGGAAATTTTCCACGCTGGTTCGCCACAAATGTCTGTCTCCGGATGCGTAACGTATTCCCGCCTCGTGGTCTAGAATGGCCTCAGTTCCGGGTGGCGGAGTCCCGGCATCGCATTTTCGTTCCCGGTACCGGTCAGGATACCGTCTGCAAAGGATTTCCAGCAGCGTCTGTTCTCGCACAGGTTTCGCCAAATAGGCATCGAAGCCCATGTCCTTGATACGTGGCTCCGATTGACCGATGACGTCGGCGGATACCGCGACCACCACGGTGCGGTGGATGGATTGCGATTCAAGTTCACGCAGCCGCTGGGTTGTGGCCACCCCATCCATACCTGCCATGTGCAGATCCATTAACACAATGTCGAAGCACCGTGCCCGGCACAGCTGAAGTGCCTCAGCACCGGATCCTGCCGATTCACACGTGACTCCATAAAGCTCCATGAGTGCGGTCAAGAAATCGCGATTGATGTCGTTGTCATCCACCACCAGGACATTGAGCCCCGTTCCTTCGAATCCAACGAATTCTTCCTTCGCAGTTTCGGTCACCGGAACGCCACTTGTGCTGTTATCCATACAGATTACAAATGGGAGCACGACTGTCACCTTCGTGTAGCTGTCCGGTTCGCTCTCGATGCCGATTGTCCCGTGCATCGCCCGGACCAAGTTCGAGGTGATGCTCAATCCGAGGCCAGTGCCTCCATAACGCCGGTCGCGGCCACTATCGGCCTGCTCAAACGGTTCGAAGATCTGTTGCAGCTTGTCTGACGGAATCCCGATACCGGTATCCAACACAACGATCTCCACGGTTGCGTCGGTCGTTGTTTGTGAGATCGGGCCGGCGCGAATCGTCACAGTGCCGTGCCGGGTGAACTTAATGGCGTTATTGACTAAATTGGCAACGATCTCGCTGAGACGGGTGCCGTCTCCCCAGACGGCCGGGGGGAGCGCCGGGTCAAGCTCGAGATTCACTTTGATCTCCCGCTGATCAGCCGTTGGCCGTAACAACATAACGGTCGCGGTGATGACGCTGGCCAGTTCGATGCGCTCCCGGTCAAGGGTAAGTCTTCCCGCCTCGACTCGAGACAAGTCGAGGACGTCGTCCACAATCTTCAGCAGATTACGGGCGGAGCGATCGACTGGCGCCAGGTATTCCGCCTGTTTTGGCGACAATTCGGTGCGCTGCATGAGACCCAAGAAACCCAGTATCCCATTGATCGGGGTACGGATTTCGTGACTCATGTTGGCGAGAAATGTGCTTTTGGCCTCACTCGCTTGTTGCGCCCGTTCCAGCGCGTAATTGAGTTGCTTGACCAGTTTGAGGACGTAAAGCGGCAGTACTATCAAGCCCACCAGTATGCCAAGGCTGATGTCGAAATTACTCCGCCAGTAATCGCTA
>CAMYJT010000026.1 GCA_947258785.1 uncultured Gammaproteobacteria bacterium
GCAGCGACGCGCAACATCCACGGGTTTGCCGTCCACGGCGACTCGGCTCCCGGGCACAAAATACATACCGATTTCCGCTCGACGGCCATCAACCGTCACCCGCCCCTGACCTATCCAGCGTTCGATCTGCCGTCTAGACGCCAGTCCCGCGCTTGCCAGGACCTTATGGAGTTTCTCGCTCACCGTCCACGTCGGGCGCGGTGTCGGTGGCTTTCGAACCGGTGTCGAGGTGGATGATTTCCGCACCGACGTGTTCATCGGCAGCCCGGTCGAACTCCGACTCGTCGCCTTCGGCCGCCGCGTTGCGCTCCTCTTCCCCCGCCCCGGGCAACCGAAGTTCCAGATCGCGTGCAATGTCAGCGGGTTCCCGTTTCGCCCGCAACGGCGGCAGATCGCTGAGCTTGGTCAGATTGAAGTACTCGAGGAATCCCCGCGTGGTGCCAAACAGCGTGGGATGCCCCGGGACTTCGCGGTGACCTATGTCATTGATCCAACCGCGATCCAGCAGATTGCGCATAATGTCAGTGCTGACCGACACGCCACGAATCTCTTCGATATCACCGCGGGTCACCGGCTGGCGATAGGCAATAATCGCCAAAGTCTCCAGCATCGCGCGGGAGTACCGGGGCGGGCGGTTCTCGTTTAATTTGCGCAGCCATGGTGCGTATTTTCCACGCGATTGCAGCCGGTAACCGTTGCCGATCTTTCGCAGCTCGAGTGCCCGTCCGTCCCAGTCCTCCGCTACGCTCTGCAATGCCTTGTCAACTTGTTCCGTCGCCGGGCGTGCATCGGCCGGAAATAAATTTTTCAATTTCTTAATCGAAAGCGGCTCGTATGCAATCAGCAGCGCGGCCTCAACAATATTTTTCAACTCATGATCGGTGTCGGACATCGATATGGCCTGGTTGATTAGGCAGCAGACTTGATGTGAATCGGAGAAAAGGATTCGTTCTGTACTACCGTGATCACGTTGTCGCGAGCCAACTCAAGAATTGCAATAAACGTGACCACCAATCCCATGCGGCCTTCATGCGAAGCGAACAGCTCTTGGAACCTGCAGGAGCCGTGCTCCCTTAGGTGGTGTAGGATACGGCTCATCCGCTCCCGCACCGACAGTGCTTCGCGGGTTACCTGGAGATGGCGTAAATTTTCGGCGCGTTCGACGACTTGGAAAAACGCAGCGACCACATCTTCCAGGTCGACTTTTGGCAACAGTCGCGGTGGTCGGGGTTCCTCGAACTGAACCCTGGCGACAAACAGATCGCGTTCCACGCGAGGACGGTCATCCAGCTGATGCGCCGCATCACGGAAACGTTCGTATTCCTGCAGGCGGCGGACCAGTGCAGCGCGGGGGTCTTCTTCGTCTTCCTCGCCCACCGGTTTGGGCAACAGCATGCGCGACTTGATTTCCGCCAGGGTTGCCGCCATCACCAGGTATTCCGCAGCCAGATCCAACTTCGCCTCGCGCATTAATTCGATGTACTCCATGTACTGCCGGGTGATCTCTGCCACCGGGATGTCCAAAATATCCAGATTGTTCTTACGAATCAGATACAGCAACAGATCGAGAGGACCTTCAAAGCTTTCGAGTATCACCTCCAGTGCATCCGGTGGAATATATAGATCCTGCGGCCACTCGTCCAAAACCTCCCCGCGAATCACAGCACGCAGCTCCGCCGGGTAGGGCGGTTCAGTCGGAAAGTCGACGGGATCCATCAGTAATACTCCAAGCCCATGCTTCGCCGTACCTCATCGAGTGTCTGGGTCGCGACGGTGCGGGCACGTTCGCAGCCGTCGGCAATTATATTGCGCACCAGCGTCGGATCATCCGCGTAGGGCGCCGCCCGTGTGTGCATGAGTTGCTGTTCCGCAAGCACCGCATCAATTAACGGCTGTTTGCAGTCGAGGCAACCGATCGCCGCCGATCGACACCCGTCCTGCACCCATTCCTTGACCTCGTGATCCGAATACACCTGGTGCAGATCCCACACCGGGCATTTCTGCGGATCGCCGGGATCGTGGCGGCGCTTGCGCGCTGGATCTGTCGGCATCGCCCGCAAACCCTTCTCCACCCGGTGCGGGTCGTCCCTGAGGGCAATAATATTGTCGTACGACTTGGACATTTTTTCGCCATCCAGCCCGGGCAGTTTGGACGCGGCCGTCAACAATGCAGCCGGCTCCTCGAGTATTATTCGTCCCCGCCCCTCCAGGTATCCGTATAACCGCTCCTTTTCGACGATGGCCACGTTCTGGTTCTCCTCCAGCAGCGCACGGGCCTTTGCCAGCGCCTCCTGATCCCCTTGTTCCAGATAGGCCGCCCGCAAATTCCGATACAGTCGCGCGCCCTTTTTCCCGAGTTTCTTGATCGCCTCCTCGGCCTTGTCCGCGTATCCGGGGTCGCGTCCGAACAGGTAGTTGAAGCGCCGCGCCACTTCCCGCGTGAGTTCCACATGGGGAACCTGATCCTCACCCACTGGAACATGGTTGGCGCAGTAAATCAGTATGTCGGCGCTTTGCAGAACCGGATAGCCTAGAAATCCATGTGTGGCGAGTTCACGTTCCTTCAATTTCTCCTGCTGGTCTTTGTAGCTGGGGACGCGCTCCAACCAGCTCAGCGGGGTGATCATGGAGAGCAATACGTCGAGTTCGGCGTGCTCCGGAACACGGGATTGAATGAACATGGTGACGCGGCCCGGATCCACGCCGGCAGCCAGCCAGTCAATCACCATTTCCCGTGCATACCGACCGATCATGCTGAGGTCGTCCTCGTAGTGGGTGGTCAGAGCGTGCCAGTCGGCGATAAAAAAAAAGCAATCGTATTTGTGCTGCAAATCAATCCAACTCTTCAGCACACCGTGATAGTGACCGAGATGCACACGGCCCGTCGGCCGCATGCCGGATACCACACGTTCCGGTTGACCGCTACGGTTGATCATGCCTGGCGGCGACGATCCAAAAATCGATGGGGACGAACTCGGTGCGCAAACCGAAGCAGGCAGCCGGATTTGTTAGTTCTGGATTAGGTTCCTGCATGTTGCCCAAGGAGTATATCAGGCCCAACGCTTCGACAGCGAATCCGGCGCTTCGAACGGTGACACGTCTCCCTTTCCATAGCGCACGACCACCGGCATCTCCCCAATCCATTCGATCACCGTGGTGGGCTCGACTCCGCAGTGACCTCCGTCTACAACGACATCCACCTCGTGCTCCAGCGCATTGCGAATCTGCTGCGGATCATCCATCGGCAACATGTGTCCGGGCAGAATCAGCGTTGAACTCATGATCGGCTCGCTGAGTTCGGCCAACATGGCGCCGACTATCACGGAGTCGGGAATGCGCAGACCGATGGTCCTGCGCCTTGGATTCTGCAGACGTCTGGGAACCTGCCGGGTGGCGGGAACAATGAAGGTGTACGGCCCAGGCGTGTGAGCCTTGATCATCCGGTACTTTTCGTTATCGATCTTGGCATAGACGCTGATCTCGGAAAGATCCCGGGTCACCAGGGTAAAGTTGTGCTTGTCGTCCAGTCGCCGAATCCTGCGTATACGATCCATGGCCGTCTTGTCGCCGATATGGCAACCGATGGCGTAACTGGAGTCCGTGGGATAGACGATGACCCCGCCACGGCGGATGAGTTCCACTGTCTGCTTGATCAAACGACTCTGCGGGTTTTTGGGGTGGATCTGGAAATACTGCGCCATAAGTCAGTGCGCGGCCGGCAACCGTTCGACGATCTGCCGGGCGGCCTCGCCGCGCAGTAATAGGTCGCGTACCGGGCCTTTGCCCGGTATCCGCGCGTCCGGTGCGATCTCACTCAACGGCAGGAGCACAAACCTGCGTCGATGCATCTCGGGATGGGGGACGATCAGGTTGGCCCGGTTGATTTGCGCATCGCCATACAATAACAGATCGAGGTCGAGAGTTCGCGGCGCATAACGCCGTAGCGGTACACGTTCCCGCCGGTGCCTTGCCTCAATGGCGAGCAGGCGGTCCAACAGTTCGCCGGCTTTCAACCGCGTCTGCAGGCGACAAACGGCGTTGATGAAGTCCGGCGGTGCGGCGTCTCCCCACGGGGCCGAATAATACATCGAGGACTTGCCGGTCACGCGACAAGATGGCACTGAATCCAGTTCCTCCATTGCGGTCAGAACCTGTCGTCGGGGATCGTCGAGATTGCTACCCAGCCCAATGTACGCAACCACGGCATCAGACCGCGCATCCGGCTTCACGCCGCCCTGCGCTTGCGCTTACGTCCACGCCCTCGCCGGGTCGATTTCAAAGCACGAATCATGGCCTCCCGCTCCCGCTGATCCGCCTCCTGAATACGCGTCCACCAATCTACTATTTTCGGATCTATTTCGTTCGCCTTGGTGCGCAAAAACAGGAAATCGTACGCCGCTCGAAACCGCCTGTGTTGCAGGGTCATGTTGATGCTCCGCGGCGTGCGGCGTTCCAACCGGGACTGCAGCGCCCAGATTTCTTTGACGACAATAGCCAGCCGTTTCGGGATGGCGACATGCTGGGCCTGATCGCGTATAGCGTCGGTTGTGGCAATGGACCACGCCCGGCGCGGATCCATACCGGTATCCTGTAACTTGTCCTTATCGGCCCGTACCGGGTCCCACAATAGACAGGCGAAGAGAAACGCCGGAATAACTGGCTTGCCCGACTGAATACGCGCATCCGTGTTGGCCAGGGCCATAGCGGGCAGATTCGGCGACATGTCATCGATGCATTGTTCGGTGAACGGAAACAGATACCGGAACAGACTGTGCGACCTCAACATTTTATATGTCTTCAAGGCGCAGCCACTGTGAAACAACTTCGTCACTTCATCCAACATTCGCGCCGGCGGCACGTGGTGCAGTAACGATGCCGCCTCCGTAATCGCCGACTCCGCGTTCGGAGCGATGTTAAAATCGAGCTTGGCGGCGAACCGAACAGCGCGCAGCATCCGCACCGGGTCCTCCCGAAATCGCTCCAGAGGATCCCCGATGGTGCGTATCATCCGGTCCCGCAAATCCGACATCCCGTCGACATAATCAATCACGGTTTGTTCTTGCGGATCGTAATACAAGGCGTTGATACCGAAGTCCCTTCGCAGCACATCGTCTTGATGGGTACCATAGACATTGTCACGCAGGACCTGGCCGTGGTCTGTAATGTGCACCTGCTCTCTGTCCAGTTCATCATCCGGCAGTGGGGCCGCACGGAATGTCGCAATCTCAATGACTTCACCGCCGATCCGGACATGGGCGAGACGGAAGCGGCGTCCGATGAGCCGACAAGCCCGGAACATCGACTTTATCTCCTCCGGCCGCGCATCGGTGGCAAGGTCAAAGTCCTTGGGTATGCGGGCCAACAGCAGGTCGCGCACGCAGCCGCCGACCAGATACGCCTGGTATCCGGCGCGCTTGAGCTGGTCAATAATGTTGATCGCGTTGTCACTGACCGCCGACGCTGAAATTGAGTGCGCCGACGACGGAATTATGCGAGGGACGTCTTTGTTAATCACTCCTGTTTGAAATCCTGACTATCCACACTGTTGAAAAAAGAAAATCGAATTATGTTTGTATGATTCGCGAAGGGACGTATGTTAGCATCGCACGTTCAACCGCGCCGTGTTCCGGTTGTTCCGCTCCCTTCGTCTAGTGGTTAGGACGCCGGCCTCTCACGTCGGTAACAGGGGTTCGAGTCCCCTAGGGAGCGCCATCAATTTTCCGGGCTTGCACTCACGTGTGTCGAACACCATATTAATCATAAATACACGACTGCATCGATCTCATTAATAATGGACCAAAACGCCAACATCTTCGATGTCGACGGCCGATCGTTCGATCAGCGGGTTCTTCGCCAGTCACACCAGGCACCGGTACTGGTGGATTTCTGGGCGGCGTGGTGCGCACCCTGTCGAATGCTCACACCCGTCCTCGAAAAAATTGTCAACGAGTACGACGGGACCGTAGTCTTGGCGAAAGTGAACACCGACACCGAACAGGCGCTCGCCCAACGGTATGGTGTTCGCAGTCTGCCCACCGTCGTTCTCGTGAAGTCCGAAAGCGTCGTCGACCAATTCATGGGTGCGCAACCGGAGTCCACGATCAAGCGGTTTCTTGACCCTCATGTGCGCCGAAAATCCGACACCGCGATCGATCTCGCCGACCGGGAAATCGGTGCCGGAAACACCGAAGCCGCGATGGCGATTCTTACTGAGGCTGTCGACACGGACCCTGCGAACGACCGCATTAAGCTAAAGTTAGCTGAGGTTTGCGTCGAAAACAAGCATTTTGAGCGCGCGCGGCAGGTCCTGGCCAACGCTTCGTTGGAAACAAAAAACAGCGCCGCCTACAAAAACCTCGCCTCGCGAATCGATTTCCTGGAGATCGACAACACCAGCGCGCCACTCGATCGACTCGTCGAGGCGGTCCAGCGCAATCCCAAAGACCTCGAGGCCCGCTACGCATTGGCCGTGCGATATGTGGTCCGCAATCAATTCGAACCAGCCATGGAACAGTTCCTGGAGATCGCAAGCCGCGACCGCTCGTTTCGCGACGACGCCGGGCGATTGGGATTGATCAAGGTCTTCGATTTGCTCGATGGTAAAGGTGAAGCAGTCACCCAGTTTCGCCACCGGCTGGCCAAAGCGCTCAACTAGCCCGCATATTGCACCAAGGTGGTCTTGCCGGCCGGTCCCCACACCGTCATCCGGGATCCTTAGTGTAATCTATGGGCTAATAAACCGCATGCTGCCAAGCAGCCGGGGTCGGAGTGACCAACTTCGAGTCCGGTCCGTTCAAGTCGCCGGCTACCCCCGGGGATGGTGCATCGCGTGCAGCCGTTTCAGGCGTTCACGGGCAACCTGGGTGTAAATCTGTGTCGTCGAAAGATCGCTGTGGCCGAGCAGCATCTGCACCGAACGCAGGTCCGCGCCGTGATTCAGCAGATGCGTTGCAAAGGCGTGGCGCAGCGTGTGCGGCGACAGCGGCGTCTCGATACCGGCCGCCCGCGCGTATCGTTTGACGTTTTGCCAGAATGCCTGGCGGGTCATCGCCTGCCCGCGCGCGGTGACAAAGACCGCATCGCTGGCCCGGTCTTTCAAGATGGTCGCACGATCCCGGTTGAGATAACGATTCAGCTCGTCGATCGCGGTTGCACCGAGCGGAACCAACCGCTCCTTGCTGCCCTTGCCCATTACGCGCAGCACACCGGCGGCGAGGTTGAGCGACGCCATCGGTAAGGTCACCAGCTCGCTGACCCGTAGACCGGTGGCGTAGAGCGTCTCCAGCATCGCCGTGTCGCGGCGCCCCAGCGGTCTGGATGCGTCGGGCGCCGCGAGCAGGCGCTCGACCTCCGCCTCGCTCAACGATTTAGGGAGCCCGGCCGGTCGGCGCGGTGACGCAATCGCCGTGCTGGGGTCCCTCTTGATGAGCCCCTCCCGAAACATAAATCGGTAAAAACGCCGGATTACCGACAGCAGACGTGCCGCCGTGCTGGCCTGTACGCCACCGCGAAACCGCGCTCCCAGATAGGCCTGTACGCCGGCTCGATCGGCCCGCCGCAAGTCCGACTGCCGACCATTGAGATAGACGGCGAAACGCCGCAGATCGCTGCGATACGCCGCGATTGTATTCTGACTGAGTCCGGACTCGAGCCACAAGGTGTCCAGGAACCGATCGATCAACAGATCGTCTTTCGGTTTGGGTCTGGACATCGTTACCAGGGAATTGCGTTGTTAACGCCGATCGGTCGTCGCAGGCTGCCGCAGCCATAGCTGTTCGAGGGCACGTTCGAGAACGGCCCGGCGTTTCGGGTTCGTGGTGACCTCGAGTAACGAACGGTACACTCGCCGGGCGTCCTCCACCAAACCGGCATCCGTCAAGGTCTCGGCGGCCCGGTAGCGGGCCGTCTGCCCCCACATGTCCTGCCCGTCTCCTGCGAACAGCGCCGAACGGAAATAGAGTTCCGCCGCCTGTTCGTACTCCCCCGCACTTCGCAGGCTATCCCCCATCCAGAACAAAATTTCACGTTTTTGTTCGGCACCCGCGGTTCGTTGATAGGCCTCGTTGAGCAGGCGGTACGCGGCTCTGTCCTGCCCGATTGCCTGCAGATCGAACACCGGTTGCAGGAACCGGCTGATAAACTCCTTCGACAAATCGGTCTGTGATTCAAGCAGTTGAGTCAACAGCCGGGCCCCGAGTTCGGAACGGCCGCTGTAGATCGCCAACCTGGCGCGCTTCAGAATCCAGTCGCGCTGGTCACCGGGGGCGAAGTTTTCCTCTAGCTCCAACGCCATTTCCGCGGCCAGCGCGATGTCCCGTCGGCTCAGCGCCAGATTCACCAGTTCGTAACGTATGACACCCGGCACGGCGGCCGACTGTGGGAAGCGTTGTTTGTCGGTGTACAACGCGACGGCCGTGTCGGTGAGTGCGTGCGCCTTCAAACTTGCAAATAATCGAATATGGTGCGCACCCCGCGCGCTGGCTTCACTCGCCCGCTCGGCGAGCATGGCATAGATCGATCGCGCCTTGACCGGGTCGCGCCGATGCAGGGACTCCGCCGCCTCCAACCAAGGGGCGTCGTCTCCCACCAACAGGTTTGCGGCGTTCCCAAGCTCCTCACCGTAGCGGATGTAAGCGTGCCACAGCTGAGCGGCCTCGAACGAAAATAATCCCTTGATGAACGAATCCGGCCGCTTCCGGTGAAGTTGTTCCAGGGCCGCGACGTGGGTCCGCGGATCATTAGCGAGCAGTGCCGCCTCGGCAATGACCGCCCAGAGGCTGGAATGCAGAGGGCTTTGCGCCGGCAGGTCCTGCTGCAGCGACCTGGCCTGCCGCAGCGCCGCCTCCGGGTCGTCGGCCCTGGCGCGGAGCCTGCTCAACATCCGTAAAAACCGGCCTTCAGCGGTCTGGACGGTGGCCAGATGTGCGGCGGCGCGCTCCGGATGTCCGGCCTGCAGCAGCACCCGTCCGTACAGTTCCGACCAGCCACGATCACTGGGCAGAAATTCCCGTTGATAACGGGACATCGCGGTTTGCGCGTCGTGCAGCTGATCGGTGTATAAATAACTGCGAATGATCAAGCGCCGCCAGTGCGAAAGCTGTCTCGAGTCGCGGGACCCCGTCCACAGCAACTCGCGGAGATAGCGCCGTGACGGCTGTCCACGACCGGCGCCGAGCAGCGCCTCGATCGCCTGCGTCGACAGCGTGTGCAGGTAATGGGTCGGCAACTCCAGCGGTAGCGTAGTCAAGCGCCGCTCTAGGGCGTCCCAGTCGGCCTGTTCCCGGTATATTGCGAACCGCACGCGCTCCCATTCCATCCATTCGCGGGGTGTGGAGACATCCGGCTGCAGATCCGACATCAGGCGCAGGGCAAGGTCCGGCGCGCCACTGTGGACCAGGAATTCAACCCTTTGCAGGTCGGCATCCGGCGGGTCGGCAGCGAGCACAGCCGCCGCTAGCCAGCTGGCACACACGAATGGAATGTAAAGGATTCGACGCATTGCTCGCGTTCACAGCGTGACCGCGATGCGGAGACGGTTTATCCGGTCAACACACCCGTAGCGGTCAGATTTTTTCCTTGATGCGGGCGGACTTGCCGCTGCGCTTACGGAGGTAGTAAAGCTTGGCTCGGCGTACGTCCCCGCGTCGCTTGACCTTGATCCGGCCGATCAGTGGGCTGTGCGTCTGGAAAACCCGCTCCACCCCTTCACCGTAAGAGATCTTGCGAACCGTGAACGCCGAATTTAAGCCACGGTTCTTCTTGGCGATTACTACTCCCTCGAAGGCCTGTAGACGCTCGCGGGCACCCTCTTTGACCAGCACCTGCACCTCAATCGTGTCGCCCGGCACAAACTCCGGGACATCGGGCTTGAGTTGACTGGATTCAAGCTCTTGAATGATGCTCGTCATAACTTATCTCCTTCAAGATCACGCAGAAACTCCTGCAGTAATTTCTTGTGCTCGTCGTTGAGCTCAACATGTTCAATCAAATCCCGCCGTTTCAACCACGTGCGACCGAGGGCCTGCTTGAGGCGCCAGCGCCTGATGGCTGAGTGATTTCCACTCAGCAACACCCTCGGTACTGATTCCCCGGCAAACACCTCGGGACGCGTGTAATGCCCGCAGTCGAGCAAACCTTGGGCGAACGAGTCCTGGTCCACCGAATCCACGTTCCCCAGCGCGCCCGGCAGCTGCCGGACGACGGCGTCGATCAGCACCATGGCCGGCAACTCTCCCCCGCTCAAGACATAATCTCCAATCGACCACTCTTCGTCCACACAGCGCTTGACGATCCGCTCGTCGATCCCTTCGTAACGACCTGCCAGCAATATCATCGCATCCCGCTCGGCAATTCGGCGCACCGCGCGATCGTCTAGACGTCCGCCTTCCGGCGTCAAATACAACACCTTCGACCCTGGCCCGCACGCTTGTCTCGCCGCGGTCACGGCGGCTTCCAGCGGCGGTGCCATCAGCACCATCCCCGGTCCACCGCCATATGGCCGGTCGTCGACCGTCCGGTGCTCGTCCTCGGCGTAATCACGAGGATTCCAGAAGCGGACTTTCACCCGCCCTTGTTCTACCGCGCGTCCGGTGACGCCATATTTGCAAACCGCATCAAACATCGCCGGGAAAATGGTGACGACGTGGATGATCATCTCGGCGGTCCCGGGCATGCCTCTAGAAATCCGCATCCCAATCGACCCGTATTAGCCGATTGGCAAGATCTACCTGCCGGATCACCCGGGGGATGTATGGGATCAGGCGTTCCCGCTCGCCTTTCACCACCAACACGTCGTTGGCCCCGGTGTCCATCAAACGCTCCACCACGCCCAGCGTCTCGTCCCGTAGATTCACCACCTGCAACGACGCCAACTGTGCCCAGTAATACTTGCCATCGTCCAGTTTCGGCAACACCTCAACCGGTACCGCGATGTCCGAGTCGATCAGCGACCGCGACTGCTCACGGTCCACACAGCCCTCGAGCCGGGCAACCAGTCCGGCGCCCTGCCGCCTTCCGCCCAGTAACCGCCGTTGCCGGTACTCGCCGCCGCGGCCGACATACCACGGGTTGAACGACAATATCTCTTCGCGTTCGCGGGTGTAGGAGTACACCTTCACCCAGCCGTCAACGCCGAACACGCCGACGATCTTACCCAGCGTGACGAACCGCGTGCGGTCCATGCCACGCGGCGGTTATTGCGCCGGTCGGGCCGCCTTTAGGAGACTTTTCACGCGGTTGGACGGCTGCGCACCGCGACTTACCCAATAGTCGACGCGCTGCTGGTCGATTCTCAGTCGCTCCTCGTTGTCCTTCGCGCGCGGATTGAAGAATCCCAACTGCTCGATCGATCGCCCCTGCGGCGCACGGCGCTGGTCTGCTACGACTATCGAGAAAAACGGCTTTTTGTTTGCCCCTTTGCGGGCTAATCGAATAATTACCATGCGTATTGCCACCCATCAACTGCCGCCGGCCAGCGGGCCGGGACGCTATCAGTCGAATCCAATTGCGGAAAGGTGCGCGATTGTAGCGCCCCCGGCGGACAAAAAACACCGTTACCGTTTAAAAATTCGCAGCTCTTGGCCGCCGCCAGGCGCTCAGAACGGCATGCCAGGCAGGCGGCCCCGCATACCCTTAAGCAGATTGTTCATACCACCCTTGCGCATTTTTTTCATCATTTTCTGCATCTGTGTGAACTGTTTGAGCAGACGGTTGACCTCCTGGACTTGGGTCCCAGAACCCGCAGCGATGCGCCGTTTTCGCGCTCCCCGGATGATGCCCGGGTTGGCGCGTTCCCGGGGGGTCATGGAATTGATGATGGCCACTGTGTGGCGAAACTGCCGGTCATCGATCTGACTGGTGAGATGTCCGGGTAGATCGGACATGCCGGGCAATTTTTCAATCAGGCTGCTTACCCCGCCCATGTTCTGCATCTGCATGATCTGGTCTCGAAGATCTTCGAGATCACAGCCGCCGCCCTTGTTGATTTTTTTCGCTAGCTTTTGTGCCTTGACGCGATCGACCTTCTCCTGGACCTGTTCAACCAAGGTCAACACGTCGCCCATTCCGAGCATACGTGACGCGATCCGATCGGGGTAAAACGCTTCCAGGGCGTCGATTTTTTCACCGGCGCCGACGAACTTGATCGGTTTGCCGGTCACCTGACGGATGGAAAGGGCCGCCCCACCCCGGGCATCGCCATCGGTCTTGGTCAAGATCACCCCGGTGAGCGGTAAGACGTCGTTGAACGCCGTGGCACTGTTGACTGCATCCTGTCCGGTCATGCTGTCCACCACGAACAGGGTTTCGACCGGTTCAACAGCGGCGTGAATCGCGCGAATCTCCGCCATCATCTGTTCGTCGATGTGCAGGCGGCCGGCGCTGTCGAGCAATACGACCTCCACACCGGTTCGGCGTGCGTGCTCAACCGCTCCGCGCGCGATGGAGACCGGGTCCTGTTCCGGGTCAGCTGGGAAACACTCGACACCGACCGTTTCCGCCAGGGTCGCCAGCTGCTCGATGGCCGCCGGACGGTACACGTCCGTCGTGGCGAGCAGAATTTTCCGGGCATCCCGGCTCTTCAGCCAATGGGCGAGTTTGGCGGCAGTAGTGGTCTTGCCGGCGCCCTGCAAACCCGCCATCAACACCACCGCAGGCGGTCTGGCGGCAAGATTAATGGAGTCACTGGGCTCACCCATGATCGTCACCAGCTCATCATGGACGATCTTGACCACCATCTGTCCCGGCGTCAGGCTCTCGGTGACCTCGGCGCCCAACGACCGCGCCCGGACCCGTTCCACGAAGGTCTTCACAACCGGCAGCGACACGTCCGCCTCCAACAGGGCGATCCGCACGTCACGCATCGCCTGGGCGACATTGGCCTCGGTAAGACGGCCCTGGCCACGTACTTTTTTAAGGGTCTCTCTTAGCCGACCGCTGAGTTGTTCGAACATGTCTACCGCGCTTATGGGGAGCAGGTTTTCTGTTAGGATATCGCGCTGGGATCAGACCTGTGCCAGCGGTCCGCATCTAAATATGCTAACACCGATTTCCAATATTGCCGCCGCCGTATTGTATCTGAGCGCCGGTGGCTTATTGGCGAAGGATCTCTTCGCGGCCACGAAGCCGGTCACCAGCTTGCGGCGCTTCACGAGCTTGGGTTTGGCGGCGCTGGCCATTATTCTACACGCCATCGCCCTGTTTACGACGATCACGCCGACCGTGATTCTCGGATTCACCGAAGCAGCTTCCCTGATCGCCTGGGTGATTGCACTGCTGTTCGTGATCACCTCCCTAGGACGTCCGATTGAAAACCTGGGTGTGCTGGTGCTCCCGTTGGCGGCCGTCGCGGTGCTGATCTCCGGGATCTGGCCCGGGCCGCCGCATACCGATGGAACCGAGTCTTCACTGCTCGGTGTGCATCTCGCCATGTCACTGCTGGCTTACGCCTTCTTGGCGTTGGCCATGGTGCAGGCCGTATTGTTGACCATGCAGGAGAATCGCTTGCATCAGCACCACCCCGACCGTCTCCTTCAGGCCCTGCCGCCGATTGAGACCATGGAAACCCTGCTGTTTCAACTGATTGGCGCCGGCTTCGCGTTGCTGTCGTTGACGCTGATCAGCGGGGGCCTGTTCGCGACGGAGATGTTCGGGAAACCTCTGGTTTTCAATCACCACATCGTGTTATCCCTGCTGGCGTGGTCGATCTTCGCCATCCTGCTGGCTGGAAGATGGCGGTTCGGCTGGCGCGGCCAGGCCGCTGCCCGCTGGACCATCGGCGGTTTTATTGTCTTGTTACTGGCCTATCTGGGTACCCGGTTCGTCCTGGAATTCATCGTTCAGCAATAAGCCGTCATCACTCGGTGCGATTGCGTCGACGCGTGGCGTCTGTATAGAATCTTGTTCTCGACAGACCGAGGCACCGGCCGGTTGGAAGACATTCCGATAGGCGCGTTGTTTGGCGCGCTTGTCTTCTTGATCATACTTTCCGCGTTTTTCTCCGCGTCCGAAACGGCGATGACGGCAATCAACCGGTATCGCCTCAAGCATCTGGCAGAGGACGGGCACCGCGGTGCCCGCTACGCGCGCAAACTCCTCGAGCGGCCCGACCGGATGCTCGGCACCATCCTGCTCGGCAACAACGCCGCCAACCTGACCGCATCGGCGGTTGCCACGGTGACGGCCCTGCGCCTGTACCCAAGTATTTCCCTGGCCATCGTGACCTTTCTTCTCACCCTGGTAGTACTCATATTCGCGGAAGTGGCGCCGAAAACCCTGGCCGCGCTGCACCCCGAGCGGATCGCGTTCCCAGCCGCCTACGTGTTGTATCCTCTGCAGCGGGTCGTCCATCCCTTGGTCTGGCTCGTAAACCAGGCAGGTGGCTGGCTGTTGAAACCATTTATCGCCAGCCGCAATCGGCCGGCCGACGCACTTAGCGCCCAGGAACTCCGGGTGGCGGTCCGGGAATCGGGGAAACATATCCCCGAGTCGCATCAAAACATGCTGCTCCGCATCCTCGAGCTTGAGGACATGACGGTGGACGATGTGATCGTACCGCGTGCGGAGATCGAGGCAATTGATATCGATGCCGACTGGGACAACATCGTCGGTCAACTCGCGACCAGCCACCACAGCCGGCTGCCGGTGTATAAAGGTTCCCTAGACAACGTTATCGGCGTGATCCATCTGCGTCGCGTGCTGCACCTCAGCCAGACCCGCCAGTTCAACCGGGACAACCTGATGCGTTTCATGCGCGACCCCTATTTCGTGCCCGAAGGCTCGCCTTTGACCCAGCAGCTGTTCAATCTGCAGAAAGAACGTCACCGGGTCGGACTGGTGGTGGATGAATACGGCGACATCAAAGGGCTGGTCACCGTGGAAGAAATTCTGGAGGAGATCGTCGGGGAGTTCACAGATCACGCCCCGCGAGTCGCCGAAGACGTCAGCGAACAGGAGGATGGAAGCTATCTGGTGCGCGGCACCGCCAATGTCCGGGAGCTGAACCGGAAGATGGATTGGGAATTACCGATCGATGGTCCCAAGACGATCAACGGCCTGATTCTGGAATACCTGGAGAGTATCCCGGAACCCGGCACCAGTGTCCGGCTGGCTGGTTACCCGATTGAAATCATGCAGACCCGGGGCACGGCGGTAACAGTGGCGAAGATCCAGGCACCGGCGTGCCCCCGGTCTTCCGCCCACGGCAATGCGGAGGCACGCCGGTAACGTCCGGCGGCTATGACATTCATTTTCTTTTAATTCGTTCAGAATTATCTATAATACGTAAGACATAAGATTCGAATTTTACAATAACTATCTGAATTATATTACTAATACGAGGATTCCTCATGAGACGATTGCTCTTGATCCTACCGCTTATGCTCACCGTGAGTTGCAGCAGCGGCACCAGCAGTGGCATTGGTGCCCTCCTTACGGGAAGCTGGATTGGCGATATGATTTCGACCAACGATCTCCCCACCAGCCCCAGCGGCAAAATCACCATGACCATCAGTCAGGACATCGCCGGCAAGCTAACCGGAATCATCACCATAAGCGACCCCGAGACCATGTGTTGGTCCGGGGGCACGCTGGACGAAACCTCGTCGATCACCGGCTCCCGCGTCACCATCACATTTACCGACGGCGGCGGTGCGTCGGTCGCGTTTGACGCCACCGCCACCAGCACAAGCATCAAAGGGCTCTACACCAGCAAAGGCGGAACCTGCGCCTCCAATTCGGGTACCTTGTCGCTGGTGCGTGCCTGACGGACGGCCGGGCATTGCAGAGCATCTGTACTGCCTTATTGGCCGCTCTGTTGTCCGCGCCGGGGTTTGCACAGACCGGTCCTGACTACTCAATCCACCTGACCGCAAAAACCGACGACGGCGTGCCGTCGGACGAGGCCAGCACAGAATTCGGATGCACCGAGCAAATCTACGCCGTGTTAACCCTCACCGGCTTGCCCCGGCGGCGCCACGACCTCGAGGCCGTGTGGCGTGACCCGCACGGCAAGGATCGCGAGCACACCAAATACCCGTTCACCGTGCGTTACGATCAGGAGCGGATCTGGGTCTGGCTCAAGTTGCATCGCTCCACCGAATCTTCGCTGGTTCAATTCGTGGATCCGTCCGCTGGAATGGAAGGCTTCGTCGGCGAGTGGCGGGTGACTTTTCACCTCGACGGCGAATTGATTGGCGAACAACTTTTTAACGTTATCTGCTAGTTCTGAATTACTTCTAAAGTTATTTGTTAGTCACTTATTTTACGATTTTGTCGCGGACGTAATGCGGTTGCGCCAACTCGGCGGGCACCGCGTGGCCCTCGCGGTACCGCCAGGCGCCCAGCTCGGCGACTTCGCGCGCACGGGGGGCGCATCCAGCCAGGTGCCGCACCTGGGTGTCGATAGCCGCCTGCATCACCGCGCCGTAACGGTCCCATCCGCTGCCGACGCCGAACCACTCTCCGGCCGAAGAGACGACAATCGCATCCGGCGCCGACAAGCGTTCCGGACCCGTCCTCATTACCTGCGGCGGGCCCGGTCGGAAGCCAGCCCAGTAAACCTGTTCCATACGGGCGTCGATGGCCGCCAGCACACACCGGTCCGCGTACCGTTGCGCCAGGGCCTGCAGCGAGGACACCGGAACCGTCGGAATGTCGCACCCAAAGGCGATGCCCTGGGCCACGCCGGCACCAATCCGCAGGCCGGTAAAGGTGCCGGGGCCGCGCCCGAACGCGACAACGTCCAGTTGCGCACGGTTGATGCCGGCCTCCGCCAACACCCTTTCCACCATCGGCAACAGGACCTCGGCGTGTCGATTCGGCGCGGCAATGGCGTCCTCGTACACCGCCCCATCGATCCACACGGCCGCCGAGCAGGCAGCGGTCGCCGTATCAAAGGCCAGGACGCGGATGGTCATCGGTCACCCGCATAAAACCGGCGGACGGCGGACAGATCCCGGGTCCTCGGCATGGGCGGCAGACTGTCCAGAAACCACCGCCCGTAGTTGCGGGTCAGGACACGCGGATCGCACAGCATCAACACCCCGCGGTCGCTGACATCCCGGATCAATCTGCCGAAACCCTGCTGCAGCGCGATAACTGCGTGGGGCAACTGATGATCCATGAACGGGTTGCCCCCGGCGCGTTCTATCGCACCCAGGCGGGCCCGCAGCACCGGGTCATCCGGCGCTTCGAAGGGGAGCTTGTCGATGATGACGCACGACAAGGCATCACCCCGCACGTCGACGCCTTCCCAGAAACTGGCTGTGCCCAGCAATACCGCGCGTGAACCGTCGCGAAACCGCCCCAGCAGCTCGCTTTTCGGTGCGGATCCCTGCATCAACAGGCTGAAGTCCTCACGGGAGCGCAACAATTCGTAGGCCTCGTGCATGGCCCGATAGCTGGTAAACAACACGAAAGCGCGGCCGCCGCTGGCCTCCAGAACCGGTGCCACGCAGCGGACCACCGCCTGGGTGTGGGCCGGATCACGGGGCTCCGGCAGCTGCTCGGGGATGTACAGCAAAGCCTGGGCAGCGAAGTCGAATGGGCTCTGCCACCGCCCGGTGTCGGCATCGGCCACGCCGATCTGCCCCTGGTAGTGACTGAAATCGCCGGCCACCGACAGGGTCGCGGAGGTAAACACCCAGGACTTGGACCGATCGCCGAAGTAGCCATGCAGGACACGGCCAATATGCAAAGGCGTCTCGTGGAAGCGAAACGACCGCGGGGTGGTCTCCGCCCACCGCACGCGCTCTTCGGGCCGTGGGTCTTCCGCAAACTCAAACAACCGCCCATGTAGGTCTACACAGCGGTCCCGGCAACGCGCCAAGCCTTCGCCGGCTGCAGCGGCCTCCTGGAGGGCCTCAGCCAGACCGTCGAGCGCCGACAGTACCCCTGACAAAGCAGCGCGCACCTTCGCGCGCGCGACCAGTTCGTCCCACTCGAACCGCCGCACCGGAGGTTCAAGGCTAAGCCGCAACTCGGCGATGGCGCGTTCGACTCGTCGTCCCCGGGATCCCAAGCCAGCGACGCGGCTCTTGTCGCGTGTTTCCTCGGCGACGGTGTCCCGGCACAATTCGGACAGCTGTGCACCGGTAATCGAGTTGCCGAGGAAGTTCGAGGCCACCGACGGCAGCTGGTGGGCCTCATCGAAGATTACGATCTCAACCCCGGGCAGTAGATTACCGAAGCCGTCCTCGCGCAGGGCGAGATCGGCAAAGAACAAATGGTGGTTGACCACCAACACCTCCGCCTTCAATGCCGCCTTACGGGCCCGGTTCACGTGGCAGCGATCAAAGACTGCGCATTTTCCGCCCAGGCAGTTGTCGTTGGTCGACGTCACCAACGGCCAGATCGCTGCGTCCTCGGGGATGTCGGTTAACTCACCGACCTCGCCGTACCGGGTCCGCACCGACCAAGCCGACACACGCTCCAATTGCCGCCGTGTCGCTTCCCCCGGCGCCATGTCCGGCGTCTGGGCGCGTGCCAGCCGGTCCAGGCACAGGTAATTGGCGCGCCCCTTGAGCACGGCGGTGTTGACACCCACTTCGAGGGCCTCCCGCACCAGCGGCAGATCGCGCTGAAACAACTGATCCTGCAGGTGTTTGGTACCGGTCGAGATCAGCGTCTTGCGCCCGGAAAGCAAGGCCGGAACCAGGTAGGCGAACGTCTTGCCCGTGCCGGTGCCGCACTCCGCAATCAAGACCCCGGTGTGGGTAATAGTCTCCTCGATGCGCGACGCCATCTCCTGCTGCACCGCGCGCACCTGAAACCCGGGTAGGCGGCCGCACAAGGGCCCGTCGGCCCCGAGAATATCAGCGCTTGTCCACAACGTCGGCTTCCACCAGGCATCGGTCCAGTCCAACCCGCCACTTCGGCAGCTGGACCCCGAACCGGGTCAACAATTTCGAGTTGTCCAGCACCGAGTACCGGGGCCGCTTGGCCGGCGTCGGGTAGTCGCTCGTCGGGACCGGTTTCAAACGAAGCGCTGACAGACCGGCGCGCTCGAAGATGGCGGCCGCAAATTCGTACCAGCTGGCGACCCCGCCGCAGCTCATGTGATAAACACCTGAGCTGTGACCCGCCGCGCCGTCGTCCCACAGTGTTCGAATCACCTCGGCGGTGGCCTTTGCGATCAGCGCCGCATAGGTCGGACCGCCGAACTGATCGTCAACCACACGCAACTCCTTGCGCTCCCGCGCCAGCCGCAGCATCGTGTCTAGGAAATTCCGGCCGTGGTTCGAGTACACCCACCCGGTCCGCAAGATGAGGTGACTGCCGGCCGCCGCGGTGACGGCCCGTTCGCCCTCGAGCTTGCTGCGGCCATACACGTTCCCGGGCGCCGTCGGGTGGTCCTCCAAGTAGGGCCGATCCGCATTGCCGTCGAACACGTAGTCGGTGGAATAGTGGATGAACAGTGCACCGATGGTACGGGCCGCGTCGGCCATGACGCCCGGCGCATACGCGTTGACCGCGGTGGCCAGAGCGGGTTCGGTCTCGGCGCGGTCGACCGCCGTGTAGGCGGCGGCGTTAACGACAATGTCGGGGTGGTGGACCTTGATAGCCGCTTCCAACTGCTCCGGGTAACAGAGGTCGGCAGCCGACCGGTCCAACGCAGTCAGCGCCCCGAGCCCGGGCAGCTGGCGCAACAATCCGGCCCCGACCTGCCCGGACTTCCCGAACAGCAACAGTTTCATTATGTTCCGGCCCCCATCAGGCCAGGACCAGATCTGCGAGACGCTTGCCTTGGCCATCCTTCGGCGAGACGATGGGATCGGCCACGGGCCAGTCGATACCGAGGTCCGGATCGTTCCAGATCAGGCAGTTGTCCTGCTCCGGGACGTACAGTTTCGTGACTTTGTACAGCACATCGGCCGCATCGCTGGTTACGCAGAACCCGTGTGCGAAGCCCGGTGGCACATAGAGCTGTTTGTTGTTCTCCGCGGACAAGACCGCACCGACCCATGCGCCGTACTTGGGCGAGTCCCGGCGGATATCGACGACTACATCGAACACCTCACCGGATACCACCCGCACCAGCTTGCCTTGCCACTGCGGGTATTGGTAGTGCAAACCGCGCAGCACACCGTGTTTGGAGTAGGAGTGGTTGTCCTGAACGAAGTGGTTCGGCAGGCCCGCCGCCTCCATATCACGGGCGTTGAAGGTCTCGATGAAATACCCACGCTCGTCGGTGAACACCGTGGGGGTGATGACCACAACGCCTGCCAAATTTGTCGTCTCGACCTGGATCACTCCAACCCCTCCGTGTTCGAATCGTTGCGCAACTTAATTGAAAACCGGCGCGCTTGGCAACCGGCATCCACGTCCGTGACCCTAGCCCTGCCGGTCCGGTGCGACTCAGGCGCCGATAAACTCTGGCCTCCGCTTTTCCAGAAATGCGGTCAGTCCTTCACGGTAGTCCCGGCTGTCGTAAACCGCGCGGCGGAGCCCCTGTATGCGTTCGAACATCCGCGGGGTGATGGTGTGAGCGCTCTCCAGGAGTCGCAACTGCTCCTTGATCACCGAGATACTGAGCGGCGCGTTGCGCGTGATCTGTTGCGCCAGTTGCAGGGTGCGGGCCTCGAGTTCGTCGGACTCGACCACATAATTGATCATTCCCAGCATCTCCGCCCGGGCAGCGGGCACCGGCTGTGCCGTGAATGTCATCTCCCGGATGATGCACCGGCTGGCGGCGTTCATGAAGTTGAGCACCCCCGTGATGTTGTAGGGCACGCCCAGCTTGGCGGGGGTGACGGCGAAGGTCGATCCTCGACTCGCCACGACAATGTCGCAGGCGAAAACGACCTCGCACGCCCCGCCCCACACGCCGCCCTCGATCATGGCGATCACCGGTGCGGGAAAGGTCTCGATCTCCCGGACCAGTTGACGCAGCGGATCGTCCCAGCCCAGGGGATCGCGCCGCTCCAGAGGCAGCTCTGTGATGTCGTGTCCGGCCGACCACACCTTCGATCCCTCGGGAGCCCGGAGAATCACCACCCGCGCCTTCTCGTTTCGGAACCGCTCGAGGGCCAGCATGATTTCATCGATCAAAGACCGACTCAATGCGTTGAGCTTCCTGTTGTTGGTCATCGTAATGGTTCCGATCAAATTGTCTATGACCTGATGCGTAAATGGCATGAGCATCCTCCTTTAAAATAGTCTTTCGGACGAGAACAGCCGGTCGAACAGCCCGGCGTACCGCCGACTTCACTACATCCCGTCATTCCGGTCAATCTGGACAAGGAACGCGCTACGTTGCACCGATTACACTGCACCGGATACCGCGTGTGACCCGGGCCGACAGTGAGTTGCGAAACCCGAAGTAAAGTGTAAATTATCGTCCTGAGCTGTGCTTGGAGGAGCCGGAAACGGACACACCTGATGCGTGAATTTCCCAGATCGATCCAGGACGCGATGCGCGCCAACGGCGCCGCCGCAACGTGCGTGCCGGTGCAGATCGACGGTAATCAGTGGGAAACCGCGTTGTTCGTTCACGTTGCCGGTCCGGAGTGCAAGCAGGACCGGCGCCTGCTGAAGACGGCGACCTCCCCCACCCCGGCGCGGCTCGACACCGAGCTCATCACCCACACCAACGCCGCTATTGTGTTGTTACGCCTCGAGATCATGACCGTTTTGACGGACCCGCTCGCGTTCGAGATTCTGCTGGTCCCCGGACATGTAAAAAGCCACTACGAATGCCTCAAGCTGCTCGGCCAGCAACGGCGGCTGCACTGGTTTTTCGGCGACAGCGACTTTCGGATTCTTCAGGCGGCGAGTCAGGAGATCGAAGCAGATCGGCACAAGGCCTTCGAGGACCTGGCACGCGGGGCGTTTGCCCATGACAGCATCCTGCGCATCGCCGGGCAGTACGATGCGGACGCCGCGCTCAACGAGATCGTGTCGCATTACACCCTGCGGGAGGGCGTCACCCGCGATACAGAAGACCCCACGCACTGAGACGTCACCAACTTCACACATTGCCGTACAGCGCCGTGCGATTTACCGTCCCTGGGCGTAGAATCGCTATTGACGCACCAGGGTCGTTTCAATCGTCCGTAAAGGTTGGCCGTCGCGGATTCTGGAATATTTAAGAGCCAACCCCTCGGGCACCAGAGTCCTGTCGTAGACCTGTACCTCATAGCCTCCGTCGTCCGTGATCAGTAATGCGAACAAGGTCAGCGTATCAGCGCTAATCCGCGACCAAACGTAGGGATCGCCCTTCATGGGGTCGAGAGGTTCGCGCGTCCCGAAGACATTTCTCTTCATCGCCGCAGCATAGACGTTCGGACGTCCGGTTGGAACGAAGTCAACCGAATATTCTTTCGTTTTGATCCTGCCCTTGATCTTCTGCGCACTGACCCGCCAGCGTACGTTAAATCCCGTTTCTGTCTTTGTTATATCAACACCAAGATCGCGGTCAACCTCGTGTTTGCTGTCAACAATCACTACGTGTCCCTTGTACTGACCGACAAAACGTTCGATAGGGTCAACCGCGCCGGCAGCCAATACCGGGTAAAGTAAAAACGTGGACCCGAACAAAATATGCTTCTTTTGCAACATCGCGTATCTCCATAATGCCGCCAGGCAAAAAACTGCGTTCTGACGACTACCGAGCGAGTTCTAATTACTTAGACCGTCTGTCGGGCAAGTAAATCACACTTCTCCCCGCCGGTGGAAATCCGGGCCGCTCGGGGCGAGATCGGTTTGCGTCTGCACCGGCCCGTGGATGGCCGATGCACATGCCGCTACGGATTTACCCACAGGCTTACCTGCACCAAACCTTTTAATCGTTGTCGTAGAGGCGGGCACAGAAACCCGGTACCGGGGTTGTAGTAGCTGCAAACCCGGTTCACCCGCTCCAATACGGCCCCAGCTACACGAACCCTCAATGATCATCCGACATCCTTGATGAGTGTGCCGGTTGAGATGGCCGAGACCACAAGACCAGCCCGAGCCCCGATGAATCCCCCCATGGGCCGGGTTGAGGATAGATTCGGCCGGGTGCTAAGGTGGTTTTTCGAAACTCAGAATCCGCGCAAGATTGGCTTTTTCTATCTCGGTCAATAACGAGTAGCTATTGCGATGTCTCGGTGTGTACCACGGTTGTTGAAGGAAATAGCGCTTGAGGACCGGATCGTTAAAAACGTATGAGTGGCGCGCAAAGATCTCGTTGCGCATGATTGACAGATCCCGGGGGCTGAGCCCGGACAGGTCTTGGTCGAGCAAACGGCGCATCGAGCCCTCCGGATATCTTCCAGGAACCCGCGGCAGATTCCATTTCGCTGCGCGGGCGACGCTCCCCGCCCTGTCGGCCCTCGCGGCGCAGGCGGTCGAGCTCGGAGAAGCTCTTCTTCTCGCGGTCCAGGTAGTCGGGGCGGTCGTCGTCGCGTCCCATCAGGGCGTTCCCGAACCGCGCTCGCGCGCGGCGGCGAGGTTGTCGCGGGCGGCGGCGTTGTCGCAGTCGAGCTCGAGGGCGCGCTCGAA
>CAMYJT010000027.1 GCA_947258785.1 uncultured Gammaproteobacteria bacterium
TCGATGCACATCTGGTTGGTGTCGTTGTTGAGGCGCTGGAAATGTCGTCCCGCCCCGGTACCGCGGCCGGCATAGGCCGGTGCCGCGGAGTCGAAGGGTTGATTGGCCTGGCTGTGTTGATCGTGGCAGGTCGAGCACATGATCTTGCCGTCTTCGATGCGCATCGCCATGGCCAGCGAGGTGGGCAGCCGCAGGTCGGTGCGTACGAAGACCTCCCAGGAGTCGCCGGCCACGAAGGACGGCGAGCCGGGCCCGTCGGTGAAGGTCACGGTAATCCCCTCGTCGAGCGGCACATCGGCGCCGGTAAGTACGCCCGAGCCGCTGCCCCCGACGGTGTCGGTCCAGTCGAAGCGTGCGGTGCCGGCGTCGCCGCCGGTGCTGATGGTGATCGTATAGGTCTTGGCGAAGCGGCCGGTGAAGGCGCCGCCGGAGCTCACGGAGCCGGGCGAGGTGTTGGCCAGGTCGGCCTCGGTGTGTCCGGAAGGTCCGGAATCCCAGCGATGCGAAGTGCCGCTGACCCCGGGCACCGCCTGATCGACGTCGGCAAACGGATAGGCCGTTGCCGGTCCGCCGGAGGTGTGACAGGTGATGCACAGGTTGGAGTTGCCGGCGACCTTGGTGATGGCGCTGCCGAGTGCGTCGTGGGGGATGTGACAAGCAAAGCAGTCGTTGGTGTGCGGCGGGTCGATGGCGTAGGCCGGCCCCGCGGCCGCCCACGCGGCAATGGCCAGCAGGGCAAGCAGCCCATGGGCCAGGAGCCAATCCGCGGGCGAGGCCCGCAGCCTTACGACAGATACTGATCTGGGCGAGTACATTTTAAACCCCCACTGTTTCATCAACTCACACTCACCGTTGTTTTTTCGAACGCGCCCGCTGCACCGTGCGGTTCGGTTTGCCGCACTGGGACTGGGCCGCCTGCTTGACGTAATCTTTGCGTTCCTGCTTCGCAATCAGACCGGCGCGGGCGAAATCACCGGCCTTATGGGTCACGCAGGATACGTACCGCCCGTGATTGTCCCAGGGCGCCTCTGTAGTCGGGCCCTCACAGGCGCAGTACTGCGGGACGCTGCAGCCCACGGCGTCCACCGTCTCTTCCGGCCCGCTGTCCGGGCACAGGTCGTTGGCGTCCAGCACTCCGTCCCGATCCGCGTCGTACGCGGTGTAGATCATCTGCACCGTGTCGGTGGCCTCGAACTGCATGCCGTCCACCGCGCCACGCACCGTGACCAACGCCATGTTGGCCGCCGGCAGGGTCGCCAGCAGCGCGTTGCCGTCGAAGTACACCTTGAGGTCGGGTTGGCCGTTGCCGTTGTGGTCGCCGACCACGGAGGTGTCCGGCTCAGCGGGCACCCCGTTGGCGGTCACCAGGCTGCCGAGCGAGGCTTTGAGCCGGTAGCCCGGCATCTCGATCAGGCCCGCGACCTGGCCGGCGCCGTGTGTCCGGTCCAGTTGGCGGGGCTCGATCTGCACTGCGGCCGGGGCGAACCGTTCGGGGTCGCTGAACGCGCCGACCCCGAACATGTCGACCCGGGCGCCGTTGGCGGAGCTCACGAACAGCCGTCCGAAGGCATCCATGGCCAGATCCAGCGGTGTGCGCAGTTTTCCCCGCGCATGGCCGTAACTGCCGATCAGGCCCAGTTCGTTCCCGTCGTGATCCAGGACCGCCACGTGCCCCTGGTACGCATCGGCGACCAGGATCCGCCCGGCGCCGTCCACCCAGATGCCCTGCGGATAGTTGAGTGACCGGCGCCCCAGGGCGGCGCAGAAGTTGCCGTCCAGATCAAACCGCTGGACACGCCGATTGCGTTGATCGGCCACCAGCACCGCATCGGCGGTGACGAAGATGCCGCTGGGGTGCCTGAACTGGCCATAGCGGTAGCCTTCCTCGCCGAAGCTGAACAGCCATTGACCGTCGGCGCCGTACACCTTGACACGGTGGGCGTTGGTGTCGGTGACATACACCTTGCCGGTTGCCGTGTCGAAGGCGATGTCGCCGGGCAGCGCGAACTCACCGTCGCCCAGGCCGAGCATGAACAGCGGCTCCCAGCCGCGCGTGTAGACGGTCACGTTGCCGGCGGCGGCGTCAGCGATGTACACGCGGCCGGACGGGTCCACGCCCACGCTGGTCGCGAATCCCAAGCCGCCGTGTTCATCGATGACCCGCCCTTCGTGGTCTCTGACCACCACCCGTCCGGTGACCGGGTCCGTGATGTAGAGCGCCCCCCCCGCGCCGACAGCGAGTCGTGCCGGTGAATTGAAGAACATGCGGTAGCTGCGCAGAAACGACACCTGCGGCATCGGCGGCGCCGGTCCCGCGGCTTGCGGGCAGACTGCGGCCGCGGCGGCGGGTCCGTACAGGAACAGCGCCAACCAGACCGTGATCAGCACGGCGGACAACGTGGCCGCTGACAAAAATTCTACCGGGCGCCGGTGAACGACGTGACTTGTGGTCATCGGAGTACTGACCGTACTGGCTCGAAAGAACCGCATTTTGACCCACCTATTCGTGTTGGTTCGGACACACCTTCTACTTACCAGTGTGGTTGAATTTTCCCCATCTTCAAGCGGTAAAGGGCAGCGCCGACACCGCATAGCTGTCCATCTTTGACGTGTGTCAAGGGGCAATGGAAGGTGTAGACAGACGCTGGTGGTAAACAGAAGCAAATGGGGTGGGAGTGAATAACTATTAGGTAATAATGGGGTCGAAGTGAAAAACTCCGACCCATTATTCTGGATCATAGTTTGCCGGACGGATCCGCGGCCCCGGACCGCCGGGGGTCTATTCCCCGTGGATGAGATTCAGGCGATCTTGGTGCGGATGTTCTGGGTTGTGGCGCACTCGCCGGGCACGCCGTAGTAGTATCCCTGACCGAGCTTGATGCCCAGCTGGCGAACCACCTGGTGGATGGCGGCGTCCTCCACCCATTCGGCGATGGTCTGCAGGCCTAGGGCCTCGGTCACCAGGTGGATGTGCTTGACCAGCAGACGGTCGCGCTCGTCGTTCGCCGCGTTACGAACAAAACTTCCCTCGATCTTCACAAAGTCGACCGGGAAGTGCTTCAGGTAGATGAACGAATTGAACCCGCTGCCGAAGTCGTCCAGGGCGAACAGAATGCCCTGGTCGCGCAGTTCCTGTATGACCCTGGACAGCGCCGACAGGTGCTGCAAGGCCTCCCGCTCGGTGATCTCGATGACTAACTCATCGGGAGGCACGCCATAGCGCTCCAGCAGTACCGGCAGTTCGCGCATGAAGAGGTGATTCTGGATCGTCGCCGCGGACATGTTCACGAACAACTTTATCCCCCGCATGCTGCGGGTGTCCCGCTTGTTCGCCAGGGCATGTTCGATCATGAATCGGTCCAGCTCCTCGATGCTCTCCTGCTCGAGCTGATAGATGAAGGCCCCGGCGTCGTGCAGGCGGTCACCGTCGCGGATACGCGCGAGCACCTCGTGGCCGAACACGCGGTTGGTGCCGACGTCGACGATGGGCTGGGTGAACACCGCAACGCGGTTTTCCTGAATCGCCCGCCGCAGCCAGATCACGCGCCCGAACACCTCGGCGGCGCTGTTGATCTCGGTCAAGTTCACCATGGCCACCCGGTTTCTGCCGGCGTGCTTGGCCTTGTGTATGGCCAGGTCTCCCGCCACGCACAGTTGATTGATGGTCTCCCCGTGGTTCGGATACGCCACCACGCCGAGGCTCGCGGAGATCTGCAGCGGCTCTGGATTGTAGCTGATGTCCATGTCGTAGACCGATTGGCACAACTCCAAGGCCATGTTCATGGCGTCCTCCAGCGGGGTCTCGGGCAGAACGATTCCAAACTCGTCGCCGCCGACACGGCAGACGATGTCCGTTTTGCGCACGCTGCTCGTTAAGCCGGCCGCGACCTGCTTGAGCACATTGTCTCCAAACGGGTGACCGCGCGTGTCGTTGATGTAGTGGAAGCGATCGATATTCAAAAAGATGATGGAGAAGACGCCGTTAACGAGGCCGGCATTCTGGACCTCCGCAGTGACGCACTTTTCAAACTTGGCCCGATTGTACAGCGTCGTCAACGGATCGTTGTCGTTGATGCTATTAATCAGCAAGTCGTACTCCTGAATCGAGTCGAGCAGCTGATTGTAGGATTTCGACAACTCTTCGATCTCGATGACTCTGCCGCTGGGATCCACACGCCGGGTCAGATCGGAATCCAGAATAATTTCTTTGACTCGATTGACCAGTGCGACCACCGGCCGGACCAACAGCACCCGAAGGCTGGAGTACATCAGCACCAACAATACGGACAGGAAGAAAAGCGTAAAGGCCGTCCCGGCCCATAACGTCAGTGTGACGGGAATTTTTAGCTTGTCGACCGGATAGAAGACCTCAATCACCCCGTTGATGTCTCCGACGCTGGCCATCGTGTGGCATCCCAGGCACCGGTCTTCGACCTTGACGGGGTACAAATAGCGGATTCTGTGCCGGCCGATGCCTATACCCTCTACGCCGTTGTCCAGGGCGTTCCGGAGCAGCGGATCGGCGTCCCGGTTGGCCGGAGCTCCTGCAACGCCGCCGAACTCGCGCACTACCGGGGTCCCCCGGATGACGCGGACGTTTTTTTCGTTGATCACTTCGCCGAGACGCGATATGGCGCCTTCGATCTCCCGGTGATCGCCGCCTCGGCTCATGACCAGGGACAGGTTGTGAAACACCAGTTTGGCGATTTTGCGCGCATGGTCGTCGGCCAGGTCGTCGACGGCCACATTGCGGAGATAGCCCGAGGTCAGCAGCAACAACAAGCTGGTCAACAGGATGGAGACACTGAATAGCGTCAGCATCAGTTTGGCCAGGCTGACGCTGGGCAGCTCGATGGATAAGCTCTTAGCCGGTGTGGGTGCGCCTGGCCCTGGGTAAAGCCTAGTGTGGCCTGCTCGCGCTGACCTTTCGGTGCCCGAGTGGTGGTGGGAAAACATCTTACACTGCCCCCGTTACACTGCTCCCACAGTGCTAACGACAATCAACCGGTTGAGTTGTAATCCAAGCGTAGGTAACCGTCGCGCTCGCCGCCACCAACGGCAGGCCGAAAATCAGTGAGTTAGGTCAAGAAACTGTGTAAATTCAAGGCCAACACGCCCGGTCCGGCGCGGGGCAACCGGCAGTTTGGAGCGGAACCGGGAGAGGGACAACAGCGGGTCAGGTTCGCTCCGCCATGTCGACCAGTTCCTGGATCTCCTTCATCTGGTCTTTGACGATCCAATGCGTCAGATCGCCGCTCGACACCATACCCATGACTTTGCCGTCTTGGATCACCGGCAGGTGGCGGAATCGTTTAGCGGTGACGAGCTTCATGGCGTCGCCCACAGTGGTGTTCGGTTGGATAGTGATCGGGTCCCTAGTCATGACCTTTGACACCTTGGTGGCGGTGGGGTCTATGCCGGTGGCCAGCACGCGGTTTATGGCGTCTCGTTCTGAAAAGATCCCCACCAGCCGCTCGCCGTCCACCACCAGCACCGCGCCAATCCGTTCGTTGGTCATCTTCTGTACGCACTCCTTGACGGACATGTCCGGCGCGACGGCGTGTGGGTCAGACCGTTCATCGCCGAGTACCTTGGTCAGGGGCTCCTGCTTGGGATCGCGGGTCCTGGCAAAATACACGCCGACGCCAACCGCCACGATGAGCATGACAAATCCGAGGACCAGAAGCTGATTGATGGGCGCCGCCAGGGCGGCGTGTCCAGCCAATGCAGCCGGTGGCGCCAGCAGCGCGCCGCATCCGGCAAGCGGCTTGAAGTGGAATTTTTTCATAGCGATGCTCCGGCGCTAGCTCAATTTCATCCCGCGACGCGTAAAACCCATTACAACACCCATCATAACCTGAAGCGCCCGTGGGTGTCGCCGGTGCGGCGTTGTCACGACCCGGGCTTCCTGCAGATGTAACTAATAACCTATATGTCGGATATCTAAATTGACAATCGTCAAATACTCCGAATACGGGACTCGTCTATATTCTGGCGTTTACCAACAGACCGCAATCGTTCCGGGCATGCCAACACACATCTTACGGCTCTTGATTCTATTGGGCGCGTTTCTCACCACCGCACTTGCCGCGAAGATCTTCTTCACCGACGAGTCGTTCTACCGGTATGGACATTACCGGGGAGCTGCGCCGGCAGAGCTGGCGGTCGGGGACCCCCAGTTCCGCGGACCGGGATACTGCCAGAACTGCCACACCGAGCGCCACACCCAGTGGAACGCCGGTGTGCACAAGGTAGTGAAATGCGAGATCTGTCACACACCGGCCGCCGACCACCCAGCCACGGGTAAGGGTAAGCTGCCGATCCCCGCGGACACCGTTAAGCTGTGTACGCTGTGCCACGAGAAGATGCCGAGCCGACCCGCGACCCAACCGCAGATCGTGGTCAAAGACCATCCCTACCCCCACGAGGACCGCTTGGAATGCATCACCTGTCACAACCCGCACGCCCCGTCTATCGGTGGGCTCAAGCCGGCCGTGGCCTTGGCGGTGGAATGCGTGGGTTGTCACGGCGCCGACGGCAAAGGCGTCGGGGCGTTTCCGGCCCTGGTCGGTAGGGACGCCGCCTACCTCAAGCGGGAAATGCAGAAATACAAATCCGGGCTGCGCCAGAACCCGATGATGACCCCGCTCATGAAGGCGCTGTCCGACCGGGATATAGAAGAGTTGGCCAAGTACTATGCCGCGATGGGCGGGGCGTCCACCGAGGCACCAGCGGCGCCGGGCGCAGCGGACGTACAAATCGCTGGCTTGACCGCCAAGTGCGTCGGTTGTCACGGCGCCCAGGGAGAGGGCGTCGGGGCGTTCCCCCACCTGGCCGGCAAAAAGACCGATTACCTCATCGATCAGCTCAAAAACTACAAGTCCGGGGTGCGCCAGGATCCCATGATGACCCCGATCGCCAAGGGCTTGACAGATGAACAGATCGAGCGTCTGTCGCACTACTACGGGAAGTTGGGCGACAAATCGGCCGCCGCCCCGCCGGACGCGGTGGCGCCACCGGCCGCGTCCACCGCGCCGGTGCTATTGACCGTCAAATGCGTCGGCTGCCACGGTGCACAGGGCCAGGGCATGGGCGCGTTCCCGGCAATCGCCGGCAAGGAGATCGCTTACATTGTCGATCAGCTGAAGAATTACAAGTCCGGCGTTCGTGACAATCCCATGATGTCACCGATTGCTAAGTCGCTGTCCGACGAGGACATCGAAAAACTCGCCGAGTACTACGCCCTGCTCAAGACCGAATGACGGTAACCGCTTACCACATCTTCACAGTGAGATTTAGCATGCAACGACTCGATCTAGCCATAACGGAAACGTGTGTGTGTTCTGGGGCCGGTGACTTACCAGTCGCCGAACGGACCGGGGGCGTGCGGTCGTGAAGCGGCGCCCAGGGAAAGGCAAAACGCGAAACACCGGGCGCCGTGCCTTCCTGCGCAGCCTGGGTAAGGCGGCGGCCTCGGTTGGCGCGGCGCTTGTCGGCGGGGCTGGGATGTTCGGCCACAGCAGCACTGGACGGGCGGCGGTTGCCAAACCGGCGCCGCCGGAGATACCGGGTTATGACTGGAACAAACACCGCTGGGGTTACGGCATCGACGCCAACCGCTGCATCGGTTGCCTGCGATGCGTCGAGGCCTGCAAGGCCGAAAATGATGTGTTCCTCTCCGCGCACCACTTCCGGACCTGGGTGGAGCGCTACGTGTGGCTCGACGGGGAGGAGCGGCCGCGGGTGGACAGCCACGCCGATCCGGGAAACATCGCCGCCTCCGGTTCGGAGAAGCAGTTCCGTTTCGATAACCGCTACCGGGACGAGAAGGTCTACAAGGCCTTCTTCGTGCCGAAGATCTGCAACCACTGCAGGCACCCCTCGTGCGTCAGTGTGTGTCCCACGGGAGCGACCTTCAAAACTGACGACGGCGCGGTGCTGATCGATCACAGCTATTGCATCGGCTGCCAGTACTGCGTGCAGGCCTGCCCGTACGGCGCGCGCTTTTTCGATCCGCGGACCCACGTCACCGAAAAGTGCACCTGGTGCTACCACCGGATTACCAAGGGTCTCAAACCAGCGTGTGTCGAGGTCTGCCCGGTCAACGCCCGCATATTCGGCGACCTGAACAACCAGGCCAGCGATATCAGCAAATTCCTGCGCGAAAACCGGGTGCAGGTGCTCAAACCGGAGACCGGAAACGCGCCGACCTGCTTTTACGTCGGTCTCGATAAGGAGGTGTCGTGATGGACGCTGTGTTTCACGCCTCGCCGTACATCGGGTATGTGTATCCCAACGAGACGATCATTCCCTGGACGGTGATGATTGTCGTGTATCCCTACATGACCGGTCTGGTGGCCGGGGCGTTTTCGGTCTCCAGCATGTATCACGTGTTCGGGATGGAGAGTTTCAAGCCGGTCGCCCGTTTCGCCCTGCTCACCGCACTCTGCTTCATGCTCTTCGTGCCCATGACGCTGTTGCTGCACCTGGGTCAGCCGCAGCGCGCGTTCAACGCCATGATCACGCCGCACCTGACCTCCGCCTTCGCGGCCTTCGGGTACTTCGCCGCGTTTTACTCCATCCTGCTGATGCTGGAGACCTGGTTTGCGTTCCGCGAGGACAATGTGATCCGGGCGCGCAATGCCACCGGCATACGCCGTAGCTTCTACCGGGCGCTTACCCTGTGGTCGGACGACATCTCCGAAAAGGCGCTGTCTTTTGACCACAAGTGGATGTTCGCCCTGGCAATCATCGGTATCCCCTCCGCCCACGGTCTCCACGGCTACGTGGGTTTTGTGTTCGGGTCGCTCAAATCGCGGGAGTGGTGGGGCTCGGACATGATGCCGGTGATCTTTCTGTTTTCAGCAATCATCTCCGGCATTGCAGTGCTCATCGTGCTGTACACACTGGTCTCCAAAATCCGCAAAACCCCGATCGATGAAGCCTGCGTGCGGGGCATGGCGGGGGCGTTGTGGGGTTTTTTGATGTTCACGCTGCTGCTGGAGGGACTGGAATTCGCCAACGTAGTGTACAAAGCCAAGGAGGGTATCGAGGTGATCATGGAGTACGTCACCGGCCCGCTGTTCTACCGCTACTTCGTATTCCAGTTCGGAGTCGGCGCCATCGTGCCGATCATCGTCCTGGGCCTGATGTTCATGCGGTCAGTCCGGGGTAAGGCGTTCATCGTCGGCGCGGTAATCTGTTCGTTGCTGGTGTTGATGAACGTGTTCCTAATGCGATGGAACGTGGTGATCGGCGGCCAGGAGATCGCTAAGACCATGCGCGGCCTGCTCACGTATCAAGACCCCGGCGGACGCGAGGGACTGACCGCGGCCTTGTCCGTGTTGTCCGGCCCGCTGATTCTGTTGTTCATCCTGACCCGTTTTCTTCCGCCGTGGGCGGAAATGTCCGAAGAGCCCGAGCCGACACAATAAGCGGCGGTAAGGTTCCCAACCGCCGGGAGCGGGGTTTGAAGCCCCGCTCCTACGGCTTGTCGCGTTCAGATTGCACTAAGGATCCCGTATGATGGCGAAGGGATCGGGCGGTAAGGCTGCCGTCCTGCCGCAATATGCGGGTTAACCCTCTGCGAATTCCACACCTGCGTCGGCCGGTGCCGCTAATCGACGATAACTCTTCCGCGCCTGACTCGTTACGCACAACCCACTTGATTTGCCCACTGTATCAATGCCACAGTAGCCCACGTCAGTCTCAATAAGTTCGAGGCGCTTCGCGGAAGATCTCAATTAGTCAAACAACACGCGCATGGAGACAAACTTTCTGCGATCTGCCTATCCTCAGCAAGTCGGATGTTTTATGGCATGTGGAATACCGTCCATCTGGAGTGACGACATCGAGCGCAATGTGGGCCCCGAAATCAATTAGTGCCGTGGTCATCGTCGCCGTGGTGGCCCTGGTTGGCGGTTGGTTCCTTGCACGCAGCTTACTGACCGATGACGAGCGGACCACCGCCAGGACTGGTATCTTGGCCGAACCATTCCGCGACCTGCAGGGCCGTTCCAAGACCGTCGGTGAGTGGCATGTGGGCCTAACATTGGTCAATTTCTGGGCCACCTGGTGTTCACCGTGCCGCGATGAGATCCCCTTGTTTATGACTACGCTGGAGCGCTATCGGGACCAGGGTTTCCGTGTCGTCGGGGTCGCTATCGACGACGTGGAGGCGGTCAATCGGTTTCGTGACGAATTCCTGATCAACTACCCGCTGTTGATCCTCGAAGAAAACGTCAACGCCGTGATGAAACGCTACGGGGACGGTATGGCGATACTGCCTTACTCGGTGCTGGTCGATGCCAATGGAGACATCATTTCCAGAAAGCTGGGTGCCTATCAAAACGACGAACTGGAGGCCGTGATCACTGCGGCACTTCGGCATTAGGCGGACGTGTTGGCCGTACTTTTCACCGCCTTGACGCTAAGGCCTTACCCGGGCGGTGCGGATGCGCGTGCCCTCGGACCAGGCGAAGTACACCACCCCTTCATGCGCCGCCATCTGCGGAAAACCGCTCGCTCTTGACAGCGGCATCCCACTGATGATCACAGACGCCCCGCGGCTGCCGTCTACGGCGATCTTTTTAATCCGGATCTCGCCGTGGTCGTTCACCGCTTCGAGCCAGCTTGCAATGGCGGTGTCTGGATCGAGCAGCATAATGTCCGCCCGGCCCACCGCATGGCCGTCGTCGACTCGGATCGGCTGGGCAAAACTTTGTCCATGGTCGTGGGAGAATGCAACGTTGACCTTGGGCTGGTCCCCGGACGCCGTGAACCAGATCACCGCCAGGGTCCCGCCGAGGACGGCGGCCTTGGGTCCATCCACCGGGCAGCCGTCGATCTTCCAGTTGTCCCGCGCCACGGGGAACGGCCCCGTCCAGTTGCCGTTTTCCCACCAAGCGATCGAGATGTCGCGAATCTCGTCGCCGGATCGGTCGCGGTACACTACGGCCGGGCCGTGTGCGGTGGTCACGGCGGTGGGTTGGCAGCAATCGCAGACCCGCAGATCGATCGGTCTCTCGTAGGTGATGGTGCCGTTTGCGTCCACGAAGGCCGCCCGTAGGCCCATCGACCCGCCGGACTGCCGAGCGCCCCAGGTATTGTTACGGCCATCCAGCCAGGCGACAAAAAACCGCCCCGGTTCGAGCGACAACAGGCTGGCGAACCCATGCTCGGTTTGTGTTCGATCGTCGTGGGGCACCACCGGACCCCGCCAGGTTTCGCCAAAGTCCGGCGAAAAAACGAGATTCAGGTTATAGCCATAGGTGCGGGTACCGCTGCGCACCAGAAAGCTGGCAATGAGGTTGCCCCGGCCGTCGCCGGCGATGCCGGGGACGTCGGCCCAGTTGACGAACCAATGCTCGCCGGTGGCGATTTTCACCGGGTCCGACCAGTGTTCATCCTTGAGGGCGGAATAGTAGGCAATGTCCTGCGTGTCGCCAGATTCCGTCCAGGTCAATAGCAGTGTCCCGGCGTTGTCGGCGGTGAGGTTGGGTACTGAACTGTGGTCGCGGGCGGGCGAGTCGATCTCCTCAGCGGGAGGCAGTACGGAATAGGACTTTGAGCCTGCATCACAGGCGAGCAGCAGCAGCGGCAGCGTGCAGGCTAAGCACGATTTCATGACATGGTGCGCATTGGTGCTCATGGCTTTGATGCCCTGCATACCTAGCACAGGATCGATGGCCCTGGCAAACGTTTACAACCGGCGCACCCCGTGCAGACCGGCGGCGCTTTGAAACCCAAGGTCTATGAGAGTACCCTTGGCCGGAAACTACTCGAGCCAATTACCAACACTAGCGGATGCGACCCCCCCACCTGACCACGCGGCTTGGCTTTATAACTTTTTGCGGTTTCGGGGTCGTGGCCCTGTACGGTTTGTGGGCCATCTACGGCGCCGTCCCTACGAGTTTGCGGGCGCAGAAGCCATTAATGCCGGGCGGCGCCATGGAGATGGGCGTCCGCGATGCGATGGACAGCCACATGCCGGTGGAGGAATTTCAGCGACTGGTCAAGGAGTTCGTCGACACCCACATGCTGGCGGACGGCAGCGTGAGCCCCGCCCTTCCGGAGCGTGCGGCCACCAATATCCTCGGCGCCTACATCGGTGAGCCGGTGGACGTATTCATGACGGCGCGGCAGTACAATTACTGGCCTAGTGTGTTGCGCCTGGAGCGCAACGTCCCCTACCGGTTCCGGATCATGGCGGTGGATACCGACCACGGCGCCTCCATCCAGTTCAAGGGGGCGGCTTACATGATTCGCGCCCCCGTGGATCACATGGTGGAAAAGGTCCTGCTGTTCAAAGAGCCCGGAGAGTATCCGATCTATTGCACGGTGTATTGCGGGCTGGGGCACGACCTCATGAAGGGCAAGATCGTTGTGGAATGACCGCCGGTGAGTGACGCGATGCGGGAGGACACGCTGGTTGATGGGCTGTGGCGCCTGCCGGCCGGGGACCGGCGCTTGCTCAAATGGGTGATCGTCATAGCCCTGTTCAGCTTGGGCCTGGGCTTGTTGTGCGGCGCGCTGACCGCGTTCCGGCGTGCCGGATTTTTCACACTGCATCCCGGCCTGGGTTACACGCTGCTGAGCCTGCACGGGGTAACCATCTTCTTCTACTGGTTGTATTTCATTCAGGCCGGTCTGGTGCTCATGCTCGCCGCCGTTTACACCAAGGGTGTCGGGCGCTTGGTCGGTCGGCCGCTGGCCTGGCTTGCACTGGCCTGTATGGTTGCCGGGTTCGCACTGAGCGAGCTGACCTTGTTCATGAACGTGCCGCTGCTATACGACGGCAACCCCAGGCTGGTAGTGGGCGACGCCACCATACCCGGCCTGTTCTATCTGGGCTATGTGATCACGAACATCGGCCTGTTCCTGGTCGGCGCGGTGAGCATCATGACAACCCTGGCGCCGAAGTTCGCCGGCAGCGTCGAGCCGTGGTCAACGGTCACCTTTGCCACCGTGGCCTGGGCCGGCCTGCTGATCGTCAGCGCGATGGCCGGGTTCAACGTCTTCCTGCCGCCGATGCTGTGGGCCTTCGGGCTAGGCCCTCCGATTGTCGATTACGGCATGCAGTGGCATGTGCTGTTCCACAACATGCACTATCTGCCGCTGATGGCGACCGTCATTGTCTGGTATGTACTGATTGAGGTGATGACCGGGGTACGGTCTATCTTCGGCACGCAGTTCTCCAAGATTGTGTTCGCGAGTTATCTGATCTTCGTCCCGCCGACGTTTCTTTATCACATGTTTCTGGACCCCAATCTGAGCGAGCCGGTCAAGGTGATAGGATCACTGCTGTCGCTGTTCATTGCCGTGCCGACGGTGTTGGTGTACTTGATCATCACCAGTTCGTTGGAATCCTACGCCAGAGCCCGCGGCGGGACCGGTTTATTCGGTTGGATGCGTCTGCTCCCATGGCGCAATCCCGCGATGACCGCGGTCGCGTTGGCAGTGTTGAACTTGGCAATCGGCGGATCGCTGTCCTTCGTGCTCATTCAAGGCAAGCTGGCCCCATTGTTGAGCGACACTTTTTTTGTGCCCGGGTACTTTCACTTTTTGACGCTGGGCACAGTGACGCTGACCTTCATCGCTCTATTGTTATACGTCATCCCGGGGATCACCGGTAATCCGATCTGGCGGCCGCAGCTGCTGAATCGATTGCCCTACGTCATCACCCTGGGCCTGTTGATTTTTGGCAGCGCGGGGGTGCTCGCCGGCTACACCGGCGTGCCGCGCCGCGTCTTCGACGTCGGCTATGGCGGCGAAGCCCCGGATTGGTGGGAGTTGATGATGGTACTGGTCGGTATCGGCGCGGCGATCATGAGTGTCGGGCTTGCCACCTACCTGTACGGTCTGGTCCGCATGTTGTTGGGCCGTCGCTATGCGCCGGCGCCGGAACCATCGGCGATGCCGGTTGTTGACCTGGGCGCCGCCGAGCTTGGCCATCACCCGGCCTGGGTCGGCCCCTTGTCGGTGCTGGTGCTGATCGTCGCGATGTCTGTGTTTACCATAATCGGCTTCGAGCTCATGCAGAGCGTTCCGCTGACGGCAACCGGTGGCGGCCATGCACACTAGCCCGCATATTGCATCAGTCGGCTACCGGCCTTGAGGTAACTGATTGAAAAATTGTTTACACATATCGAATTCGCCCTACTTGGCCCGGGCACGTTTTGTCTACGGCCGGTGTCCTATCCGGGCTCCGGCTGGTCCGGGTACGCCTGAACTTGGACTTCACTCAAGCCATAGCTACGGCTATGGCTTTCGCTCCAGTCCGGCGTTCAGTCGTCCCTGTCCTGCGCCAGCTTCCCGGATACTGGTGCAATATGCGGGCTAGCCACGCTTGGTTACCCACCGAGGCGATGCCGCGTTGAGGAATCTGGATGCCAAACTGATCGGGGTCGTATCGGCGGTGTGGACGGCCTTTGCGCTGACCTATTGGGTGTTGGATCTGCAGACCAGCGCTATGACCTGGGGCGCCGGCGCGGCCGTGTTCATGATCTTTGCCGTCTCCATGGGCATGGCCTACAAACGGGCGGCCCCGGTCGATGAGCCGTCGGCGCGCGAGGCTGCAAATCTCGATGCGGCGTTGATCGGTGTCGTGTCCGCCGTGTGGTTGGTATTCGCGCTGACTTATGGAATGCTCGGCATGTCAATCAGCGCCGTGACTTGGGGCGCCGGGGCGTGGCTGTTCATTCTCCTGACCGCCGGGCTGGTCATGGCTCGGCGGCGGCGCTGAGTTGATTTTTCGTTATCGGTGCCGTTTGCTGCGCGAACCAAACCCGAAGCGGCAGCCATGACCCTGGCCCCGTAATCCGTTTACCCGGTTCTACGGGGGCGTGCGCGTGACCGAGTAGGCATAATTGATGGTGACGGGGCTGGCGCCGGAATTGTTCCACATCAGGCAGTAGTCCGCGGGGGTGTTCGGAATAAGACGCCCCTGTTTACCTGTCACGAGCTGTTCGGCAACCCGGTAGATTACCTCGTCGCCGCGGTGGTAGTGGACGTCGAACTTGACGGTTGCACCGCAATTGAATTCGTATTCCAATTGGTAACCGGGTGCGAGATCGAAGCAAACCTCCAGCCGATCCCTCGGCGCCACGGTCTCGACGGCCGACCCCGCTTGTTCCACGGGGCCGCAGCTGGACAACCAGACCAGGCCGGCCACCGCCAGGCATGACCACCCTGCCCGAGCCACTTTGCGAGGGCGTGATTCGGGCGTCCGGTTCGGTGCCGGCGCCGGGCCGTCATTTGGTGCAAGACGTACGGTTCGCATAATCCACTACATTGAGATCGTCATTGAAGTCTAAAGCACCGACGAAGCAACCGGGCTGTCGACCACTTATCCATGGTAGATGAGAATTGACCCTATGTATCTCCGACCCCCTTTTCGGGTTTGCGTAAAACTGCCGGTTCGAGCTCCGAATGGACCATGAACACGCTGGCCGGAAAACGCTCACCGGTCTGTGGGTGGCGGATCGTGCGTTTGAGGACGTAATCGAACAACAGCGGGTTAGCGTAGTAGATCTCGTTCAACCAACGCCGTTGGTCGCCGGTAATGAATCCAAAGCGCGCGAGGTCACGGGTGCGGATGACGACATTGATCGCCGGCAGCGGGTAGTCGCTGCCGTTGATCAGGCGGGGATGCAAATCGCGGCGCCGCAGCAGCTCGGCCAAGGGGCGCGGGAGCCGGTTGGACTGCGTGATGGCCGAGAGGTCAGCAAACAAGCGGCCACGGTATTCCGGAGTTTCCATCAAACGCACAAACAAATCGAAGCTCGGCACCTCCGGCAGATCGGGGTCGTCGAGATCGATGTGGGTGCCGAGACTCGCCGCGTGCGCCATGATGACCGTGACTCCCAGATCCAACGCCGGTCGAAACCCCAGCGGATTGCCCAGCGCCTGCGCGTCCTTGGCGTCGACCGCCTGCTCCTCACCGACGTGCGTCAGCAAGGTCATGCCCAGTTCTTTCAAGGTCTCGTAAAACGGCCGGATCGACGGATCCGCCGGGTCCATGCCTTGCGCGTTAGGCAGCCATTTGACGAAGCGGACGCCCCGTTCCCGCCAGTGCCGCAGTTCGTCCAGCGCGTCGGCGCGGTAGGGGTGGACCGACACGACCGGGGTAAACAGGTCGGGATGGTTGTGAGCCAATCCGTACACGTAATCATTTGGGACATAGAATTCGGTGCGGGCCGGATCGGTGGTGCCGACGCTCCGGTAGTGGCGATCAAAGGCCAGCAGAAAGAAACGACCGCGCGTCGGCATACTGCGGATCAGGTAGATCAACCGCGTCATGTACTGCGTGTCCAGCCGGTCGATGTCGGTAATGCCTGCGCCGCTGCGGTACACGTCGCCAATCAGCTTGTGTTTCAGTCCCCACCACGCCAACATACGTGGGTTAACCCAGGTGCCGAAGGCGCCGGGGTCGTTGCCGATAACGTGTACGTGATAGTCGCGCAATCGCCCCGGGTCGACATCGGCGAACGCGCGGTCGACGAGCCGCTGCGCCTGTGGAGACAAGGCCTGGATCGCCCGATCCGGTTGAGGGTGGAACGCCCCGCCTAACTGGTCAATCCAGAACCGATAGGGCAAGGCAATACCGGCGATCAACAGTATCAATACTAGGAGCCACCAACGTCGCATGCGATCAATGGAACCCCATCAGGGTCGACTTGTCCATCACACCGTATTCAAACAGGAATTGCCTTGAGATGTCACGATTTCGAAGCCTCCTAATCATTCCCGCTACGACGTTGTTGATCGGCTGTGGACAGAACAGTGACTCGTCAGCCGGCGCCCCGGGGCCACCGGTGGTGCTGGAGGCCGAAAAGGCGCGGCACGAGGGCGCGGTGCAGAAGAAATGGGATCGTTGGGTCGTGTGGTGCGGCCATAACATCTGCGACGGGTCGTACACGTGGACATTTCCGGCATCGGGCACTTTCGAATTCGTGTGGAAGGACGTGGTTCACAAATGCGCCGGTTCCTCTCCTTATAAGCTATTCGTCGACGGCAAACAGCGGTTGGCCGGCAAGATACCTCAGCATGGCAGCTGCGAAGGGTGCACGCCGCAGAATATCGTGCATAATCCCGACGAAAAATACGGCACCCGACACGACATCGGGCTCGGGCGATATCGCCTCGGTAAGGGGTCCGAGGTCCGGCTTTGGGTGCAGAACTCATTTTTGTGCGGGATCGAAAACCCCGGCGCCTACGGCGGTCATTTCCTGGAGATCCTCGCGAGTCCCGTCGCACAGTGACCGAAATTGGGCACCCGGCAGGCGCCGGGCGGACCGGTGGCATGGCCACGCGGTCGTCCGCTGTCGAGACCAGCAGCTATGCGTGAGCACGACATCGTAATTCTCGGGGCCGGCATCAGCGGCCTCAGTGTGGCCCACTACGCGCTCCAGCGTGGGCTGAGCACGCTCGTTATCGAAAAGGCCGAGCGGGTGGGGGGGTCCATGCACACCTGTCGGCCGGGCGATGATGCTCCCGGTTACTGGTTGGAGCTGGGCGCCCACACCTGCTACAACTCCTATAGTAATCTGATCGGGATCCTCACGGATCTCGGCATGATCGATCGGCTGGTCAAGCGAGAGAAGGCGCCGTACCGGATGCTGGTCGGCAACGAACTCCGGTCCATCCCATCGCAGATCAATTTTCTGGAACTCGCGATCTCCGTGCCCCGGATATTGTTCACCGACAAGGCGGGCAAGAGTGTTCGGTCGTATTACTCACGAATCGTCGGTCCCCGGAACTTCGAGCGGGTGTTCTCCCATCTGTTCAACGCCGTACCCTCCCAAGACGCGAGCGGGTTTCCCGCCGACATCCTGTTCAAGAAGCGGCCGCGGCGCAAGGACATCCTGCGCAGTTTCACCCTGACTAACGGGCTCCAGTCGGTGACGGATGCCATCGCCGACCGGCCGGGTTTGTCCGTGGAGACCGGCACCAAGGTCATCGGGATTGAATTGAGCGGCGAGCGGTTTGTCACCGCCACCGATCGGGCCGGTCGCTGTCTGTCCCGGTATCTGGCTGTCGCGACGCCGGTTACCGAGGCCGCCCGGCTGGTGGGGCCGGTGAATCCCGAGCTCGCCGATGCCTTGGCCGGGATCGGCATGGTCAGTATTGAGTCGCTGGGGGTTGCGCTGGGCGCAGATTTGGTCAGTGTAGAACGCATCGCGGGTATCGTCCCTCGCGAGGACAGCTTTTTTTCAGTGGTGTCGAGGGACACGGTCCCCGCCGGGCGTTACCGCGGTTTCACCTTCCACTTCAAGCCGGGACAGGCGGATCGGGCGGCGAAGCTGCAGCGGATCGGTGAGGTTCTGGGGGCGCCCGCCGACGCGGCCGCAGTGGTGGCCGAGCGACACAACCTGTTGCCGGTATTCTCGACAGGACATCGGGATCGAGTGCGCAGGATAGACGATTTGACGGCCGGCACCAATCTGTTGCTCACCGGTAACTATCTGGGCGGAGTCGCCATCGAGGACTGCGTGTCGAGATCGAAGCACGAGGTCGGGCGCATCGAGGGCTGAGAATCTGTCTAAAACTTCGCAGCGCGGTGGTGCAGTATCCAAAGGTATGGCCCGGTCCGCAAATATGCCCGGACAGGTCAAATGCTGAAAACTTTGGGTCGGCCCGCCGCAGAGAGCTATTGACTATAACAACTGCTTGATTAGAATCTACCGGGGGGATATTTTCGATGGATCGGCCACCGATCCGGCAATAATAACTGACCCTAGTGAAGGATACCGCTCCGACCCAATTGCCGGTATTCGAGCCAGTGTTCGCGGTTGTGACGGGAGGTCAGACACGGATAGAGCAATGGCAGAACAGGGACATGATTGGTTTTAGCGCAACACGCTTATGTCATCATCCAATCTGGCAATCACCGACTTAAGGGTCGATCCGAACCGGGGGCTGAACCTGCGTGCCCCGGCCGCGGCGCCCCGGAGGATCTCCACAAGACCGACGGTAAGGGGAAAGTTTCTCTACACCGGTGACGAGAAATTCTGGGTCAGGGGCGTGACCTACGGGACCTTCCGACCGGACGAGCAGGGCGACGCCTACCCGGCGCAGGCGGTTGTTGACCAGGATTTCGCCACCATGGCGGCCGCCGGCTTCAATGCCGTGCGCACCTACACCACGCCACCGGTATGGCTGCTCGACATGGCCCAAGCCTGGGGCCTGCGCGTCATGGTCGGACTGCCGTGGGAACAACACGTAACCTTCCTCGATGACAACGGCAGCGAACGGTCCATCAAAAAGCGTCTGCTTGATGCGGTCCGGCCCAGCGTCGGACACCCGGCGTTGTTGTGCTACACAATGGGCAATGAGATCCCCGCCTCCATCGTACGCTGGCACGGCCATCGCAGGATCGAAAAATTCCTGCACCGCCTCTACGACGTGGTCAAGGAAGAAGACCCCACTGCGCTGGTCACCTACGTCAACTTCCCGACCACCGAGTACCTCGATCTCCCGTTTCTCGATCTGATTTGTTTCAACGTCTACCTCGAATCCCAACAACCCCTAGAAGATTATCTTGCGCGGCTCCACAATTTGAGCGGCGACCGCCCGGTGTTGATGGCGGAGGTCGGCCTGGACAGCCGGCGAAATGGCGAAGACACTCAGGCCATGGTCCTCGACTGGCAGGTCCGCACCATTTTCAAAGAGGGCTGCTGCGGCGCCTTCGTGTTTGCGTGGACCGACGAGTGGTACCGGGGCGGCCACGACATCGAAGACTGGGACTTCGGACTCACACGGCGCGACCGCTCCCCGAAACTGGCACTGGGTACGGCCGCGCAGGCGTTGGAAGAAACACCCTTCTCCCCCCGGCTCGACTGGCCGCGGATCTCGGTGGTGGTGTGCAGCTTCAACGGCGGCAAGACCATCCGCGACACCATGGAAAACCTGATGCGGCTCGAGTATCCGGATTTCGAAGTCATCGTCGTCAACGACGGTTCTACAGACAACGTCAGCAACATCGTATCCGAGTATCCGTTCACGCTTATCGTCACCCACAATCGCGGCTTGAGCAATGCGCGCAACACCGGCATGGAGGCGGCCAGCGGCGAGATCGTCGCCTACCTCGATGATGATGCCTACCCCGACCCGCATTGGCTGCACTACCTGGCCCTTACCTTTTTGAGTGGCGATTATGTCGGCGTCGGCGGTCCCAACCTGGCGCCGCCCGGCGACGGTTGGATTGCCGATTGTGTAGCCAACTCCCCGGGCGGTCCGGTGCAGGTGTTATTGACCGACCGGATTGCGGAACACATCCCCGGCTGCAACATGGCGTTTCGCAAGGACGCGTTGCAGGCCATCGGGGGTTTCGATCCGCGTTTTCGGGTTGCTGGAGACGACGTTGATGTTTGCTGGCGCTTGCAGGGCCAGGGTTGGACCATCGGTTTCAGCCCGGCAGCCCTGGTCTGGCATCACCGGCGCAATTCGGTGGCCACATACTGGCGGCAGCAGATGGGTTACGGCAAAGCCGAGGCCCTGCTGGAGGAGAAATGGCCGCAGAAGTACAACTCCCTCGGCCACGTGAGTTGGGGCGGCCGGATGTACGGCAAAGGGCTGACCCTGCACGTGCACTCGTCCCGGGCGCGGATTTACCAAGGCGTTTGGGGCAGCGCACCGTTTCAGTCGATCTATGAACCGGCGCCCACACTACTGGGATCACTGGCGATGATGCCGGAGTGGTATCTGCTGGTCATCAGTCTCGCGGTGATGTCGTTGCTGAGCCTCAATTGGGCCCCGTTGGCATTTGCCATTCCCTTGTTGATCCTGGCCGGGCTGCTGCCGTTGGTACAGGCCGTGAGAAGTGCCGGGCAAGCGCGCTTCACCAGCAATCCGAAATCCCCTTGGCACCGCGTGAAGCTGTACGCCGTCACCGGCCTTATGCAATGTATGCAGCCGGTCGCTCGCCTGTTGGGACGCCTCAAACACGGCCTCACCCCCTGGCGGCGACGCGGTGTGTGGCGGTGGGCCAGCCCCCAACCCTTACAGACCACCTCGCTGTGGCGTGAAGAATGGGAGGACCCCGCTAAGACACTGAGGCGTCTGGGCGAGATCGTGTTGTCCAATGGTATGGTCACCGATCATGGCAATGAATACGACTCCTGGGATCTCGAAGTCCGGGCCGGTGCGCTGGGTCAGGCGCGCCTGCTGATGGCGGTGGAAGAACATGGCGCCGGACGGCAGATGTTTAAATTCCGCATTTGGCCGAAGTGGAAGATACAGGGCGCTCTGGCCGTGGCGCTGTTCGTTCTGCTCGCTGTGCTGGCGGCTGGAGACAACGCCTGGCTTTCCAGTACTGTGTTCATCGCCGTTGTCGTTACCCTAGCGTTGCGTGGTCTATACGAATCTTCAGCCGCCGTTGCGGCGACGGTGAAGGCCGTCAAACAGCTTTGACCTAGGATTCACCAGGCCCGATTGGCCGCGCCCGCCATGTCGATACCAAACCGTTACGCTCGAATGATGCCGTATATTACGCGGCAAAAACGCGGGCTTGCGATCATTCTGACCCTGACGATTGCTTCTGCCGGTGTGGCGGCGCTCATGCCCTGGCCTTTGAAAATCTTGGTGGATTACGCGCTGGGCGATGCGGATGTCCCAGCCTTAATAGACTCTTTTTTTACTGGCCTTTCCGTTCACGTCACGCCCATGGTGCTCATCTTTGCGGCCGCCACAGCCAGCTTCGCGCTGTTTGCGATCAGCAGCGCGCTCAGTGCCGGTCTGACCTGGACCTGGTCGGCATCGGGTCAACGCATGGTGTACGACCTCGCCGGCGACCTGTTTGGGCGGTTGCAGCGTTTGTCACTTTTGTACCACGGCAAGCGTGCGGTCGGAGACTCTCTTAGCCGGCTAACAGACGACACCTGGTGCACTTACAATTTAGCTTCAGAATTGCTGGTCTCTCCGACACAACATTGCTTCACCCTGGTGACCGTGAGCGTCGTGGCCTGGGCACTGGAACCGCGGCTCACGCTCTTGATGTTGGTCATGGCGCCGGTGTTGGCGGGATCGGCACTCTACTTCGGAAAACAACTTAAGCGCCGGGAAAGGTTTCGCCGCGAGGCACAAGCGAGATTAACCAGTTTCGTTCATCAGGTCCTGACTGCCATCCCGGTCGTGCATGCCTATGCGACCGAGCGGCGGAACCTACAACAATTTTCAGGTATGTCTGAAGAAATCGTCACGACAAACCAGCGCCAGGTACTCGTCAAGCATGGATTCGGATTTGCAAATAGTTTCCCAACGGCAATCGGAACGGCAATCGTTCTCTATGCAGGTGGTATTCAGGTGCTCGCCGGTTCGCTCTCCCTGGGAAGCCTGCTCGTGTTGATTGCTTACCTGAAGACGATGCAAGGTGCATTCAGCGGCTTGCTGAGATCATATGGCAACGTCAAGACCCTGGAAGCGAATATAGACCGTGTCCTTGAGATTTTGGACACGGAGGACGCGGTTAAGGAGAGGCCGGGCGCTGAGCCGCTGCCGGGTCCCGCGCAAGGTCACGGGGTAGATGTCCG
>CAMYJT010000028.1 GCA_947258785.1 uncultured Gammaproteobacteria bacterium
CCACCACACTCGTCGCAGGTCTCGATATCAATCTTGAATACTCGTTTCAGGCGCTGGGCCTTTATGTCGTTTGCGAAGCTGCTTTGCGTAGCGTGGACCAAACTTCAAACACCATTGCCGGATTGACTCCTATGAGACGATGACGCCACGTTCGGCCAGCAGGTATTCAATGTCACGAAAACTCAAACAAAACCTATGGTAAAGCCATACAGCGTGACTGATAATTTCATGCGGGAAGCGGTGGCCACGATACCGGGATTGCTTTTTCATACCGATATTGTGGATGATCACCGCTCAACTTGACAGAGCCGGGAAAGACTCTCGTTGTCCTGTCGATGGCATCAATCATCGGCGACCGGTTGTTGTTGTATATCGACCTTCCATGCCGCATTGACAGGATTAAGGAGTTTCCTTACGATAAGGAAATTCCTTACTTTGCGCGAGTACTTCAATGATCGTAAGCAAACTGACCTCCAAGGCGCAGACCACTATCCCTCAGCCAGTGCGTGCCGCGTTGCGGCTTAAGCCGGGCGACGAGCTCGTGTACGAGATTGTCGATCAGCGGGTGATTCTTACCAAGGCGCAGCGCGGTGCCAAGACGGACGATCCATTCCGTACTTTTGAGGAATGGAACACGGAAGCGGACGCGAAGGCCTATGCCGACCTTTAAGCAGGGTGACGTCATCAAGGTGCCGTTTCCGTACACAGACCGACCGACGCGCCAGTGGCGACCGGCGCTGGTTGTATCGACGGGCGGTATCGAGGATTTGCACGGGTTGTTGTGGGTAGTGATGATCACCAGCGCGCAGCACCGAGGCTGGCCGGGCGATGCTCAGGTTACCAATCTGAGAATGGCCGGACTTCCGGTCCCGTCCGTCATCCGCAGCGCCAAGATTGCCACCATCGAGGCATCCGACGCGTCGAAGCTCGGGCGCGTGCCAGCGGCGAAACTCAGACAGGTCACGCAGAAGGTCATGCGCGAGTTGGGGGGTACTTGAGCACAAACCAGACAAAGTGTTCATGACCCTCTCTCGTTGTCCATGCGGGACTTTTGCGTAAGTGGATCCTGCATCGTTATGCACAGTAAGGCGATTTAGGCAACGGGCATCCCGATATAAGTTAATGCCAACAACAAGTTACGTCTACTATTATTCTGTGCCGCGGATGCGCTCACTAAGGATACGCCGGGACCAGTGATACTCCTGACCATTCCCGCCAACGGCTTCTGTCTTTGCTTAGACTAACCCAGGTAACGAAAACATACGGCGACACCTGATCGTTGGGGCCCATGGATTTGTCCGTCCCGTCGGGCACCACGACCGTCGTCATCGGGCCCAGCGGGTGTGGTAAATCCATCCTGCTGCGATTGATCAACGGCCTGTTACTATCGGACTCTGGCGAGATCTCTCTTTTCGGTCAAATTCTCAGTGCGAATATCGACTGGCGGGCATTGAGCCTGCGTATGGGCTACGTCATCCAGGAAGGCGGCTTGTTCCCCGTCTGGTCAAAAAACTTCATCTGATTGAGATATCAGTTTATCCGAAGTAAAGCCACACTCCTTGCCCCGCTTCCGTGGGGACTGGCGGTGTTTGAGAAGTCCAGGCGCCCGAGCTGCCACCAGAAGTGGATACGGTTCTATGGCGATTGGGCAAAAGCAGCGGAAATTACTAACTTGATCAGCATCATTGCATCTGTGTAGATATGTTTTCATCTATACCCGATTGAGCAGTCAGAATGACGGAAACATCTGGAGGCTATGTTTCCCCGGTATTAGTGAAAGGGAAAACCGCTTGTACGATCTATTGACCGTAGAGAGATGGTCGGACGCGCTGACGTCACTTTACTTGTCTTCTATCGAGTTTTTCAAGTTCAAGCGACAAGCAGCACTAACACAACTTATTCGCCAGGCAAGAAACGAGCATTACTCGACCTTCTCGCTCTACACACCCGACGCGTTACAATCCGCGTTGAAAGATTCTAAGAAAAACATCAAGTGTTATTTTTCGGATCTCGGCAACATCGAATGGATTGACGAGAACGTGATGATAGTATTTGGAAACGATTGAGGCACTGACGCAATTCAGTTTTAACAATCTGAGTAACAGTTAAACACTGACCTGGTACTACAGCAGGGAAATACTCATCGCGCTGCTTCCTGATTGCGAAAATCCCCAGTCCCACGATCATGTGGGGTGAAACTGAAGCTGTCGCAGCTGTTCCGATTTCTGCCGCTATGATCGCAATGTTGGCGATGGCGTCGTTTCAAGCGGAGAGGTAAGCCGCTTGCATGAGGCTGCTGGTGTATCTTCAAAAACCTGGCAGTACAAATCCTAGCGAGTCCATAGCGCAGTTCACAATTTATTTCGCATTGTGCGCCGTCTATTTGAGAGCTTGTTGCTATCGAGCGGTTCACTCACTGGCTTTTACATCATGACAGTAGGTGACGTGCGTCTGCTCGCGTCGCCGCCGATAAGTTGACAATGCGCATATGAAATATGGGGCTCGACTTCGTTAACTACGGATCCTGGCAATAACTGCCATATGAATCTCTGATTTTCATACGTCTTTGCTTATGCCATCTGAAGTTTTATCATTGGCCTGTGGAAAAGGTCTTTATCTCCTATGACCGTGCCAGCCTCGACGTTGTAAAGGCCCTCGCCGAAGACCTCGTCGCGGTGGGCCACAAGCCATGGTTCGATCAGGAGCTGACAGGTGGTCAGCGCTGGTGGGACAGCATTCTCGCTCGTATCCGCGAGTGCGAGATTTTCGTCTATGCGCTGACGTCCGATTCTCTGGAATCGCAGGCTTGCGGTCGCGAGCTCGACTACGCAATGCAGTTAGGCAAACCGGTGCTACCAGTGCTGCTGTCTGACCGCGTGGAAACGGCTCATCTGCCAGGGAGCGTAGGTCAGATTCAGTACGTCGATTATCGCCAGCTCGACAAGCAGGCCGCGTTCGCGCTCGTACGTGCTATTACGGAACTCCCCTCAGCACCGCCCGTGCCCGACCCGCCACCGGACCCCCCACCGGTGCCGGTCTCCTACGTGGTTAGTTTGAGGGAGAAGATCGACAGTGAGGAAGTGTTGGAATATCAAGACCAGATTGCGCTGGTGATTGAGCTGCGCGATCGATTCCGAGATGGTCGGCCTGAAAGCGAGATCAGCAAGCTGCTGGTCCGGCTGAAGCGGCGCGACGATCTACTGGCGAAAGTGGCGCGCGAGATCGACTCGGTTCTAGAGGAGATCGCGCACGGTCCTGCCCCGGCGCCGTCGCCGAAGGAACCGGTGGAGCAGCGAGTGGTGCCAACGTCTGTCTCCGAAGCTCCGGAATCAGCCGCCAGGACCGCAGATCAAAGCGGGCACCTCCATCTGCAACTCGATGATGCGGTGAAGGAGTGCACGCGGCTGATGCGGGAGGCCGCTGATGAGCGCGGAAGCTGGATCTTCGAGATCGATCCCGAGAACCAATTCACCCTGACGCTGGATACATCGGGTTCAGCCCGCTCCGTCACGGCGACAGCCAAGCTGAGGGACAGCGTTTCCGGCACGCGCGAAAAAGAGCTGACATCCCTCGGCTGGAAGGTCGAGGATCATGGCTTCGTTAAGGGCGCCGCGGGCGCAGCCGCGCTTTATGCCACGAGTGGCATTGCTGCACTCGCGCTGTTGAGCAAGAACGTACGCGACTACCTGCTGGTCTTTGAGGCCACCCGCAGCTGGACGGTGCAGGACGACGGCGCATCACTCAGTGGCCCTGCCGTGGAGTTCGCTCTCGCGTTGAAACGTGTAGCGCCGAAAGTGGAAACGATCATCGTCCGCCCGGTCGAGACCAAATAAACCTAGAATTGATGTTTTTCGGTGAGTGCTACCCTCTTTGAGCAGCGCCTCCGAACTCTGGTCCACCCCTGCGAGCTCACCGCGATGGTTGCAAAACGAGATCTCGAAGCGGCTGCCTTGACGGACCTTGGCCCAGGCGGCACGCCGGATGTCGGTCTTCGGCTCCGTGGCCTGGAGTGTCGGCTGTTCCGAAACGGTCGACCAAGCAACAGAGGAATAAATCGGCGGAGTCAGGCCCCTATGCGATGGAGTCTGACCTGATGCGGCTATGCAGCAATAGGCGGTAGAAGTCCCCTACTTCTTTTCCACCATATCTGCCCAAGCCGCAGTCGCCTTATCGATGTTTCCCGCTGGGTCGTCACGCCATTGATCACGAAATTCCTTGTTTACTTTCATGTAGAGCTTGCCGTCGACGATTGTCCAGGCTTCGGGGTCGGCTTTGACCACCACGCCGCGCGTCATGGCGCCGGCACAAAGACCCCCAAACTGCGGAGCGTATCGCTCGGGATCGGCCGCAAACAGATCTCGATGACTCGCGTTAGAAAATTGCCAGCGGGCATCGTGCCACACAAAGTCAAACTCGTCCCTCCCTTTCACGGCCCGCTGCTCGGTGAAATAAGCGACGGTGTCGTAGCCTTCGATTGCGACGTTGTCCGCACCCTTATTAATTAAGGATTCACTACTGTCAGCGCCCACCGGCGGGGTCAATAGAAACGTAGTGCATACTGCCAACACAGCCCATCGGGTAACCGTTCTTATCAGCTCGTAACACCTCATCATCTCCCCCTCCAATTAAGACATATATAACAGTCAGCCTCATCTCTAACAATAAATTAAAGAAGTTCGTTCTATATAGACCTCAAGCGGGCGGATTCATTCCCTGCCCACCGGTACGCTTGGTCTGCGCCGCTCCGGAGCGATGGGAAGGCAGTTTTTTGCCGTCCTGAACAAGGTATGTCCTTTGGGCTGCCGTGTACCGCTTTGGCTCGCAAAATCCAACCCAACGGACCCCGAATTAGGCGCGACGACTCCGAAACCGGTTTTGCGGCACGGCTTGGTTTCGATGCAGAAGCAACCATAACATTTGGTTGGCCCCTAGATTCGAACCATGATAGTGAGTCACCATGTTACCAACCTTAGAAAAGGTCTAAACTATCTGCGCGGCGCAGCAGTACTCTTAAAATGACCGAAAGCGCTTGCGCCTGGGCTGTTAGACAAAACCGAAAACGCGATGATCCTTTAGCTTCTGCCAATGGCACTGCAATGGATGAGAACAAGGTTGAGCGACGACTTGCTGCGATCCTACATGCCGACGTAGTTGGCTACAGTCGGTTGATGGGGCAAGACGAAGTGGGAACACACCGCGTCCTCAGCGAGTCTCTGCATGCGATCACTGCCTTGATCGAGGGCCACGGGGGCAAGGTGATGAACCTCGCTGGCGATGCTGTATTGGCGGACTTTCCCAGTGTGGTAGAGGCCCTGGCGTGCGCGGTGGATATCCAGCGCGACCTCAAGTCTCGAAACGAGAACCGGCCCGAAGACGGCAAATTTGAGATGCGTATCGGACTCAATTTGGGTGATGTCATCGTCGACCATCACGACATCTTCGGCGACGGAGTAAATGTGGCGGCAAGGCTGCAGACTATCTCCGATCCGGGTGGCATATGTGTCGCTCGTGCGGTATTTGAGCAAGTCAAAGGCAAGATGGAACTTGACTTCGAATACCTTGGAGAACAAAAAGTCAAGAACATCGCCGAGCCGGTGGCTGTTTACCGGGTGCTCCTGGATCCCAAGTCCGCCGGCACGGTGGCCGGAGAGCAACGAGCAAAACGCAGGCGCTGGCGATCGGTCCCAGCGGTAATTGCTGGGGTCGCGATCGTCGCGTTGACCGCGACGTCAATCTGGAATTACTACCTGACGTCGTCGCCCTCTGAGGTCGAAAATATTTCGAAAGGCCTTGCAGCGCCAAAACCGCCGGCCAGGCCGTCCATTGCTGTGTTGCCCTTCAAAAATCTGAGCGGTGATCCGGGGGAAGACTATTTCACCGATGGAATTACCGACGACATTATCACTGACCTATCGAAATTTCGCGATTTGTTTGTCATTGCCAGCAACACAGTGTTTACCTACAAGGGCAATTCGGTCAATGTTCAGGAAGTAAGCCGGGAGCTGGGAGTACGGTACGTGTTAGAGGGCAGCATACAGAAGGCCGGGGACAAAATACGAGTCAACGTTCAGCTCATCGATGGTGCCACCGGACACCATCTTTGGGCGGAGCGTCTGGTCCGGGGCTCCGAAGATTTGTTTGCGCTCCAGGACGAGATCGTAAGCACTATCGTCGCAACCATGGCGACAAAAGTCGATGCCGTGGAACGCGAACGTATCATGCGCAATGAAACAAAGAGCCCGGCGGCCTACGACTTTGTATTGCGTGGACGGGAGTACCGCTCGCGCATCACCCGTGCGGCGAACGCAGAGGCACAGGAGCTGTTTAGAAAAGCGATCGATCTTGATCCCCGCTATGGGTCCGCCTATGTCGACCTCGCTTGGTGTTATTTCAATACACTAGTACACGGCTGGACCCAGTCTCCGAGTCGGGCTCTCGAGCAGACTCACAATCTGGTCCAAAAGGCCTTGAACCTCGATGAATCCAACTACGGGGCGCACCGTTTGCTTGGGTTGGTCTATATCAAATGGTTCCAATACGAACTCGCGATCAAACATTTGGAACGGGCGCTTGAACTGAATCCGAACGATGCGGACAGTTATGATGCGATTGGTGCGGCACGCCTTTATTCCGGCGAGTGGCAAGCTGCGGTTGCGCCGTTGGAGACTGCGCTTCGCTTCAATCCCAACGCGCGGCCGAGCGTTTTTATACATCTAGCGCTTGCGTATTACCTGGCCGGTCGCTACGAATATACCATTGCAACGTTGGAGCAAAGCCTGGAACGCGCACCCAACATGTCTGTCCACCATGTTTTGCTGGCTGCCGCAAATGCGCAAGCCGGCCACACTGAAGATGCCGAACGCGCCGCCAACAAAGTGCGTCGGCTCGATCCCTTCTTCGAGGTCGACTCATTTGGCACCGCATTCCGAGAGCTTGCGGATCGTAGCAAAATCGCCGAAGGGCTGCGTAAAGCGGGACTAAAGTAGAAGCCCCTTGGCGGTGTGCGCAGCTCAAAACCTTAACAAGCGAACTGCGCTTATCAGTCGCGGCGGCGCTCTCAAGCATCACGGTACGAGGCGAGCGACGATATCTCTGGCGTGCCGTGGACCACGATGACAAGGTCCTCGAGATCCTGCTACAGGAGCGTTAAATACAAGCAGGCAGCGAAGCGTTTTTCCGTAACTCGTGAAGCTGTCCGCCGGCCAGCGCACTACCCGAGCCGGACCGGCTGGCGTCAACCGATCAAACGGGTCGACACTTCGTCCCGGGCCAGATGTTCGGGCAGCGAATAGAACCACATCTGATACATCGAGACGATCCACATGTAGGCAAAGCATGCGCCCATCAGCGCCCCAGCCAACATCACCACCCAGGCGAAGGGAGGAAAAACCTTAGTGACATACCAAGAGCCGACGTCCACGAAAATAACGACGAAAGGTAACCCCACCACGCCACACTTGAACCACACCGGGCGTACGAAGGCGTGGCTGAAAATGGTACTGACAATGAAAAAGATGAAGGTGAGGCCGAACAGGTGGATGTGAGACACCCGAACTAAAGTGTGGACGTCTACGCCGGTGTCCAACTCCGCCGTTTTAGCGAAGTTATCGTACCCGGCCATGTTGATCAGGTGGGGGTTGCTGCCGTCGTGACAGCTCAGGCACCGCTTCTCGAGGATGGGTTTCATCTCGATTTCGTAATCAGCCTGTTTCGCGCCCCTGTGCACCCAGGCGACAATTTCACTGACCTCGCTGGCGGGCAGCATTCTGGACATCGGGCCGCGCAGCGCGGCCTCTAGTCTGCTGCTCTCCTGACTGCCGCTGTAGGCGATAACGATGTCCTCTACCGACAATGACGACGCGTTGCCATCCCGGCCGGCATGGGACGTCCATGTGTAGATTAGGGCAAAGAGGTATCCGGTGCCAAGGATGAGCAATGTCGCTGTGTAGAGTACGCGGATACTCCACGGCAATTCCTGAAAGTGTAAGTATAGGCGGTGACGTGGTTGGGCGTTCATGACTGTCCTGATTCTCTTGAGTTTAACTCTCGTGCCGACAAAGCGTCGGCAAGGCTACCGACTCACTTCTCTTCGTTCGCCGGCTTACACACGTTGACGAATACGACCGCTTTGGACCGCTTGTGCGCGTAATAAGACGCGAGGTTTTCGATGTCCGTGTCACTTAAGGCCTGTGACATCGCGTGCATAGCGGCGCTCGGCCGATCCGCGTTTTTGTACTTCTGAAGCGCCAGGGCCAGATAGGTTTTTTGCTGTCCCGCGATTGCCGGGACCACCGGGTCAGTGCTGTTGCCATCGATACCGTGACAGCGATCACAGCGCGTCGCCCACTCCGCAACGGTCAGGGGTTTGCGCACCCCGGGGGCCTTTGGCTGTTGCTTGGCATAAAAGGCCGCGAGGTTTTCGATGTCCGCATCGCTCAACGACGCCACCAGCGACTTCATGGTTTCGTGTATACGTTTCCCATCCATGTACGACCGGATCGACAGGGCGAGATACTGAGCATCCTGACCCGCCAGGCTGGGGGTTTTCGGGTCTGCGCTGTTACCGTCCTCACCGTGGCAACCCGCACACGCCGCGGCCGCCGCCTGGCCCGCCGCAGCGTCCCCCTTGACCGGGGTGACCGCCGCCTTGGGGGGCTGAAGGGAATAATACAGGGCAATCTTTTTGACATCCGCATCACTGAGCAGCGCGACCAGCGACTTCATCGTCGTATCGCTGCGACCGGCCCCTTTGTAGGCGTCGATCGCGGAATTGAGATACTGCGGATACAGACGGGTTAGGCTGGGCATGCCGGGGAGGGTGGCGTTGCCGTCCACACCGTGACAACCGGCACAAGACGCGGTGGCCGCCTTACCCTGCTGAACGGGATCCTTTTCGACATACGCCGCGGTGTCGGCTTCGGGCGGTTCCAGACTCGCGTAATACGCGGCAGCCTGCACCAGGGCTTCCTCATCCAGGAACTTCACCGCGTCCCGCATCGATTCATCATGACGGTTGTCCCGCTTGTAGGCCAATATCTCGAGGTAGAGGTACAGCGCGCGTTGTCCGGCCAGGTGGGGCAGATTCTCAGCGGCACCAATGCCGTTCAGCCCATGGCAGCGCGCGCAGGCCGATTCGGCCAGGGCCTTACCGGCCTCGAGTTCCACTGTAGACGGAAACAGCAGCTTCTGCCTTTTGCCGTCATCGACTTGATCGACGGAAACGGCCTGAGCCGCTAAGTTGCCGGCCTGTCCCAGCGTCAGCATGGCGCCGGCCAGCACAATCCAGAGGTTCAGTAACTGTTTCAAGTGAGATTGGCTCGCAATGTTATAGAGAGGCGGTTAGGGTAAAAAACAGCCAGCGCAAAGTAAAGGGTAACCACGCATTATGGACCCATGCCGACGCCCGGTTGTAGGCCGCCCGGCGTTCAAGGGTGAACCGGACCTGGCAGATGCTGCGTGGTCGTCTCCCCGAAATCGCGGGCGGCGAGACACGCATCGCGGCCGGCGCTCACCCAAGCATACCAGTCGTCTAGACCCGCTCCGCTGGTAGCCGACAAAATCAGCACCTCAATCTCGGGATTGACCCGTTTCGCGTATTCAACGCAGCGCTTGGTGTGGAATTCGACATAAGGCAGTAGATCGACTTTGTTTACGATCATCATGTCGGCCGCGGCGAACATATCGGGATACTTGAGCGGCTTGTCCTCCCCCTCGGTAACCGAAATGATAACCACCTTATGGGCCTCTCCCAGGTCGAACGCGGCGGGACACACCAGATTACCCACATTCTCAATAAACAACACACCGCCCTCAGGCAACACCAGCTGTTCGAGCGCATGACCGATCATGTGCGCATCCAGATGGCAGCCTTTCCCGGTATTGATCTGTACTCCCGGCACACCTGCAGATCGAATCCGCTCAACATCGCGACTCGTCTGCTGATCGCCTTCAATAACGGCGATGGGCGCCTGCCCGACTAACGCCGACACGGTCCTGACCAACAGAGTCGTCTTACCAGAACCTGGGCTGGACACCAGGTTGACTACGAACACACCTTGGCTCGAGAAACGCCGTCGATTCTCTGCGGCATATCTATTGTTCTTTGCTAATAAATCCTGCTCAACCTCGATTAGCCGTGTCTCGTTGCTATGTTGATGGTCGTGACGGTGCTCCGCATGGCTGTGATTATCACCCGCACGCTGTTCACCGTCGATCTTGATATCATCTTTACCGCAGCCACAAGTTGTACACATCTCATACCACCTCCAACTCTTTGATCCTCATCGCATCACCGCTACGCACCTTGAGGCGGAAACCGCCGCAACCGGGACAGCGATCACCGTGACGATCCACCTCGACACCCCGTGCGCAGTCCCAACACCAGGCCTCTCCGGCCACATTGATAATCTCCAATTTCGCGCCGTCGGCGACGGTGTCCCGGGCTACGCTCTCGAAGCAAAATTCCAGAGCCGCGGGCTCGACACACGATAATGCGCCAATTTCGAGTCTCACCACATCGACCCGCCGAAATCCGGACTTGGCAGCATAATCCTGTATGATATCTATCATACCGCGGCTCAGGCTCATCTCGTGCACGATCAGAGCTCCCGAATGCTCAGATCGTAACCGAAACAGGGTTCCAGGACCGAGATCAGGAGCATAATAAGTTTACACAGACCGTCACGCGCGTAGCGGTGTGCGCCGTGGAGCACGCGGCCACACGGGCCTACGGGGTGAGGATTCCACTCACGCAACAGGCTCTCGTACAAACCCACGGTCTCGTCGCCACAGTACATAAACTGCCTTTCGCCGTTCATAACCGCCACAGCATGCGATCAACCGGCCTCGACGCGGGTGGTGGTTCCGTTGTCGACATCGACCATGTGGATCGCGCACGCAAGGGACGGATCGAACGAGTGCACGGTACGCAGCACCTCCAACGGTAACTCCGGATCGGCCACCGGGTTGTCCAGCAGGGCAGCCTCGTAGGGTCCCAACGCGTTTTTGACATCACGCCGCCCGGCATTCCAAGTGGCCGGTACCACCACCCGATACTTGGCGATCTTCCCATTGTCGATGACGGCCCAATGCGACAGCGATCCACGCGGCGTCTCGTGGAATCCGAAACCCCTCACCTCCCCGTTGGGAAACACCGGCCGGTTGAAGGTCTGAAAATCGCCCTTGACGATGTTGTCCATCAGCAAAAGCCACTGATTCTGAAGCGACTCATAAAGTACCGCAGCACGGACTGCCCTGGCCGCGACCCGGCCCAAGGTCGAGTGCAATGCGGCGAGTGGAATCACGCTGCCCGCAACGTCGGCCGCTATCGCCAGCAGGCGGTTGAGGTGACGCTTGGTTGGCTCATGGCCGGCAGCGTACATACTGAGAATATTGGCGAGTGGCCCGACTTGGGCCCGTTTGTCGTAGAAGGTCGGCGCCTTGACCCATGCATACTCAGCGTCGTCTTGAAATTCGGTGCAGTTGGGGCTGGCCTGCCCGTCGTGATGATCGGACGCTCCATCCCCCCTTTGGTAGTCGTTTCCCATGTCCTTGACACTTGCCTCGACGCCGTCGCGGAAATATTGGTCCTGGTAGCTGGTGATCGCTTTGAAAGCCATCACGTCGCCCCCTTCGATAAAGCCCCCGGGCAATTCGAACTGGGTCCCCTTGGCGTCCAGGGGCATGTCGGGCACCGACAGATAATTGGTGACGCCGGCGCCGAATTGCGCCCACTCCGCGTATAGGGCACCCACTACTCCGACGTCGGGGATCAGCGCCTCATTGACGAACTCGCCCAGCATGTCGATCTGCGCCTTGATGGCGTACAGCCGTTCCAGAGTCAGGTTGGGCTGGCTGTCCGGATTGATGGGATTGGCCACACCGCCCACTGCCAGGTTATTGGTTTGCTGCATCTTCGAACCGAGCATTTTCGCGATCTTTTCGGCGGCGCATTGATACTCCAACGCCTGCAGGTAATGCGTCGCCGCCAACAGGTTGATCTCGGGGGGCAACTGCATCGCCGGGTGGCCGCAGTACCCACTCGCGAACATGCCCAGTTGACCGCTCTCAACTAGGGCCGCCAGTTTTTCCTTGACCTTGCGGATCTCGGCAACGCTGTTGTGCGAGTAATCCGACAGGCGTTCACCAAACTTGGCTGTGGCCTCCGGATTGGCCTTTAGGGCCGAGACGACATCGACCCAGTCCAGGCTCGTCGAGTGATAAAAATGCACGATGTGATCGTGCACGCCGTGGGCGGCCATCATCATATTGCGGATGTATTGCGCATTCAACGGAATCTCAAGATCGAGGGCGTTCTCGATCGCGCGCACCGAGACGATTGCATCCACGGTCGTACACGAACCGCATATGCGCTGAGTGAATACGCTGACGCTGCGCGAATCGCCACCTTGCAGGATAAAATCCATTCCGCGCCACATCTGCCCCGACGACCACGCTTTGGTGACCTTGCCGTTCTCGACTTCGCAATCGATACGCAATTGGCCTTCGATCTGGGTCGTAGGGTCTATGCGAATACGCGTCACGTAATCCTCCCTTAATGTAAGACGGTTCGAATGCCAAGCGATAAAAGTGCGGTTACTTGATGGAGAACGAGGTGCAGCGCGAATAGATACCCGCGACCTCAAGCGGCCGCATTGACAAACGTCAATTTATAAACCAATTCGTGGGTTTTATGACCCGGCGGCTCAACCCACCAGCTGTGGGCGGATCTCACCGAGCAGGGCCTCGATGCGTGGGATGTCAACCGACCGGCCGGAAAAATAGGCCAATCCATCGTTTTCCATGCGACCGATGATCCGTGACAGGGTCTCATGGCGGGTGCCGATCATTGACGCCAAGTCGCGCCGGGAGACCGGCAGGTAGATAGACCCCGCGCCGTCGGTTCCACGGCGACCACAACGGTCCATCAGGATGAGCAACACGTGGGCCAGTTTGGCTCGATTGGAGAGGGTCGCATGCTGCACCAGCTTCTCCTGCGCGTCCTGGAGCTTGGCCGCGGTACGCCGCAGAAACTGCAGGCCCAGATCCGGATTTCGCGCAATTAAAGTTTTCACGGTGTGAGTACCGATGAGACAGACTGTTGCCGGTCCCAGTGCCTCGGCGCTGCAGCGGTGGGTCTCACCGGTCAGTACCGACTCGTACCCCAGGGTGTCACCGGAGTAGGCAAGCTGCAGCAACACCGAGTTACCTTCGGGGTCGAACTGGCGAATCGCCACCGCACCCGAACAGATGCAGTACACACCGCGGCTGCGCTCTCCCATTGCATACACCGTCTGGCCGGTCTCGTAGCAGTGTTTGGACTGTCCCCGCGACAACATCTGAATTTCGTCGTCGCTCAGCACTTGCCAGTCCGACTTGTGCCGCATTACGCAGGCATCACAGCCCAGGGTCGTTTCGCGGGTTGGCGTGGTGGGTGTCATCGTTACGTCTGTCAATCAATACTCCACAAACTCTATACGATTAGTGTGAAATCAGCGTGAACCCGCTCGCCGTCACGGGCCACCTTGGGAGGAATATTTAGCGGCCTGGTCGGAATTGGATATACTGCCTCAAGTTCGATCCGTCAGGCAACCCCAATGACCGCCGCAAACCACACCCGCACCGCCGTTCACGACACAGGTGTCATTGGTCACGGGCACTGTGTACAGATGACCGACACCTGACTCAACACCCAACCGCGAAGCAACCGTTCAACGACATCCTGGTCCGCACACCTTGCGCAGAGACGGCGAAAAAAGGGGCTTATCTTGCTTCAAATAAGCGATTTGACCCATGTCCGCGGGGCTAAGTGTTCCCCGGCTGTGCTTACCTCCCGGCCCTGCCCCGGTCTTGAACACTTGGACTTGCGCGGCACACAAACGAACACAACGCGGGAGTATTTCATTCCCACGCCACCATCCATCCGGGATGGTCGATGCAAGATGCGGGCTAGGTGACCTCGATGGCCGACATGGGCAATCAACCACTGTCGATTGGTGGTGCGTCGGCTGAACCCGCTGCGCGGGACTGTACTCGGCGCTGCATGGTGCGGGTACGTGGCGCCGTGCAGGGTGTGGGGTTTCGTCCGTTCGTGTACCGCCTAGCCCGGCGGCTTGACCTGGCCGGCTCGGTGCACAACGACGGCGGAGGCGTGACCATTGACGTTCAGGGGGCTCAGTTGGAGGCGTTTTTGGAGACGCTGAGCGGCCGACCCCCGCCGCTGGCCCGCATCGACGGCATTGAGGTGACGGAATTGGAACCCAGCGACGCGACCTGCTTCGTCGTGAAGTGCAGCGAACCAGGTGTCGTCAGCACGATGATCACGCCGGATTATCCGGCGTGCGCCGACTGCCTGCGAGAGCTTTTCGATCCCGACGACCGGCGCTACCTCTACCCATTTATCAACTGCACCAACTGCGGCCCCCGGTACACATTGACCAGACGGCTGCCCTACGACCGGGTCAACACGTCCATGGCCGGCTTTCCCTTGTGCCCGCTCTGCCGCGCGGAATACGCCGATCCGGCAAACCGCCGGTTCCACGCCGAACCGATTGCCTGCCCGGTATGCGGCCCTCAGTTGGACACCACGATCGCCGACATCGTGGCGTGGCTGGCGGCCGGCAAGATCGTAGCCGTCAAAGGCATTGGGGGGTTTCACCTGGCGTGCAATGCCCGCAACGAGACTGCCGTCGACCGGCTTCGCCGATCAAAACAGCGTGACGACAAACCCTTCGCATTGATGGTTGCCAACCCAGCCTCCGCCCGCCGATTGGCGCATCTGGACGCCGCCTCGGCGGCCCTGCTGCAATCGTCGGCGCGGCCCATTGTGCTGTTGCGCGGCCGCGGCCAATTGCCCGGGCCGATCGCGCCGGGCGTGCCGTGGCTGGGCCTCATGCTGCCGTACACGCCGGTGCACCACCGGATCTTTCATCACGCCGCCGGGCGGCCCCTTGGTGAGGACTGGCTCGAGGCGCCGCAAGACCTGGTGCTGGTCATGACCAGCGCCAATCCCGGCGGAGAACCGCTGGTGATCGGCAACCGGGAAGCCGAGCGGCGGTTGTCCGGCATCGCCGACCACATCGTCGCGCACGATCGCGACATTGTAATTCGGGCCGACGACTCGGTGATGCGCGTGGTGGACGGCGCCCCGGTGTTCATCCGCCGCGCCCGTGGTTTCGTCCCCGATCCGATTAGACTGCCCAGGCCGGTGGCGCCGGTCCTAGCGGTGGGCGCCCTGCTCAAGAACACAGTGTGTGTCACCCGCGGAGACGAGGCCTTCGTCTCTCAGCACATCGGCGATCTGGAAAACCTGGAGGCCATCCACTTCTTCGAGTCCACCGTACGACACCTGTTGGACATCCTGGAGGTGGAACCGGTTGCCGTGGCCCACGATCTGCACCCGGACTTCCACAGCACCCGTTTCGCGGAGGAGCTCCGCCTGCCGACCGTCGCGGTCCAGCATCACCACGCCCACGTCGCGGCGGTGGCGGCGGAACACGGCTGGGACGAACCGTGTCTGGGAGTCGCCCTGGATGGCTTCGGGCTGGGCCCGGGGCACGCCAGTTGGGGCGGCGAACTGTTGTGGGTTGATGGTCCGCGTTGGCACCGGCTCGGGCACTTGAAGCCGCTGCCACAACCGGGCGGCGACCTCGCCGCCAGGCAGCCGTGGCGGATGGGCGCCGCCGCGCTGCACGCATTGGGACGGAACACCGAGATTGTCCGCCGGTATCCCCATGAACCGGACAATCGGGCACTCGCGCGGATGCTGGCGCGAGGCGTCGACGTCCCGCTCACCTCGAGCTGCGGCCGACTGTTCGACGCCGCCTGCGGGCTGCTGGGCGTCGTGCCCCACGCCGGCTTTGAAGGGCATGCGCCGATGGTGCTGGAGGGGATGGTAAACGAGCCGCAGACAATGCATCATGGCTGGCACCTCGACCAGGGCGTGTTGGACCTGTTGCCGGTACTCGGGCGCCTCACCGGGCTCGATCCGGGCAGCGGAGCCGAACTGTTTCACGGCACCTTGATCGAGGCGCTGACGGCGTGGATCGGCGAGGCCGCGGCGGCGACAAAGTGCCAGCGTGTTGCCCTGTCCGGCGGTTGTTTGCTGAATCAGGTGTTGGCGTCCGGCCTGTCGCGGTCGCTTGCCCAACGCGGCCTGGCGCCTGCGCTGCCGCACCGGCTGCCGCCGAACGACGGCGCCGTCAGTCTGGGTCAGGCCTGGGTCGCAGCGCTCGCGCCCCCGCCGGGACCCACGGCAACGCCAACGGTGGAGGAAACATCATGTGTCTAGCGGTACCGGCGCGGGTCAGCCGACTGCTCGAAGGTGACCGGGCCCTGATCGAAATCGAGGGTGTTCAGAAGGAAATCTCCCTGGCGCTCATCGACGGTGTCCGCGTTGGCGATTTCGTTATCGTCCACGTCGGCTATGCCCTCGGCCGGCTCGACCCCGACGAGGCGGAGAAGACACTGGCACTGCTCCGTGAAGTGGCGGCGATGACGCCCGAACAACCGGCGCCGTGAAGTACATCGACGAATTCCGCGATGGCGCCGCCGCCCGCGGTTTGGCCAACCGGATCGCGGCGCAGGCCGAACCCCAGCGCCACTACAATCTGATGGAATTCTGCGGCGGGCACACTCACGCTATTTATCGCTACGGCGTGAGCGACTTGTTGCCCGGCAACGTCAACATGGTTCATGGTCCCGGTTGCCCGGTGTGCGTGCTGCCGGTCGGCCGCCTGGACATGGCGCTGACCTTGGCCGGGTTCGACGGCATCACCCTGTGTACCTACGGCGACATGCTGCGGGTCCCGGGGTCGAAGGATCAGAGTCTGATCAAGGCCAAGTCGGCGGGCGCCGACATCCGAATGGTCTATTCCGCCACCGACGCCCTGCGGCTAGCCCGGGAGCAACCGGAGCGGGAGGTGGTGTTCTTTGCCATCGGCTTCGAGACCACCACGCCGCCCACCGCCGTGGCGATCAAGGCGGCGGAGGAAAGCGGCCTCGACAATTTCTCGGTGTTCTGCAATCACGTGCTCACGCCGGCGGCGATCGCCAACATCCTGGAGTCCCCCGACGTGCGCGACCTCGGTACCGTACCGATCGACGGTTTTCTAGGGCCCGCCCACGTCAGCGTGGTCATCGGGTCGCAGCCCTACGAGTTCTTTGCGCGGGAATACGAGAAACCGGTCGTCATCTCCGGGTTTGAGCCACTGGACGTCATGCAGTCGATACTGATGTTAATCCGGCAGCTGAACGAGGGACGCGCCGAGGTCGAGAACCAATACATCCGGGCGGTGTCCCGCGACGGCAACGCCAAAGCGAAGCGCTTGGTGGCCGACGTCTTCGAGCTGCGCAGACAGTTCGAATGGCGTGGATTGGGCGTAGTGCCTTACAGTGCGCTGCGTATAAAACAGCGATATACGAAGTTCGATGCCGAGCGGCGGTTCGCACTGAGCTATGTGCCAGCGAGCGAAAACAAAGCCTGTGAGTGCGGCGCCATTCTGCGCGGTGTGCTCAAACCAACCGACTGTAAACTGTTCGGCACCGCCTGCACGCCGGAGTCCCCGATGGGGTCGTGCATGGTGTCCTCGGAAGGCGCCTGCGCGGCCTATTACTCATACGGCCGCTACCAAGACAGCGCGGAGACGGCATGAGCGCGCCGCCCGCGCGCCGGGCACGGCGGTGGGGAAGACCGCTCGACACCAAACGCGGCGTGGTTGAACTGTCCCACGGCAGCGGCGGCCGAGCGATGGCCCAGCTCATCGACCAGTTGTTCGCAGAGGCCTTCGCCAATCCCTGGCTGGCACAGGGCAACGATCAGGCCTGTATGGAGCTGCCCCCAGGCCGGGTGGCGCTGAGCACGGACAGCTATGTGATCTCACCACTGTTTTTTCCGGGAGGTGACATCGGCTCACTCGCCGTACACGGAACCATCAACGACGTGGCGATGTCCGGTGCCCGCCCGCTGCATCTGTCGGCGGGCTTCATCATCGAGGCGGGCTTCCGGCTGGCGGACCTTACGCGTATCGTCGGCTCGATGGCGGCCGCGGCAACGGCGGCGGGTGTGTCGATCGTGACCGGCGACACCAAAGTCGTCGAACGGGGCAAGGGGGACGGCGTATTCATCAACACCTCGGGAATCGGCGTCATTCCCGCCGGACTTGAACTGTCCGGCGACCGGGCCCGTCCCGGCGACCGGATTCTACTCAACGGCTCCATCGGTGATCACGGGGTCGCGGTCATGTCGACCCGCAGCGGGCTCGACTTCGAGGTCTCTGTAAGATCCGACTCCGCCGCGCTAAACGGGCTGGTGGAAGCGATGGTGACCGCGGTGCCGGAGATCCGCTGTCTGCGCGATCCGACGCGGGGCGGCCTGGCCACCACCCTCAACGAAATCGCCCGCCAGTCCGGCGTCGGCATGGCGGTCGAGGAACCGGAGATCCCGGTCAAACCGGAGGTGTCGGCGGTGTGTGAGCTTCTTGGCCTGGATCCGCTCTACGTCGCGAACGAGGGCAAGTTAATCGCCGTCTGCCCGGCCGACCGCGCGGCCCGGCTGCTCGAGGTCATGCGGGGGCACCCCCTGGGCAAGTCCGCCGCGGTCATCGGTGAGGTGGATGCGGATCCGCACGGGTTTGTCCGCATGCGCACCGGACTGGGCGGACAGCGCGTTGTCGACTGGTTGAGTGGCGAGCAACTGCCACGCATTTGCTAGCCGTGCGGTTGCTGTTGCTCACGCACGCCTTCAACAGCCTCACGCAGCGTCTGTGGGTGGAGCTGACCAGGGCCGGGCACGCGGTGTCGGTGGAGTTCGACGTCAACGACTCGGTGACCCGCGAGGCGGTGGCGATGTTTCAACCGGATCTCATCGTTGCACCGTTTCTCAAACGCGCCATACCCGAAGACGTCTGGCGCAGGCACCGCTGTTTCATCTTCCACCCGGGGATCGTCGGTGACCGTGGACCGTCGGCGCTGGACTGGGCCATCCTCAACAGCGAACGCCGCTGGGGCGTCACCTGCCTGCAGGCCGAGGCCGAAATGGATGCCGGGCCGATCTGGGCCTGGAAGGAATTCGAGCTGCGCGACGCCAGCAAAAGCAGCGTATATCGAAACGAGGTGACCGATGCCGCGGTGCGCACGCTTCACGAGGCCCTGGGGCGGTTGCGGGCTGGGTCGTTCCGCCCACAAGCGCTGGACTACAGCGACTCCGGAGTGCGCGGCCGATGGCGACCGCTCGTCAGACAGGCCGATCGCACCATCGACTGGCGCGCCGACGACTCCGAACAGGTGCTGCACAAGGTGCGCTCCGCGGACGGAAATCCTGGCGTGTTGAGTGAGCTGTTCGGCGAAGCCGCGTACCTCTACGACGCCTGGCCGGAGGACACGCTGACCGGAGTGGCCGGGGAGCTGATCGCGAGGCGCCACGGCGCCGTGTGCCGGGCCACCGTAGACGGCGCGGTCTGGATTGGGCACGTCAAGCGCAAATCCGTTGCCCGCGAACACCGCATCAAGCTTCCGGCCGCCCGCGCGTTTCCCGGGCAGGCCGCCGGCCTGCCCGAGGTGCCGGTGGCGATCGAACCACAGGACACACTTCGAACATTCCGTGAGATCACCTACCGCGAGCGCAATCGCGTCGCTTATCTGGAGTTTGAGTTCTACAACGGCGCCATGTCGGTTGCACAGTGTGAACGTCTCTTGACCGCCTACCGGTATGCGTGTTCGCGCCCGGTGCGCGTGGTCGTGCTGCTGGGCGGCCACGACTTCTGGTCCAACGGCATGCACCTCAACGTCATCGAGGCGGCAGACAGCCCGGCCGACGAGTCCTGGCGCAACATCAATGCCATCGATGACATCGCCAGGGAGATTATCACCACCGACGATCGCCTAACCCTTGCGGCGCTGCGCGGCAACGCCGGCGCGGGCGGAGTGTTCCTGGCCCTGGCGGCGGACCGCGTGGTGGCCCGCGGCGGCGTGGTCTTGAACCCCCACTACAAAAACATGGGCAATCTCTATGGCTCCGAGTACTGGACTTACTTGCTGCCACGGCGGGTCGGCGCGGCAAGGGCCGAGGAGCTCACCGAGAACCGTCTGCCGATCGGCGCTGTGGAGGCCGCCGGCATGGGCCTGCTCGACCGGGTGATCGAAACCGACACCGAGAGCTTCGTAGGTGAAGTCGAGCATCTGGCGGAGGACATCGCAAACCACGACGACTACGACACCCTCGTGGCCGACAAGCACCGGCTACGCCTCGAAAACGAGGCCCGCAAACCGTTGAAAGACTACCGCACTGCCGAACTAGAGCGGATGCAGTTGAACTTCTACGGCTTCGACCCGAGCTACCACGTGGCCCGCTACAACTTCGTGTACCGAGTTCCCCACTCCCGCACCCCGCTGCACCTCGCCGTACACCGCCGCAAAGATGCAAACTCGTCTTGAGCGATTGCGGATTGCAAATTAATTCTCCACACCGCTTGCAGCATGCGGCATTCATATCCACCGTCATGAGTCAAAAGGCCGTTGCGCCGCCTCCTCTCGACTGTAAAACCTGCCGCTGCGAACAAAGGCCGCCGCAATATTACCGAGCACCTTAAGCACACGGTTGCGCCGGTCCCGCTCCAATACCTAGCCCGTCTTTCGCAACTCACTCTGAGTTTGGCGAATGTGAAAAAATCTTTGACTGTCAAGTGACTGATTAAGCTACGAGCGGGTTAGCGATGGGGG
>CAMYJT010000029.1 GCA_947258785.1 uncultured Gammaproteobacteria bacterium
CGCGGCGACTTGGAGGAATTTGAGTGCAAGCTCGTGCGCGGTATGCGCGCACGCGGTTACAGTGAGCGGTTTGCAAGTCAGATCTGTAAACAAATCAAAGGGTTTGGTGAGTATGGTTTTCCCGAGTCCCACTCTGCCAGTTTTGCTTTGTTGGCCTATGTGTCCTCCTGGCTGAAACATCATCATCCGTCGGCGTTTACCTGCGCCTTACTCAACAGCCAACCCATGGGGTTTTATGCCCCCGCGCAATTGTTGCAAGACGCCCGTCGTCACGGGGTCGCCATCCGACCTGTTGATGTCCGTTACAGCGATTGGGATTGCAGCTTGGAACCCGTTCCGGGGTCGACGCAGCCGGCGTTGCGACTCGGTCTGCGGATGGTCAAAAGACTGTCCCGGGCCGGTGCGCGGCGGCTGCTGGCGTCACGGGAGCAACTGGACTTCGTTGATCTGCGGGACCTCAAGCACCGCGCCCGACTGAATGCGAGGGATCTGGAAAGTCTGGCCGCCGCCGGTGCCTTGCAGGGGCTTGCCGGCCATCGGTACCGGGCGTTCTGGGCGGTAAACGGGGTGGAAGCCCCGACGCCACTGATGCCGTCCCCATGCATCTCAGAGGGAGAGCCTTTATTGCGGCGGCCCGGAGAGGGAGAAGACATCGCCGCCGATTACGCCAGCATGGGGATAAACTTGGGCCGCCACCCCCTCGCATTGCTGCGACCGCGGTTGACACGCCGAGACGTGCGCCGAGCCGAGGAATTCGCAGGGCTGGACAACGGGAAAGTGGCTACTGCGGCCGGGTTGGTCATCTGTCGGCAGCGCCCGGGCTCCGCGTCGGGGGTGATCTTTCTCACCCTGGAGGACGAGACCGGTCACGTGAACGTGGTAGTTTGGCCCGCCGTGGCCGACGCACAGCGCCAGGCGCTGCTGCACTCCCGCCTGCTTGCGGTGACCGGTACGGTTCAGCAGCAAGATGGAGTGTTGCACGTGATTGCGGCGCAGCTGAACGATCTCAGCGCTTGGCTCGGCGAACTGAACACGCCGTCACGAGATTTCCAATGAGCTCCGCTTGAACCTTGCTAGTCGGCGCCCGGACTGACCCGCATATTGCACCAAGGATCCCGGATGATGGCGAAGGGACCGGGCGGCTTAACGCCGCGCTGGAACGAAAGGCACAGCCGTAGCCATGCATTGAGTGAAGCGCAGGTCCAGGCGATCGAGACCGAACCAGCGCCGGGATCGGCGCCTGCCCGGGCACAAAGTGTGCCCCGACGCACTGATCGCATATCTCAGGCCAAACAAAAAGTTAGCGCTAATTTTCGCTGTCCCGGCGAAATATGCGGGCTAGATTTTTGACACATCCTGAGCCCATCTATATGATTCGCCGACCTAAATTTGGGGGTTCGGCGTGTGAGCGGCGGACGCAACTGAATGTTCCCGAACTGAGGCTAACCATGGCTGTTCAGCAAAACCGAAAAACCCCGTCCAAGCGCGGCAAACGCCGCGCCCATGACGCACTCAAGCCACGCACCTTGTCCATCGATCCGGTCTCCGGCGAGCTGCACCGTCGTCATCAGATCACTGCAACCGGTTACTATCGCGGTAAGAAGGCCGTCGACCTCGGTCCTGCCGAGTGAGGGGCCGCGGGACTGGAACGACACTCAGGGCCTAGCGGACACGGCCTCTGATGGTGACCGTGGCAGTCGACGCGATGGGTGGGGATCACGGCCCCGATACCACCGTGGCTGCGGCGGTTTCCGCCCTTGAGCTCGACCCCGGTCTCCAGCTGTTACTGGTGGGTGAGGAGGCCCGCCTGAACAAGCAGCTGGCCACCCTGGACCGGCCGATTCCCGAGCGAATGACGGTGGTTAATGCGTCTCAGACCGTGGGTATGGACGAGCCGCCGGCGCAGGCCCTGCGCAATAAGAAAGATTCGTCAATGCGAGTGACGATCAATCTGGTCAAGAGTGGCGAGGCCGACGCCGGTGTGAGCGCCGGCAACACCGGTGCCCTCATGGCAACCGCTCGATTTGTGTTGAAAACTTTGCCGGGGATCGACCGGCCGGCCATCGTGAGCGCCTTACCGTCGTTGCGGGGCCACATCCACATGCTGGATCTGGGCGCTAACGTGGACAGTCCGCCGGAGCTGCTACTCCAATTCGCGATCATGGGGTCGATCCTGGTGAAATACGTCGAAAACAAGAGCCGACCGAGTGTCGCACTGCTGAATATCGGTGTGGAGGACATCAAGGGCAACGACGTCGTGAAGCGTGCCGCCGAACTGATGCGGCGCAGCAATCTGAATTATCAGGGTTACGTGGAGGCGGACGCGATCTACAATGGGGACGTCGATGTCGTAGTCTGTGACGGGTTCGACGGCAACGTTGCGTTAAAGGCCAGCGAAGGATTGGCGCAGATGATTACTCACATCATGCGCGAAGAATACGATCGCAGTTTGCTCACCCGTCTGGTCGGATTGATTTCGACGCCGGTGATGCGGTCGTTTCAAAACCGGTTGGATCACCGGCGTTACAACGGTGCGACCTTAGTGGGTCTGCGCGGTACGGTGATCAAGAGCCACGGTAGCGCAGATCCGCTGGCATTTTGTTACGCCATATTGGAGGCCAGGACTGAAGTTCAGAATAAAGTACCGGAACACATCAGCGAAGAACTGACCGGTATGATGTGATGGGGAAGGGGCGTTACGCGAAAATAATTGGGACCGGCAGCTTCCTGCCTGAACGCGTCGTCACCAACAAAGACCTCGAGGCGCGTATCGCTACCACCGATGAATGGATATATTCACGCACCGGTATTCGCGAGCGCCGTATCGTTGCGGCCGATGAAAAAACCAGCGATCTGGCCGAACGGGCCTCCTGTGCGGCGATTGAAATGGCCGGAATCGATCCACAGCTCATCGATCTTATCGTGGTGGCGACCACCACTCCCGATCAAGTGTTCCCCAGCGTCGCCTGTCTGTTGCAGGACCGTCTGGGTATCCATGGTGGCGGTCCGGCCTTCGACGTGCAGGCGGTGTGTGCGGGGTTCGTTTACGCTATGGACATCGCCAATCGGTATGTGCAGACAGGTGGGTGCCAGTACGCATTAGTCGTCGGGGCGGAGACTTTCTCGCGCATTATCGACTGGACCGATCGTGAGACCTGCGTGCTGTTCGGGGATGGCGCGGGTGCCGTGCTGTTGCATGCGGCGGAGGCTCCTGGTGTGATCTCCACACATCTGCATGCCGACGGGCGCTACCATGAACTGTTATCGGTGCCTTCGGGGGTCTCGGTCAATTACGAGCAGGTGCTGAGGGGCGAAGCCTACGCACAAATGCAAGGCAGCGAGGTGTTTAAATTCGCCGTCAAATGCATGGGGGATGTGGTCGACGAGACACTGACCGTCAATGGAATAGTCAAATCGTCGATCGACTGGCTGGTCCCCCACCAGGCGAACATCCGCATCATCGCCGCCATGGCGCGCAAGCTCGACATGACCATGGACAAGGTGGTGGTGACGGTGGACCGCCACGGAAACACCTCGGCGGCTTCGATTCCGTTGGCGTTGGACGAGGCGGTGCGGGACGGCCGCATCAGGACGGGGCAGACGCTGATCATGGAAGGATTCGGTGGCGGATTTACCTGGGGTTCGGTGTTGGTTAAAATGTAATAATACTTTATATTCATATAGTTAACTCTTATACTTACATAGATAAACGAGGTATGATTGTAGCCCTTTGCAGGACCGCCGGCAGCGGATTCCGCAACCGGTGCCGCGCCGACCGACCCGATGTCGCCGGGCCGGGTCCGCAGGGCCGCGGACGGCGATGAGCGTGTTTTCCTTGAACGACGAGATCTGTCTGGTCACCGGGGCCTCCCGCGGCCTCGGGCGCGCCATCGCCTCGGCCCTCGGGCAGCAGGGCGCAACGGTCATCGGAACAGCAACCACCGAAGCGGGTGCCGGACAGATCTGCCGGTTTCTCGACGCTGAAGGCATCAGCGGTTTTGGTGCGGTGTTAGACGTCAACGACGCCGATGCCGTGACGACGCTGGTCGCACGAGTTGGCACCGAGGCCGGGGCGCCGTCGATCCTGGTCAACAACGCCGGCATTACCCGCGACAACCTTTTGCTGCGCATGAGTGAGCAGGATTGGGATGCGGTCTTGGACACCAACCTGCGGTCGATTTACCGGATGACCAAGGCCTGTCTGCGGGGCATGACGAGGGCACGCAAGGGCCGCGTCATCAACATTACCTCGGTCGTTGGATCGTCCGGGAACCCAGGCCAGTGCAATTATGCGGCGGCCAAGGCCGGAACGATTGGATTCACTCGATCGCTGGCCAGAGAGGTGGCCGGGCGGGGCATCACCGTGAATGCGGTGGCACCCGGTTTCATCGATACGGATATGACGCGTCAATTGGGCGGCGCGCAGCGTGACCAGCTGTTGGGACAGATCCCGCTCGGGCGGCTCGGCGAGGCCGAAGACGTCGCCTATGCCGTCGTCTTTTTGGCCACGCCTGCCGCCGCCTACATCACCGGGGCGACCGTTCACGTAAACGGCGGTATGTATATGTCTGGTTAAGTTAAAGTATTAAATATCAGCCGGTTGAATGATCTTTACAAGGTAAGCAGTAACTGATTTGATTACGGTTTGCATTGGACTTGTTCTGGAGTTTGTTGTTAACTATGCGGCCTTCTAGGCTCGCGACAATGTGGAGGAAAAAGCACCAATGAGCAGTGTCGAAGAACGGGTAAAAAAAATCGTCGTCGAACAACTCGGCGTTGGGGAGGACACAGTGACACCGGAGGCTTCGTTCGTCGATGACCTGGGCGCTGACTCGCTGGATACCGTCGAGTTGGTGATGGCGTTGGAGGAGGAGTTCGATACCGAGATTCCCGACGAGGAAGCGGAGAAAATTACAACGGTTCAACAAGCGATTGATTACATCCAAGCTCACAAGAGCGCTTGATCACTGTTTTTCCCCGGTGCCGGCCGTTGTCTCTGCTGAGGCAACGGCTTTTTCAAATCACCCCCCCGACCAACCGAAATGCCGAAACGTCGAGTTGTCATCACCGGCTTAGGCGTCATTTCACCGCTGGGCATCGGCATCGAGCGTAACTGGGAGAACATCGTCGCGGGAGTCAGCGGCATCGGTCCGATCCATCGGTTTGATCCGCAGGGCGTCGGCAGCCAGATTGCCGGCGAGGTCGATGATTTCAACCCCAGCGATTATTTTTCGGCAAAGGAAACCCGGCATATGGATCGTTTTATTCAGTTGGGCGTTGCGGCGGGGACGGACGCTTTGTCGGATGCGGGGCTCGAGGTGACCGAATCCAATGCCGATCGTATCGGCTCTTTGGTCGGCTCCGGCATCGGCGGGGTGGAGACGATCGAAAAAACCACCATCGCGTTTCGCGATAAAGGCGCGCGCCGGGTTACCCCATTCTACGTCCCGATGGCGATTATCAACATGATCTCCGGCAACCTGTCGATACGGCACGGCCTGCGGGGACCGAATCTATCGATCTGTACCGCCTGCACCTCGGCAACCCATGCCATCGGGGATGCGGGCCGTCTCATCGAATATGGCGATGCCGATGTGATGCTTGCCGGGGGCGCGGAGGCCTCAATCACGCCCACCGCCATGGCCGGTTTCTCCAATGCTAAGGCGCTGAGCACTCGCAACAGTGACCCGCAGGGGGCGAGTCGGCCCTGGGACGCCGAACGTGACGGCTTTGTCATGGGCGAGGGCGCCGGAATTGTAGTGTTGGAGGACTTGGATCACGCCAAGCGGCGGCGGGCGCGCATCTATGCCGAACTGGCGGGCTTCGGGATGAGTGCCGATGCCCATCACATTACCAGTCCGCCCAAAGACGGTGTGGGCGCCAAATTGTGCATGGACAATTGTCTGCGGAATTCCGGTCTGAATCCGGACGATGTCGATTACGTCAATGCCCACGGCACATCCACACCACTGGGCGATGTCGCTGAGACTCGGGCTTTGAAGAACAGTTTCGGCGACCATGCGCAGAAGTTCGCAGTGAGTTCGACGAAGTCGATGGTCGGACACCTGCTGGGCGCTGCGGGAGGGGTCGAGGTCGTGTACACTGCGCTGGCGCTGTACCACCAGGTCGTACCGCCCACCATCAATCTCACCACGCCGGATCCGGAGTGTAATCTGGATTACGTGCCCCAGCATGCCCGGGAGATGAAGCTCCGGGTCGCGATCAGCAATTCGTTCGGTTTCGGGGGCACCAACGGCACACTGGCGTTCAGGCGCTATTAGCTGGTTGTGTACTCGCCGATGTGTCGACGGCAACATTCGACGCTGGATTGCGGAACTGTCCCGGGCAACCTCATGTTAAGTCGCGATTTCACGCCGAATTTGGCCCGACTGCATGCCTGCCTGCCGGAGCGATATCCATTTTTTCTGCAGAGTGTGCACCCCGCAGAACGGAACAGCCGGTACGATATTCTGTTTGCATTTCCGGGCCGACGTCTGTATCTGACGGCAGACGGCCGCTTGTACCTGGACCGCGAAGAACAGCCGGACGCCGACTTTCTCGACCGGTTGGACCAGTGGTGGCAGGCCGAGCGGCTTCCGGTCCGATCGCAACCCGACGGCGGTCTGCCGTTCCTCGGCGGGTGGTTCGTCTACCTGGCCTACGACCTGGTCCATCAGATCGAGCCGCGTCTGGGCCGGATTACAGCGACCGGGAACACGCTGCCGGTGGCCGGAGCGGTGCGGGTTCCGGCGGCGATCATCAACGACTACCAGCAGCTGAAAACCTATTTGATCTGCGAACCTGCGCACGAGCACCGGTTGGGGCAATTGTCGAACGACCTGGATAGAATCGGTGCAATGCGCGCACACTACCCCTGTGCCGGGGCGCGCACGATCGAGGAAGAGGATCCGCAGCAATTTTTGAACGGGGTTGCGACAGTGCAGAACTACATCCGCGACGGAGATGTGTTTCAGGTGAACTTGTCTCGCTTATGGCGCGCCGTCATGGATAATGACGTTCCTGCCAGCGACGTCTACAGGCGGTTGTGCGCGAGCAATCCGGCGCCATTCGCCGGAATCATGCAGTGGAGTGAGCACGCCGCTGTGTTGTCGTCTTCACCAGAGCGCTTGGTGCAGATTTCTGGACGACGGGTCTGCACCCGGCCGATTGCCGGTACCCATCCGAGAGTGGGCCGGCATCGGGCAGACATCAACCAGGCGCAAAGGTTGCTCGAGCACCCCAAGGAGCGCGCTGAACACGTCATGCTCATCGACTTGGAGCGCAACGACCTGGGACGGGTTTGCGAGATCGGCTCTATCCGGGTGTCGGAGTTGATGCACATCGAGAGTTACCGCCACGTCCATCACATCGTCTCCGAGGTGCAAGGGCGCTTGAGCGACGGCACCGCGCCCGGACAAGTCATGCGCGCGGTGTTCCCGGGCGGCACCATTACGGGTTGTCCCAAGGTTCGCTGCATGGAGATTATTCAGCAGCTCGAACGGCAGGCCCGCGGCGCCTACACGGGATCGATGGGGTATCTGAACCGGAACGGGGACCTGGACATGAATATCCTGATCCGCAGCATGACCTGGCGGCCCGGGGAGATCGAGTTCCGGGCCGGGGCCGGTATAGTGGCGGATTCCCAGCCCGGACGCGAGCTGGCCGAGACCCGCAGCAAGGCCGAGGGACTGTTACGGGCGCTCCATTGACCGACTTGAATTCCCCACGCTACTGGATCAATGGACGCGCGACCGCAGAGTTGGCGCTTGACGATCGCGGCCTGCACTATGGGGACGGTGTATTTTCGACCATCGCCGTTGAGGGCGGCCAGTTGCTGTTGATGGACGCGCATCTGCAGCGCCTGGTCGAGGGCTGTCAGCGGCTGGGTTTTGCATCGATTCCCGACAGCGAGATGCTGCGGAGTCACGCACAAGCCGTGGTGGAGAAGGTCGACCGGGCGGCACTAAAAATCATCGTGACACGCGGTGGCGGCGGCCGCGGCTATCGAAGTCCCGGTTCAACGGGGTTCCCGACTTGGATCATGGGGTGCTATCCATGGCCGGCGATAAAGCCGCGCTGTCAATCGACAGGGGTCGACGTCCGGCTGTGCACCTTACGGTTGAGCCACCAATCACGACTGGCCGGCGTGAAACACCTCAACCGACTCGAGCAAGTGATCGCCCGTTCGGAGTGGAACGATGAGCATGACGAGGGATTAATGTTGGATCAAGACGGCACTGTCGTGGAAGGCACCATGAGCAACCTGTTTCTGCTGCGAGACGGACGGCTGGTCACACCATTGCTGGATCGCGCTGGGGTACGCGGAGTCATGCGCGACGTGGTGCTGCGGGTCGCAGCGGAACTGGGGATAAACGTCGAACAAAGACGCGTCAGCATCGCGGAGCTGTACCACGCCGCTGAGATGTTTCTGACCAACTGCATCATCGGCATCTGGCCGGTCAAATCCATCGACGAACACCGCTTGCGCCCGGGCCCGGTCACCCGGAAACTCCAGGAAGCGTTGCGAGACACGCATGTGGTGGTTATTGCTTAAATCGCTCACCCCGGCTTTACTGGCTGCCGTGCTGGGTGTGTTCGGCTATCTGTACTGGGCGGGTCAGCGGCCGCTGACGCCGGGACCCGATCTGTATGTTATAAGTCCTGGCAGTGGCATTTCGCAGCTTGCTCATCAGTTGCTGCAGCGGCGGGTGATCCGCGAGCCTTATTCGCTGATGGCGTGGGCTTACGCCAAACGCTACACCCGGCAGATAAAAGCCGGCGAGTATCGGTTTGAGCCCGGGATTACTTTAGAGCGATTACTCGAACAAACCGTCCAGGGAAAAGTGGTTCGGTACTCGATTACATTTATCGAGGGCTGGACATTCAGGCAGATCAAAATGTCCCTGCAGTCCGCGCAGAAACTGATGCACACGGTAAGCGGCGACCGCGACGTACAGATCATGTCCAAGCTGGGGCGGCCCGATCAACATCCCGAAGGTCGGTTTTATCCGGATACCTACGTCTACACCGCGGGCGTACCGGATATCGATATTCTGAGGCAGGCCTACCGGCGCATGGACGCGCAGCTGAAGAAGGCTTGGTTGCAACGGCCGGAAAATTCCTTGTTGAACAGCGTCGACGAGGTGTTGACGCTGGCGTCGATCATCGAGAAGGAGACCGGCAAGCCTGAGGAACGCGCCTTAATTGCTGCGGTGTTTCATAATCGGCTGCGGCGGCGCATGCGCCTGCAGACGGATCCGACGGTAATCTATGGGTTGGGCGAGCAATTCGACGGTAACCTGACACGCCGGCACCTGCAGCTCGATACACCCTACAACACCTACACCCGGCGCGGGTTGCCACCCACCCCCATCGCCATGCCCAGCGCAGAATCGATCCACGCGGCGCTGCATCCGGCCCGCAGTTCCGCGCTATATTTTGTTGCCCGCGGTGACGGCAGTCATCAGTTTTCCGATACACTGAAGGCCCACAACCGGGCGGTTGCCAAATACCAGTTGGCCGGCAAGCCACGGCCATCTTCATCTCGAGCGATGACGAAACAGCAAGCGCCATGACGCAACGCGGTTGCTTCATTACCCTGGAGGGACAGGACGGCGCCGGCAAGACCACCAATCTCGCCATCGTTGGCGATACCCTGGAGCGGGCCGGTGTCGACCTCGTGCGAACCCGGGAACCGGGGGGCACAACATTTGGAGAGACTTTGCGTGACCTGGTCCTGAACCGGCGCGACCTGGCCATTTCGCCGTGGGCTGAACTGCTGACTGTGTTCGCCGCGCGTGCCCAGCACATCGAAGAGCTGATCGAACCCGCTCTGGTATCGGGCAGGTGGGTGTTGTCAGATCGCTTTACCGACGCCACATACGCCTATCAGGGTGGCGGCCGTGGCGTTCCACAGCCATCGATCGCGGCGCTGGAAGAACTGGTCCAGGGTGGACTGCGTCCTGATTTGACGCTGTTGTTCGACGTGGATATCGAGACCGGAGAATCCCGATCCGCGCGACGCAGCGCTGCTGACCGGTTCGAGTTGGAACACTCGGCGTTCAAGCGCCGGGTACGGCGCTGCTATCTCGAATTGGCGCGACGCCATCCGCAGCGGATTCATGTCATCGATGGCAATCGGCCCCTGTCAGCGGTAAAACAAGCCGTCGAAACGGTGATCGAGGGTTTCATCCACAAGGTGATTCGGTGATTCCGGGCCTGCACCCATGGAACGCGGCCATCTGGTCGAGCGTGACCCGTGCCAGCGGCCGCCAGGCGCACGCGTGGTTGTATTACGGTCCGGCGGGGGTCGGGAAGAACACCACAGCGCTGCGTTTTGCCGCGCATACGCTTGACGAGGGGTTTCCGGGTGATTCGTTACGACCGCGCGAACTGTTGGTGGCCGGCACCCATCCGGACCTGCATGTGCTGATGCCCGAAGCGCTGTGCGTGCAGGCGGACACGCTGTTGGCGCGTTACGCCGCGCGTTACTACGAAACAGTGAGCGGGAAACCGAAATCCGTAATCAGCGTCGATCAGATTCGTCGCCTGATCGAACGGGTGAGCACCCGCGCCCACACTGGTACGCACAAGTGTGTGCTCATTGCCACGGCCGAACGCCTGAATCCAAACGCAGCGAACGCCCTGTTGAAACTGCTCGAAGAACCGCCTACCGCGACACTATTCGTGCTGATCACGGCATCGCCGCATCTGCTGCCAGCGACGGTGCGCAGCCGCTGCGCTCCGGTGTCCTTCGGCGTGCCTGACAGAGCCTCTGCCTTGTGCTGGCTCGAAGAGCAGAGTGTCCCATCCGGCGAGGCCGAAGTGCTATTGTCCGTCGCGGGAGGGGCACCACTCCGCGCCCGGCAGCTGCATGTCTCGAGTTACCTGACCCGCCACCGGGATCGGGTGGCGGACCTGAACAGCCTGATCGCGGGGGACGGCTACCCGCTGGAGATTGCGGCGAGGTGGCGCAAACCAAGCGTGGCGGCAGCGTTGGACTGGTTGCAACGCGTCGCCGTCGATCTGGTGCGCGTGATGTTTGCGGGCCACCCGCCGACACTGTTCCACCCAGATACCACCAAGTGCTTGCAAGAAATGAAAAAACGCATTAACGTGACTACAGCGTATGCTCTGTTGGACAGTCTCGCACGCGCCAGACAATTGCTTGACTCGAATGTCGACCCGAATTTGCTGTTGGAAGAGGTCCTCATTGATTGGTACGACGCCGTAGCGAGGCGTGCTTAGCTACTGATGGTAGACGAAAAAGCAACATTCACTTTTGATACCGGTGACGACAGCGGCGGGCCCCGGCCCACGGTGCTGTCTCTCACCATCAAAGACAGGAGCGCCCTGTATGCGGCGTATATGCCGTTTCTGAAGGGAGGCGGTCTGTTCATACCGAGCAATAAGAGCTACAAGCTGGGTGAGGAGGTGTTTATCCTGCTGACCCTGCTGGAGGAGAGGGAAAAGATCCCGGTTGCCGGACATGTGGTGTGGTTGACCCCCATCGGTGCACAGGGAAATCGGGCAGCCGGCGTCGGAATCCAGTTCAGCGAAAAGGACTCGGGGGTGGCGCGCAGCAAGATTGAATCCTTACTCGGCAGCGCATTGAAATCCGAGCGGCCCACGCACACGATGTAGCCCCGGGGGTTGCAACGCCGGTCCCCTTGGATGGAGCTCGTCGACTCCCACTGTCACCTTGATTTCGAGCCGCTGGGTTCGACGCTGCCGCAGGTCCTGAGTCACGCCCAGGAGGCCGGTGTGGCGTACATGCTGTGCGTATCGGTCAACCTGCAGGCCTATCCGGGCATCCGCGTCCTGGCCCGGACGCACAAGCACATCTTCGCGTCGGTAGGCGTACATCCCAATGAGCGGCCAGCGGCAGAACCGACGACGGCGGACTTGGTAAATTTGGGGCAGGACCCGATGGTGGTGGCGATCGGTGAGACTGGACTGGATTATTTCCGCAGTCAGGGACCACTGGATTGGCAACGGGAACGCTTCCGCAGACATATTCAAGCGGCCAGGCAGATCGGCAAGCCACTGATTATTCATATGCGCGACGCCGCCGTGGACACCTTGGACCTGCTGCGGAGTCACCGCGCCGATGAGGCGGGCGGCGTCATGCACTGCTTTACGGAGGACTGGACGGTGGCCAGACAAGCCCTCGACCTCGGATTTTACATCTCGTTTTCGGGCATCGTGACGTTCAAAAACGCGGTGGCGGTCCAAGCGGTGGCGCGCAAGGCCCCGCTGGACCGCATTCTGCTGGAAACCGACAGTCCGTACCTGGCGCCCGTACCACATCGTGGCCGGACCAACGAGCCGGCGTACACGCGGCACACCGCCGCCCACGTTGCTGAGTTGCGGAGCATGCCGCTCGACGAGCTGGCCGCGGCGACCACCGACAATTTCTTCCGACTGTTCACCCAGGCCCGCCGGTAATCCGCGGTGACCGGGGTATCGCGGCCAGCGCCCGGTCCAGGTGTTCGATGGGCGTGTAGAAGTGGGGCGAAAAGCGCACCCCCCCGCCCCGCGCTGCGCAGACGATCCCCTGTGCCCGAAGTTGTCGGACCAACTGATCCACAGCAACAACCGTCGTGCGGAACGTCACGATTCCACCGTAACGGCCGGCTTGGTCGAGAGTGATGGACTGAAGATCGGGCCGAGCCGCGATCGCTTCGAACAGGTGTTCGGCCCGCGCCAAAACGCGAGCCTCGACCAGGCCCATACCGAGTTCGGCAAACATGTCCAGGGTTGCCGACAGGGCGTGTATGCCGATCATGTTGGGGCTGCCGCATTCGAAGCGGCGCGCCGACCGAGCGGGCAGCCATTCGCGGCTGTCGTAATCACCCGCGTTTGCCGTCATGTGCCAACCGAACTGGTGTAACATCAGTCGCTCGCGCCAACCGGGAGCGCAGTAAAACAACGCCACCCCTTCCGGGCCAAGCAACCACTTGTGTGCATCGGCGGCCAGAAAATCGATGTGCGCCGACTGCACATCGACCTTCACCGCCCCGAGGGCTTGGATGCCGTCGACACAATAGGCAATATCTCGATCCCGGCACAGGGCGCCGAGCCGCGCTAAATCGAGCCGGAAACCACTGGCGAACTGAATGGCGCTGATCGCCACCATACGAGTGCGGTCGTCGGCGGCGTCGAGCAGAACCTGCTCCGGATCGTCGCCTGCCCGTAGACCGACCTCACGCACGGAGACTCCACGATCGGCCAGCGATTCCCACACGATGCGATTCGAGGGAAACTCTTCGTCGCTGATAATGACATTGTCCCCGGAGCGCCACGGAAAGCCGTAGGCCACCACGGAAAGTCCTTCAGACGTGTTCTTCAGGATCGCAATATCTTCGGGACCGGGGGCGTGAATCAGCTCGGCGAGTTGCTGGCGCAACCGCGACTCCGTCGCTAACCAGCGATCGTAATAGCGGGCGCCCTGCTGTTCGCACTCGGCTAGAAATTGTTGCGCCGCCCGCGCGCTGCGCCTGGGCAGCGGGCATACCCCGGCGTGATTGAGGTATACGACTTCGGGATCCAGTGCGAATTCGGCGTTGATGACCTCGTCAGCGGACATTCGAGCAGCCCCCGTTAGTCACATGCCGTGAGGCCGCGGCGAGTATATAAGTAACTCGTCAATTATTTCTCGATTCACCGTTAACCCCACGAATTCGCCTCGATACCCATGCTGCGAGCAAAACATATCATGCGGTCTTGTGCACCGGCGACAGCGGCAACGCTGCTCGCCGTCACCTTGGTTTCCATTTGCCTGACCAGGCCCATACCGATAACATCGCGGCCGGCAGCGGCGGCGTTGGTCAGCCGTGCACGATTGCCGTGAGTGGCTTAGCTAAGACGGAGTTTGTCGTACAGTTCGTCCTTAAGGGTGACGCGTACTTTCTTGAGGTCTTCCATATAATTGTCGGCGACCGGCAGGGAGCGCTCTTCAAGGCTGCGTATCTGTGCATCCAATTCATTGTACTCAATCATCAGACGAGCGAATCGTCCATCGGTATGACGGAGTTCAATGATCCTGTCCCGGTATTCGGGAAACTCATGGAGAAGATCGTGTGGTTCGCCAAGCATATGTGTTAGCTCCTGTGGATGCGGCTATATTTTGAGTGCACGGCTGAAAGCCGAAGACCCGCCTATCGTACCAGCATGGCTCGACGTTTTTCATCCTCATTCAAAAAACAGAATCGGAAACCAAGCGAAAGATGATTTATAAGCCACTGTTAACGAACAATTATTTTGAATGCGTCGGCCGGGACACGCGGCGACAACGGCCCGCAATCGACGCCGATCGCGATTTAAGCACCGTCAATGCGCAAGCGGATATAATCCACCGGCCAGCGGAGGAACTGCGCCCGCCTCGGAGTTTGGACGTACAACGAGCGAACACTTTGGAAATGACAATTAGAGGAAATCGCCATGGCCCCAGCACTCACCAATTATCGCGATGTTGACCCGGAGGAGACCCAAGAATGGCAGCAGGCGATTGACGTTGTCGTCGAGCGGGAAGGCGCCGAACGCGCCCGATTCCTGATCCAATCGGCAATTGACGCCGCGTATGCCGTGGGGGCACCACCCCCGGATACGGCCAGAACACCTTATCTGAACACCATTCCAGTGGCGGCGGAGCCCGAGTATCCGGGCGATCCGGACCTCGAGCGCAAGCTGTATCAAGCGATCCGCTGGAATGCCATGGCCATGGTGGTGGCGGCCAACCGCAAAGCGGGTGAACCGGGCGGCCACATCGCGAGCTTCCAATCCGCCGCAGTGCTGTATGAGACCGGATTCAATCACTTCTGGCGGGGGCCGGAGTCCGACAGCGGTGCCGACATGATCTTTGTACAGGGTCATTCCGCTCCCGGTATTTACGCACGGGCCTTTCTGGAGGGCCGGCTCAGTGCCGAGCAGATCGACAACTACCGGCGGGAGGTTGACGGCCGCGGCATTTCTTCGTATCCGCACCCGTGGCTGATGCCCGAGTTCTGGCAGTTTCCCACGGTGTCGATGGGCCTGGGTCCGATCATGGCGATCTATCAGGCCCGGTTTATGAAATACCTGCAGCACCGCGGACTGATACCGGTGACGGACCGTAAGGTGTGGGCCTTTCTGGGCGACGGCGAAATGGACGAGCCCGAATCACAGGGTGCGTTGGCGCTTGCTGTGCGTGAAAAGCTCGACAATTTAATTTTTATTATCAATTGCAATCTCCAACGTTTGGATGGACCGGTGCGTGGCAACGGTAAAATCGTCCAAGAACTGGAAGGGAACTTCCGCGGCGCTGGTTGGAATGTGATCAAGGTGCTGTGGGGATCGGGTTGGGATCAGCTCCTGGCTCAGGATCATAACGGACTGCTGCGCAAACGCATGGAAGAGTGCATCGACGGCGAATATCAAAACTTCAAGGCTAAAGGGGGCGGCTATATCCGGGAGCACTTCTTCGGCAAGTATCCCGAATTGCGCAAGATGGTCGAACACATGACCGACGACGAGATCTACTACAATCTCGTACGCGGGGGGCACGATCCCCGGAAGGTCTACGCTGCATACGATAGGGCCGTGCAGGCGCAGGACCTGCCGACGCTGATTCTGGCTAAAACCGTTAAGGGATACGGTATGGGCATCGCGGGTGAGGGCCAGAATATTACTCATCAGCAGAAGAAACTCGCCTTGGATCACCTCGAGACCTTTGCCAGACGTTTCGAGATCCCAGTCAATCGGGAGCAGATCGAGAACGCGGGGCTCTACCGGCCCACCGACGACTCCCCGGAACTCACTTACCTTCACGATCGGCGCCGGGTGCTGGGGGGTTATCTGCCAAGCCGTCGAACCACCGGGGACCGTTTAGACGTGCCCGACATCTCGATGTTCGCACCATTGCTGAAAGCAACCGGTGAACGCACGATGTCGACCACCATGGCACTGGTGCGAATTTTGGTCGCGATCGCGCGGAACAGAAACATCGGTCCGAGACTCGTGCCGATTGTGCCTGATGAGGCCCGCACCTTCGGTATGGAGGGCATGTTCCGCCAGATCGGCATCTACGCACCGGAGGGACAGCTGTACACACCTATGGATGCACAGGACATCATGCCCTACCGGGAAGACCAACAAGGACAGATGCTCCAGGAAGGCATCAACGAAGCCGGGGCCATGTCGTCGTGGATTGCCGCGGCCACCGCTTACAGCAACTACGGACTGACCATGATTCCGTTCTACATCTTTTACTCCATGTTCGGCTTTCAGCGCGTCGGTGATTTCACCTGGGCGGCCGGCGACATGCGGGCCCGTGGGTTCCTGGTGGGCGGTACCGCCGGCCGCACGACGCTTAACGGTGAGGGTTTGCAGCACGAGGACGGCCACAGTCAACTGTTTGCGGAGTTCGTGCCCAACTGCGTGTCCTACGATCCCACCTTTCATTATGAACTCGCGGTCATCGTGCACGATGGAATGCGCCGGATGTTTCAGGACCAGGAAGACGTCTACTACTACCTCACCACGATGAATGAGAACTATACGCATCCCGATATGCCCGAGGGAGCGGAGGAGGGCATCCGCCGGGGCTTGTATCAACTGAGCGGTGGTGAGGGTAAGAAAAAGTCTCCGCGGGTCCAGTTGCTCGGGAGCGGAACAATCCTACGCGAGGTCACCGCTGCTGCCGAGTTGTTGGCGGGCGACTTCGGGGTCGTTGCCGATGTGTGGAGTGCCACGAGTTTCAACGAACTCGCGCGGGACGGTCGCGACGTGGAACGCTGGAATCGCCTCCACCCGGAAGCCACCCCGCGCCGAAGTTGGGTGGAGCAGTGTCTGCAGGACACCCGGGGTCCGGTGGTCGCAGTCAGCGACTACAAGCGGATGTACGCCGAGCAGATCCGCGGCTTCGTCCCGCGCCGTTACAGCGTTCTGGGTACCGACGGCTTCGGCCGTTCCGATAGCCGGGAGAATCTGCGGCGGTTTTTCGAAGTGGACCGGTTCCACGTCGTGGTGGCCGCTCTCAAGGTACTGGCGGACAACGGCGAGGTCGAACCACCTCGGGTCTCCGAAGCAATCCGGAAGTATGGGATTGATCCCGAGACACCGAACCCAACGACGGTGTGATCGAGAGAGGAGGAGCAACCGTGGCTACACAAGAAATACTGGTACCGGATATCGGCGACTTCCAGGACGTCGATATCATAGAGGTACTCGTTGACGCCGGCGATACCGTGTCGGTCGACGACCCATTGATCACCCTGGAGAGTGACAAAGCATCGATGGATGTGCCGGCGCCGGCCGCCGGCCGGGTTGAGACCGTAAAGGTCAAGGTCGGAGACAAGGTCTCGGAGGGGGATTCGATATTGCGACTGAGCGTGCAGGCCGGCGAGGTCTTGCCCACCGCCCCGGAACCACATGCCGGGACGGCGGCTCCGACCCCGGTGGATCGCGATACGCTGGCGGCTGCGGCCACTGATACGCCGGCAGAGGTCTCCTTCGAGCGTGTGCACGCCAGTCCGTCGGTCCGCAGGATCGCGCGTGAACGCCGGATCGACCTGCGGCGCATCCAGGGCAGTGGCCGCAAGGGCCGCATCACTACAGCGGATCTGGATGCCTGGGAAACAGGCGCCGCGGCGCCCTCGGACGGCGGCGCCGGGCCGGTATCGACCGGCACCGGGATACCGGCGATTCCGGCGCAGGATTTTTCCAAGTTCGGCGAGATCGAGACCCTAGCGCTGAACAAGATAAAGCGGCTGACCGGTGCCAATCTCAGTCGCGCTTGGCTCAATGTTCCCCACGTCACGCACCACGACGAGGCCGATATCACCGAGCTGGAGGCGTTTCGACAGGCGCTGAAGCCCCGTGCGGAGCAAGCCGGGGTACGCGTGACGCTGTTGAGTTTCTTCATGAAGGCCTTGGCGACGACGCTCAAGACGTTTCCGACCTTCAACGCGTCCCTGGATCCGAGCGGTGAGACCCTGATCGTGAAAAAGTATTATCACATCGGGGTTGCGGTCGACACACCGAATGGCCTGGTGGTGCCGGTGCTTCGCGACGTTGACCAGAAGGGCCTGTTCGAGCTGTCCGCCGAACTGATGGACATCAGCGCCAAAGCGCGGGACAAGAAACTCAAACCCGGTGACATGCAGGGCGCCAGCATGACGATCTCCAGCCTTGGCGGGATCGGCGGCACGTCGTTTACGCCGATCGTCAATGCCCCGGAGGTGGCCATTCTGGGACTCACCCGCTCTCAGCAGAAGCCGGTCCCCAAAGGCGACGGTTTCGAGTTTCGGCTTATGCAGCCGATGTCCCTGTCCTACGACCACCGGGTGATCGATGGTGCCGAGGCGGCCCGTTTCGTGCGTCACCTGGGGGTACTGGTTAACGACATACGCTTGTTGTTGACCTAAGGTTGATACCGGTTGAGAACCCGATTCAGGAACACAGAGGCGAACATGAGCAATATCCAACAGATTCAAGTCCCCGACATCGGCGATTTTCAAGACGTCGACGTGATCGAGGTGCTGGTCGCCCCCGGTGATCTGGTCCAGATCGACGATGCCATTATTACTCTGGAAAGCGACAAGGCGTCTATGGACATCCCCGCGCCGGCGTCCGGCACCGTGAAAGAGGTGCTGATTCAGGTTGGCGACAAGGTTTCGGAAGGACACGCGATTCTGGCGCTGGAGGTTGCGGACGTCGGCGCAAAGGTCGCCGATCGCGATGCACAACCCCTGGTCCACGGTCCAGCCAGCGCCGAGGTGGCGCCGGGAGATGCCGGCGGTGGATACGGCGGCGGTGGCGTCGAGGACATCACGGTGCCGGACATCGGCGGGTTTTCCGACGTCGACGTCATCGAGGTGCTGGTGACCGCGGGCGACACCGTTGCCGTGGACGATCCCCTGATTACCCTGGAGAGCGACAAAGCCTCCATGGATGTACCGTCGCCGCATGCCGGAACGATCGAGCAGGTACACATCCGGGTCGGCGACAAAGTCTCGGCGGGTGATCGGATTCTCACCATGGTGACCGCAGGCGCCGCGACGGCTGCTGACGCCACGCGTCCGTCCCCGAGTATAGAGGCGTCCGGTGAGGCGGGTTTTACCGGCAGCGCCGATCTGCACGCCGACGTCGTGGTGTTGGGATCCGGCCCGGGCGGCTATACCGCCTCGTTCCGAGCCGCCGACCTGGGCAAGTCGGTGGTTTTGATTGAGCGTTATTCGACATTGGGGGGTGTGTGTCTCAACGTTGGCTGCATTCCATCCAAGGCCCTACTGCACGCGGCAAAGATCCTCGATGAGGCCGCCGACTTTGCGGACCACGGCATCCGGATCAACGGGGTCGACGTCGATCTGGATGCGCTCCGAAGCTGGAAAGACGGCGTCGTCAAGCGCCTCACCGGCGGCCTGACGGGCCTGGCCAAACAACGCAAGGTCCGAGTGGTTCAGGGCTACGGGCGTTTCCTGGATTCCCATCACATCGAGGTCGACGGTGGTGACGGCAAGACCGTTGTCGGATTTGCGCAGTGCATTATTGCCGCGGGTTCGGCACCGGTGAGTCTGCCGTTCGTTCCCGACGACCCGCGCATCGTCGACTCCACCGGCGCCTTGGCACTCGACGGAATCCCGGAGCGGATGTTGGTGATCGGTGGCGGGATCATCGGCCTGGAAATGGCCACGGTTTACCGCGCCCTGGGATCGAAGATCACGGTAGTCGAGATGCTCGATTCACTGATCGCCGGTGCCGATAAGGACATTGTCCGGCCGCTGCACAGGCGCCTCGAGAAACGCTACGAGTCGATTCTGCTGCGCACCAGGGTGATCGGTGTGGATGTCGAACCGGGTGGGCTCCGGGTCGCGTTCGAGGGCGATGAGGCGCCGGAGCCTCAAGTCTATGACCGCATCCTGGTTGCTGTGGGCCGCACACCGAACGGCGGCCTGATCGATGCTGATATGGCCGGTGTCGTGGTCGACGACCACGGCTTCATCCCTGTTAACCGGCAGCTTCGCACCAACATTCCGCACATCCTTGCCATCGGCGACATCGTCGGCCAGCCCATGCTCGCCCACAAGGCCGTGCACGAAGGCAAGGTCGCGGCGGAGGTGTGCGCCGGCATGAACGCGCACTTCGACGCCCGCGTCATTCCCTCGGTGGCGTACACCGATCCGGAGGTGGCGTGGGTCGGTGCGACCGAGACCGAAGCTAAGGCCAGAGGCATCAAGTACGGCAAAGGCGTCTTTCCCTGGGCCGCCAGCGCGCGTGATCGGTGCCGGGATTGTCGGGCCCAACGCCGGGGAACTCATCGCTGAGGTGGCGCTGGCCATCGAGATGGATTGCGACGCCGCGGACATCGGTCTGACGGTGCACCCGCACCCAACGCTCTCCGAGACCGTCGCGATGGCCGCCGAGGCCTTCGAAGGTACTATCACCGATCTGTACATGCCCAAAAAGAAACGTTGATGGTGCAGGGCAGGCGCTTCCCGAGGATGGCCTTTGTCCGTAAAGTGGCAGACTCATGACGGGCGTTTCACAAACGAATGCCTGAGCAAACCTGGCCTGGAGCGGTGTCCGATGTCGTGCTCGCTTGTACAGCTAGATAGCACTACCAAATGGGCGGCAGTGGGCGCTATGTTGTTGCTCACGGCGTGTCAGACGGTTTACTACGGGACCTTGGAAAAGTTCGGTGTCGAGAAGCGGGACATCCTGGTTGACCGCGTTGACGAGGCCCGGGGCGCCCAGCAGGACGCCAAGGCGCAGTTCGAGTCGGCCCTGGAGCAGTTTCTTGCCGTCACCGGCCATGCAGGTGGCGACCTGCAGCAGCGGTACAACACGCTCAAGGATGAATACGAAGACAGCGAGGATCGCGCGGATGCGGTGCGCAAACGCATCGCGGACGTCGAGCGGGTCGCCAACGACCTGTTTGACGAGTGGAAGACCGAGCTGGGTCAATACTCCAGTGCCAAACTGAGGCGCTCCAGTGAGCGGCAGTTGCGCGACACCCGGCGACGCTACCAACAGTTGATCGCCGCCATGCGGCGCGCAGAGCACAAGCTCGATCCAGTGCTGACGGCGTTCAGGGACCGGGTCCTGTTTCTGAAGCACAACCTCAACGCGCAAGCCATTGCGGCGTTGCGCGACGACCGTGCTCAGGTGGAATCCGATATCGCCGCCTTGGTGCGTGATATGAACGAATCAATCGCCGAGGCCGATCGATTCATCGCTGCCATGCGCCGAGAATGATTCGAGGCCGGAACGGCAACACCGGCCGGGCCGGCGCGGACACATGGCCATCACATATTTCGTATAATGTATATTATGTAAAGTTATACGTTTGTCCTTATCAATGCAGCGTATGGACGCGCTCTGTGATTGGCGCGTGTATTGCCCCGCTCCAAAGAGGTCAAGTTTTCAGTGGGAATGAACGACTAGATGGGGTTTAATGAGACGTAACAAAGGTCTGCGAGCCAGTTTAGGCGCCGGCGGTTCGTCTTGCGGATTGAGTTCGACCGAGAGCCAACGGTGGCAAGGGGCTCCCGGGATATAGGGTACGATCGGGCCGTTAATCAACTCCGGCCGGTCGTAGAGAATTTCATCGGTCAGCGGTACGAAAACGTAACGGCTCATTTGACATCTCGATACGGCATTTGCGCTTATCTTAAAAGACTATTAAAGACGATCACGCTGTCTAAGAAAGGGACAAATAGTGGCAATAACATGGTGATATTTATATTAAGCGTTACTTTTAATAAACATTATAATTAACTATTTTATATACATATTTTACCTGTCAGCTAATGTCTCGTACGATTGCCATTGTTGAAGATGACCCCGATCAGCGGGAAAACTACGCTGACGCCCTGCTCGCCAACGGCTATCAGGTGACGGCCTACGGCAACCGTCCGGAGGCCTTGGCCGGTATGCGCCACAGCCTCCCCGACCTGGTCATACTCGACATCATGCTGGACGATGAAATGGACGGCGGGTTCGATCTGTGCCGCGACCTGCGCGCCATCGCGCCGAAATTGCCGATCATTTTTCTCACGGCCCGGGACAGCGACATCGACCGAGTCTCCGGGCTGCGCTTGGACGCTTGGGACTATCTCACCAAGCCCGTTAACCTGCAGTTCCTGTCGGTGAGGGTCAGTTCGCTGTTCCGGATCGTGGACACACTGCACACCCAGACCACAGAGCTGGAGGCAGTGTTGCGGCTTGGCGCCTTACAACTGGATCCCAACAGTATGTCGGTGCGCTGGAACGGTAAAGAGGTGAATTTGACGCTGACCGAGTTCTGGCTGGTGGAGTCGCTCGCCCGCCGCCCTGGACACGTGAAGACCTATGAAAATTTGATGCAGGTCACCCGCCAAAGCTATGTCGAACGAAACACCATCAATGGTTACGTCCGCAGAATTCGAAAGAAATTTAGGGAAGTCGATATCGACTTCGCGATGATCCAAACCGTGTTTGGCGTCGGATACCGCTGGCAACCCAAGTGATTTTGGACCATCACCCATGGTAATACGCCCAGCCCGCGGCCTTAGCATCCGAACCAAATTGTTACTGGTCGCTGTTGCGCTGCTGTTGATCCCATGGATGGGATACCAGTACGTGCGGGAGATGAAGTCTTTTCTGTTGCAGGGGCAGGAGAAGGCCCTCAGTTTGACGGCGCGCGCCGTCTCAACCGTTCTCCACGACCGGCCGGAATTTTTTAATCCCGACACCGGCGCCTCCAAGTTGATCGGCGAACCCAATGATCTGTTCGCCTACCCGTTGCCCAACTACGTCAGACTGGACGGCAAACTGGATGACTGGGGCGAATCCCTGGATCAAGCGACTCTGTACGACGGGTCCAAGGGCCTGCTCTGCGGCCCCGATTACGAGCCGGATTCCTTGTTTTTCCGCCAACTGATCGGTTACCGCGGCCCCTATCTGTACACCGTGTTCGAGGTAACCGACGACGTGCTGATCCTGCGCGACCCGAAAATTCGGCGCCTGGACAACAGTGACCACGTTCGCGTCGTCATCCAGGATCCGGCCAGACCGGTCAAACGATACCTCATGACCGCACGGCAGCCCGGGCGCATGAGCGTCTATCTCATGGATTCGAACTGGCAGGAACCCTTGACCGGCGACCCGAATTACGACATTGCCGCCGAGTTTCTGCCTACCAAGAACGGCTACGTCGTCGAGATCCGCGTGCCCCGGTACATCGTTGCCTCCCAGACTCGAATCGGCTTCATGGTGGCCGACGTGGACGACGATCTAACGCGGGAGGTCGATGTCGTCCTCAACGCTTCGCAGAATCTCAACAAAGAACCATTAGCCCGCTTGCTCATTCACTCCCCCGAGATCGCCAAAATACTTCGGGGGTTGAACCGGCCTGTGGCACGCATCTGGGTTCTGGATAATCAGCAGCAGGTTCGCGCTGTAGTCGGCCGGCTGTCACGGGAGCCGGAGACTAATCTCACCGCCAATAGCCTGCGGGACCAACTGCGGGCCCTGTACGATCGCGCGCTGCACGGCATTTACAATCTCATCCTTGAGACCCCGAGCGGAGAAATCCGCGACCTGTCCGCCAACGTGTCACATCGAAACGACGAAATTTTTACCAAGGCGTTGTCCGGGTCCCCGCAGACCGCTCGCCGGCCGTCCCTCGACCAAACTACAGAGATTCTGATGGCGGCTCATCCAGTCTGGTTCGGCGACGAGGTGCTGGGGGTGGTGGTGGTCGAACAGAGCAGCAACGAAGTTTTGTTCCCCAGACGGCAGGTGCTCGAAAACGTCATCAGCGTTACTCTGCTGGTGCTGATCATCGTCACCGGCGCCCTGCTGGTCTTCGCGTCACGTATCACACTGCGCATCCGCCGGCTGCGCAACGCTGCTGAACAGGCTATCGGGATTGACGGCCGGGTGCGCACGGATCGAATTACTGCAGAGGCCGGATCGGGCGACGAAATCGGCGACTTGTCGCGCAGTGTCAGCGGGATGTTAGGACGTCTGAGCCAGTACACGCGCTACCTCGAAGGCCTTCCGGATACCCTTGCTCACGAACTCAACAACCCGCTAAACGTCGTCAATTCATCTCTCGAAAATCTTCAAGAGGAGCTACCGCAGACTCAGCAGAGCAAGTACATGGAGCGCGCAAAAAATGGAATCGTGCGCCTGCGTTCAATTCTGACCAGCCTGACTGAGGCCGCCAATCTGGAAGAGGCGATGAAGACAGAGTCGCCGGAAGAATTCGACCTGGTCCACCTCGTGTCGAGTTACGTCGAGGGCTATCAGCTCAGCTATCCAGACCGTGCGTTCAAACTGGACGTCCGCGCGGCGCCGCTGCGCATCTCCGGAACCCCCGATCACATTGCTCAGATGCTCGATAAATTGGCGGACAATGCGGTCGACTTTGGGACGACCGGGACGCCGATCCTGGTCAGGCTCGACAAACAGCATGGGCTGGCGCGGCTGAGCGTGATCAACGAGGGTGCGGTCCTCCCCGAGGACATGGGTGACCGCCTGTTTGATCCGATGGTCTCAATCGGCAAAAAGAACGCCCGTCGATCCCGCCTGGGGCTCGGTCTGTATGTGGTCCGGTTGATTGCTGAGTTTCATCGCGGCAAAGTGGAGGCGACAAACCGCACAGACATACCCGGGGCTATGTTTACCGTATCTTTGCCGTTGACCACCTCGACCTGAGTGTGCAGGATCGTTACTGACTGTGTCCAGCGTGGTCAGAGAAACGCGATCAGAATCTAGCCCGTATGGTTGCACCAAGCTTCCCGGATGATGGCGAATAGAAAGTAAGTGGGGCCGGAGTGAAACACTCCGACCCCATATCTTCGGCGCCTCGTTGTGCTGCGCAGGTCAGACCCCGCGCCGCCTTAGTTCAGTTTGTTTTTATCAATGCTTGGCTCGAAGGCGATGGCCGATAGGCCATTCGCGTGCAGCGCTTTGACCCGTTCAAACCCGGTTTCGGCCCCGCGGTCGTGTTCAATAATCGCTACACTGAGCCCATCTTGGTCGATATAGTTATTCAGTTCCTGCAACAAGTACTTGGTGCGCTGGTACTCTTCCGAGTACTCGTCACCGCACTGATCGGCCTCTGATTGCATCAAATCAACCATTTGCGAGACGCCCGGACACTCGCAGATCGGACAGGTCAGCAAACCCGAGTACTGTTGACGCCGGAACTGTGCATCATCCCGAAACCAGCCCTCGAACTGATGCCCGAGTTCGCAGCAGAGTTCGTATTTCACCATGATAGAGACACCCCCAGAATCGATAAATGTTTTCGTCTCCCTGTACAGTAAACTATGGTCGTAATTTCACCGATTGCAAGGTATCCGGGCCCCTTGCCAGGGAGGTCCGCCGACCACTGCCCCACCATTTGTCTCTCTAATTTATACCTCGGAACAGCAATTTATAGACTCGGCTCGAACCGCAGAGAGCCGGCCGCCGCCTGGGCCGAAGAGCTTAGGATCAATCAGTTAACGTTGGTGCCCGGGGCCGGACTCGAACCGGCACGGGATTGCTCCCGAGGGATTTTAAGTCGCACAAATTCAACTAATAGCAATATTCCATAACACCAAACAACAACATTTCTAGTAAGTTATGACGAGTGCATTATTGGCGATGATTACCGATTCTTGTAGTTATTTGTGATCTAGTGTGTCAAGAGTGCATCATGGCTGGGGGCTATATTAGAACGCGCTTATACTCTCCAACGGCAACCGGCTAAAAACCCCGGTTACCGATTCGCCATTGGTGCTTGGTGAGTCATTATGAGAATCCGTATTGATGGATATGCAAAGCGCGATTAATCTTCGAGGGAACTACGAACTCTTGGTCGTCATCATCGAGCCATGCGCCAAGCACCTTCATGCGGCGGCCCTCTGGCGCCTGCACCCCAAGTAACGCTCTCGTTTGGATTGGAGGGCTAGGTTGCCGACCCGCCTTCCAAGCAGTAAGCACTCGCGTCATGGCTTCGACCCACTTGGGAATCTCTAGGGTGACAATTTGCGCGGAGTCGTAACTAGTCTGATCTAGCGTCGAGTTGTCTTCACAAATCCATATTTTCGCTGATCCAAATTCGAGCGATCTCTTAATCTGTTCAGAATTCATCACATTTTGGCTCCTTTGCATCGCGGCATCGATAAGTTTTTTTTTGAGCTCATCAATAACAAACCGGTTGCACTGACCTCCTTTTTTCAAGTCGAGATAATACTGTGCGCGATAGCCTTGCGAACTATTAAAGAATAGATCCAACGTTTCTGCGCATACGTCAAAGGAAAACTCCGCTCGTATTTTATTTTTTACCTCTTTATTCCCTTCTTCGGGATGGAACATCAAGTTCGTCATTTCGCCTGAGATTCTCCGTACAATCGTAGATAATGAATCTTCTTGCCGAAGCGTCCGAAGCCTATCTGCTCCAATCTTTCCGGGCCGAAATTTCCATTCGTCTATTTTCACGTTCTGTGTAAACACTTTCATCGATTGATAGATGCCCAACGGCAACATTACTCGTTGCGCTTGTATTGTGCGTTCGAACAACGTTCTTCGCGGTCGTCTTTGATTTGATTGTTAGTTTGATCGCTATTCACGATCCAACGATACATAATAGAAAGACCGGCGACACCAACGGCAACGTGAGGCATGTGTAGGAGTAAATAAGTTAATTCAGCGACTATCGTCCATGAGATCGTTGCAGGAACGTCACCAAGGTAACTGGCAACTAAGATTTTCTGTCGAAAAAATACATCACTCGCGATTGATTGCAGAATCACAAACGGAATGCTACACAACAGAACCACGCTCACAACTCGCCAATTTCGATTGCGGGTATAGCTCCATGACTGGGAGAAAGTTAATTTTTGATCTATTGCCGTTGCTGGTAATACCAGAACAAATCTTGTCCAAATAGGTAGCGTGTAAATTGGCCACAGTCGAAGAGCCAAGAATATCCAAATATTCTTTATGTCTGGCAGTATGTTT
>CAMYJT010000030.1 GCA_947258785.1 uncultured Gammaproteobacteria bacterium
CCCCGGCCAGTACCACGACGAGGAGTTCGGGCTATACTACAACTGGAATCGATACTACGATCCGAAGACCGGGCGATACATTACCTCCGATCCGATTGGCCTAGATGCAGGGCTGAACACCTATGCATACGTCAACGGCAACCCGCTACGCTATTTCGATTTCACGGGCTTGTATTTTCCAACAAACCTGCCGGAGAACTGTTGGCCAGTTATAACCAACCGAAACCCTTCGACGGAAACGAACGTGGCGAGGGGCCCAATTTTTGAGGAATGGAGAAGGGTGATTCCCGCTGGGGCATGGATTCGTCGACTGAAACTTCCTGTCACCGTAACGATTATAAGGCGTGGTCTTGCTCAACTAATATGGACTACAGTGCTTACTAGAACGCTAATTTCTTATTACATCAGGTGCAAGGAAAAAGGGGATTGTGGAAGAACTGAATACACTAATCAGCCTGCCTCCACGCATTTAGATATCGATATAGAGTTCGATGAAGATATTGAAAGATGGACGGAAACTGAAGTTATTTACTAGCCCAATAGTGAGCCAGCGCTGATGTATAAAAGATCTCTTAGCGTGTTCTTGATCATGGCAGCGTTAACGATCGCATTCTTTTTCATTAGATTGCTACTTGAATTAGGATGGGGCCTGCTATGGGATGGAGTAAGGCTTAGGGGAATGTCAGGATATCTCGCAGTTCTTTTGGAATGGATACCTATTCTACTCGCATATATCGGCTGCGGTGTGATCGCGCAGCGTTTTATAGAGAAAGAAACAAGGATTTTCTGGATAAGTATAATCGGAATAGCGTCGACCGCACTTATCGTGCTTACAACAGAGGTGCAGTTTTCAGAGCACGCGAATCGGTTAACGAAGAATGTTTTGTATCTATACTACGTGATGCCAATTATAGGCGTAATAATCGGTTACAGCCTTGGCACTAAAGTCAACAAAACATAATCCGATAAGTTGTCCGAGCTAAGAAAGGACCACCGGACAGCTTTTTTACCCCGTCTTTGATACGAAGGCGTCGATGGTTCTAAGCAGGGCTTCCTGGTCGCGTTTGGGGAGTTGCTTGATCGACTGCAGCCGTCGGGCGAGACGCCGATTCTTAATGGAGCCGTTCTTTCTTCCGATCTTGATGCCGAGCAGTTAGCGGTGGACCCCACCGGTTGGACAGATTCTGAGCGCTGATAAGTGAAATCTTCTGCGGTAAAGTTGTTGCATTACACAGGAGCAGAAGATGACGAAGAGAAAGCGACGCAATCATTCCCCGAGCTTCAAAGCGAAGGTGGCGATGGCCGCGATACGCGGAGATCGGACTTTGGCTGAGCTGGCTCAGCAATACGACATACATCCCAACCAGATCCAAGAGTGGAAGAAGCGTGTGGTGTCGGAGGCAGAACAGTTGTTTGAGAACGGATCTCATGGGGCCGAGGACGCGGACCAGAATATAAAGGCGCTGCATGAGAAGATCGGAGAGTTGACTATGGACCGGGATTTTTTATCCAAAGCGCTCGGACGAGACCGATGAGTGAACGCCGAGCGCTGATTGATCGCGAGGACACGTTGCCGGTGGTGCGCCAATGTCGGTTGCTGGGCATCAGCCGATCGACCGCGTACTACCATCCCAAGGGGCTGTCGGAGCAAGACCTGGGGCAATTGGGGTCAGGTCTTGCTTTGCCACATTGATAATCAAGATCCGCACGACTGTGGCAATGTATACCGGTCAGTGAGGGATCAGTGCCTTGATGCTAGCGGTTCACGGCTAAGATGTGTTGAGAAAGCCAGGTGCTTGGATCATTTAGTGTTGCTGGATTTCGAAAAAGGTGCACGCAATCAATACATTAATGCAGTATTTCTGGCGTGCAGACAACTCGTATCCTAGATTGGTCCTCAAGTATTTAATCGCGAAGGCGAATCTCGGTTCTCGCCAACACTAAATGAACTAAGCACCGGCCGCCTTGTACGGTCTTGGAAAAGGCCGAACATCGTGTATGCTTGATTGGTTTAACCTGAAAGTTAGTCACCGGATTGCTCAACTTCGTAAAGAACAGCACTGTCGCCGCCGTCTCATCCCTGTTGTTTTCCGTGTGCACTGCGCAATCCGATTTAGAACAGCCAGGCCGGAACTTCAATTCGCTGAAGGATCTGGCCGACAAACTTAACGCCACGGTGCAAACGAATGTCGAATCTGCGCGGGAAGGCAACGCCGACAACATCGCCCGCGGCGCAAAACTATATAAGGAAAATTGCGTCCAGTGCCACCGCGATAATGCACAAGGCACCCCCAACTGGCACACAAAGGACGCGTCTGGAAACTATCCGCCTCCCCCGCTCAACGGCACGGCGCATACCTGGCACCATCCTCAATCACTGCTGGTGAAACTCATACGGGACGGAAGCAAGGTCATGCCAGCGTTTGGCGCAAAGCTTAGCGACGAGGAAATTACGGACATCATTTACTGGTTTCAATCGCTGTGGCCCGATGAGGTTTACTCCTCCTGGGCTCAGATTAACCAATCTTATAAAGAATCTTCCAACTAGCCGAGGCGCCCCTGTATCTTCGCGGCCGTGCAAAAAGTTCGAGCTGAATTGCAGGGAAGGTGAAAGTGACGCGCACGCGGAAGATAACAACGGTGTCGTCCGCATACATGGACCCGCCCCAGCTTGAAAGGCAATTTTTGAATCTGGCGTAGGGTCGGTTGCAGGCATACATCCGGCCTGATTCGAGACTCATGGTCTCGGGCCCCTATGGAATCTGCGCCCTCTCGTCCTCAGCAAAAACAAGGCCTGTAACGGCCAGAGACGACATCAGGTTTCGAGAGAGCCGGTCCAACCTATCTCGCCATCCACATAAATCTCCTTCGCAACCGGTGGTGGGACATAATACCTCCGAGTCGGTTTGGTAAAGCGAGTCGCTTGTTAAGCGGCGCGCCGATAGTCTTCATCCTTCGCCAACAAGGCCCACACGATGCGGGCATTCTTGTTAGCGATGGCAACGCAAGTCTTATTGAATCCCCGTCGCTGCCGCAGCGCATTGATCCAACGACTGCGCGTGTCGGTTTTACCTACCGCCCGGGTCACGACGGAGCGCGCGCCATGTATGCGGACGACAGCTTACCCTTGAAATATCAATTCGCCATCGACACGTTCAGGCTAGTCATCTGAACGGCAACCGATGGGGGTCAGGGTTAGCATGGTGCCCCAGACATCACGCTTCACCGTCCAGCGCACAGACCACAAGCAGCCTGAGAGATCCTGTCCTCCGCGAGACGGTTGGTTTATCCTTCCAATCCGTTGGTTACACGAAATTACATTAACAGGAATCAATCACCTTTCATTAAATCGAGACTAAATTGAGCGCCGACGACCACACATCAAATCGCGTTACCCCATCCACAATGAACAGCCACTACCTGACACCGTTGTTTAACCCGCAATCGGTTGCCATATTCGGCGCCAGCGACACACCCAATTCAGTGGGCGCGGTGTTGTTCAAGAATCTCAAGCAAAGCGGGTTCCGTGGCAAGCTCTATGCGCTGAATCCAAAACATAAACGCGTACAAGGCGCCAAATCCTACGCCCGTCTGGAGCAGATCACCGAGCACGTTGATCTGGCGGTGATCGCGACACCCGCTCACACGGTCGTCGATATTGTTGACGCTTGCGGGAAACACGGGGTAAAGGCGGCAGTGGTGCTCACGGCAGGTTTTCGTGAAGCCGGTGAAGCAGGCACAAATCTGGAGCGGCAGGTATTGGCGGCTGCGAATCGCCACGGCGTGCGGATACTGGGGCCGAACTGCCTGGGGATCATCAGCCCCCACGTCGGCCTCAATGCAACATTCAGCGCCAATAATGCACGGCCCGGGAAGCTGGCCCTGGTATCGCAATCCGGCGCCCTGTGCACGGCAGTGCTGGATTGGGCCGAATCCAACAACGTTGGCTTTTCTTATGTGATATCGACCGGTATCGGTGCGGATCTCAGCTTCGGTGAGATTCTCGACTTCCTGGTAGCCGACCCGCTGACGGAAGGTATCTTGCTGTATATCGAGGGAATTCGAAATGCGCGCCGTTTCATGAGCGCGTTGCGCGCCGCCGCACGCGCCAAACCCATCGTAGTCATGAAGTCCGGACGCCATGAGCAGGGACTCAAGGCCGCGGTCTCGCACACCGCGGCCTTGGTCGGCAGAGATGACGTCTTCGATGCCGCGTTGCGGCGTGCTGGTGTCGTACGCGTGCTTCACTTCAGCAATCTGTTTGCTGCGGCAACTATTCTTTCCAGTGGTCTTCGAGCGACGGGGGATCGAGCGTTGATTGTCACCAATGGCGGCGGTCCCGGCGTCATGGCCGCCGATTATGTGACCGACAAGGATCTGACACTTGCCGAGCTGCCGGATGACACACTCACGTCGTTGAATGCCATTCTCCCGCCAACCTGGTCGCACGCCAATCCAGTTGACATCATCGGTGACGCCACTCCCGAGCGTTATCGAGAAGTGATCGAGCTCTGCAGCAGAGATGCGAATTCCGACGCTATCATCGTGATCCTCACTCCGCAGGCGATGACAGATCCGGAAGCCGTAGCTCGGGAGATCACAGCCGCACATCAGCACAGCAAAAAGCCAATGCTGACATGTTGGATGGGGGAAGATGATGTGGCGTCGAGCCGCGAGTGGTTTCATCGCCATGGCATCCCGACCTTCCGGACGCCCGAAGCAGCGGTGGAGGCATTTTCGTTTCTTGCTGCCCATCATCGCAATCAGAAACTTCTGCTGCAGGTACCGGAACCCTTGATCCATGGAGACGCGCCGGATATCGAAGGCGCCGCCATGATTATCAAAAACGTGCTGAAAGAATCACGACAGTTGCTCAGCGGTACCGAAGCTAAGGCATTGCTGGCGGCATTTTGTATCCCGATCGCCAAAAGCATTGCCGCACGCACACCGGAAGAGGCACTGACCGTGGCCGAGGAACTCGGGTTCCCGGTGGCATTAAAGATTGACTCGCCTGACATTACCCACAAGTCCGACGTAAACGGTGTACGTCTGAATATTGCCGGCGCACGGCAATTGCGGGCTGCGTATCAGGACCTGGTAGAGGCGGTTCGCACAAAACGCCCGGACGCCGAGATCACGGGAGTATTGATCGAACCCATGATTTGTTCATCCAATGGGAGGGAACTGATGATCGGCATGGTGCGCGATCCGGCATTTGGGCCCGCCATCAGTTTTGGCCTCGGCGGCACAATGGTGGAGGTGTTTGCGGATCAGGCGATTTCCTTACCCCCCCTCAATCACTTCCTGGCCCGGGAATTGATTAACAGCGGTCGCGTCGCACGCTTGCTTGCCGAATTTCGCAATCTACCGGCGGTGAATTTCCAAAGCATCGAATCGGTGCTGTTACGTGTATCCGAGATGGTCTGCGAACTACCCTGGCTCACGGAAATTGACATCAACCCGATGATCGCCGATGAAACCGGCGCGATAGTCGTTGACGCCCGCATGGTGGTGGAGCGCCAGGCCCCGATCGGAGAGAAGTACGCACACATGGCAATCCACCCTTACCCAAAGGAACTTTGCCGTTATATGCAATTGACCGACGGAACCGATGTGCTGATCCGGCCGATCCGCCCGGAGGACGCAATAATAGAGCGGGAGTTCGTGAATCAGTTATCCGACCAAGCCAAGCACTTTCGCTTCATGTACGCCCTCAAAGAACTGACGCCTCAAATGCTTTCACGATTTACCCAAATCGACTACGACCGCGAGATGGCTCTGATTGCGGTGACGAAAAGTAATGGCCAGGAACAGGAGATCGGGGTCAGCCGTTATATAAAAAATCCTGACGGCACGAGCTGCGAATTTGCCATCGTCGTAGATGACGAATGGCAGGGGAAAGGAGTGGCGACACAGCTTCTGAGCTATTTGATCGATATTGCTCGGCAGAAAGGTATACGCTCCATGAAGGGAGACGTTCTTCATGACAACAAAGACATGCTCGAATTGGCCGAAACCATGGGTTTTGGCATCGAGAGAGACGCCGAGGATCCGCAGATAATGAACGTGTCAAAAACCCTCTGATAATTTGTAACAACCTGAATTCGGTCTAACCGATTGCGGTCTATAAACGGTGCTTCGTTCATTTGCTGTTGATCTAAGCGAAGGCGAACACATACCGGAAACGACACACCCGGTTGCGGAAACCGGCGACCATGGCCGGCCTGTCACGCCAGGCAAAGCCGGTCGGCCCGCCCGAAGCCGTCGCAATGAGGATTAATCGTGGTCTGTCCCCTATTTCCGGTGTATTGATCGTGGGCGGTTTGCCCCGGGGCTTGTCTCGCCGCGCGAGCATGGCAATGCAAGACCTGGCCCGTTTTCCGTTGTAAGCTATTTGGATGGCGCAGATATTCATCAGCTACCGCCGTTCGGACAACGCTGCCGGATACTCGCGCGATCTGGCCCAGAAGTTGAGGGAGCATTTCGGCGACGACGAGGTGTTTCGCGACGTGCGCAGCATTCCCCCCGGCGAGGTGTTCGGCGAGTACATCCATAAGACTCTGAGCGCGTGTTCGGTGGCCTTGATCGTGATCGGCCAACGTTGGCTCAGTGAGGCGGACGAAGACGGCCGTCGCTTGGACGACCCCAAAGACTGGGTCCGCCAAGAGGTCAAGGCGGCACTCGACAACGCGAAACGCGTCATTCCTATCCTGGTCGGCAAGGCGGACATGCCGAAGACCGAGGACCTCCCGGAGGAGATCGCCGCGCTCGTCGATCACAACAACTACGAATTGAGCGACCGGAACTGGGACCGGGACGTCGAACAGTTGATTGAGTCGCTGGAAGATAACGGCTACGTGAAACGGACTTGGAAAAAGCGCTTGGAGGACCTGCTCGACCCGTTCGGTTTTCAGAAAAAGAAACGGCGCCGCAAACAGACCTCCGAATCCGAGAAGCGCAAGCGCTGGGTGTGGGCGGCGGCAATCATAGGCGTGGCCTTTGTCGTCTATGTGGTGGAAGAGCTGGACACCGGAGAATTCGTTGCACCGTTTGAGCAGGCGACCGTCACCGACCATAACCTCAATGGGCTGTGGACCGACAACTACGGCCGCAGAAACACTATAGAGCAGAGCGGTTCGGCCGTGCGTGGGCGGATCATCGAGGGCACACGGCTCATCACCCACCAGGGGGTCGTGTCGGGACAGGTCTACAACTTCCAGTACGAAATTCGGGACCGTCTCACCAACTCCCCCGTCGATGCCGGGACCGGGCAACTGATGATCGCCCCCGACGGCCGCAGCATGTCCGGTTCGGTGACCAACAGCGCGGCAATGACCGAGCCGCTGCAACTCATCCGCGGCGGATAAGTCAAAGACAGTAAAACCGGCGCACACCCGAATCGAGACGCAGACCCCAGTACCGGTCTTGACGCCGACCCGGTGTCGTTCTGTAACATGCGGCACCGTCCATTACACCATCAACTCTGGAGAAAACATGGCCACCAGTTTAGTAGTCCACCTCGACATCGCCCCCGACAAGTTCGATGATTTTCTTGCCATCGTGCGGCCGCACGGGGAGTACTCCGTTGCCAATGAGCCCGGCTGTCTAAGTTTTCAGGTGATGCTGCCGAAGGAGGCGCCCCACCAAGTCATCCTGGTCGAGGTGTATGAGGACGAAGCGGCGTTGGAGGGCCATTGGGCCTCCGCGCACATGGCCGCGTACCGGGAGAAGGTCGCGGACATGATTCTCGAGCGCAAGAGCATCCCGTGCACGCTGTAAGCAAGCGCACCGCCGAGCAACCGATCAGTGTCACATATCATCGAGATCAATGACGCCACCGTCTATCGCGGCCAGACCCGTGTCTTCGACCGTCTGTCGCTGACCATCACCGGCGGCTGCAGCACCGCAATACTCGGGCCCAACGGGGCCGGCAAATCGACGCTGTTGAAACTGCTGTCGAGGGAACTCTATCCGGTGCGCCGGGCCGGGAGCTATGTGCGGCTGTATGGCCGCGAGCGCTGGGATGTGTGGGAACTGCGCGCTCACCTCGGCATCGTCTCCAACGACCTGCAGCAGCAATACTCCGCCAACGCCCTAGGTGTCGATGTGGTGCTGTCGGGCTACTACTCGAGCATCGGGACCTGGAAGCACCAGCAGTTCGACGCCGGCCAGCGGGCGCAGGCCGACGAAGTCATGCAGCGCCTGGGTGTGAGCGCGCTCCGGGGCCGGACCTTCGCCACCCTGTCGACCGGCGAGCAGCGGCGGTTTTTGCTTGGGCGGGCGCTCGTCAGCAATCCGGACACGCTGGTGCTCGACGAGCCCACCAGCGGCCTGGACCTGAACGCCTGCTTCCAGTACCTGAACATCGTCCGGCGGCTGATCCAGGACCGCAAGACCGTGGTGCTGGTCACGCATCACATTCACGAGATTCCGCCGGAGATTTCCCGGGTGGTGTTGCTCAAGCACGGGCGCGTGATCGCCGATGGCGACAAGCAGGCCGTGTTGACCGACCGGCAGCTTAGCAAGTTGTTCGACACACCGATCCACTTGCTGTACCAAAACGGTTATTATCAGGCCGTGCCGTCGATCTAGCCTGCCGGACCGGAAGGTTGCAAATGCAAGACTCAAGGAACAGTATCTTTAGCATAGGCTGCGGTAGGTTGGTCTCGAAAAATGAGCAATAGAATAAATTGGGGTCAGAGCCGTGACTCTGACCCCGTTTTTCAGCACCGCGTCGATTGCTCGGGTGGAGTCAACCGGACGTGTGTGCGGGCAGCGGCGCGTACCGGGCCGTGAGCCGTGTCCTTTAAGTCCACACTGCGGACGGTGCTCACCCTGGGCCGGGGCGTATATCGAGGCCTGCCCGAGGCCAGCGAGCACCACGACCCCATCGAGCTGCTGCGCCAGTGGTACACCGAGGCCGAGCGGTCCGGGGTGATGCTGCCCGAGGCGATGACCCTGGCGACCTGCACCCGGGACGCGGTGCCGTCGGCGCGTCTGGTGTTGCTCAAGGGCATCGACCAAGACGGCTTGGTGTTCTACACCAATTACGGCAGCCGCAAGTCCGAGGAACTGGACGCCAATCCCCGCGCTGCGTTGGTCCTGTATTGGGCCGTGCTGCAGCGGCAGATTCGGATCGAGGGCAGCGTGTCCCGGGTGTCGGGCGATGAGTCGGACGCCTACTTCCAGACCCGGCCCCGGGGCAGTCAGATCGGCGCCTGGGCGTCGCGGCAGAGCCAGATCCTGCGGGAGCGCGCCCAGCTGGAGGCTCGGATGCGGGAGTTCACCGCAAGATTCAAAGACGGTGCGGTCCCCACTCCGGAGTTCTGGGGCGGCTACCGCGTGGTGCCCGAGTGCATCGAATTCTGGCAGGGCCGCGCCGACCGGCTGCACGACCGGCTCCGTTTCGAACGCACGGGAACGGGCTGGACCCGCCAGCGCTTGTACCCATGAACCTGCAACCGGCCGGGCTCCGGCACCGACCGGTGCAACCACCAAGCCTGTCGCCCGGCCGAGCGTGCGCGACGCCGTGAGCCGCCGCGATGTTGCCGCGATCCGACAGCTGCTCATCGAATACGCCGCCTGGATGGACATCGATCTGTGCTGCCAGAACTTCGACCGGGAGCTCGAGACCCTGCCGAGGGACTATACCTCCCCGCGCGGCGCCCTGCTGCCGGCGGAGACCGGCGTGTGCGTCGTTGGCTGCGTGGGCCTACGGCCCCTGGTGCCGGACCTCGGTGAAATCAAACGCCTGTACGTGAGGCCGGATCACCGGGCGGCCGGAACCGGCCGCGGTCTGATGACCGCCCTGATCGAGCGCGCCCACCACGCCGGCCACCGGGCCGTGCGCCTGGACACCATCCCGAAGATGGGCGCCGCCCGCCGACTGTACCGGGAATTGGGCTTTGCAGTCATTCCACCGTATTATTTCAATCCCATTGCAGGCAAGGTGTACCTGGAACTTAGGCCGGACGCACGCCGGGGGACCGAACCGGCCGAGAGTTGATTGCATGCGCCGGACCTCGCAGCCGCGCCCGCCAATTTTGACCGTATAATGGCCGTACCCAACGATAGTCCGAATATGAAGCCGCATCCCAAACAAGCCGAGCGGGCGGTCCCCGGTGTGAAGCAGCGTGGTGCCGAGAAGGTGGCGCGCATTCCGGTCAAAGTGGCGCCCACGACCACACCGCTGAAAAAGCCGGAGTGGATACGCGTTCGCCTGGGGTCCGGCCATCACGTGTCTCGGTTGAAGCACCTGCTGCGCGAGAACCGCCTGCACACCGTCTGCGAGGAGGCTGCCTGTCCCAACCTTGCCGAATGCTTCGGCGGCGGTACCGCTACCTTCATGATCATGGGGGACATCTGCACCCGTCGCTGCCCGTTCTGCGACGTCGCTCACGGCCGCCCGCAGCCGTTGGACGCGGACGAGCCGAAACTCCTCGCCGGCACGATAAAGCAGATGGGACTGCGCTACGTGGTCATCACCTCGGTGGACCGCGATGATCTGCGCGATGGCGGCGCCGGGCATTTCGCTGACTGCATCCGGGCCGTCCGCGGGCGCAACCCGCAGATTCAGGTGGAGATCCTGGTGCCGGATTTCCGTGGCCGCCTGGAGGCGGCGCTGGACATACTCGGTCAGGCGCCCCCCGACGTCTTCAACCACAATCTGGAAACCGTGCCGCGGTTGTACCAACGCGCGCGTCCCGGCTCCGACTACCAGTGGTCCCTGACCCTCATCCAGCGCTTCAAGGCGCAGCACCCGGAGGTCCCCACCAAATCGGGACTGATGCTCGGCCTGGGGGAAGAGATCACTGAGGTCAAAGCGGTGATGCGCGATCTGCGCGCGCACGATTGCCAAATGCTCACCCTCGGTCAATATCTGCAACCCAGCCTGCACCACCTGGCCGTGGAGCGCTACGTGCACCCGGACGAATTCGACGCGCTGCGCGACTTCGGCCACGACCTCGGTTTCTCGCATGTGGCCTCCGGACCGATGGTGCGTTCGTCTTACCACGCCGATCGGCAAACTCGGGAAGCGTTGGGCCAGCCCGGACATTGCACCACGGCAGCGGAATAAGAAGCGATCAATTTGACTGATCTAAGCAATTTGATCAGCGGTGGAAGTGACGCTGTGTATCCGGGCCACCGCCGTGTTCCGGCGCTCCCCGTACCGGCTGTTCAGATCTAGGAGTCGAGCTATGCCTGAAAAATTTCGCGATGCCGCACTAAGCTACCATCGCGACCCGGTTCCCGGGAAGCTGCGCATCCAGGCCACCAAGCCCCTGGCCAGTCAACGCGACCTGGCGATGGCGTATTTGCCGGGGGTGGCGGCGGCCTGCGAAGAGATCGTCCGGGACGCGAACCAGGCCGCGGCGTTGACCGCGCGCGGGAATCTGGTCGCGGTGATCACCAATGGCACCGCGGTGCTGGGCCTGGGTGCCATCGGGCCGTTGGCGGCCAAACCGGTCATGGAAGGTAAGGCGATGCTGTTCAAGAAATTCGCTGACATCGACGCCTTCGACATCGAGATCAACGAGCACGACCCGGACAAGCTGGTCGACATCATCGCCGGTCTGGAGCCCACCTTCGGCGGCATCAATCTGGAAGACATCAGTGCACCGCAGTGTTTCGTCGTTGAGCAACGCCTGCGCGAGCGTCTGTCGATCCCGGTGTTTCATGACGATCAACACGGCACGGCAATCGTCACCGCGGCTGCGGTGACCAACGGGCTGCGCCTGGTGAGAAAATCCCCCGCCGGTGTGAAACTGGTGGTGTCCGGCGCCGGCGCTGCCGCCATCGCCTGCACCGACCTGCTGGTCGCGCTCGGTCTGCAGCGGAAAAACATCCTCATGCTCGACAGCACCGGCGTCATCCGCAGCGACCGGGCGCAGCCGGTCTCGGAACAGAAAAGCCGCTACGCGGCGCAGACCAGCGCGCGCACCTTGGACGAGGCTATCGTCAACGCGGACATCTTCCTGGGCCTGTCGGTGGCAGGCCTGTTGACACCGCAGATGGTCAAGAGCATGGCCAAAGCCCCGCTGATACTGGCGCTCGCCAATCCGGATCCGGAGATCATGCCAGAGGAGGCGCGGGCCGTGCGTCCCGACGTGATCATTGCGACCGGCCGCTCGGACTACCCGAACCAGGTGAACAACGTGCTGTGCTTCCCGTTCCTGTTCCGGGGGGCCCTGGACGTCGGCGCGACCAGCATCAACGACCCGATGAAACTTGCCGCAGTCAAGGCCATCGCCGATCTCGCGATGGCGGAATCCTCCGATGTGGTGGCCACGAAATACATCGGCCAGAATCTCACCTTCGGACCCGATTACATCCTGCCCAAGCCCTTCGACCCCCGGCTCATCGTGGCGGTGGCGCCGGCCGTAGCCGAAGCGGCCATGGCGAGCGGCGTCGCCACCCGGCCGCTCGAAGACCTGGACGGCTACCGGCACAGCCTGCAGCGGGTCGTCTTTCAATCGGGCACGGTGATGAAGCCGGTGTTCGAGTCGGCGCAGCAATCGCCGCGCCGCTTGATTTACGCCGATGGCGAGGACCAACGGGTGCTGCGCGCCGTGCAGATCATGCTCGACGAGGGCTACGCGCAACCGGTCGTCATCGGCCGCGGCGAGGTCGTGCACCGGCACACCCGCGAGTTGGGACTGCGCTGCCGGCCTGGCGTCGATTTCGACCTCATCGATCCCATCATCTACCCCAACTACACCGAGCTGGCCGCGGAGTACCACGCGCTCCTGGGGCGGCGGGGGGTGCAGCCGGAGGCGGCGCTGGCGCTGGTGCGCACGCAATCCACCGTTCTCGGCTCGCTGTTGCTCCAACGTGGCATGGGCGACGCCATGATCGCCGGCCCCGTCGGCACATTCTTAGGTCATCTCGAACACATCCGCGATGTCATCGGCCTGCGCGACGGCGTGAGCACTCCGGCCGGCATGCAGGTCCTGATTCTCGATCGGGGGACATTCTTCCTGGCCGACACCTCGGTGAACGACGACCCGGACGCGGAAGTCATCGCCGACGTCACCCTGCTCGCGGCGGAGCAGGTTCAGCGCTTCGGCATCCGCCCCAAGGTCGCGCTGCTCTCGCACTCCAATTTCGGCAGCCGCGACACGCCCGGTGCCCGCAAGCTGCGGCAGGCGTTACGGATCCTCGAGCAACGCATGCCGAACCTGGAAGTGGACGGGGAAATGAAATCCGACAGCGCCCTGTCGGAAGCCATCCGCAGGCAAGCGCTGCCCAGTTCGCAGTTGGACGGACAGGCCAATCTGCTCATCATGCCCAATCTCGACGCCGCCGACATCTGCTATAACGCGCTCAAGGTCCTGAAGAGTGCGGTCTCCGTCGGGCCTATTGTGCTCGGCTTGAACAAACCGGCGCACATATTGAGCCGCACGGTCAGCACGCGGGGCATCGTCAACCTGAGCACCTTCGCAGTAGTGGACGCGCAAGCCAGGGCGACTCAACTGCATATGTGAACCGCCGCCCGTCGCAGCGGCCATCCCGACGGTGATTTTCTCAATCGGACGGGCGTGTCGTAGAATGCGCGGTGCCCATACCAACCACGAACCGACCCGCGGCGTTGGCGATCCTGACGCCGTTTCCGGGGCCACACTGGAGGCGAAACATGCAACCGGCCGAAAAGTTCGAAGACACCGATGCACTGGAAACCCAGGAATGGCTCGATGCCCTTGACGCGGTGATCGAGCGCGAAGGACCGGAGCGGGCTCACCATCTGTTGGAACGGCTCATCGACAAGGCCCGCCGGTCCGGTGCATACCTCCCCTACAGTCTGAACACCGCCTACGTAAACACCATACCGGCGGCCCGGGAGGAACCCAGTCCGGGTGACGCCGATCTGGAATGGCGGATTCGTTCACTGATCCGCTGGAATGCGCTGGCCATGGTCGTGCGCGCCAACCGGGTCAGTACCGAGCTGGGCGGCCACATCGCCAGTTTCGCCTCGTCGGCGACCCTGTACGACGTCGGCTTCAACCACTTCTGGCGCGCCGTGAGCGAACAGCACGGCGGCGATCTGATCTACATACAGGGCCATTCCGCACCGGGGATCTATGCGCGGGCATACCTGGAGGGGCGGCTGACGGAGGCGGACCTGGACAAGTTTCGCCAGGAGGTCGACGGCGACGGCCTGTCTTCCTATCCCCATCCCTGGTTGATGCCGAGCTTCTGGCAGTTTCCAACGGTGTCGATGGGCCTCGGGCCGATCATGGCCATTTACCAGGCCCGGTTCATGGACTATCTGCACAACCGGGGTCTGGTCAACACCGAGCACCGCAAGGTCTGGTGCTTCTGCGGCGACGGCGAGATGGACGAACCGGAGTCCCTGGGGGCGATTAACCTCGCTGGCCGCGAGCGGCTGGACAACCTGATCTTCGTCATCAACTGTAATCTGCAGCGGCTCGACGGACCGGTGCGCGGCAACGGCAAGATCATCCAGGAGCTGGAGGCCCAGTTCCGTGGCGCCGGCTGGAATGTGATCAAGGTCGTCTGGGGCTCGTACTGGGATCCGTTGTTGATGCGGGACACCAAGGGACTGCTCCAACAGCGGATGGAGGAAGCGCTGGACGGCGAGTACCAGGCGTTCAAGGCCAAAGGCGGTGCGTACACCCGCGAACACTTCTTCGGCAAATATCCGGAACTGAAGGCGATGGTCGCCAACATGACCGATGAGGACATTTGGCGGCTGAACCGCGGTGGTCACGATCCGCATAAGATCTACGCCGCCTACGCCGCGGCGGTCAAGCACCAGGGACAGCCGACGGTCATTCTGGCAAAAACCGTCAAGGGCTACGGCATGGGCGAATCCGGAGAGGGTCAGAACATCACCCACCAGCAGAAGAAGATGGACAGCAACTCGCTGTACCAGTTTCGCGACCGGTTCAAGATCCCGCTTGCGGACGAGGAACTGGACCAGGTCCCGTTTTACCGGCCGCCCGACGACAGCCCCGAGATACAGTATGTGAAGTCGCAGCGGGAAAAGCTGGGCGGTTATCTGCCGTCGCGCCGCATCGACGCCGAAGCGCTGCCCATCCCGGCGTTATCGGCGTTTCAAGCGCAGCTGGACGGCACCGGCGAGCGCGAGATATCGACCACCATGGCCTTCGTGCGCATTCTGACCTCCCTCACCCGGGACAAACAACTCGGCAAGTACATCGTACCCATCGTGCCCGATGAGTCGCGCACCTTCGGCATGGAGGGTTTGTTCCGGCAACTCGGTATCTACTCGTCGGTGGGGCAGCTGTATAAGCCCGAGGATGCGGATCAGCTGATGTATTACCGCGAGGACAAACAAGGACAGGTGCTGCAGGAGGGCATCAATGAAGCAGGCGGCATGTCGTCATGGATCGCGGCGGCCACCGCGTACGCCAACCACCGCATCAATATGATCCCGTTCTACATCTTTTATTCCATGTTCGGCTTCCAGCGTGTTGGCGATCTGGCCTGGGCCGCCGGAGACTCCCGGGCACGCGGCTTCCTCTTGGGTGGCACCGCCGGGCGCACCACGCTGTCCGGCGAAGGCCTCCAACACCAGGACGGGCACAGCCACATCCAGGCCGGTCTGGTGCCCAACTGCGTTGCCTACGACCCGACCTACGCCTACGAACTCGCAGTGGTCATCCACCACGGCTTGCAGCGCATGTATGAAGCCCAGGAAAACGTGTATTTCTACATCACCGTCATGAACGAGAACTACACCCACCCCGCGCTGCCGGCCGGTGCCGAAGCGGCTATCATCAAGGGCATGTACCGGTTGCGCGAAGGCCAGCAAGCGGGCGCCAACAACAAAGCGTCGGTGCAGTTGCTCGGCAGCGGGACGATTCTGCGTGAAGTCGAGGCCGCCGCCGAGCTGTTGGAAACGGACTTCCGCGTCGCCAGCGAAGTGTGGAGCGTGACCAGCTTCACGGAGCTGCGACGGGATGCGCTGGAGCAGGAACGCTGGAACCTGCTGCATCCGGATGAACCGCGCCGTGCGAATTACGTCGAGGAGTGCCTGGCCGAGCACCCCGGGCCGGTAATCGCGGCCACCGATTACGTCAAGCTGTTCGCGGACCAGATTCGTCCGTTTGTTCCCAAGCCCTATGTGGTGTTGGGCACCGACGGCTTCGGCCGCAGCGACCTGCGCTCTCGATTGCGCCATCACTTCGAAGTGGACCGCCATTTCGTCGCCTATGCCGCATTGAAGGCGCTGGCCGAACAGGGTGACGTGGACTCCAAACTGGTCTTACAGGCCCGGGAACGCCTGAACATAGACCCGGAAAAACCCTACCCAGCCACCGCATAAGTACAGGAGATCGCGCTTGCTCAGGTTAGAAGAAGTCTGCGTCCCGGATCTCGGCGACTTCAAAGACGTGCGGGTCATCGAGGTCCTGGTCGGCGAGGGTCAGGACGTCAACACCGAGGATCCGTTGATCACCCTCAAAAGTGACAAAGCCACTATGGACGTGCCCAGCCCCCAAGCCGGCAAGGTCAACGACCTGACCGTCAGCGTCGGCGACAAGGTCTCGCCCGGCGACTTGATCCTGGTGCTCGAGGTCGAAGTCATGGAGCGCGAGGCGGCGCCCGCTCCGGTCCCGGCAAGCTTCAATGCAAACGGACAGCAACAGCTCGAACTGCCCACGGGGGAACCGGTCAATAAAGCTGAGCCCGCTCCAGCTGAGGCGCCCGCCCCAGCCCCGGTGCCCGCGGCAGAGCAGCCCGTTTCCGAGACCGGCGGGGTGCACGCCGTCAATGTCCCCGACATCGGCGACTTTCACGATGTGGAGGTGATCGAGGTCCTGGTCGGGGTCGGCGACACAGTACAGGCCGAGGACCCGTTGATCACTCTGGAGAGTGACAAGGCCACCATGGACGTTCCGTCACCGGCGGGTGGGACGGTAGTAGCGATGCAATTGCAGAAAGGCGACAAGGTGTCCGAGGGCGCGCCGATACTGCAACTCGCAGCGAAGGCCGGCGCGGGTCCCGCGACCGAGTCCGTCGCGAAAGCGCCCGCCACCACAGCGGCCGCGGCATCGAGCGAGACCCTCAGCGGCGCGGCGCCGCGCGCGAGGCCGGCGCCGCCGCCGTCGCTGCCCACACCCTTGGCGCAACCCAACGGCGCCATTCCGCACGCCAGTCCCGGCGTGCGCCGGTTCGCGCGCGAACTCGGCGTGGATCTGCACCGCGTCGCCGGCAGCGGTCCGAAGACGCGGATCCTCAAACAGGACGTTCAAGACTACGTGAAGACGCAACTCGCTCAGCCCGCTGCCGCGGCGGCCGCCGCCGGGCGGGCTGAAGGCCTCGCGCTGCCGGAGCTGCCGCCGGTCGACTTCGCCCAGTTCGGAGACATCGAGATCCGACCCCTGGGTCGGATCAAGAAACTCACCGCCACCCACCTGCACCGGGCGTGGCTACTGGTACCCCACGTTACCCAGCACGATGAGGCGGACATCACCGAACTCGAGGAGTTTCGCAAGCAGGCGAAGGAGGAAGCCGCCCAGAGTGGCGTCCGACTCACCATGTTGGCGTTTCTGATGAAGGCGTGCGTCAGCGCATTGAAGCAGTTTCCAACCTTTAACGCGTCCCTGGAGTCCGGCGGAGAAAACCTCATCATCAAGCAGTACTACAACCTGGGCGTCGCCGTCGACACACCGGACGGACTGGTCGTGCCGGTGATACACGACGTGGCCCACAAGGGTGTGCTCGATCTCGCCCGGGAACTCGGCGAGATCAGCGAACGCACCCGCGACAAACAGCTCAGGCCCCAGGACCTACAGGGCGGCACGTTCACGATATCCAGCTTAGGCGGCATCGGCGGCACCGCGTTCACACCGATCGTCAACGCGCCCGAGGTGGCCATCCTCGGTGTGTCCCGCGCGCAAATCAAACCGGTCTACCGCGACACCGATTTCAAACCTCGTCTGATGCTCCCGCTGTCGCTGTCTTACGATCATCGAGTCATCGACGGCGCCGAGGCGGCGCGATTCACGACATTCCTGACCAAGGTGCTGGAAGACGCCCGCCGCTTATTACTCTGAGCCCGGCCGGCCCCCCGCGGTGGATTTCCACGACCAACCAATGAGAAGAGGCGCAGTTTGACAAACACCATCGAGATCCAAGTTCCCGACATCGGCGATTTTCACGACGTCGAGGTCATCGAGGTCCTGGTTGAACCCGGGCAGGACCTGCAGCCCGAAGACCCGTTGATCACCTTGGAGAGCGACAAAGCGACCATGGAAGTCCCCTCTCCCCAGGCCGGGGTAGTGGCAGACGTCGCGGTCAGCGTCGGCGACAAGGTATCGGCGGGCATGCTGATCCTCACCATGCAGCCGGCGGCCGAGCCTGCAGACGAGGCGCCGGCGCCTGCCCCGGACAGCCCGGCACCGGCGCCCCCCGCGGACACCCCCTCGTCGGCGGACGATGCGGAGATGAAGGCCGATAAACACGCCGAGGTGGTCGTGCTGGGGGCCGGCCCCGGCGGCTATACGGCTGCGTTTCGCGCGGCCGATCTGGGCCGGAAGACCATCCTGGTGGAGCGTTATCCGGTGCTCGGTGGCGTGTGCCTGAACGTCGGCTGCATCCCCTCCAAGGCGCTCCTGCACACCGCCAAGGTCATCGCCGAGGCCCGCGACATGGCGGTGCACGGAGTCGAGTTCGACACTCCGAAGATTGACCTCGACAAATTGCGCGGCTGGAAGAACTCGATTGTCGGGCGCCTCAACAAGGGCCTCGCCGGTCTGGCTAAACAACGTAAGGTGGAAGTCGTCCAGGGACGCGGTGAATTCATCGGTCCCAACAATCTGATCGTCGTCCGCGACGGCGCCATCACAACGGTGTCCTTCGACCACGCCATCATCGCCGCTGGTTCCCAGTCGGTGTCGCTGCCCGGATTACCCGACGACAACCCGCGCATCATCGACTCCACCGGGGCGCTCGAGCTGCCGGAGATACCGGAGCGCTTGCTGGTGATCGGCGGCGGCATCATAGGTCTGGAGATGGCCACGGTCTACCGCGAACTGGGCGCCCACGTGACAGTGGCCGAGCTCACGCCGTCGCTGCTGCCGGGAGTCGACGCCGACCTGGTAAAACCCCTGCAGCGCCGGTTGGAGAAGCTGTGCGACGCCATCTACCTGAACACCCTGGTCAGCGACGTGGAACCCGGGGAGCATGGGGTCGACGTCCGCTTCGAGGGCCAGCAGGCGCCGGACAGCGGCACCTTCGACTACATTCTGGTGGCGGTCGGCCGGCGACCCAATGCCTATGAGATCGGCGTAGAAAACGCGGGTGTGCAGGTCAACAAGCACGGCTTCATCGCGGTCGACGACCAGCAGCGCACCAACGTCCCGCACATCTTTGCCATCGGCGACATCGTCGGCCAGCCCATGCTGGCGCACAAGGCGACGCACGAGGGGAAGGTCGCTGCAGAGGTGTGCGCCGGGTTGAAGAGCGGCTTTGAGGCCAGGGTGATCCCGAACGTGGCGTACACCGATCCGGAAGTGGCCTGGGTCGGAGTCACCGAGACTGAGGCCAAAGAGCGCAACCTGCGCTACGGCAAGGGCATGTTCCCCTGGGCGGCCAGCGGCCGGTCCCTGGGCCTGTCCCGCGAAGAGGGTTTGACCAAGCTCTTGTTCGACGAAGACAGCGGCCGCTTGATCGGGGCGGGTATGGTTGGCCCGCAGGCCGGCGATCTGATTGCCGAGGCGGCACTGGCCATAGAGATGGGCTGCGACGCCGAAGACATCAGTCTGACCGTACATCCCCACCCCACTTTGTCCGAAACCGTCGCCTTCTCCGCCGAAGCCTACGACGGGACTATCACCGACCTGTACATTCCCAAGACCAAGCGTTGAAACGGGGACAGCGGGGCCCGGGTCAAACACTCAACCGAGGGGTCCGGAGGGCTTGAGGCCCTTCGACCCCTTCTTGTTGGCTTGTTCCTTGGTGGCATATGCGGGCTAACCTGCATATTGCACCAAGGATCCCGGAAGCTGGCGAAGAGATCGGGCGTCTGTACGCCGCGCTGGAACGAAACCCATAGCGAGCTATGGGTTGAGTGAAGCGCTGGAACGAAACCCATAGCGAGCTATGGGTTGAGTGAAGCGCAAGTGCAGGCGTTCGAAATCGAGCCAGGGCCGGAATAGGCGATTGCACAAGCACAAACTGTACGAATCACCTAAGACCGAATCATTGAACACAATCAACTTGATACACCATTATTTCGCCGCCTTGGTGCAATATGCAGGCTAATTCAAGATCTCGACGGGATCGCCGAGGCCGACGCCCAGTTGTTGTGCTGCGTTGCCGCGGTTGACGGCGATCTCCACGAGCCCCACGGAGTTGCCGTACCAGAACCCCTGTCCGGCCTCGACGGCGCTGAAGGTCTCGGCAAAGCGGACCGTCCGGCCGGCGACCCGGAGCGTTGCAGCCGGATCGAGGCGATCGGCCCGGACGCCGGTGAAGGCATTACCGTAGTGGTCGATGTAGATGATCTCCGGAAGCTCTGCGGGCCAGCCGTCCGGGTTGACCGCCGTGTGCGGCGACTCGGTCTCCGGCATCCGTCCCGTCGCAAGCATCGCCGCTACGGGGGCAAACAGATCCCGGCCGTGGAACGAGACCGACATCCGGGTCGGCCGCCACACGATCTTGTGACACTCCGCGTCGGCCGCGCGCCGCATTACTACGGCCAGCAGGCCGTTATCGGGACCGACGAACCACCTGCCGTCGGCGTGCAGCACCATTGCATCCCGCACGCCGCCGACGCCGGGGTCGACCACAGCGACACAAACCGCCCCGGGCGGCAGGGTCTGCGCCGCTGCCGCGAGCAGATAGGCGCCGGCCTTGACGTCGAAATTGGGGACGGTATGGCAGTAATCAATTACCGGCACCCCCGGTGCATCGCGCTCCAACACCATGCGCAGCTGACCCAGGTAAAAGTCTTCGATGCCAAAGTCGGTGAACAACACAATCATAGCACCACCTCAGTGAGTCATCGCAGGGGCCTGCGCCCCCGTGCCTTGCAAACCGTCACACCGTGGGCTCAGACGACCGCGGGCTCCGTGCCACCCACCGGTCGTGGTCCCGCGAGCATCTCGCCCAGAGCGACCTCCGCCTTGACATAAGAGCGCGAATCGTCGACGTCCAACCAGAAGCGGTTCTGTATGTCGTAGACGTGGGCCCGGCCACGTCCAGCCAGCACCCGCACCCCTGCAGACAGGCTCGCGTCACCGTGGCTTTCTGTGCTGACTTCCAACGCATCGAAAAGCGCCGGGCTGCAATAGAAGATTCCGGTGTCGAAGGCGTTGTAATCCGCCAGACCCTTGCCGATATCGTGTATCGCACCGGCGGTGTGGCGCACCCGGGTCACGTCATCGAGATCCACCAGCGGATTGTCCATCCGTTCGTCCACCGCCAGGATCAATCCCCGGTCGTCGAGCGGCTGTTCGACAAGCCGGCTCAGGATGACCGGATCGAACAGGTGGTCGGCCATCAATAAGACAAACGGACGGCGCAGGTGCTCCCGTGCCTGCAGCACCGACAGGCCGTTTGGCTCCCGCCACCGGCGGTTGACGATGTGCTCAATCACCAGGCCCCGGTTTTGTGCAAAGCGGTCGAGATGAGGCCGGACCTGCTGCCCCTGATAACCGCTGACTACGCAGAACTCCCGGGCGCCGCCCTGGCGGGCGCTCTCAATGACACGTTCGATTAGGGGAATACCGAGTATCGGTACGAGGGGCTTACTTTCCGCCTTCTGCCGCAAGCGGCTCCCTTGACCTGCCGCGATGATCAGGCATTTCACTGAGCTTTTCTCTCCAGGTCCCATCGATAAACGCCTCGACCATGCGATACGCCTCGTCATCGGTGTACTGTCTGGGTGGGTGCTTACAGAAATACGCCGACGGCGGATGCAGAACACCGGCCTCTCCACGGTCCAGGGCGAGCCGGCAGCAGCGAATCGTGTCGATGGCAACACCGGCGGAGTTCGGTGAGTCCTCCACGGACAAGCGCAATTCCACATTCATCGGCACATCGCCGAATAATTTGCCTTCGATGCGTAGAAAGCAGACCTTGTTGTCCTGCTGCCAGGGGACGTAGTCGCTGGGCCCGATGTGAATATTGTCGTCGTCCAGACGCGCCCCGGCCACCGATTGCACCGCCTCGGTCTTGGACTGTTTCTTGGAGGCCAGTCTGGCGCGGTTGAGCATGTTCAGAAAATCCGTATTGCCGCCGGTGTTCAACTGGTAGGTCCGCTCAATCTTTACTCCGCGCTTGTTGAACAGGTCGGCCAACATGCGGTGGGTGATGGTGGCGCCCAACTGCGCCTTGATGTCGTCTCCGATCAGCGGGATCCCCCGCTCACGATAGCGCTCGGCCCACTGCGGATCGCTGGCGATGAACACCGGGATGTTATTAATGAACGCGATTCCGGCGTCCAGTGCGCACTCGGCGTAAAAACGCGTGGCCTGCTCCGAGCCCACCGGCAGGTAGTTGAGCAGCATCTCCGCCCCGCAACCGGTGAGCATGCCTACGATTTCCTGGTGGCTGGGCTGGGGCGCGTTGGCCGGGACCAACGTCCGATCCGGTGGGTAGTCCTTCATGTGGTCGGCGAATCCGTCCAGGACCTGCCCCATGGCCACCGTCACCCCCGTTTGCGGCACGTCCCGGCAGAACACCGTGGTGTTGTTGGGCGGCGCAAAGATCGCCGAAGCGACGTCGCGCCCGACCTTTCGCCCGTCGATGTCAAACGCGGTGACGACTTCGATGTCGCTGGGCCGATAACCACCCAGATCCCAGTGCATGAGGCCGATCGCATCGGCGTCGGACTTGTCCCGGTAGTAGTGAATACCCTGCAGAAGAGAACTGGCACAGTTGCCAACACCAACAATTGCAATCTTGATTGTTTTCGTCATTGCCTTGTGTCGGATCGGAAGGCGTCAGCCACGATGCTGAGGACGCCCGGGGCGGTGCCCATATTATATAAGCTTACGCCCCGCTTAGACACCGGTGCGATGCGCGCGCAGCGCCGTCCTGGGCAGGCCAGTGCCCCGGCTACGGGTGGGCGTATTTTGACTCGGCGTCCGGCCAGAGTTCGTTCAGCGGAATCGATTTTCCCGAATCGGTGACCATGCGGGCGTGGAATCGGCGCAATTGCCGGGGCTCATTGACGCCGCAGGAGTGTGCAATGATGCCCACCTCCTTGACCAAGCTGCTAATGTAATTGGCGACCCGGATCGCTTTTGCCTCCGGCACCAGGCCCCGCTGCAGGTCGGGATTGTGGGTGGTGATGCCGGTGGGACAGGTGTTTTTATTGCACTGCAGTGCCTGTATACAACCCAGCGCAAACATGTTGCCACGCGCCGAGGCGGCGAAATCGGCGCCCATACACAACGCCCAGGCGACCTCGGTCGGCGTGATCAGCTTACCGGAGGCGATCACCTTGATGTGGTCGCGCAATTCGTATTCGATCAGCTTGTCGACGACCATCGACAGGCTCTCCCGCAGCGGAATGCCCATGTCGTCGATCAAAGGCATGGGGGCGGCGCCGGTGCCGCCGTCCGCACTGTCGACGGTAATAAAGTCGGGCGCCCATTCCATGCCGCGCTCGTGGATTTCGGCAAACAGGCGGTCCAACCAGCCATAGGCCCCGATGACAGCTTTGAAACCGACGGGTTTCCCGACGACATCGCGGACCCGGCCGATGAAATCCAGCAGCTCGGGCACCGAGTTGATCTCCGGATGCCGGTTCGGGCTGATAGAATCCAACCCCTGTTCAATACCGCGGATGGCGGCGACTTCTTCGGTGACCTTGGCCGCCGGAAGTATGCCTCCCTTGCCCGGCTTGGCGCCCTGGCTGAGTTTGAGTTCGAACATCTTGACTTCGTCGTGGGCCGCGACTTCACGAAGTCTGCCTTCATCCAGCTCGCCGCTCGGTTCGCGCACGCCGTATTTGGCCGTGCCAATCTGGAACACGATGTCGCAGCCGCCTTCCAGGTGGTATGGGGACAATCCGCCCTCGCCGGTGTTCAGCCAGGCGCCGACCAGTCGCGCCCCCCGGGACAACGCGCGCACGGCGGGCCTCGATATCGCCCCGTAACTCATGCCGGAGACGTTGAACAACGATGCGGTGGTGTAAGGGTGGCGGCAGGTGGGGCCAATGACGATCTCCGTTGGCGGCACCGCATCCTCGCCCAGGGTCGGAAACGGACAGTTGACGAACAGTATCGTGCCCGGCGGCCGTAGGTCGCGGGTCGAGCCGAAGGCCACGGTGTTGTCGATGCCCTTCGCCGCCCGGTAGACCCAGGATCGCTCCGCACGATTGAATGGCAGTTCCTCGCGGTCCATGGCGAAGAAGTACTGGCGAAAAAATTCGCCCAGGTGCTCAAACCAATAGCGGAAGCGGCCGACCACCGGGTAATTGCGGCGTATCGCCTGGGTCTTCTGGGTGACGTCCGTCACATACATGACGACGACGACCAGCACACCGACACCGATCATGAAGATGAACAGGGCCGACATGAATCCCAGGGCGTTGATCAAAAAATTCTGTGTTTCCGAAAACATTATGGCTCACCTCCGCGGGCTAGCTATCGTGACCGGATCAACGGCCAAACGAATACCGAAATGATCGGATTCGCGAAGAAATCGGGTCCGGTGTTTCACTCCCATCGAAAATGGGGGGTCCTGGTGGCCTGTGCGGGTGTGTGAACCGCCAGTGCCCGCGCATGCAGCGGTTCCTGGCCCGCAGTCGGCGACGGCGTGGATGCTTTTTGAGGGGTGAAACTACGCCGGGCTGGTGGGGTTTTTGTCGTCCACGGCTTCCGTTTCGCGATCTACCAGCTGGACATAGGCCATCGGTGCGTGGTCGCCCGGCCGGTTCCCGCACTTCAGAATCCGCAGGTAACCCCCGGGGCGATCCTTGAAACGCACGCCCAGGTCGTCGAACAACTTGGTGACAATCCCCCGATCCCGCAAGCGGTTGAAGGCCAGCCGCCGGTTGGCCACGCTCGACACCTTGGCCAGGGTGATCAACGGTTCTGCAACGCGCCGCAGTTCCTTGGCTTTGGGCAGCGTGGTGCGGATCTGTTCGTACCGAAACAACGACGCTGCCATGTTCCGGAACATCGCCTTGCGGTGCGCGGCGGTCCGGTTCAAGTGCCGTCCGGATTTCTGGTGACGCACGGCTCAGCTCCCCGGGACTTCCAGAACCAGTTCGTTCCGCTCGCGCCGCAGCGAAGGCGGCGGCCAATTCTCGAGCTTCATGCCCAACGACAAGCCGCGGGTCGCCAGCACATCCTTGATTTCGGTCAACGATTTCTTACCCAGATTCGGCGTCTTCAGCAGCTCCACCTCGGTGCGCTGAATGAGGTCGCCGATGTAGTAGATGTTCTCAGCTTTCAGACAATTGGCGGAGCGCACCGTGAGCTCCAGGTCATCCACCGGACGCAGCAGCAACGGGTCGACATCGGGCTCTTCTTCGGCCGTCGCCTCCGCGGCGGTCTCTTCCAGATTGACGAACACCGAAATCTGCTCGTGCAGTATGGTGGCCGCGCGGCGCACCGCTTCTTCCGGATCGATGGCGCCGTTGGTCTCAATCTCGAGGATCAACTTGTCGAGATCCGTTCGTTGCTCGACCCTTGCGTTATCGACTTCGTAGGAAACGCGGCGAATTGGACTGTACGAAGCGTCCAGCTGCATCACCCCGATGACCTTCGCCTCATCGACCAGTTTGCGGGCGTCCACGGGTTGGTAGCCCCGTCCCCGCGATACCGTCAACTCCATGCTCAGGCTGCCGTCCTTCGATAGATGGGCAATCACGTGGTCCGGATCGACGATCTCGACGTCGTGCTCGAGCTGGATGTCCGATGCGGTCACCGTCCCCGGGCCCTTCTTGCTCAGCTTGAGGACCGCGTTGTCTCTGGCGTGCATGCGGAGCGCAAGACCCTTCAGGTTGAGCAGGATGTCGATGACGTCTTCCTGAACACCCTCGATGGTCGAATATTCGTGCAAGACTCCGTCTATCTTGACTTCCGTGACGGCACAACCCGGCATGGACGACAACAGTATGCGGCGCAGCGCGTTACCGAGCGTGTAACCGAAACCGCGCTCCAGCGGTTCGAGCGTAATCCGCGCGTGCATCTTGTCCGTCGTCTGGACGTCTACATTACGCGGTTTCAGAAATTCAGCAGTGGTGTCCTGCATAGATGGTCCTCTCAGACTTAGCGACTACAAATTACTTCGAATACAAGGCCACAACCAGGGACTCGTTGATCTCGGCCGAGATATCGCTCCGTTCGGGCACTGCCTTGAACACCCCTTTGACGGACTTGATGTCCACGTCCAACCAGTGGGGAATACCGATCTGTTCCGCGATTTCCATCGCAGACTGTATGCGGAGTTGTTTCTTGCTCTTCTCGCGCACCTCAATGGCGTCCCCCGCCGTGACCTGGTAGGAGGGGATGTTCACGCGGTTACCATTGACGAGAATGGCTTTGTGATTCACGAGTTGCCGCGCCTCGGCTCGGGTCACGCCGAACCCCATGCGATACACGACGTTGTCCAAGCGGCATTCCAGCAGCGTCAGCAGGTTCTCGCCGGTGGAACCCGCCCGCCGGGCCGCCTCCTTGTAGTAGTTGCGGAACTGCTTCTCCAGGATCCCATACATGCGTCGGAGCTTCTGCTTCTCCCGTAACTGAGTCCCGTAAACGGTGACCCGCGGCCGCCTCACCATCGCCGACTGGCCCGGCCGTTTGTCGATGCGGCACTTGGAGTCGAGCGGCCGTGCCGGACTCTTCAAAAACAGATCGGTGCCTTCACGGCGGGCAAGCTTACAGGTCGGTCCTAGATATCTAGCCATGTCTCAATAATCGGGTGAATAGTGCGACTACACGCGGCGCCGTTTCGGCGGCCGGCAGCCGTTGTGTGGGACTGCGGTCAAGTCACTGATTTGGTTGATTTCGAAGCCAACCGCGTTCAGCGCCCGCACCGCCGACTCCCGGCCTGGTCCCGGGCCCCTCACGCGCACTTCCAGGTTCTTCAATCCATACTCCTGCGCGGCGGCGCGGCCAGCCCGCTCCGCCGCCACCTGGGCGGCAAACGGGGTGCTCTTACGCGAACCACGAAACCCGGCACCACCGGCCGTCGCCCAGCACAGAGTGTTTCCATGCCGGTCGGTGATGGTAATAATCGTATTGTTGAACGAGGCGTGGATGTGGGCGATGCCCTCCACGACCGTCTTTTTGACCTTTTTCTTGGCTTTTGGCCCTGACTTCGGTTTCGCCATACGAGCTACTTCTTGATCGGTTTGCGCGGGCCTTTGCGGGTCCTCGCGTTGGTTCGCGTGCGTTGCCCGCGGACGGGAAGACCCCGGCGATGGCGCATACCGCGATACGCGCCGAGATCCATCAATCGTTTGATGTTCATCGAGACTTCGCGCCGCAAGTCGCCTTCGACGGAGTAATTGGCCACCGCCGCGCGCAGCTTTTCCGCCTCGGCCTCGGTGAGGTCCCTGATCTTGGTACTGGGGACCACGCTGGCGGCGTCACAGATCCGCTGCGCCCGGGTGCGGCCGATGCCGTAAATCGACGTCAACGCGATCTCAACGTGCTTGTTGATCGGCAGATTAATTCCGGCTATTCGGGCCAACGTTCGGATCCTCGTGACAACACTGGGAGAGGGCGCGATAGGATACGGTTTGAAGGGCGAGAAATCAACATTAACAGTCCCTAATATTCCTGTCCTCACCCTTGCCGTTGCTTGTGGCGGGGATCCACACAGATCACGCGCACCACACCCCGGCGCCGAATGATTTTGCAGTTCCGGCAGATTTTCTTGACCGATGCTCTCACTTTCATGACGTCCTCCCGATGCTCACCGCGTCAGGCCACCGCTCAGCCCACCGGTGAGATTGGTCTTTTTCATCAAACTTTCGTACTGACGTGACATCAGGTACGACTGTATCTGGGCCATCAAGTCCATCATCACCACCACAATGATCAACAGGGACGTGCCCCCGAAGTAAAACGGCACATTCCACTTCACAATCAGGAACTCAGGAATCAGACACACGACGGTGAGGTAAGCGGCACCGGCCAGCGTCAGTCGCGACACGATTTTGTCAATGTGCCGCGCTGTCTGATCGCCGGGACGGATACCCGGAATAAACGCGCCCGATTTCTTCAGATTGTCTGAGATTTCCTTCGGGCTGAACACTAAGGCGGTGTAGAAAAAACAGAAGAAGATGATCAATCCGGCGTACAGCAGGACATATATCGGCTGACCCGGCGACAGCGTGGTCGACAGGTCCCGCAGCCAGCTCATCCCTTCGGCCTGTCCGAAGAAACTGCCCAGACTGGCGGGAAACAGGATGATGCTCGAGGCAAAAATCGGCGGAATCACCCCCGACATGTTGAGCTTCAGCGGCAGGTGGCTGGTTGCGCCCGCAAACATCCGGCGGCCCTGCTGGCGTTTGGCGTAATTGACCGCGATCCGGCGTTGGCCCCGCTCCACGAACACCACGAACCCGGTGACCAGCAGCGCGCCGACGAACAGGGCGAGCACGAATAGGGGGCTGAAGGAACCGGTGCGCGCAAGCTCCAGGGTGCCGCCCGCCGCCGCCGGCAGACCTGCCACGATGCTGGCGAAGATGATCAACGAAATGCCGTTGCCCACGCCGCGTTCGGAGATCTGCTCACCCAGCCAGACCAGAAACATCGTCCCGGTGACCAGGGTGATCACGGTGGTGATTTTGAATCCGATCCCCGGCGTGACTACCACCGCCATGCCCGCCGCGGTCTGGCCCTCAATTGCGATCGAGATGCCCAGTCCCTGGAACGCCGCCAGCAGCACCGTGCCGTAGCGGGTGTACTGCGTGATCTTGCGGCGGCCCTGTTCACCTTCCTTCTTCAGTTGTTCCAGCGTAGGGATGACCGAACTCATCATCTGCATGATGATGGAGGCGGAGATGTACGGCATGACGCCCAGTGCCATCACCGACAAGCGGCTCAGTGCCCCGCCGGAAAACATATTGAAGATGTCGATGATCGAACCGCGGGTTTGGTCGAACAGGGCGGCGACGGCGACCGGATTGACGCCGGGCACCGGTATATGGGTGCCGAGGCGAAACACGATGAACGCCCCGAGAATAAAAAATATCCGCTGACGAAGCTCCGTCAGCTTCCCGCCACTGAATGCCGAGAGGTCCGGGGTAGCCATTATTCGATCTTACCCCCGGCGGATTCAATGGCCGCCCGCGCGCCCTTGGTCACCGCGACCCCCCGCAGGGTGACCGATTTGTCGAGGGTTCCCGATAAGAACACCTTGACCCGTCTGGCGTCGCCGCGTATTAGACCGGCCGACCGCAGCGCCGGCAGGTCGATCACGTCGACGTTGACCTTGTTCAACTCGTGCAGGCGCACCGTGGCGGTCTCGTTGACCTTCGGGGATCGGAACCCACGCTTCGGCAGGCGTCTTTGCAGGGGCATCTGGCCACCCTCGAAACCCACCATGCTGTAGCCGCCGGAACGTGATTTCTGACCTTTGTGACCGCGGCCGCAGGTCTTACCGTGGCCGGAGCCGATGCCGCGGCCGACCCGCTTGCGGGAAGTTCTGGCGCCGCGCGCCGGACTCAAACTGTTCAACCGCATCGCTACACCTCTTCCCAGCTCAATAAGTAGGAGACCTTGTTGATCATGCCCCGGATCTGGGGGGTGTCCTCCAGTTCCACGGTCTGATGCATGCGCCGGAGGCCCAGGCCCCGCACACAGGCCATGTGCTTGCGGCCGCGGCCATACTGGCTGCGCACCAGTGTGACTCTGAGTTTTTTGCCGCCCGTCACAGTCAACTTCCCCTAGCCGAGAATCTCTTCCGTTGTCTTGCCACGCTTGGCGGCCACGTCGTCCGGGCTGACCACGGTCTGCAGACCGTGCAGGGTGGCGCGCACCACGTTTACCGGATTGGTCGAACCGATGCACTTGGCCAGGACGTTGCGGATACCCACCACTTCGAACACGGCACGCATGGTGCCGCCGGCGATGATGCCGGTGCCTTCGGACGCCGGCCGCATGACCACCCGGGCCCCGCCGTGTCGGGCGACGACGGGATAGTGCAGCGTGCCGTCCTTGAGCGACACCTCGAACATGCTCTTGTTGGCCGCTTCCATCGCCTTCTGCACCGCCAGGGGTACCTCGCGGGCCTTGCCGCGGCCCATGCCGATCCGTCCCTTGCCGTCACCGACCACGGTGAGGGCGGAAAAACCGAAGATGCGGCCGCCCTTGACCACCTTCGCGACCCGCCGCACGCTGATCAGCCGTTCCTGCAGGTCTTCGCTGCGACCGTCTTTTTCTGTCGTAACCGCCATCTCAGAACTCCAAACCGTCTTCTCGCGCCGCCTCGGCCAAGGCCTTCACTCTGCCATGATAGCGGAACCCGGAGCGATCGAACGCCACTCTGTTAACGCCCGCTTGCTTCGCCGCCGCCGCTATCTGTTTGCCGACCAGCTTGGCCGCTTTTACATTGCCTCCATTAGGAACCGTGCTGCGCAGTTCGTGACCCACCGTAGCGGCGCTGGCCAACACGCGGCTGCCGCCCGGATCTATGATCTGCGCATAGATGTGGCGCGGTGTCCGGAACACGCACAACCGCGCCACGCCCAGTTCGCGGATTTTAGCCCGCGCCTTGCGGGCCCGCCGCAACCGACTACTGTTTTGTCCCGGCATAACGATCACTTCTTCTTGGCTTGTTTACGAATGACGTGTTCATCCGCGTAACGGACTCCCTTGCCCTTGTACGGTTCCGGTGGCCGAAAACTGCGGATCTCCGCCGCCGCCTGCCCGACCCGCTGTTTGTCGGCGCCTCGTAAGACGATCTCGGTTTGGCTCGGTGTCTCAACCGTGACCCCCTCCGGGACCTGGTAGATCACCGGATGTGAGAACCCCAGGCTGAGGTTGAGCTGCCGCCCTTGCGCCTGAGCGCGGTAACCCACACCGACGACGGTCAACTTTCGCTCAAAACCGGACGCCACACCGGTCACCATGTTGTTGATTAGGGCGCGCGTGGTTCCCGCCATCGCGACCGCCGTCTTGCTGTCTTCCCGCTGCGCCACCTTTAATTCGTGCCCCTCCTGGCGGACCTCCACCAGCGGGTGCGACGACATTTGCAGCTCACCGTGGGGACCTTTCACCGAGATCTCCCGTTCGGACAACTGCACGGCGACGCCTTGGGGAATGGGTACGGGACTTTTGGCAATTCTGGACATGATTGGTTCAACTCACCATGCAAATGACTTCTCCGCCGACGCCGGCCTGGCGCGCGGCGCGGTCCGTCATCACGCCCTTCGAGGTGGAAATGATGGAAATGCCGAGTCCGCCCTTTACCGACGGCAGCTCGCCGGCGTCCTTGTAGATCCGCAGACCCGGCCGGCTGACCCGCTTGAGCTCCGCGATGACGGGCTGGCCCAGATGATACTTCAAGCGGATGTCCAACACGGGTTTCCGGCCCTCGGCGTCGCTGGTGAAGTCCTCAATATACCCTTCGTCCTTCAACACACGGGCGATCGACGTCTTCTGCTTGGAGCCCGGCATCCGAACCGATACCTTCGCCGCTCCCTGGGCGTTGCGGATCCGGGTCAGCATATCGGCTATGGGATCAGTCATCATATCTCGAAGTTCCAGGTCTGAAGTGCCGGGCGGTAAACGATGATCCGGCCGCCTTAAACAATACTGTCATGCTACCAGCTCGCTTTCACCATGCCCGGGACTTCTCCCAACATGATAATTTCGCGCAATTTATTACGGCCCAAGCCGAACTTCCGGTAATAACCACGGGGTCGCCCGGTCAAGGTGCACCGATTGCGCCGGCGGACCATGCTGGAATCACGGGGCAACTTCTGCAACTCCATCATTGCCTGCCACCGCTCGTCGTTGCTCAACGACGAGTCGATGATTTGATCCCGCAGAGCCGTGCGGCGCTCGGAGTGTTTCTTGCTCAGCCTTGCCCGCTTCACTTCACGAGCGATCATTGACTTCTTTGCCATTGTGCCTCGATGCCAGTCTCAGTTGCGAAGTGGAAGATTGAACGCGGACAACAGAGCGCGCGCCTCTTCGTCGGTGTTCGCCGATGTCGTAATGGTCACGTCCAGCCCGCGAATCGCGTCCACTTTGTCATAGTCGATTTCCGGAAACACGATCTGCTCCCGCAGGCCCATCGAAAAGTTGCCGCGACCGTCGAAAGAACGCGGCGACAGACCCCGGAAATCCCGGATCCGCGGGATTGCAATATTGATCAAGCGGTCCAGGAACTCGTACATCCGTTCGCGCCGCAGCGTCACCTTGCAGCCGATCGGCCAGCCCTTGCGCACTTTGAAATTGGCCACCGATTTGCGGGCGTTGGTGATGATCGGCTTTTGACCACTGATCCTGGTCAAATCGTCGGCCGCCGTCTCCAACACCTTCTTGTTTCCGATTGCCTCTCCCAGGCCCATGTTCAATGTGATCTTGGTGACCTTCGGCACCCGCATCACGTTGTCGTATCCAAACTGTTCGGTCAGTTTGGGAACGACGATATCCTGGTAGTGGTGTTGCAGTCTGGACATGACCTGGCGGTTAAACGTCAATCACTTCGTTGTTCGATTTGTAGAATCGGACCTTGCGCCCGTCTTCCAGCGTTCGAAACCCGGCCCTGTCCGCCTTCTTGGTGGTCGGATTGTAGATCGCCAGATTCGAGACCTGGATGGGCGCCTCCTTTTCGATGATGCCCCCCTGCTGCCCCTTCATCGGGTTCGGCTTGGTGTGGCGTTTCACGATGTTCACATCATTCACCAGCGCACGATCTCCTGGCAGGATCTGCAGCACTTCGCCGATCTTGCCCTTGTCGCGCCCGGTCAACACGATGACCTCGTCGCCTTTCTTGATTTTCTGCATGTCTGTCGTCCTGCGATCCGCCCTACAAGACTTCCGGGGCGAGAGAAATAATCTTCATAAATCGCTCGGTCCTGAGTTCACGAGTCACGGGGCCAAAGATGCGGGTTCCCAGCGGCTGCAACTGGTTGTTGAGCAAAACGGCGGCGTTCCGATCGAATCGAATCAACGATCCATCGGTCCGTCTGACACCGTTTCGGGTCCGCACGACAACCGCCTGGTACACGTCCCCCTTCTTTACCCGACTGTTTGGAAGCGCCTCTTTCACGCTGATCTTGATAATGTCACCGATTCCGGCGTAGCGGCGCTTGGACCCGCCGAGCACCTTGATGCACTGCACCTTCCGGGCACCGCTGTTGTCCGCGACCTCCAACATGCTCTGCATCTGGATCATGACAGCGACACTGCCTTGCTCACCACTTTGACCAGCCGCCACGACTTGTGCTTAGACAAAGGCCGGCACTGTTCGATCAATACTGTATCGCCTTCGCCACACTCGTTGTTCTCATCGTGCGCAAGCAGACGCGACGACCGGCTGATGTACTTCTTGTACAGCGGATGTTTGATCCGGCGCTCAACGAGCACCGAGATAGTTTTGTCCATTTTATTGCTGACTACCCGACCGGACACCGAGCGCGATGTGACTGTCTGACTCATGCCGGGTTCCTCGACCGCTCATTGAGCACTGTTTTTATCCTCGCGATGTCCCGGCGAAGTTCCTTGAATCGAGCCGGATTGGCGAGTTGGCCGGTGGCCCGCTGCATCCGCAGGTTGAACTGTTCCCGCCGCAATTCGTTGATCTCTTGCTTCAATTCCTGCTCCGACTTGGACGTGAATTCCGATACTTTCATCAGTACGCCTGCCGTTTTACGAATGCGGTGGGGACCGACAACTTGGCGCTGGCGAGCCGGAACGCTTCACGCGCCAGGTCCTCGTTCATGCCCTCCATCTCATACAATACGTGCCCGGGCTTCACGACCGCCACCCAGTATTCCGGGTTGCCCTTGCCCTTACCCATACGCACTTCCAGCGGTTTCTTGGAGACCGGTTTGTCGGGAAACACGCGAATCCAGATTCGCCCACCACGCTTAACGTGCCGGGTGATCGCCCGGCGGGCCGACTCGATCTGCCGCGACGTGATGCGTCCGCGGCCGACGGCCTTCAAACCGAATTCGCCGAAACTGACCTTGTTGCCACGACTGGCCAGGCCGCGGTTCCGGCCCTTCTGCTGTTTGCGGTATTTAGTACGCTTAGGCTGTAACATACCGACCGGCCCTACTTCATCGCCACCGCGGTCTTGGTGTCCGTTTGCGCCTCCGCATCCTCGGCACTTTCGGAAAACACCTCGCCCTTGAAAATCCACACCTTGACGCCGATCACACCATAGGTGGTCCGCGCTTCGGCGAAACCGTAGTCGATGTCCGCCCGCAGGGTGTGGAGCGGCACTCGTCCCTCCCGGTACCACTCCCGGCGCGCGATCTCCGCTCCGTTCAGCCGGCCCGACACCATCACCTTTACGCCTTTAGCCCCCAAGCGCATCGCGTTGGTCACGGCCCGCTTCATTGCCCGGCGGAACATGATCCGCTTCACGAGTTGCTGAGCGATGTTTTCGGCCACCAGCGTCGCGTCGAGTTCCGGTTTGCGTATCTCCTCCACGGTGAGCTGCACCGGCAAGCCGGTGAGCCTCGACATGTCCCGGCGCATGCGATCGATGTCTTCGCCCTTCTTGCCGATCACGATTCCGGGACGCGCCGTGTGTATCGTGACGTTGATGTTTTGAGAAGGGCGTTCGATGGTAATGTGGCTGACTGCGGCGTTGGCAAGCCGCCGCTTCAGATAAGAGCGCACCTCGAGATCCTGCTCCAGATTCCGCGCGTAATCCCGCCGCGTTGCGTACCACTTGGCCCGCCAGTCCCGAATGACGCCTAAACGTATACCGTTTGGTTGGACCTTCTGACCCATTATCTCTCTCCCCGAGCATCACCAACCGAGACTGTGACGTGGCTGGTGCGTTTGAATACTGTCGTTGCCCGCCCTTTGGCCCGCGGCCGCCAACGCTTCAAGGTCGGACCCTCGTCCACGAACACCCGCTCAACGTACAGATCATCGATGTCGGTGCCCTCGTTGTGCTCGGCATTGGCAATCGCCGATTCCAAGGTTTTTTTAATCGGGTGCGCCGCCCGTTTCGGACTGAATTGCAGGATCTCCAGCGCCTTACCCACCGGCAGACCGCGGATCTGATCGACGATCAGACGCAGCTTTTGCGGGGAGACCCGGATGTATTTTGCAACCGCTTTTACCTGCATGACAAAACTACTTCGTTCTTCGGTTGGCGATGTGACCCCGGAAGGTCCGGGTAGGAGCAAACTCACCCAGCTTGTGCCCCACCATATTTTCGGTGATGAGTATCGGAACGTGCTGCCGGCCGTTGTGCACCGCGATGGTGAGCCCGACGAATTCGGGCATGATGGTCGAACGGCGCGACCAGGTCTTAATCGGCCGGCGGCTGTTCGCCGAGCGGGCCTGTTCGACCTTGCCCCACAAATGATAATCGACAAATGGACCTTTCTTTACCGAACGCGGCATGTCTCCCTCAACTATTTCTTGCGGCGGCGCACGATCATAGACCGGGTGCGTTTATTGCGGCGCGTGCGATAGCCCTTGGTCGGAACGCCCCAGGGCGACACCGGATCCCGGCCGCCGGAGGTCCGGCCTTCGCCGCCCCCATGGGGATGGTCCACCGGGTTCATGGCCACCCCGCGGACCGTCGGCCGAATACCCCGCCAGCGCTTGGCCCCGGCCTTGCCGAGTTTGCGCAGCGAGTGCTCGACATTGCCCACTTCGCCGATTGTGGCTCGACACGAAAGATGCACTTTACGCACTTCACCGGAACGCAGTCGGAGTTGTGCGTAATTGCCCTCGCGGCTCAGGTACTGAATTACGGCGCCGGCGGCACGACCCAACTGTCCCCCTTTGCCAGGTTTGAGCTCGACGCAATGGACATAAGTACCCACCGGGATGTTGCGCAGCGGCAGCGCGTTGCCCGGTGCGATCGGCGACCCGACGCCCGATTGGATCTGGCTGCCGACTTCGAGTTTTTTCGGCGCCAGAATATAGCGGCGTTCCCCATCCGCATACAGCACCAACGCCAGATTCGCGCTGCGGTTGGGGTCGTACTCGAGCCGCTCTATCTTGGCGGGAACGCCATCTTTATTGCGCTTGAAATCGATGATCCGGTATTTCCGCTTGTGGCCACCGCCCCGGTGACGGACCGTGATACGTCCCTGATTGTTCCGGCCGTCTATGGACTTTTTCGGCTCCAGCAGTGGCCGGTACGGCGCACCGCGGTGGAGACCCGGTGTGACGACCCGGACGGTGCCGCGTCGACCGGGTGAAGTGGGTTTGAGTTTTACCAGCGCCATCGCGATTCCCGTCTACACCGCACTGCCGGCGAAGTCGATGTCGTGGCCTTCCTTGAGCCGTACGTAAGCCTTGCGCCAATTGCTGCGGACCCCGGGTGTCCGGCCAAAACGTTTCACTTTACCGCGCATATTGGCGACCTGGACCGATTCGACCTCAACAGTAAACGCCTTCTCCACTGCCTGCTTGATCTCATGCTTGGTGGCATCGGGCAGAACGCGGAACGCCACCTGGCGGTGTTTGTCCGCCACCCGGGTGGTCTTTTCGGAGACCAGGGGTGCGATGAGGACCTGGTATATGCGCTCTTCGTTCACTGCAACCACTCCTCGACCTGTTTGACGCAACCCGAGGTCATCGCCACCCGCTCGTGACCGATCAGTTGAACGGGATTGAGCTGTTTCACGCTGCACACCGTCACCCGGTAAAGGTTGCGCGCAGACAGCGCCAGATTAGCGTCCACCGTCTCCTGCACGATCAGAATGTCCTCCGCGCCGAGACGTTTGAGCTTGGTGTGGAGTTCCTGGGTCTTGGGCGCCGTCACCGACAATTCATCACAGATCCAAAGCCGATCCTGCCTGACCAGCTCGGAAATAATCGAACGCATTGCGGCGCGGTACATTTTGCGGTTCACTTTCTGGGAAAAATCACGGGTGGTGGCTGGAAAGATCTTGCCCCCACCGCGCCACAAGGGACTACGTATCGTGCCGACCCGCGCCCGTCCGGTGCCCTTTTGACGCCACGGCTTGGTACCGCCTCCCCGCACCGCGGAGCGGTTTTTCTGGGCCCGGGTCCCAGACCGGCCGCCGGCCAGGTATGCAGTCACCACCTGATGGACCAGCGGCTCATTGAACTGTACGCCAAAGGTCGCGGCGGATCCCTCTACTCCGGTATCCGCTTTCTTACCGTCCGCCTGGACTACTGTCAGCGCTACCATGTTGCCCGGCTCAGCCCGTGTTTGCCTTGATGGCTGGTTTAATGATCACATTCGCGCCTTTCGGTCCGGGCACCGACCCCTTGATCAGCAGCAATTGTCGATCGACGTCGATCTGCACGACGGTCAGATTCTGCTGGGTGCGCTGGACATTACCCATCTGGCCCGCCATCTTTTTGCCCGGAAACACCCGGCCGGGGTCCTGGCACTGACCGATGGAACCTCCCGCGCGGTGGGTGAGTGACGCACCGTGACTGGCCCGGCCACCACCAAACCCATGCCGCTTCACGACACCTGCGTACCCCTTGCCGATGCTGATCCCGATCACGTCGACCTTCTGGCCGGCGCTCATCCGGTCCACCGTCAGTTGGCCGCCCGGTTCCAGATCCGCCGCCTCGCCGACGTCGAGCTTGAATTCCCACAAGCCGCTCCCGGCCTCGACACCGGCCTTGACGAACTGCCCCTTGAGCGGTTTGTTCACCCGGTTGGGGCGTCGCGTCCCCGTGGTGACCTGCACCGCGGCGTAGCCGTCGCGTTCGGCGGTCTTCACGCGTGTGATCCGATTCGGCTCCACCTGCAGTACCGTGACCGGAATCGAGCCGCCATCTTCCGCGAAGACCCGACTCATTCCAAGTTTTGTCCCGACTAATCCGAGCGGCATGTTCTGTTTACCTGACAACAAATCCTGACCGGCTAGCCCACATATTGCACCAAGGATCCCGGATGATCGCGAAGGCATCGGGCGTCTGGGCGCCGTGCTGGCACAGCGCCACACCGGACATTTATCAAATTCTTAAGTTCAAACAAATTGTTAGCTCCTCTTTCCACCGTCTTGATGCAATACGCGGGTTAGTTTAGCTTGATCTCAACATCGACGCCCGCGGCCAGATCCAACCGCATCAAGGCGTCGACGGTTTTATCGGTCGGCTCAATGATGTCCATGATGCGTTTGTGGGTGCGGACTTCGAATTGGTCGCGCGCTTTCTTGTTGACGTGGGGAGATCGCAACAGTGTGAAGCGTTCGATGCGCGTCGGCAGCGGAATCGGACCACGCACCACGGCGCCGGTCCGCTTGGCCGTCTCGACGATTTCCAAAGCGGACTTGTCGATCATCCGATGATCGAACGCCTTCAAACGTATGCGAATCTTCTGACCTTGGACATTCATAATTGAGTTCTTGCTGCCGTCTATTCGATAATCTTGGTCACGACGCCGGCGCCCACGGTCCGGCCGCCTTCACGAATCGCAAATCGCAGCCCATCCTCCATCGCAATCGGCG
>CAMYJT010000031.1 GCA_947258785.1 uncultured Gammaproteobacteria bacterium
CGCCGATTGCGATGGAGGATGGGCTGCGATTTGCGATTCGTGAAGGCGGCCGGACCGTGGGCGCCGGCGTCGTGACCAAGATTATCGAATAGACGGCAGTGTTAGGCCAGTAGCTCAATTGGCAGAGCGGCGGTCTCCAAAACCGCAGGTTGGGGGTTCGATTCCCTCCTGGCCTGCCAAATACATTTGAACGGGACAACGGAACTGGGTCGGTGCTCGACAAATTGAAATTGACGGCTGCAGGGCTGCTGATCGTAGCAGGGGTCGCAGCATTCTACTACCTTGAAGAGTACTCGGTGCTGCTGCGCGCCGGCATGGTTATCGTCAGCGTCATTGCGGGCCTGTCGATCGCACTCGTCTCCGCTCCGGGTCAGGCGGCGTGGGAGTTCGCCAAGGGTGCTCGCGTGGAGGTGCGTAAAGTGGTGTGGCCGTCGCGGCGGGAAACCGTCCAGGGCACGCTGGTCGTGTTGGCAATGGTCATTCTGGTGAGTATTTATCTCTGGATGATCGACACGGCGCTGTTTTGGGTGATCTACGACCTCGTTTTGAAGGCCCGTACGTCGTAACGCTGTGCAAACGCAAAACTGGATTTGAATCATGGCTAAACGATGGTATGTGGTCCATGCTTTCTCCGGGTACGAGAAACAGGTGGCGCAGTCGTTGCGTGACTACGTCGCACGCGCCGGAATGGACGAACAGTTCGGTGAGATCCTGGTGCCCACCGAGGACGTCGTCGAGATGAAAGGGGGCCAGAAGCGGACCAGTGAGCGAAAGTTTTTCCCGGGTTATGTCCTGGTGCAGATGGACATGAACGACGAGACCTGGCATCTGGTGAAGAGTGTGCCCCGGGTCACCGGATTTATAGGCGGGACGAGCCTGAAACCGACGCCCATCAGCGACAAAGAAGCCGACGCAATCATGCAGCAGGTGAAGGTCGGCGCCGAAAAGCCGCGGCCGAAGTTCTCGTTTGAACCCGGAGAACTGGTGCGTGTGGTGGATGGCCCCTTCGCGGATTTCAATGGGACCGTCGAAGACGTTAATTTCGAAAAGAGCAAACTGCGGGTTGCGGTGTCTATTTTCGGGCGATCAACCCCCGTCGAGCTGGATTTCAGTCAGGTTGAAAAGGGTTGACCGTCAGCGGGTCGGTGCAATGGCGCGCTGCAAAGATTATTGCATTTTGAAACTTAATTATTGGGGAGCCTGACGGCGCTTGTACCCACGGGAGTAAATCATGGCCAAGAAAGTCGAGGTGTTTATCAAGCTGCAGGTCCCTGCGGGTGAAGCCACGCCAAGCCCGCCGGTGGGCCCCGCGTTGGGTCAGCACGGCGTCAACATCATGGAATTCTGCAAGGCGTTCAATGCCGACACCCAGGATATGGAGAAGGGTCTGCCCATACCGGTGGTGATCACCGTTTACAGCGACAAGAGTTTTACCTACCTCAGAAAGACACCACCGGCGTCGATCCTGTTGAAGAAGGCGGCGCAGGTCGACAAAGGCAGCCCGGAACCCAATCGAGAAAAAGTCGGCAAGGTGGGGCGCCAGCAGCTGGAGGAGATCGCCACCATCAAGATGCCGGATCTCAACGCCACCGACATGGATGGCGCGGTGCGTATCATTGCCGGAAGCGCCCGCAGCATGGGTATCGAGACAGAGGGGGTGTAGTCATGGCGACCCGCAGCAAGCGAATGCGAGCCCTGGCCGAGAAGGTCGACCGTGGTGCATTTTACCCCGTCGACGAAGCGATCAGACTCGTCCGCGAGACGGCATCGGCGAAGTTTGACGAATCCGTGGATGTTGCCGTCAATCTCGGGGTCGATGCCCGCAAGTCGGACCAGAACGTACGCGCGGCCACCGTACTGCCCAGGGGCACCGGGAAGACGGTCAGGGTGGCCGTGTTCGCAGACGGTCCGCGAGCCGCTGCGGCGCAGGAGGCCGGGGCGGACGTCGTCGGTCTGGAGGATCTCGCCGACGAGGTGCGTAAGGGAAATATCGATTTTGATGTGGTCATCGCGGCCCCGGAGAACATGAAGGTTGTCGGCAAGCTCGGACAGATTCTGGGTCCCCGGGGACTCATGCCCAACCCGAAGGTGGGGACCGTGACCCCGGATGTTGCCAAGGCGGTCCAGAACGCCAAGGCCGGCCAGGTCCGCTTTCGTATCGATAAGGCCGGCATCATCCACTGCTCCATCGGTAAGGTGTCGTTTGAGACCGACGCCCTCAAGGAGAACTTCGACGCGCTGCTCGCCGCGCTGCAGAAGGCGAAACCGGCGGCCTCGAAAGGACAGTATTTTCAACGGGTGACCCTGTCCACGACCATGGGACCGGGGGTCCGTGTAGACCGGGCCTCGTTGCCGCTATAGCGATGACGGGGTCCATCGGGAGCTGGGATGTGTTCGTTCCTGGCATTGTCATAGACCGCAGGTGCGAAGCGGCGCACAGGGGACCGGCAATGAGGCCGCGCCTCGAATGCATGACGCTTAATATGGCTGACCGGCCTGCCTGCGCAGACGGTACCCAAGGGCAGGGATCGGGAACAGTTTTGAACCGTATGACTGCAATTCCTGAAACTGGGCGCCAAACGGGAGGTGCTCGCTTATGAGCTTGAGTATTGAGGAAAAAAAGGCGGTGGTCGAACAGGTGTCGGGCATGCTGTCCGCATCGCAGGTGGCGATCGTGGCCGAATACCGGGGTCTTGATGTGGCATCGATGACCGACTTACGTCGACGTGCCCGGGAGGCCGGGGTGCAACTGCAAATTGTCAAGAACACCCTGGCACGGCGGGCCGTGAAGGACACCAATTTTGAGTGTTTGGATGAATACTTGATCGGACCTCTGGCGTTGGCGGCGTCTGAAGACGCGGTCACCATCGCTAAAGTGCTGGCAGACTTCGCGAAAGACCACGATCGGCTGGCGATCAAAGTCGGGGCGATGTCCGGCGAAGTGTTGTCGGCATCCGCGATCCAGGAGCTCGCCAAACTACCGGGCCGCGCTGAGCTGCTGGCGATGCTGGTCGGCACGATTCAGGCGCCGATCCGCAAGTTCGTCCAGACTGTACACGAAGTGCCGGCCAGATTTGTCCGCACCGTCGCAGCGGTGCGTGACGCCAAAGGCGCGGCATAATCGGTAACCGGTGATGTTTAACTGTTTCAGGAGTCAAAGATCATGGCTGTAACGAAAGATGAAATTCTCGACGTGATCGGCAACATGTCTGTTCTAGAGTTGTCCGAGTTAATCAAGGACATGGAGGAAAAGTTCGGGGTGTCGGCGGCGGCGGTGGCTGTCGCGGCGCCGTCCACGGGTGGCGAGGCCGCCGCCGCCGCCGAGGAAAAGGATGAATTCGATGTGGTATTGAGCAGCTTCGGCGACAATAAGGTGCCGGTGATCAAAACGGTGCGGGCATTGACCGGACTCGGCCTCAAGGAAGCCAAAGACCTGGTGGAGGGAGCGCCGGCGCTGATCAAGGAGGGGGTTGGCAAAGACGAGGCCGAGGAGATCAAGAAGCAGCTCGAGGAAGCGGGCGCGTCGGTTGAATTGAAATAAGGACCACATCACCAATATTGGTGCCAATAGCAGCATACATCGATGGCGAGGTCGGCAGCCACGCATGCCGGCCTGTTACCGCGTGGTGATTATTCTCTAATAACGCGCAAGCGAGAGGTCTAAATGGGTTATTCCTTCACTGAAAAAAAACGTTTACGCAAGAATTTCAGTAAACGTCCGAGTATGTTGCGGGTTCCTTACCTGATCGCTACTCAGAAGGATTCGTATCACAAGTTTCTACAAGCCGACGTACTGCCCGAGGGACGTTTACAGCGCGGTCTGCAGGCGGCATTCAAAACGGTTTTTCCGATTGAGAGTTACAATGGAAATGCGGCGCTCGAGTTCGTGAGTTATCGGCTCGGCACACCACCTTTCGACGTTAGAGAGTGTCAGCAGCGGGGATTGATTTACGCGGCCCCGCTCCGCGTCGTGTTGCGGCTGGTCATTTTCCAGAAGGATGAGACCACCGGCGCCAAGGCCGTTAAGGACGTCAAGGAGCAGGAGGTGTACATGGGCGAAATGCCGCTCATGACGGACAACGGTACCTTCGTGATCAACGGCACGGAAAGGGTCATTGTGTCGCAACTGCACCGTTCGCCAGGCGTGTTCTTCGATCATGATCGGGGTAAGACGCACTCGTCGGGCAAACTCCTGTTCTCCGCCCGTATCATTCCATACCGGGGCTCGTGGCTGGATTTTGAGTTCGACCCCAAAGACCTCCTGTACATCCGCATCGACCGCCGCCGTAAGCTACCGGCGACGATATTGCTGCATGCGCTGGGTTACACCACCCAGGAGATCCTGGAGATGTTCTTCGAGAACGACGTATTTCATCTGTCGAGCAAGGACATCAGAATGGATCTGGTGCCGCGCCGTTTGCGTGGCCAGCAGGTCGGTTTCGACATCGCGACCCCCAGCGGAACGGTTATCGTCGAGGCGGGCAAGCGCATTACGGCGCGTCATGTCCGGGAGTTGGAGAAATCCCGGATCAAGAAAATCGCTGTGCCGCCGGCGCACCTGGTGGGACGCTGCCTGGCCCATGACGTTGCGGACCCGGCCACCGGTGAATTGCTGGTGTCGGCGAACGAGGTGCTGACCGAGGAGTTGATTGAGAAGTTTTATGAGCTGGGAATAAAGACGATTGAGACGATCTACACGAATGATCTCGACCAGGGACCGTACATCTCGGAAACCCTGCGTATTGACCCGACACGGAACGAACTGGAGGCGCAGATTGAGATTTACCGCATGATGCGGCCGGGCGAACCGCCAACCAAGGAAGCTGCCGCCGCCTTGTTTCATAATCTGTTCTTCAACGTCGATCGTTACGACCTGTCCGCCGTGGGGCGGATGAAATTCAACCGGCGGCTCGGGCGGGACCTGGACGAGGGTGCCGGCACCTTGAGCAAGGAAGACATTATCGATGTCATGCGGACACTCATCGACTTAAAGAACGGCCACGGCGAGATCGACGACATCGACAATCTGGGCAATCGGCGCGTGCGCTCGGTCGGGGAACTGGTGGAAAACCAGTTCCGGGTTGGTCTGGTGCGGGTCGAGCGTGCGGTTCGCGAACGCTTGAGCATGGCGGAGTCGGAAAATCTGACCCCCCAGGAACTCATCAATGCCAAGCCGGTCTCCGCGGTGGTCAAGGAATTTTTCGGCTCCAGTCAATTGTCCCAGTTCATGGATCAGACCAATCCATTGTCCGAGGTGACGCACAAGCGGCGGGTGTCCGCCCTGGGGCCCGGCGGCTTGACCCGGGAGCGGGCCGGCTTCGAGGTGCGCGACGTGCACCCGACGCACTACGGCCGGGTGTGCCCTATTGAAACACCGGAAGGCCCCAACATCGGGTTGATCAATTCGTTGGCCTGTTATGCGCGGACCAACGAGTACGGTTTTCTGGAAACCCCTTATCGCAAGGTGAAGAACACCAAAGTGACGGCGGAGATCGAGTACCTGTCCGCCATCGAGGAACGCAACTACGTCATCGCACAGGCCAATGCCACAGTTGACGACAAAGGGCACCTGCTCGATGAATTGGTGTCGTGCCGGCATCAGAACGAGTTCACGCTGTCGACGCCGGATCAGGTCGATTATATCGATGTGGCGCCGTCGCAAATCGTTTCTGTAGCGGCGTCGCTGATTCCGTTTCTCGAGCACGACGACGCCAACCGGGCCTTGATGGGCTCCAACATGCAGCGTCAGGCTGTGCCGACGGTCAAAACCGAGAAGCCCCTGGTCGGCACGGGGATGGAACGGATCGTGGCGGTGGACTCGGGCGTCACGGTGCTGGCCAGGCGCGGCGGGCTCGTCGAGGCGGTGGACGCCAGCCGTATCGTGGTCCGCGTCAACGACGATGAGACGCGTCCCGGCGAACCGGGAGTCGACATCTACAATCTGATCAAATACCAGCGTTCGAATCAGAACACCACCATCAACCAGCGCCCCCTGGTTAAAGTGCGTGAGAAGATTGAGCGGCACGATGTTCTCGCCGACGGCCCGTCGACGGATACGGGTGAACTGGCGCTCGGCCGCAATGTGCTGGTGGCCTTCATGCCCTGGAACGGCTACAACTTCGAGGACTCGATACTCATTTCGGAGAAGTTGGTCAAGGACGACGTCTACACGACCATCCACATCGAGGAGCTGTCTTGCGTGGCGCGCGACACCAAGCTGGGATCTGAGGAGGTTACCCGCGACATTCCGAACGTAGGTGAAGCCGCGCTCTCCAAGCTGGATGAAGCGGGCATCGTCTACGTCGGCGCCGAGGTGGTTTCGGGCGACATCCTGGTCGGCAAGGTCACCCCCAAGGGTGAGACGCAGCTGACTCCGGAGGAGAAGCTGCTGCGCGCGATCTTCGGCGAAAAAGCGTCCGACGTGAAGGACACGTCTTTGCGCATGCCCTCTGGTATGTCGGGAACCGTGATCGACGTGCAGGTGTTCACCCGTGACGGCGTCGAAAAGGACAGCCGCGCCCGGCAGATCGAGGAGTTCGAGTTGGCGAGAATCCGCAAGGACCTCAACGACCAGTTCCGCATTGTCGAAGAGGACGCCTACATCCGGATCGAGAAACTGCTCACCGGCCGCACCGCGGAAGGTGGACCGGCCGGGCTGGGTTCCGGAGACAAGATCGGCAAGGCGTATTTAGCCGACCTGCCGCGGGACCGATGGTTTGACGTGCGTCTGCGCAACGAAGAGGTGAATGAGAATCTGGAACAGCTGCGCGCGGACCTCGAGGGCCAGCGTAAGCACTTCGACGAGCTGTTCGACGAGAAACGCACCAAGCTCGAAGCGGGAGACGACCTAGCCCCGGGTGTACTGAAGATGGTCAAAGTCTTCGTGGCGGTCAAGCGCCGCCTGCAGCCCGGCGACAAGATGGCCGGTCGGCACGGCAATAAGGGCGTCATTTCAAAAATTGTCCCCATCGAGGACATGCCCTACATGAAGGACGGCACCACGGTTGATGTTGTGTTGAATCCGCTTGGCGTGCCGTCGCGTATGAACGTCGGTCAGGTCCTAGAGACCCATCTGGGATGGGCAGCGAACCAACTCGGCAAACAGATCGATGCGATGTTGCGGCAGCAGCACAATGTCGCGGCTGTGCGCAAGTTGCTCGACTCCATCTACAGCCATGGCGGTCGCAAGGACAATATCAAGTCGCTGTCCGAAGACGAGCTGATGGAACTCGCCCACAATCTTCGCGACGGAGTTCCCATCGCGACGCCGGTGTTCGACGGGGCCAATGAAGAGGAAATCAAGGGCATGCTCGAACTCGCCGGGCTGCCCACCAGCGGCCAGACCATGCTCTACGATGGGCGCACCGGTGAAGCCTTTGACCGGCCGATAACCGTCGGCTTCATGTACATGCTCAAGCTCAACCACCTGGTTGACGACAAAATGCATTCGAGGTCTACGGGCCCATACAGCCTGATTACCCAGCAGCCGCTCGGAGGCAAGGCCCAGTTCGGGGGGCAGCGATTCGGGGAAATGGAGGTGTGGGCGCTCGAGGCCTACGGCGCCTCGTACACCCTGCAGGAGATGTTAACGGTGAAGTCGGATGACGTAGCGGGCCGCACCAAGATGTATGAGAACATCGTGAAAGGCGATCACTTCATGGAGGCAAGTATGCCCGAGTCATTCAATGTGCTGATCAAGGAAATACGCTCGCTTGGACTCAACATTGAGCTGAAACACGATTGAAGCGACTGCGGCTACACCTGTACAGAATTCTCTGAGGAATCACATGATGAAAGACCTGTTCAATCTCTTCAAGCAACCGGGCAAGATCGAAGATTTCGACGCCATACGCATCGGCATCGCGTCACCGGAAAAGATTCGTTCGTGGTCATTTGGAGAAGTGAAAAAACCCGAGACGATCAACTACCGTACGTTCAAGCCCGAGCGCGACGGCTTGTTCTGCGCGAAACTATTCGGTCCCATCAACGATTACGAGTGCTTGTGCGGGAAATACAAGCGCCTCAAGCATCGCGGCGTCATTTGTGAGAAGTGTGGCGTCGAAGTCACGCTGTCGAAGGTGCGCCGGGAACGTATGGGGCACATTGAACTGGCCAGCCCGGTCGCCCACATCTGGTTCTTGAAATCCCTGCCGTCGCGCCTGGGTCTGATGCTGGACATGACAGTCCGGGAAATTGAGCGGGTATTGTATTTCGAAACCTACGTCGTCGTTGATCCGGGCATGACGCCTCTGGAACGCAGTCAGCTGCTGACCGAGGACGCGTATCTGGATGCTATCGAGCAGTACGGTGATGAATTCCACGCCGAGATGGGCGCCGAAGCGGTGCGGGAATTGCTGGGCATGATCGATCTCAAGGAGGAAGCGGCGCGGCTGCGCCAGGAGCTGGAGGCTACCAGTTCGGAGACCAAACTCAAGAAGCTAACCAAACGCCTGAAGGTCATCGAGGCATTCATCGCCTCCGGCAATAATCCGCAGTGGATGATTATGGAGGTCCTGCCGGTGTTGCCGCCGGATCTGCGCCCCTTGGTGCCGCTCGACGGCGGGCGATTTGCGACGTCCGATCTGAACGACCTGTATCGTCGGGTCATCAACCGCAACAACCGGCTCAAACGCCTGTTGGACCTGAGTGCCCCGGACATTATTGTCAGAAACGAAAAACGCATGCTCCAGGAGTCCGTTGACGCGCTGCTGGACAACGGCCGTCGAGGTCGGGCCATCACCGGCGCCAACAAGCGTCAGCTCAAGTCCCTGGCCGACATGATCAAGGGCAAGCAGGGCCGGTTCCGTCAGAACCTGCTCGGCAAACGGGTCGATTATTCGGGCCGCTCCGTGATCGTGGTCGGGCCGACTTTGAAGCTTCATCAGTGCGGCCTGCCCAAGAAAATGGCCTTGGAGTTGTTCAAGCCGTATATCTTCAACAAACTCGAGCTGCGCGGACTGGCGACCACCATCAAGCAGGCCAAAAAAATGGTCGACCTGGAGAGCTCGGAGGTCTGGGATATCCTCGAAGAAGTCATCCGCGAGCATCCGGTGTTGCTGAATCGGGCCCCCACTCTGCACCGCTTGGGCATCCAGGCCTTCGAGCCCGTGCTCATCGAAGGCAAGGCCATTCAATTGCATCCCCTGGTGTGCACCCCCTACAACGCCGATTTCGACGGCGATCAGATGGCGGTGCACGTGCCGCTGTCCATCGAGGCCCAGCTGGAGGCCCGCTCGCTGATGATGTCGACCAACAACATTCTGTCTCCCGCGAACGGCGATCCGATTATCGTGCCGTCGCAGGACATTGTCCTGGGCTTGTATTACCTCACCCGGGCGTCGATCAATGCGAAGGGCGAGGGCCGGGTGTTTGCAGATTTTGCGGAGGTTCAGCGTGCCTATCAGACTGGGCAGGTCTCACTGCACGCCCGCATCAAGGCGCGCATCCGGGAAAGCGTTAACGGTGAAAACGGCGAGCTCGAGACGACACTCAAGTTGTACGACACCACCGCCGGCCGCGCCTTGCTGTCCGACATCCTGCCGGCGGGGATGCCGTTCTCACTGATCAACCGGGAAATGAGGAAAAAGGCCATCTCGGAGATCATAAACATTTGTTACCGTGAGGTGGGTCTGAAGGACACCGTCATCTTCGCGGACAAGTTGATGTACACGGGATTTTACTACGCCGCCAAAGCGGGCATCTCCATCGGTGTGGATGACATGGTGATTCCCGATGAAAAGGAGGTCATCCTCACCGGGGCCGAGCGGGAGGTCAAGAACATCCAGGCTCAGTACACGTCGGGCCTGCTCACCGACGGCGAGCGTTACAACAAGGTGGTGGACATCTGGACACGCACCAGCGAGCAGGTCGCCAAGTCCATGATGGACGATCTGGGCAGTGAGGAGGTCGTCGACGCCGACGGCAACAAAGTGAAGCAGGAGTCGCTGAACTCAATCTATATGATGGCGGACTCCGGGGCCCGCGGCAGCCATGCGCAGATCCGGCAGCTCGCCGGCATGCGTGGACTGATGGCCAAACCCGACGGTTCCATCATTGAAACGCCGATCACCGCGAATTTCCGGGAGGGCCTCAATGTTCTGCAGTACTTCATCTCCACCCACGGCGCGCGCAAGGGGCTGGCCGACACCGCGTTGAAGACTGCGAATTCCGGTTACCTCACGCGCCGCCTGGTGGATGTGTGCCAGGATCTGGTGGTCACTGACGAGGACTGCTGTACGGACAAGGGCATTGTCCGCCAGGCCCTGGTGCAGGGCGGTGAGGTGGTTATTCCCCTGCGCGATCGCATTCTCGGCCGGGTTGTGCTCAACAACGTATTCAGCGCTGCGGACGGCAGCCTCCTGGTCAAGGACGGCGAAATGATCGATGAAAGGATTGTGGATCTGTTCGAGCGGCACAACATTGATCAGGTCACCGTCCGCTCCGCCGTGACCTGCGAGACGCGCTACGGCATCTGCTCGAAATGCTACGGTAGGGATCTTGGGCGCGGCCACATGGTCAACCGTGGCGAAGCCGTCGGAGTCATTGCCGCACAAAGCATCGGTGAGCCGGGAACGCAGCTCACCATGCGCACCTTCCACATCGGCGGCGCCGCGTCGCGGGCGGCGGCGGTGAGCAGCATCGAGGTCAAGACCAACGGCGGTGTGAAGTTGAACAACGTGAAAGTCGTCAAGAACTCGGACGGCCGAAACGTCGTCGTGACGCGTTCGGGCGAGTTGCTCATCCAGGATAAGAATGGCAGCGACCGTGAACGCTATAAGCTTCCCTATGGCGCACTGCTCACCGTTTCGGACGGCGATTCGGTGACGGCCGGTCAGGTCATCGCGAACTGGGATCCGCACACGCATCCGATCATCACTGAGGTCGACGGGACAGTTGCCTTTACCGATTTGACCGAGGGCGTCACCGTGACTCGGCAGACCGATGAACTCACCGGGGTCACTACGTACGTGGTGATCGATCCGAAGCAGCGCCGCGGCGCTGCGCGGGACATACGTCCGGTGATCACCCTGGTCGACAAAAAGGGCGCTACCTTGTTTATCGCCGGCACCGACGTGCCGGCCCGGTATTTCATGCCGCCCGGGGCCATCGTCATGGTGCAGGACGGACAGAAAGTCCGCGGCGGTGATGTGTTGGCCCGGATCCCGCAGGAGTCGTCCAAGACCCGCGACATCACCGGCGGTCTACCGCGGGTTGCGGAGCTGTTCGAAGCCCGCAAACCCAAGGATGCGGCGATCCTGGCGGGACACTCCGGCGTGGTGTCATTCGGTAAGGAAACCAAAGGCAAGCAACGGCTTATCATTACCGATCAGGACGGCGAGCAGCATGAGTATCTGATTCCCAAGGGGCGCAACATTACGGTGTTCGAGGGTGAGTCGGTGCAGCGCGGTGAGATGATCGTGGATGGACCGCCGATCGCCTCCGACATTCTCGAGATGCTCGGCATGGAGGCCCTCACCAACTACATTGTCGACGAAGTCCAGGACGTGTACCGGCTGCAGGGCGTGCGCATCAACGACAAGCACATCGAGGTGATCATTCGACAGATGCTGCGCAAAGTGCGGATCGACGGTCCCGGCGACACCAAGCTGCTCCCAGGGGAGCAGGTCGAGCGGTCACGGGTGCTGGAGGAGAACGAACAGATCGAGAGCGATGACGGGAATCCAGCGCAATACTCGCGTGTCCTGCTGGGTATTACCAAGGCTTCGCTTACCACGGAATCGTTCATTTCGGCGGCCTCGTTTCAGGAGACCACCCGGGTGCTCACGGAGGCCTCCATCAACGGCAAATTGGACCGGCTGCGGGGACTGAAGGAAAACGTCATCGTCGGACGCCTGATCCCGGCCGGCACCGGTCTGGCCTATCACGAGGAGCGACGCCGTAAGCGCGCGGAAGCCACCAGCAAAACGGAAGAACTGGAGCAGCTTCTGATCGGTGTCCCGGATCAGGACCAGGCGGAGACGGAGCAGGACGATGAGGTGGCGAGCGCCTGACGCCGGCGGCCCGGTTTCGCTTGACACTGTAAGGGCTACTGCCTAGAATCGCCGCACTTTTCAGGCCGGAAATCCGGCCTGAAAATTTTTATGGAATCCAGGAGTTATGCCGACGATCAATCAACTGGTCAGAGGGCCTCGAAAAAAGCAGGTTAAGAAGTCGAACGTGCCTGCCCTGCAGGCGTGCCCGCAAAAGCGCGGGGTATGCACCCGGGTGTACACGACGACTCCTAAAAAACCCAATTCGGCGCTGCGGAAAGTGGCGCGGGTTCGCTTGACCAACGGTTATGAGGTTACCAGCTACATCGGCGGTGAGGGTCACAATCTTCAGGAGCACTCCGTGGTGTTGATCCGCGGAGGCAGGGTGAAGGATCTTCCCGGCGTTCGTTACCACACGATTCGCGGTGCGTTGGACACGTCGGGGGTGAGCAATCGTCGTCAGGGAAGATCGAAATACGGCGCGAAACGTCCAAAGTCTTAACAACCGCCACCGCCATCTCACCGCGCTCACCGATGGGGGGCACGGTGCGGGACATTGTCATTTACTGTAGGGTTATGCCGAGAAGACGAGAAGTTCCCAAGCGCGAAATTCTGCCGGATCCCAAGTACGGCGATCAGACGCTTGCCAAGTTCATCAATGTGTTGATGGTGGACGGCAAGAAATCCATCGCCGAACGGATCATCTATGGGGCGCTGAGCATGATTTCAGAGCGTGGCAAGGACGATCCCCTGGGCGTGTTCAACGACGCCCTGGGCAACGTGCGCCCGATGGTGGAGGTGAAGAGCCGGCGGGTCGGCGGTGCGACCTATCAGGTGCCTGTCGAGGTGCGGCCGTCGCGTCAGAATGCCTTGGCCATGCGCTGGCTCGTCGAGTCCGCTCGACGCCGCAACGAGAAATCGATTACCGCGCGGTTGGCTTCTGAACTGATGGAAGCGGCGGACAGGAAAGGTGGCGCAGTCAAGAAACGCGAGGACGTGCACCGGATGGCGGAGGCCAATAAAGCGTTCTCGCACTATCGATTCTGATCGTTGGCGAATTTGCGAAGGCGTTGGTGACAGCAAGACGTACGTATATATATCAAGGTATAGGTAAATTAACGTGGCACGTTCAACACCCATCGAACGGTATCGGAACATCGGCATCATGGCGCACATCGATGCGGGGAAGACCACGACCACCGAGCGCATTCTTTTCTACACCGGCATCTCACACAAATTGGGGGAGGTGCACGACGGCAACGCGGTAATGGATTGGATGGAGCAGGAACAGGAGCGGGGCATCACCATCACCTCCGCGGCGACGACGTCATTCTGGAAGGGCATGGGTCAGCAGTACCCCGAGCACCGGATCAATATCATCGATACCCCGGGACACGTGGACTTTACCATCGAAGTCGAACGCTCACTGCGCGTGCTGGACGGAGCCTGTGCGGTATTCTGCGCCGTCGGTGGTGTGGAGCCACAGTCGGAGACCGTATGGCGGCAGGCGGACAAGTATCGTGTGCCGCGCATCGCCTTTGTAAACAAAATGGACCGTGCAGGCGCCGACTTTCTGCGCGTGGTTCGGCAGCTTCGCGAACGGCTTGGTGCGAATTCGGTCGCAGTACAGCTGCCCATCGGTGCCGAGGAGCGTTTCGAGGGCGTTATCGATCTGGTAACGATGCGGGCCTTGTATTGGGACGACGAGACCAAGGGCGCAACGTATCAGGAGCGGGACATCCCCGCGGAACTGCGGAAGGAAGCGGAGCGGCTGCGGGAGCAGATGATTGAGTCGGCGGCCGAGGCGGACGAGGAACTCATGGACAGGTACCTGGACCAGGGTGAGCTGTCCGTTGCAGACATAAAGCGGGGCCTGCGGGCGCGCACCCTGAACAATGAGATCGTCTGCGTGTTCTGCGGCTCGGCGTTCAAAAACAAAGGCGTGCAGGCGATGCTGGATGCGGTGATTGACTTTCTACCGTCGCCGGTGGATGTGCCCCCGGTCAAAGGGGTCGCGGATGACGGTAAAGACACCGAAGTAGTGCGTCGGCCGGACGATAAACAGCCGTTTGCGGCGCTGGCGTTCAAGATCGCAACGGATCCGTATGTCGGGCAGCTGGTGTTTTTCCGTGTTTACTCAGGGGTCCTCAAGTCCGGTGACAGCGTGTACAACCCGGTCAAGCAGAAGCGCGAACGCATCGGACGTATCCTGCAGATGCATTCCAACGAGCGCAAAGATATCAAGGAGGTGTTCGCGGGGGATATTGCCGCTGCCGTTGGATTGAAGGCGGTGAGCACCGGAGACACCCTGTGCGATCAGAACCACGTCGTCACCCTGGAGCGCATGGAGTTCCCCGAACCGGTGATCGCTCAGGCGGTCGAGCCGAAGACCAAGTCCGATCAAGAAAAACTCGGTGTGGCGCTGGGTAAACTGGCCCAAGAAGACCCCTCATTCCGGGTGCGGACCGACGATGAATCTGGCCAGACCATTATTTCCGGCATGGGCGAGCTGCATCTGGAGATCATCATCGACCGGCTGAAGCGTGAATTCGGGGTCGATGCCAGCGTCGGCAAACCGCAAGTCGCCTACCGGGAAACCATACGCATGGCGGTGGAGCAGGAACACAAACACGCGAAGCAGAGCGGCGGTCGCGGTCAATACGGCCACGTATACCTCCGCATCGAACCCCAGGAGCGCGGCGGGGGCTTTGAATTTGTCGACCAGATCAAGGGCGGGGTCGTGCCCAGGGAATACATCCCGGCGGTGGAAAAGGGCGTCCGCGAGGCGATGGAGAACGGCATTATTGCCGGTTATCCGGTGATTGACGTCAAGGTTACCCTGTACGACGGCTCATACCACGAAGTCGATTCGTCGGAACTCGCGTTCAAGGCGGCCGCCTCGATGGCGTTCAAAGAAGGGGCGCTGCGGGCCAAGCCGACGCTCCTGGAACCCATTATGGCGGTGGAAGTCGTGTCGCCGGAGGTGTACATGGGAGCGGTGAACGGTGATCTGAATTCCCGGCGCGGCGTAATCCTTGCGATGGAAGAGGCGCCTGCGGGCAAGATCGTGCGTGCCGACGTACCGCTGGCCGAGATGTTCGGATACGCCACGGCCCTGAGATCGGCAACCCAGGGGCGCGCCACATACTCGATGGAATTCAAGCAATACGCACCGGCCCCCAGTACGGTTACTGAGGTGGTCATGAAAAAGGCCAGCTGAGGTACTCCACTGAAGTTTTCAAACATAAGTTAACGAATAAGGTAGCCAAGCCATGACGAAGGAAAAATTTGAGCGAACGAAGCCGCATGTAAATGTGGGGACGATTGGTCATGTGGATCATGGGAAGACGACGCTGACGGCGGCGATGA
>CAMYJT010000032.1 GCA_947258785.1 uncultured Gammaproteobacteria bacterium
TGCCGAATGCCCTCGGGCAGAATACCCTGCATCGCGGCCCGCAACAGGCGTTTCGAGCCGTCGCGCCAGAGCAGCGCCTCGGGCGGCACGGCCGTCACAAACTCGGCAATGCGGCGATCGAGATACGGATGCCGTGTCTCCACGCCGTGTGCCGCGCCGCATTTGTCGAGCCAGTACAGCGCGTCGACGTCGCCCTCCAGCGCGGTAATGTAATGCCGGATCGCCCGGCGCGCAGGGTAGCGCGCCCAGGGACGTAACGGCGGCCCCCGGTACACCGAAAGCCCCGCCCGCTCAACGACCTCCGGACGGATCCAGTCCGGCACGGTGGCAAGCGACCGCCTTCCTGTCAGCCTGCGTCCCAGTGACTGCAGCCAGGCCGGCAGGTACGGCTGAAAAAGCGCCCGGTACATTGCGCGACCGAGAGGCAGCGCACGCGCACGCGCATCCGCTGCCAAAGCGGCGAGCCCATCCAAGCGCCCGTGCAGGAGATGTTCCAGATACACCAGCCGTGTTCCGCTTAGCATGCCGTCGCCGCCCTGGCCCGTAAGGTGCACCCGACCACCCATTTTGTGCAGTCGGTGTACGACGTTGCACTGCAACGCGTTCGTGGTTACAAGCGGCAGCTCAAATCCCGCTGCGGGCAGGCCCGACTCACCGAATACACCGACGCGTTCCGCATCGAGATACTCGATCTCGAGACCCAACTCGTCAATCATGGCCTGACTGTAGCGGCGCTCATCGCAATTGCTGAGTTCATTAAAGGCATAGGAAAAGGCGACCAGTCGTTCCGCTTCACCGCGCCCGGCAAGCTCATTACGGGCCAGCGCCGCCACGGAGCAGGAATCCAGACCGCCGCTCATGCTGATGCCAATCCGTCCTGCCGGTGCCCGCAGGCGGTCGCGAACCGCACGCGACATCAGGTCGCGGAAGTGGTCACTGTATTCAACAAAATCTCGGTACCGGATCGCATTGCCGGAATCGATATTCCAATATCGCTCTAGTCGGACGGCACCACTTTCGGCAGCAAGACAATGCGCCGCCGTCAGCCGTTTCACGTCAACATACATCGTGGATTCACGGTCCGAGCAATCGTTTACCAGGTAACGGGCCATGGCCATCTGATCCAGATCCGAGCGCACACCTGGATGCATAAGGATCTGCTGCGGCTCGGACGCCAGACAGACAAAGTCGCCGGAGCGGGCGTAATGCAACGGCTTGACGCCGAGAGCGTCCCGCGCCGCGAATAACTTCTGTCGCCGCTGGTCCCAAATTACAAACGCAAAGTCACCGATGAGATACGACGGACAAGCCTCACCCCAACGTTCGTACGCGGCCAGGATCAGGGCGGCATCACCGGGGCTGTCGCTACGCAATAAGGGACTGCCGCGCAGATCCCGCAACAGCTCATCGCGGTTATCGATACGGGCATCGGCGGTGATGTGCAGGCCGCCTTCCGGACCCGCCAATGGTTGGGGCTCGGTGACGGCTTCTGGCGTAGCGTGCAGGGCGAGATGGGCGAACCCGACATTACCCGCGATCCAGGACTGCGTGCCATCGGGGCCACGGTGCGCGGCGGCCTCGGTCATGCTTCGGAGGAACTCGCCATCTACCGGCCGGCCGGAGAAATCAACAATTGCACAGATACCGCTCATATCTCAGGGAAACCAGGGCTGGCTAATCGATGTGGCGCGCCGACGGATACTAACCGGCCGGAAAGAAGTTCAATTGTGCAACTAAGATGAAGACAGGTAAACAAAAACGGCCGGCGGACGCAGGGTCCACCGGCCGTGGAATCAATGGTCTGTCGGGGCACCTATAGCGGTGGCAGCGGTCCGCCGTTGCGGCTCTCGCCCGAGACGACCTCGAAAGATCCGCTTACCAGGCCCGGGCCGATGGGCTTCGAGCAGCTGGTATGGATCTGGGTGTCGACATCACCATTCACCTTGATAATGATTTCGGTGCCCAGCGTACCCTTCTTGTCGGTGCCGACGAAGTCGAAGGTGCCGCCAGCCGCCACCTGACCGCTGAACACGACGGCGTCATCCTTCTTTTGGATCACCATGACATTGGCCGGCGAATTGCCGAGATAGGTCAATTCAAGTCTGGTGACCTTGCCGTCACATTTTCCGCTGGTGCCTTTGTCGCCGGAGTCCGAGTCGGAATCCGAATCGCCCTTGCAGACCTTGCCCGAATCGGAATCGGAGTCTGAATCCTTACCGGAGTCGGAGTCTGAATCCTTACCGGAGTCGGAGTCTGAATCCTTACCGGAGTCGGAGTCTGAATCCTTACCAGAATCGGAATCCGAGTCCTTACCGGAGTCTGAATCAGAATCCGAATCACCGCCCGGACAATGCCCGGTGATTCCCACGAGGGGGCACAGGGCACCACCGTTGCGGCTCTCACCGGCCAGGACCAGGAAGTCGCCAAACACCAGTCCTGGTCCGATAGGCTTCGAGCAGCTGGTATGGATCTTGGTGTTGAGACTGCCCTCCACATACACCTCGATCTCGGTACCTAAGGTTCCAGATTTGTGTTGGCCGTCGAAGCTGAACACACCGCCCGCATCAACGAAACCCTCGAACACATCCACGCTGTCCTTCTTTTGGTGTACGCGGATGTTCGCACCGGTCTGGCTGAGGAACTGCAGCGTCAGGGTCGTGACCTTGCCATCACACTTGCCGCAGATCTGGTAACCGAAGTCTACGTCCAGCTTTATTTCGCCGGGATCCTCGGGGCCTGCGCCGCCAGCGAGGGCGAATTGGCCGGATGAATTCGGTGTACCGAAAGGACCGGTAGCGTCATCCAGGTCGAAGGTCTGCGCAAAACCACCCGGCAGTGTGGACGGATCCACCTCGACGGTGTAATCACCGGCCGGCACGAAGTCGAACAAATATTCGCCGTCCGGTCCGGTGGTGGTGGTGGCGATCACCTCGCCGGTGCGGCCCAGCAGGTTCACGGTGACGCCGGGGATGCCTGACTCGGACGCATCCTGCACGCCGTCGCCGTTGACATCGTTCCAGACGTAGTCGCCGATGGCACCGGTGCCTTCGCAGTACACCACGGAGGTCACCGCGCCGCTGGCGGCGAATACCACCTCGAGCTTGCTCACGTTGAGCTTGTTGACCGGCACCAGCTGGAAGCTGTTGTCCCCAAGAACGGGGACTGGCACGTCGGCCAGCAGGGTGCCGTTGGCGTCGTAGGCGCGCAGAGACGAACCGGGCTCTTCCATATCGAGCAGGCCCACGTGATCCACCCGCACCGGCGAACCGAAGGTGAAGGTCAGCGTGCCACCACCCGCATTGTCATCCGGGTTGGTCGTGTTGCCGTCCTCGGAGATGATCAGAACGTTGTTCCGGCCGATCATGTTCTCACCCGGGGTGCCGGCCGCGCCACCGGCGCCAACGCCGGGCCCGCCGAAGTCGGTATGCGGTGTGCCGAGATCCGTATCACCCCCGGTGGGATTGCTGCTGTCGAAGATCATGGCCGGACCTGGGTTACCGGTGATTTGAACGCCGGCACTGACCCACGGACCCGCGGGACCATCGACGATGGTGCCGGCCGCGAGTGCGGTTCCGTTGGCGTCGGTCTCGAAGGCGTTGAGAGTCGCGACCTCGCAGGGCGGCAGCTCCGGCGGATCACAGGGTTTGCCCTGCTCATCCACACACACCAACTGCTCCACCCGCCAGGCATTGAGATTCTGCATGTCCATGCCTTCCAGGTGGATCTCATACACCCCGCTGGGTAATTGCGGGACGATCTCGTCGGCGTCGGTCACATTCGCATCCGGCGTCGCCAGCTTGTACTGCTCCCATTCACGATTGCCCGAGGGGTTGAAATTGTCCGTCTCATCCACCTGAGTGCCGTTGTCGTCGCGGATGTGTACGTGGTAGATCACCGAAGGTGTGCGTACCAACACGTCTTCCGTTCGGTCGTCCGGCGGAGACCCTATGCCCTGTTCGCCCTCGAAGAGCGCATCCGCCACGGCCCAGGGCGGCAGGAACGGAGCACCCTCGGTATTGGGGTCATCCGAATCGCAGAAACTGGGATCGCCCGGGTCTCCGCTTGCCAATGGCGTGCAGTCCGGTGACCCGTGATCCAGATCGCCGTCCCACAGAGTGAAGGACAGAGGGGCCTCCAACGGGCGCGAGTAGAATATGAAATCCCCGTTGTAGGTCGTACAGTCCAGACCGGGTCCGCCGGGGCAATCGAGGCTCTCTTCCTCAGGGGTGTTTAGATTCGCGTCCGCGGGTGTGTTTTGACACGTATCCATAGTTGCAAAGAGCCCGCGGCCGGGATAGACCGCGCAATAGTCGCCGAAACTGTAGGCCGCCGCCTGAAACGAGAACGGTTCGTCCAGCACGAAGACGCCACCCGGCGGTCGTAACCGCAGTTTGAAGTTTGAGATTGCGAGCAGATTGTCATCACTGATCGACACCCGCAGCACATAGTAGAATCTCCCGTCCGTTCCCTGGGCGTCGGCGCTGGTGGGTACGGTGACGTTAAACCACTCGTTGTCCAGCAGGTCGGCACAACAGGCTTCGAACACCACGCCACCGGTGCCGCTGGCGTCCGCTGCGGGATCGGCGGATAACGTGTAGGTGATTGTGGTCGCACCAAGGTCCCAGTGGGGTATCGGAATTGGTGGGCCACCTTGATATAGCGCCGGATCCAGGTTCGCGTCAATCGAGGTCTTGCCGCTGTCACCATCGAAAATGCCGAGCTCGAACTCACTCAACCCTTCGGGGACGATGATCTCTAACACCAGTTCCTGGCCCGTCAGCGTTTCCAAACCGCTGCCGGCGATGGTGAGAAATCGACCATCGGCCTCATCACAGGTCGGCAGACAATTCTGTTCAACTTGTTGGGCGAACACAGCGTGCCCCCAGAACAGACCGGCTGCTAACAGAAGACACGCGGCAATTAATCTTTTACCGTGGCGAATACGTTTGGACATAATCCTAACCCCCACTAAAACCCGCGCACGCAAACTGCTTGTATTGTTTACTGCTGCGTGCGCCTAAGAAAAATTCGGCCACCGTTGATGGCCTCCCTAAACCAAGTCGGCCGGATCCGGCTGACGGAAAAAAGAATCTTTTTCACTAGTACAAATTCTCAAATTTGCGATACCGTTTGTCAATTGAATTATGCCGCTAGTCATTTTATTGACGGCATTTCGATATATTAAATTTTACTAACGTTTCCTCGCGACGGCTGTGATGTAGATCACAGTTATTGATGCCGAGATGCAAACACTTGTCACGGGGAAACCTCTGTCGCAAGCGAGTTTGCAGCCGACACGTCGCCTTGAATCGGCGCGCAAGCCGCTGTTCCTGGAAAACACCCATTGTCTGTTTTACGTTAACCACGCGCGCCAGGTTGAATTTACATCTATAATTCAGGTGGCTACAGGAACTAATTAATGTACAACCTTCATTTTTCTTGCGATGCATGCAACGATGCGCAGTCGCTGACAGGTCCCTGATCCCGGGTATTGCCGATTATCCCACCGTGTTCACCATTCATCGTATCCGATCCGGC
>CAMYJT010000033.1 GCA_947258785.1 uncultured Gammaproteobacteria bacterium
CCCTCACGGTCGCCACTGACCTGCAGGACCTGATTGGTGGCGAGAGCACTGCGGGCCACCAGGGTAACTCCGGGAACCGGCTCGCCGTTCACATTTACCATGCGGCCCGTGAGGCGAGGGCCGAGATCGAGCGGCTCCAGGGCGACCTGCAGGCGCTGCTCCTGCGCCGCGACGTCCAGGTTCACTAATTCATAGTCCTGATAAGGGCCCACCGGTTTGACCGCCAGCTGATAGTCGTGCGCGACTTCGACCGTTGGGAACAGGAATTCACCGGCCTCGTCGGTGCGCGCCTGATAACTGCGCTTTAATTGACGGGAATACAGTTGCACCGACTCGCCGGCGACCTGTATACCGTCAGTGCCCGTGACGCTGCCCGAGATTCTGCCCCATTCATAAACCGGCGCCATCGTCACCTTGAGTGCCATGCTGCCGTTATTCCCCCAGTCAGCTTCCGTGACCTGGTAGCGTTGCTCCCGGTAGCCTTGCCGTTGGAAGCGCACCGGGAAACTGCGGGTTCCGGTCTCGAGGGCGACCGTAAATGCAAACTCGCCGTTAACGCCACTGACCGAGCCTGCCGGGATGCCCTTGACCAGCGGCATGATGCGTACTCCGTCCAGCTCGTTGCCCATGGGGTCGGTAACGACGCCCCGGACCAGCGTATTGCTTTGTGTCTTCAGGCTGAGGTCGGCGTACTTCACGCCCGTGCGTACCTCGATGCGTGCCGGTGCGTAGCTACCGGAATCCGGCGTGCTAATCATGTAAATGCCCGCCGGCAAGTCGCGGAAGGCATAGAAGCCGTCGTCGTTGGTGGTGGTCACCTGCGTGCCGCCCGCGCGCTGAATCATGTTGCTTTCAGCGTCTTTGAAGTAGTTACGAAACTGTGCACTGACCTCGATGCCGCCGACCGGCCAGCCGTGCGTCGTCATCACGCGCCCCGAGATGACCGGTGCGAGTTCTTCGGCTGACACGGGCACGGGGTCGGGAGAGTGCAGTTGCGCGAAAAGATCCTCTGCCCACTCCGCGTGCTGTGCACCGGTAACGGACTGCGGCGATTCGGTGTCATCGCTGCCCGATACTTCTTCGCCACTGAAAAACCTTTCCAGTATCGCTTTGATGCCGGAGTCCGAACTCGAATCATTGTTTGAATTCACGGCCAGGGCGCCTGGCTGGGAGACACCGGCTGCATCAGCATCAGCGTCGGCCGTCGCCATTGAGGCAGGCTCTGAGACACCGACGGCACTGTCACTATCTGCCGGCAGGTAATGCATGGACATAAAGCCGGCCAAACTGACCACGAACACGACTGCAGCGAGGAACTGGAAGCGCGTGAAACCGGCTGCCTTGTTCGTGATTACAGTGGACACAGCAAGTCGCCGCCGGCAGGGCGGTGACTCTTTATCATGATGCCGACTACGTGTCGGCAATTGAGTTGCGCGTGGTAGCGCCAAACGTTTTTCCCCTGACATCAATCGGGCAATTTTCCGATGCCCCGTCTAATTCTTATTTCGCGTGCTGACTTAATTCTTCCGCATACAAGCCTAAGCTCGAATACCGGCGATTCGGAAAAGTTAACAATCGTTAACAATCTGCTTATGGCGGCAGCGAAATTTGTTTTTCTCCCAGACAGTAATCGGCCAGTTTCGCAAGAGCCTGCCGAATGAACAGAACCGTGTTCCCCAAGATCACAAACGCGAACGCTTGATGTTGCCACGCCAGCATTTTTAACCAATCGGCTGGCAACTGATTCGTACTTCCAAAAAGCTGATGGGTGCTTCAGGAATTCTGAAGGCGCTGCTGCCGGGGACCGGCTTACTCTCTATAAAGCGGGGGTGTTCTCAGCTGTTCGTTGCGCCAGGCGATCACGGGATCGTGCGGGCGGCGGCGAGCGAATACAGGACTTTCGGCAACTCGTAGGACACGTTGTCCTTCAACAGGTAGGTCGTGGCACCGGCATCGCGCATGGCGCTGCGGAATCCGTCGTCGCCGTGCATGGAGAGGGCGATGACTTCCACGCATGGCGACTCGCTCTTGATGCGCGTGGTTGCCTCGATGCCGTTCAGCTGCGGCATGACGACGTCGGTCACCACGATATCGGGGTGCAGCTCTTGTGCCAGGCGCACGGCCTGTTCGCCATCCTCGGCCTCGGCCAGCAGCTCGAAGCCCGGCAGCTTGTTGATGAGCTTGCGGACGCGCCGGCGGAACGGTTCGTTGTCGTCCGCGAGCAGAATCCGCAGGCGCAGGGCTTCGTGAGAGACAGGCGTATCCACATCGCCATTTGGCCACGTGCGCCCGGGGCAGGTCTATCAGGCGTTTGCTGATAATCGCTGCCGAAAAACTGACGGTCCATCAACGGGAGGTCGGGCCGATTAGTGCTCTACTGAGGTTAGCCCTTCACGGATCGCAAACTTGGTCAGCTCCGCGATGCTGTGGATTTCGAGCTTCTCCATCACGTGGCTTCTGTGCGTGCCCACGGTCTTCACACTCAGGTGCAGCCGCCCGGCGATCTCCTTGGTGCTCTTGCCCCGGGTGAGCAGCTGCACGATCTGGCGCTCTCGCTCGGTGAGCAGCTCGAGCGACGGCGTGGCTCCACCGGCTTTCGCGGCGTCCAGCACCATGCCGGCGACGGCGGGGCTCAGGTAAACCTGGTTGGCCATGACGGCACGAATGGCAACCAGGAGTTCCTTCTTGGCACTGTCTTTAAGCAAATATCCCGACGCGCCGGCATCCAGGGCGCCCATGACGTAACCCCGGTCGGCGTGCATCGACAGGCACAGCACCTTCACGTTGGGTCGCTCCGCCTTGATCAGCTGCGTCGCCTCGATGCCGCTCAGGTTCGGCATCGAAAGGTCCATGATCACAACATCGGGCTCCTGTTCCCGCACCTGCCGCACCGCCTCATTGCCATCGCCGACCGTGCCTACGACCTCGAGAGGCGGTTCCGTGTTCAGCAGGGTGGCGAGGCCTTCCGCGAATAGCTCGTGGTCATCGGCCAGCAGAACCCGCGTGCTCATTTCGCTACCGCCTCGGTGGGGAGCGGAAAGATCACGACCGCCTGGGTCCCGCAGCCCGGCGCCGATACGATCTCAAGCATGCCGCCGATCGGGCGCAGTTGCTGCTCGATGCTGAACAGTCCAAAGCCGGATTCCGCATCCGAACCCTGTCGCGTCGTCTCCGCTTCGAAGCCGCGGCCGTCGTCTTGCACCGTCAACCGAACTATGCCGCGGAGAAGTGTCAGCGAGAGCTTTGCCCTCTGTGCCCTGGAGTGCTTGACGATGTTCTGGATCAGTTCACGTCCCACCCGATAGAGGATGACCCGTGCCGACTCCGGGATTGGTTTCCCCTCCAAACTCTCGGGCGGCTGAAACCGAATGCCACTGTGTTGCTCTGCACGCTCGCACAAACTTTGCAGGGCGGCCCCAAGGCCAACGTCGTAGAGCACTTCCGAAGCCAGGTCGAAGGTCAGTGTACGAGTTGACTTGACGGCCCGATCGAGCAGTTGCTGCAGTTCGTCGGCCACGATCTTCTCTTCTTGTCGCCGGTCAGATCGCCTTCGAGTTCCTCGGCCGCCATCTTCGCGGCCAACAACGTCTGACCCACATCATCATGCAGCCCGCGGGCGATCCTGCGGCGCTCGCGTTCTTCGGTAAGAACAAGTCGATTCGTCAAGGCCTGCAGTTTTTGCTCTTTATCCGCGAGTTCTTGCGCGCTTTGCTGCTGGAGTTTTCGATATCGCTCATCCGCCTGCTTGCGTTCAGTGATATCGATCGCCGTCGCGAACAGCAGTCCCTCTTCCGCCACGGGTGCCGTGTTCCAAAGCAGCCAGCGGTAGGAACCGTCGGCGTGGCGGTAGCGATTCTCGAAATGCACCGTCGGTGTTCCTGCCGACAGTTTCTGCACCTCGTTCAGGACCGCTTCGGCCATCTGTCCGCGCCGCATTTGGCGGCACTGGCCCAAGAAATGCGGCTGGCGCAGACCGAGGTGTACGAGGTCGCCACCTTCTACGCCCATTTTGATGTGGTCAAGAAAGGCACGCCGCGGCCACCGCCGTTAACCGTTCGTGTATGCGACGGCATTGCTTGTGAACTCGCGGGCGCGCACTCTCTGCTGAACGATTTAACGGCAAAATCCGATACCGAGGTACGTGTGGTGCGCGCACCTTGTGTGGGCCGCTGCGACGCGGCTCCCGTTGCCGAGGTGGGCCACAACCTCGTCAATCACGCCAGCGTCGCCTCGGTACTTGCGGCGATAAGTGCGGGCCAAATCCAAGTCGAAGTACCTGAATACAAGAATTATGATCAGTATGTTCGGGACGGGGGGTATTCGCTGTTGCAGGCGTGTGTGTCCGGGAACCGCAAGCCGGAAGACGTGATAGTCACCTTGGAGCAAGCTGACTTGCGGGGTTTGGGGGGGGCGGGGTTTCCTGCCGGCCGCAAGTGGCGCATCGTGCGCGAACAACCGGCACCGCGTTTGCTGGCGGTGAATGCCGACGAAGGAGAACCCGGCACCTTCAAAGACCGTTACTACCTGGAGCGCGACCCGCATCGTTTTGTTGAGGGCATGTTGATCGCTATGTGGGCCGTGGATGCTGAGCAGGGTTATCTATATCTTCGCGATGAGTATCCGGCAATACGCGAGATTCTGTTGACGGAAATACCGCGACTGGAGCGTGAGGGCCTGGTGCGGCTTGGTGCCATAGAACTGCGCCGCGGCGCGGGCGCCTATATCTGCGGTGAGGAATCCGCAATGATTGAGTCCATTGAGGGCAAGCGCGGTCTGCCACGCAACCGTCCCCCCTACGTGGCGGAAGTCGGCCTGTTTAATCGCCCGACGCTGGTAAACAATGTGGAAACCCTGTTCTGGATTCGCGACATCCTGGAGAAAGGGCCCGAGTGGTTCGCCGGTGCGGGGCGCAACGGCCGTAAAGGACGGCGCAGCTATTCCGTGTCGGGTCGCGTCAAGAAACCAGGCGTCAAATTCGCGCCGGCGGGAATTACCGCCAGGGAATTGATCGAAGAATATTGCGGCGGCATGCAGAAGGGTCACGCGTTCAAGGCGTATTTGCCCGGTGGTGCATCGGGCGGCATCCTGCCTGCGTCCAAGGCTGATATACCTTTGGATTTTGGGACTTTGGAACCATACGGTTGCCTGATAGGTTCGGCGGCGATCGTGGTGTTCAGTGATCAGGATAATATGCGGGAGGTAGCGTTGAATCTGATGCGTTTTTTCAAGGACGAGAGCTGTGGTCAATGCACGCCGTGTCGGGTGGGGACGGAGAAGGCAGCGGCGCTAATGGCCGCAGCCAATTGGGACCGAACGCTGTTGTCCGAACTGAGTCAGACCATGGCGGACGCATCGATCTGCGGTCTGGGACAGGCCGCGGGTAACCCGATTCAATGTGTGCTCAAATATTTCCCCGAGGACCTCAATGGTTGAGTCGTTGCAGTTCACGCTCGATGGACGAAAGATTTCGGCCACGCCGGACGAGACGATTTGGCAGGCGGCCAAACGCTGCGGCGTGGACATTCCCCATCTTTGTTTTTCGCCGGCACCCGGCTACCGCCCGGACGGCAATTGCCGCGCGTGCATGGTCGAGATCGAGGGCGAGCGGGTTCTGGCCGCCGCGTGTCTGCGGTCACCGACGCCGGGCATGGTGGTACACACCAACAATGCTCGCGCCAGTAAGGCGCAGCGCATGGTGATGGAGTTGTTGCTGGCGGATCAACCGCAACGCAAAGTTGCGCACGACAAGGAATCGCGGCTCTGGCAGTGGGCCGAGCGCCTCGACATCGACAGCAGTCGGTTTCCAGCCCGCGATGCGCCGACTGCGGACGGCAGCCACCCGGCCATGCATGTCGCGCTCGACGCGTGCATACACTGCAGTCTGTGCGTGCGTGCGTGTCGCGAAGTGCAAGTCAACGACGTCATCGGCATGGCATATCGTGGTAGCGATGCGAAGGTTGTGTTTGATTTTGATGACCCCATGGGGCAGAGCACTTGTGTGGGGTGTGGTGAGTGTGTGCAGGCGTGTCCGACCGGGGCACTGATGGAGGCCTCGCTGGTCGATGCCAACGGTATCGGCCGTGCCGACGCGCTGACCGAGGTGGACAGTGTGTGTCCGTATTGCGGGGTCGGCTGTCAGGTTACCTATCAGATCAAGGATAACCAGATCGTCGCGGTCCAGGGACGAGCCGGACCGGCAAACGAGAATCGTCTGTGCATCAAGGGCCGGTTTGGTTTCGATTATGTTCAGCACCCGCATCGACTCACGAAACCACTGATCCGTCGTGACGATGCGCCCAAACGGGGTGACCTGGACCTCGATCCAGCGCGTCCATTGACCCACTTTCGAGAAGCGAGTTGGGAAGAGGCGCTGAGTGCGGCAGCTAAGGGATTGCAGACGATCCGCAATCGCGATGGGCATCAGGCGCTAGCCGGATTTGGTTCTGCGAAATGCTCGAACGAAGAGGCGTATCTGTTTCAAAAATTGGTGCGTACCGGGTTCGGCACCAATAATGTCGACCACTGTACTCGCTTGTGTCACGCCTCTTCGGTGGCCGCGTTGCTGGAGGGCATTGGCTCCGGCGCTGTCACGGCGCCGTTTGCCGCAGTTAAGGACGCCGATGTGATCGTGGTGATCGGCGCTAACCCCACGGAAAATCACCCGGTTGCCGCATCCTACTTCAAACAAGCGGCAAAACACGCCACGTTAATCGTCATGGATCCCCGGGGTCAGGCGTTGAAGCGCCATGCCAGGCACATGCTGCAATTCAACCCGGGAACTGACGTCGCGTTGCTCAATGCGATGCTCAACGTCATTGTCAGCGAAAAACTCTACAATCGTGAATACGTGGACGCGCACACCGAAGGATTTGATGACCTACAGCGGCACATCAAAGACTATTCGCCGGAAGCGATGGCTTCCGTGTGCGGTATCACTGCCGAGACTATCCGAGTCGTGGCACGCACTTATGCCCAGGCAGAGGCCGCAATCATATTCTGGGGCATGGGAATCTCGCAGCACATACACGGCACCGACAATGCCCGTTGCTTGATTGCGTTGGCGCTGATCAGCGGGCAGGTGGGCCGGCCGGGAACCGGGCTGCACCCACTACGCGGCCAAAACAATGTCCAAGGGGCCTCAGACGCCGGTCTAATACCAATGATGTACCCTGATTATCAATCCGTCGAGTCGGCGTGCGTGCGTGGACGCTTTGAGAACCTGTGGGGCGGTGTCCTCGATCCGCAAAAGGGCTTGACGGTGGTGGAGATCATGACGGCGATCCACGCGGGGCAGATCAAGGGTATGTATATCATGGGTGAGAATCCCGCGATGTCTGATCCGGATGCGCAACACGCGCGCGACGCGCTCGCGAAGCTCGAGCACCTCGTGGTGCAGGACCTGTTCCTGACCGAGACCGCTTTTCACGCCGATGTGGTACTACCCGCGTCCGCGTGGCCGGAAAAAGACGGCACGGTTACCAACACCAACCGTCAGGTCCAACTGGGTCGGCGTGCGTTGCGAATACCCGGAGACGCGCGCCAGGACTGGTGGATCATCCAGGAGGTGGCGAAACGTATCGGCTGTGACTGGCAGTACAAACATCCGCGCGATGTGTTTCGCGAGATGACGGGGGTGATGCCGTCTTTGAGTAATATCACCTGGGCGCGTTTAGAGGCGGAAGATGCCGTCACCTATCCCTGTGGCGGGCCCGATTCACCCGGCGATGACATCGTGTTCGGCGAGCGATTTCCCACCGCAAACGGCCGCGGTAAACTGGTTCCCGCGACGGTGACCGCACCGGACGAGACACCGGATGAGGAATACCCGATGATTTTGACGACCGGCAGGCAGCTCGAGCACTGGCATACGGGAGCGATGACCCGCCGCGCCAGCGTCCTCGACGAGATTGAACCGGAAGCGGTGGCCTGTCTGTCGCCGGATGAACTGCGTCGTCTCGCTATCCAACCGGGCAGCGATGTTAGAGTCACGACCCGACGCGGTGTGATTGAACTCAAAGCGCGGTCGGATGCCGCGATTCCACCGGGCATGATTTTTATTCCATTTTGCTACGCCGAAGCGGCGGCGAATGTTTTGACCAATCCGGCACTCGATCCCTACGGTAAGATTCCGGAATTCAAATATTGTGCGGCACGAGTCGAATCCGCCTCTGCCGTTTGATGGGTTTGCCGACGATTGAGTCATAATCGAGAAAGACATCAACGATGCGGCGCGATAAAAACACACGGGTGTAGTCAGTCCAAAGGCGCAGGAAAAAAACGTGAAGGCGGTATTGTTAAAAGATTTCGGCGATGCTGAGGTGTTGTATATCGGCGAGGTGGAAACACCGGTCCCCCGGGCCGAGCAAGTGCTCATCCGCGTGATGGCAACTTCCGTTAATCGGCCGGATATCGTGCAACGTCAAGGACGTTACCCCGCGCCCCCTGGGGAATCGGAATTATTGGGACTTGAAGTCGCCGGGGTTGTGGAACGAGTCGGCGAGCAAGTCGACGCTTGGCAAGTGGGTGACCGGGTGATGGCCCTGGTGGGTGGCGGTGGGTACGCGGAATTCGCGGTGGCCCACGCGCATCATTGCATGCGCATTCCCGAATCGATGAGCTTCCACGAGGCGGCATGTATCTGTGAGACGTACATCACTGCATATCTCAACGTTTTCTTGATTGGCGCACTGGAAGATGGTGGGACGGTACTGCTCCACGGCGGAGGTGGCGGCGTGAACACCGCCGCCATCCAGCTGTGTAAGGTACTGACGCCGGCAGCCAAGGTCATGGTGACGGCGTCCGCCAACAAGATTGAGGGCGTGCGAAAACTCGGCGCCGATTTGGTAATTGACTACACTACGCAGGATTTTGCGGACGAAGTCAGGGGTTTTACCAATAAGCAGGGAGCGCAAGTAATCTTGGACCACATCGGCGCCGCGTATCTTTCCGCCAACATGAAGGC
>CAMYJT010000034.1 GCA_947258785.1 uncultured Gammaproteobacteria bacterium
TAATTCCGCCATGGGTGTGACGATGTATGATCCAGGCACGATAAAGTCGGTGTTCAACGGGATGCGGTCGTCATTCAGGGAGTAGCTCCGAAAACCCATGGGATAGATTGATTTCCAGTCGCCGCCGGTGTGGTACGCAGATCGGATGATAGCGACACCGGTTTTAAGGCCTTTATTCGGGTATCAATTCGGTGACTACGTGGCCCTGGAGGGCTGATACGTAGACCTCGGGACATTGGGGGCCGCTTCATCCCCGGTGTCGGTGACTAGCTCGAAGTTCTCAACCGTCATCGCCTCCGTAAAAAGCCCTTGATTGAGCAAGAATAAAAATTCAGGGCCTTAAATAAGAAACGCATGGGTTAAAGTAAAGCGCAATTATTGGGTCATCACGATCAATCCTATCGATTGATCTGGGACGCTCCCAGGCGCTGCGTTCCCCGTAGCCCCGGGTGGGCCCGTTGTCGTTGGAATCTTTTTGATTTCATCGGAGAATAGGGGCAGGCGGTCCGGTAGCCTGCTAAGATAAATTTTCGCCGGAACCCGTCGAGGCCCACTTCAGGAGGATGACATGAAAAATCTTGGTCGTGCCCAAGCGATTGTCGATATATCCCGCCGCAACGCGCTCAAGGCCCTGGGCCTGAGCACCGCCGCGCTGGCGGTGCCCGGTTTGCTGCGCAGCCCGCCGGCGTCGGCGTTGCCCGCTGATCTGATTATGAAACCGGTCCCGCGAACCGGGGAGGAGGTGCCCGCCATCGGCCTCGGCACGCACATGACGTTCGATGTCAAACCGGGGCAGCCGCGCGATCACCTGCGGGAGGTGATGAAAATCTTCTTCGATGGCGGCGGACGGGTGATTGATACCTCGCCGCTGTATGGCCTGGCCGAGGTGAGCATCGGCGATTTCGCCACCGCGTTGGGAATCGCCAATCAGTTGTTTATCGCCGACAAGATCTGGGTCACCGGCGAGTGGCTCGGCGATGACAGTCATGCGCAGCTGCAGTTGCGGCGTTCCATGGAACGGCTGTGGCGCGAGCAGATCGACCTTATGCAGGTGCACAGCCTGGTCAACGCGCGCACCGTCATCCGCACCATGCAGGATTGGAAAAACGACGGAAAAATCCGCTATCTGGGCGCATCCCACCACCTGCCATCGTACTACCACCTGATGGCCCCCTGGGTGGAGAAGGGGACTCTGGATTTCACCCAGGTGCGCTACTCGATGGCGACCCGCGCCGCTGAGGAACGCATCCTGCCCGCGGCGCTGGATACCGGCACCGCGGTGATGGTGAACATGCCGTTCGAGAAGGCGCGGCTGTTCCAAATCGTGAAGGGACGCCCGCTCCCAGACTTCGCCGGCGAAATCGGCTGCGAGACCTGGGGACAATTCTTTCTCAAGTGGATCATCTCCCATCCGGCGGTGACCTGCGCGATCCCCGCAACCACCAATCCCAAGCATCAAGCCGACAACATCGGCGCGCTCAAGGGTCCGCTGCCGGACAAGGCGATGCGCGACCGGATGCTGGCGCACATGCAGACGATTCCGGACTTCGACAAGGTGGCCAAGATACCCGCATACCCGGGTAAGTCGTTTGACGGCGTCGTGAAGCGCGGCCGGCGTAAACCGGATAAGGGTAAACAGCGATAAAACCGCAGCGCGACAACAAGCCAAAAACCGGCCGCAATCGGTGGCGGCCGGGCGCGGGCGTCAAATGAGCGCAGTGGGCGGCACACCACCTGGTTCCGGCGGGCCGGACGCGATGGATGGTGCGTTGGGACAAGTGTCCAGCGTGGTGCCGGCGCAGTCCTCAACCCTGCTGGAGGGATTCTGCATCGACAATCCGGTGACCGGCGAAGCGCTGACCGGCTACGAAACTCGGATTCGTGGCTGGGTGGTGGGCAGCCGGTCGCGGGTGTCCACCGTGCAGGTGATCGACCCCAGTCTGCGCCGGGTCGTGAGAGAGTCGCCGGCAAACGAACCCCGGCACGATGTCGCCGCCCATTATCCCCATGCCGGGCACGCCGGGGACAGCGGATTCCATATTCCCTTCAGCCTGCTGAACCTGCAACCGCAAAGCGAAGTTGAGTTGGTCGCCGTGTTGGACGATGGTTCACGTGCCTCGTTGGGCATCGTGTCGTTCCGCCGCCGCGCGCTGGTGACCGGTTACACGCCGCGTTTTCAGCCGCTGATGGTGAGTTGCTTGGGCCGATCCGGCTCAACCTATTTGATGCGGCTGCTCAAACATCATCCGCAGGTCGTGGCTCACGGCGATGCACCCTACGAGTCACGACTGTGCAAATACTACGTTTACAATCTACTCAAGACGCTCTCGGAGCCCCCTGGTTACCTGACCACCGTATCCGCGGATGAAACCTACGTAGTGAATAGCCATTGGCTCGGCGCGGAACTGCCGCTGGATGTCCCGCAACACCGCCGCTTTCGGCGCGAACATGTCGAGCAGCTGGCGAAATTCTGTCAACATGAAATCGACGCCGTGTACACGAGCGTGTGCGCGGCGCAGCGGCGGGAGCAGCCGGTACCGAGCTTTTTCGCGGAAAAGCACGGCGCGGGCCACACACCGCGATTGCTTTGGGAACTCTATCCCGAGGCCAGGGAGATCGTACTTATCCGGGATTTTCGTGATATGTTCTGTTCCGCGCTCGCGTTCAACCGGCGGCGGGGCGCAGCGGATTTTGGCATGGACGGTGCGCGTTCGGACGAGGAGTTTCTGAACGTTACTCGGGAGCGGGTGATGGGATTGCTCGCCAGCGTGCGCAGCCGCGACCAGAAGATATTCATAATGAAGTATGAAGACTTGGTGCAAGATCCGGCGGCAACCGTGGCGTCGGCATTGGCGTACACCGGACTTGACGGGGATGTTGTGCTAGTGGAGAAGCTCCTCAAGGAGGCCCGGGCGGTGGATGATGACACGCATCGAACCAGCGCATCGGTAAAAAGTTCAATCGGCCGCTGGCGGCAGGACCTGTCGAAGACGTTGGGCAGGAGCTGCGATCGCGCATTCGCGGAGGCGCTCGACGCATTCGGTTACCGGTGAACGGTCAAGTTACGCAACGGTGTTACCGGCCACGTTCACTGACGCGAATCGATCACCCCCGGAAACCCGGTGTGACACCAGGACCTGCGAACGAATTCAATCACAGACCCAATGAGATCAATTGAATTAGCTGCCAATCCTCGTGGCATGATGTTTTTTTCCGTGCCTGAGCGAACTGGCAATGGTCCGGTGATTAACGCCCATATCATCGCTGCCGCATGCCGCGGAAATGCGCCGGCCGCCCCACAGTGCCGGTGCTAGATCGACTCGTCACTGCTGTCCGGCGCCACCAATGGGCGCTAATATTGTTTCCGCTGTTGTCGTTTGCCTGGTTGGCCGACGTACTGGTGACCGACAAGGATCTGTCGGCGTTCGATATCATTATGCGGCTGGGAAACTGGACCTCGGAGTTCCAATACCGGGGCGTGCAGCAAATGATCTTGTCGGACTCGCCCCAGGCGCATTACCCGGAGCGGCGTCTTAAATGGGGCGCCGCGCAGCAAGGCCACCGCATCAATTACAACCCCTACGTATTTTCCGGTGTTCCGGATCAGGCGCAAGGCGTCGGCGGAGTGGTCACCAGCCCGTTTCAGTTTTTTATGCCCCTTGATGAGGCGCTGGATTGGACCGCCTGGTTGCGGCTGACTTTGGCTGGATTCTTCATGTACCTGTTGCTGGCCCGGGTGGGTCTGGGGGTCATTCCGGCCTGCCTCGGCGGGGTCCTGTGGGCGTTTAATTTGCATCAGATCGTGTGGCTGCAGTTCCCCCAGCACCTCGCCACACAGCTTTGGATGCCGCTGCTTTTTTACCTGAATTACGCGATCCTGCGCCACGGTTTGTCCCGCGAACGGGTGCTGGGGTTGATCGTCGTCAACATATTTTTCTATACCAGCGGCTATACCCAGATCGTCCTGTACACCTACATCGCGGTGGGACTGTTCAATACCCTGTACCTGGCCTTTGACACCGAGCAGGGCTGGCGGCAAAGAGTTTATACGTGGTCGCTGGTGCACCTGTGCTTCGTTGCGGCGGCATTGGTGCTCATACCCAAGGTGATCGTCGACGCGAACATGATCGCCGACGGAATGCGTTCGGTGCAGACCGAGCGGGCCGGCCTCAAACCCGTCGGCTTTGATCTTGCTACGCTGGCCGAGACTTTGAAGAACGTCCTGCCGAGCATCGGTGATTTCAAGCGGCTTTATGCGCCCAACTATCTGGGTGGGCTGTGGGGCGAAGAGTACTGGGGCCGCCAGGCGTTCGGTAACATCGTCGGCGGCAGCGCGTACTTCGGGGTGCTGCCCCTGGTGCTGTTGCCGCTGTCGGTGTTGGCTCTCGCGGACCGGCGCCGCCGGCCGCTGGTGCTGGGCCTTGGGAGCATCCTGTTGT
>CAMYJT010000035.1 GCA_947258785.1 uncultured Gammaproteobacteria bacterium
GAGCTTGCGGCCGGGAAACTTGATGGGCTTGATGTCCTTGGGGTCGTAGGCGAAGGTGAACAGCGGAATATTGCAGCCGAAGGTGATGAAGCCGGCCACTGTGCGCATGGCCTGAAAGTCGTTCAGGCCCGCCGCCGCGGGGCTGTTGCGCTGTAGGGTAAAATTGGTGTTGAGCCCCGAATGTCCGGCTTCCGTGATTTCACTGTCAATAATCTGGTGCAAATGCACTGAGATGCCGTAGCGCTACCGGTTTTCGGCAACTGCTTAGGCAAATATTTGGTTCGGCGTGATCCAGTTCACTTGACAGCACAGTCATCGTGACCAAAACTTTGGTCACAAACCACTAACCGTTGCATCCAGTTGCACCGGTATTAAAGTGTGAAACTTTGAGGGGAGGATCTCGGATGATCCAGTCACAGGGACGTAGCCACAACGGCGCGAGTGCCGCCGCGCATCCACATCACCACACTATAAATTTCGCATCAGGTCGCGCACGACCGGTCCCGCTGCTTGCTCTAATGCTCGCCGTGGCCGGCCTGTTTTTTGGTGCCTTCGTTTACTCACAACAATCCGGTTCCCCAAATCCAAACTTTGTTGCGGCACTCTGGGCGGCAAACGACAAGCAGCTCAGCAAATTCGCTTCCGAGAGCGGTGACTCGTTGCTGCAAATCAGTTCCGGCAAGTTCAGTGCGCTTGCGATCGACGCCACGCGCGGCGTCATCTGGGCATCTGGGGGTAAATCGCTGCGTGCCTATGACTTCGCCGGAAATACGATTGTGTCTGTTCCGGTACCATCCGCGTCCGACCACGATGACAGCGATTCGGACAGCGACGATAGTGATGATGATAAGCGTGACAGTGACGACAAGAACGATAGTGGCTCTAAGAACGTCTACCTCGAGGTGCACCCGGCCGACGGCAGTGTCTGGCTGGCCGTCAAAAAGACGCTGTTTCGTTTTTCCGTTGCCGGTGAGCTGATCACTCGCACCGACCTTGGCGACAAGGTTCTTGGTATCGGAGTGGATCCCGCCAGGCAACAGCTCTGGATCGCCACAAAGAGGACGGTGCGGGCTCTGGGCGCGAGCGGCACGGTCATTGCCCAACTGCCGGTGCCGGTAAAATCCGAAATCAGGGCGCTGGCTGTAAATCCGGAGAGCGGCGATATCTGGGTAGCCCGCAAAGAGGAAATCATTCGTTTCGGCGCGGACCTCACCCCGCAGGCGTCCACGGTGCTTCGAAAAGTGGAATACCTCGCAGTCTTTGGCTCGGGTGCTTGGGCGGCGACCAACAAGCGCCTGCTGCGCATCGATGACAGTGGGCTGGTCCTCTTCGAACTGTTTCCATTTGATGGCAAAGGCGGCGTCACGGCATTAACGACCGACTCCGCCGACGGTTCCGCCTGGATCGCACGTAACAAGGAGATTCGTCGCATCGCGTCCGATTCGACCCTGCTTGCTGAAATTCGTGCCGTTAAGAAAGTCCGGGCACTGGCAGCCTATGCCGATGTCATCGCGCCCGAACTTGAGTTTGTCTCGCCGGCGGACGGCAGTGCGATCAACGCCAACCGGCCTACACTAGCGCTGGCCTTTTCCGACATTGGTATCGGCGTCGACCCGCAGAGCTTGATCGTGCAGGCTGACGGCAGCGATCTCGTTGTCGACTGCAATTTCACCGCCAGCGGCGCCGACTGTCAGCCTGCTGCCGCCTTGCCCGAGGGTCCCGTAACCTTCAGTGCCAACGTCGCGGATTTCGCCGGCAACCTATCGGTGCCGGCAAATATCTCGCTCACCATCGACACAATTGCGCCGGTGATCAGCCTCACTACGCCGAGCGACGGGCGGGTCGTGAGCGAGAGCGAGATTCGTTTCGTCGGCAGCCTCAGTGAAGTCGCGCAGCTCGCACTCAACGGGGCGTCCATTCCCATCGGCCTCAATAACGAGTTCGATCACGGTCCGGTGGCGCTTGCAGAAGGGCCGAATGCCTTTGTGTTGATTGCTACCGATGCGGCGGGCAATACATCGGCCCTATCGATTACCGTCGAACGCAGCTCCAACCAGGCACCCATCTTTACGCCGCTCGGCAACCAGACCGTGTCGGTGGGCACCACCTTGAATCTGAATCTCGCAGCCGTAGACCCGGAAGGTGATGCCTTCATCTTCGGGGCGACGACGCTGCCTTTACCGGGTAACGCCACCTTGAGCGCACAAACCGGTAGCTTCCGTTTCCGTCCCACGGTGGCGGAGGTCGGCGTCAACACCGTCAACTTCTTCGTCTCCGACGGCATCAATGTGGTGCCGCAATCGATCACCATCACGGTACCCGCGCCGGATCCCAATGCGCCTACCGGCTTTTCCGGCCGCCTGCTCGATGCAAATGACTACAAGAACGGCATCACCACGCCGGTGGTGGGCGCGACCATCTCGTTTCTGGGCACCGGCATCAGCGCCACCAGCGACAGCGACGGCCGCTTCGTGCTGAACAATCTGCCGGCCGGCGATCAGGTCTTCGATATCAATGCCGGTACCGCAAACAGCGCGCCCGACGGCAAGGAGTACGCCGGTTTTAGGGAAGAGGTGGAACTGCAGGCCAACGTGGTCAATGTGATCGATCGCCCGTTCTTCCTGCCGCGCATCGCCGATACCAGCCGCACCACGGTCGATCCGAACACCATGACCATGGTGCAGAACGACGCCCTGGACGTGTCTCTCGAGATCCCGCCGCAAACCGCGAAGAATCCCGACGGCAGCAACTTCACCGGTGAGCTGTCGATCTCCCTGGTACCGGAAGACCTCGCACCGGCACCGCTGCCGGACACCCTGGATCCGGCCTTGTTGATCACCATTCAGCCGGTGGGCGTCACTTTCGACACCCCAGTGCCGATCACCTTTCCGAACATCGACAACCTGCCTCCGGGCAGCGAGGTGGACATCTGGTCGCTGGATGCCGAGACCGGTCAATTCGTGATCGTCGGCACCGGTCGCGTCACCGCCAACGGCCAGGCCATCGAGACCATTTCCGGCGGCATCCGCGCCGCGGACTGGCATGCCGCGCTGCCGCCGCAGAACCAGGGCGATCCCAACGAGCGCGATCGTCGCGACCCGGACAAGGAGGACTGTGCCGAGGCCGGCTCCGTGGTGGCACTGGCCAGCGGCTGCCTGCAAACGGATTGCGGCGCAGCGGCCTGCCGCCAATCGTTTCCTACAGCATTGCGGTGGGCGGGGTGAGTTCGGACGAAGAGGTCTTCGTCACAACCGTGGGGCTAAATGAAAGCGCCAACGAGACCCTGCGCAATGTATCGTTTTTTGATGCCCGTAATCTCGCCACCGGCGTCTACCCCTACAACATACGCGTCACCAACAACTTCGCCGAGTCGCGTATCGGCACCGATATCGCCGAGCGCGCCATTGTCGTCAATGGCCAGGACAGCCCTTTCGGTGCCGGCTGGGGCGTCGACGGCCTGGCGCGGCTGCATAAGCAATCTGATGGTAGCGTGCTGATTGTCGGCGGCGCGGGGCGGGCGGCCATCTTCGATGCCGGGCCGACCTTCATCAGCCCCGACGGTGACTTCACCACCCTGGTGGAGAATCCCGACGGCACGTTCACCCGCACCTTCACGGACGGCACCCGAGTCGAATTCAATACAGCCGGCCTGCAGACCCAGGTCATCGATCGTAACGGCAATACCACCGCCTATGCCTATGACGCCGAGGAACGACTCACCAGCATCACCGATCCGACCGGGCGCCAGACACAATTTGAATATGCGGGCGCGCGGCTCATGCGCGTCATTGACCCGGACAACCGCGCCACAGTCTTCGGTCACGATGGTCGCGGCGACCTCACGCAAGTGACTTTTCCCGACGGCACGACCCGATCGTTCGAATACGATGCGAACCATCTGTTAGTGGTCGAGACCGATGCACGGGACTTCTCGACCCTGCGCGAGTACAATCGGGTGGGCCAACTTACGCGCGCGTCGTTGCCCGACGGCAGTGTCCGCCAGTTCACGCCCATCGATAGCCTGGGCCTGGTCGATCCGGCATCGGGTCTCGGCACCGAGACCGATCCCGCACCGTTCCTGCGTACGGGGGATGTAGAAAGCCTGTTCGTCGACGGGGCAGGGCGGACACGCCGGTCCGTCACCGATCGTTTCGGCGCCGCGGTAGTGGTGGAAGATGCCGCGGGTCTTACCACCCGCTTCATACGCAATGATGCCGGACTTACCACTTTGCGACTCGCGCCGAACGGTGCGGATACGCGCTTCGAATACGATGACCGTGGCAATGTCCTGCGGGTCGAGGAATTCGGAAATTTTGGCTTCTTTGATGCGCTGCGGCTCACCTATGAGCCGGATTTCAATCAGATTGCATCGATCACTGACGCCCGTAATCGAACGACGACGTTGGACTATGATGCTAGCGGCAACCTGAGTGAAGTCATCAGCCCCCTGGGGCGCTCGGCCCAACTCAGCTACGACAACCGGGGATTGATCACCGACCTGTTGGATCCCCTCAGCACGCCGACAGCGTTCGACTACGACTCCCGCGGCAATCTTGCCGAGATCGCGAGCGGCACCGGGGCCGGCGAACGCATCACGCGCCTGACTTACACGCCCGAAGGCTATGTCGCCGGCCTCATCGACCCGGAGGGCCGGGCCTTCGGTTTCACCTATGATGCCCAAGGTCGGCTGACTAGACAAACCTTACCCGACGGTCGCCAGATCCAGATGGCCTATGACGGCAACGGCAACGTTGTCGGCGTCACCCCGCCGGGGCGTCCGCAGCATCGCTTCGACTACAGCGGCGTCAATCTGCAGTCCGTCTACACGCCCCCGAACGTGGGTCTGCCCGAACCGCGCACACAGTTCAGCTATAACCTGGCGCAACAGCTCGCCCAGATAACGCGCCCGGATGGCCAGATCGTAGGCCTTGGCTACGACAGCGGCGGCCGGCTCGATACCGTCACCCTGCCGCGGGGGCCGGTCGGCTTCGGCTATGACGGTTCCGGCAATCTCGTCAGTGCCACCGCGCCCAGTGGGATTGGTCTCGAGTACGAATATGAGCGCGATTTGTTGACCGACGTGATCTGGACGGGCCCCGTGGCAGGCCGGGTGGAGTATGTTTACGACAATGATCGGCGCATCAGTAATCTTTCGGTCAATTTCGACACGGTCCTGTACGAGTATGATGACGACGGTCTTCTGGCGCGAGCATTCCGATTTGTGGGTGAGACCGACATCCCGGAGTCTGATTTGCAGTTTTTGCGCGATCCCGGAAGCGGTCTCGTCACGGGAACGAACATCAATGCCGTAACGACGGATCATGTCTACAATGACTTTGCCGAGCCGACCCAGGTTACGGCATCGGTCAACGGCACCAGCGTGTATGACGTCAACTACACTCGTGACAAACTCGGGCGTATCACCGGCAAAACCGAAACCCTCGGTGGATCCACCACGACATTTGGTTACGAGTACGATCTTGCGGGGCGCTTGGCCGAGGTACGCACCAACGGCGCGATAACCGCCAATTATGAGTATGACGCCAACGGCAACCGTACCCGCCGCAATGGGGTCATAGGCGTTTACGACGCCCAGGATCGCTTGCTGAGCTATGACGGCGCGGCGTATGCCTACACCGCCAACGGCGAATTGCGGACCAAGACGGAAGCGGGCGCCACTACTACCTACACCTACGACGTCTTAGGCAACCTGACCCAGGCCCAGCTGCCCGGTGATGTCACCATCGATTACCTCATCGACGCGCAAAATCGGCGCATCGGCAAACAGGTCAACGGTGTCCTAGTGCAAGGTTTCCTATACCAGGACGAACTCAAACCCGTTGCCGAACTGGACGCCGCCGGGAACGTAGTTAGCCATTTTGTCTACGGCACCAAGCTCAACGTTCCGGAGTTCATCATCAAGGGTGAGGACAGCTACCGCATCGTCTCCGACCATCTGGGGTCCCCGCGCCTCGTCATCAATACGTTTGATGGCAATATCGTCCAGCGTATGGATTACGATGAGTTCGGCAACGTCGTTCTCGACACAAATCCCGGCTTTCAGCCCTTTGGCTTTGCCGGCGGGCTCTATGATCTGCATTCAGGCCTAGTGCGATTTGGGACCCGGGATTATGATCCGCTAGCTGGCAGGTGGACGGCGAAGGATCTTATCGGATTCGATGGGGGCGACGTAAATCTTTATTTATATGTTTCCGCAGATCCGATAAATCTTGTTGATCGAGATGGTTTACAGAACCCTCTCAGTCAACTTGGAATTCCACCGATTGCACAGCCTTCAGTAATATCTGAGGGCCAGGCATTTCCGCAGGCTTGCAGAGACACAGCAGATTGTCTGGCACAATGTGCAAAGAACTTGATCATCGGTGAGATCGAGGGTCAGACAGGACAATTTAGTCTTGGGATTGCTGAGGGAGCGGCGGGGGAAATTGCGTTAGAGCTCGAGGCGCGTGGGTCGGCGATAGCTTCTCGAGTATCTTCGTTGGTTTCACAGGGGGCAGCAATCACAGCTAAGACGCTATCGAGAATTTCTCCGCAGATTACAGCGGCGCAGGCCGCAGCATGCCTTGCAGGCTGTGAGTAAATGTAGTTCCATCTAATGGTGGGATGCAGACATGATGAATAAACTACGAATCGTCATTCTTTGGATAGCTTTGATCGGCATCATATTGGGTGTCGTTGTTTCGATCGGCTTATTTCTCTTGGGCGTCTTGACGCGCAGTGTTCCACCATCGCAGGAACTCACATGGCAGAACATTTTTTCATCAGATAATGTAATGCGCGGGGTTGTGTTTATTTGTATAGGCGCAGCTCTTACCGGTCTGATTTATGCTTTCAAGTGGCTGTGGAGGCGAAGTCGAAAATTGAAGCGGAAACCCGCGAAACCGGGACCAGATCCTAGTTTCGACTGACTATACGCGAAACCGGGATCTGCCCTCAATTTCCGAAATATACTTTCCCCGGAACTAAAGCAGTGTATTAATAAACCGCCCCACCGGCTTCACAAAATCCCGATCCGTCCAGTACCTGGTATGCGCGGCCGGGTTCCAGTTGGCGAAGATCCCGCCCACGTTGATCTCGATGTCCCGGTCCACCACCTTGCGGTAGGCCTGGCAGATGGGTTTCAGGGGGTAGGCCAGCACATCATCCGAATCGAAGAAGTTCAACCAGCGCGCCTTGGCCTTGAGTGCCGGCGAGAGCTTGCGGCCGGGAAACTTGATGGGCTTGATGTCCTTGGGGTCGTAGGCGAAGGTGAACAGCGGAATATTGCAGCCGAAGGTGATGAAGCCGGCCAC
>CAMYJT010000036.1 GCA_947258785.1 uncultured Gammaproteobacteria bacterium
CGGTAATCTGAGCGGCGGCGTCATCACCATTGGCGGCCTGGCGCACACCCTCACCGACGTGCTGGTGCGCATCGAATGGCGCGACGGAAGCGTGCACACTGAACGCCTCACGCCCGGCAAACCGTCTTTTAAAGTAACGGGCGCCGCGAGTGTGTGGCAGATTGCGTCGACCTACCTGGGGTTGGGCGTGGAACACATACTGCTGGGTATCGACCATCTGCTTTTCGTGCTCGCGCTGCTGATTATCGTCAAGGCGTGGCGGACGCTGGTCGCGACGATCACCGCGTTCACCGTGGCCCACAGTCTCACCCTGGCCGCGGCGACATTGGGTTTTGTCCACGCGCCTCAGCAACCTGTGGAAGCGGTGATCGCGCTCAGCATCCTGTTCCTGGCCACGGAGATCATGCACACCCGTCACGGGCGTCCGGGACTGGCCAGGCGCCGGCCGTGGCTGGTGGCGTTCGTATTCGGGCTACTGCACGGATTCGGGTTTGCCGGCGCCTTATCCGAGGTCGGGCTGCCCGAAAACGCCGTCCCGGTGGCGCTGTTGTTCTTCAATATTGGTGTCGAGGTCGGCCAGCTGCTGTTCGTGGCGGCGGTGATCGCGCTGCACCGGGTTTGGGTGCGTCTCGAGGCGCGCCCGATGCGCTGGGCGCAGGCGCTTCCCGTCTACGCCATCGGCGGCATTGCCGCCTACTGGACCATCGAACGGGTCGCCGGTTTCTGGGTTTAGACCGGAACGTTCGGTCCTTCTTGCGCAACAAGAGGGAAAACCATTACGAAGCGCTCTCACCCATTCGTTTACGCCGACTCGAGGCAATATACGGTGTAAGCATTCATTACAATAACGTTACATTTGTTGTCTTCACGCCGTTTCGCCCAAATGTTCACAGTGTACTCACGCTGTCTTCGTATCCTACCGCTATCGTTATTCATGGTAAAACTCGAGATGGGGCAAATGACACAGAAAGAGTTTCGTTATCGCGCCGCCGCCGAGACCGCTCAATCGGAAGCGCCGTGGCGCATAGATCCGACACTCAAATGTGCACACATTGGTTGTGGGCTCCAATCCTGCGTGGCCGGAGTGCCGTTTCGCAGCGCGGACGCGATGATGCTGGAACGGTCCACGCTGGTGCGTGATTTCGAGCGCGGAGAGAAGATCTTTTCCGAGGGAGATCCCGCAGCAGGCCTTTATTGCATCCGCGGCGGCGTAGCGCTTCTGAGTTATAAAGACGCGCTTCGCTCCGAACGGGCGATGCGCATGGTGGGGCCTGGGGATCTGGTGGGATATCGGAGCCTTTTCGCCGAGGAGCCCCACGTCACCACTGCTGAGGCCCTAACCGCTTGTCACATCTGTTTCTTCCCCAAGACCACCATCGTGCGTCTCACCGATACTTACCCGCTATTCTCCCGCTTACTGTTTCGAAAATTGGCGCGCGACCAGGGGTCGCGAAACGGGTTCTTCGTTCGCGAACAGCATTTGCCAATCAGATTGCGGTTTATTCATTTCCTCCGCACCATGGGGAAGCGTTACGGGATCACCGGCGACGGTGGGTCCGTACGTGTCAAGCTACCTATTATGCGCCGCCAAATCGCCTCCCTGCTGTCGGCGCGACCGGAATCCGTGGCGCGGGCGATCACCGAGCTCGAGCGTGAAGGTCTGGCCGTCTTCGAGGGCCGGAACGTCACCATACCAGACCCCAGTGCGCTGTACCGCATCATTGACGACGTCGCTGAGTTGGGCAGGCAGAATCAACATCACTGACATCGCGGCTGAGTGGACCCCGGTCTTTGACGTTCTGGGCATTCGTCACCGCCTGGCCCTAATGCATTCTGCCCCAGATAGAAACAATTCTGCTTGGCATTGGTCACGACTGAGGCGTAACCCCTGAAGACCTTAGCCTGTGTGCGGGACTGCGCGAACCCATCACCGTGCGATACTTCGCTCACGCTCAAGATGAGAACAGTTACGCGGGTTGGAACATACGGCCATCTTAGAGAACGCCTGATCCGGGCCACGCTGCTCACTGCCTTGACCCAACGCCCCAGGGGTTGAACGGCGTGCAGCGAAGACCGATGATTAGGGGCTACAGCTCCAGGCGACTGGGTCAGCGGGTGGTGCCGGGCACAAGGCAGAATTTTGTATCGTGCGGCGCGACGCCCCCGCTAAAGAGCCGTTTTCACGTTACCGTCACAACCTTAGGTTGACAATAACGAGACAGATTCCGAGAGTAGTTCCATGAAGCAAGAACAAGCCGGCACGCTGTTGCTGATCGAAGACCACCAGGACATAGCGGAGATGGTTTACGCCTATTTCGAGCACCGCGGCTACGTCATGGACTACGCCGCCGACGGCGTGACCGGTCTGCACCTGGCGGTCACCAATGAATACGATGTCATCATTCTCGACCTCATGCTGCCCGGCATGGATGGCTTGGAGTTGTGTGAAAAACTCCGCAAGGAAGGCCGGCGCGGTACACCATTGCTGATGCTGACCGCTCGCGACACGTTGGAAGACAAAGTCGCGGGGCTGGAGGTCGGTGCCGACGACTACCTGGTGAAGCCGTTCGACATGGAGGAGTTGGAGGCAAGGGTAAAAGCCCTGATACGCCGCAAGCGCGGCCAGGTCAGCCCCGAAACCCTGGCCGTTGGCGACTTGGTTCTCGACACCGGCACCCTGCGTGTGCAGCGAGAGGGTAAGGAAATACGGCTGTCGCCGATCGGTCTCAAGATACTGACGGTATTGATGCGCTCGGCGCCGCGGGTGGTCAGCCGCCGGGAGGTGGAGCGCGAGGTGTGGGGCGATGTCCTCCCGGACAGCGACACCCTGCGCAGCCATCTGTACAACCTGCGCAAGCAGATCGATCGCCCCTTCAGCAGACCACTACTGCACACCATACAAGGCGCGGGCTACCGCATCGCTGAAATGGATGAGTGAGGTCGGCCTCAGCCGCAAGCTGGGCAAGGCTTTTCTACTCCAGGCTGGCCTGATCAGCCTGGTCGCGGCATTGAGCGTGTACGCCGCCGCGTTCATACTTGAGGAAGTGCTGGTGAAACAGGCCTTACGCGAGGAGGCGGACTATTTCTGGCGCCATTACGAGGAGCACAAAGACTTCCCGCGGCCGGACACGCTGAATCTCACTGGCTACCTGGGTTCGCTGCCGGAGGGAGTCGGAATTCCAGCCGAGCTGGGTGATTTGGGGCCCGGATTTCACGGGTCGTCGGCACTGGACTACTCCGTCGTCTACGTGACGGAGCAAGCGGGGCAACGGCTGGTGTTGGTGTACGACGGCGAGAGCGTCAACGAACTCGCCTTATACTTCGGTCTGGTGCCGCTGACCATCGTGCTGGCGATGCTGTATGTCGGGGCCTGGATCGCTTACCGTCAATCGCGGCGGGCCGTGTCACCGATCATCAAGTTGGCGCAGGCGGTGCACGATCTGGACCTGGAACACCCCGACGCGGCCGCGTTTGAAGCCGGCGCATTCAAGGACGACCCGAATGAAGAAGTGTCGTCGCTGACGGCGGCGCTGCACCGCTTTGCCGAGCGCATCAACGATTTCGTCGACCGGGAGCGTTCGTTCACCCGCGATGCCAGCCATGAGCTGCGCAGCCCGCTAACGGTCATCAAGATCGCCGCGAATATGCTGCTCAGCGAACAGGAGCTGAGTACCCCGGCGAAAAACTCAGTGCAGCGGATCAAGCGTTCCGCTACCGACATGGAGGACCTGGTCGGCGCGTTCCTGCTGCTGGCACGGGAATCGGAGCAGGGGTTGTCCCGCGAACCGGTCTGTGTGAACGACCTGGTGGCAGAGGAGATCGAGCGGGCGGCGCCGTTGCTCGCCGGCAAACCCATCGACGTGCAGTCCACGGCGGACGTTACGCTAGTCGTCGTCACGTCCGAGAAGGTGCTGTCGGTGCTGATCGGCAATCTAATACGCAATGCATTTTCCTACACCGACGAGGGCCGGGTGACGGTC
>CAMYJT010000037.1 GCA_947258785.1 uncultured Gammaproteobacteria bacterium
ACCCGCGATGACTTGCTGCAAAGCGGGCGGCCCCTCGCCGTCGCTGAGCTCGGTAATTCCTACCTGTCGACGCGCTACGAGCGGGAACCTCTCCGCCAAGGCCAGCTCGTCGAGGTGAATAACTGGATCAAACAGGCGGGCCGCTACGGTTTCAACACGGTGAGCTTCCAGTTCGGCTGGGGCGAGGCCGAGCCTTTACCGGGCGTGCACCGGTTCGGTGAGATCGATCGGCGCATACGTCTGGCCGGCGATGCCGGCCAGAGGGTGTTTCTGACACCGGCGGCGTGGGCGCATCCATTAGAAGTTCCGCGCTGGCTCGACTATCAACCGATGGTCGACCAGCACGGTCGAATCGCCACCGCGCGCAACGGTCTGGCCCAACCGTCATTCTGGGACGATCGCTTTCGCCGGGGCTACCGGCGCTGGCTGGTCACGGTGGCGGACCGTTATCTGAATGAACCCATAGTCATCGGCTACCGGGTCAGGCCGATGAATTTCCTGGAGTCTAATGCTCCTGAGTTCCTCACAACCGACTATTCACCGGCCGCCCAGGCCGCTTTCGCGGCCTGGCGGAGAGACGGCCGACCACACATCGGGGCGATGGCGGCCCCGTTTAATATTCTTTCGACCGCACCGGGCGATTCTGGACCCGATCTATCCGAAGACTGGCGTAATTTTTTCGACTTCCGAGTGCATACGTACCGCGAATCGATTCGTGATGTTATATCAGCGATACGCGCCGTGGACCCACTGCGGCAAATTCACGTATACCGTGGACAGCGATCGATCGCACCGGAGGCGGCCGTCCCCGAGCTCGCCGCCGGCGGGGGATTCCACGACGAAGGGGGGCCATACTATTTTCAGCGCGCTATGGAGAGCATCGCCCTCCAGGCGGGTATCCCATACACCAATGAAGGACATCAGTTTACGCCGACCAGTCTGGCGCTGGTGGACTCCGGGTTCTTTTACGGATCGATCTACGACCGGGGATGGATGTGGTTGTACCGCTGGGATGTCCGCAGGTCCAAGGATCCTCGGTTCAAGGGTATGCCGGCGGCGTTGCGGCACGTCACCGAGTCGCAGCCGGCGCTGCGGGAATGGGTTGCCGCGCGGGGCGATCAGCCCGAGGTGTTGGTGTTTGGCAGCCGGGCCGATCAATCGCTGGGTCGGTCCCGCCAGGGCATCTATTCCCACATCACCGGCATTGATGAGTTCACCGCGCTGTTCGCGTTCCACCAGCTGCCAGCACACTTTGCGAACGAATACTCAACGTGGGTCGATCCCATGCAGTTCAAGCTGGTATTGGCGGTCGGTGAGATTCAGCACCAGCGGTCGATTGACAGGTTGGTTGCGTATGCCGAGGCCGGCCGAAAGTTGGTGTTGGTGGGCGAGGTCGGTCGGTACGTGGTGGAGCAGCCGGGACAGCGAGATGTGCTCCGCTTTCGCCTCGGCCAACGCGACAACGTGCGGTGGATCGAGCCACCGGCGCGCACACCGCCCCGTCCCGGTCCAACCAGTTACGGCCAGGCTGCGTTCCCTCCGGCGGTCATCGGCAATTTGCTCAGCTGGGCCGGTGTCAAACGGCGTGTGTGGACCGAGCGTCCCGGTTTTGAAGTGGTGAGCAAACAGGCGGGCGATGGAACGGTGCATGTCGCGGTGTTCCGCCGTTGGCCGGGGTCATACCAGAACGCATGGTTCGATGACCAGCTCGAAAAACGGTTTGGCGTCGACAAGACTAGAGTGAAGATTCGGTTGACGCCCGGCACCTATGAAATCGAGCAGTATCATCGTGTGCCGAGAACACTGAGTCCGGCAACTACGGTGGCCGGAATCATTTCATTCGAGACCGCTCCAGCCGTGGTGGGCGAACTGCATTTGTTTCGACTCAAGCGTCGTTCGCTTCTCGGTGCCGGCGACGCGTCAATCGGCCGTCGCAACAGGTGAATACACCCGCCTGCGTTCTGCGCCTCCGAGTTCAATCTGCCGCGCGCTCCGGGCGCGGAACTACCGGCCCGGGCGCCAAGACATCTGCCGGGATACTTGGCGCAAGGTGCACGCCAGATCCGATAACGGATCGCCATCATAGTTATAAATCCAGGAAGTGCGTAGTTTTACTTTGGCCTTCTTGAGGAATTCTGGTTGTCGGTGAAATGCTCGGCGAGCATCGTTTCGTGCGGTCAAAGCCATGATGAATTCGGTAAGCGGTATACCTCGCTCACGAATTCATTGCCATCGGCGATAAGCAAATGTAGTAGACTAACGTCCGGTCGCTTCCGAGCTTCGTAGCACAGTTAATCCATCGTTGGACCGTTCAACCACGCGTTGTGATGTGGTAGAAGTTCCGGATTGAGCGGATGCGGCCTTGAAACGAATTATCGTCGAACATTGTGCTTTATTAATCAGCCATGTCTTTGAACAGCCACGAAAACTTGTTAGCCGCTCCGTCACCGTCCTACCGAGACAAATTCGTCGGCTTATTGATGCGCGCGAAATCCCGGGCCCGCCGCTCGCCGCTGCTCTATTTACCCTTTGTCCGCTATCAACGGCGGTTCTCGGACGGGGAGTACCGCCGAATATCCAGAGATACCGAGCTGCTCATAGATGCCTTCCCTCGGTCGGCGAACACATTTGCCGCATATGCGTTTCGGTCGGCGCAGAAACGGCCCGTCAAAATTGCACACCATTTCCACGCCGGTGCGGCCATCGTTGCCGCGGCGCGCCGGCGTATCCCTATAATGATTATCCTGCGCCATCCCAGGGATGCCATAGCCTCTTACTTGTTGTACCTCGCGCACAACGACATTGCCCAAGGTTTGCGTGACTACCTCAATTATTACGAAGTAGTTTCACGATGGCGGTCGCACCTGCTGTTGGTGCACTTCGACAGCGTCAGGAGTAATTTCGGCGATGCGATCGATGCATTGAATAAGCGTTTCCAAACGAGCTTCGACCTGTTTGTGCATACAGAAGACAGTGCGCAACAGGTATTCGACGCTATAAGACAATTAGAGCAGAGGTTCGGTAAGATCGAACACCGCGCACTGGCCGATAATTGGCACAAGAGCACCCGGCCGAATGCGGAGCGGGAATCTCAAAAACTGGAGTTGATCGAGGCCATTGAGGGTCAACGCCACCGTAATCTCTACGACCGGGTTGTGCAACTGTATGCATCATTGGCCCGCGACGCGGACCTGTAAGCCGGGGTCGTGTCCCGCGCGGTCCAGTGGCTTGCATTAAGACGGCGAGTGGGTTAGAGCGATCAGAGGCGAACAATGTCCATCGGCCGGCGTATCCGTGGGCGGACGTTTCGGTGCGCCGTGACCGGCCTGGTCCGGCAGGCAAATCGCTGCGCAAATTAGGGAGTTGCAAGACGTGCGGCCTGCCGCGGCGGCTTAACACGCGGATATAAGATCGCCAGGCAAAAGTAGTCCAGATTGTGGAAAACAAGCTGCTAGCCCGGTTCACGTCCAAAATCATTACCGCGGCCTTCTTGATGCCGGCGGGAGTGGTGCTGGTGTTCCTTATGAATCTGGTGCTCGGGCGATTGTTGGGGCCGGAGGAATACGGCACCTTCAATTTCCTGTACGTTGCCGCGAATATGATCGCCGTCGTGGTCAGCTTTGGTATACCGATGGCCTCGATGCGTTTCACGGCGGAATACGAGGCCAAGCACGAATGGGACAACCTCAAGGGGGTGCTGGTCTGGGCGGTAAAAACCTTATCCCTCGCCGCGCTGGCGACCTCTGTGTTGATTGTCGTCGCCGCCGCAACGCGGCCGGACCATTTGCCTGCGGGTCTCAGGACAATGATTCTGGCCGGACTGGTGCCGCTTACCGTCGTTTGGTTATGGCGCCGCTATACCGCACTTGGTTTCCGCGTCATTTGGAACGCCTTGTTGCCGCGCGAGGTCATTGTCCCGGTCATGACTATCGCGGGTTGCCTGTGGCTCGGCACAACAACCGCCGGTGATGCGATTATTGTATATCTGGCCGCCGTGCTTCTCTCCGAAGCGCTGGGCTTGACTTGGTTGTGGCACACCATCCCCGCGCAGGTCAAGACGGCGGTTGCAACGCGCAAAAGCAGGTATTGGTTGTCGGTGTCTTGTCCTCTGGCGCTGACCAGCATGGCTCAATTGGGACTGAATCGTTGGGACGTCTTGTTGTTGGGCGGACTCGTCGGCATGGAAGCGACCGGACGGTACAGCGCGGCGATCATCCTGTCGCTGGCGGGGGGGCTGATGTTGCGGGTAGTGAACACCGTCGTTGCCCCGATGATATCCGATACCTACCACCGCATGGCTTACGGCGAGCTGCGCACAATACTAATTCGAGGAACACTCTGGTCGGGCGTCGGCGGCGGCGTAGTGTTCATTGTGCTGGTGGTGTGGGCGGAACAGGTCTTGGCGTTGTTCGGGCCCGGCTATTCCGATGCGGCGCACGTGCTGCGGATCCTGGCCGTAGGTCCCCTGGTCAGCGCACTGACTGGGCCGGTCGGGAATGCCTTGGCCATGACCGGGCACCAAGGCGTCCAAGCGAAAATCATGCTGTGGGCGACCGTCGGGAGTTTGATCGCCAACACGGTCTTCATCACACTTTGGCAAGAAGTCGGCGCCGCGATTGCCACCAGCGGCAGCATGATTGTATTGAACATCGTGTTTTTTGTGGTCGCACACAAGCGGATACGGTCCGCCATGAACGGCGCGGGCCACACTCCACCGGACAGCCGATAATCCGCCCACCGTCGCACCGGGGCAATCCGGAGCGTGGATTGTCCGGTTGCTACCGAACTTGACCTGTGGGTGTCGAATTAGCGTTCATGCGGCAATCGGAAGTTGGACCAACCCACGGCAATGCGTCTGCCATCGAAAATCAGTGATCTTCGCAGGTGACACCCCGGATTCGCCAGCAACTTCCGCTGGTGTAGCTCCATCAAGCGAGGCGTGAGCACGTTCGTGCGGGCTTGAAATTGCGCGTTCTTTATTTTGCACCATAGAGGGTATTCTTATAGAATACTGGAGAATACGGAGGAATACCTTATGAAGGTCACGACCGTGCGCTTGGACGACGATGCCTTGAGCCGCGTCGACGATTTGGCGAAGGCGATGAATCGCCCGCGCAACTGGGTATTTCAACAGGCGGTGGAGCGCTATCTCGACTACGAGCAATGGTTCGTCGAGGAAATCCAAGCGGGGCGGCGCGAGGTCGAGGACGGGAAGGTGGCTACGGACGCCGAGGTCACCGAGCGCTTCAAGAAATGGGGCGTCGATGCGGGTTAACTGGACGCACGCCGCGCTGGATAACCTCGATGAAGCCGTCGAATACATTACCCAAGGCAAGCCCACCGCAGCGGCCGACGTAGCGCGCAGGATTTGGGACGCGACGCAACGGCTCGCCGAGCAGCCGGGAATGGGGCGGCCGGGGCGCATCGGCGGTACGCGGGAGCTGGTGATCGCGGGCTTGCCGTACATCGTTCCCTACACCATTGAAGGGGACCAGATCTTTATCCTGCGTGTCGTACATACGTCCATGAAATGGCCGAAGCGGTTGTGAGTTCGGTGGGCTTAAGGTGTTGGCCATTCTGTTGGTGGGTCGCTGTGGTGATTGACCACAATTCACGCCGTGCAATTGGATTTGCGGTCTTTCCGAAACGCCCCACCCCACTCGTAGTTTCTACATTTCTCGGAAAGGCGATCTCGATCACGACTACTCCGAAGTACCTAATTTGTGACCAAGACAGAATATTTACGGCCGACAACTTCAAACGCTGGCTCAAGCGCAAGCAAATCAAACCTCGGTACGGTGCCGCTGGTCAACACGGCAGCATTGCTGTGGTCGAACGATTTATTCGTACCAGGAAGGACGAAGGCATCGGAAGAATCATGGTGCCGGCGAGATGCGACGCAATACGTCGTGAGATCCGCTATTTTATTGAGGCGACCCCGCCTAGAACCCCGCGAACACTGGCAATGTCGTTCGCCGTGCGCGAATCCACGCACACTCATCGCTGGCAAACCCGGTGACCGATTCACGCTCGTGGTCAATTACCACGCTGGACGCTCGCACCTGCCGATCGTATCGCTGCAACGCGAAGCATAGCAGGAGAAACATTATATATAGGTGTGTTGGTCGCCAATTGTGCGCGTGGGGCCGGGGACGACGACGAATTTTGAGGTGACGCCGGCCGGCACGGTATGGGTGCAGGGCTCGATGGTGCACGCCTCGTCGCGGGACCGGAAGGAGGGCTTTGAGTCGGTGGATCCCGCGGAGATTCTGGTCCGGTGGCGGAGGATTTCCGGGCGGCGTTTGGTTTGGGGTCGGACGATAAGGGGATTGCGACGGTGGACGCCGACGGGGTGGCGTTGGCGGCGATACAGGGATTGAAGGCGGAGCAAGATTTGCAGCTGAACGCCTTACGGGAAGAGAACGCATCGCTGAGGACCGAGTTGACCGAATTGAAGCGGTTGGTGCTCGGTCTGGTGGCGGGGGAGGGACAGACCCCCGGCATCGGCCAACACGGAAGTTGAGACCGTTGACCGCGATGGTTTGAGAGCATCTCTCGACCTAAAGGTGTAGTATTCGAGAGAGTTGTGGGCCGCAGCGCAACAACCGCGGCAAAGCCTCACTTGCCTGGAAATGACAGAATCCCGGAAGCGGGCGCAGCGATCGGGCGACTGAATTTCCCTGCTGTGCAAGGACAAGCCTCCTGTTGTGGGGGGACAGGCGCCGCGCTGCAGCGAAACACATAGCGGGCTATGGGTTGAGTGCAGCGCACGTGTCGGCGTTCGAGATCGAGCCCGGCCCGGGAGAAACGATGACCGAGGCGCAAAGTGTGACGGACGCATTGGGGCTAACGAGCGCGATCGATCAATTGGATCGCCCTGATGTTCGCCACCTGGGTGCAATATTCGGGCGAGGCAAGCATGGGAGAACAGGAGTCTGGACGCGAGCGGCGCATGGCGCATAACCGTTGCGAAGGGTTTTATTGGCAACCTTCTCGTGCAGTCGCCGTCGCCGGTCGAGCAGATTTGCGTCCGGCGATTCGGTGTGCCAGGGGTAGTATTGGGCTCAATGGTCAGCGCGACAAAAGCCGGTCTTGGGTTTGCACTCGTGGCGGCGGTTAGCGCCGCCGGGGAGTCCTTTGGCACCCGGCCGCTCAGTACCCCTGTGGAGACCACCCCAATCTTACCCCGTCACGCCTTCGAGCTTGTCGCGGGCGTCGTCGGCGACCCGGGCGCGCCGGCGATCTATCTGGCGCGTCCCGATGGC
>CAMYJT010000038.1 GCA_947258785.1 uncultured Gammaproteobacteria bacterium
TTTTGGGGCATGACCCTGGCGCATCTCGGCATCGCGATCTTCGTCACCGGCGTGACGCTGACTACCGTATACTCAATAGAGATAGACACCAGCATGGAGCCCGGGGATAAGCTCGACGTCGGCGCATATACCTTCCGCTTCGAGGGTGTGAGCCGGTTGCCCGGACCCAATTATACGGCACAGCAGGGACTGTTCACCGTATACCGAGGAGACGAGCGCATCACCCGACTCAAACCCGAAAAAAGGGTTTACCTGGTTAACACTAACCCAATGACCGAGGCCGCCATCGATCCGGGTCTGACCCGGGATTTATACGTCGCGCTCGGCGAGTCCATCGGTGGACAAGCCTGGACCATACGCGTTTACTTTAAGTCATTTATTCGCTTTATTTGGCTGGGCAGCATATTCATGGCCGTCGGGGGCGGTTTGGCGGCAACCGATCAACGCTACCGAACACTGTCGAAGCGAACTTCCGGTGCGACGGATATCGAAGGCGCGACGGTCGGCGCAGCATAGGAGTTGAGCGGCTTGAAGACGCGTTTTGTGATACCGATTGTCGTTTTTGCGGTGCTGGTCGTTTTTCTGGGCATAGGCCTCAAGCTCGACCCGCGCAAGGTACCGTCGCCGTTCATCGGTAAACCCGCACCCGAGTTCTCACTGCCGTCGCTGCACAACGTCCACGCCAACCTGAGCACCCAAGATTTTACGGGAAGCGTATGGGTGCTGAACGTGTGGGCATCCTGGTGTGTGGCATGCCGCGCCGAGCACGAAGTCCTGCAGGACTTGGCCAGCGAGGACCTCGCACCAGTCATCGGGCTGAACTATAAGGACCACCCAAACGACGCCAAACGATGGCTACGGCAACTTGGGGACCCGTATCAAGCCTCAGCGGTCGATGCCGACGGCAAAGCAGGCATAGATTGGGGCGTTTACGGCGTTCCTGAAACTTTCGTAATTGACCAACAGGGTATCGTGCGCTACAAACATATAGGACCGATCACAACCGAAGATCTGCACGAGACCATCATTCCTTTGGTAAAGACGTTGAAGGAAAAAAGGGCGTGAAACAAATTCTGGTTATCTGGTCACTGCTGTTGGTCTCGGTATCCGCGCACGCGGTCATTGAGACGCGGTCTTTCACTGACCCGGCACTCGAAGAACGGTACACGGTATTGATCAACGAGCTGCGCTGTCTGGTATGCCAGAACAACAACCTCGCCGACTCCAACGCCGAACTGGCGAGAGATCTGCGGGAGCATGTTTATTCTATGTTAATAAGTGGCGCGACCGACACTGAGATAATCAATTATATGGTCGAACGCTACGGGGATTTTGTGCTATTTCGTCCGCCGTTTAAACCCACTACCGCGGCGTTGTGGATCGGCCCGTTTATTTTATTGGTGCTGGGGGTCGTGGGCTTGGTCGTCATCATCCGAAAACGAAATCGTACCCAAGTCGAGGCCTTGACCGACGTCGAACGCACGCAGGTCCGCCGCCTTCTGGACCAGGACGAGTAATCGAGCCACTTATCATGAATGTCGTCATCTTCTTTCTCATCGCCGCCGCGCTGTTATTAGCGACACAGGCATTGGTTCTACCGGCCCTGTTCGGCCGTGGCTCGCGCGAAAGCACGGACCGCACCGCGCAGAACCTGGCTATTGCCCGCGAGCGACTAGAGGAACTCAAACTTCAGCTGGAGCGCGGGGAGATTTCTGAACCGGACTACGCACAGGGCCGCGAGGATATCGAACGCGATCTGGCGGATGATCTCGCCACCGAGCAACTTGAAATGAGCAGCGCGACCATGCAGGGGGGACGCTGGGCGGTGATGGTAGTCGGTTTTGGGATCCCGGTGCTTGCCGGATCGTTGTATCTCGGCCTCGGCGAACCCGCCAGCATAGGCGGCGTCGCGAGCCAAACCGCCGGCGCCGTCGCCGGCGTGGACAACCGACATCCAGAGTCGATGGACCAGATGGTGGCCAACCTCGCGACGCGTCTCAGGGCCAATCCCAATGATCCCCAGGGCTGGTCTATGTTGGCGAACTCCTACATGGCGATGAAGCGCTACACCGACGCCGCCGGCGCCATGCAGAACCTGCGCCAGCTGGTGGGCGACGATCCCAGCGTGCTGGTGCGCTACGCCGACGCCCTGGCTATGGTGAATGGCGGACGTCTCACCGGTCAACCGGCGCAGCTGGTACAACAAGCCCTGAGCATCGACCCCAACAATTCTCAGGGCTTGTGGATGGCCGGCATGGCGGCACGTCAGCAAAATGACCTGCACACCGCACTCGCGCACTGGCGCAAGCTCGAACCGATATTGACCAACAACCCCGATAACTTGGCGGAACTGCGGCGCCAGATCGCGGACGTGGAACAGCGTTTGGGCGGCCAATCAACCACCGGCTCCGGGTCCACCGCGTCGGCGCCCGTGGTTCAAGCGCGAGCTGGCGCGGAACAAACACCTTCCGTACCGGGTGACACGTCGGCTGCCGCGACTGCAGCGACGCCCACAGCCGGCGCTACGCCATCCATCACCGTGCGCGTTGCCTTGAACGAATCGCTGCAGCAGAACGTCGCGCCCACGGATCCTGTGTTTATTTTTGCGCGCGCCCTCAAGGGACCACCGATGCCCGTGGCAGTAGTAAGAAAACAAGCCGCGGACCTGCCGGTCACAGTGACCTTGGATGACAATGCGTCAGTGATGCCCACGATGAAGCTGTCCAAGTTCGACGAAGTCATGGTGGGTGCGCGAATTTCCAGGAGCGGTATGGCAAATCCGCAAAGTGGCGACCTGAAAGGGGAAGTCGCACCGGTGAAAACGGGCCGCGACGAGCCGGTCTTGGTAAACATCTCTCAAGTCGTTCCCTAGCTCGCCCATCACAGCGAGACATCCTGCCCCTGTTGTTGGCTACCCAGCGCGGAGACCCGCGGTGCTACGTCCAGGAAGTAGCAACACTATCGCACCCGACTGCTCGGCAGAAACAGGGGCGGGACTTAGGTGTAACAATGTTCGGGAGCGGGAAACGTACCTGCCTTCACCGCTTTGACATAATCCACTATCGCGCCTTGCACACCTTCGGCGTTGCCGGCGAGAAAATTTTTCACGAATTTGGCGGGCTTGCCAGGATACAGCCCCAGCATATCGTGTAACACCATGATCTGTCCGTCGGTATGCGGGCCGGCACCGATCCCGATCACCGGGATCTCCAGCTTTTCGGTGATCGCTTGCCCCAGCGCCGTCGGCACACACTCCAACAATAAGATACTGGCGCCGGCATCTTGCAACACCAGCGCCTCCTCGATCATTTCCTTGGCCTTTTGCGGATCACGGCCTTGCACACGATAACCGCCAAGGTGATTCACTGACTGTGGCGTGAGACCCATGTGGGCGCAAACCGGAATACCGTGTTGCACCAGTAACCGCGTGGAGTCCGCTAGCCAAGCCCCGCCCTCGAGCTTGACCATTTGCGCTCCCTCGCGCATCAGGATCGCGGAATTCTCCAGGGTCTTGAGGTCCGAGTAGTAACTCATAAACGGCAGATCAACCATCAAAAACGCGCCCTGGTTGCCACGTTTTACACATCGCATGTGATAGGCAACGTCTTCCACCGTGACTGGAAGGCTGCTGTCGTGACCTTGAATAACCATTCCCAGTGAATCGCCCACCAGGATCATTTCCACCCCCGAGCTGCTGACGACATCGGCGGTGCAGTAGTCGTAGGCGGTCAGACTGGCGAACTTTTCCCCCG
>CAMYJT010000039.1 GCA_947258785.1 uncultured Gammaproteobacteria bacterium
ACCCGGTGCCACATCACGTGGGTTTGCGGGTAACCGTGCAGCAGCAGTAGCGGTGCGCCCGACCCGGCATGCGCCAGGTTGATCTCGACTTCCGCGCATGCCACGCGCGATTGTTCGAATGGTTCGCCCAACATCTAATAATATCCACTTCATCCCATGGTTGCGGGAGTCGATGGACTGTATCCAGATGTGCGCATCTCGGCAGCCGCGCGGGAGGATTGAAGCAGAATTTCGCATCAACCCCGCAGCGAGCCCCTGGTATGGCGACTGCTGCACCGCTGCGGGATCAATGCGGACCTGTTACTGCAAACCCTCTAGCCCAGCGATGGTCGGCAAAGACTCGGACTTGCAGAGTTTCTTAGCACACAAGCTCGACTAGTCGTCATCCTCGATCACAATGGTGTCCCAGGGGCAGGGCACCTGTTTATAGTGGTCATTGCCGTCGCCGTCGGTGCCGGCATGCACCCAACACACATCGTCCTGTACGAAGTTCACCACCAGAATGTCATTCATTGAGGATGGGAACTTCACGATGCGTCTGCGTTCCGGGGCGCGCAAAGTCCGGGGATGGGGGGAACATTTGGTGTCGCGGGTAGGTTCGGTTTTCATGGCCAACTCCTGTTGTGGTAATAGAGAAAAGGCACTTTTAGGATACGACCCAAGCGTCACCAAAACTGTGTAATAATTGACGATTACACTAGGAAATAATTACGGTTCGCGTATCGCGGCGCCGGTGGTAATGCCCGAGCTCGCGACAGCAAGCCCGGGGACCAGCCGTGGATCACCCCGCCGACATCCGGCCGGAATTCGTCCCCGCTTCGCGACGTCTATAGCGGCAACGGGGGCTTCGCCCTTTGTGGAACCAATTCATGAGTTCATATCTACTGCTATTTGGTTCCGCCTTTCTTGCCGCGACCATTCTGCCGTTTTATTCCGAGGTGGTGCTGTACGCATTGTTGCGCGAGGGCGGAGACCCGGTTTCCCTGGTGGCGACCGCGACACTGGGCAATACGCTGGGCGCGGTGGTCAACTGGTTATTGGGACGGTACCTGTTGCATTTCCGCGATCGGCGCTGGTTTTATTTCAGTGGCGCCCAGATCGAAAAGGCCCAACGCTGGTTTCAACGCTACGGGTTCTGGTGTTTGCTCCTGGCATGGATGCCGGTCGGCGGCGACGCCCTCACTCTGATCGCCGGAATCATGAAGGTCCGGCTGTGGCTGTTCTTGCTGCTGGTCGGTACCGGCAAGGCCCTGCGATATATCTCAGTGGTCTATCTGGCAAGCTAAACGGACCCGACGGAGATCGATCGAAACCACAGTCCTCGCGTTTGAACCTGCCTGTTACGTCAGCGTCCGGGCCAAGGAAACGAGCTACGGCGATGTGGACTGCTGCAATGCTTCGGCAGGGCGGCTTTGTTTCACCGCGCGGCGTGTGCGATCGCCCAGCGACAACAGGCACGGCGTCAGCACCAGGGTCAGCAGGGTGGCGAAGGCCAGTCCGCCCGCGATAGCGGTGGCCAGTTGCGTCCACCACTGTGTCGACGGACCGCCGATGCTGATCTCACGGCCGATGAGGTCGATATTGACGCCCAGCACCATCGGCATCAGACCCAGTATGGTGGTGACCGTGGTCAACAACACCGGCCGCAGGCGCAGGGCGCCGGTGCGCAGGATCGCCTCCGTCACATCACCCCCTTTGTTACGCTGAATATTAAATGTATCGATCAGCACAATGTTGTTGTTGACGACAATGCCGGCCAAGGCAATGACGCCAACGCCGCTCATCACGATGCCAAAGGGTTGATCGGTGATGAGCAGCCCGAGCAGCACCCCGATGGTCGACAACACCACCGCGCTCATGATGAGCAGCGCCTGATAAAAACTGTTGAACTGGGTCACCAGGATAATCGCCATGATGAACAAGGCGACGCCGAACGCCTTGATGAGAAATGCCTCGGCCGCGCGCTGCTCCTCGTCCTCGCCCTTGAACTCCAGCTCAATGCGCGGATCCAGCGTCGCGGTTTTCAGCCAATCGCGGATCTCGCGCACTTTGTCCGACGGGAGCACGCCCTCGGGCAGATCGGCTTCGACGGTCAACACGCGGCGACCGTCACTGCGTTTGATCGACCCCACCCGCGGCGAAACCTCGTGGGTGACGAAATTGCTGATCGGCACCGCGCCTCGCTGTGTCGGGATTCTGAGACGGTCGAGTTGATCGACATTGCGCTCGGTGCGCGGATAGCGGATGCGAATGTCCACTTCGTCATCGGTGTCATCGGGACGACGTGTTCGGGTGCGGCGGCGGCAGCGTCACCGCTCCTGACGGCTGCAGGTTTGGTGCTCATCTCGGGCTCCAACACCTCACCGTCACTTACGTCGAACCTGGCCGGCATCGCCGGTGAGAACTACCACACTGGGTACTACCGGACCGCGCACAACGACCTGTTCCAGGGCGCCACCGCGGCTCAGTTCGCCTTCGAAGAGCTCGGCCTCACCAAGGCCGCGGCCGTCCATGATGGCGACCCGTACACCGACGGCCTGGCCACGGCGTTTGCCGATGCCTTTGCCGAGTTTGGTGGAGAGGTGGTTCTGTACACGGCGGTCAACAAGGGCGATATCGACATGACTGCGGTCCTCACTGAGGTCGCGGCTGCCGGCCCGGAGATCGTGTACTTCCCCATCTTCCAGCCAGAAGGTGACTTCATCATCCAGCAGGCCAGCAGTGTGGCCGGTCTCGAGGATGTGATCTGGTTCGGTGCGGACGGGCTGCTCGTCGACGACTTCTTGGCGTTGCCCGAATCCGAGGGCATGTTCTTCTCGGGTCCGGATCTGCGCTTTGGGGCCAACGTTGGCGTCACCGGAGTGGGTTACGACGAGCTAGTTGCTCGTTACACGGCCGACTACGGCGAGGCGCCTATCGCGGCGTTCCACGCCCACACCTACGACGCCACGATGCTGCTGCTCAGCGCAGTCGCGGCGGTTGCGGTGGTGGGGGACGACGGCACCATGTACGTCGACCATCAGGAACTTCGTAACGCGCTCACGAGCACGTCGGGCTTCAGCGGTGTCATCGGCACGCTGGCGTGTGATGCGTTTGGTGACTGTGGTTCCCAGGCGATCTCGATCGTCGAGCACCTCGACACGAGTGATCCGACAACGAGCAAGACGAATGTCGTCTTCAGCTTCTCGCCAACCGGCTGAGAAGTTGTAGACACAACCAACTAATGCTGGAGGGGCCCGGCCCGATGGGCCGGGCCCCTTCGCAAGCAATCTGACCCACATCTGAGGAGACAGGGGCGCGTGGCAACCCGCACTACATCCATGTCCGGGCCGAGGCTCAACCAGGACGTAGCGACGCTGGCGGTCGATGTCTTCCTATTTGCGATGAAGGTTGCCCTCGGCTTCTTCGCGATCTGGGCGTTGGTCGGCACCATCGCCCTACAGGTAAACGGGGTGGGGTTGACCGGTGTGGCCTGGCGTGACCTCATCGTCGGGGGCCTTGCGCAAGGCTTCATGTACGGGATGATCGCCCTCGGATACTCGATGGTCTATGGAGTCCTCGGCTTCATCAACTTCGCTCACGGGGAAGTGTTCATGGCCGGGGCCATGGCCGGTTACTTTGTTGCCGACGGCCTGTTTGATGTCGGTCTCTGGGAAGACGCCTTCATCGTGGCGTTTCTCATCGTGCTGGCCTCGTCGGTGCTGGTCTCCACCGTCATCGCCGTTCTCGTAGAGAGAGTGGCCTAT
>CAMYJT010000040.1 GCA_947258785.1 uncultured Gammaproteobacteria bacterium
CGCGCTGAGAATGCCACCCGCAGCAATTATTGGTATTTGCTCACCTAAATGGCCGTAAAGTTTTTTAACCACCTCGGTTGATTTCTCTGTTAATGGGGCGCCACTCAGGCCACCCTGCTCATTGCCATGCGTGAGATTATCCACCCCTTCCCTGCTGATGGTGGTGTTGGTGCCGGGGCTGTTGGCGTTCACATTTGGGTGGTTGGCATTTCGCTCCCGCGTCACCGGTGTGTATTTCTCCATTATCTCTCAGGCGATGACCTTTGCTTTGATGCTGGCGTTTTTCCGTAATGAGATGGGCTTCGGCGGCAACAATGGTTTAACGGATTTCAAAGATATTCTCGGCTTCAACCTGCAGGCGGATGCCACCCGTGTCGCCTTGTTTCTGGCCTCGGTGATAACGATGATCGTTGCCTATCTCGCCTGCCGTTTCATCGTCAGTTCCAAGTTGGGAAGGGTGATCGTCGCCATTAGAGATAGCGAGGATCGGGTGCGCTTTACCGGATACCGGGTGGATCACTACAAGCTGTGGGTGTTTGTTTTTTCGGCGGTTCTGGCGGGCATTGCCGGGGCGCTGTACGTGCCGCAGGTGGGGATCATTAATCCAGGCGAATTTGCCCCGCTCAATTCCATCGAGCTTGTGGTGTGGGTGGCCGTAGGTGGACGCGGTACCCTATACGGCGCGGCCGCTGGAGCGATCCTGGTCAATTACGCGAAAACCTACTTCACCGCAGTTTTACCGGAGGTGTGGCTGTTTGCCCTCGGTGGGTTGTTCATTGCGGTCACTATATTCTTTCCCCGCGGGCTGGTGGCATTCGTCCGCAGGCGCAAGGAGGCGTCGGTATGAAGTTGATCGACAGCACCCGCGACTTGTTTCGCCGCGATCACGTATTCGATTTCATGATACCCGGGGCCGCCCGCGATCACATCCTCGACACCACGCACGGACCCATCCTGTACCTCGACAACGTGACCGTGAGCTTCGACGGCTTCAAGGCCCTGAATGATTTGTCATTGTACGTCGATCAAGGCGAACTGCGCTGCATCATTGGCCCCAACGGGGCGGGTAAGACGACGATGATGGATGTCATCACTGGTAAGACCCGTCCCGATAAGGGCGACGTTTATTACGGACAGCAGATCAACCTGCTGCGGCTGGACGAGCCGGAAATCGCGCGCTTGGGCATCGGCCGTAAATTTCAGAAACCCACGGTGTTCGAACATCACAGCGTGTTCGAGAACCTGGAACTCGCCATGCATACCAACAAGGACGTGTGGCACACCTTGTTCGCCCGACCAACCGGCGAACAACGCGATACCATCGAACAGGTGATGACGGATATCGGGTTGATCGACTACAGCGGGCAGCGCGCCGGAGTGCTGTCCCACGGGCAGAAACAGTGGCTGGAAATAGGTATGCTGCTGATGCAGGATCCGTTGGTACTGTTGCTTGATGAACCCGTGGCCGGCATGACGCAGCAAGAGATCGAACACACCGCGAACCTGCTGGTGTCTCTCGCGGGGAAGCATTCCGTGGTCGTGGTGGAACACGACATGGCCTTTGTGCGCTCGATCGCCAGACGAGTCACCGTGCTGCACGAAGGCCGTGTTCTGGCCGAAGGATCCATGGACGACATCCAGAATAACCCAAACGTAATTGAAGTGTACTTAGGCGAACAACCTGATGCTCCAGATCACAGCACTGAATCAGTTCTACGGCGAGAGTCATACGCTTTGGGACGTTGATCTTCAGGTTCCCGAGGGGACTTGCACGTGCCTGATGGGCCGCAACGGCGTTGGCAAAACGACGTTGTTGAAGTCTGTTATGGGTTTGCTCGACATCCGGTCCGGCAATATTCGTGTTGACGGCCACGACATAACCGGTGACCGTGCAGAGGCGCGCGCGCGTGCCGGGCTCGGCTATGTACCTCAGGGTCGCGATATCTTTCCCGGACTGACGGTGGAAGAGAACCTCCAGATCGGTTTGTATGCGCGCAAAGACAAAGTGCGCGTGGTACCAGAACGCGTATTCGAATTGTTTCCGGTACTCAAAGAAATGCTTTACCGTCGAGGTGGCGATCTTTCCGGTGGGCAACAGCAACAACTCGCCATCGGCCGGGCGTTGGCCCTCGACCCCAGGGTGCTGATTCTCGATGAGCCGACGGAGGGCATCCAGCCCAACATCGTGAACGAGATTGGGGATATTATTATCCGCCTCAATCGCGAAGAAAATCTCACCGTACTGGTGGTCGAACAAAAGCTCGCGTTTGCGCGCCGAGTCGCCTCGCACTTTTGTCTAATGGAGAAGGGCAGGGTCAAAGCGTCGGGGACCATGCCGGAGCTGTCCGATGACCTGATCAAAGAGCATCTCGCAGTGTGAATCCGAGCACACCTCTGATAATGCCGCATGGCGGCCAAACTCGCGATACACGAGGAGGATGGGCCCGAACCCGGTGAGCAAGGGTGCCGTCGCCGAGCAACTGCAGCACTACAAGAACTGCATCGAACTGCTGTTCAGCGATCGCGCAGCTTAACCGAGGCGCACGACACCCTCTGCGCTCGGCTGTAGCCGGGGGGAGAGGGTGTCGATTCGTGTTTATCAGCTTACGAGCCCGGGGCGCGCCGATACCCGACGCCGTTGCGCTTCCTTGCGGGAACGAACTTGGTGACTTTCACTGCGTTCTTTCTGATCGCGTTATTACGCGTCAGCAACGGAATCGCGTCATTGGTCAGCCATCGCGGCAGCAGATTGGCGTAATATGGACTACCCAGCACGCCGCTGGTGCCGCCCGGCCAAATCGATTCCGCGCGCGCGCCGAAACGACGCATGCTGGCGACAAAGCGATTGACCGGTCCCCGGTCGAACATGTACGCGTCCGCGTTACTGCCTCGGACATCATGGCGAGAGGCATCCACGGTCTCGAAACCGCCATCCGTGGGAATACCCGGCAGACCGTTAAGCGGTGGCGGAAAAGCGCCGCCCGCCGGCGGAATGCTGAATGGTCCACCGAGCGGGTGCTCGAACACGATGCGGTGTAGCTTGCCCCAGCGATAGTCCATTTGATTGCTCGATTTGGCGAACGCCGGAGCGAACGCGTCGCTCGCCAGCCGGTCCAGGGCGTCGATGAGACTCTTGAGAAACAGTATGTCTCTTCTGTCGCTCGGCTCGGGAACACCGGGGACGTTAAAGAAATTCAGACCCGATGCACCGAACCCATTATTGCTGGCAAAATTGTCCAACAGGTTGCGCACCGCCTTCATCGTCTCCCGGCTCCCCGGTCCCGGCAGGCCAAGCGCATTCAAAGTCACATCGATCGTGTTATCGACAAACTGCCCACGCCAGACGCTGTAAATCGTTGCCGCAACGCTAGCGGCAATTTCCTTGTCTGAGGGTGCCATGCGATCGCCATCGACATCGCTGGCGTCATAGCCCTCCGTGATACCGGTGGGGGTCGAGAAGTCCCACGCCGCCAGTCGGCCCACCGCCTCAACCGCGCGCGGGTCCGCCGCCAGCGCGGCCAGCGCCGGGTGCGCGCCGGGTGA
>CAMYJT010000041.1:0-603 GCA_947258785.1 uncultured Gammaproteobacteria bacterium
TATCTTGCGCGGCGATAAGGCGGATTCCCAGACGGTCTAACACGCGTGCCGCCGCGGTATTGATTTGCGGCGCAATCGCCGGCTGTGCGCACCCCTGTAACACGAGCATGGTGCGCGGATGATTGTTATGCGGCCAGGGCCCCGGGGGCGGCGATACGGGCACCATACGCTTGAACGGCGTCGGCAACGCCGGCCTGACCCACTGACCCATTCTCAACAGCGAACCAAAGCGCTGCCGATACGGAATGATTACACGCAGGAGCTTGCGCATCGCGCGATCCACCAGCGACCGGGGGACGCGTGTGTCCACTACCTCGCGAACGATGTCGAGCAGACGTCCGTACCGAACCCCCGAGGGACATGTGGACTCACAACTACGGCAAGTCAGGCAGCGGTCAAGGTGTATCTGCGTGGTTCCTGTGGGAGATTCACCCTCCAGCACTTGCTTCATCAAGTAGATTCGCCCGCGCGGGCTATCGAGTTCGTCCCCCAACAATTGATACGTCGGACACGTCGCGGTGCAGAACCCACAATGCACACAGGCGCGCACTATGGCCTCGGCCTCTTCTCCGTTGTCAGTTCCTCGAATGAATTCTGCGAGCG
>CAMYJT010000041.1:609-2530 GCA_947258785.1 uncultured Gammaproteobacteria bacterium
GTAAATTGATCAACGGACTCCCGGCCCGCGTTATTAAGTTCATGCAAGACTCAAGGCGATTAGCAACTGGTTATCCTCCATCCGGGTTATTCACTTCGAATTCATCTGCCGTCGATCTACAAGTCCCGGTACAGCCGACCGGGGTTGAATAACCGCTGGGGATCAAACGCGTTCTTTAAATTACGATGCAGGCTGAACAGGCGCGGAGGCAGTGGGTGAAACACCTCGCCCGACCGATCACCGCCACGGAACAGTGTCGCGTGCCCGCCCACGGATTCGACCTGCTTGCGAAGCACATCGCTTGGCGCGTCGGTCTTCAACCAACGTTGCCCTCCCCCCCATTCGATCAACCATTCACCGTCGATGGGCAGGGGCGGCGTAGCCTGCGGCACTGAAATACGCCACAGTGAACGATCATCGGTGAAAAACACGTGGTGGTGCTCTTTAACGCTGTGCCAAAACGTTGCGCCATCATCGGTCAATTCACCTTCCAACGTGACGATCGCCGCGTCTACTCCCTTGGCGGACCCGGACACACGCACATGAAGCGCGCCATCGTGATAACACGTGGCGGAAGTCGGCAGCGGCTGTCCGGCCCATTGGTTCATTCGCTGGATCGCCTGCGACGCCGACATCGAGAATCGAACCGTGGCCTCGCGGGCGGGGATGGGCAACACCTTCATTGACACCTCGGTGATAACCCCCAGGGTACCCATGGCGCCGACCGACAAACGAGATACATCGTATCCGGCGACGTTCTTCATCACCTGTCCACCGAATTGCAACAGTTCGCCGCGGCCGTTGATGATCCGGGCACCCAACACGAAATCTCGTACCGATCCGGCATACGGCCGCCGGGGTCCGGAGAATCCGCACGCAATCGCGCCTCCCAAGGTGGCACCCTCGCCGAAATGCGGGGGTTCGAATCCCAGCATCTGACCCTCGGCGGCCAGGGCTGACTCGAGATCCGCCAGGGGCGTCCCGGCGCGCGCGGTGATGACCAATTCCGAGGGTTCGTAGCTCACCACGCCGCTGTGGCCGCGCAGATCCAAAGACTGGCCTTCACTCGTGCGGCCATAAAATGCCTTGGTGTCCGCGCCGCGCAAGCGCAATGGTGCTGCCTCCGCAACCGCCTGCTTGACCGCCAGGCACAGTTGTTTATCGATGTCGTTGTCGGCGCTCATCACCGGCCGCGCACCGCTAAAATCGTTCCAGATGCGGGAACTTCAACTCTCCCTTGTGCACGTGCATGGCGCCGAATTCCGCGCAGCGGCTCAATGTGGGCACCGCTTTGCCCGGATTGAGTAGGTTGTCGGGATCGAACGCGTTTTTGAGCGCGTGAAACTGGCTCAGCTCCGGCGCTTCGAACTGCACACACATCTGATCGATCTTTTCCACCCCGACACCATGCTCGCCGGTAATCGTGCCACCGACTTCGACGCTCAACTCGAGGATCTTGGCGCCCACCTCTTCGGTGCGTTCAAACTCACCGGGCTGATTACCGTCATAAAGTATCAACGGATGCAGGTTGCCATCTCCGGCATGGAACACGTTAGCAATTCTAAGGCCATACTCCTGTCCCAATTCCGCGATGCGGGTCAGCACGTAGCCGATCTTCTTTCTCGGGATGGTGCCGTCGATACAATAGTAATCCGGCGCGAGACGGCCCGCCGCGGGAAACGCCGCCTTGCGCCCGGACCAAAACAGCTGCCGCTCCTGTTCGTCCTTGGCAACGCGCATGTTGGTGCAACCGCTGTGTTCCAGCACTTCCTTGACCCGCTCGACATCATCATCGACTTCTTCAGGGGTGCCGTCCAATTCGCAAAAAAGTATCGCCGCGGCATCGATGTCATAACCTGCGTGAACAAAATCTTCCGTCGCCCGAGTCGCCAGGTTGTCCATCATCTCCAAGCCGCCGGGA
>CAMYJT010000041.1:2621-5821 GCA_947258785.1 uncultured Gammaproteobacteria bacterium
GGGAATGATCCCGGTCGCGATAATGTTACCGACGGCGTTACCTGCCTTTTCCACATCGTCAAACGACGCCATGATGAGCTTGGCCGACATCGGTTTGGGTAACAGCCGTACCGTGATCTCCACGATGATTCCCAACATGCCCTCGGAGCCGGTCATCAATGCCATAAGGTCATAGCCGGGTGCGTCCAGGCTGTCCGCCCCGATGGTGACCAAGTCGCCTTCAACGGTGACCACTTGCAGCTTTAGGATGTTGTGAACCGTTAGTCCGTACTTCAGGCAATGCAACCCACCGGCATTTTCGGCCACGTTGCCGCCGATGCTGCAGGCGATCTGCGACGAGGGGTCCGGGGCGTAATAAAACCCCGATTCGGAAACCGCTTCGGAAATGGCCAAATTCCTTACCCCCGGTTGCACCCGGGCGGTGCGATTGAGCAGATCGATGTCAATGATCCGATTGAACTTGGAAAGGCTCAACAACACCCCGTTTTCCAACGGCAGTGCGCCACCCGACAGTCCGGTCCCGGCACCACGCGCCACTACCGGAATCCCCTCACTGGCGCAATAGCGCATCACCGCCTGCACTTGTTCGACGGTCTCCGGCAACACGACAACTAGGGGTAGCCGGCGATAGGCGCTCAGGCCATCGCATTCGTAAGGACGCAACTGCTCGGGTTCGTCGAGCACCGCGTCGTCCGGCAGCCATTGCCGCAGCGCGCGTCCCAGCGCACCGCGGCTGCTACCTGGCTGGGTACGTGCCACGCTTTGAGCCATGTTTAAATCTCACAGGGACGGAAACCGCCAACATACCATGATCCACAACTGGAAGGCACTAGCTCTTGCAAACCATCGCGGCTGGTCTTACGCTGACCGGCTCAATCTGCTTCGAGGAACACGTAAATGCCCATAAAAGTCGGAGATCGAATCCCCAACGTCACGCTTTACGTCATGGGTGAGGCGGGACCACAACCGGTGACTACCGATGAGCTCTTTTCCGCTAAGCGGGTGGTGCTGTTCGCCCTACCCGGCGCGTTCACGCCAACGTGTTCCGCCAGCCACTTGCCGGGATTCGTTGTTCACGCAGATGAGATCAACGAGAAGAACATCGATAACATCATCTGCTTGTCTGTGAATGACGCTTTTGTCATGGATGCCTGGGGCAAGGCCCAGAACGTCGACCACAACATACTCATGGTGGCCGACGGGAATGCCGATTTCACCGAGGCCGTTGGCTTGGATGAAGACCGTCACGACCGCGGGATGGGAATCCGCTCGCAACGCTATTCAATGATCATCGAAGATGGCGTAGTCAAGACCTTGAACATCGAGGCTCCGGGAAAGTTTGAAGCGAGCAGTGCGGAAAAGATACTCGAACAACTCTAGCCGAACAGCCAACGCATGAGTACGGCAGATCCGGCACCCACGAACAACGCCAGCGGAATATTGCGAATCCTGCGGTAAAAAGCGAGGGCGACGCCGAGCCCGGCAAACTTGATATAGGTGTCCGTTCCCAACACCAACTGATTGCCGTCCAACAACAGCGCCTTGGACACGATGCCGGCAGCGATCGCGAACGATACATAGGTGAGAAAATCCACATAGCGGCGACCGACATCACGCAGCGGCGTCCACAAGAATGGAGCCGCGCGCAGCACATACGTTCCCGCAGCCGCGCCACCGATGGCGATAAACCACTGTAAGTCCGTCATCGCTTCGCCGCCGTCACGATCACACCGGCTCCGATCGCGGCAATGAACAATCCCCATCCCGGTACCCACATTTCCAGCGGCGGTGTAAACAGCAATCCGATTGTCACCGCCGCTACTTCGTGGCGGCCCCTGGTTTCCCCGACCAACAATAATGAGAAATAGACGGGTAAAAACAAGGTCGCACCGAACGCCAGTAATGCCGGCAGTCCCGCTCCGATCACGATCCCTATCGCCGTGCCCACCATCGCGGCGGTGAAGGTCATTAACACCACGCCACGATAAAAATCGAACAAGTCCACCGGCTGATTGCGGCGCGATTGGAAAAACGTCACCAGATAGGATGAGGCGCTGACGAACTGAGCCCAATAGGCAATGCGTCGTCGCGGTACGGTGGCGAAAAAATTGGTCAGTGTCAGGCTCATGACGAAAAACCGCAGATTCACCAGTACTCCCACAGAGATGACCTGCAGCATCGCATGATCCTGCATCGCCATGTCGAACATGGCGAATTGCGCCGGCGCCGCAAACACCGCCGCTGACGACAATAATGCGGCCAGCGGCGGTAAATCCGCCACCTCGGCGGCGATGCCTACGCCGATAAAAATCGCGACGAAGGTCGGCGCAATGGCACTGCCGGCCTTAAGGCCGCGTTTGACGTCTTCGGACACGGTGCGCAGAGATACCAAACCGGAAGACCAGGCTAACAGTGGAAGGGGCGAATTGGTCGAGTTCGCGGACTGGAGTCCTTGCGACCCCTCAAAGCGCCGCTGCGATCGCTTGCCCCAGTTCGCTGGTGGTGGCCTTTCCACCCATATCCGGGGTATGCAGGCCGGGTTCCGCCAGAACGGTCTCGATCGCTCGTTCCACGGCCCGTGCCGCATCGTGATGGCCGAGGTGATCCAGCATCATGCCGCCCGACCAGATCTGGCCAATAGGATTGGCGATGCCCTGTCCGGCGATGTCCGGGGCCGAGCCGTGCACCGGTTCGAACATGCTCGGGAAACGCCGTTCGGGGTTGATATTGGCGGACGGCGCGATGCCTATGGTCCCCGCCACCGCGGGACCGAGATCGGACAGAATATCGCCGAACAAATTGCTCCCGACCACGACGTCGAACCAATCCGGATGCAGCACGAAATTCGCCGCCAATATGTCGATGTGGTATTGATCGGTGCGAACATCCGGATACGCTTTGGCCATCGCGCTGAAGCGTTCGTCCCAATACGGCATGGTGTGGATGATGCCGTTGGACTTGGTCGCCGAGGTCAGGTGTCTGGCGTCGCGGTTCCGGGCCAGTTCAAAGGCATACTTGATGACGCGATCGACGCCGTGACGGGTGAACACACTCTCTTGAACCACCATCTCCCCATCGGTACCGCGATAAAGCCGTCCGCCGATCTCCGAATACTCGCCCTCGTTGTTCTCTCTGACCACCACAAAATCGATGTCTTCCGCACTACGGTCACGCAGCGGTGATTGGATGCCGTCGAGCAG
>CAMYJT010000042.1 GCA_947258785.1 uncultured Gammaproteobacteria bacterium
GGCCGAGTTGAGCCAGCACTACCCCGGTTTCGAGACCGAGGACCTGTTGTTGAGTTTGCGTTCCATCAACTTGATCGCGGTGGTCGACCCCGAGGACTTGCACGTCAAGTGGTGGCGCCAGGGTCTGACCCGCCGCCAGCATGATCCGGACTGGAACGATGACGGCACGATCACGATTTTCGATAACAACATGCATCGCAAGTTTTCGCGGATCGTAGAGATCGATCCCCTAACGTTAAAAAGCCGGACGTTAGTGGATGGCCGCAACTACGATTTCTATTCCTGGATACGGGGTAAGCACCAGCCACTACCAAACGGCGGCTTCCTGATCACCTCTAGCCAGCAGGGTCGAGTCTTCGAGGTGGATCAAGAAGGCAACATCACTTTCGAATTCGTGAATATTTATGGCAAAAGGGGGGGCAACCTCGTTCTTTCGGAGGCGAAGTTCCTGCACCCGGATTATTTTGAGGAACTGCCACAATGCGATTGAAATTCTGCGCAACGGCCGCTGCATTTTCGCTCATGCTCAGTCAACCGGCGCTCGCGTACGTCGGGCCTGGTCTCGGGTTGGGTACGTTGGGCGCGATCCTGGGGGTGATTATATCGGTGTTGCTCGCGATCGTGGGAATCGTCTGGTATCCCATGAAACGGCTTTTGCGCCGGATGCGGACCAAGCACGACGCGCCGATCGACGAACAAGGCACGGATTCGGAGCACAACCCACAGATCGAGGAACAAGGAAAGGATCTGGAGCACGACAACTGAGCTGGTGCCCGAGATTCCGCATGGGGCGCTAGGTGACGAATATTTCCCGAAATCGACGGTGACGATTCCCTTCAGCCACTACTTAGTTGCCACTATCGCGGTGATCGCGGGTGTCGAGGCCCTGGCTCGCCTGCCTTTACGCCGGGCTTTGCGCGGTCTTGGCGTGACCATACGCAAGGCGCGTTGGGTCCTCCGCTCACGGCGGATCTCGGATCACTGGAAAGAGAAAGCGGTGACTCGCTATTCGCTGCTTTTGCTAGGTGACAGCCTCCGTCTTGCGTTCGCGGTTGTCGTGTTGGGCATCGTGGTGGTCGCCGTTACCGCTGCAGGACTGGTGTTAATCACGGGCACGGGCGGGGTCTCGCGGGCAATTCCGTTACTGATGGATGTATGGGTTGAGGTAATCGTGTTGGTTGCCGGAGTCGTATACGGAATGTGGCGATTTCGGCGGTCATCGTGAGCCAAGGAGTGGGTATGCGGCCGCGCCGCCGCGGTGGCGCGCCGGTTCATCGCCCGGAGGCGCGAACCGGGACGTGATGTTGCACGATTACTCTCTGCTGGACCGATTCGTGCACCGGATCGCGCTCGGCACCCCGTACGTACGGCGGCTGAGCTTCGACCTGGACGGCATGCTCACGAAAATCGACGCGGCTTCGGCGCACGCGGCGCAGCCCGTGTACGTCACGGGCCTTGCGCGCTCGGGTACAACGATGCTGCTGAATGCACTGCATCGCAGTGCCCGCTTCGCTAGCCTCACCTACCGGGACATGCCGTTCGTGCTGGCGCCGAATCTCGCCCAGCGCCTGATGCGGGTCAGCCGCCGGGAAGGCGCTGCAAAACAGCGCGCCCACGGTGACCGGTTGGAGGTCGATTTCGATAGCCCGGAGGCCTTCGAGGAGGTCTTCTGGCTGACGTTCTGCGGAGGAGACTACATCGAGCGCGACCGGCTGCTTCCGCACACCGTGCAGGCAACGGTTCTCGACGACTACTGCACGTACGTCGCCCGTATCGTCGCCAGCCGGGGTGGGGGCGAGCGTTATCTGGCGAAAAACAACAACAATGTGTTGCGTATCGAGGCGTTGAAACAAGCGTTCCCCCGATCCGTGGTGTTGGTGCCGTTCCGCGAGCCAGCCGCGCATGTGGCGTCACTGCGTAGACAGCACGAGCGCTTCCTGCAATGGCATGCCGAGGACCGCTTCGCACGAACGTATATGGGGTGGCTGGGTCACCACGAGTTCGGAGCCGACTTTCGCCCGTTCGCGGTTCCCGGGGCAGCGCCACCTCGGGACCCTGAGGCCCTGCGGGCACCGGACTACTGGTTGGATTACTGGGCCAAAGTATACCGGTATATACTGGACCGCCACGGGCAGACGGTGAGCTTGATCGACTTCGATCAACTGTGCCGTGAGCCCGACGAGGTCCTCAGCCGGGTCTCCGAGCGGATCTTTGGGGTCCCGGACTTGTTCGATGCCTATGCCCGGGAAGTGGATGCCGGCGCCGCGAGCCAGCAACGATCGCCTGGAACGCTGCCGCCGTTGGTCGAAGAGACATACCAGTGCCTGATCGAATACGCGCTTTAGTGCGATTTGTGCCGGGCACGGACATTGGCGATCAATATTTAAGAATATTTTCGCTATCGCTTGGCATCAGGCCAAGGCACAATCTGCTACACACGTCGAGGGCACTTTCGTGGTAGCCGATTAATGAACGGGCACACACGCGAAATTTTTGACACTCCTATGCTTGGTTTCGGTTGATTGTGCGGGCGCACACTGATTAGAAGTGTCAATGACAAGTACCTCCAATTTAGTACAAGGTGACACACAGGCTCGCCGGTCCGGTAATCGTGATCATCAGTCGAGCGGTGGACATTATGCGTACAGAGGTTTGTCTGCATGGCTGTGGCACAGACCAACGCTAAGCATAGAGTGTGCAGCGCGTTAGCCTCGTCATCTTGTCGCCGCTTCCGGTCGCTCGGCGGAGACGAGTTTCACGTGGGTCGTCTCGGTATCCCGCTGGCTCTTGAGGTTTGGTTCAAGCACCATGTAGGCCGCCCAGGTCACCGACGGCGCATCGGCCTCGGTGAACACGTGTTCGAACCTAACCCGTTGCCGCTTCGGG
>CAMYJT010000043.1 GCA_947258785.1 uncultured Gammaproteobacteria bacterium
GAGATCGCCGGTGAGTTGACCATCGCCGTCGGCCGCATCCCGGCGGTGACCCCGGATGAACTGAACGCCGCGGTGAGCAAGATCATCGCCTACGAGGGCGCGAACGGGACCTGGAAGAACGCCGCCCTGTTCCTGGCCGACGACCCCGACGCCGCGGGCAACTTCCCGCTCGACAGCCAGGCGGTAGCCAAACTGTTGCCGGGTCATGCGGACGTCGCGCATATCAACATGGAAACCACGCCGACGGCCGACGCCAAGGATCAACTGCTTGCCACCCTCGAGGCCGGGGTCGGCTGGATGAACTTCATCGGCCACGGCTCACCGATCCTATTGACCCACGAAAGCGTGCTCGGGACAGCGGATGTGGGGGCCATGAGTAACGGCGATCGCACCCCGGTAATGGCGGCGCTGACCTGTGTCGTGGGCCGTTTCGAGTTGCCCGGGTTGGCGTCGCTGGCCGAGGCCCTGGTCTTGCACGAGGCCGGCGGCATGATCGCGGTATTTGCGCCCAGCGGGCTGTCCATCAACCATCATGCGGTGTTGCTCAACAAGGCGCTGGTGCGCGCGGCTTACAGCCCTGACGCCGTAACCCTGGGCGCGGCCACGGTAGCAGCCCTACGTGAGTATGCCGCCGGCGAACACCTCGGCTACCTGCGCAAGACCTACAATCTCATCGGCGATCCGGGTCTGCGCCTCACGTTGAGCGCAGAACCTTAATGGCGCCCCGAGCAGGCGCCAGCGCGTGACGGAACAGTGACGCCGGTCACGGATCACCGCACAGGGATGTGCTAAACTTTAACCAGATTTAGGAAGTTCCGTAGGCTATGGAAGGCTGGTCATGAGAAAACAGCCTTAACATTTTGATAATAAATAGTTTTTTGTCGCTATTCCGCTTTGGCTCAAGGTTTTCGCGGCGTGGACGATAAGTACCTTGGGAGGGTACGGCCACGGTCCGGCCACGTGTCTCACGGACTGACAACCCAGGATGCTCGAAAATGTTATGCGTGCGGCACACTGACGTGGGTCGCGGCGTTGGTTTGTTGCGAGGCTTTGAGACGTTATGGTTGAAAAAATGAAAATCAATTTTGCCCGTTGGATCATCGCCGCCTTGGGGATGACGTGCATGGCCGCCGCGTCCGCGGCACCGGTCATCGACGGCTATCGGGATAACGATTATCTGATCAGCCCCTACGCAACGCAAAACGAGTATCAGAGTTTTATCCCGGGGGCGAGTGCCACACTCTATACGCTGAATGACCCGAGCGATCCCTACCTGTATTTCGTCTGGGAAATTGGCAAGAGTTATAACGAGAATGGTTACGGCGCCAACCGCCACATCACCTGGCCCGGCGGCCACAGCCTTGCGGATCTGGCGGAAAGTGATAAACAGCGCCTGGATTACAAGAATTCCTGTAACGAACCAGTGCTGGACATGGTCATCGATCCCCTCGACGGCCCCAGCGCGGCGGTCGGCAGCCCCACTTACCCCACGCGCTCGGGCGAAGACGTGGTGCAGATTACCGGAGTCGGCATCATGGGGACGTCCGAATCCGAAGGCATTTATATCAATGGCGGTAACTGGACCAAGTTCGAGTACGACAGCTCCCTGGCCTACAATCTGAATACGCTGGCCGATCCCGGTTTCGTCTGTGACGCCAATGCCTGTACCTGGACCGAAGGGGCGACCACGGTCACCATCGTCGATAAAAATAATTACGCCAACAGCACGTCACCGCCGTTCGCCAACCCGACGGATTCCGCCGACTACACTTTGGCCGCCGGCTTCGAGGCCTGGCAGACGCCGTTGTATTTCGAGATGCGCATCCACGAGGACGTGTTCAATACCACTACCTGTACCAACGGCCGGGACAACCCGGGCATCCTCAGTAACCCGGTCAGCCTGCACGCCTCGCCGAACAAGGCCGGAGTCAAGAACAAGGATCCGGATCCGGACCCGACGCCGGTATTTAATTCCATCGGCGATTTCGTTTGGTTCGATGTGAACAGTGACGGCAGCCAGGACGTGGGTGAGCCGGGCATCGCCAACGTGGTCATGGAGCTGTACCGGGAATCCACGGTCGACACCGACGGCGATAACATTCCCGATACCACCCTGTGGTACCAATACGGCACCACCACGGTCACGGATGCAAATGGCTATTACCTGTTCGATCAATTGCCGGAGGGCAACTTCGAGGTACGTGTCGCGGCGTCCAACTTTGGCAGTGGCGGCGCCCTGGAAGGCCTGGCCATGCCGGCCGCAACCCACCCGGGTACCACGTCCCAGGTGGCGCGCACCGAGGACACCATTATCGTCAATGGCTTGTTGGATGCCCTCGAGGATGCCAACAACAACGGCGTGCTGGATGTCGGCAACTTCGATCTTCACACAGCGATCCTGTTGCAGCTGGATCAAACCGTAATCGACAACGGCGTCGATTACCGGCAGGCGGATTTCGGCTATGCGGCCGCCAGTGGCACCGGCGTTATCGGCGACTATGTTTGGTCGGACGCGGACAATGACGGCATCCAGGATGGCGGTGAGATCGGTATCCCGGGTGTGACCCTCACGCTGCTGTATCGCGATCCGAACAATAATGACAACTGGCTTTCCACCGGTATCACCACCACCACCGACGGCAATGGTCTGTACCTGTTCGTACTCCCCGAGGCGACCATCAATTTGTACAACGGCCAATTCCGGGTCCAGGTTGACGACAGCAACTTCAACCCCGGCGGCGCGCTGTTTGATTATGGCAAGGGCGGCATCACCGACGGCCCGCAAAGCATGTGGGATCGCACGATCGACCCGCTGACCGATACCCATACCACCGG
>CAMYJT010000044.1 GCA_947258785.1 uncultured Gammaproteobacteria bacterium
GTCATGAACGGCGCGTGGCCCGGGAGGATCCCGACCAGCCCGTCGTACGCCGGCGCGGTGACGCTCTCAGCGTCACCCTCGAATACCGCACGTTCGGGGGAAATCACCGTGACGCGCATCACGACTGGTCCATCGACTTGGCCTGCTCCACCACCTCGTCGATCCCGCCGGCCATGTAGAACGCCTGCTCCGGCAGCTCGTCGAACTCTCCCGCGCAGACCCGCTCGAAACTCTCGATGGTGTCCTCGAGCTTGACGTAGCGGCCTCCCCGGCCGGTGAACGCCTCAGCAACAAAGAACGGCTGCGACAAAAGCCGCTGCAGTCGCCGCGCCCGTCCCACCAGCAGCTTGTCCTCTTCTGACAGCTCGTCCATGCCGAGGATCGCGATGATGTCCTGCAGCTCCTTGTACCGCTGCAGCATGCGCTGGGTTTCAACCGCCGCGCGATAGTGGCGATCGCCCAAGTACTGGGCATCGAGGATGCGGCTCGAAGAGTCCAGCGGATCGACCGCCGGATAGATGCCGATTTCCGTGAGGGCTCGCGACAGCACCACTGTGGCATCCAAGTGGCTGAACGCCGTGGCGGGGGCTGGATCGGTCAAATCGTCCGCTGGGACGTAGATGGCTTGCACCGACGTGATCGACCCCCGTTTGGTCGAGGTAATACGTTCCTGCAGATCCCCCATCTCGGTCCCCAGCGTGGGCTGGTACCCCACCGCACTGGGCATCCGTCCCAACAGGGCCGATACCTCGGAGCCCGCTTGGGTGAATCGGAAGATGTTGTCGATGAACACGAGTACGTCTTGGCCCTCACGGTCCCGGAAGTACTCCGCCACCGTCAGTCCCGTGAGTCCCACACGCAAGCGCGCCCCCGGTGGCTCGTTCATCTGCCCGTAGATCAGGGCGACCGAGTCCAACACACCGCTTTCCTGCATCTCGATGTAGAGATCGTTGCCTTCGCGGGTCCGCTCACCGACCCCACAGAACACCGACCGGCCGCCGTGGCCTTTCTGGACGTTGTTGATGAGCTCCATGATGATCACGGTCTTGCCCACACCGGCACCGCCGAACAGCCCGATCTTGCCACCCTTTACGAACGGGGCGATCAGATCGATGACCTTGATCCCCGTCTCGAACACCTCGGTCTTGGGCTCCAAGGCCGTGAACTCCGGCGGGTCACGGTGGATCGGCCATCGCTCCACGTCGTCGGGGATCGGCTCCAACTCGTCCACGGGCTCGCCAATCACATTCAGGACCCGCCCGAGTGCCGCATCGCCCACCGGCACGGTGATGGGGCCACCGGTATCCGTCACGTCCATGCCGCGCGTGAGCCCGTCGGTGCTGCTCATGGCCACCGCGCGCACTTGGTTGCGCCCGATGTGCTGCTGGACCTCGGCAACCACCCGCACTGGCGGCCGACCGTTCCCCTCGTCCTTGACCTCCAGTGCCGTGTAGAGCTCGGGGATCTGCTCCGGCTCGAACGAGACGTCGAGGACCGGCCCAATGACCTGAACGATCTTGCCAATATTTGCCTCTGCCATATTCCCTAACCCTTCAACGCTTCTGCGCCACCCACGATCTCCGCGATCTCTTGCGTGATCTGCGCTTGGCGGGCGCGATTGAGCACGACATCGACTATCTCGGCGTCGATGTTGTGGACAAACTGCTAGACTACAGCCGCTCAACCTATCCACAGTTTCGGTTCATTACCGTCTCTGATTTTGCGGTGCCGGAAGCGGATAACTGGGCCGACCTGATCTGCGCGTTCTCTCTGTTCACTCACCTTCTGCACGAACAAACCTTCCTCTACATCAAGGATTCCTATCGGGCGCAGAAGCCTGGCGGAAAGCTTGTCCTCTCGTTCCTCGAATACACGAATGCAGGCCATCGGCAGCTTTTCTTGAGCGCGGTCGGAAGCGCCAAAACAGACCGCGCTCTGATCGTATTCAACGACCGCGATAGCCTCAACTTCTTCGGTCGGGAGTGTGGCTATTCAAACGTCGAATTCTTCGACGGGACCGCCTCGCTGGCTGATTTTGGAAGCGGCAAAACTCTGCCGAACGGCGAAGTTCTGACTGGTCTGAAAGCGCTCGGTCAGTCGCTTTGCGTGATGACAAAGTAGAGGCATATTTCCGGCGCACCGCAAAATACAGGACCGATCCTGTTGCAATGGCTGATCCAGTCACGTTTCGTACGCCGATTTCTTCTCGGCAATGCTGTTTCGCGCCTGTGCGGGCGTCTGTGGCGGCCAGTTCGGCGACACCACCTTTACCCCGCGCCTGGCAGCCGTCATGCTGGCCATCTGGCCGTGCACGTCGTCCTGGAACGGATCGGTGTTAACTCGCTACCGCCTCAACATTTGATGCGTCATTGTTGGCAACCTTGTTCACCCGATCCGATACCGGATGGGTGTGCAGCATCTCAGGCGGGCACGGTTTCAGGAAGTCCATGCCGCCATCACTAAGCCAGCCGTCAATTTGATCGCGGCCGAGAATTACCGGCATGCGATTGTGAATGGACGCCATGGGCGCATTTGGTTCGGCGTTGATGTCGACAGGGCAGACGGAGTTGGCCTGCCTTGATCCATGCCCTGCCGGCCGGTGGTACGGCAGAACGCCGTCCAGCACACATTTTGCCACAAAATCACAAGGGGGGCTTCATTTAGAGGGGTGGGGGCCGCACAAAGGAATCCGGACCGGCATCCCCATTTTGGAATCTTCTGAAATTTTT
>CAMYJT010000045.1 GCA_947258785.1 uncultured Gammaproteobacteria bacterium
GGTGTGGAACCTGGAGCGGGAATTCAATCTGGCCGCCGGGCTGACCGCCGCCGACGACACCCTGCCCAAACGCCTGCTCGAGGAGGGCGCCAACGCCGGACCGGCCAAAGGCAAGGTCAACGAACTGGGGAGCATGTTGCCCCAGTACTACCGGGTCCGCGGTTGGACTGAAGAGGGTGAATTGACGGCCGAAACCAAAGCACGACTTGGTTTGTGATTTCCTCCTGCTAACAAAATAGAACTTGCTATTGGAAATCCCATTGGAGCGGTGGGCCGCAATGGCCCACCCGGTTTTTACCAGACGAAAAAGTTGGAGTTTACATCATGCGTCACGTAATCATTGGTGCTGGTCCCGCGGGCGTAATTGCAGCCGAACAAATTCGCCGCCACGACCCTGAGTCTACGGTCACCCTGGTGGGTGAGGAGCCGGAACCGTCGTATTCACGGATGGCGATTCCGTATCTCCTCATCGGGCAGATTGAGGAAAACGGCACTTATTTACGTAAGAATGCCGACCACTTTGACCGCATGTGCATCGAGGTCCGCCACGACCGTGTCACCGGCGTGACTGCCTTGGACAGACAAGTTGCCCTCGCGGAGGGCGGCACCTTGGACTATGACAAGTTGTTGATCGCCACGGGTTCCAGTCCTGTGAAGCCGCCCATCCCGGGGATTGAATCCGACGGCGTCCATCACTGCTGGACCTTGAATGATGCGCGCAACATCATCCGGCGATCCCAGTCAGGAAACCGGGTCGTCCTCATCGGCGCCGGTTTCATCGGCTGTATTATCTTGGAGGCGTTGGTGGAAAGCGGTGCGGAGCTGACAGTTGTGGAGATGGACAACCGCATGGTGCCCAGAATGATGAACGAGGCGGCCGGCGGATTAATCAAAGCATGGTGCGAGAACAAAGGTATCACAGTCCACACGTCGACTAGCGCGGAGGCCATCGAAGCTTCATCCGGCACTGAACTTCAAGTGACGCTCAGTAACGGCCAATCCATTACGTCAGACCTCGTGGTCTTGGCCACCGGGGTACGTCCCAACATTGCCTTTCTCAATGGATCTGGAATCGAAACGGATCATGGTATTCTCGTGGATGAATACCTCAGCGCCAGCAATGCTGACGTGTTCGCCGCTGGTGACGTTTGTCAAGGCAAAGATTTTTCCACCGGTGGTTATACCGTGCAGGCGATTCAACCCACGGCTGCGGACCACGGTCGAATTGCCGCCGGTAACATGACGGGCAACATTCAACGCCACCAAGGCAGCGTCAACATGAACGTGCTGAACACCATGGGTCTCGTATCGAGCTCATTCGGGCTATGGATGGGTGTGAATGGCGGTGACAGCGCCGAAGCAAGCGACGCCGATAACTTCAAATATCTGAACCTTCAATTCCAAGACGACATGCTGGTTGGCGCCTCGAGCCTGGGCTTGACTGACCACGTCGGTGTTCTGCGGGGATTGATTCAGGGAAAGATCAAGCTGGGACAATGGAAACAAAAGCTCAAGGCGGATCCGACCCGGCTCATGGAGGCCTATCTGGCAAACACACAAGCTGTGGGTTTCAACGCTCACGTATCGTGACGGCCTTGCACCGCATTCCGGCAAAGATCTAAAATGTTTTTTAACCGACCGAGCGAAGCCACACACCTATTGTTGTAGGCACAACGGACGGCTCGACACCTGATATGGATTGATGGTGATAATGACAGCATGGCATAGTAACCGCAGGGAGTGTCGTTTTTGCTGCAGCACCACATGGCGGCCGTCTTTGATGTTCAAAAAAAATAAGCAACTTTACACGAACACAAGTTTGCACCAGCGCGTTCGTCGTAGCGCGGCAGGTCTGATGGCCGGCGCCTTTCTCCTGGGGCCATGTACCGCTCTGAGCCAAGCGGGCAAAGACGTAACTGAAGAGATTGTAGTTGAGGCTACCCGCGCGGAGCGAACCGCCTTTGAGATACCTGTCGCGGTTGGCGTAGTCGGCAAAAATGAGATCCAACTCGGTCGACAACAACTGGGATTGGACGAGTCCATGGTCAGGATTCCCGGCGTGTTCATTCAGAATCGCTACAATTTCGCCCAGGACTTGCGCGTTTCCATACGTGGTTTCGGGGCCCGGGGCAACTTTGGTATTCGCGGCGTAAAGATACTGGTGGACGGCATTCCCAACACCCTACCAGACGGTCAAGGCCAGATTGACAGCATCGATATTGGCTCGGCTGGAGGGATCGACGTTTTGCGGGGCGCGGTCTCATCCTTGTACGGAAACGCCTCCGGTGGAGTGATCAATATCACCACCGAGGAACCACCGGAAGAGCCCTTCGCGGAAGGTCGGGCGGCCTGGGGTGAGGACGGATATCAAAAATACCAGGCGAAAGCGGGAGCCCGCAACGAACGGTCCGATTATCTCGTTAGCGCCTCTTACCTCGACTACGACGGCTTCCGTGACCACAGTCGGGTCGAAAACAAAGTCTTCAACAGCCGCTTCCGGTATCACTTCGACGACGCGTCGGAGCTGACCGCAGTATTGAACCTGTTCGATTCGCCGACGGCCCAAGACCCCGGCGGCATCACTGCGTCGCAAACCGCCGCCGACCCCAAGCAGGCCCGCGATCGCAACGTCCTGTTCAACGCCGGTGAGGCCATCGATCAACAGAAAATTGGTCTGCGCTACCTAAAGTCCTTTGACGACAACAAC
>CAMYJT010000046.1 GCA_947258785.1 uncultured Gammaproteobacteria bacterium
ATCATCGAATCGGGAGGCGACAACCTCGCCGCCACGTTTTCACCCGAGCTAGCCGATATCACTATCTACGTCATCGATGTATCGGCTGGCGACAAGATCCCCCGAAAAGGCGGCCCCGGTATCACGCGGTCCGACCTGCTTGTCATCAACAAGATCGACCTCGCACCCCTGGTCGGTGCCGACCTTGGGATAATGGAACGCGATGCCCGAAAGATGCGAAGCGATCGCCCGTTCGAGTTCACAAATCTGAAAGATGGAACGAATGTCGCTAAAGTGATTTCGTTCATCGAAGAAGCCGGCGGCCTAGGATAGCAGGCCAGCCTGCATCTGATTTGGATGGTGGCCAGGGGGCCGCTCTCGGCCGTCCATGGCCTCCGCGGCATTCGCGCATCCTGCGCAGCACAAGATCGAACTGCCGACACGCGGATTTTCAGAACGCCAGGTGATTGATTCTGGCCATATTTTTCAACCAGTCACCGGGGCGTCCGTTGCTCAATATGCATCACAGTGCGCAATGATGCATAGCTGACTCACGCAAATACTGCGCAGTATCCGTTCAAGTGAAAATGCACAGCCGCTTCATCAACCTGCATCAGTAAGCCGCAGCAAGCAGCCCGGGCGCGGTCTCGACTCGTCGAAAATTGAACGTTCACGGGTTACAGTGAGGTATTCATGCCGGTGGGGGCTGGACTTGGCAGGATTCTACGCAGAGCTGAAACGACGCAAGGTCATCCGGGTCCTGGTGGCTTACGTCGTGGCAGCTTGGCTGGTGCTCCAGGTTGCTGACGTACTGTCGTCGATGCTGTCCCTGCCGGACTGGGCGCCCAAACTCGTGGTGTTTCTGCTCGCCATGGGGTTCGTACCGGCGCTGGTACTGGCGTGGGCCTTCGAGGTAACGCCGGACGGGATCAAGCGCGATTCGGCAACCGGCCCTGCTGATCGCACCAGTCAGTCCAATCGTGCTCGCGCTGGAGTCATCGCGACCGGGTTGTTTTTGGTTGTCGGAATCGGCCTCGGTGCCTACTGGCTGTCCGGCGCGGACGTGCGATGGGCAAAGAATATTGCGCTCCCGCTGATTGAACAAAGTCTGGCCGAAAATGATATGGAGCGAGCTTACGCCCTTTCGCTGGAGATTCGCGACCGGTTGCCTGACACCGATTTACTGGAGCCTTACTGGAACCGGTTCACGTGGCGCGTCTCCATATCCTCTGAGCCTCCCGGCGCCACGGTATTCCGGCGGGCATATGACGACCCCGCGGGGCCGTGGGTTCGGCTCGGTGAAACGCCGCTTCAAGAAGCACGCGTTCCCCGTCGATATTCGTTGTTCCGCTTCGAGCTGGACGGTCATGACGACCTGATCCGGACCTTCGGCGGTGCGCATGCAGGGACGCACACGATATCTCCCTTTTCGGATTGGGACAGCCTTCGGTATTTGGTGCCGCCGTATGACGTTGTCCTGGAGCCCTCGGCCGAGGCACCAAAGTCTTTCACGCGCGTTCCGGGTAAACAGCTGGCAATCGACGGCAATGTGGTCCAGCTCGCCGACTTTCGTATCGGGCGCTATGAAGTTACCAATCGGGAATTCAGGAAGTTTGTGAACGCGGGTGGGTACAAACGCCGCGACCTTTGGGAACACGAGTTCCGCCGCGACGACCAGGTTGTCAGTTGGGAAGACGCCATGGCGGATTTCGTCGATTCGACCGGGCGTCCGGGACCGAGCACATGGGTCGGTGGTTCCTTTCCGGCCGGGGAAGACGACTTTCCTGGGTGTATTCCGGTCACATGGTTTACACCTTATTCCGGACACATGGTTAACACTTTGTCCGGTACGAACGGATTGGGGCCGGGTTCCACCCGGCCCCTTTCATTATCGAAGTATCCCAGATCATAGTCCAAGAAGCTGACCCGCCAGATCTGGTCCTCGACCTCTGTAACCCCGACGGTCTGGCCGGCGAGCGCGGTCGAGAGGTTGATTTTGCGTCGGTGGATACAGATGCGACCGCAGCTGGTGACACGGATGGCACGATCATGGAATGGGTAGTCAGGCTCTCCGGGCGGCTCGTAGACACGCGCTGAGGGTGTATACAGATCGCCCGGATAAGCGCCGCCGAGCGCCTGGTGCGGCCGCTCATTGTTGTAAACCCCGATGAAGTCATCGAAGCGCTCCTGCTGCTGCAGGAAGTTGAAGGCGGCCGGCTTGGTGGCTTCCTGTTTGAGGGTCAGGTGCATACGTTCATGGCGACCGTTCTGCTCGGGATGACCGGGCTTGATGCGCTGCAGGCTGATGCCGAGGCGTAGCCACCAGACGGCCAGCCGGGTGAGGCCAAAGAGTGCGTTGCCAGAGGCGAACGGAACACCGTTGTCTGTACGGATCGCCTCAGGCAAGCCGAAGTCCTTGAAAGCTCTTTCGAAAATGGTGAAGGCGAAGTCGGACTTGGTGGACTTCACGCCTTCGCAGGCAATGAGAAAGCGAGAGCGGTAGTCAGAGATCGTGAGTGGGTAGCAGTACTGGCGATTGCCAAGCATGAACTCGCCTTTGTAGTCGGCACACCAGAGCTCGTTGGGTTGCTGAGCGGCGACCAGCTCGGTGCCTTGCGCCTTGTAACGGCGTCGTTTACG
>CAMYJT010000047.1 GCA_947258785.1 uncultured Gammaproteobacteria bacterium
TCCTGGGGCGCACCACTGATTTCGTGGTCCGTGCCGACGGGACCATCATGCACGCGCTGGCGGTGATCTACGTGCTGCGCGCGGTGGAGGGCGTACGAGAATTCAGGTTCATCCAAAATACCGTCCGTGACGTCGAGGTATTTGTCGTCTCCAACTCGCGATGGAGTGAAGCGGCGAAAACCAAAATCGTTGACGGGCTGCAGGATCGCCTGGGTAAGGACGTGCGCATCACCCTGCACCTTGTCGACAACATCGAATCCGAGGCCTCCGGCAAGCATCGTCACGTCGTGAGCCGCGTGCCGTTGCCGGGCGACCTCAACAAAGCGGAGCAGATCGCAAATTGACCGTATCCAAACTGCTCGGTGCGCCGTTGCGCTATCGCCTGTGGCACCCCCGGCATGCGCGGTTGATCCTCGCTGATTTGACCCAGGTGTCGGTCGGACCGGAACGCGATACTGCCACGCACCTGAACGCCGCCATCGACTGGTTGTGCCGGGCCCAGGATAAGCGCGACGGACAGCCAGACGCCGGGGGAGTGTCGGCGGGCTGGAGCTTCGAGGACGGCTGGCTGCCCAGCTACCCGGAGACCAGCGGTTACATCATTGAAACCTTTCTCGCCGCCGCCGAGGTCCTGAAACGTCCTGACCTGCGGCACCGCGCCGAGCGCATCGTGGACTGGGAACTGTCGATACAGAATCCGGACGGGTCGTTCCCCGGGCATTTCGGCGAGGCCGGCAGCCGACCGGTGATCTTCAATACCGGTCAGATCGTTCACGGCATGATCGCGGGTTACGTCGGGCTCGACCGGGATGACTGTCTGGAGGCGGCGGTTCGTGCCGGGGAGTGGATGGCGGCATCGCAGGATGACGATGGTTGCTGGCGGCGTAATGTGCACAACGGGATACCGCATACCTACAACACGCGTGCGGCGTGGGCGCTGCTGCGTACCGCACTGTTGGCCAACGAGATCGGCCTGAAACGGGCCGCAATGAAAAATCTCGAGTGGGCGCTGACGCAGCAGACACAAAGTGGCTGGTTTATGAACAACGGCTTCGTACCGCATCGACCGCCGTTTACGCATACGATTGCCTATGCGATCCGCGGCCTGCTGGAGAGCGGTTGGTTGCTGGAAGACGAGCGTTTGGTGGTGTCAGGAAAGAGAGCAGCGCACGCACTGGCCACGGCGCAGCGAAGCGACGGGTGGCTGGCCGGGACGTACGGCGACGGCTGGGTGCCGCAATCGACTTATTGTTGCCTCACCGGCCTGGCGCAAATAGTGTTGATTTGGCAGCGGCTACAACAAGTGTTGGGCGAGCAAGATTTGGACGCTCACATCGGCCGAGCATTACAATATCTCAAGCGGCGTGAGAGGATTACGGGCACGGGAGCGCCGGAGGATGGTGGCCTGGCCGGTTCCTTCCCGATCTGGGGACGCTACTCCATGTTCGAGTTTCCCGACTGGGCGGTGAAGTTTTTTGCCGACGCCTTGATGATGGAATCGCCGGGCATCGCAATCCCGGGCGAAGCTCGCCGGCCGGCACGTTCAACAGAAATAGCCGCCGGTGGCTGAACTGTCGATCATGATCCTGTGCGGACCGGCGCCGCGTCACATGTATGTGGCGAATTGCTTGTGCCGGGCGGCGCGTCCGGTCGCAATCGTGCAGGAGACGGGTACCAGATGGACCGCCAAGAAACTCCGCAGAGTCTTACAGCCCAAGCAGCTTTTGAGCAAGAGCTCCCGATGGCTTCACGATCGAAGGCGCTATGCAGGTAACAAGGAGGCAATCTTCTTCTTCGAGAACAGCGCGCCCCGGTTCGAGCGAAACGATCTGGCGATACAAGTCGCACACGTCAATGAATTCAAGGTCGCCGAACTCGCCGATCAACAACAACCGGACGTGATCACCGTGTTTGGCACCTCCTTGATCAAGCCCCCGCTGCTGGGCAAGGGGCGTCTGGGTATGGTCAATTTGCATGGGGGGTTGTCTCCCGAGTACCGCGGAGCGGACTGCACCTTCTGGGCGTTGTACAACAGTGAACCCGAAAAAGTAGGATGTACTTTACACTTTATTGATGCCGGTATCGACACTGGTCAATTGATCGCTCACGTGTGCCCCGAGGTCCGGCCCGGAGACGATGAGCTGACGCTTTTTTGGCGTGCGGTGCAATACGGCGCACAGGTCTATGCAGATTTCCTCACGCGGCTCGAGGCGGGAGAGCGGTTTGGTCAGCGGCAAACCAAGAAAGGAAGACTGTACCGCGTCAAGGACCGGCATTGGCGACACGAGCGCGCTTTGGCGAAACGACTGAAAAGATCCCCACTTCTTGAGGAGATTCTGCCTCCTCGGGTCGAGTGGTTTCTAAGCGAGGTTATATCGCAATGATTCGCGTCGTAAAAGACCTGTTTGCCTATCGGGAGCTGCTGGCTGTCCTTGCCTGGCGGGACATCATCAGCCGTTACAAGCAGGCGTTTCTTGGCATC
>CAMYJT010000048.1 GCA_947258785.1 uncultured Gammaproteobacteria bacterium
ATAACGACGGCGACAAGGACATCTTCGTCGCCAACGGCCACTACAGTGGCCGCAGCAGCCAGGATTATTGCTCCACGTTCTGGCGTCACGACATCTACGACGAAGGCAAGGAGGACCTGGCCCGCAACATGCTGTTCCAGGACGCGACCACCGAGCTTCGCCAGGCGGATATCTCCTGGAATGGCTACGAGCACAAGGTGCTGTTGATGAACCGGGCTGGCGGGGCCTTCACCAACGTCGCGTACCTCATGGGCGCCGCCTTCGAATACGACGGCCGCGGCGTAGTCGCCGACGATCTGGACGCGGACGGGCGTGTGGATCTCATGGTGGTGGAGTTCAAGACCCAAGGTCTCGATCAGAACCAGTACGCGCTGCACATCTACCGCAACGTCCTGGCCCAGGCCGGGCATTGGGTGGGGGTGCGACTGCGCGATCACCCCGGTCTCTCGCCCATCGGCGCCACGGTCACGGTCACCGGGCCCAGCGGTACCCAGATGACCAAAGTGGTTACCGGCGACTCGTTTTCGACCCAGCACTCGGCGACCGTGCATTTCGGCCTCGGTGCGACGGACAAGGTGGATGCGGTGGAGGTGCGCTGGGCCAACGGCGCCGTCAGCCGGCTGGACAAGCCCGCCGGCGATCGCTATCACAGCGTGAGTCCGCCAGCACAAGCACTGCACGGTCTGAAACTGGGCGAGCCGAAACCGGAAGCTTTGGTTAAACTGAAATAATCTGGTAACCCATTTGATCTAATGTGCGAGTTAATTAACATGAACAGATTGCATGCCATCATTCTTTTCACCTCCCTTGGCGTCATGACGGCGACTACCGGTTGCAACAAGACGGGTGACGAGCACAAGACGGCGGGTGCTGTCGACGGATCGTCAGCACCCAGCGCTCCGGCAGATAAAGCGCCATTGACGGACACAACCGGTCCGACGAACCCGTTCGGAACGACCGAGAGCGGCGCGCCGACCGAATCCGCTGGGGCGGAACCTTCAATTCATCAGCACTCGGATGCGGCCGACGGAGAGTCGGCTGGGTCGGAGGAGATGACCGAACCTTACGCCGCAAGCGAAGCCCAGGGCGCGACGGAAAACGAGATGCCGGCCATTGCCGTCACCGGTAACGCGAATCTCCTGACCTTCGAACCCCGGGGCGAAGTGCCGATCCAGTATGACAACGTGGCCTTACGCGTTGCCGGGGGCGACGGCATCGAAATTAGTCAAAAATTTGGCAGTGGCGAACCGGTGAGTTTGAGTCATAATCTACCGGACGGGGTCTATACTTGGGAGGCAGTGACGGCGCCCACGATCGATCCTTACGTACGGCAACAGATGGCGGCGGTGCGCGAATCCGGGGATATCAAAGCGGAACGCGCCTTGATTAAAAAGCTGCGGCGGGAGGGGTATTTGCCCACCGAGCAGCAGGCCAACGCCAACCGCCAAGCCGGCCATTTCCGCATTCAAAATGGGGAGCTGGTGCGGGGCGATATTACGGAGTAAAATTCGCCGGTATTTCGGCAAGAGTGCAGATTCGCTTGTCACAGAGTCAGGGGACTGTCTCGACTGGGACCTAACCACCCGAGGAGGATGACGATGAAAACAGCAATAAGGGCAAGGCTTGGGATCGCCGTAATCGCGCTATTCGCGCTTACCAATTCGCACGCGGATCAGGTGATACTCGACGATCTGATCGTGGACGGCAGCATCTGTGTCGGCTTCGACTGTGTCAATGGCGAGTCCTTCGGCTTCGACACCCTACGGTTGAAAGAGAACAACCTGCGTATCAAGGCCCAGGACACCAGTAGCAGCGCGAGCTTCCCGACCCAGGATTGGCAGATCACTTTCAACGATTCCAGCAACGGTGGCGCCAACAAGTTCTCCATCGACGCGATCTCGCCGAGCTCCGGCACGCCGTTTACCATCGAAGCCGGCGCGCCGACTAACGCAATGTACCTGGAAGACAGCGGTCAACTTGGTCTCGGCACCAATAACCCGGTGGCCTGTATACACTGCAAGGACGGCAACACCCCGACGGTGCGCCTGGAACAGGACGGCTCCTCGGGCTTCACGCCCCAGACCTGGGACCTGGCCGGTAACGAGGCCAATTTCTTCATTCGCGATGCGACCAACGGCTCCACCCTGCCGTTCCGCATCGAGCCCGGCAGCCCCAGCAATTTGCTTTATCTCGACAGCAACGACCGCGTCGGAATCAACGACTCTGCGCCGGACGCCACCTTGCACGTCAACAGCGGGGGCGGTGGATCCAGCGTCTTCTTGCTGGAGCGTAACGGCAACCTGGAGTTCGGCCTCAAGCACCTCACGTCGCCGACCGATACCTGGCGTGTCCGGCACGTCACCGGCGGCCAGCTGATTTTCGGCACCACCGCCAGCAACAACGTGCATGAGTTTCAGCCGGACGGCGACGTGGTGATCACGGGCACGCTGACCACCGCG
>CAMYJT010000049.1 GCA_947258785.1 uncultured Gammaproteobacteria bacterium
CACCGCTACGAGCGGCGATTTCCGGAGGTATCCCGTGGGTTCAAGCATTTCCGGCGCGACAGCCACTACCGAAAGATCTGCGGCAGCGCCGCGGGCCTGCTGGTGGATTCGGAGGTTGGTGGGCGGCAGGTCGTGGAGTCTTACGGCGTCGAAGCCGACCGGATCCATGTGCTGCCTTTCACCGCGCCGCCCCATCTTCAGGGGCTCAGTAACGACGCCGGCGCCCAGCTCGATGTGCCGGAAAAGTTCTTGTTTTATCCGGCTCAGTTCTGGGCGCACAAGAACCATGCGCGCCTGGTTCGTGCATTGGCGGACCTGGTGGACAAGTGTCCCGACATACAGTTGGTGCTGGTCGGCTCCAGGAAAAATAACTATGCGCGCGTCAAGAAACTGATCGACGACCTTGAACTCGGCGGACACATCCACATCCTAGGTTATGTCTCCGACCAACAAATTGCAGAAATCTATCGCAAAGCGCGGGCGTTGATCATGCCCACGTTTTTCGGCCCGACGAACATACCACCCCTAGAGGCGATGTCATTGGGATGCCCGGTGGCGGCGTCGGATATTTATGCGATGCCCGAGCAGTTGGGCGGCGCCGGTTTGCTGTTTGACCCAAACTCCGTCGCCGCGATCGCGGAAGCGATGTATCGTTTGTGGACCGATGATGCGTTGTGTGCGGAACTGTCCCGCAAAGGTCGCGCAAGGCACGCCGGCTGGACGCAGGCGCAGTTCGCGCAGCGGTTGCGGGAGATCGTACGCAAACTCACGTGACGAGCGGGGTCCTGCGCCGCGTGACGCGGCTCCGGGTCAGCTGCGGAAACCGTATTCCAGCACCCAGTAACTCGGGTTTAAATCCGCCAGCGGTTCACGCATCTTCGCCAGCTCGGGTTCCGGTCCGTGAATCTGCAGGTCCGTGAGCTCCATCATGCCTGACCCCAGGACCTCCTGCAGCAAGGCGCCTACATTGTCCAGATGGGTGAGGGCGCCTTCCGCGCTCGCATAACCCTCGCGGCAGTGTATCTTGTCGCCGCAAATGCTGAAGCCATAGTACAGGCAGTCCTTTTCCGTGCGGGTCAATTCGACAAATTTCTCCAAATAGGGTCTGACGTTATTCATTTCGCCCTGTTTCACGGCAAAATAGGGCTGGATGGTCACACATCGGTCATTGGTCGCCATTGCCGGTTCCTCCATCGCTGGTCGTATTTGTGGGCAAGAACTGACTATACGCCGGCCCGTAGGGTACACCAAGGCGCTCCCGCCGCTTTGTTCGAACACCGGATTCGCGGTGCTTAAGGCTCGGCACCCACCCGCGTGCGCAGGCGCTTGGTTTGTCCCCGGCGGCGTTTTTCGTCCACTCGGCGCCGCTTCGCTGCGGGCGACGGCAGGGGCAATGCCCTGGTATTTCGTGCGCATGTCCCACCACGCCTGGTTGTAGTTCTCGGGCGTAATTTCGCCCGCAAAAACAGCCCAGCGCCATTCGTCGATGAGCTTGCCGAACGGCAAGAACGCGATTTTATCGAGGGCCTGTTGCATCTGCCGATTGATGATTGCCTGTTGTGACTGCTCGGCCGATGCGACCAGACCGACTTCGGCGAGATACTCCGGTGTCATCGACAAGGTGATGGTGTCGCCGATCCCCTCATGAAAACCATCGTGTGCGCCGTCCTGGAAGAGCACCGGTTGGTTCTTGTATGCCCACTGGTAATAGTTGTGGCCGAGTTCGTGATAGATCACGCGTAACTCTTCATAGGTTTGCTTGATGCACATCTTGATGCGCAGGTCGTCCTCGGTATCCATGGTCCAGGCGCTGGCATGACAGACAACATCACGGTCGGCCGGTTTCGAGAACATCGAGCGCTCCCAGAACGTATCGGGCAGTCGCGGCATGCCGAGCGAGACATAGAAATTCTCGGCCGAGCGAACCATTTCCTGTGGCGAGTAATCTTTGGTTTTCAGCGTGCTATCGACATCGAGGTCGGAGACGCCGGGATACGGTTCCAACAAATCGTAGATGAAGCCCCATTGCTGCGCCCACATGTTGCCCAGCAGGTGTGCAGGGATCGGTCCGTCCTGCGAAACCTTGTCTTCGCCGTAGACCTCACCGAGTTTCGCCCGAACGTGACAATGCAGTTCTTCGTAAAGCGGCTCGACCTGCGACCAGAGACGCTCAGATTCCTGTCGAAAATCATCGGGCGTCATGTCGTAACCGGAGCGCCACATCGCGCCGAGATCGCTGTGGCCGATTTCCGATGCACCTTCGTTTGCAAGCTCGACGTAGCGCGCGTACTTGTCGCGCATCGGCACTGAAACCTCGCGCCAGCCCTGCCAAAGCTCCAGCAGCTCATCG
>CAMYJT010000050.1 GCA_947258785.1 uncultured Gammaproteobacteria bacterium
TAACATCAATGAAACTCCCGTATACGTTCGTGTATCCATTGCTGTAATCGACACCGATAGTGGCAGGCCGATAGTCGGCGCTGTACAGCCAACCGGCGCCGGTGTTCAGCCAAGCATGACGCGTTTGTGCCGCCCCAATCTGATAGGCACTGATAAGGTCCGGCAGGCCGTCCCCGTTAACGTCGACCAGATCGGCGAGCGCCCGGCCGTCTGCGTCGTCCACGTATGACAGCAACGCGGTGGGTAACGCGTAGTCAACATCCTGCCGCCAGCCCGAACCGGTGTTGATCCAGGTATTGGCCGCCTCGCTGCCGTCGGCGAACTGAACCGAGGTCACCCAATCGGGAAGCCCGTCGCCGTTTACATCGGCAGAGCGGCCGTTAACGGTGCCGCTTGCGATGCCCGCCGCATAATCGTACTGGACGTCAGGTGGACTGAACCCTGGAGCGGCGATCCAACCGTTTCCTGTGTTGCGCCACGCGCCGAGTATGACCCGGCCGTCCGGCATGCGCGTTGCAGCCACCACGTCGACCAAAGCATCTCCATCCACATCGATCAGTTGCGCGAGAGGCACACCCTGGGACGTGGGGTCGATTTCGGTCAGGGGCAGCGGCAGGACAAATCCGGGGTTGTGGGCCCAACCGTCTCCGGTGTTTAGCCATACACTTTGCGTGCGAACACCGTTTTCGGAATACGAAAGTATCCAGTCCGGCAGTCCATCGCCATTAAGGTCCGCCATGTCCCCCAGAGATAACCCATCGCGACTCAAGTCGTAACCGGTAAGTGGAGATGGCGGAGCGTACGCAGCGCTGCGGTTCCAGCCGGTTTCTGAGTTCAGCCACGCACGCAATGCGTCCATGCCGTCTTCGTCGCGAACCGCCGTAACCCAATCGACGTACCCGTCATTGTTGATGTCTGTGAGCATTCCGCGCGGGCGTCCACTATCGTCGGTCAGATTGTCGGGCGGCGGGTGCGAACCCTGGTTCCATTGCACGGCCGCATCCAGCCAGGCGAATGTTGTCGGCGGCAGGCAGGTAGCACCGTCTCCCGTGCACTCAGTCAGCGAGACCATGCGCGACAACCCGGTTGCGGATGATTCGTCATAGCCAATTCGGTAATCCCGCACCAAAGACGTACCGGCATAGGTCCTGATATTGGTGAGTCGCTTGGCGACGCGAAGCGCAATGCCGTTGGCGAATGCGCGAATTGGATCCGGTCGGGCCTCGTATTCGAATTCAACTGCCAAGCTGTGGCCAATACCCTGCGTGTCATTACGCCCATAAAGAATTGTTGCCGGCACCCGCTCGGTTTCCGCCACCCCGATATCAGCCGCGTCGGTGTAGTCCGCGTACTGATAATCGATGCTGTTACCGTGCACATCCCGGGTTTGGCTGATCCACCAGCGGTGTACAACGCCGGTCTCCGGATGTTTGATCTGGGAGTCGGCGGTGGCGCCGTAATAGATGCGACCACCCGCTTTGGTGATGACCGTGAATGACTCGGCACCGGTACCGCCGCTTGGGTAAGCCACCGAGCCGTTGGCGATGATTTGCTGAAATGACTCGATCTCGGTGCGGTATTCGGAGCCATGGGCGCCGTGGATGCCGCTGACCAGCATCAGCCGTTGACCATCGAGGCAAAACCGATCATCGACATTGTGGCGCACACCACCTGCCACCCCATCTTGCGCATTGGTTCGACTGCAACGTGTTATCGACGACAGCCCATGGAGTTGTCCGCCCACACCCAGCAAACCGTTGCCGCCGCCGCTGAGGTAGCCAATCGACAACTGCGGAGTCAATCCGTTAACGCCCGGCCGAACCTCGATCTTGACCGAGAACGCGGCCTGGCCGTCGGCGGTGACTTCGAAGGCGCCATTGACGGCGCCGACGGCGTACGCGAACGATGGTGTGGGCAGCGAGGCGAGACCGGCAAAGATAAAAAACAGGGCGGACAACAGCAGGCGACGTTGTTGCAGCCAATCTTTGAACCGCATGATGGTGCTCCTCCCCTTGGGATCCCTGTGAATCTTTTTGTACCGATTGCTCGTCTTGGACCGGGTTCCACCCGTAACGCGGCGTTCCGGCCCGGTTTTTCGAGAGCGTACGTTCTTGCAGGAGAAGTTTCTTCACCCGTTTGGGTGAAATATTGGGGAGATAGGCGAAATTGTTGTGACTAAATCACTGTAGTGACCGATTTTAAGATTCAGACGCTGTAGGACTTCGTCTCGATAACAATCAGTTATGGTGGTAGCGCTGTTCCCCTGCGGTGCGGGGACAAGGGAGTGTGTTTTTCTCTATTCGCGGTTGCTCGTGCCGTGCTCCGTTTACGGTAC
>CAMYJT010000051.1 GCA_947258785.1 uncultured Gammaproteobacteria bacterium
CCCTCGATGAGGTCAACGTTGGTCTCGCCCGGATAGCCGAATACCTGGCCGATCCCCGCCTGCGACAAAAACTTCGCAATCACCTCCGAGGTATTCATTGATTGTGCCTATCGATCATCCGCCCACGGCGGCGCGTGATCCCATCGAGCAAACACCTTATTGTATCCCGTATCGGTGCCACTGCGGACACCGCGCGACTGGCCCGATCCCGCAGGCACCGATTCCGGCTGACGGGCCCACGAGCGCCACCGGCCGGCTTTTGACGCACGGGCAAATCGAACACGGCCTGTCGTGCGCGCTGAACTCCCGCCGCCACGGATTGTCTTTTTTTTATGCACTAAAGCGCCCCAGGACTCGTCCACAACCAAGTGAACTGTTCCTGAAATTAGGAATTGCGACGGAGTTATCCACAATTAAGTGAACTGTCCCCGGAATTGTCCAGGAATTGTAAATTGCAGTGAATGGGGTGTTAATTTGGCTTTATCTTAGGATCAGGAAAAATTATCATCTCATTTTTTGGCCACGGGGGTGGTCAACACCATGAGCAGCGAGAAAATTTGGAAAATCCACGTCGACGAGGGAGAGGATTTCTCTAAGCCGAACGTGTTTGGCCGGCGGGTCGAGACCACGGTTCGCTACTCCACGGATCCCCGGGACATGGGTTGGGTGAGGGAGAATGTCCCCTGCCAAACGGCGTGTCCCGCCGATACCAACATCCCAGCCTATATCCGCATGATCGTCGAAAATCGCTACGGACGATCGTACGAGCTCAACCGTATCGCCAACGTGTTGCCGGGGGTGTTGGGCCGGATCTGCAGCCGCCCGTGCGAGCCGGTGTGCCGCCACGGGTGGCCGGGTAACGGCGAACCGGTCAATATCTGTCACCTGAAGCGCGCCGCGGCGGACCTCAAGACCGAGGGCCATCGCATCAGCGAAGATCTATATGCCCCATCGGGGAAAACCGTCGCCATTATCGGCGGTGGCCCCGCCGGGCTTGCGGCCGCTCACGACCTGTCGCTGCTGGGCCACGCCGTGACGATTTACGAACGCGAAACCCGACTCGGCGGCATGTTGCGCTACGGGATTCCGGAATTCCGTCTGCCGCGGGAGACCCTCGATGTCGAGGTGCACAACACCACGCGCATGGGTGTCACGCTCGAGACCGGAGTCACGGTCGGGAACGACGATCACGACATCAAGCTGTCACAACTTCGCGAGCAATTCGATGCGGTGTTGTTGACCACCGGCTGCATGGCCGCCATCGCGCTGCCGCTGCGCGACCTGGAAGAAGACCGCGATATCGTGGCCGAGGTGCCCAATGCCGAGTACGGCCTCGACTTTCTGCTCGACCTGCATCGCGGCGTGGCCAAGACCGTGGGCAAGCGCGTGGCCGTGGTCGGCGCCGGTTTCACTGCGCTCGATTGCGCGCGCGTTGCCAAGCGGCTCGGGGCCGAGGACGTCACCATCCATCTGCGCACCACCGAGAAGTACATCCCGGTGATGGAGGAAGAGATCCTGGAGGCCAAACGCGAAGGCGTCGCCATCCGGGGTCTGCGCACCCCGGTGGGGCTGATTACCGATGATCAGGGCCATGGTACCGGCGTGCGCTTCGTGCAGAATCGGCTCGGGGCGTGGCGCGCCAGCGGCCGGCGCGAGGCGATTCCCATCGAAGGTTCCGAGTTCATCGAACCCTGCGACACCCTGTTGATCGCAATCGGTCAGAAGACCGTCAACGATTACATCGACGTCAAGGTGGCGTTGGACCGATGGGGCAACGTCAAGATCGACGACAACGGTATGACCTCAGTGCAGGGCTTGTTCGCCGCAGGCGATTTCGTCAGCGGCGCTTCGACGGTGATCCAGGCGGTGGGCCACGGCCGTGACATCTCGCTGCAGGTCGATGAGTGGCTGATGGGTCGTCAACGGCGCCGCAAGGTGGTGCGTATCGAGGCAGTCGAGGAACCGCTGAGGGAACGGCGTTTCGATTTCATACCGCGGCAGCACATGCCCACCGAAGCGGTTTCCGGCCGCTTTGACGATATGAAAGCCGAGGTGGAGTTGGGATTTGACAAGGACACCGCTTTGGAAGAGGCCAAACGCTGTTATCTGTGCTATCTCAATTATGAAATCGACATCGACAATTGCATCTATTGCCGGGCCTGCATCGATGTCGCCCCGCGCGATTGCATTAAGCTGGTCAAAGACGTGGCTATCCAGCCGGATGGAACCTACGGATCCTTGCAAGAGACCAAGGTGTGGATGAACAAAGGGGACGGATCCCTTTTTCTGTTTTTTTCGGATAGGCCAGCGCCATGCATCATGTCATCATCGGCAACGGCATCGCCGGGGACCACGCGGCGCAGGTACTGCGGGAGCGCGACCCAGGCAGTCAGATCACCGTCATCACCGCCGGACCGCTGTTGTTCTACAACCGCTATGACCTGCCGGACGTGTTCCGCGGACGCTGCGACTGGGTCGACTACCTGGTCCATCCGCCCGCCTACTATGAAGAACAAAAAATCAAGCTGCGCCGCAGGAGCCTGGTTACCGAGGTCAACACCAATAAACGGACCCTGACCCTCGCCCACCGCGAGGTGATGACCTACGACCAGCTGCTGGTGGCGACTGGCGGCGCGGCCTATGTCCCCGAACGACTGCTCGACTCCATCCCCCTGATGAACAAGTTCAACGAATTCCGCGTGGCGATGGCAACGCGTGACGCTTTGCCCGATGGCGGAGTGGTGGTGATGCTCGGCGGCGACGCCCTTGGGCTCGATCTGGCACGCACGCTGATC
>CAMYJT010000052.1 GCA_947258785.1 uncultured Gammaproteobacteria bacterium
GATTGAACCGGAACAGCCACACGACGCCGGCGATGGCGGGCGCGACCGCATCCGGCCAGATGCGCAGGGTCTTGTGTGTGCCGGCGCCGTGGATCACGCCGTCCGCCATCACCGCGAACAGCAGCGCCAATCCCATCGACAGCAGGGTTACGGCGACACTGAACACCGCGGTGGTCTGGAACGACTCGAGGTAATACTGGTCCGAAAGCAGAAACTTGAAGTTGTCGAGCCACACGAAGGTGGTGCTCAAGCCGAAGGGATCGGGCAGCTGTACCGACTGATACACTGCCTGGCTTGCCGGCCACAAAAAGAACACCGCGGTGATCGCCAGCTGCGGCAGGACCAGCAGGTAGGGCAGAAATCCGCTGCCGAAGGTGACGCGCTTTTCCATACAGCTGGGCGGGCCTGGCGACGGCACTGTCCCGGCCGCCGCCGCAACCGGTCGCTGGCCGGGACCCGCTCAGACGCTACCGGATCGATTGTTCAAAACGGCGTAACAGCTTGTTGCCGCGCTCGACCGCCGAGTTCAGCGCCGCCTGAGCCGACTTGTTACCGGCCCACACCCCTTCGAGCTCTTCATCGATGATGCCGCGAATCTGGTCGAAGCTGCCGAGCCGCAGACCCTTGGAGCTGTCCGTCGGTGCCTTGCCGGTCATTTGAATGATGGCGATGTCAGTGCCGGGATTGGCGTTGTAGAAGCCTTCCTTTTTGGTCTGTTCGTAAGCCGCCATAGTAATGGGCAGGTAGCCGGTGTCCTGGTGCCAGCGTGCTTGGATGCCGGAGGAGGACAGGAAATTCATAAAATCGGCGACCGCTTTGTACTCCTCAGCGTTTTTGCCCGCCATCACCCACAGCGACGCACCGCCGATAATGGTGTTCTGCGGTGCGCCTTCGGCCTCCCAATAGGGCAGATTGACGATGCCAAAGTCGAACTTCGCCTCCTTCTTCACCCCGGCATACCCGGCGGAAGATTCGGTGAACAGCGCGCATTCGCCGGAACGGAACCGCGCGCCGCCCTCGTTGCGCCGCCCGCTGTAGACAAACAATCCGTCCTTCACCCATTGGCCCAGAGTACCGATGTGCTTGACCTGGAGCGGGCCGTTGAACGCCAGTTCGGTGTCAGTGCCGCCGAAGCCGTTGGCTTTGGTGGCGAACGGCACATTGTGGTAGGCGCTGAAGTTTTCGAGGTGGATCCACGACTGCCAGGCGGTGGTCAAGGGGCAGGTGTGACCTTTGGCCTTCAAGGCCTTAAGAATCTTTTCCACATCCGGCCAGGTCTTGGGACGTGTCTGTGGATCCAGGCCCGCTGATTTCAACGCATCTTTGTTGATGTACAAAACCGGCGTCGAGCTGTTGTAGGGCAGGGACAACATCTTGCCGTCGGTGGTCGTGTAATAGCCTGCCACCGCCGCCAGATATCCACCTGGATCGAACCGTTTTCCCGATTCCGCCATGACTTCGTACACCGGCTTGATGGCACCCTTGGCCGACATCATGGTGGCGGTGCCTACCTCGAACACCTGCAGGATGTGGGGGTGTTGTTTGGCCCGGAACGCGGCAATGCCGGCATTCAGGGTTTCAGAGTAATTTCCCTTGTTGGTGGCCACCACCTCGTATTCGGATTGCGAGGCGTTGTAATCCTTGACCTGCTGCGCGAGCAGATCGCCGAGCCGCCCGGTAAACGCGTGCCACCACTGAATCTTGGTCTGGGCTTCGACCACGGAAATCAAGCAGGGACCCGCCACGGCGACTGCCGCCGCCAATACCATGAGTTTTTTCTTAACCGACATATAGGCCTCCTTTGGCATCACACGGTATGGTAATCAACCACGAATGATCTCGTTATTGCGTAATGGGTGTGATCAGCATATGAGATCACTAAGGACATCCGCTGTCCAGTTGATATCCCGGTCAGGTGGTCGCAACAACTCGTGGGACCATCGTCTCCAGTGCCCATGGCAGCCGGCCTGGCAGGCCGTACACCGGCCGATCGGAGTCGACTCAACAAATAACGAGCGGGCACGGCGTCAACGGCGATTCCAGCCCTATCGTTACGGGTGTTGGAGGTTTTGTCTGCGGGTTACAGGCTTTATGCTTGGGGGACCGGAATCAGGTCTCAACGGGCAC
>CAMYJT010000053.1 GCA_947258785.1 uncultured Gammaproteobacteria bacterium
CGACGCCGATCGGCACGTCGGGCACGGACCCGCCCAGCAGGCTGGTACGGATCCACTTGCCCCGGCGGACCGGGTCGTTGTCGAAATTCCCCGACCACGCCGCGAGCCACGCGGGGTGGGTGAGGACCCCCGCACGTTGATTCGGGGACAACGTGATCGGCTGCTGGTCGGTCCATTTCCAGTCGGGCGGCAGACCGTACACGGTCTCTAATCCGATTTCGCGGCGTGCCGGCAACCCTCTTCCCTGTTCCACATCGAAGCGCCAGTTGACGAAAGCTTTATTGGTCGTCAACAGGCGGCGTAAAACATCGTGATCCTCATCGAGGATGTATCGAACCAGGAAATCGAGATCGCTGACGAGAAGGGCGGGGTCGTGGGTACCGCGTGCTGGAGCATCCTTGAAGACCTCGACGGCCCGTGGGTAGCCGAAATACTCGCGAAAAAATTGCAGTAATCGCGGGTTTTTTTGATTCGGAACATCGAGCATCCGCTGCAATTGGACAACAACCTGGGACTTCGTCGCCAACACTCCCTGCCTGGCTGCTTCAAGGATTGTCGGATCAAATTCGTCGCGCAGCGCATAGTTCACCGCCCGGGCGATCTCCATTTGAGACAACCGTCGCCGACCCAAAGCATCCGTTTCGTCTGTGCCCAACTCGATCCGGAACAGTACTTCGGGTTGCATCAGAACCGCCATGAGCGTCGCACGCGAACCGATTGGATGCCCGCTGGTGGCGATGTTCTGTTTCCAGAGTACCAGGAACCGCTCGATCTCATCATCCGTAGGTGCGCGACGTAGCGCAATTTCAAACTGTGCACGGACGGCCCGTATCATGCGCCCCCTGTCCGGTGCAGGACCGGGTTGCAAGACATCGAACACCTCGCCGTTACGCCGCGAACTTGATTGCAGGGACACAACATGCGCTGCGTTACGAAGTAACAATTCAGTCACCGGTTCGTCGACAAAATACAGTGAGGCAAAGTCGCGAATTTCCGGATTTGCCCGCATTACGAACGGTTGTGGCAGTTGCGCTGCTTCTGCAATTTCTTGCATATCGGCGTTATAGGTGCCGGGTCTGATACGCCACAGACGCCCCGGGCCGGGCACTACATGCCCTGCAGACTCGTTGAATAATGCATCGTGATCGACATAGTTGCCGTACTCCGGCAACAGCAAGCTCGAATTGAACGTGGCACCAGGCCCCTGCGTCTGCAACAACCCGGCACGGATCCAGTCGAGCACACCCTCGCGTTCCAACGATGTTGGCTGCTTAGCGTGCGTTGGTGGCATATCGTGGAATCGAATACGTTCGTCGATCATGCGCCACTGCTCCAGGTTATCAGAATCGATGTTGCCAGCCTCAATGGCGTGCAATGCGAGACCCCCATGTTGCACAGTCTCTCCGTGACAACCGTTGCAGTACTCAGAGAAAAAAAGCGCAATCGACACCCCTGCCCGCTCATCGATCGCAGACGGCAGTAGGTCTTGGCACAGGGCGGGGCCTGGAACCAAAAACGCCAATTTGACACCCAAAATCGCGAATGAGCGTATCAATTTTACGAAAAGTGGCCGGTGACGAGTACGTTTAACTAGTGTAGTGTCTCATAAATAACGATCTATTATATTCAGATGATGATAGCATGGCGTCACACCGTTAAATCCGTGGGGACTGTTGCCATGAATCGTCCTGCGAAAGCGCTCCACCTGTCCGTCCAGGAACGTAGCCGACTCGAGTCCTGGCTGCGTGCTCACAACACCCCCCAAGCGCTGGTGTGGCGAGCCCAAATCATTCTGCATGCGGCCGAAGGCTTGCCCAATACGCGTATCGCTGATGAAGTGGGGGTGACCGTGGTGACGGTGCGTGAATGGCGAAAGCGATTTGAAGACGAAGGCATCGACTCGCTTACCGAGATCAGACCCGGGCGAGGACGCAAGCGGGAGATTAACGCCGCGAAGGTCAAGCGTATTGTCCACGATACGCTTCATGTGAAGCCCCGGGGCGCCACGCACTGGAGCTGTCGCACCATGGCGGACCGCCACAAGGTAAGCTCTGCCACGGTGCAGCGGATCTGGGATGCGCACGGATTACAGCCC
>CAMYJT010000054.1 GCA_947258785.1 uncultured Gammaproteobacteria bacterium
AATACGTACAAGAGTGTCGGGTCGATGCCGATCACCGCGCGCGCGCCTGCGGCACGCATTTGCAGTGCGTAGTAGCCATTGCCACATCCGACATCGAGCACGGCGCGCTCCTGCAGTGGTGCAATCTTGTTCCTGAGACGGTTCCATTTGATGTCGCTCCGCCACTCGGCATCGATTTTGACGCCGGCGATGTCGAACGGTCCCTTGCGCCAGGGCGCAAGCGATAACAATAGATTCCTGAGGATCTTCGGATCTTCAGTACCGATCGCCTGCAATTCCTCGAGCGTCTGACGCCATCGCCCAAAGTCGCCATGCGCATCATCCTGCAGGCGCTCGACGATAATTGTCTGCAGTTGCTCGCGCCACGAGTCCAGGCCCAGGTCGGCCGTGCAGCGCCAGAGTTCCTGGAAATCGAGCATGGCTACTTGATGGCAACTATCGAAACGAAGTTGAAGTAGCGCAGCCATACACCGCTGTGTGCGAACCCGGCCGCTGCGAGACGATCGCGGTGGGCGGCGACAGTCTCCGGTATGAGGACATCTTCGAGCGCTGCACGCTTGCGACTGATCTCGAGTTGGCTGTAATCGTTGCGCCGCTTGTGCTCATGGTGCAGGTCGACGAGCAGTGCCTGCATGTGCGGATCCTCGTCGATGACCTTTTCCGAAAGCACCAACAAGCCGCCCGGGACCAGGCCGTCAACTATGCGCTTGATCAGCTCATCGCGGTCGTTGAGGCCGAGGAACTGCAGTGTGTAGTTCAGGACGACCATGGAGGCGTTGGTGATCGCGGTATCGCGAATATCGCCGAGGGCGACCTCGACGGGTGTCTTCGAGCCGGCCGATGAGTGGTCTGCGGCAATAATGCTCTTGCAGCGCTCTATCATCGCTATGGAATTGTCCACGGAGAATATCCGGCAGTTCGCGGCGCGAATGCCCTGGCGCATGGCCAGTGTTGCGGCCCCCAGCGAGCAGCCGAGGTCATAGCAGCTGGTGCCCGGCGTGACGTATCGGGCGGCCAGCGAGCCGATCGCCTCCAGCGATGCTGCGTATCCTGGGATGGAGCGCCGCAGCATGTCGGGAAAAACCTCGGCGACAGCGGAATTGAACCGAAACGGCGCATCGTCGATTTCCTCAGATGCGTAGATTTTGTCTTCTTTCATGGTCGTGAACTGGAATGTTATGGGACAATCGCGCCCCGTATGCTACGCGAACTTCACAAGGAACTCGGCATTCCGGCCGGATACGGCCGCAGTACGGGTCTGCCCGTATTCGAGGAGGCGGGCGAGCTGATCGATGTCGGGCCCAACCTGGTTAGCCGCATGCAGCGGCTGACGCCGGAGGCCGCCCGGCAATGGCAGGCAATGGTTGCCGCCGCGGATGCGGTCGGAATCCAGCTGCTGATCGTATCCGGGTTTCGCGGTATCGATTACCAGGCGACCCTGATACGCAAGAAAATCGAGGCGGGCCAGCCGATCGACAAGATACTGAGGGTCAACGCGGCTCCGGGATACAGCGAACATCACACCGGGCGCGCCGTCGACATCGCCACGCCAGGCTCCCGGCCACTGACCGAGGAGTTTGAGTCAACGAATGCCTTTCACTGGCTTGAGTCACGCGCCGTGGAATTCGGCTTTTCGATGACCTACCCGAGGGACAATCCCTGGGGAATCGCCTACGAGCCCTGGCATTGGTCGCTGAAAGACCCCTAGGTCGTCGCGGCGGAGCGGCAGCCGGGCCGAAAAAAGCGCAAAATTGGGCGCCTAAGTTGTTGACAGTTGGTTGGGACGATTAGACAATAGCCGGCTTGTGTCCGCGGAGGGGTACTCAAGCGGTCAACGAGGGCAGACTGTAAATCTGCTGGCTATGCCTACGTAGGTTCGAATCCTAATCTGACCCCTTAAGTGCTTGAAAAAAAGGCCGCGAGACACAATCTGAACTGGGTGCGTGACTGGGTTGCAGCCCCGCCGCGGGGAAGACACAAAGAGAATTTATTGAAATCCGGACGGTTTGACTCATAAAGAGACTGTCAGGATTTTTGCACGCCATAAAAAGGCGTATGGCGGGTGTAGTTCAACGGTAGAACCTCAGCCTTCCAAGCTGATGATGTGGGTTCGATTCCCATCACCCGCTCCATTGGAAGGCGGAACGTTTGCTGGAACGAGGCCCACATAGCTCAGGGGCAGAGCACTTCCTTGGTAAGGAAGAGGTCCCCGGTTCAAATCCGGGTGTGGGCTCCAGACGCTGAGAGAGGATTGAAGAAGTATCGTAGGAGCCCGCTATGCGGGCGATCACATTAGATAAGCGGGAAAAGCTCATGTCTAAACAAAAATTTGAAAGAACAAAGCCGCACGTAAACGTAGGCACGATTGGTCACGTTGATCACGGCAAGACCATGCTGACGGCGGCGCTGACGAAGGTGATGTCGGAGCAGCACGGTGGTGAGGTCAAGGCTTACGACCAGATTGACAACGCCCCGGAAGAGCGCGAGCGTGGTATTACGATCGCGACGGCGCACGTGGAGTACGAGAGCCCGAACCGCCACTACGCACACGTTGACTGCCCGGGTCACGCGGACTACGTGAAGAACATGATCACGGGCGCGGCGCAGATGGACGGTGCGATCCTGGTGGTCAGTGCGGCGGACGGGCCGATGCCGCAGACGCGTGAGCACATCCTGCTGGCACGCCAGGTAGGCGTACCGTACATCGTGGTGTACCTGAACAAGGCAGACCAGGTGGATGACGAGGAGCTGCTGGAACTGGTTGAGATGGAGGTCCGTGATCTGCTGTCGACCTACGAGTTCCCGGGTGATGACACGCCGATCGTGACCGGCTCGGCGCTGAAGGCGTTTGAGGGCGATGGCTCGGACATTGGCGTTCCGTCGGTTCTGAAGCTGGTTGAGGAGATGGACAGCTACATTCCGGAGCCGGAGCGTGCGATCGACGGTGACTTTTTGATGCCGGTAGAGGACGTGTTCTCGATTTCGGGTCGCGGCACGGTGGTCACGGGACGTATTGAGCGCGGCATTGTGCGGGTGGGTGACGAGATCGAGATTGTTGGTATCAAGGATACCGAGAAGACGGTGTGCACGGGTGTCGAGATGTTCCGCAAGTTGCTGGACGAAGGCATGGCGGGCGACAACGTTGGCGTACTGCTGCGCGGCACCAAGCGTGAAGAGGTTGAGCGCGGCCAGGTACTGGCGAAGCCGGGTTCGATCACGCCGCACACCAAGTTCGAGGCGGAGGTATACATTCTGACCAAGGACGAGGGTGGTCGTCATACGCCGTTCTTCAAGGGTTATCGGCCGCAGTTTTACTTCCGCACGACGGACGTAACGGGTGCGGTAGAGCTGCCGGAGGGCACCGAGATGGTGATGCCGGGCGATAACGTGCAGATGGTGGTGGACCTGATTGCGCCGATCGCGATGGAAGACGGCCTGCGCTTTGCGATTCGTGAAGGTGGCCGCACCGTGGGTGCCGGCGTCGTCGCGAAAGTTATTGAATAAGGAACATAGGTGATCAGCATAGGCCAGTAGCTCAATTGGCAGAGCGGCGGTCTCCAAAACCGCAGGTTGGGGGTTCGATTCCCTCCTGGCCTGCCAAATGAAACGGCTGGTCCACAAGCACATGACAACACATACAGAAACAAGTCAAAGCGGTGCGCTGGATATCATCAAGCTGCTGATCGCAGCCGGGGTGATCATCGGTGGTTTGTATTCGTATTACTACTACGAATTTGAGCTGG
>CAMYJT010000055.1 GCA_947258785.1 uncultured Gammaproteobacteria bacterium
GGTTCGCACCAATGGTCTGCAACGCGCGCTGCACGGCGTTGGGATCAGCAGCCTGTCCAAAAAACTGTGCGATCGTCGCCGGGAACATCAGGATGCTCGAGGCAAAAATCGGCGGGATAACACCCGACATGTTGATCTTGAACGGCAGGTGCGTGCTCTGTGCCTGGAACATCTTGCGACCCTGCTGACGCCGCGCGTAGTTGACTGTGATACGGCGCTGTGCACGTTCCATGTAAACGACGAAAATGATCGCCGCGATGCCGCCGATCAGCATCAGGATAGCGGTAATGGCACTCATCTCGCCGTTCCGGACCAACTCGGCCGTCCCGGCAATTGCGGACGGAAGGCCGGCGACGATACTCGCGAGGATGATCATGGAGATGCCGTTACCAATGCCGCGTTCCGTGATCTGTTCGCCCAGCCACATCAGGAACACCGTACCCGTAACCAGTGTGATGCACGCCGTAATCAGGAACGCCGTGCCCGGGTTGACCACGAGGCCGGCCTGGTTCGACAACCACGACGCCGCAGCGACGGACTGGAAACTGGCCAGAGCAACCGTTCCGTAGCGCGTGTATTTCACGATCTGGCGGCGGCCCGATTCACCTTCTTTGCGCAAGGCCTGCAGGCTCGGGACGATATGGCTCGCCATCTGCATGATAATGGACGAGGAAATATAGGGAATGATGCCGAGCGCGAAAATGCCGAAGCGTGAAAGCGCACCACCGGAGAACATGTTGAACATGCCGAGCAGGTTGCCCGACTGCTGTTCGAAGAAATCAGCCAACGCAACCGGGTCCACGCCAGGCACCGGAATAAAGGTGCCAACGCGGTATACGATCAACGCGCCAACGAGAAACAGCAGGCGAACTCGCAGTTCGCCTAGCTTGCTCGCCGTCTTTGCCAGATCAGCCGGACTTTGTTGGGGCTTCTTCGCCACGTTACATTCTTCCTGTGTTCGTTTGTCGCGCCCGTGGGGCGCTCCTACGATGCTTTCCTATGCTTCGATGCTGCCGCCAGCCTTTTCGATATCCACTCGGGCACCTTTGGTGACCGCGAGACCTTTCAGCGCCGGAACCAGGTTCGCCTTTTTCAGCACTTCAATATCGATTACGTCGGCGGAGGGAATCTCAAGCTCGTGCAGACGCAGCTCGGCCGTCAGGCGCGCCATACGCGAACGAAAACCGACCTTCGGCAAGCGTCGCTGCAACGGCATCTGGCCACCTTCGAAACCAACCTTGTGGTATCCGCCCGAGCGTGCGTGCTGACCCTTTTGCCCGCGACCGCTGGTCTTGCCCTGACCCGCAGAATGACCGCGGCCCAGGCGTTTACCCGCTTTCTTGGCACCGTTACCCGGTGAAATTTTATTCAGGCGCATGTCAGGCTTCCTCTACCGACAGGAGGTACGAAACGCGATTGATCATGCCGCGATTTTCCGGCGTATCGATGACCGTCACCGTCTGGTGCATCTTTCTCAACCCCAGGCCGGCAACGCAGGCCTTGTGGCTCTTCAGCCGCCCGAACTTGCTCTTAACCAGCGTGACCTTCAATTCTTTTGGCGTCGCCATGATCCTGTCTCTGTGTCTCTTTATCTATGACCCTCGCCCTGGACTTAGTCTCAGGCGAGGATTTCCTTAACTTTCTTGCCGCGCTTCGCTGCAATGGCCTGCGGCGAATGAATCTCCGACAGTCCCTTGATCGTTGCGCGAACGACGTTAATCGGGTTGCGCGAGCCATAGCTCTTCGCCAGTACGTTACGCACACCCGCCGCTTCGAAGACCGCGCGCATCGCACCACCGGCAATGACGCCCGTACCTTCAGAGGCCGGCTGCATGTAGACCATCGTGGCGCCGTGGCGGCCCTTCTTGGCGTACTGCAACGTATCGTTATTCAGGTTGACCGTGATCATGTTGCGGCGTGCTGCCTGCATCGCCTTCTGGATCGCGATCGGCACCTCACGTGCCTTGCCGTAGCCGAAGCCAACCTGGCCCTGCCCGTCACCGACAACAGTCAGTGCGGTAAAGCCAAACTGACGACCACCCTTTACCACCTTGGCGACGCGGTTGACGGTGACCAGTTTTTCAATGAGGTCATCGCCGGCTTGATTCTGTTCGTTTCTTGCCATCTTTAAGTCTCTTTAGAACTTCAGACCCGCTTCGCGGGCAGCGTCGGCCAGTGCCTTTACACGACCGTGGTAACGGAAACCGGAGCGGTCAAAAGCGACCGTGTCGATGCCGGCTGCTTTGGCCTTTTCGGCGATGCGCGCACCGACGATGGC